>NZ_JANUGP010000018.1 GCF_024753135.1 Streptomyces pyxinicus | reverse complement strand
CGAGGGCATGCCGCGCCGGTACGCCGACTACCTGGCGGCCGACGGCTTCACCGCCCTGAACACGGTCTCGACCATCAGTTCCTTCCTGCTCGGCCTGTCGATCCTGCCGTTCCTCTACAACGTCTGGAAGACGGCCAAGTACGGCAAGCCGGTCGAGGTCGACGACCCGTGGGGCTGGGGCCGTTCGCTGGAGTGGGCGACCTCCTGCCCGCCGCCCCGGCACAACTTCCTCACCCTGCCGCGGATCCGCAGCGAATCCCCGGCGTTCGACCTGCACCACCCTGAGATCGCCGCGCTCGAACAGCTTGAGCACGCCGGTCACGGCACCGCCATCGCGGGCAGCAAGGAGGCCGGCAAGTGAAGATCCAGGGTCGGATGTTCATCTGGCTGAGCGTCTTCATCCTGATCATGGCCATCGTGTATGGCGTGTGGTCGAAGGAGCCGGCCGGCACCACCGCTCTCTTCCTGGCCTTCGGCCTGAGCATCATGATCGGCTTCTACCTGGGCTTCACCGCCCGGCGGGTCGACGCGGGCGCCCAGGACGACAAGGAGGCCGACGTCGCGGACGACGCGGGCGAGCTGGGCTTCTTCAGCCCGCACAGCTGGCAGCCGCTCATGCTGGGCTTCGGCGGCGCGATCGCCTTCCTCAGCATCGCGGTCGGCTGGTGGCTGATCTACTTCTCCGCGCCGTTCATCGTGATCGGCCTGTTCGGCTGGGTGTTCGAGTACTACCACGGTGAGAACCGCACCCAGTAGGACGCGCGCACCCGCACCGGAAGCCCGGACCCCTCGTCAGAAGGGTCCGGGCCTCCGTCGTTTCCGGCACCGCCAGGCGGGTCGTTCCTTTGCCGCGTGTCGGTCCCTCGTACGGATTACCTGCCGCGCCGGTACGGTCTTCCTCTCATAGCGTGATCGTATGAACCACACTCCGCGGACCCGCACCGTCGTCAGCTGCACCCTGCTGGTGACCGCCCTCGGCGCGGGCGTCACCGCTTGCGGTGCGGACGGCAACCCCCTGTCGGCCAAGCCGTACGACGCGGCGGACCTGATCTCCTTCAGCGGCCCCACCGACACCGGGAAGCAGGCCGATCCGGACAAGCCCCTGGAGGTCGACGTCAAGGACGAGGGGCGTATCACCGACGTCACCGCCCAGGACTCCACAGGGCGCTATGTGGCGGGCGAACTCGCCGCCGACGGCAGCAGGTGGCACAGCACCTCCCCGCTGGCCGCCAACGCCCACTACACGGTCACGGTGAGCACGGAGGACGACGACGGGGCGCCCGGCCGCAAGGTGCTCGTCTTCGACACCAGCAAGCCCACCAGCAAGAAGCGTCTGAACGTCACCTTCGGGCCGGACAAGGGCACCTACGGCGTCGGGCAGCCCATCACCGCCACGCTCGATCAGGACATCAGCGACAAGGCGCAGCGCGCCGTCGTGGAGCGCGCCCTGCGGGTCGACTCCGCGCCGGCCGTGCAGGGCTCCTGGTACTGGGTCAGCGGCAAGGAACTGCACTACCGGCCCAAGGAGTACTGGCCGGCCCACACCACCGTCCGGGCGTACAGCAACCTGGACGGCGTGAAGATCAGCGACCGGCTGTGGGGCGGCAGGTCCAAGGAGCTGAAGCTCACCATCGGCGACCGCGTCGAGGCGATCACGGACGCCGCCACGCACCAGCTGACGTACTACAAGAACGGCGAGCAGGTCGAGCAGATCCCGGTCACCACCGGCAAGCCGGGCTTCGAGACCCGCAACGGCGTCAAGGTGGTGCTGGAGAAGCAGTACTTCGTACGGATGCGCGGCAGCACCGTCGGTATCGCCGAGGGCAGCTCCGACTCCTACGACCTGCCGGTCTACTACGCCACCCGGGTCACCTGGTCCGGCGAGTACGTGCACGCCGCCCCCTGGTCCGTCGGCTCCCAGGGGTACGCCAACGTCAGCCACGGCTGCACCGGCATGAGCACCTCCAACGCCGAGTGGTTCTTCGACAACGTCCACGAGGGTGACGTCGTCAAGGTGATCAACTCCGACGGCGACCCGATGGAGCCCTTCGGCAACGGCTTCGGTGACTGGAACCTCGACTGGAAGAAATGGCGCGAGGGCAGCGCCCTGACCGCCGGCACCCCCGAGACCCAGCCCCAGGCCGACACGGTAAGACTCCAGCCGACGGCCGTTTAGAGCGCCCCGAAGGGGCGCGGGGAACTGCGCGACAAGCCACGAAGAACCGGCACTCGCGCACGCTCCTCGCGCCCCGAACCATTAGGCGCTCATGCCCCGATCAGCCTCTTCCGCCGCAGCAAAGACGCCAACGCGGACGCGAACTCCACCGGATCCACCGGCAAGGTGACCGCCGCGTCCGCCCGGCTCCACGTCGCCAGCCACGCGTCCTGCGGCCGGCCCATCAGCAGCAGCACCGGCGGCGCCTGGAACACCTCGTCCTTGATCTGCCGGCACATCCCCATGCCCCCCATCGGCACGGCCTCGCCGTCGAGGACACAGACGTCGATGCCGCCCTTGTCCAGCTCGGCCAGGACCGCGGCGGGCGTCGCGCACTCCACGAACTCGACCTGGGGCACGTCCGGAGCCGGTCGGCGCCCGGTGGCCAGCCGTACTTGCTCGCGGGTGCGGGAGTCGTCGCTGTAGACCAGGACCGTGGCGGTCGGCTGCATGGTTCCTCCGGGACGTCGGCGTCGTACGGACGGGACGGACAGGGCCGTTCGGGCGGGATGTTACTCCCCTGAACACCACGTCAGCACCGGTTCGGCGGGCAGCAACACTCCGAACGGCACCCCCCGGAGTGAGGGCGGGATAAGCGACCGACATAATGTCGGTCGTGGCGACAGCAACGACAGTAGAAACCGGGCACGCGCACCCGTCGGTCAACCGGCCGAACCTCACCAGCGTCGGAACCATCATCTGGCTGAGTTCCGAGCTGATGTTCTTCGCGGCCCTCTTCGCGATGTACTTCACCCTCCGGTCGGTGACCGGACCGGACCACTGGAAGGAGATGGCGCACGCCCTCAACGTGCCCTTCTCCGCGACGAACACCACGATCCTGGTGCTCTCGTCCCTCACCTGCCAGCTCGGCGTGTTCGCCGCCGAGCGCGGCGACGTGAAGAAGCTCCGTGGCTGGTTCATCCTCACCTTCATCATGGGTGCGATCTTCATCGGCGGTCAGATCTACGAGTACACGGAGCTGGTGAAGAAGGACGGCATCTCGCTGTCCTCCGACCCGTACGGCTCGGTGTTCTACCTGACCACCGGCTTCCACGGCCTGCACGTGACGGGTGGCCTCATCGCCTTCCTGCTGGTCCTCGGCCGTACCTACATGGCCAAGAGGTTCACGCACGAGCAGGCGACCGCCGCGATCGTCGTGTCCTACTACTGGCACTTCGTCGATGTGGTCTGGATCGGCCTTTTCGCCACGATCTACCTGATCAAGTAGCCGGGACCGCTCCCGCACATCCAGAAGCATCGACGCAGAAGATCCTGACACCGGGGTAATCCGTGAAAAAGCTCTCCGTACGACGACGCCATCCGCTGGCGGCGGTCGTCGTCCTACTCCTCGCGCTGGCGGCCACCGGGGGGCTGTACGCCGCGTTCGCGCCCGCGAGCAAGGCGCAGGCCGATGAAACCGCCCAGTCCCTGACCATCAAGGAGGGCAAGAAGCTCTACGAGGTCGGCTGCGCAAGCTGCCACGGCACCGGTGGCCAGGGCTCCTCCGACGGGCCGAGCCTCGTCGGCGTCGGCGCCGCCGCGGTCGACTTCCAGGTGGCCACCGGCCGTATGCCGGCCGCCACCTCGCAGGGCCCGCAGGTCGTCAAGAAGAAGAACATCTACACGCAGGCCCAGATCGACCAGCTCGCCGCGTACATCGCGTCGCTGGGCGCGGGCCCGAACGTGCCGACCGAGCAGCAGTACGGCCCGGAAGGCGCGGACATCGCCAAGGGTGGCGAGCTGTTCCGCACCAACTGCGCGCAGTGCCACAACTTCACGGGCAAGGGCGGTGCCCTGACCAAGGGCAAGTTCGCCCCGACCCTGGAGGGCGTCGCCCCCAAGCACATCTACGAGGCCATGCAGACCGGCCCGCAGAACATGCCGTCCTTCCCCGACACCACGCTGTCGGAGAAGAACAAGAAGGACATCATCGCGTACCTGCACGCGGTCAACGGCAGCGATACAGAGAACCCGGGTGGTATGGAGCTGGGCGGCCTCGGGCCGGTCAGTGAAGGCCTGTTCGCCTGGATCTTCGGACTGGGCGTGTTGATCGCGGTCGCCGTCTGGGTCGCCGCTCGGACCGCAAAGGCCAAGAAGTCATGAGTAGCCAAGACATTCCAGAAGAGAACCTGCCCGCTGAGCAGGACCACGCCCATGGCGCGGTGACGGTCGCGGACGAGGAGAACCCGTTCGCCGACCCGGGTCTGCCGCCGCACGAGCACCGGATCCAGGACATCGACGAGCAGGCCGCCCGGCGGTCCGAGCGCGCGGTCGCCCTGCTGTTCACGCTCTCGATGCTGGCCACCGTCGGCTTCATCGTCTCGTACGTCGCGATCCCGCACGACAAGTCGATCTTCGTCTTCCCGATCGGTCACATCAGCGCGCTGAACTTCGCGCTGGGCCTGACCCTCGGCACGGCCCTGTTCTGCATCGGCGCGGGCGCGGTCCACTGGGCCCGCACCCTGATGTCCGACGTCGAGGTCCCCGCCGAGCGGCACCCGATCGAGGCCCCGGCCGAGGTGCGTGCCCAGGTCCACGCGGACTTCCGCCAGGGCGCCAAGGAGTCGGCGCTCGGCCGGCGCAAGCTGATCCGCAACACGATGCTCGGCGCGCTCACCCTGGTGCCGCTGTCCGGCGTCATGCTGCTGCGCGACCTCGGCCCGCTGCCGGGCACCTCGCTGCGCCACACGCTGTGGGCCAAGGGCAAGCGCCTGGTCAACATGAACACGAACCAGCCGCTGCGTCCCGAGGACGTCGCCGTGGGCTCGCTGACCTTCGCCAAGCCCGACGGGCTGGAGGAGAAGTCCGAGGACTTCCAGAACGAGATCGCCAAGGCGGCCCTGATGATCGTCCGGCTCCAGCCGGGCAACATCAAGGACAAGCGCGAGCTCGACTGGGCGCACGAGGGCATCGTCGCCTTCTCGAAGATCTGCACCCACGTGGGCTGCCCGATCTCCCTGTACGAGCAGCAGACGCACCACGTGCTGTGCCCGTGCCACCAGTCCACCTTCGACCTCTCCGACGGTGCCCGAGTGATCTTCGGCCCCGCCGGCCACGCCCTGCCGCAACTGCGCATCGGTGTGGACAGTGAGGGTTACCTCCAGGCGCTCGGCGACTTCGAGGAGCCCGTCGGTCCTGCATTCTGGGAGCGCGGATGAGTACTGCAGACAACCAAGAGTCCCGCGCGCGCGGGAAGGCACCGGCCGGCGAGCGCGTCGCCGACTGGGCCGACGGCCGGCTCGGGATCTACTCCCTGGCCAAGGCCAACATGCGCAAGATCTTCCCCGACCACTGGTCGTTCATGTTGGGTGAGGTCTGCCTCTACAGCTTCATCATCATCATCCTGACGGGTGTCTATCTGACGCTGTTCTTCCACCCGTCGATGAACGAGGTGGAGTACCACGGCAGCTACGTCCCGCTCCAGGGACAGCTGATGTCCGAGGCGTTCAACTCGACCCTGCACATCTCCTTCGACGTGCGCGGCGGTCTGCTGGTCCGGCAGATCCACCACTGGTCGGCGCTGATCTTCCTCGCCGGCATGTTCGTGCACATGATGCGCGTGTTCTTCACCGGCGCGTTCCGCAAGCCGCGTGAGATCAACTGGCTGTTCGGCTTCCTGCTCTTCGTCCTCGGCATGTTCACCGGTTTCACCGGTTACTCGCTCCCGGACGACCTGCTCTCCGGCACCGGTGTCCGCTTCACCGAGGGCGCGATCCTGTCCATGCCGATCGTCGGCACGTACATCTCGTACTTCCTCTTCGGCGGCGAGTTCCCGGGCCACGACTTCGTGGCGCGGTTCTACTCGATCCACATCCTGCTGCTGCCGGGCATCATGCTCGGTCTGGTGGTCGGCCACCTGATCCTGGTCTTCTACCACAAGCACACGCAGTTCGCGGGCCCCGGCAAGACCGAGAAGAACGTCGTCGGCATGCCGCTGCTGCCGGTCTACATGGCCAAGGCCGGAGGCTTCTTCTTCCTGGTCTTCGGCGCCATCGCGGTCATCGCCGCGATCGCCCAGATCAACCCGATCTGGGCCATGGGCCCCTACCGTCCGGACCAGGTGTCCACCGGCGCCCAGCCCGACTGGTACATGGGCTTCGCCGAGGGTCTGGTCCGCTACATGCCGGGCTGGGAGATCAACTTCTGGGGCCACACGCTGGTCCTGGGCGTGTTCATCCCGCTGGTGCTCTTCGGTGTCGTGCTGGGCGCGATCGCGGTCTACCCGTTCATCGAGTCCTGGGTCACCGGCGACAAGAGCGAGCACCACATCCTGGACCGCCCGCGCAACGCCCCGACCCGTACCGGCTTCGGTGTCGCCTGGATCACGGTCTACATGGTGGGCCTGGTCGGCGGTGGCAACGACCTGTGGGCCACGCACTTCCACCTGTCGATCAACGCCGTCACCTGGTTCGTCCGGATCAGCTTCTTCGTCGGACCGGTCGTCGCGTTCATCGCCACCAAGCGGATCTGCCTCGGCCTGCAGCGCCGGGACCACGAGAAGGTGCTGCACGGCCGCGAGACCGGCATCATCAAGCGGCTGCCGCACGGTGAGTTCATCGAGGTGCACGAGCCGCTCAGCCAGGAGCAGCTGCACACGCTCACCGCGCACCAGCAGTACGCGCCGGCCGAGATCGGCCCGACGGTCGACGAGAACGGTGTCGAGCGCAAGGTGAAGGGCTCGGAGAAGCTGCGCGTCAAGCTCTCCAACGCCTACTACGGCGAGGACAACCAGATCCAGAAGCCGACCGTAGACGAGTACAAGGAGATCACGAGCGGCCACGGCCACCACTGATCCCCGCGTCGCCACACCACGCAGAAGGGCCCCGTCCGCACCCCGGACGGGGCCCTTCGCGCCGCCCGGGGCTGGATAGGGTGGTGCAGGACTTTCCGGAGGACTCTCCGCAGGATTTCTGTTGGACTCCCAGATCACCAGGAGCGGCTGATGAGCGCTGTGACCCCCGCTGGAGGCGACACCGCGGCGGGCCGTTCCTGGCCCGCCCTGCTGAACGGCCTGCTGGCCGGCCGGGACCTGTCCGCCGACGAGACCGCGTGGGCGATGGACCGCATCATGCGCGGCGAGGCCACCGACGCCCAGATCGCCGGCTTCATGGTCGCGCTGCGCGCCAAGGGCGAGACCGTCCAGGAGATCTCCGGACTCGTCCGCACGATGTACGAGCACGCCAACGTGATCGAGGTGCCCGGCCCGGCGGTGGACATCGTCGGCACCGGCGGCGACGGCGCCAAGACGGTGAACATCTCCACGATGTCCGCGATCGTCGTCGCCGGCACCGGGGCGAAGGTCGTCAAGCACGGCAACCGCGCCGCGTCCTCCGCCTCCGGCTCCTCCGACGTCCTGGAGAAGCTCGGCATCAACCTCGACCTGACCCCGCGCCGGGTCGCCGAGGTCGCCGAGGAGGCCGGCATCACCATGTGTTTCGCGGTGCGCTTCCACCCGTCCCTGCGGCACGTCGCCGCGGCCCGCGGCCAGCTCGGCATCCGTACCACCTTCAACGTGCTCGGCCCGCTCACCAACCCGGCCAGGGTCGGCGCCCAGGCGGTCGGGGTCGCCGACCCGCGGATGGCGCCGATCGTGGCCGGCGTGCTCGCCGAGCGCGGCAACTCCGCCCTGGTCTTCCGCGGCGACGACGGACTGGACGAGCTGACCGTCACCGCCACCTCCCGGGTGTGGGCGGTCCGCGACGGCAAGGTCACCGAGGAGACCTTCGACCCGCGGGACGTCGGCATCGACCTGGTCCCGGTGGACGCCCTGCGCGGCGCCGACGCGGCCTACAACGCCGAGGTCGCCCGCCGGCTGCTGGACGGCGAGCGGGGGCCCGTACGGGACGCCGTGCTGCTGAACTCGGCCGCCGCGCTGGTCGCGCTGCGGCCGACGGACGCCTCCCTCGCCGACCAGCTGCGCGCCGGCATGGCCAAGGCCCGGGAGTCGGTCGACTCGGGCGCGGCCAAGCGGGCCCTGGAGCGCTGGGTGGCGGCCAGCAGGGCCTGACACCGGCGGTCGTCGTCCCGCGATCCGGACAGGGGTTGCGGGGCGACGATCATTTCGCGTACGTTCCCTTCCAGGTCATGAGTGACAGTCATGAGGCCCCGGCCGACTGTCCGGCAACCCTCCGTCCGTGGCGGGGTGCCCCGGGTGAAGACCAGGCCGTGGGCAGCGAGGTCCGCGGCAAGCGCGGACCCCTCGAACCCCAGGGGTCCTGGTCGTCGAGGGAGCCTCCCGTGAGCAAGCGAATGCGATAGGGCCGCAGAGCCCCGCCTCCGCACACCCCTTTCACCTCATCTCCGTACGCCTCTTCGCGCGTACGTCCTCACGGGAGTCCACCCATGTCCGTCTCCACCGCTGCCGCCGCCCAGACCGTTTGTGCCCCGCTGCCCGTTCTGGGCGGAGATGTCACCGTGCCGCTCGTGACCGGCGGCGAGGTCGCCTACGCCGCGCTGGACTACGCGGCCAGCGCCCCCGCCCTCCAGCGCGTCTGGGACGACGTCGCCGCCTACGCCCCGTACTACGGCAGCGTCCACCGCGGTGCCGGCTACCTCTCCCAGCTCTCCACCGACCTGTTCGAGAACGCCCGCCGGACGGTCGCCGGGTTCCTCGGCTGCCGGGAGGACGACCAGGTCGTCTTCACCCGCTCCACCACCGACTCCCTGAACCTGCTGGCCCGCGCCCTGCCGGCCGGCTGCCAGGTCTTCGTCTTCGAGACCGAGCACCACGCCTCGCTGCTGCCCTGGCAGGACGCGGAGGTCACCTACCTCGACGCCCCGCGCACCCCCCGCCAGGCCGTCGAGACCCTGGAGCGCGCCCTCGCCGACCGCGACCCGTACGGGCCGGCCCTGGTCTGCGTCACCGGCGCCTCCAACGTCACCGGCGAGCTGTGGCCGGTGCGCGAGCTGGCCGCCGCCGCGCACGCCCACGGCGCCCGGATCGTCCTCGACGCGGCCCAGCTCGCCCCGCACCACCCGGTGTCCGTCACGGAGCTGGACGTCGACTGGATCGCCTTCTCCGGGCACAAGCTGTACGCCCCCTTCGGCTCGGGCGTGCTGGCCGGCCGCGCCGACTGGCTGGTGGCCGCCGAGCCGTACCTCGCGGGCGGTGGCGCCAGCCGCCGGGTGACCCGGCGCACCGACGGGGGAGTGGACGTGGAGTGGCACGAGAGCGCCGCCCGGCACGAGGCGGGCTCCCCGAACGTCATCGGCGCCTACTCCATCGCGTCGGCCTGCAAGGCCCTCACCGAGGCCGGCTGGGAGGGCCTGGTGGCCCGGGAGCGGCACCTGATCACCAAGGTCCGCGAGGGGCTCGCCGAGGTGCCCGAGGTGCGGGTCCTCTCCCTGTTCGGGGACGACGCCCCGCGCGTCGGCGTGCTCTCGTTCGTGGTCGAGGGTTGGAACAGCTCGCACTTCGCCGCCGCCCTCTCCGCCGAGTACGGCATCGGCGTCCGCGACGGCCTGTTCTGCGCCCACCCGCTGGTGCGCACCCTGCTCGGCAGCGACCCCGAGACCCAGGGCGAGTGCGGTGCCCCCGAGGCGGCGCCGGGCGAGAAGTCCCTCAACGCCATCCGGGTCAGCTTCGGCGCGGGCACCCCCGACGAGCACGTGGACCGCTTCGTCGCCGCGGTGCGCGAACTGGTCGCCGAGGGCGCCAAGTGGCGGTACCGCACGGAGGAGGGCCGCTGCGTCCCGGCGGTCTGACCGGAGCCGACCCCTGGGGGCCGCTTCGCGGAACGGCTAGTTGTCGAGGCCGATCGCGAACGCGGCCTCCAGGTCGTGCTGGGAGTAGGTGCGGAACGCGACGTGCGTGTCCGTGCCCTCCACGCCGGGGATCTTGCTGATGCGGCCCGGGATCACGTCGGCCAGGTCCTCGTGCCGGCTGACCCGCACCATGGCGATCAGGTCGTAGGTGCCGGTGACCGAGAAGACCTCGCTGACGCTCTCCAGCGCGGCGATCCGCTCCGCGATCTCGGGGATCCGGTCCACGCTGGTCTTGATGAGGACGATCGCGGTGATCACGGCTGGTTCTCTCCCTCGGGTGCCGGGGCGGGTGCGGACCTCACTCTAGTGCGCTCGTCTCCCGCCACCGTCTCCCCGAGGCCGCCCCGCGACCGCCCCGGCCGGCCGTAGCGCAGCCAGGCGTAGCCGAAGCCGAGCCCGAAGCCCACCAGGTGGGCGAGGTAGGCCACGCCGGGCCCGTCGGAGGCCTGCCCGGCGGCCAGCCATTGGAGGGCCGCCCAGAAGGGCAGCACCACCCAGGCCGGGAAGCGCAGCGGCAGAAAGAACAGGAACGGCAGGAGACTGGTGACCCGGGCGCGCGGGAACAGGTAGAGGAACGCACCGAGGACCGCGGAGATCGCCCCGGAGGCGCCCACCAGCGACTGCTGGGAGGTGGCGTTCGCGGCCGCGTAGCCGACCAGGGCCAGGTAACCGCAGCCGCCGTAGAAAAGGGTGAACCGCACCCGGCCCATCCGCTCCTCGGTCATCGCCCCGAAGACGAAGAGGAAGAGCATGTTGCCGAGCAGATGCACCCAGCTGCCGTGCACGAACAGGGCGGTGGCCGGGGTGAGCGCCTCCCGGGCCGCGCCGTCGAACAGCTCGTCCGGGACCACGCCCCAGCGGCGGAAGTACGCGCGCTGCGCGAGCGCCGGCGCGTTACCGGTGCCGTAGGCCGGGGTCAGGCCGGAGGCGGGGCCCAGGACGAAGATCAGGCCGCACAGCGCGATGAGGCCGTACGTCACCGGCGCCGAGGTTCCCCGCACCGCTCTGAGGGCTCTGCCGGCCGCCGTGCTCCAGGTACCGATCATGACTACAGAGCATGACGTAACAGGACGCAAGCTGACAGACCGCCTCGCCGCCGTGGACGGACGGGCGGCGGGCACCCGGCAGGCCGTAGGGTTACGAGCCACACGCGCCGGCCGGCGGCGCTGACCGAGACCAGAAGGAAGCGGATCACCACGATGACGGTTCCCCTGCCGACCGCCACGACCCGGTGGCGCTGCACCCTGTGCGGCAATCTGACCCGGTTCGACGTGACGCGCTCGTCCAAGGTCGTCGAGTACGTGCACCTCGACCTGGCCGGTGAGCCGGACGTGGAGGAGCGCGAGGTGGTCAGTGAGACCATCGAGTCGGTGCGCTGCCGGTGGTGCAACGCGGTGGACCAGGTCGAGCTGGTGGACAGGCCGGGCGCCGGTTCCTGAGCGGAGCCGTCCGGAGGCGACAGAGGAAGTAGTGGGGTGTGACGGATGGTGGAGACCGCGGGCGGGGGGCCGGGGGACGGCACCGCCGAGGTGCTTGACCGTCCGCTGCCCGACGGCGTGCGCCGCCGGGTCGTGCAGATCGTGGCGGACGCCTTCGGCGGCCTGACCATGGCCGAACTGCCCGCGCAGCTGCGGCAGTACGCCCGGTTCGCCCCCAATCGCCGGGCGAAGTTCGCCGGCAACGCGATGGCGGCGGCGCTGGAGACCGAGCCGGTGTTCCGGCAGCGGATCGGCGAGAAGTTCAGAGAGGCGCAGCCGGAACTCGCCGGCGCCCTCGACTCCGGCTCCCCGCCCCCGGCCGCGGACCCGCTCGACGTGGCGGCCGCGGCCTACGTACTGCGTCCGGCGGACTGGGTGAAGCTCGTCACCGCGGCCGGCGAGGAGGCCCAGCGCGCGGACGCCGAACGCGCGGACGAGGAGAGCCGGGCCGAACTGGAGCGGCTGCGCGCCGAGCTGGCCCAGGCCCGCGAGCACACCCGTGCCGAGACCGAACGGCTGCGCGCGGAACTGGAGTCGGCCAAGCGGGAGAGCGAGGCCCTGCACCGCAAGCTGCGGGCCGCGCTGAGCGACGTCCGGCGCGGTGAGGCCGCGCTGCGCAAGGCGCGGGCCGAGGCCGACGCCGCCCGCGCCGAGGCGCAGACGCGGGTGTCGGCCGCCGAGAGTGAGTCCCGGCGGCTCAAGGCGCGCCTGGGCGAGGCCGAGGCGTCCCTGGAGGCCACCCGGCGGGCCGCCCGCGAGGGCCGCAGCGTGGAGGACATGCGGGTACGGCTGCTGCTGGACACCCTGCTGGACGCCACCCAGGGCCTGCGCCGCGAACTCGCCCTGCCCCCGGTGTCGGTGCGTCCGGCGGAGACCGTGGACGCGGTCGAACCGGGCCGGATGACCCCGAAGGACATCGCCGCCCGCGCGCTGTCCGAGCACGACCCGGCGATCCTGGACCAGCTGCTCGCGCTGCCGCAGGCCCATCTGGTGGTCGACGGCTACAACGTCACCAAGACCGGCTATCCGCAGATGCCGCTGGAGAAGCAGCGCCTGCGGCTGCTCGGCCAGCTCTCCGCGCTCGCCGCGCAGACCGGCGCCGAGGTGACCTGCGTCTTCGACGGCGCCGAACTGGCCGCGCCGGTGCTGCTGGCGCCGCCGCGCGGGGTGCGGGTGCTGTTCTCCAAGCCGGGCGTGACGGCGGACGAGCTGATCCGCCAGCTGGTGCGCGCCGAGCCGCCCGGGCGTCCGGTGATCGTCGCCTCCACCGACCGCGAGGTGGCCGACGGCGTCGCCAGGGCCGGTGCCCGGCCGGTGGCCTCCGCGGTGCTCCTGAAGCGGCTGTCCTGAAGCGACTGTCCCGAAGGTCCAACGGGCATACGCATTGCCCGAATTGGCCGTATCGTCACGCAACGTAGCGTCAACCCGGCATCACTGCACGTGCGTTCTGTGCAAAGAATGCATTGCGTGACCGGGTTTTTTGTCGTGAGGATTTGAACTGATCACAACTGGGTCACTAGGGTCGGGCCTCGAACCTCCGAACGGGTGAACACTCACAAGAAGGAGTTCGTCCTCAGTGGCGTCCCACCGTCGACCCAAGCAGCCGAGCCGCACGCGTGTCACCGTGCTGACCACCGCAGCCGCCGCTGCCGTCGCGCTCAGCGCGAACGCCGCCAACGCCGCGCCCACCGAGAAGCCGGGCAAGGACGAGGTGAAGGCGAAGGTCGACAAGCTCTACGAGCAGGCCGAGCAGGCCACCGAGAAGTACAACGGGGCCAAGGAGAAGCAGCAGAAGCTGCAGAAGGAAATCTCCACGATCCAGGACAACGTCGCCCGGGGCCAGCAGGACCTCAACAAGCTGCGCGACGGCCTGGGTTCGCTGGCCACCGCCCAGTACCGCTCCGGCGGCATCGACGCCTCGATCCAGCTCTTCCTGTCCTCGGACCCGGACGACTACCTCGACAAGGCGTCCACGCTCGACCAGTTGAGCGGCCAGCAGGTCGACGCGCTGAAGAAGATCCAGGACAAACAGCGCGAACTCGCCCAGGAGCGGGCGGAAGCCACCGAGAAGCTCAAGGACCTCTCCGCCACCCGCACCCAGCTCGCGGAGAAGAAGAAGGAGGTCCAGGGCAAGCTCGGCGAGGCGCAGAAGCTCCTCAACACCCTGACCGCCAAGGAAAAGGCCGCGCTCGCCCAGAAGCAGCAGCGTGCCGACCGCTCCTCCAGCGAGCGCGTGGACCTCGGCGACGCCCCGCCCGCCTCCGGCCGTGCCTCGGCGGCGTTCTCCGCCGCCCAGAGCAAGATCGGCTCCCCGTACGTGTACGGCGCCACCGGCCCCTCCTCCTTCGACTGCTCGGGCCTGACCTCCTGGGCCTACGCCCAGGCCGGCGTCTCCATCCCGCGCACCTCCGAGGCCCAGGCCCAGACGGGTACCCGCATCTACAGCCAGGGCGACCTCAAGGTCGGCGACCTGGTGTTCTTCTACAACGACCTGCACCACGTCGGCCTCTACGCCGGCAACGGCCAGGTGCTGCACGCCCCGCACACCGGCGCCGTGGTCCGCTACGAGGCCATCGGCAACATGCCCTTCCAGTTCGGCGTCCGGGTCTGACCCACGCCCCGGCGCCCGGCGACACGGAAGCGCCCGAACGAGCGAATCCGCGAAACCGGAACTGACTCCCCGCCCCGCCGTTGACCTGCGTCAGCGGCGGGGCGTCACCGTGTGTTGACGCCGGGGTCTTTGGTCCGGACCCGTCCGCGCGGCTACTGTCTGGCCCGCTTCCCCGACGCCGGGGCCTCCCCGTCCCCAGGCGCCGGGGCGGCACTCCCGTCCGCCAGCAGAAGGACTGCCGTGGGGTCCCACCGCCGCCTTGCCCCCTCCGGATTCGACCGGGGCGCGACCGCACTGTGCGTGCTGTCCGCCGCGACCGCCGCCCTCGGTGCCGTACCGGCCCACGCGGCCCCGCACGGCCACACCCGCGCGGAGGTGGACCGGCTCTACGAGGAGGCCGAGCGCGCCACCCAGGCCTTCGACAAGGCCGCCGAGCGGGCCGGGACGCTGCGCCGCGAGGTGCGCGACGCCCAGGACCACATCGCCCGCGGGCAGTTGCGCGTCAACGACCTGCGCGAGCGGCTCGGCTCGTTGGCCGGGGCCCAGTACCGCTCCGGCGGCATCGACCCGACCGTGGCGCTGCTGTTCTCCGACGACCCGGCCGACTACCTCGACAAGGCCGCCACCCTCGACCGCATCGGCGCCCAGCAGGCCGGACAGCTCCGGGAGTTGGAGAACGCGATGCGGGAGCTGGCCCAGGAGCGCTCGGAGGCGGCCGGCAAGCTCGCGGAGCTGGAGCGCAGCCGCAAGGCCGTCGCCGCCCACAAGCGGACCGTGGAGCACAAACTCGCCCAGGCCCGCCGGCTTCTCAACGGCCTGCCCGCCGCCGACCGGGCCGCCTTCGACCGGGCCTCGCGCGGCAGCCGCCCCGACCTGACCTCCGCGGTCGCCCCCGACGGCCGCGCCGCCGCCGCGCTCGCCGCCGCCCGCACCGCCCTCGGCCGCCCCTACGTGTGGGGCGCCAACGGCCCCTCCGGATTCGACTGTTCGGGCCTGATGCAGTGGGCGTACGCGCACGCCGGCATCCACCTGCCGCGCACCTCGCAGGAACAGCGCTTCGCCGGCCACCAGGTGCCGCTGTCCCAGGCCCGCCCCGGCGACCTGGTCGTCTACCGCGCCGACGCCAGCCATGTCGCCATGTACGCCGGTAACGGCCAGGTCATCCACGCCCCCTACCCGGGCGCCGCGGTGCGCTACGACCCGGTCGGCATGATGCCCGTCTCCTCCGTCACCCGGCCCTGACCGGCCCGCGCACCGTACGATCGGGAAGTGGCCGGTCGAAGAGGGGCGTGTCGAAGCGGGGGGTGCCGGGGCGGGGCGTGGAGCGCGGGGGCCGTGGCGCTCGGTCTGCTGCTGCCGCTCGCCGGCTGCGCCGGGCACGGCACGGCGTCCGACCCCGCCCGCGCCGAGGTGCAGCGGGTCCTCGACCGGCGCGCCGGGGCGTTGCTCGGCCACGACGCGTCCGCGTACGGCGCGACCGGCACCCGCACCGGGTACACCCGGCTGCGCGCCCTGCCGCTGGCCTCCTTCGCCTACCGGGTCACCAGTGTGCGCCGCACCTCCTCGGGCGCCGTGGCCGCCGCCGACCTGCGCTACCGCGTGGCCGGCTACGACACCGCCCCCGTCGACGCCCGCCGCACCCTGACCCTCTCCCGCACCGCCGACGGCGCCTGGTACGTCAGCGCCGACCGGCCCGCCGCGCACGCCGAGCAGCAGCTGTGGGACCAGGGCACGGTGACCGCCGTCCAGGGCGCCCACAGCCTGGTTCTGGGCGCCGGGCAGCCGGCCGCCGCGCTGCGGCCCTACGCCCGGCTCGCCGACCGGGCCGTCCCGGCGGTGACCCGGCGGTGGGGCACCGGCTGGAGCCGGCGGGTCGTCGTGCTTGTCCCCCGCACCCTCGCGGGCATGGCCGCCCTGCTCGGCTCGCCCGCCGCCAACTACCGGGGCATCGCCGCCGTCACCACCGGCGAGGCCGCCGCCTCGGGGCGGGCGCCCGCGGACCGGGTGGTGGTCAACCCCGAGGCGTACAGCGGACTCGGCGACCTCGGCAGACAGGTCGTCCTCACCCACGAGACCACCCACGTGGCCACCCGCGCGCACACCACCGCCGCCACCCCGCTGTGGCTCTCCGAGGGCTGTGCCGACTGGACCGGCTACCTGGACACCGGCCGCACCCCCACCGAGATCGCCCCCGAACTGGCCCGCGCCCTCGCGGACGGGCAGACCCCGGACGCGCTCCCCACCGACAAGGACTTCGGCTTCACCAGCGACCCCACCGAACTCGCCGAGGCCTACGAGGGCGCCTGGCTGGCCTGCCGTCTGATCGCCGACCACTGGGGCCCGTCCCGGCTCATCGCCTTCTACGACGCGGTCGGCACCCACACCCGGCGCACCGGCGCCGTCGAGGACGCCCTGAAATCGGTCCTCGGCACCACCCCGGCGGACTTCACGGCCCGCTGGCGCGCCTATCTGGCGGCCCAGCTCGGCTGAGCGCCGCTCAGGACGAGACCGGGGTCTCCTCGGTCCGGGTCTGCCGGGGCGGGAAGGGGATCGCGGGCCGGGCGGGCACGGTCGCCCGCCACAGGCGCCGGCAGGCCACGAGGGCCGCCGCCAGCAGCAGGCCGTTGCGCAGGAACATCAGGGCGACGCCGTACCCGTCGCTCACCACCACGTGCGCGAAGCCGAGCGGGAACTCCAGCACCGTCACGAGGGAGGCGGCCACCACCAGCAGGGCCGGCGGCCCCATCCGGCTCGCGCGGGCGGTCAGGCAGACGGCGGCCACGCCGATCAGCCACACCAGGTACTGGGGACTGATCACCCGGCTGGTGACCGTGAACAGCAGCACCGCCGTGAAGGCCGCGTCGGCCAGGGTGTACGGCGAGACGCGCGTCGCCCGCAGCCGCCACAGCAGCAGCCAGCCGAACGCGCCCGCGGTCAGCGCCAGCGCGGCCGTGCTGACCTCGGCCACCCCCGGACCGACGAACTCGATCGAGCCGTAGTTCAGCAGCACCTGGCCGCTCCAGCCGAACTGCCGGGCCACATGGAAGACCAGGGCGCCCACCGACTCCACCTCGGTGCCCCGGTCCCGCTGGAAGGTCAGGAAGGCGAACGCGCCCGGCATCGACACCGCGAACAGCGCCGCGAGGCCCGCCGAGGTCACCGCCGCCGACGCCCACGCCCGCCGCCGCACCGCGCCCACCAGCAGCAGCGCCGGCCACACCTTCAGCAGCGCGCCGAGGGCCGTCAGCGCGCCCAGCACGCGGGGCCGCTGGACGCCGGCCAGCAGCGCCGCCACGGCCACCGCGGTCACCATCACGTCGTAGCGGGCGTACACCGTCGGGCCGAGCAGCGGCACCCCGGCCACCCACACCCACAGCCCGCGCCGCGAACCGTCGGGGCGCCGGCCCGCGTGCGCCAGCAGCGCCAGCACCACCAGGTCTGCCAGCGCGGCCAGCACGAAGAAGGCGTGCGGGTACGACAGGAAGGGCAGCGCGGCCGGGGACAGGACCGCCAGCGCCGCCGCGGGCGGGTACTGCCAGGTCACGTCGTCCAGCGGAAACGTTCCCGTGCGCAGCACCTCGTACCAGCCCCGGTAGATCACCGACACGTCGGAGGTGACGTCCGGACCCGGGAACAGCAGTACCCGGAAGACGAAGAGCAGCAGGACCGCGCGCGTGACACCCCAGGTCACCAGGGGCCCGGTCAGGGACCGCCGGACGGCCTTCGTCTCCACGTCCACCCCTGCCGTTCGTTTCCCGTCGCGTCCTGCGTGCCGTTCGATTCCGCCCGCCCATCATGTCCCGGACACCGCGCGCATGCCAGGGACCCGCCCGCGCACCAGGCCGCGGACGGCCGATTGGGTAGGGTCGGCGTCGATGCACAAGACCCTGATCGTCACCAACGACTTCCCGCCCCGCCCGGGCGGCATCCAGGCCTTCCTGCACAACATGGCGCTCCGCCTGGACCCGGACCGGCTGGTCGTCCACGCCTCCACCTGGAAGCGCGGCCGGGAGGGCGCCGAGGCCACCGCCGCGTTCGACGCCGAGCAGCCCTTCACCGTCGTACGCGACCGGACGACCATGCTGCTGCCCACCCCGGGGGCGACCCGGCGCGCGGTGGGACTGCTGCGCGAGCACGGGTGCACCTCGGTGTGGTTCGGGGCGGCGGCACCGCTCGGCCTGATGGCACCCGCGCTGCGCCGGGCCGGTGCCGAGCGGCTGGTGGCCACCACGCACGGGCACGAGGCCGGCTGGGCCCAGCTGCCCGCCGCCCGGCAACTGCTGCGCCGGATCGGGGAGTCCACGGACACGATCACCTACCTCGGCGAGTACACCCGCTCCCGGATCGCGACCGCCCTCACCCCCGAGGCGGCCGGACGGATGAGGCAACTGCCGCCCGGCGTCGACGAGAAGACCTTCCACCCGGGCTCCGGCGGCGCCGAGGTGCGCGCCCGCCTCGGCCTCACCGACCGCCCGGTCGTGGTCTGTGTCTCCCGGCTGGTCCCGCGCAAGGGCCAGGACACCCTGATCCGGGCCCTGCCCCGCATCCTGGCGGCCGAGCCCGACACCGTCCTGCTCATCGTCGGCGGCGGCCCCTACGAGTCCGACCTGCGCCGGCTGGCCCGGGAGACCGGCGTCGAGGCCTCGGTCCGCTTCACCGGCGCCGTGCCCTGGTCCGAGCTGCCCGCGCACTACGGCGCCGGCGACGTGTTCGCCATGCCGTGCCGCACCCGGCGCGGCGGCCTGGACGTCGAGGGACTCGGCATCGTCTACCTGGAGGCCTCCGCGACCGGCCTGCCCGTCGTCGCCGGCGACTCCGGCGGCGCCCCGGACGCGGTGCTGGAGGGCGAGACCGGCTGGGTCGTCCGGGGCGGCTCGGCGGAGGAGACCGCCGACCGTGTCACCGTCCTCCTCCAGGACCCCGGGCTGCGCCGCCGCATGGGCGAGCGGGGCCGCAGCTGGGTCGAGGAGAAATGGCGCTGGGACCTGCTGGCGGAGGACCTGAAAACGCTGCTGTGAAGACCGCCCCGAAAGGGGCGCGGGGAACTGCGCGAACCACCACGACGCACCCGTGGCCGGGCACGCACCCGGCGCCCCTACTTGGCGTAGATCGCCTCGATCTCGTCCGCGTAGTCCTTCGCCACCACGTTCCGCTTCAGCTTCAGCGACGGCGTCAGGTGCCCCGACTCCTCCGAGAACTGCGAGGACAGCACGCGGAACTTGCGCACCGACTCCGCCTTCGACACCGCGGCGTTGCCGTCGTCCACCGCCGCCTGGATCACCGCGCGCAGCTCCGGGTCGTCCCGCAGCGACGCGGCGGTGGAGTGCGCCGGCTTGCCGTGCTCGGCGGCCCAGCGGCCCAGGAACTCCTCGTCGAGCGTGACCAGCGCGCCCACGAACGGCCGCCCGTCGCCCACCACCATGCACTCCGCGACCAGCGCGTGCGCCCGGATGCGGTCCTCGATCACGGCCGGCGCCACGTTCTTGCCGCCCGCCGTGACGATGATCTCCTTCTTGCGGCCGGTGATCCGGAGGTAGCCGTCCTCGTCCAGGGTGCCGATGTCCCCGGTGTGGAACCAGCCGTCGGCCAGCGCCTCCGCCGTCGCGCCCGGGTTGTTCCAGTACTCCTTGAACAGGTGCTCGCCGTGCAGCAGCACCTCGCCGTCGTCCGCTATCCGCACCACCGAGCCCGGCAGCGGCTGCCCGACCGTGCCGATCTTCTGCCGGTCCCAGGGGTTGAACGCGGTCGCGGCGCAGGACTCGGTCAGGCCGTAGCCCTCCAGGACGGTGAAGCCGATGCCCCGGAAGAAGTGGCCGAGCCGCTCGCCCAGCGGGGCGCCGCCGGAGATGGCGTACTCGCCCCGGCCGCCGAGGACCGCGCGCAGCTTGCCGTAGACCAGCTTGTCGAAGACCTTGTGCTTGAGCTTCAGCCCGAAGGACGGGCCCGAGGCGGAGTCCAGCGCCTTGCTGTAGGCGATCGCGGTGTCCGCCGCCCGGTCGAAGATCGCGCCCTTGCCGTCGGCCTGCGCCTTCGCCCGCGCCGCGTTGTAGACCTTCTCGAAGACCCGCGGCACCCCGAGGATCAGCGTCGGCCGGAACGCGGCCAGTTCGTCGGTGAGGTTCTTGATGTCCGGGACGCAGCCCAGCTTGATCGGCGCCATCATCGGCGCGACCTGCACCAGCCGCCCGAACACATGGGCCAGCGGCAGGAACAGCAGCACCGAGCACTCACCGGTGCGGAACAGCGGACGCAGCCGCTCCACCACGTTCCCGCACTCGGCGAAGAAGCTGCGGTGGGTCAGCACACAGCCCTTGGGCCGGCCGGTCGTGCCGCTCGTGTAGACGATCGTCGCCGGGTCGTCGGCCTTGGCGAGCGAGCTGCGCTCCTCGACCGTCTCGTCCGACACGTCCTGGCCGAGCCGCCCCAGCTCCTCCAGCGCGCCGGCCTCGATCTGCCAGACGTTCTTCAGCGCCGGCAGCGTCTCGCGCACCGCCTCCACGGCGGCCGTGTGGGCGTCCAGCTCCACGACACAGGCCGTCGCGCCCGAGTCGGACAGGATCCACTGCACCTGCTCCGGGGAACTGGTCTCGTACACCGGCACCGTGACCGCGCCCGCGCTCCAGATCGCGAAGTCCAGCAGCGTCCACTCGTACCGGGTCCGGGACATCAGGCCCACCCGGTCGCCCGGCCGCACCCCGGCGCCGATCAGCCCTTTGGCGGCGGCGCGCACCTCGGCGAGGAACTCCCGGGCCGGCACGTCCTGCCAGACCCCGCCCACCTTGCGGGCGATGACGGCGACGTCCGGATGCTGCGCGGCGTTTCTGCGGACGATGTCGGTCAGATTCCCGTCCGCGGGGACCTCGTACAAAGCCGGAAGGCTGAACTCGCGCAAGACTGCTGCTCCTCATAGGGCGCCGGCGCCACGACACTGTGTGATGCGACGGTGCGGTCCAAGGCTCGGGCAAGTGCTCGGGGATCCCGGATGGCGAAACCCGGAGCACGACTGGACTGCCCGGACGTTACCCGCCGGTATGGCGTCTTCGACAGGGGGTTCCCGCGAGATGTTCGCTGCGTCACACAGGCTGACGTTCCTTCGCGCACAGTAGTCCACGGCCGAACCGACCGGCGAGTAACCGCAGGCCGGGCCGACACTGTTCACGCCGAGCGCACAGGCCTACGCTTGATCACCATGTCATCCACACCCTCCGGCGGCCGCAGGACGCGTGTCCACGTGGTCAGCGACGTGCACGGCAACGCCCGGGACCTGGCCCGGGCCGGCGAGGGTGCCGACGCCCTGGTCTGCCTCGGCGACCTCGTCCTCTTCCTCGACTACGCCGACCACTCGCGCGGCATCTTCCCCGACCTGTTCGGCGAGGAGAACGCCGACCGCATCGTCAAGCTGCGCACCGCCCGCCGCTTCACCGAGGCCCGTGAGTTCGGCGCCCGGCTGTGGGCCGGCGTCGGCTCCGACCGGCGGGCGGCGATCGAGGGGGCGGTGCGCAAGCAGTACGCCGAGCTGTTCGCCGCGTTCCCCACCCCGACGTACGCCACCTACGGCAATGTCGACATGCCGCCGCTGTGGCCGGAGTACGCCCGGCCCGGCACCACCGTGCTGGACGGCGAGCGGGTCGAGATCGGCGGCTGGACCTTCGGCTTCGTCGGCGGCGGCCTGCGCACCCCGATGCGCACGCCCTACGAGATCGGGGACGAGGAGTACGCGGCCAAGATCGAGGCGGTCGGCGAGGTCGACGTGCTGTGCACGCACATCCCGCCGGAGGTGCCGGAGCTGGTCTACGACACGGTGGCGCGCCGCTTCGAGCGGGGGAGCCGGGCCCTGCTGGCCGCCATCCGCCGCACCCGGCCGCGCTACTCCCTCTTCGGCCACGTCCACCAGCCGCTGGTACGGCGGATGCGGATCGGGACGACGGAATGCGTCAACGTCGGCCACTTCGCCGGGACGGGCCGGCCCTGGGTGCTGGAATGGTGACCGCCCCCGCCCGACCGCCCCCCGTGGGTCCCCGGCACCCGGGGACCTGGGGTGACGGCGGCGCGGCGGGGGCGCGGTAGCCTTCACGCTGCACCCGTGTGCGCGGCCCGGCGCACACGGGAACACCCACACGGCGCGCATCCGGAGGAGCCACGGCGATGGCGGAACACACCAGTTCGAGCATCACGATCGAGGCGGCCCCCGCCGACGTCATGGCGGTGATCGCCGACTTCGGACGCTACCCGGACTGGACCGGCGAGGTGAAGGAGGCGGAGGTCCTCGCGACCGACGCCCGGGGCCGCGCCGAGCAGGTCCGCCTCGTGATGGACGCCGGCGCCATCAAGGACGACCAGACCCTCGCCTACACCTGGACCGGCGACCACGAGGTCTCCTGGACCCTCGTCAAGTCCCAGATGCTCCGCTCCCTGGACGGCTCCTACCTGCTCAAGCCGGCCGCGTCGGGCGGCACCGAGGTCACCTACCGGCTGACCGTGGACGTCAAGATCCCCATGCTCGGCATGATCAAGCGCAAGGCCGAGAAGGTCATCATCGACCGTGCGCTGGCGGGCCTGAAGAAGCGCGTCGAGTCGGGCGAGTAGCCGCCCGGGGCGGACCCGCCCCCGCCCCCCGCCTCGGTTACCGTTCACCCTCATGCGCACCATCCTGATCACCGGCCCCGGCGGCAGCGGGCGGACGACGGTCGCCGCCGCCACCGCACAGCGTGCCGCCGCCGAGGGCAGCCGTACGCTCCTGCTCAGCGCCGACCGCGCCGACACCCCCGGCGCGGCCCTGGGCACCGGGACAGGACCCGCCCCGACCGAGGCCGCACCGGGCCTCACGGCCTGGCGCCCCGACGCCGCCGACCGCTTCCGGCAGGACCTCACCGCCTTCCAGACCCGCGCCGCGAGCGTCCTCGACCTGCTCGGCGCCGCCCGCCTGGACACCGAGGAGGTCACCCCGCTGCCCGGCGCCGGGGAACTGTCCCTCCTGCGCGCCCTGCGGGACGCCGCCCTCTCCGAGCGCTACGACCTCCTCGTCGTCGACCTGCCGCCCCTCCCGGACGCCCTCGCCCTGCTCGCCCTGCCCGAGGAACTCCGCCGCTATCTGCGCCGGCTGCTGCCGGCCGAGCGGCAGGCGGCCCGCGCCCTGCGCCCCGTCCTCGGCCGGCTGGCCGGCGTGCCCATGCCCGCCGACTGGCTCTACGACACCGCCGCCCGCTGGGACCTCGAACTCGCCGCCGTCCAGTCCGTCCTCACCGACCGCGGCACCACCGTCCGGCTGGTCGCCGAACCCGGCCCGGCCGGCGCCGAGGCCGTCCGCACCGCCGTCCTCGGCCTCGCCCTGCGCGGCCTCGGCACCGACGGCCTGATCGCCAACCGCGTCCTGCCCGACGCCCCCGCCGACGCCTGGCTCGCCGGCCTCGCCGCCCAGCAGGCCAAGGCCCTCGACGCGTGGCAGCAGCAGCCGTACCCCGTCCACCCCGTCCGCCACCTCGGCCGGGACCCGCACGGCCCGGACGACCTCGCCGCCCTCGCCGTCCCGCCCGTCAACCCGGCACCCGCCCCGGTCGAGTGGCCCGTCACCGACCGCATCGCCGAGGACGGCGTCCTGGTCTGGCACATTCCGCTGCCCGGCGCCCTGCGCGACGAACTCGACCTGGTCCGCCGCGGCGACGAACTCCTCGTCACCACCGGTCCGCACCGCCGGATCGTCCCCCTCCCCTCCGCCCTGCGCCGCTGCACGGTCGCCGGCGCCGCCCTGCGCGACGGCGAACTGCGCATCCGCTTCGCCCCGGACCCCGGTCTGTGGCCCGGCGCCGGACGCTGAACGCGGTACGCCCGTTCGGGTAACGTCGAAGGTGCGACCGGAGTCAGGAGTCCGCCATGAGTGATGAGCGTGCCGCCAACGAAGCCGCCGGGGACGAGCCGCGGACGGTCGACGCCGACGCGTGGGCCGACGCCTGCGCCGAGGACCTGGCGGGCGAGAAGGCCCGCCGCCGGACCGAGCACGGTCCGCCGCCGGGCTCGGCCGCCGAGGAGCTGAAGCGGCTCGTGGACACGGTGGCCGACCGGCTGTCCGGTCTGCAGTCGCCGCTGCTCGGCTCCCTGGGCGGGCCCGCCGCCCAGCAGGTGGTCCGGCAGGTCGTCCAGCAGGCCAAGGCCGCCGTCGAGCCGGTGATAGAGCGCAACCCGGACGTCTTCGACCATCTCGCCGCGGCCGGCGGCGAGCTGCTCGCCGCCTACCGGTCCGCCGTCCAGGCCCAGGAGCGCCGCTGGACCAAGGGGCCGGCCGACGTGTCCGGGGAGTGGCGAGAGGACCGGCACGGCCCGGATGACGGGGGCGCGGGCACCGGTCCGGGGGAGCGCATCGACCTGGACTGAAGCCCTGGCACCGCAAGGGCTCGGGTACGGTTGGCCGTAGCGGGGCTCGACCGGAACTGAGGGATTCATGGGACTCACCATCGGCGTCGACATCGGCGGCACGAAGATCGCGGCCGGCGTGGTCGACGAGGAAGGCAACATCCTCTCGACCTTCAAGGTGCCGACCCCCACCACGCCCGAGGCCATCGTGGACGCCATCGCCTCGGCCGTGGAGGGCGCGCGTGCCGGACACGAGATCGTCGGCGTGGGCATCGGTGCCGCCGGTTACGTCAACCGGCAGCGCTCGACGGTGTACTTCGCGCCGAACATCGACTGGCGCACCGAGCCGCTGAAGGAGAAGGTCGAGGCGCGCACCGGCCTCCCGGTCGTGGTCGAGAACGACGCCAACGCGGCGGCCTGGGGCGAGTACCGGTTCGGCGCGGGCAAGGGCCACCGCAACGTCATCTGCATCACCCTCGGCACCGGCCTCGGCGGCGGCATCATCATCGGCAACAAGCTGCGCCGCGGCCACTTCGGCGTGGCCGCCGAGTTCGGCCACATCCGGATGGTCCCGGACGGCCTGCTCTGCGGCTGCGGCTCGCAGGGCTGCTGGGAGCAGTACGCCTCCGGACGCGCCCTGGTCCGCTACGCCAAGCAGCGCGCCAACGCCACCCCCGAGAACGCGGAGCTGCTGCTCTCCCTCGGCGACGGCACCCCGGACGGCATCGAGGGCAAGCACATCTCCATGGCCGCCCGGCAGGGCGACCCGGTGGCCACCGACTCCTACCGCGAGCTGGCCCGCTGGGCCGGCGCGGGCCTCGCCGACCTGGCCTCCCTGTTCGACCCGTCCGCGTTCATCGTCGGTGGCGGCCTGTCCGACGAGGGCGAGCTGGTCCTGGACCCGATCCGCAAGTCCTACAAGCGCTGGCTGGTCGGCGGCAACTGGCGTCCGGTGGCCGACGTGATCGCGGCCCAGCTCGGCAACGAGGCGGGCCTGGTGGGCGCGGCCGACCTGGCCCGCGAACCCGACCCGATCATGTGACTCCGGTGCGCTGATCCCCGGCGGACGCCGCCGGACAAGGGGCGCGAGAGGGGTACGCGACCGGCTGTGGGCCGCGTACCCCTCTCGCGCCCCTGGCCGTGGGCGTACTGTGATCCACATGGCGCCGCTCCCCAAGTCCACGACAGAGCCCGACGGTTCGGCCGTCGTCCGCGTCCTGAGCTACAACATCCGCTCGATGCGCGACGACACCGACGCCCTCGCCCGGGTCATCGCCGCCTGCGCCCCCGACCTGGTCCTCGTCCAGGAGGCCCCGCGCTTCTTCCGCTGGCGCAAGAAGCTCGCCCGTCTCGCCGCGGCCTCCGGGCAGGTGCTCCTCACCGGCGGCGCGACCGCGGCGGGCCCGGCGATCCTGTGCGGTCTGCGGACCACGGTCGAGCGGACCGAGGACGTGCTGCTGCCGCTCACCCCCGGCCTGCACCGGCGCGGCTTCGCCACCGCCGTCGTCCGCTTCGGCGCCGTCCGCCTCGGCGTGCTCAGCTGCCACCTCAGCCTGCAACGCGACGAGCGGTACGAGCAGGGCGGCATGCTCCTCGACCGGCTGGCCGGCCTCGGTGTGGAGCACGCGATCGCGGGCGGCGACCTCAACGAACGGCCCGACGGCCGCACCTTCCGGCGGCTGTCCGAAACCCTCCAGGACTGCCGGGTCACCGCTCCCTGGGGCGGCGACCTCACCTCCACCCCGGCCGACCCGCACCAGCGCATCGACGCCGTCTTCGCCACCAAGGGCGTGCAGGTGCTCGGCTGCGGCGTCCCCCCGGATCTGCCGGGCGCCGATCTCATCGCGGCCACCGACCACCTCCCGGTGCTGGCCGCCGTCCGGATCCCGGCGGCCTGACCGGTCAGACCACGGCACCGCGCCCGGGGTCGTCGTCCTCGTCGTCGTCCGTGCGCATCCGCGTCACCAGCGTCGCGAAGCCGCCGAGGAAGCCGCCGACAGCCAGGGTGGTCAGCCACCAGGTCATCTGCCAGCCCAGCAGCACCGCGAGCAGCAGCAGGACCGGGCCGCCGACCACCCCGAGCCAGGCGAACCTGGCGGTGGTGTCGGTCTCCGGCAGCGGCGGCGGCTCGGGCGGCACGAAGTGGCCCTCGTCATCCTCGTCGAAGTCGTCCTCGGAGGCCTCCGGCGCCGAGTGGTCGCGGGGGCCCACACCGGGCGCGAAGGAGACCGAGCTGCCCAGGGGGCGGGCGGGCCGCTCGGCCGCGTCCTCCCGGTCGCCCTCCGCCTTCTTGGGGCCCTCGGGGTCCTTCTCCAGCAGCGCCAGGTCCTCGACCGCCTTGAAGGGCTTGGCGCCCGGCGGGTCCGGCGGCTCCTCGCCGTACCCGGCGACGATGGCACGCCAGGCGGCCGCCTCGTCGAACGGCACTCCCCGCTCGTCCGGCTCGCGCTCCTCGGGCTTGTCGCGGTCGGAGTCGTGCTCAGCCAACTGCGGCCGTCCCTTCCTCGCCGACACCAGGTGCGAGCCGGCCGATGAAACCGAGGCTCTCCTCGAAGATCCGGTCCGCGTCCTGGTCCAACGTCGCGACGTGGTAGCTGTGTTCCAGCACGCGCTCGGTCACGTCCGTGGACGACACCCGGCTCAGCACCCGCGCCGAGTCCGCCGCAGGCACCACATGGTCCCGGGCGCTGCGCAGCAGCAGCAACGGCTGGGTGACCTGGGGCAGCTCGCCGTCCAGGCGGCGCAAAAACACCCGCAGTGAGTGCGCGGCGTGCAGCGGCACCCGGTCGTAGCCCAGCTCGGCCGCGCCCTCCTTCGCGATGTCGCTGGCGATGCCCTTCGTGGTGCGCACCAGGTGCCGGGCGACGGGAAGGGCGTACGCCGACAGGCCGTGCACCTTGTTCGCCGGGTTGACCACCACCACGCCGGCCACCCGGTCGCCGTGCCGGGCCGCGAGGCGCAGCGCGAGCGCGCCGCCCATGGACAGGCCCGCGACGAACACGCGGGAGCAGCGCTCGGCCAGCAGGCGCAGCTCGCGGTCCACCTCCGCGTACCAGTCCTGCCAGCCGGTGAGCTGCATGTCCTCCCAGCGGGTGCCGTGGCCGGGCAGCAGCGGCAGCGACACGGTCAGGCCGTGTGCCGCGTGGTGCTCCGCCCACGGGCGCAGTGACTGGGGGGAACCGGTGAAGCCGTGACAGAGGAGGACGCCCACCTCCCCGCCCTCGTGGCGGTACGGCTCGGCTCCAGGGAGAACCGGCACCTTGGGACACTCCTGTCCTGGCGGGCCCCGTCCGATGTCCGGCCGGGGCGGGAGGAAACGCGCGGATGTGCCTCACCGTACGCGACCGTACTGACACCGACCAGGGTCGTCGGAGCCTTCGTCGGTCCGCCGGGTTAAGGTCTGTGCGACGGAAACGGGAGGCACACGGGTGTTGTACGGCACGATGAAGGTAGCCATCGGCGGGCCGCTGAAGGTCGCCTTCAGGCCATGGGTGGAGGGCGCGGAGAACATTCCCGCCGAGGGTCCCGCCATCCTGGCCAGCAATCACCTGTCCTTCTCGGACTCGTTCTTCCTGCCGACGATGCTGGACCGCAAGGTCACCTTCATCGCCAAGGCCGAGTACTTCACCACGCCCGGCGTGAAGGGCCGCCTGACCGCCGCCTTCTTCAAGGGCGTCGGGCAGCTCCCGGTGGACCGCTCCGGGGCACGCGGCGCCGGCGAGGCCGCGATCAAGAGCGGCATCGAGGTGCTGGAGCGCGGCGAACTGTTCGGCATCTACCCGGAGGGCACCCGCTCGCCCGACGGCCGGCTCTACCGGGGCAAGCCCGGCGGCCTGGCCCGGGTGGCGCTGGCCACCGGCGCGCCGGTGATCCCGGTCGCGATGATCGACACGGAGAAGATCCAGCCGCCCGGCAAGGTGATGCCGAAGCTGATGCGGCCCGGCATCCGGATCGGCGAGCCGATGGACTTCAGCCGCTACCAGGGCATGGAACACGACCGGTTCGTGCTGCGCGCCCTGACCGACGAGGTCATGTACGAGATCATGAAGCTCTCCGGCCAGGAGTACGTCGACGTCTACGCGACCGCGGCCAAGCGGCAGCTCGCGGAGGCGGCGAAGGCGGCCAAGGAGGCGGAGAAGAAGCAGGCCGGGGCCTGAGCGACGGCCGGGGAGGCCAAGGGGGGACCGGGGGAGATGCCGAGGCGCGAGCGCGTCCTGCGGATGTCGGTGGAGCTGCCGCTGTGGCGCGCGCTCGCCGGGTACCGCGTGCTGACCATGCTGTACGCCATCGGCCTGTGCGCCACCGCGTACGCCCACTTCGCTCGCCCCTGGGTCGCCGTCGCCTACTACGCCTTCCTGTCCGGGTGGACGCTCGCCACCCTGCCCAAGGTGTCGGGCGCCGCCGCCTGCACCAAGCGCTTCCTGGCCGCTGACCTGACCGTCGCGCTGACCGGAATCCTGCTCACCCCGCTCGCCGACAACCCCGAGCGGATCGCGAGCGGCGGCCCCACCCTGCCGTCGATATGGACCGCCGGCGCGGTGCTGGCCTTCGCCATCAAGGGCGGCTGGCGCTGGGCGGCCGTCGCCTCCACCGCCGTCGCCGTCGCCAACCTGGTCGAGCGCGGCCATCCCGCCCGCGACACCGTGCACAACGTGGTCCTGGTCTGGGTGGCCTCCATCGCCATCGGCTACGTCGTGGAGGTGGCCCGCGCCTCCGAACGCACCCTGGCCCGCGCCCTGGAGATCGAGGCCGCGACCCGGGAGCGGGAGCGGCTGGCCCGGGACATCCACGACAGCGTGCTCCAGGTGCTGGCGATGGTGAAGCGCCGGGGCACCGCGCTCGGCGGTGAGGCGGCCGAGCTGGGCCGGCTGGCCGGGGAGCAGGAGGTGGCCCTGCGCACGCTGGTCTCCGGCGGCCTGGTGCCGGTGTCCCGGGTGTCGGAGGACGCGGCCGAGGGCGCCGTCGTCCGGGTGGTGGAGGAGCCGGACGACACGGGTCCCGCCGACCTGCGGCACCTGCTCGCGCCCTACGCGAGCGGCCGGGTGAGCCTCGCCGAGCCCGGCGCGCCGGTGGAGCTGGCGCCCGCCGCGGCCCGGGAAGTCGCCGCGGCCGTCGGGGCGGCGCTGGACAACGTCCGCCGGCACGCGGGCGAACAGGCGCGGGCCTGGATCCTGTTGGAGGACGAGCCGGACGCGGTCGTCGTGACGGTACGGGACGACGGGCCCGGCATTCCCGAGGGCCGGCTCGCGCAGGCCGAGGGGGAGGGCCGGCTCGGGGTGGCCCAGTCGATCCGCGGCCGGCTGCGGGACCTCGGCGGAAGCGCCGAGCTGCTCTCCGTCCCCGGGCAGGGCACGGAGGTCGAGTTGACGATACCGAAGGGCGCCGTACGGGCGCGGGGGAAGAGAGCGGAACAGCGATGACCGAACAGCAGGCGCCGATCCGGGTCATGGTGGTCGACGACCACCCGATGTGGCGGGACGCGGTCGCCCGGGACCTCGGCGAGTCCGGCTTCGAGGTGGTCGCCACCGCCGGGGACGGCGAGCAGGCGGTCCGCCGGGCCAAGGCCGCCGCGCCCGACGTCCTGGTGCTCGACCTCAACCTGCCGGCCAAGCCCGGCGTGCTGGTCTGCAAGGAACTGGTGGCGCACAACCCGGCGTTGCGGGTGCTGGTCCTGTCGGCGAGCGGCGAGCACGCGGACGTGCTGGAGGCGGTCAAGTCCGGGGCGACCGGCTATCTGCTGAAGTCGGCGTCCACCGCGGAACTGGTGGACGCGGTGCGCCGTACGGCGGTCGGGGACCCGGTGTTCACGCCGGGCCTGGCCGGGCTGGTGCTGGGCGAGTACCGGCGGCTGGCCTCCGAGCCCGCGCCCGCGCCGGACGCCGACGAGCCCGGGGCGCCCCGGCTGACCGACCGGGAGACGGAGGTGCTGCGCCTCGTCGCCAAGGGCCTGAGCTACAAGCAGATCGCCGAGCGCCTCGTCATCTCCCACCGCACGGTGCAGAACCACGTCCAGAACACCCTCGGCAAGCTCCAGCTCCACAACCGCGTCGAGCTGGTGCGCTACGCGATCGAACGCGGACTCGACGACGAGTGACGCGGCGGGCGCGATACGGCCGGAAGGTCATTTCCGGCAACGCGTAACGGATTCACCCTTCTCGCCTCTCCCGGTGTGACGCGAATCACCATTAGCGTGACCGTGCGTCAGGCAACTGCGGCGAAGGGACATTTCCATGCGGGTCGGAGTACTGACCGGAGGCGGTGACTGCCCCGGACTCAACGCCGTCATCCGGGGCGTCGTACGCAAGGGCGTGCAGGAGTACGGCTTCGACTTCGTCGGCTTCCGGGACGGCTGGCGGGGTCCACTGGAGAACGACACCGTCCGTCTCGACATCACCGCGGTGCGCGGCATCCTGCCCCGCGGCGGCACCATCCTCGGCTCCTCCCGGACCAACCCCCTCAAGATCGAGGGCGGCATCCGCCGGATCAAGGAGAACCTCGCCAAGCAGGAGGTCGAGGCGCTCGTCGCGATCGGCGGCGAGGACACCCTGGGCGTGGCCGGGCGCCTCGCCGACGAGTACGGCGTGCCCTGCGTCGGCGTGCCCAAGACCATCGACAACGACCTGTCCGCCACCGACTACACCTTCGGCTTCGACACCGCCGTCAACATCGCCACCGAGGCCATCGACCGGCTGCACACCACCGCCGAGTCCCATATGCGGGTGCTGGTCTGCGAGGTGATGGGCCGGCACGCCGGCTGGATCGCCCTGCACTCGGGCCTGGCCGGCGGCGCCAACGTCATCCTCATCCCCGAGCAGCGCTTCGACGTCGACCGGGTGTGCGCCTGGGTCACCTCCCGGTTCAAGGCCTCCTACGCCCCGATCGTGGTCGTCGCCGAGGGCGCGACGCCCAGGGACGGCGAGATGGTCCTCAAGGACGAGTCGCTGGACTCCTTCGGGCACGTCCGGCTGTCCGGGGTCGGCGAGTGGCTGGCCAAGGAGATCGAGCGGCGCACCGGCAAGGAGTCCCGCACCACCGTCCTCGGGCACATCCAGCGCGGCGGCACCCCCACCGCCTTCGACCGCTGGCTCGCCACCCGCTTCGGACTGCACGCCGTCGACTGCGTCCACGACGGCGACTTCGGCAAGATGGTCGCCCTGCGCGGCACCGACATCGTCCGCGTCCCCATCGCCGAGGCCACCGCGAAGCTCAAGACGGTGGACCCGAAGCTCTACGAGGAGGCCGGGGTGTTCTTCGGCTGACCGGCGGCCGGGTCGCGGGGGGCCGTATATTCGGCCGGAGTACGGCCCCGGTGACCGACAGTGCGGGAGAAGCCCATGGAGATCCTCGCGTTCGGCGTCCAGGCCGACGAGAAGCCCCTCATCGAGCGCGCCTTCGCCGCCCCGCACGCCGTGCGGTGCCTGGAGGTGTTCCTCACCGAGGACACCGCGCCCATCGCCGCCGGCCACGAGGTGATCTCCAGCAGCGTCAACGACGACCTGAACGCGCGGGTGCTGCGGGCCCTGGCGGCCGGCGGCACCCGGATGGTCGCCCAGCGCTCCACCGGCTACAACAACATCGACCTGGACACCGCCGAACGCCTCGGCATCACGGTCGCCCGGGTCTCGTACTACTCGCCTCACTCGGTGGCCGAGTTCGCCTGGACCCTGGCGATGGCCGTCAACCGCCGGGTGGTGCGCGCCTCCACCCGCACCCGCGACTTCGACTTCCGGCTCGACGGGCTGATGGGCCGCGACATGCACGGCCGCACCGCCGGCGTCCTCGGCACCGGCAAGATCGGCGCCGTGTTCGCCCGGATCGCGCACGGCTTCGGCATGCGGCTGCTCGGCTGGGACGCGGCCGAGAACCCCGTATGCCTCGGACTCGGCATGGAGTACGTCCCGAAGGACCGCCTCCTCGCCGAGTCCGACCTGATCAGCCTGCACGTGCCGCTGATGCCCGAGACCCAGCACCTGATCGACGCCGCCGCGCTGAAGGCGATGAAGGACGACGCGATCCTGGTCAACTCCAGCCGGGGCGGCCTGGTCGACACCGAGGCCCTCGTCGCCGAGCTGCGCGAGGGCCGCTTCACCGGAGTCGGCCTGGACGTCTACGAGCTGGAGGCCGGGCTGTTCTTCCTGGACAAGTCCCTGGAGGCCATCGAGGACGACACCCTCGCCCGGCTGATGACCTTCCCGAACGTCCTGGTCACTTCCCACCAGGCGTACTACACCGAGGACGCCGTCACCCAGATCATCGACACCACGGTGCGCAACGTCCTGGACTACGAGGCCGGGCGCCGCTCGCAGAACACGCTCGTGCCGCGCGGCTGACCCATCAGCTCCCGCACGATCTGCGCCCCGTTCAGGGTGAGCACCGACTCCGGGTGGAACTGCGTCCCGGCGAAACCCGGCCCGCGCAGCGCGTGCACCTCCCCGTCGGCCGCCCGGCTCACCTCGATCCCGTGCGCGGCCAGCTCCCGGGCCGCGTCCTCGTCGCAGCGGGCGACGAAGCTGTTGTAGAAGCCGACGGTCTCCGGCCGCCCGAACAGGTTGACCGTGGTCTGCGCCCCCTGGTACGGCACCGCCTTGCGCACGATGTCCAGACCCAGCTCGGCCGCGATCAGCTCGTGCCCCAGGCACACCCCGAGCACCCCGTGCCGGTGCCCGGCGAGCACCTCGGCCGTCAGCGCCCGCAGGAACCGCATCCTCGGGTCGGCCAGGTCGCCGGGGTCGCCCGGACCGGGCCCGAGCACCACCGGACCTTCGTGCCCGCGCACGGCCTCGCGCAGCCCCGGCTCGTCGAAGCGCCGTACCGTCACGCCGAGCCCGGCGGAGCGCAGCACATGGGCCAGCATGGCGGTGAAGGTGTCCTCGGCGTCCACGACCAGGGCGTGCCCGGTCAGCTCCCCGGTCCGCTCCCGCATCCGCAGCCAGAACGGCGCGAGGGCCGAGCGGCGCCCGTCCAGCGCGGCCCGCACCCGGGGGTCGTCGGCCAGCCGGGGCAGGTCCCGCTCCGCGCGCGGCCGGGCCGGTCCCACCCCGAGCGCCGCCAGCACGCCCGCCGCCTTCGCGTGGGTCTCGGCGACCTCGCCGGCCGGGTCCGAGCCGCGCACCAGCGTCGCGCCGACCGGCACGCGCAGCCGGCCGCCGGCGTCGATGTCGGCGGTGCGGATCAGGATCGGGGAGTCCAGCGTCTGCGCACCCCCGGCGTCCCGGCCCAGCAGCGCCAGCGCGCCCGCGTAGTAGCCCCGGCCGCCGGTCTCGTGCCGCTGGATCACCCGGCACGCGTTCTGCACCGGCGAGCCGGTCACCGTCGCCGCGAACATCGTCTCCCTGAGCACTTCCCGGGCGTCCAGGGAGGACTTCCCGCGCAGCTCGTACTCGGTGTGCGCGAGGTGCGCCATCTCCTTGAGCCGGGGACCGACGACGACCCCGCCCATGTCGCCGACGGTGCACATCATCTTCAGCTCCTCGTCCACCACCATCGACAGCTCCTCGGTCTCCTTGCCGTCGGCGAGGAACCCGAGCAGGTGCTCCGGGGTGGGGCCCTCGGCCGGGTAGCGGTACGTCCCGCTGATCGGGTTCATCACGACCGTCCCGCCGGACATCCGGACGTGCGCCTCGGGGCTGGCGCCGACCAGCGTCCGGTCCCCGGTGTGCACCACGAACGTCCAGTACGCGCCGCGCTCGCCCGCCAGCAGCCGGCGGAACAGCGCGAGCGCGTCGGCCCGCCCGAAGCCGGGGATCTCCCCCCGGTAGGTCCGCCGGATCACGAAGTTCGCGCCCTCGCCCCGGCCGATCTCCTCCGCCAGCACCCGCCCGACGATCTCGCCGTACTCCGCGTCGCCCACGTCGAAGCCCCCGCCCTCGACCCGCACCGCGTGCCCGGGCAGCTCGGCCAGCGCCCGGCCGAGGGGGACCTCGTACGACTCCTCGGGCGTGAGGACCAGCAGCGGGGTGCCGTCGTCGCGGACGTCGAAGCCGCGCTCGCGCAGCTGCCGGAACGGCACCAGGGCCAGGCCCTCGTCGGGCAGGTCGGCCAGCCGGTCGCGGCGGGTCACCGGGCCGAGCAGGACCTCCACGGTGTGCTCGTCGCGGCCGGGGGTGCGGCGGCGCAGCAGCGCGACGGGGCGGGGGTCGGTCAGCAGGTCGTTCAGGTGCACGGGTCGGGCTCCTTCTCGGGCGTCGGACGTCGGCGGACGCGTCGGACGGAGAGGAACGGACCCCGGAAACGCCGAAGGCCGCCCTCGGGCGGCCTTCGCGAAGTCTGTGGGAGCTGCGCGCGATCAGTGGGCCGCCGAAGAAGCGGTCCACCACCAGTTCCGGATACTGGTCGGGGTCGAAGGCGCGAACATGCCGGGAACCCTACCGCACCCGCCGACCGTCCACAGGGCAGTCACCGCGTCTCACTCTTCGAGCCGGAGGAAGGGAGACCCGACCCGACCCCGTAAGGTTTACGAGGTGACCGTGAACGCTAAGACCAGCGCGAGCGCTGGCAACACCTGGCGAGACCTGCCCGCGGCGCAGCAGCCCGAGTACCCCGACACCGAGGCTCTGCGCGCAGTGATCGCGGACCTCGAGTCGTATCCGCCGCTCGTCTTCGCGGGCGAGTGCGACCAGCTGCGCGCCCGGATGGCGGCCGTCGCCAAGGGAGAGGCGTTCCTCCTCCAGGGCGGCGACTGCGCCGAGGCGTTCGACGGGGTGTCCGCCGACCACATCCGCAACAAGCTGAAGACGCTGCTCCAGATGGGCGCCGTCCTCACCTACGCCGCCTCCGTGCCGGTGGTGAAGGTCGGCCGGATCGCCGGCCAGTACTCCAAGCCGCGCTCCAAGCCCACCGAGACCCGGGACGGCGTCACCCTGCCGGTGTACCGGGGCGACTCCGTCAACGGCTTCGACTTCACCGAGGCCAGCCGCATCCCGAACCCGGAGCGGCTCAAGCGCATGTACCACGCCTCGGCGTCCACGCTGAACCTGGTGCGCGCCTTCACCACCGGCGGCTACGCCGACCTGCGCCAGGTGCACGCCTGGAACCAGGACTTCGTGCGGACCTCGCCGTCCGGGCAGCGCTACGAGCAGCTCGCCCGCGAGATCGACAACGCGCTGAACTTCATGCGGGCCTGCGGCACCGACCCGGAGGAGTTCAAGACCGTCGAGTTCTTCGCCTCCCACGAGGCGCTGCTGCTCGACTACGAGTCCGCCCTGACCCGGACCGACTCGCGCACCGGCAAGCTGTACGACGTCTCCGGGCACATGGTGTGGATCGGTGAGCGCACCCGGCAGCTGGACGGCGCGCACATCGAGTTCGCCTCCAGGATCAGCAACCCGATCGGCATCAAGCTCGGCCCGAGCACCACGGCCGAGGAGGCGCTCCAGTACATCGACCGCCTCGACCCCGAGCGGGAGCCGGGCCGGCTGACCTTCATCGTCCGCATGGGCGCCGGCAAGATCCGCGACAAGCTCCCCGAGCTGGTCGAGAAGGTCACGGCGTCCGGCGCGACGGTGGCCTGGGTGACCGACCCGATGCACGGCAACACCTTCGAGGCGGCCTCCGGGCACAAGACCCGCCGCTTCGACGACGTGCTGGACGAGGTCAAGGGCTTCTTCGAGGTCCACAAGGCGCTCGGCACCCACCCGGGCGGCATCCACGTGGAGCTGACCGGCGACGACGTCACCGAGTGCGTGGGCGGCGGCGACGAGATCTTCGTCGACGACCTGCACCAGCGCTACGAGACGGCCTGCGACCCCCGGCTGAACCGCAGCCAGTCGCTGGACCTGGCGTTCCTGGTCGCCGAGATGTACCGGGACCAGTAGCCCTCCCGGCAAGCGGTTGGGGCGCGGATCACAAGCGATCCGCGCCCCTCGCACTTTTGCGGTCTCCCCGGTATGGGTAAGGTTAGGTTTGCCTCACCGAAATACGGGATGGCAGCGAGCGATCCCGCAGGGAGGTGCGACCGCGTGTACGTGTGCAGCTGCTTCGGTGTCACCGAGGCGCAGGTCCGGCAGCACGCGGCGGACGGCGCCTGCACCCCGCGCCAGATCGCCTCGGCCTCCAAGGCGGGAACCGACTGCGGCGGCTGCGTGCGGCGCATCCAGGCCCTGCTGGGCCGCGGTACCTGCCCCCGCCGGGAGCTGATCGACCGGCACGCTCCCGCGCTGGAGCAGCTGGACGACGCCGCCTGACGCCGTTCCCCGCCCGGCTCAGTGGGTGGAGAAGCCGCCCGTGCCCGGGCCCGAGGGGTCCGGCTGGCTCTGCTCGATCACCGTCGACAGGTAGAGCGCCTCACCCAGCTTGTCCACCAGCTCCAGCTGGGTGTCCAGGTAGTCGATGTGGTGCTCCTCGTCGGCCAGGATCGCCTCGAAGATGTTGGCCGACGTGATGTCGTCCTTCTCGCGCATCACCTGCACGCCCCGGCGCAGCCGGTCGATGGCCTCGACCTCGATCTGCCGGTCCGCCCGGAACATCTCGGCCACCGTCTGGCCGACCTGCACGTGGAAGAGCCGCTGGTAGTTCGGCAGGCCGTCCAGCAGCAGGATGCGGTCGGTGAGGACCTCCGCGTGCCGCATCTCGTCGAACGACTCCCGCCGGGTGTACTCGGCGAGCTTGGTCCACCCCCGGTGGTCCTGCAGCTTGGAGTGCAGGAAGTACTGGTTGATCGCGGTCAGCTCGGCGGTCAGCTGCTCGTTGAGAAGTTCGATGACCTCGGGGTCGCCTTGCATGGGATGGCACTCCTTCCAGAGGGACCGGATGGACCAGACGGACCAGATGGACAAACCCGGCCGATAGCGCCGCATGATTGCACCGGCGGGAAAGATCGTCCAGTAAGTGCGTGCTTAGTAAGTACGCCCTGAGTAAACGCCTCTTGTCCGGTTCCCCGGAGGCTGGTCAAGGGCATCACCCGAGGTCTGTCAGGATGGATACATGGGGCATCCGGTGGAGCGAGGGTCTGGAGCGACGGCGGGGTCGGTGCTTCCACCGGGACAGCGGCTCCAGCGCGGCTGGCCGGTCACCCACTACGGGCCGGTGCCCAGGTTCCGGCCCGAGCGCTGGGAGTTCCGGGTCTTCGGCGCCACCGCCGACGGCGACAAGCGCACCTGGAACCACGAGGAATTCACGGCCCTGCCCTACACCACTGTGGTGGCCGACCTGCACTGCGTGACGAAGTTCAGCATGACCGGCGCGGAGTGGGGCGGCGTGCCGGCCGCCGCCGTCCTGGACCTGGCGCCGCCGGCCCCCGATGTCACCCATGTGATGGTGTGGGCGGAGTACGGCTTCAGCTCCAACCTGCGCCTTGCGGACTTCGCCTCCGACCGCGCGATCTTCGCCACCCACAAGGACGGCGAACTCCTCACCGCCGAACACGGCTTCCCGGTCCGTTTGGTGGTGCCCCACCTGTACGCCTGGAAGGGCCCCAAGTGGGTGCGCGGCGTGGAGTACATGACCGCCGACCGGCGCGGCTTCTGGGAGGAGCGCGGCTACCACAACGTCGGCGACCCCTGGAAGGAACAGCGCTACTCCTACCAGGAGCAGCCGGGCGACGGCCCCGAGCTGTGAGCCCTAGCCGTCCCGCAGCCGCTTGAGGCGGGCCACGTCCGCCGCGTGGCCGTCCTTGCCGCCCGGGGTCTCGATGACCAGCGGCACGCCCTCGGTCGCCGGGTGGGTCATCAGGGCGCGGAACGGGTCCTCGCCGATGTGGCCGGCGCCGATGTTCTCGTGGCGGTCCTTGTGGGCGCCGACCACGTCCTTGGAGTCGTTGGCGTGGATCAGCTTCAGCCGGCCCGGGCCGACCGTGTCCACCAGCAGGTCCAGCGTCTGGTGCATGCCGCTCGGACCGGTCAGGTCGTGCCCGGCGGCGTAGACGTGACAGGTGTCCAGGCACACGCCGAGCTTCGGGTGGGCGTCCAGCGCCTCGAAGTACGGGCCGAAGTCCCAGGTCCGCGAGCACAGCGAGGCGCCCTGCCCGGCGGTGGACTCCAGCAGCAGGAACGGGTCGTCGTCGTGGGTCAGCTCGTCCAGCAGCGGCAGCAGGTGCGCGCGCACCTGCTTCAGCGCCACCTCCCGGGTCTGCCCGCCGGTCGCGCTGCCGGTGTGCACGACCACGCCGAGCGCGCCGATCTCCCGGCCGCGCCGCAGCGAGTGCCGCAGCGACTCCGCGGACCGCTCCACGGTCGCCTCGGTGCCCGAGCCGAAGTTGATCAGGTAGGGCGCGTGCACGTACGCCGGGACGGACTCCTCGGCGCAGGCCGCGCGGAACGCCTCGTCCTGACGCGGGTTCCCGGCCGGGGTCGCCCAGCCGCGCGGGTTGGCGACGAAGACCTGCACGGTCTCCGCCCTCAGCTCACGGGCGTACGACAGCCCCACGGAGTGCAGACCGCCGGCCACCGGGACATGGCCGCCGACGGGGTTGCGGGGGAGCGGGGAGGGAACGGGACTCACCCGTTCAGGGTGTCATGTCCGCCCCGGCCCCCGGACCACGGCCCCGGGTGAGCCCGGTCACCGGATGGTGATCGTGACCGTCGACCCCTTGGGGGCGTTCTTCCCGCCTTCCACCGACTGCTTCTTCACCGTGTCGCCGAACAGCCCGAGCAGCCCGCGGTCCTCGTCCACCGTGAAGCCCGCCTTCTCCAGGGCGTCGTGCGCGTCGTCCACGCTGTCCCCGACCACGTCCGGGACCGGCACCAGCTCCGGGCCCTTGGACAGCGTCAGCGTCACCGTGTCGCCCTCGGCGGCCCGGCTGCCGTCGGCCGGGGTCTGCCGGGCGACCTTGCCCTTGTCGTACTCGGAGTTGACCCGCCCGGTGGCCACCTCGACCTTCAGGCCCGCGTCCGTCAGCTCCTCCCGGGCGCTGTCCGGGTCGTCGCCGGTCACGTCCGGCACCTCGATCGGGCTGCCCTTGCTGACGACCAGCGCGATCGCCGACCCGGCGTGCCGCTTGGTGCCGGCCGACGGTGTCGTCCGGATCACCGCGCCCTTGTCGACGTCCTCGCTGAACTGCCGGGTCACCATGCCCGGCTCCAGACCGTCCGCCTTCAGGCCCGCCCGCGCCTCGGCGAGCGGCTTGCCCGACACGTCCGGCACGTTCACCGTCTCCGGGCCGAGCGAGACGACCAGCGACACCGAGGCGTTCTCCCGGATGCGGGCGCCGGGCGCGGGGTCGGAGCCGATGACCGCGCCCCGGTCCACGGTGTCGTCGTACTTCCGCTTGACCTGCCCGACGTCCAGACCGGCCGACTCCAGCCGCTCGCGGGCCTGCGCCTCCGTCCTGGTGACCAGCGGCGGCACCTTGGTGAACTGACCCGAGTTGATGTACCAGACCCCGGCGCCGACGCCGAAGACCACGAGCACCGCCGCGAGCACCGTCAGCAGCAGCCGGCGGGAGCGGCGCGGCGGCACCGGCGGCGCCTGGAGGCGGCTGGTGTGCCCGGCGGCGTCCCCGGGACGGTCCTCGCCCACCGGCAGCGGCCGGGGCACCGTCAGGGAGCGCGGGATCACGCTCGTGCGGTCCTCCGCGTTGTCGTGGCCCGCGTCCAGCGCCCGCGGCGGCAGCGCGTCCAGCTGCTCCCCGGTCAGTGCCGCCCGCGCCGCGCGCGCCTGCCCGAGCAGCGTCACCGCGTCGTACGGGCGCAGTTCCGGGTCGCGGGCGGTGGCCGAGGCGACCAGTTCGTCCAGCTCGTACGGCAGCCCCGGGACCAGTGCCGAGGGCGGCGGCACGTCCTCGTGGACGTGCCGGTAGAGGATCTGCGCGGGGGATTCCCCGGCGTGCGGCTTGCCGCCGGTCAGCATCTCGTAGAGGACCACACCGCACGCGTACACGTCCACGCGCGCGTCCGTGGTGCCGTGCTCGACCTGCTCGGGCGCCAGGTACGACACGGTGCCGAGCACGGAACCCGTCGTACTGGTCACGGCGTCCACCGAGCGCACCAGGCCGAAGTCGGCGACCTTGACCCGCCCGTCGTCGCCTATGAGGACGTTCTCCGGCTTCATGTCCCGGTGCACGAACCCGGCCCGGTGCGCGGCGCCCAGCGCGGCCAGCACCGGCTCCAGGATGTCCAGCGCGGCCCGCGGCTGCAGCGCGCCCCGCTCGCGCAGCACGTCCCGCAGGGTGCAGCCGGCGACGTACTCCATCGCCAGGTACACGTACGACCCGTCGGTGCCCTGGTCGAAGACCTGCACCACGTTCGGGTGGTCGAGCCGGGCGACCGACTTCGCCTCCCGGATGAACCGCTCGACGAAGGACCCGTCCACCGCGAGCGCCGGGTGCATCACCTTCAGCGCGAGCACACGGTCGAGGCGGGTGTCCAGGGCCCGGTAGACCGTGGCCATCCCGCCCGCCGCGATCCGCGCGTCGACGCGATAACGGCCGTCGAGCACCTGCCCGACGAGAGGGTCCTGAAGGGTCGTATCCACGTCAGGGAGTCTACGAGGGGCCGCGGACACTCCCGTCCCCCGTGCCCGGGCCGGGGGCGGAATGCAGCAGAGCTGTGACTGTCGTATCGCCGTCCGGTCAGAAGGCGGGGCGCTCGGGGTCCAGGTGGGCGCGGCCCTGCGTGGGCGAGGAGGCCTCGGCGAAGTGGCGGCGCGGGATGCGGCCCGCCCGCCGGGCCAGCCGGCCCGCCTCCACCGCGTGCCGCATCGCCGCCGCCATGGTCTCCGGCTCCTGGGCCCGGGTGACGGCCGAGGCGAGCATCACACCCGCGCAGCCCAGCTCCATCGCCAGCGCCACGTCGGAGGCCGTGCCCGCCCCCGCGTCCAGGATCACCGGCACGCGCGCGTGCTCCGTGATCAGCTGGAAGTTGTGCGGGTTGCGGATGCCGAGCCCGGACCCGATCGGCGAGCCCAGCGGCATCACGGCCGCGCAGCCGACGTCCTCCAGCTTCCGGGCGAGCACCGGGTCGTCGTTGGTGTACGGCAGCACCGTGAACCCGTCGTCGACCAGGGTCTCCGCCGCCTCCAGGGTCTCCACCGGGTCCGGCAGCAGCGTCCGCTCGTCGGCGATGACCTCCAGCTTGACCAGGTCCGTGCCCAGCGCCTCCCGGGCCAGCCGGGCGGTCAGCACGGCCTCCCCGGCGGTGAAGCAGCCCGCGGTGTTCGGCAGCACCCGGATGCCCAGCCGCTCCAGCACGGACAGCACCGAGCCGTGCACGGAGGCGTCCACCCGGCGCATCGCGACGGTCGTCAGCTCGGTGCCGGAGGCGATCAGCGCCCGCTCCAGCACCTCCAGGCTGGGCGCGCCGCCGGTGCCCATGATCAGCCGGGAGCCGAACGGCACCCCGCCCAGCACGAAGGGATCGTCGGCCATGGTTCAGCCTCCTTGGACGGCGGTGAGGACCTCGACCCGGTCGCCCTCGGCGAGCGCGGTGGCACCCCACCGGGTGCGCGGGACGACGGTCTCGTTGACGGCCGCCGCCACCCCGGAGGGCGCCGCGGTCAGGGTCCGGACGACGGAGTCGAGGGCGGTGCCGGACGCGATGTCCCGGCGCTCGCCGTTGACGGAGATGGTGACGGTGACGGACGGGGTCATACGGGCTGCTCCGTGAGGACGGCGGCGCCGAAGCGCGCGGGGGTGAAGGTCCGGGCCAGCTCCGGGAGGTCACCGGTGGCCAGCACGTGCGCCAGCACGTCCCCGGTGACCGGGGTGAGCAGTACCCCGTTGCGGTGGTGCCCGGTGGCCAGCAGCAGCCCGTCCAGCGCGGACGGCCCGAGCAGCGGCGCGTTGTCGGGCGAGCCGGGGCGCAGCCCGGCCAGGGTCTCGGTCAGCGGCAGCTCGGTGATGCCCGGCACCAGCTCGTGGGCGTCACGCAGCAGCTCGTACACGCCGCCCGCGGTGACCGTGGTGTCCCAGCCCATCTCCTCGCTGGTGGCGCCGATCACCAGGTCGCCGTTCTCGCGGGGCACCAGGTAGACATGGCTGCCGCGCACCACGGCCCGCACGGTCCGGCTCAGGAACGGCGCCAGCGGGCCCGGCACGGTCAGCCGCACCACCTGCCCCTTCACCGGCCGCACCGGCGGCAGCGCCGCCGCCGGGACGCCCGCGAGCCGGCCGCTCATGCTGCCGGCGGCCAGCACCACCCGCTCCGCGGCCAGCGCGGTGCCGTCCGCCGCGGTGGCACCGGCGGCCCGGTCCCGTACGACGTCGAGACGCTCGGCCGGTGTCCGGTGGAACTCCACCCCGGCCCGCTCGCAGGCGGTCAGCAGGGCCGCCGCCAGCCGGCGCGGGTCGATCTGGTGGTCCCCGTCGACCCGCAGCCCGCCGCGCACCCCGGGCGCCAGCATCGGTTCGAGACGCCGGCACTCGCGCCCCGACAGCCACTCGGAGGCGAGCCCCGAGCGCTGCTGGAAGGCGTGCAGCTCGCGCAGGCCGGCGCGGTCGTCGGAGTCGAGGGCGACCGCCAGGGTGCCGCACCGGCGGTAGCCCAGGTCCTGCCCGGTGGCCTCGGTCAGCTCGGCCGCGAAGTCCGGGTAGCGGCGCGCCGACTCCAGGTTCAGCGCGAGCAGCGTCTGCTCGCCGTAGTGCAGTTCGGTGACCGCGGCCAGCATCCCGGCCGCGACCCGGGCGGCCCCGCCGCCGGGCTCGGGGTCCAGCACGGCCGTGGCGAGGCCCTGCTGCGCGGCCCGCCAGGCCGTGACCAGGCCGATGATCCCGCCCCCGATGACGAGGACGTCGGACGTACGTGACGGCATGGGCGTCCTGCCCCTCCCTTCGCCGGCATGACCCGGATCAGGTTCGTACGGTCGGAGGCCGCCAGCCTCCCTCTCAGCCCGGTGCGGCCGGGCTCCCGCGAGTGCTTGTACGGTGGCCAGCCTAGCCCGCGGCCCACGCCACCCGTAAGGGAGCCCCGCCCATGCCCCGGTCGCTCGACGGCCTCGTCCTCGCGCCCGTGGCCGGCCAGGCCCCCGGCCAGGTGGGCACCCGCGACGGAGACCGGCTGGACTTCCGGTATGTGCGGCTCAGGATCACGGAGCACACCCTCCTGACTGACGCGCTGTCACTGTCTATGGTGATCAGGTGAGCGAGCAGACAGCGGACAAGAGCCCGGCACAGGTACGGCGCGTGGTCGTGGCCGGCGCGGGCATGGCCGGGGTGCAGACCGCCGTCGCCCTGCGCGAACAGGGCTTCAAGGGCACCGTCACCGTCATCGGCGCCGAACCCCACCAGCCCTACGACCGGCCACCGCTGTCGAAGGCCGTGTTGCTCGGCAAGGCCGAGGGGTCCGCCTTCGACGTCGACTTCGAGGCGCTCGGCGTCGAACTGCGGCTCGGCTGCGAGGTGCTGGGTCTGCGCCCCGCCGCGCACGAGCTGGACACCGAGGCGGGCCCGGTGCCGTACGACGCCCTGGTCCTGGCCACCGGTGCCGAGCCGGTCACCCTGCCCGGCACCGAGGGCGTGCCCGGCGTGCACCTGCTGCGCACCCTGGACGACGCGGAACGGCTGCGGCCCGTCCTCGCCCGCCGGCACGACGTCGTGGTCGTCGGCGCCGGCTGGATCGGCGCCGAGTTCGCCACCGCCGCCCGGGAGGCCGGCTGCGCGGTGACCGTCGTGGAGGCCGCCGACCGGCCGCTCGCCGGCGCCCTGCCCGCCGAGGTCGCCGCCCCCATGACCGCCTGGTACGCCGACAGCGGTACCGAACTGCGCACCCACGCGCGCGTGGAGCGCGTCGAGCCCGGCGCGGTGGTGCTCTCCGACGGCACCCGGCTGCCCGCCGGCGCCGTCGTCGTCGGCATCGGCGCCCGCCCCGCCACCGGCTGGCTCGCCGGCTCCGGCGTCGAGCTGGGCGCGCACGGCGAGGTACTGGCCGACGCCGGGCTGCGCACCAGCGTGGCCGGCGTGTACGCCGTCGGCGACTGCGCGTCCTTCCCCTCGGCCCGCTACGGCGAACGGCTGCTCGTCCACCACTGGGACAACGCCCTGCAAGGGCCCCGCACGGTCGCCGCGAACATCCTCGACGAGACCCCCGCGGTCTACGACCCGGTGCCCTACTTCTGGTCCGAGCAGTTCGGCCGCTTCGTCCAGTACGCCGGCCACCACGCCGCCGCCGACCGGCTCGTGTGGCGCGGCGACCCGGCGGGCCCGTCCTGGTCGGTGTGCTGGCTGCGCGAGAGCCGCCTGGTGGCCCTGCTGGCGGTCGGCCGCCCGAGGGACCTGGCACAGGGCCGCAAACTGATCGAGGCCGGCCGCCGGATGGACGCCGGGGCGCTGGCCGACCCGGCCCGCCCGCTGAAGGACGCCACGTCCGACTGACCTGCGCGAGGGCGCGCGGACCGACCCGGGGAGGGGCGCGGGGCGCCGGCATGAAGCGGCACCCCCGGCCGAGCGCCTACGCTAGGACGCGTGACCGAGATTGACGCAAAGATCGATGCTCTCGTCCCCGCCTGGCTCACCCTCCCCGACATCGCCGAACAGCTCGGCGTCGAGGTGACGCGCGTGCGGCAGCTGGTCAAGGAGGGCCAGCTCATCGCCGTACGCCGGGGTGAGAACCGGGCGCTGCACGTCCCCGCCGCCTTCATCGACGGGGACAAGGTCGTCAAGGGCCTGACCGGCACCCTGACGCTCCTGCGGGACGACGGCTTCACGGACGACGAGATGATCGAATGGCTCTTCACCCCCGACCCGACCCTGCCGGGCACCCCCGCACAGGCCCTGAGTGAGAATCGGGGCACGGAGGTGAAGCGCCGAGCCCAGGCGCTGGCCGTCTGAGCCGCGCCGCACCGGCGCCGGCCCGCCGGGCCGAACTGTAGGAGACAGGGGTGGCGTGCGGCCAGGGGTGCCGCCCGCCGCCCGCCCGTGCCGTCCGGCACACCGACACCGGGGGGATCCGCCCATGCCCGACACCGCCCGCGCCGCGCTCGCCGACGCCCGCCTGTACCTGTGCACGGACGCCCGCAAGCGCCAGGGCGACCTCCCCGAGTTCCTGGACGCGGTGCTGGCCGGCGGCGTCGACATCGTGCAACTGCGCGACAAGGGCATGGAGGCCGGCGAGGAGCTGGAGCACCTGGCGGTGTTCGCCGAGGCCTGCGCCCGGCACGGCAGACTCCTCGCCGTCAACGACCGGGCGGACGTCGCGCACGCCGCCGGCGCCGACGTGCTGCACCTCGGCCAGGGCGACCTGCCGGTGGCCGCCGCCCGCGAGATCCTCGGCGACGGCGTGCTGATCGGCCGCTCCACCCACGCCGAGGCGGAGGCCGCCGACGCCGCCGTCCAGGACGGCGTGGACTACTTCTGCACCGGCCCCTGCTGGCCCACCCCCACCAAGCCCGGCCGCCCCGCGCCCGGCCTCGACCTGGTCCGGTACACCGCCGCCCTCGGCACCGAGCGCCCCTGGTTCGCGATCGGCGGCATCGACCTCGGCAACCTGGACCAGGTCCTGGACGCCGGCGCCCGCCGGGTGGTCGTGGTCCGCGCCCTCACCGAGGCCACCGACCCGGGCACCGCGGCGGCCGACCTGGCGAAGCGGCTGCGCGCGGCCCACTGAGGTCCACGAGGTGTCGCCCGTGTCCACCTACTGGACGGGAAAGCGACAAATGGGGCGATTTCCCAGTGTCCGGTTGGGAGACCGCCCACCCCTGGCTAACCTGCGGGTATGGCCCTCGGAACCGCGTCCACCCGGACGGATCACGCACGCACCGTGCGGGAGATGCTCGCGACCGGCAAGACGACGTACTCGTTCGAGTTCTCGGCGCCGAAGACCCCCAAGGGCGAGCGGAACCTGTGGAACGCGCTGCGCAGGATCGAGGCGGTCGCCCCCGACTTCGTCTCGGTGACCTACGGCGCCGGCGGCTCGACCCGCGCGGGCACGGTCAAGGAGACCCAGCAGATCGTCGCCGACACCACGCTCACCCCGGTCGCCCACCTCACCGCGGTCGACCACTCCGTCGCCGAACTGCGCAACATCATCGGCCAGTACGCGGACGCCGGGATCCGGAACATGCTCGCCGTGCGCGGCGACCCGCCCGGCGACCCCATGGGCGACTGGCCCGCGCACCCCCGGGGCCTGACCTACGCGGCCGAACTCGTGCGCCTCATCAAGGAGTCGGGCGACTTCTGCGTGGGCGTCGCCGCGTTCCCCGAGATGCATCCGCGCTCCGCCGACTGGGACACCGACGTCGCCCACTTCGTGGCCAAGTGCCGCGCGGGCGCCGACTACGCCATCACACAGATGTTCTTCCGCCCGGAGTCGTACCTGCGGCTGCGCGACCGGGTGGTGGCCGCGGGCTGCGAGACGCCGGTCATCCCCGAGATCCTGCCGGTCACCAGCGTGCGGATGCTGGAGCGGCTGCCCAAGCTGAGCAACGCCGTCTTCCCGGATGCCCTGAAAGAGCGGATCCTCGCAGCGAAGGACGATCCGGCGGCGGTACGCTCCATCGGTATCGAGTTCGCCACCGAGTTCTGCGCACGGCTGCTGGCCGAGGGAGTGCCCGGACTGCACTTCATCACGCTCAACAACTCGACGGCGACCCTGGAAATCTACGAGAACCTGGGCCTGCACCATCCCCCGCAGGCCTAGACCGGCCGCACCGCCATACGCCACACTGCGGAGCGGCCACTGGGAGAGGGGCGTACATGGGCTGGACGGTCCTCTACATCGCGTTCGGCGTCGTCGCGCTGTGGCTGCTGGGCGAGGTGCTGCTGCAGTACAAGGCGCGGCTGCGCTGGCGGCTGCTCGCCTTCGCCGGCTTCGTCGGCGTGGTGGTCGGCGTGCTGATGCCGTCCGTCATCGTGATCGGCCTGGGCGCCATCGCCTTCGCGACCGGGCAGACCTACGTCACCCTGTCGTTCCGGCGCGGCTTCGCGGCCGGCTGGGCGGTCAAGCGCCCCGAGGCCGGCACCCCGGCAGGCGGCGGCAGCAAGCGCCGGCGCGGCCGGACGGAGCGCCCCGCCCCCGCCCCCGAAGGGGCCCCCGGCCCCGCGACCGGCGAGCTGCCCGCCCACCTGGACACCGGCTACGACGACGACTACGACCGGGACGACGTCTTCACCCCGGCCCGCCCCGCCGACCCCTCCGCCGCGGAGAGCACCGCCGTCTACGCCCCCCAGCCGCTGCCCGACGACACCGGCAACTACGGCGTGTACGGCGACACCTACGCCGGCGCCGCCCCGGCGCAGGGCGCCGACCAGAACCACGCCTACGACTACCCGGCCTACGGACAGCAGGACTACGGCTACGACGCCGGCGGCCAGCAGGCCTACGCCAACTACTCGGACCCGTACATCGGCGCCCAGCCCTACGGCGACGCCTCCTACGACCCCGGCTACGGCCAGCAGCAGTACGACCGGCAGGGGTACCCGCAGGAGCCGTACACCGGCGGCTACGACGGGACCCCGGCCGGCGGGGTGTGGGTGCCGCAGCAGCGCACCGACGAGGCCCCCGGCGGCGAACTCCCGCAGGAGCAGCCCCACCCGTACCAGCAGGACGGCCGGCCGCAGCAGTCCGGCGCCGGGTACGACGAGCGGTACCGCTTCTGAGACCGGGCTCCCGTCACTGCGAGCCGCGGAACTCCGGGCCCTCCACGATCAGTCCGGCCACCAGCGCGCCCGACATGCCCGCGTGCGGCAGCCCGCCGCCCGGATGGGCCCAGCCGCCGGCCGCGAACAGGCCCGGCAGGTCCGTGGAGTTGGCCGGGTGCAGCGCGCCCCCGGGCCCGGCCAGCGCGGGCGGCGGGACCGCCCCGCCCGTCGCCCCCGTCTCCCGCTCGGTGTCCAGGGGCGTGCGCACCTCGCGCCACAGCAGCCGCTCGCCGAGCCCCGGCACGGCCCGCCCGGCGGCGGCCGTCAGCCGGTCGGCGAAGGCGTCGGCGGCGCCCGGCGCGGCCCAGTCGTACTCCGTCGCCGCCGGGACCGTGGCCGTCAGCACCACCGACTCGTGCTCCGCGTCGGGGCGCAGCGCCGGGTCGTCCGGACGGTCCACGACCACCGTCGGCCGCTCGGGGAGCAGACCCTCGCGGAACGGGCCGAGACCTCCCTCGCCGTGCACCACCGTGCGGTGCGCGGCGCCGGGTTCACGCGCCCCGCGCAGCGCCAGGCACACCACCATCCGGCCCGGCCGGCGGTCCTCCGGCACCGGCCGCACCGCCCCCGCGCCGTACAGCTCCCGGCCCGCGGCCAGGCCGGCCAGCCGGAAGGGGCCCGTGCCGACCACGAGGTCCGCCTCGGCCATGGCGCCCCCGGCCAGCTCCACCCCGGCCGCCCGGCCGTCCTTCTCCAGCACCCGGACGACCTCGGCGCCGAAGACGAACTCCACCCGCCGCTCCACACAGCGCTCGTACACCGCGCGGGCCAGCTCCCGGATTCCGCCGCGCACGTACCAGGTCCCGAAGGCGTGTTCCATGTACGGCAGCACGGCCGCGCTCGCCGGGGCCGTGCCGGGATCGAGGCCGTACGCCAGGGCGTGGCCGTCGAGCAGGGCCGCGAGGCGCGGGTCGCGCAGCTCCCAGGCGCCGATCTCGGCCAGCGTGCCCGCCCGCCGGGTGCGCAGCAGCCGCTTGTGCGGCACCGCGGGATAGGGCTCCTGGCCGGTCAGCACCTGCCAGTCGGGCCACAGCGGCTCCTCCAGCAGCGGTCTGCGGGTGCGGTCCCAGGCCTCGCGGGCCCGCACCAGGAAGTCGCCCCAGCGGGCGCCCGCGCCCGCGCCCAGCGCCTCGTCCAGCGCCGCGACCACGCCCGCGCGCGAGGCGTTCGGCAGCGCCACCTCGGTGCCGTCCGCGAACACGTGCCGCGCGGCCGGGTCGACCTGGACCAGCTCGACGCACTCCTCCAGCGGCTTCCTGCCCGTCTTGACGAACAGGTCGCGGTACACGGCGGGCAGCGTCAGCAGCCCCGGGCCGGTGTCGAAGCCGAACCCGCCCCGCTCCAAGCGGCGCACCGCACCGCCGTACGTCTCCGTACGCTCGTACACCGTCACCCGGTGGCCCGCGACGGCCAGCCGGGCGGCGGACGCCAGCGCGCCGAGCCCGGCGCCGATCACCGCAATCCGTGCCATGACCGCGACTGTATCGACCACCACCGACAGTCCGGCCGCCGGGCGGCTGCCGCGCAGGTCAGGGCAGCCGTGACGCCAGGCGCCGCTCCTCGCGCCGCTGCGCCCGGCGGCGCAGGAAGCGGCGGATCCGGGAGATCAGGAACAGCAGTATCAGCAGCCCGCCCGCCAGCAGGACGCCCGCGACGACGGCCGCCGCCACCGGGTGGAACATCGCGAACGCCACCACGGCGCCCACTCCGAGGTCCTCGGCGAGGCTCAGCACGATGTTGCTGAACGGCTCCGGGGAGGCGTTGACCGCCATCCGGGTCCCGGCCTTGACGGTGTGACTGGCCAGGGCGGTCGAGCCGCCGAGCAGGCCGGCCGCCACGTCCGACAGGGAGCCGCTCTGCCCGGCGAGCAGCGCGCCCACCCAGGCGCCCGCGAGCGGCCGGACCACCGTGTGCACCGAGTCCCACGCGGAGTCGACGTACGGGATCTTGTCGGCGACCGCCTCGCACAGGAACAGGGCGCCCGCGACGATCAGCACCTCGGGGCGCTGGAGCGTGGCCGGGACGTCGTCGCTCACCCCGGTCGCGCCGAACAGGCCGAGCAGCAGCACCACCGCGTAGGCGTTGATGCCGCTGGCCCAGCCGCTGGTGAAGACGAGGGGGAGTACGGACACGGAGGCGATCGTAGCCAGTCGGCGGCCCGCCGTCCCGGGCACGCGCGCGGGGTGGCTGAGTACCCGTACTCAGACGGCGAGATGAGTACGCGCGCGGATGGGGCGGCGGCCCCCGCCACGGGAGAGTGGAGGCACGGCAGGGGGCGTCGCCGGTACCGCCGGCACGGGGCGGCGGAACGGTGCGCGCTCACCGGCCGAGGGGGAGGCCCGTACGGGGGAGTACGGGTCGGAAAGTACGGGGGAGCACGGGGGAAACGGGGAAGGCGCCGGTCCGGCAGTGGACCGGCGCCTTCCCCGTTCCGCGCGTGGCTGGGGTCAGACCCGGCCGCTGACCCGGCCCTGGAGCAGCCGGGACAGGGCCGCGTGCACGTCGTCGAGGGAGCGCTCCGGCTGGAACGACTTCCAGTCCAGCGCGGCCACCAGCACCATCCCGACCAGCGCCGCCGCCGACAGCTGGACGTCGATCTCGTCGCTGAACTCGCCGGCCGCCACGCCCTCGCGCAGCACCCCCTCGACCACCGCGACGGCCTCCTGCCGGACCACCATCAGGGTGGACTGCCAGGCCCGGTTGGTACGCCACAGCTCGGCCACGTACAGCTGCGTGAAGGCCGGGTAGCGGTCGATGAAGACCAGGCCCGCGCGGATCATCGCGTCCAGCGCGTCCACCTTGCCGCCGCCCGCGCGGGCCGTCTCCTCGGCCGCCTCCCGCAGGGACGCGGTGAGCAGCCCCACCCCGTGCCGCAGCAACTCCTCGAAGAGGACCGACTTGCTCGCGAAGTTGTAGTACACCGTGCCCTTCGCGACCCCGGCCCGCTCGGCGATCTCGTCCACCGTGGTCGCGGAGAAGCCCTGCTCGGCGATGAGCGTGACGGCCGCCTCGTAGAGCTTCTGCCGGGTGGCCTCGCGGCGGGTGCCGCCGCCGGCCCTGGCACTGCTGCTTTCCATGGCCCCGATTCTCACAGGTACGCGCGCGTGCCGAGGACCCTTGGCGATCACAGGCTCAGCTCCGGGTGCAGCCGGTCCAGCGTCCACACCTGCCGGCGCCGGGCCGCGAGGGCGGTCAGCGCGAGGGCGCCCGCGGTGAACGCGGCCAGCACGGCGCACGCCTGCCACACCGGGCCGAGCCCGCCGCCCGTGATCAGCCGGCGCAGCGCCTCCACGATGTAGCTCATCGGCAGGAACGGGTGGATCGCGTTGAAGAACGCCGGGCTGGTCTGCACCGGGTAGGTGCCGCCCGCCGAGGTCAGCTGGAGCATCAGCAGGGCGAGCACCAGGATCCGGCCGGCCGCGCCGAAGCGGGCGTTCAGCCACTGCACGATCGCCGCGAAGCAGGCCGCGACCAGGAACAGGAAGCCGATCGTGCCGGCCGCGTGCAGCAATTGCAGCCCGATTCCCCAGTGCAGGACGGCCATCAGGGCGGCCACCTGGGCCACGCCGATCGCGACCACCGGCAGCCAGCCGGCCAGCGCGATCCGCCAGGCCGGGGAACCGGCCGCGAGGGCACGCCGGTTGAGCGGCGTGATCAGCATGTAGGCCACCATCGCGCCCACCCACAGCGAGAGCGGGATGAAGTAGGGGGCGAACCCGGTGCCGTAGTTGGGCGCCTTGTGCAGGTCGTGGGAGGCCAGTTGGACCGGGTCGGCCATCATGCCGGTGTGCTGGTCGCGGTCCTGCTTGTCGTAGTCGGGGATCTTCCGGGCGCCGTCGTGCAGCCCGCCGGCCAGCTTCTCGGAGCCGTCGGACAGCTTGAACAGGCCGCCGTTGAGCGAGTCGGCGCCGGAGCCGAGGGTGCCGATGCCCTTGTGCAGCTTGGCCGAGCCGGTGTGGGCGCTGCCGAGGCCGGTGTGGATCTTCTCGGCTCCGGTGGCGACCTGGTGCGCGCCGCTGTTCAGCTTGTTGATCTGCCGGACCGCGTCGCTGACGTCCTCGGAGAGGTGCGGCGCGCGCTGCTGGAGCGCCAGCGCCTGCGCGCGCAGGGTCTTGAGGTTGGCGCGCATGGTCCTCAGGTCGCCGCGCTGGTCGGCGATGAGCGTGTCGAGGTCGTCGCCGACGGTGGCGACGTCGTCGGCGGCCGTCTTCGCCCGCTTCAGCTCCGGGCAGGCCGGGTCGGGGACGGGCGCGTCCTCGCAGCGCGCCTGGTAGACGTGGTCCAGGGCGGCGGAGGAGGCGTGGGCGGCCTTGGCGGCGCCCGGCGCGAGCTTCATCAGGACGTCCAGGTTGTCCCCGACCGTCTTGGCCGAGTCGGCGACCAGCCTGGCGGTGTCGCCGATGGCCTTCTCGTTGGTCCGCAGGAACGGGCCGGCCTTCGCGTAGACGCCGTTGACCTTGTCGGCGAGCCGCTGGGTGCCGTCGGCCACCTGTCCGGAGCCGGTCTCCAGCTTGCCCGTGGCCGCATCGAGCTTCGCCAGCCCCTGGGTCAGCTTCCCGCTGGCGGTGTCGGCCTGCTCCAGCCCGTCGGCCAGCTTCTTGGAGCCCTGCTCCGCCTTCCCGATGCCGGAGTTGAGCTTGTCGGCGCCCTGGGCGGCGGTGACGGTCTTGTCGTGGATGCCGGAGAACGACACGAAGATCTTGTCCAGGAAGCTCCGGGACGCCTTCGTGGAGGCGGCTGTGCGCACCTCGTTGAAGACGGTGCGGGAGATCTGGCCGACGATGTAGTTGTTGGCGTCGTTGGTGCGCACGCGCAGGGCACCGGCCTCGGGGGAGTCGCCCGAACTGGACGCGATCCGCCGGCTGAGGTCGGAGGGCAGGGTCAGCGACAGGTAGTAGGTGCCGTCCTCGACGCCCTCGCGGGCCTCGGTGTCGCTCACCTCGTGCCACTCGAAGGTACGGCTGTCGCGCAGCCCGGCCACGATGTCGTCGCCGGCGTGCAGCTTCTTCCCGCCCGCCTTGGCGCCCTCGTCGTCGTTGACCAGGGCCACCGGGATCCGGTCGAGGCGGCCGTAGGGGTCCCAGAACGACCACAGGTACAGGGCGCCGTAGAGCAGGGGCAGCACGAGCAGCGCGACCAGGGCGGCGCGCGGCAGCTTCCCGCGCCCGAAGCGCCTCAGCTCAAGCGCGGCCAGCCTCGGTGAGCGCATCGCCGGCCTCCTCCTTCCGCTCGGGGACGTCCATCGGTTCGGTGGCGCCGGCCTCGGACGGCGCCGTCGACACCGTCACGCAGTCGGCGGGCGCCGAGCGGCATACGGCCAGCACGGTCGTCCCCGCGCGCGCGAGTGAGCGCAACAGGTCCCAGGTCTGGGCGCGTTCGGTGTCCGACAGCTTCATGTCGAGGTCGTCCACACCGAGCAGCCGCGGCTTGCCCATCAGGGCCAGGGCGAGCGACAGGCGCAGTTCCTCGGGCCGTTCGAGGTCGCGCACGGCGGTGCGGGAGCCCTTGGGCAGGGTCTCCGGGTCGAGCCCGGCGGCGGCCAGCGCCTCGTCGACACGCAGCCGGGCCTCGTGCGAGCGCCCGGCGCGGGGGCGCAGCACCTCGCGCAGCGAGTCGCCGAACCGGTGCTGGAGCAGGGCGCGTTCGCGCAGGTGCTCGCCCACGGTCAGGGCCGGCTCCAGGTCGGTGACGCCGGCCACGTTGGCCACGGCGCTGACGCGGCGCGCCGCGGCCATGTGCCGGGGGAGTTTGAAGCCGCCCACGGCGGCCACTCCTTCAGTGGGCTTCATCCGTCCCGTGAGCGCGAGCAGCAGACACGTGCGGCCGGAGCCGGACGGTCCCTCGATCGCGATCAGCGAGCCGGGCTCCGCGTCGAAGGTGACGCCCCGGAAGGCCCACCCCCGTGGCCCTTCGAGCCCCAGGCCCTCGGCCGTGACGTGCGCGCCGTCCACAAGCCCCCCTGCGGTATTTGAACTGACTGGTCAGTGCAAAAATACGCCCGAACCTTCGATCGAGGCAAAGCCGCAGGTCAGAATGGATTGTCAGTGGCATACCTCACGATGGGGGCATACGGCACCTGTGCCGTAACCCAGACGACAGGAGGTTCGTCATGGCCAACTCGTCCGCAGCCGCCGCCCGTCGGCGCCGCGCCACCGGCCCTGCCCCCTCACTGACCGGCCCGGCGAGCGACGTGCACCCCGTGCTCCGCCGGGCCACGGCCCCGCCCGCCGCCCTCGACCTGCTCGGCCAGGCCCGCTCCGGCCTGGAGGAGGCCTCCGCCCTCGACGCGCCGAACGAGCGCTATGCGACGGCCCACCTCGCCGCCCTGCGCACCGCCGCCGCCGTGCTCGCCGCCCGGGGCCGCCCGGAGACCTCGTCGCGTCGCCGGGCCCGCATCCGCAGCGCCTGGGAGGTGCTGCCCGAGATCGCCCCCGAGCTGACCGAGTGGAGCGCCCTGTTCGCCTCCGGCGCCGCCCGCCGGGCCCGCGCCGAGGCCGGCATCCGGGGCGCCGCGAGCCGCCGCGACGCCGACGACCTGATCAGGGACGTGGCGGTCTTCCTGCGCCTCGTGGAGCGGATGCTCGTCCTCCAGCCGGTGCTGCCCCCGCCCCGCCGGGAGGCCGGGGAGCGGGCCGGCCCGGACACGCGCGGCGACCTCCCGGACGCGGGCTGACCACCGCGTCGTCCGGTGTGCGGGACGGGGGCCGCCGCGCCCCGCGCGAGGGGCCGGCACGGCGGCGGAGGCAATAGGGTGGAGTGGCCTGAAGCCTTCCAGCCCTGCCGAGGAGTCAACTGCCGTGTCGGACCCGATGCGCCCGCCCGCCTCACCCCAGCACCCCCCGACGGCGTCGCTGCGCTCCGACTCCTCCCGGTCCCGCGCCTCCCTGCGGACCGCCGTCGTCTGGGAGGTGCTCCAGGACGCCCTGGACCGCCGGGTCAAGGCCACCGGGCGGGATGCGCTGGACGTCCTCGACACCGGCGGCGGCAGCGGCAACTTCGCCGTGCCGCTCGCCCGGCTCGGCCACCGCGTCACCGTGGTCGACCCCAGCCCCAACGCGCTGTTCGCCCTGGAGCGCCGGGCCGCCGAGGCGGGCGTCGCCGACCGCGTCAAGGGCCTGCAGGGCGACGCCCTCGGCCTGTTCGACGTCGCCGAGCGCGGCGGGTACGACGCCGTGCTGTGCCACGGCGTCCTGGAGTACGTGGACGACCCGGCCGAGGGCATCCGCAACGCGGTCGCCGCGCTGCGCCCCGAGGGCGTCCTCAGTCTGCTCGCGGCCGGCCTCGGCGGCGCCGTGCTCGCCCGCGCCCTCGCCGGTCACTTCACGGAGGCCCGGCAGGCCCTCGGCGACCCCGACGGCCGCTGGGGCGAGGGCGACCCGGTGCCGCGCCGCTTCACCGCCGAGCAGCTCACCGCGCTGGTCGAGGGCGCCGGTCTGCGGGTCGGTGCCGTGCACGGCGTGCGGGTCTTCGCCGACCTGGTGCCCGGCGTCCTGGTGGACACCGAGCCCGGTGCCCTCGACGCGCTGCTCCAGCTGGAGGCCGCCACCGCCGAGTTGCCCGCGTTCCACTCCGTGGCCACGCAGTTGCACGTGCTCGGTGAGGCGCCGGGTGCCGCCGAGGGCTGAGCGCACCCGGGGCGCCGCTGATCAGGCGCGCGGCGGCGGATGGAGTACGCCACAAGCCCCCCGAACGAGGGGTTTGCGCCGTATGATCGAGGTGCACCACCCGGCATGACGAGTCGGCCACTGGGGAATGGAAGCCTCAGCGAGCCGGGACGGCCAGGTCGGATTCCGGTTGGCTGTATGGCGTAGAGGGGCGGGTTTCACGGGGGCGATTCCCTGCCTATCCTGAAGGGACCCCCCGGGTCGCCCCGGCGACTGCACGATGAGGAGGACTCCGTGCCGCTCTCGGAGCACGAGCAGCGCATGCTCGAGCAGATGGAGCGAGCGCTGTACGCCGAAGATCCCAAGTTCGCGTCGGCGCTCGAGGGAAGCGGGCTGCGTACGTACACCCGGCGGCGGGTCTACCAGGCGGTCGCAGGCTTCCTCGTGGGTATCGCGCTCCTCATGGCCGGAATGGTCGCGCAGCTGATCTGGGTCAGTGTGGTGGGCTTCCTCGTCATGCTGGGCTGTGCCGTACTGGCCGTCACCGGCTGGCGCAAGGCCCCCAAGCCGGGCGAGCAGCCCGCGGGCGCCGTCCGCCGCCAGGCCCGGCCCAAGCGCTCCGTGATGGACCGAATCGAGGAGCGCTGGCAGCGCCGCCGCGACGAACAGGGCCACTAGGCCCTACCGGTCCTCATCGAACTCCGTGACCACCGCTCGGTGGTCACCCCTCACGCATGCCGGGGGCGTCGGGGGCGGCGGTCCATCTGGCACGGCGGGGTGCTCACCTGCCGACCGCCTCGGGGCCGCCACCACGCCACCGTCCGCAGACGGCCGGGCGCCTGTCCCGCGAGTGGTCCGCCCTGCGATCACCAGCCGCTGTCGGCGGCGGGAGTCGCGCAGCCCCGCCGGGCGTCGTCCGGCGCCATGGCCGCACGACCCCGGCGGTCGCCGCCCGACGCCCCGGCCGAACGGCCGCCACCGGCCTCGGCTCGGCGCCCGGCCGCCCGGCGCCCGGGCCCCGCTACCCCCGCTGCCCGGAAGCTCTCCGCAGGGTCGGGCGGAACGCGGTCACTCGGGTGGTGAAGGACGACCAGCGAGCGGAAGCCGTCCATAGGAGGCGGGCGGCCGAGCGGGGGAGGAAGAGGGCCCGCAGGCGGGTGCCGACGCCCGCCGAGGCACGCAGGGCCTCGATCACCCGGCGGGCGTCCCCTGCCACCCCCGTCGCCGGTCGCGGCCGGGGTGCGTACAGCACCTGCTCCACCGCGTCCGCCACCCGGTGCACCGCCTCCCCGGCCGCCGCGTCCAGGCCGCCGAGCCGTACGATCCGGGCCGCCGCCCCGCGTGGCGTCAGCGAGTCGTCGGGGGTGATGCCGTGGTCCCAGGCGCTGTCCGTCAGCTCCTGCCACACGCCCAGGGTGTGCGCCGCCGCGCCCTCCGGACTCCGTGGATGCCCGCCGAGCCGCCGCCCCCGGACCCGCGTCCGCCACAGCAGCGGTGCCAGCGGGACCGCCAGGACGACCAGCGCGCCCAGCGCGGTCAATGCGAGCCACCAGGGGCCCGGACCGTCGTCCCCGCCGGCCGGGACCACCGCGGCGGACGGGCTGTCGCAGGCTCCCGGCTCCTCGTGCGCCGCCGCGCAGCTCTCGCTCGGTGAGGCCGCCGCCGAGGGTGCCGAGGAGGTGTTCCTGGAGGGCAGGCTGTCCTCCGGCTGGGAGGTGCCGGGCGAGTCGGGCACCGTGTAGGAGGGCGTGGTGCCGCGGGTCGGTGTCGGCTCGAAGCGGGTCCAGCCCACGCCTTCGAAGTACAGCTCGGGCCAGGCGTGCGCGTCCCGCTGGTTCACCGCGATCGTGCCGTTCGCCTGCGGGGTGCCGGGCGCGAAGCCCACCGCCACCCGGGCCGGGATGCCCAGGGTGCGGGCCATCGCCGCCATCGCGAAGGAGAAGTGGACGCAGAACCCCTCCTTGTCGCGCAGGAAGTTGGCGATGGCGTTCGGACCGCGCCCCACCTCCACCTGGGTGTCGTACTGGAAGCCGCCGGTGACGGCGAAGTAGTCCTGGAGCTTGACGGCCTCCTCGTAGTGGCCGCGCGCGCCGGAGGTGACCTTCTTCGCGGTACGGGCGACGACCTTCGGCAGCGCGGCCGGCACCCGCGTGTACGCGCGCCGCAGCGCGGCCGACGGCTCCGGCGCGGAGGCCAGCTGGTCCGCGGTCGGCTGCACGTGCAGGCTCGTCACCTGGTAGGTCTGCCCGCGGGTGGTCTGCCCGTGGTCGCCGACGAGGGTCATGCCGACCGGCTCGTAGCGCCAGCGCCCGCTCACCTTCACCGCGCTGGGCGGGTAGGGCATCGGCAGCCAGTCCTGGGCGTACCAGTCCGCCGCCGTGACGGTCGTGGTGACCTTGCCGCGCTTGACGTCCGCGCGCAGTCCGGTCGGCGTCGGCAGGACGTCCGGCACGCCCACGATGTGCCGCTGGGCCGGCTTCCAGGTGGTGCCGTCGAAGTCGTCCAGGGACACTATCCGCAGGTACAGGTCGGAGATGTCGTCCGTGCTGGTCCGCAGGGACAGCACCTGCCGGTCGTTGTCGGTGTTCAGGCTGTCGCGCAGGGAGACCAGCGGGTTGACCGCCGAGATCGTGCCCCCGTCGCCGCTGCCCGCCCCCACGCCGGCGCCGGCCGCGTCCAGCAGCCCGCCCTGCATCGAGGGCAGCGCCAGCGGCACCACCAGGGCCAGGCCGAGGGCGACCGCCCCGATCCGGCGGCCGGTGCGCGCGGGTGCCGAGACCCCCGGCTCACCGGAGCCCGGCGGGCGGGGGCCGCCGCCGAACACCCGGCCCCACTGGGCGAGCCGGTCCCGGCCCTCGGCGAGCAGCAGCGTCAGATAGCCGGCCGCCGCCACCAGGAACCACAGCCAGTCGGCCCCGCCGTCGGACAGTCCTGCGGCCACCGAGTACAGCGCGAGCAGCGGCAGCCCGGCCGGGGCGGCGCTGCGGAAGGTCACCGCGAGCGTGTCCACCAGCAGCCCGATCAGCAGCACACCGCCGATCAGCATCAGCTTGATGCCCTCGGTGAGCGGCGCCGGTATGGCGTACTGGCTGACGTCGTCCGAGCCCTGCCGGAGCAGGTCGGCGAGGAAGCGGAAGGTGTCCGGGCCGGGCAGCAGGCCGGCGATCGCGTGGTCCCGGGCGAAGACCAGGGTCAGCAGCAGCAAGGTGGCCAGCACCTGGGCCGCCACCGTCAGCGGCCGGCCCAGCGGCACCCGCCGGGCGGCCACCCCCACGCCGGTCTGCACGGCCGCCAGCGGCACCAGTTGCAGCAGCCAGGTCGGCTCGGCCACCAGCGGCAGCAGCGCGCACGAGGCCATCAGCGTGGCCACGGCGGCACACAGGGCGAGGCGTGCCCGTCCGCTCATCCCCGGGCCTCCCCGCCGACGGCGGTCAGACCCGACCGCTCCCGCTCCGCCTGCCGCCACAACTCCTCCAGCGAGGCGCCGCGCGGCACGCTCAACGCCGTCCAGCCCGCCTCGCGCAGCATCCGCAGCCGCTCCGGGTGCCGGTCGCCCGCCCGGGGCACGTCGCCCGGCTCCCGGGTCCAAGTGTCCGGGTCCAGGACGAAGGCGACGGCACCGCCGCCGCGGCGGCTCATCTTGGCGGCCGTCGTGGCCTGCTCCTCGTCCAGATCGCCGAGGAAGGCGACCAGCAGGCCCTCGTTGCCGCCGCGCAGCAGGTCGTAGGCCCGGGACAGACCCGCGCCGTCGGAGTGGTCGATCACCGCCAGGGTGTCCATCATCAGCCCGGCCGCCTCCGCCGCGTCCTGCCCGGCGCCCGCGAACCCGTCGGCGCCCTCGCCGGGCACCGCAGCGCCACTGTCCGTCAGCAGCCGTACGGTGAAGCCGCGTTCGAGCATGTGCACCAGCACCGAGGCGGCGCCCGCGACCGCCCACTCGAAGGCCGCGTCGGGGCCCGCGCCCTCGAAGGCGCCGCCCCGGGTGTCCAGCAGCACCGTGCACCGCGAACGCCGGGGCTGCTCCTCGCGGCGCACCATCAGCTCGCCGTAGCGCGCGGTGGACCGCCAGTGCACGCGGCGCAGATCGTCGCCGTACCGGTAGCCGCGCGGGATGACGTCGTCGTCGCCGGCCAGGGCCAGTGAGCGCTGCCGTCCGTCGCCGGGGCCCTTGGCCTCGCCGCCGAACCGCACCGGGGCCAGCGGTGTCACGCGCGGGACGACGGTCAGTGTGTCGTGCGTCGAGAAGGAGCGGGTCAGCTCGCACATCCCGAACGGGTCCGTCAGCCGCAGCTGGAGCGGGCCCAGCGGATAGCGGCCGCGCAGGTCGGAGCGGACCCGGTAGGACACCTCGCGGTGCCCGCCCGGCTCGACCCGGTCCAGCACGAAACGGGGCCGGGGCCCCAGGACGTAGGGCACCCGGTCCTGGAGCATCAGCAGACCGGTGGGCAGCCGGGAGACGTTCTCCATGCGCAGCTGGACCCGGGCCTCGCTGCCGGCCGCCGCGCGCGCGGGGGAGAGCCGGCGGGTCGCCGCCACCCGGTAGCGGGTGCGGTACAGCACGAGCGCGCAGACCAGCGGCAGCGCGGCCAGCAGCAGCCCGACCCGCAGCAGGTCGCTCTGGCCGAGGACGTAGGCGCAGACCGCGGCGGCGATCCCGGCCGCCAGGAAGGACCGGCCGCGGGTGGTGAGCCCCGCCAGGGCCGTACGGACACCGCCCGCCTCTCCGCGGTCGGGCTCCGGCTGCCCCGCCCCCCCGGCGCTCATCACAGACTCCGCGGGGGGTGCTGGGGATAGGCGGGCACGCCCCGGCCGACTCCGCCGAACCCGCTCTGCCGGCCGGGTGCGGCGGGCACCGGGGTGCCCGCCAGGATCTCGCGCACCACCTGCTCGGCCGTGCGCCGGCCCAGCTGCGCCTGCGCGGTGGGCAGCAGGCGGTGGGCGAGGACGGCGACGGCGAGCGCCTGGACGTCGTCCGGCAGCGCGTACTCCCGGCCGGCCAGGGCCGCGGTCGCCTTCGCCGCGCGCAGCAGGTGCAGGGTGGCGCGCGGGGAGGCGCCCAGCCTCAGGTCGGGGTGGGCGCGGGTGGCGGCGACCACCTCGACCGCGTACCGCCGCACCGCTTCGGAGACGTGCACGCCGCGCACCGCCTCGACGAGCTTGACGATCTCGTGCGCGTGCGCCACCGGCTGGAGGTCCTCCAGTGGGCTCACCCCGCCGTGCACGTCGAGCATCTGGAGTTCGGCCTCCACGCTCGGATAGCCGACGGAGACGCGGGCCATGAAGCGGTCGCGCTGGGCCTCGGGCAGCGGGTAGGTGCCCTCCATCTCCACCGGGTTCTGCGTCGCCACCACCATGAACGGCGAGGGCAGTTCGTAGGTCTGCCCGTCGAAGGTGACCTGCCGCTCCTCCATGGACTCCAGCAGCGCGGACTGGGTCTTCGGCGAGGCGCGGTTGATCTCGTCGCCGATCACGATCTGCGCGAAGATCGCGCCGGGCTTGAACTCGAAGTCGCGGCGCTGCTGGTCCCAGATGGAGACACCCGTGATGTCCGAGGGCAGCAGGTCGGGCGTGAACTGGATGCGCCGCACCGAGCAGTCGATGGACCGGGCGAGCGCCTTGGCGAGCATCGTCTTGCCCACCCCGGGGACGTCCTCGATCAGGAGGTGGCCCTCGGCGAGCAGCACGGTCAGGGCGAGCCGTACGACCTCGGGCTTCCCCTCGATCACGCCCTCCACCGAACCGCGCACCCGCTCCACCGTGGCGGTCAGTTCAGTGAGGCTCGCTCGATCGTCATAGGTCGTCACCCGGCCCTCCTCGGCCCGTTCTTTCCGGGCCGACGCTCTGCGATGCGAAACCGGCCCACCCCGAAACACGGACACCACGCGGCAACGGTTCCGCGTGACGTCACACCCGCATTCTTGCCGCCGTTACCGATTCGTGTCACCGCCTGTGGACAACTGCCCGCACGAAGTCGGCCTTACGTGCTTTTCGACCGTGTTTTCGATATAGGGAGGGTGGAGTCCGGAGTGGGCGGCCGGCCGGACCGGGGCGGACGGCCGGACCGGGACGGCCGGTGAGGTCGCGACGGCCGGTGAGGTCGCGGCGACCGGTCAGGCCGGGTCGACCTCGCGCAGCAGACCGGTGCGCACGTCGAAGACGAATCCGCGCACGTCCTCCTTGTGCAGCAGGAACGGCGAGGTGCGCACCCGCTGCATGGACTGCCGGACGTCCTGGTCCACGTCCCGGAAGGACTCCACCGCCCATGCCGGACGCTGGCCGACCTCCATCTCCAGCTCGCTGCGGAAGTCCTCGGTGAGAGCCTCCAGACCGCAGTTCGTGTGGTGGATCAGCACCACGCTGCGGGTGCCGAGCTTGCGCTGGCTGATGGTCAGCGAGCGGATCACGTCGTCGGTCACCACCCCGCCGGCGTTGCGGATGGTGTGACAGTCGCCCAGCTCAAGGCCCAGCGCGGCGTGCAGGTCGAGACGGGCGTCCATGCAGGCCACGACGGCGACGTGGAGGACCGGACGGGCGTCCATGCCGGGGTCGGTGAAGGCCTCGGCGTAGTGCTCGTTCGCCTCCACCAGCCGGTCGGTCACGGCGCCGCCTACCGTTATGGCGCCTTCGGAACCAGTGGGTGCCGCTGCAGAAGTCGTCATACCGACGACGTTACTGGTCACCGGGCAGCCCGGCCTGCTGTGAGAGCGGACAAAGAACGTCATCGTGGCTTGTTGTGAGCTAACCCACACGGGGGCGAACCCGGGCCGGACGAGTGAAACGAGACGAATCGCGGCGTCCACCGCGCGGCGGTGCGCGACGCGCAGGCCGGTTGATTGACCGCGAGACAGGGTGGACTAAAGTGACGCGAAGCGGGAGGCGCGGCGCTCCCTGCTGGTGAAACCCCCGGAGACCCCGGCATCCGCCCGGACAAGTCTCCCCACGTGCGCGGCGCGCACGTACGGCTCGGCCTCCTCCCGCTCCCGGTCGGCTGACGCTTCCGGCGCCGGCGGCCCGCCTCCTCACGAGCGAGCGGGGACCCGGCGGTGCGTGTGCTCCACGCCGGATCCTGAGAGGCCTCCTTGAGCCAGAGTCGACACGTCCCGGTGATGCTCCAGCGGTGCCTGGACCTGCTGGCACCCGCACTGGAGCGCCCGGGAGCGGTGGTCGTCGACTGCACCCTCGGCCTCGGCGGCCACAGCGAGGCGCTGCTCGACCGGTTCCCCGAGGCCCGGCTCATCGGCCTCGACCGGGACAAGGAGGCACTGCGCCTGTCCGGTGAGCGCCTCGCGCCCCACGGTGAGCGCGCCACCCTGGTACACGCCGTCTACGACGAGCTGCCCGACGTCCTCGACCGGCTCGGCGTCCCCCATGTGCAGGGCGTCCTCTTCGACCTCGGCGTCTCCTCCATGCAACTGGACGAGGCCGACCGCGGCTTCGCCTACGCCCAGGACGCCCCCCTGGACATGCGCATGGACCAGACGACCGGCATCAGCGCCGCCGAGGTCCTCAACACCTATCCCGCCGGCGAACTCGTGCGCATCCTGCGCGCGTACGGCGAGGAGAAGCAGGCCAAGCGGATCGTCTCCGCCGTCGTCCGCGAGCGCGAGAAGGAGCCGTTCTCGAACAGCGCCCGACTGGTCGAGCTGATCCGGGACTCGCTGCCGCAGGCCGCCAAGCGCACCGGCGGCAACCCGGCCAAGCGCACCTTCCAGGCGCTGCGCATCGAGGTCAACGGCGAGCTGTCCGTCCTGGAGCGGGCGATCCCGGCCGCCGTGAAGGCGCTCGACGTCGGCGGACGCGTCGCGGTGCTGTCGTACCACTCGCTCGAAGACCGCCTGGTGAAGCAGGTGTTCGCGGCCGGGGCCGCCTCCACCGCGCCGCCCGGGCTGCCGGTCGTGCCCGAGCGCTACCAGCCGAGACTCAAGCTGCTCACCCGTGGTGCCGAACTTCCCACCGAGGAAGAGATCGCCGAGAACCGCCGGGCCGCGCCGGCCCGGCTGCGCGGCGCCGAACGCATCAGGAGGGACGCCGAGTGAGCCACAGGGGTCGGCCGGCCTGTCCAGGCCACGGGAGGAGCGGTGGGTAGGAAACCGCAGCCGAGGAGCGGGAAACCCGAGCTGAGGGGCAGGGCGGCCCGGCTCGCCCGACTTCTCCCGGCCGGCCGCGCGAAGGCGGCCCGCACCCCCTTCGTCCTGCTCGTCGTCCTGCTCCTGGGCGGCGGCCTCATCGGACTGCTGGTGCTGAACTCCGCCCTCAGCGAAGGCTCGTTCAAGCTCGCCGACCTGGAGAAGCGGACGAAGAACCTCACCGACCAGGAACAGGCGCTCCAGCGGGACATCGACGCCTACTCGGCCCCCGACGCCCTCCAGCGCCGCGCCCGGCAGCTCGGCATGGTCCCCGGCGGCGACCCTGCCTTCCTCGGCCCCGACGGCTCCGTCAAGGGCGTCCCGAGCCCGGCCGCCGCCGACCCGGCCGCCCTCACCACCCCGGCGGACCCGCTCGCCGCACCGCCCCCGGCCACCCCCGGGGCCGTACCGCCCGCCGCGACGCCGGCCCCGCCCCAGACCGCGCCCGCCCAGCCGATGCCGGTCACGGCGGCGCCGCTCGCCCCAGTCCAGCCCGCGTCCACCCCGACCCCCGGCAGGTGACGGAAGTGTCCGACAGGGAACCGCCGCGCCGTCGGGTGCCCGCGCCCGCCAAGCCGCCCCGGCCGCGTGGGGCCGTACGGGGGCGGCCCGGGCCCGGTGCCCGGCCGGTTCGCCGGCCGAGTGGCGCCCGGCCCATGCCCCCGCCCCCGTTGCGCCTCGGCAGCCCCCGGCCCCGGCTGCGTCTGGTCGGCCTCGGGCTGACCCTGGTGATGCTCGCCTTCGTCGTCAGGCTGCTCCAGGTGCAGGCCGTCGACGCCGGCGCCTACGCGGCCCGCGCCGAGCAGAACCGCTACGTGGTGCACACCCTGGCCGCCGAGCGCGGTGGCATCAGCGACCGCAACGGCGTGGCCCTGGCCGTCAGCGAGGACGCCTACGACATCACGGCCGACCCGACGATGTTCAGCCGCGAGGAGCTGAAGATCGGCAACGGCCCCGAACAGGCCGCCGCGCTGCTCGCGCCGATCCTCCGCCAGGACCGGGCCGCCCTGGTCAAGAAGCTGCGCCCGGCCAACAAGGACTCCCGCTACGCCCGGCTCGCCAACCGGCAGACCCCGCAGGTCTGGAAGCAGATCAAGGACCTGCGCAGCGCGCTCGCCAAGAAGGCCGAGACCGACCGGACGACCGTCAACGTGCTCGGCGGCGTCTTCGCCGACCCCAGCAGCCAGCGCGTGTACCCCAACAAGGACCTCGCCGCCGGGATACTGGGCTGGGTCAACGCCGACGGCAAGGGCGGCGGCGGCATCGAGCAGGCGCTGAACAAGCAGCTCTCCGGCAAGGACGGCAAGGTCCGCTACGCCCAGTCCGGCGGCCGGCAGGTGCCCACCGCCGGGTCGACGGAGACGCCCGCGGAGCCCGGCGCCGACGTGGAGCTGACCATCGACCGCGACATCCAGTGGGCCGCGCAGAACGCGATCAGCGAGCAGGTCAAGGAGTCCAGGGCGGACCGCGGGTACGTCATCGTCCAGGACACCCGTACCGGACAGATCCTGGCCATGGCCAACTCACCCGGCTTCGACCCCAACGACCTCTCGAAGGCCGACGGCGACGCCATGGGCAACGCGGCCGTGCAGGACGCCTACGAGCCCGGCTCCACGGCGAAGGTGATGTCGATGGCGGCCGTGCTGGAGCAGAACGCGGCCACCCCGCTCACCCACGTCGTCGTACCCAACCGGCTGCACCGCGGCGACCGGCTCTTCCAGGACGACGTCGACCACGCCACCTGGAACCTCACGCTCAACGGCGTCCTGGCCAAGTCCAGCAACATCGGCACCATCCTGGCCACCGGCGAACTCGGCAAGACCCAGCCCGAGGCCAACAAGGTCCTCTACTCCTACCTGCGCAAGTTCGGCATCGGCGAGGACACTGGGCTCGGCTTCCCGGGCGAGACCCGGGGCATCCTCGCACCGCCGCAGAAGTGGTCCACCTCGCAGCAGTACACGATCCCTTTCGGCCAGGGCTTCTCCATCAACGCCATGCAGGCCGCCTCCGTGTACTCGACCATCGCCAACGGCGGAGTGCGGGTCGAGCCGACCCTGGTGCGCGGCACCAAGGGCGCCGACGGACGCTTCACCCCGGCCAAGAAGCCCGAGGAGAACAGGGTCGTCAGCGCCAAGACCGCCAAGACGCTGGCCCAGATGCTGGAGTCCGTGGTGGACGACGAGCAGGGCACCGGCATCAAGGCCCGCATCCCCGGGTACCGGGTCGCGGGCAAGACCGGCACGGCCAACCGCGTGGATCCGGCCACCGGCCGCTACCGCGGCTACACCTCCTCCTTCGCCGGTTTCGCGCCCGCGGACAAGCCGCGGATCACCGTCTACTGCGCCATCCAGAACGCCACCAGCGGCAGCTACTTCGGCGGCCAGATCTGCGGGCCGATCTACAAGCAGGTGATGGAGTTCGCGCTGAAGACCCTCCAGGTCCCGCCGACCGGCGCGAAGGCCGCCAACCTGCCCGTCAGCTACAAGCCCTGATCAGCACCTCGGAAACACCAGGAACCGCCCGTGACAACGATCACTCCCGGCCCCGGGAACCACGGGGACGCCAGTCCCTCACTTCGCTCCGGAGCCCGCACGCCCGGTACGCTCACCGCCGTGCCACATGCTGATCAGTCCCAAACCACCCAGAAGGGCGCTTCCGTGACCTACCCGGGGCCGCCACGACCGGTTCACGTCTCCGCCACCCCCCTCGCGGAACTGGCCGATCAGCTGGGTACCGCCGCTCCGGCCGGCGCCGCCGAGGTCACGGGCATCACCCACGACTCGCGCGCCGTCCGCCCCGGCGACCTGTACGCCGCCCTCCCGGGCGCCCGCCTGCACGGCGCCGACTTCGCCACCCAGGCCGCGAGCCTGGGCGCCGCCGCCGTGCTCACCGATCCGGCCGGCGCCGAGCGCGCCACGGCCACCGGACTGCCGGTGCTGGTCGTGGACGACCCGCGCGCGCGGATGGGCGAACTGGCCGCCACCATCTACGGCCACCCCGGGCGCGACCTGCTCCAGATCGGCATCACCGGCACCTCCGGCAAGACCACCACCGCCTACCTGGTCGAGGGCGGTCTCAAGGCCGTCCGCAGCACCGGGCTGATCGGCACGGTGGAGATGCGCATCGGCGAGGAGCGCATCAAGTCCGAGCGCACCACCCCCGAGGCCACCGATCTCCAGGCCCTGTTCGCCGTCATGCGCGAACGCGGCGTCGAGGCGGTCGCCATGGAGGTCTCCAGCCACGCGCTGGTCCTCGGCCGGGTCGACGGCTGCGTCTTCGACATCGCCGTCTTCACCAACCTGAGCCCGGAACACATGGAGTTCCACTCCGGCATGGAGGACTACTTCCGGGCCAAGGCGCAGCTCTTCACGCCCCGGCGCAGCAGGCTCGGCGTCGTCAACGCCGACGACGAGTACGGCCGCCGGCTCGCCGCCGAGGCGACCGTGCCGGTCGTCACCTACTCCGCCGAGGGACACCCGGACGCCGACTGGCGCGCCGCGGACGTCCAGGTCGGCCCGATGGACTCGACGTTCACCGTGCTCGGCCCGAACGGCGAGCGGGTGCACGCCAGGTCGCCGCTCGCGGGCCCGTTCAACGTGGCGAACACCCTCGCCGCCGTCGTCGCCCTCACCGCGGCCGGCCTCGACCCGCAGACCGCCGCCGACGGCATCGCCGCCGTCCCGGGCGTCCCGGGCCGCCTGGAGCGCGTCGACGCCGGGCAGCCGTACCTCGCGGTCGTGGACTACGCCCACAAGACCGACGCGGTCGAATCGGTGCTCAAGGCCCTGCGCAAGGTCACCAAGGGCCGGCTGCACGTCGTCCTCGGCTGCGGCGGCGACCGGGACAGGACCAAGCGGGCCCCGATGGGCGCCGCCGTCGCCCGGCTCTCCGACACGGCCGTGCTGACCTCCGACAACCCCCGCTCCGAGGACCCCCTCGCGATCCTCGCGACCATGCTCCAGGGCGCGGCCTCCGTGCCCGCGCACGAGCGCGGCGAGGTACTCCTGTTCGAGGACCGGGCCGCCGCGATCGCCGCCGCCGTCGGCCGCGCGCAGCCCGGGGACACCGTCCTGGTCGCCGGCAAGGGCCACGAGCAGGGCCAGGACATCGCCGGTGTGATCCGTCCCTTCGACGACCGCCAGGTGCTCCGCGAAGCCGTCCAGAACGCCCAGGGATGAAAATCCAGAAGACCCACGGGATGAACTTGTGATCGCCCTCTCCCTCGCCGAGATCGCAGCAGTCGTCGGCGGGCAGACGCACGACATACCGGATCCGTCCGTCCAGGTCACGGGCCCGGTCGTCCGGGACTCCCGCGAGGTGGTGCCCGGCAGCCTGTTCGCCGCGTTCGTCGGCGAACGCGTCGACGGCCACGACTACGCGGCGCGGGTCGTCGAGGCCGGCGCGGTCGCCGTCCTGGCGTCCCGCCCGGTCGGGGCGCCCGCGATCGTCGTCGAGGACGTGCAGAACGCCCTCGGCGCCCTCGCCCGGCACGTCGTGGCCCGCCTCGGCGCGACCCTCGTCGCCCTGACCGGTTCGGCCGGCAAGACCAGCACCAAGGACCTCATCGCCCAGGTGCTCCGGCGCCAGGCGCCGACCGTGTTCACGCCCGGCTCGTTCAACAACGAGATCGGGCTGCCGCTGACCGCGCTGTCCGCGACCGCGGAAACCCGTTTCCTGGTCCTGGAGATGGGCGCCCGGGGCATCGGCCACATCCGCTACCTCACCGGTCTCACCCCGCCGCGGATCGGCCTGGTGCTCAACGTCGGCACCGCCCACATCGGCGAGTTCGGCGGCCGCGAGCAGATCGCCCAGGCCAAGGGCGAACTCGTGGAGGCCCTGCCGGCCGCCGAGGACGGCGGCGTGGCGGTCCTCAACGCCGACGACCCGTTGGTCCGGGCCATGGCCTCCCGTACCCAGGCGAAGGTGGTCCTTTTCGGAGAGTCGGCCGAAGCGGACGTACGGGCCGAGAACGTACGACTCACGGACAGCGGACAGCCCGCCTTCAGGCTTCACACACCCTCCGGTGCATGCGATGTGACCATGCGCCTGTACGGTGAGCACCACGTGTCGAACGCGCTCGCCGCGGCCGCCGTCGCCCATGAGCTGGGCATGTCCGCGCAGGAGATCGCCACCGCGCTCTCCGAGGCGGGCTCCCTCTCCCGCTGGCGCATGGAGGTCACCGAGCGCCCGGACGGCGTGACCATCGTCAACGACGCCTACAACGCCAACCCCGAGTCCATGCGGGCCGCCCTCCGGGCGCTCGCGGCCATGGGCCGGGGGCGGCGGACCTGGGCGGTGCTCGGCAAGATGGCCGAGTTGGGGGACGAGGAGCTCGCCGAGCACGACGCCGTCGGACGGCTCGCCGTCCGGCTCAACGTCAGCAAGCTCGTCGCCGTCGGGGGGGTTGAGGCCTCCTGGCTGCAACTGGGCGCATATAACGAGGGTTCGTGGGGTGAGGAGTCGGTGCACGTGTCCGACGCACAGGCGGCGATCGACCTGTTGCGCAGCGAGTTGCGCCCGGGGGACGTCGTCCTCGTGAAGGCGTCCCGTTCGGTGGGGCTGGAGAGCGTCGCCCAGGCGCTCGTCGAGACCGGTGCCGAGGGTGAGGTCGCGGCCCGATGATGAACCAGGTGCTGTTCTCGGGAGTCATCGGCCTCTTCCTGACGCTGATCGGCACCCCGCTGCTGATCAAGCTGCTGGCCCGCAAGGGCTACGGCCAGTACATCCGTGACGACGGCCCGCGCGAGCACGCCAGCAAGCGCGGTACGCCGACCATGGGCGGTATCGCCTTCATCCTGGCGACGATCGCGGCGTACTTCCTGAGCAAGGTCATCACCGGCAAGTCGCCGACCTACTCCGGACTGCTGGTCCTCGGCCTGATGTTCGGCATGGGCCTGGTCGGCTTCCTGGACGACTACATCAAGATCGTCAAGCGGCGTTCGCTCGGTCTGCGGGCCAAGGCCAAGATGGCCGGTCAGCTGATCGTCGGCATCTCCTTCGCGGTGCTGTCGCTGATGTTCTCCGACGCGCGCGGCAACACCCCGGCGTCCACCAAGCTGTCGTTCATCACCGACTTCGGCTGGTCGATCGGCCCGGTGCTGTTCGTGGTCTGGGCGCTGTTCATGATCCTCGCCATGTCCAACGGCGTGAACCTGACCGACGGTCTGGACGGCCTGGCCACCGGCGCCTCCGTGCTGGTCTTCGGCGCCTACACGTTCATCGGTGTGTGGCAGTTCCAGGAGTCCTGCGCCAACGCGCAGACCCTGACCAACCCGGGCGCCTGCTACGAGGTGCGCGACCCGCTGGACCTCGCGGTCATCGCCTCCGCCCTGATGGGCGCCTGCCTCGGCTTCCTGTGGTGGAACACCTCGCCGGCCAAGATCTTCATGGGCGACACCGGTTCGCTCGCGCTCGGCGGTGTCCTCACCGGCCTGGCCATCCTCTCCCGCACGGAGCTGCTGGTGGCCATCATGGGCGGCCTGTTCGTCCTCATCACCATGTCGGTCGTCATCCAGGTCGGCTCCTTCCGGCTCACCGGCAAGCGCGTCTTCCGGATGGCACCGCTCCAGCACCACTTCGAACTCAAGGGCTGGTCCGAGGTCCTGGTCGTGGTCCGTTTCTGGATCATCCAGGGCATCTGTGTGATCGTCGGACTGGGCCTCTTCTACGCGGGATGGGCAGCGGACAAGTGACCTCCACCTCGGCGCCCTTGGACCTCCGGGGCACGCACGTCACCGTCGCCGGGCTCGGCGTCTCCGGGATCCCGGCGGCCAAGGTGCTGCACGCGCGCGGAGCGGTCGTCACGGTCGTCAACGACGGCGACGACGACCGCGCCCGGGAGCAGGCCGCACCGCTTGAGGCGCTCGGCATCACCGTGCGCCTGGGCGACGGGGCCACCCTGCCGGAGGGCACCGAGCTGATCGTCACCGCGCCCGGCTGGCAGCCGGACAAGCCGCTCTTCCGCGCGGCCGAACAGGCGGGCGTGCCCGTCTGGGGCGACGTCGAACTGGCCTGGCGGCTCAGGGGACCGGGCGCGGCCCCCTGGCTCGCCGTCACCGGCACCAACGGCAAGACCACCACCGTCCAGATGCTCGCCGCCATCCTGAAGGCGGCCGGCCTGCGCACGGCCGCCGTCGGCAACATCGGCGTCTCCCTGCTGGACGCGGTCCTCGGCGAGGAGGAGTACGACGTGCTCGCCGTCGAACTGTCCAGCTACCAGCTGCACTGGGCGCCCTCCCTGCGCGCCCACTCCGCGGCGGTGCTGAACCTCGCCCCGGACCACCTGGACTGGCACGGCTCCATGGCCGCCTACGCCGCCGACAAGGGCCGGATCTACGAGGGCAACCAGGTCGCCTGCGTCTACAACGTCGCCGACCGGCGCACCGAGGACCTGGTCCGGGAGGCCGACGTCGAGGAGGGCTGCCGCGCCGTCGGCTTCACCCTCGGCACCCCCGCGCCCTCCCAACTCGGCGTCGTGGAGGGCATCCTGGTCGACCGCGCGTTCGTCGCGGACCGGCACAAGAACGCCCAGGAGCTGGCCGAGGTCGCCGACGTCGACCCGCCGGCCCCGCACAACATCGCCAACGCCCTCGCCGCCGCGGCCCTCGCGCGCGCCTTCGGCGTGCCCGCCGCCGCCGTACGCGAGGGGCTGCGGAACTTCCGCCCCGACGCGCACCGCATCGCGCACGTCGCCGACCTCGACGGGGTCGCGTACGTCGACGACTCCAAGGCGACCAACACGCATGCCGCGGAAGCGTCATTGGCGTCATATGAACCGATCGTATGGATCGCGGGCGGTCTGGCGAAGGGCGCGACCTTCGGCGAACTCGTCACCAGGTCGGCCAAGCGGCTGCGCGGCGCCGTCCTGATCGGCGCCGACCGGGCGCTGATCCGCGAGGCCCTCGCGCGACACGCCCCGGAAGTACCCGTGGTGGACCTCGACCGGACCGACACTGGGGCGATGCTCCAGGCGGTGACGGAGGCGAAGCGGCTCGCGCAGCCCGGCGACACGGTGCTGCTGGCCCCGGCCTGCGCCTCCATGGACATGTTCACCAACTACAACCAGCGCGGCGACGCGTTCGCGGCTGCGGTCCGCGAACTCGGCGCCTGACCCCGGCCGCCTGCCGGGCGGATCTTGGGAGGGACGCGTGGGACGGTCGACGTTCAGTGGAGGCGCCGATGCCCGGTAGCCGTACCGGCCGCCCGCCCGTACAGCGGGCGTCCCGGCGCCCCGTCCTCCCGCGCCCTGCCCGCGAGAACCCCGTACGGCGGTCGTACACCCGCGCGCGCAAGGCCTGGGACCGCCCGCTGACCGCCTACTACCTGATCGTCGGCGCCAGCGTGCTGATCACCGTGCTGGGCCTGGTGATGGTCTACTCGGCCTCCCAGATCACCGCGCTGCAACTCTCGCTGCCCGGCTCCTACTTCTTCCGCAAGCAGTTCCTCGCCGCGGCCATCGGCGGCGGCCTGCTCCTCACCGCCTCCCGGATGCCGGTCCGGCTGCACCGGGCGCTGGCCTACCCGATCCTGGCCGGTGCCGTCTTCCTGATGGCCCTGGTGCAGGTGCCGGGGATAGGGATGGCGGTCAACGGCAACCAGAACTGGATCTCCCTCGGCGGCTCCTTCCAGATCCAGCCCAGCGAGTTCGGCAAGCTGGCCCTGGTGCTGTGGGGCGCGGACCTGATCGCGCGCAAGCAGGAGCGGAAGCTGCTCACCCAGTGGAAGCACATGCTGGTGCCGCTGGTGCCGGTCGCCTTCCTGCTGCTCGGCCTGATCATGCTCGGCGGCGACATGGGCACCGCGATCATTCTCACAGCGATCCTCTTCGGCCTGCTGTGGCTCGCGGGGGCGCCGACCCGGCTGTTCGCGGGGGTGCTGTCGGTGGCCGGCCTGATCGGCGTGGTCCTGATCAAGACCAGCCCCAACCGGATGGCCCGCCTGGCCTGCATCGGCGCCACCGAGCCCAAGTCCGGGGTGGCCGACTGCTGGCAGGCCGTGCACGGCATCTACGCGCTGGCCTCCGGCGGGATCTTCGGCTCGGGGCTCGGCGCGAGTGTGGAAAAATGGGGCCAACTCCCCGAGGCGCACACGGACTTCATCTTCGCCGTCACCGGTGAGGAACTGGGCCTGGCGGGGACGCTGTCGGTGCTCGCCCTGTTCGCGGCTCTAGGCTATGCGGGTATCCGCGTGGCCGGACGCACGGAGGACCCCTTCGTCAGGTATGCCGCGGGAGGCGTGACCACCTGGATCACCGCCCAGGCGGTGATCAACATCGGTGCGGTGCTCGGTCTGCTGCCGATCGCCGGCGTCCCGCTCCCGCTGTTCTCCTACGGAGGGTCCGCCCTGCTGCCGACCATGTTCGCCATCGGGCTGCTGATCGCCTTCGCGCGCGACGAGCCCGCTACCCGGGCGGCGCTCGCGGTGCGGCAACCTCGCTTTGGTAGAAAGCGGGCGGGAGGCTCCGGTGCCGAGCGGGGGCCTCGGAGATGGAACACGATGCGACGGCGTGCCTCGGCGGCGCGTCCGTCCGGAGAGCGGTGAATTTCGGTGCATGTCGTACTCGCCGGTGGGGGGACCGCCGGCCACATCGAGCCCGCGCTCGCCCTCGCGGACGCCCTGCGCAGGCAGGACCCGACCGTGGGGATCACGGCCCTGGGCACGGAACGCGGTCTGGAGACCCGGCTCGTCCCGGAACGCGGCTATGAGCTGGGGCTGATCCCGGCGGTGCCGCTGCCCCGCAAGCCGACCCCCGAGCTGATCACCGTGCCGGGCCGGCTGCGCGGCACCATCAAGGCCGCCGAGCAGATCCTGGAGCGCACCAAGGCCGACTGCGTGGTCGGCTTCGGCGGCTACGTGGCGCTGCCCGGCTACCTGGCCGCCAAGCGGCTCGGCGTGCCGATCGTGATCCACGAGGCCAACGCCCGCCCCGGCCTGGCCAACAAGATCGGTTCGCGGTACGCGGCCCGGGTCGCCGTCTCCACGCCCGACAGCAAGCTGCGCGACGCCCGCTACATCGGCATCCCGCTGCGCCGCTCCATCGCCACCCTGGACCGGGCGGCGGCCCGCCCCGAGGCCCGGCACCGCTTCGGCCTCGACCCCAACCTGCCCACGCTGCTCGTCTCCGGCGGCTCCCAGGGCGCCCGCCGGCTCAACGAGGTGGTCCAGCAGGTCGCCCCCTGGCTCCAGCAGGCCGGCATCCAGATCCTGCACGCGGTCGGACCGAAGAACGAACTGCCGCAGGTGCACCAGATGCCGGGGATGCCCCCATACATCCCGGTAAGTTACCTGGACCGGATGGACCTCGCGTACGCCGCGGCCGACATGATGCTCTGCCGCGCGGGCGCGATGACCGTCGCCGAACTCTCCGCCGTCGGACTCCCGGCCGCCTACGTCCCGCTGCCCATCGGCAACGGCGAACAGCGGCTGAACGCCCAGCCGGTGGTCAAGGCCGGCGGCGGACTCCTCGTCGACGACGCGGAGCTGACGCCCGAGTGGGTGCAGCAGAACGTGCTGCCCGTGCTCGCCGATCCGCACCGGCTGTACGAGATGTCCCGCGCGGCGAGCGAGTTCGGCCGCCGGGACGCCGACGAACTCCTCGTCGGCATGGTGTACGAGGCGATCGCCTCACGCCGTTAGGACCATATGACGAAAGGGTAGTGAGCGTGGCCGGACCGACGACCGCCGAGCGCGGTGAACGCCAGCAGGAGTCGTCCGGCCCGCCCCCCGCCCGGGGCCGCGCACGTCTGCGACTTCGTACGATCGTCATCCTGGCCGTGGCCCTCGTCCTCCTCGGGGCGGGCGGTGCTTGGGCGTTGTACGGCTCCCAGTGGCTGCGTGTCCGGCACGTCTCGGTGTCCGGCACGCTCGTGTTGACCCCCGCCGAGGTGCGCGAGGCGGCGGCCGTCCCCGTCGGGTCGCCGATGGCCTCCGTCGACACCGACGGCATCGAGGCCCGGCTCGCCAGGAAACTCCCGCGCATCGACACGGTCGACGTGGTCCGCGCCTGGCCGCACGGCATCGGGCTGAAGGTGGTCGAGCGCACCCCGGTCCTGCTGGCCCGAAAAGGCGGGAAGTTCACCGAGATCGACGACGAGGGCGTCCGGTTCGCCACCGTCGCGCGGGCGCCGCACGGCGTCCCGACGCTCGAACTCTCCGTCTCCCGCACCGGTTCCGGCGCCGCCGCCCTCCGGCGGTTCGGTACCGGCCGGCTGGTGCGCGAGTCGGTGCGGATCGCCGGCGCGCTGCCGGCCGCCGTGGCCCGCGACACCCGCACCGTACGGGTGCGCTCCTACGACGACATCACGCTGGAGTTGAGCGGCGGCCGCACCGTCGCCTGGGGCAGCGACGAGAACGGGCGCGCCAAGGCACGGACCCTCACCGCTCTCATGAAAGCAGCCCCCGGCGCACGGCACTTCGACGTCAGCGTCCCCACCGCCCCTGCGTCATCGGCGAGTTGACGCACATCAGCGCAGGCCAGCACCCTGGTTGGGCACCGCTATGGCTGATCACATAGGGTGAAAAGAAAAACGGGAGGTTCGGCGTGTTCGTTGAACGGGCGCCACTTGTCGACTTAGTGTCCTGTTCAGAAGACTTAAGGGAACAGACACACTGGTAACCCTAAACTTCAACGTTAGGGTTCGGGTCGGCGCTACGGACCGTCCCATTCGGCATCCGTCGTCCCGGCGCGGGGCAACCGCACCGCGGCGACAACGTAATTCGAGGCGAGAGGCCTTCGACGTGGCAGCACCGCAGAACTACCTCGCAGTCATCAAGGTCATCGGTGTCGGCGGCGGTGGTGTCAATGCCATCAACCGGATGATCGAGGTCGGTCTCAAGGGCGTCGAGTTCATCGCCATCAACACCGACGCACAGGCGCTGTTGATGAGTGACGCCGACGTCAAGCTCGACGTGGGCCGTGAACTGACCCGCGGACTCGGCGCCGGCGCCAACCCGGCCGTCGGCCGCAAGGCCGCCGAGGATCACCGCGAGGAGATCGAGGAGGTCCTCAAGGGGGCCGACATGGTCTTCGTCACGGCCGGTGAAGGCGGCGGCACCGGCACCGGCGGCGCGCCCGTCGTGGCCAACATCGCGCGTTCGCTCGGCGCCCTCACCATCGGCGTGGTCACGCGCCCGTTCACCTTCGAGGGACGGCGCCGCGCCAACCAGGCCGAGGACGGCATCGCCGAACTCCGCGAAGAGGTCGACACCCTCATCGTGATCCCCAACGACCGGCTGCTGTCCATCTCGGACCGCCAGGTCTCGGTCCTGGACGCCTTCAAGTCCGCGGACCAGGTCCTGCTCTCCGGCGTGCAGGGCATCACCGACCTCATCACCACCCCCGGTCTGATCAACCTCGACTTCGCCGACGTCAAGTCGGTCATGTCCGAGGCCGGTTCGGCCCTCATGGGCATCGGCTCCGCCCGCGGCGACGACCGCGCGGTGGCCGCGGCCGAGATGGCGATCTCCTCGCCGCTGCTGGAGGCGTCCATCGACGGCGCCCGCGGCGTGCTGCTCTCCATCTCCGGCGGCTCCGACCTCGGCCTGTTCGAGATCAACGAGGCCGCCCAGCTGGTCAGCGAGGCCGCGCACCCGGAGGCCAACATCATCTTCGGCGCCGTCATCGACGACGCCCTCGGTGACGAGGTCCGGGTCACCGTGATCGCGGCCGGCTTCGACGGCGGCCAGCCCCCGGCCCGCCGGGACAACGTCCTCGGCTCGGCCTCCACCGGCTCCGCCCCCGCCCGCCGCGAGGAGCCCGCCCCGGCCCGGCCGGCCGAGCCCAGCCGGCCGTCCTTCGGCTCGCTCGGCAGCGTCAAGCCGAAGGAGGAGCCGGAGCCGGCGCCCGAGCCGGTCGCCGAGATCCCGGTCGCCCCGCCGGTCACCCCGGCACCGCGCCCCCCCTACTCGGACAGCGCGGCGGAGGAACTGGACGTCCCGGACTTCCTCAAGTGATAGGACGGCGCGAGAGCGTGAGCGGCGCGCACTTCGCCTTCACCGACCGGTGGGGCGGGGTGAGCGCCGCTCCGTATGAGGAGCTGAATCTCGGGGGTGCCGTCGGGGACGTTCCCGAGGCGGTGCGCGCCAACCGGGAGCTGGCGGCGAAGTCGCTCGGCCTCGACGCGGCCCGGGTAGTCTGGATGAACCAGGTGCACGGTGCCGACGCCGAGGTGGTCGAGGAGCCGTGGGGCGAGGGCCCGGTGCCGGCGGCCGACGCCGTCGTCACCGTCCGCCGCGGACTCGCCCTCGCCGTCCTCACCGCCGACTGCGTGCCGGTCCTGCTGGCCGACCCGGTCGCCGGGGTCGTCGCGGCGGCCCACGCGGGACGGCCCGGGATGGTCAAGGGCGTCGTCCCGGCCGCCGTACGGGCCATGACCGCGCTCGGCGCCGAGCCGGACCGGATCGTCGCCCGCACCGGACCCGCCGTGTGCGGCCGGTGCTACGAGGTGCCCGAGCCGATGCGCGCCGAGGTGGCCGCCGTCGAGCCGGCGGCGCACGCTGAGACCAGTTGGGGCACACCGGCGGTCGACGTGAGCGCCGGCGTGCACGCGCAGCTCGACCGGCTCGGGGTGCGCGACCGGGCGCAGTCGCCGGTGTGCACGCTGGAGTCGCACGACCACTTCTCGTACCGACGGGACCGCACCACCGGGCGGCTCGCCGGCTATGTCTGGCTGGACTGATGGGGCATGACGGACCGTAGAGACGAACTCGCCGCGAACCTCGCGAAGGTGGAGGAGCGCATCACGGCCGCGTGCGTGGCGGCCGGGCGCGAGCGGGCGGAGGTGACGCTGATCGTGGTCACCAAGACCTACCCGGCGAGCGATGTACGCATCCTCTCGGAGCTCGGCGTGCGCCTCGTCGCCGAGAACCGCGACCAGGACGCGGCGCCCAAGGCCGCCGTGTGCGCGGATCTGCCGCTTTCCTGGCATTTCGTCGGCCAGTTGCAGACCAACAAGGTGCGTTCCGTGGTCGGTTATGCCGATGTGGTGCAGTCCGTCGACCGGGCCCGGCTGGTGACGGCCCTGTCGAAGGAGGCGGTGCGGACCGGCCGCGAGGTCGGCTGCCTGATCCAGGTCGCGCTCGACGCGGGCGCCGACGGCCGGGGTGAGCGCGGTGGCGTCGCCCCGGCGGGGATCGAGGAGTTGGCCGGCCTGGTGGCGGACTCCCCGGGGCTGCGGATCGACGGCCTGATGACTGTCGCGCCGCTCACCGGGGAATACGCGGGACGCGAACAGGCGGCGTTCGAGCGGCTCATGGTTTTGTCGACCCACCTGCGCCGAACCCATCCGGCTGCGACCATGGTGTCCGCGGGGATGAGTGCGGACCTCGAACAGGCCGTGGCCGCCGGAGCGACACATGTGCGCGTCGGCAGCGCGGTACTCGGTGTCCGCTCCAGGCTCGGGTAACGTCGCCAGGAAGTCGGACCACAGCAGAAAATATGGTCAATGCCCAGGAAGACGGGCACAACGACCACGTGGATCGCGGGCACTTGGCAGTCGTCAGTCGATCCACCACAGAGCGGAGGACTCAGAGCATGGCCGGCGCGATGCGCAAGATGGCGGTCTACCTCGGCCTCGTGGAGGACGATGGTTACGACGGCCGCGGATTCGACCCCGACGACGACTTCGAGCCCGAACTGGACCCGGAGCCGGAGCGGGACCACCGACGGCACGAGCCGTCACACCAGTCACACGGTGCACACCAGTCCCAAAGGGACGAAGAGGTGCGAATCACGCAACCGCCCGCGCCCCGCGAGCCGGTGGCCCGCGCGACTTCGCTCGCCGCGGAATCGGGCCGCCCCGCGCGGATCGCGCCCGTGGCATCCATCACACAAGAACGCCAGTCCCTGGAGAAGAACGCACCGGTGATCATGCCCAAGGTCGTGTCGGAACGAGAGCCGTACCGGATCACCACGCTGCACCCGCGGACCTACAACGAAGCCCGTACCATCGGGGAACACTTCCGTGAGGGCACCCCGGTGATCATGAATCTGACTGAGATGGATGACACAGACGCCAAGCGACTTGTCGACTTTGCGGCCGGTTTGGTGTTTGGTCTTCACGGCAGCATCGAGCGGGTGACGCAGAAGGTGTTCCTGTTGTCTCCTGCTAACGTCGATGTCACGGCGGAGGACAAGGCCCGCATCGCAGAGGGCGGGTTCTTCAACCAGAGCTGAGACGCATCCACCGGATCGAAGTACGGAACAGCACGGAACAGGGGAGAGGGAAGTCCAAGCCATGAGCGTGTTCGCGCAGGTGATCTACATCGCGCTGATGGTGTTCCTCGTCGTGCTGATCTTCCGGCTGGTCATGGACTACGTGTTCCAGTTCGCCCGCTCGTGGCAACCCGGCAAGGCGATGGTGGTCGTACTGGAGGCCACCTACACTGTCACCGATCCACCGCTGAAGCTTCTGCGGCGGTTCATCCCGCCGCTGCGTCTCGGGGGCGTGGCGCTCGACCTGTCCTTCTTCGTACTGATGATCATCGTTTACATCCTCATCTCGCTTACGAACCTCGCGAGATGAGAAGAATATGGACGATACGGTCTTGCCGACTGCCGATGACTACGTTGAGGTGAAGAGATGCCGTTGACCCCCGAGGACGTGCGGAACAAGCAGTTCACGACCGTCCGCCTCCGAGAAGGCTATGACGAGGACGAGGTCGATGCCTTCCTCGACGAGGTCGAAGCCGAACTGACCCGTCTGCTCCGCGAGAACGAGGACCTGCGCGCCAAGCTGGCCGCCGCCACGCGCGCGGCCGCGCAGAACCAGCAGAACATGCGCAAGGGTCCCCCGGAGCAGGAACAGCAGCAGCAGGGCATGCGCGGTCCCGGCGCTCCGGTACCCGCCGGGATATCGGGCCCGCCGCAGCAGCAGATGGGCGGCCCCATGGGTGGCCCGCCCCAGCTGCCGAGCGGTGCCCCGCAGCTCCCCGCCGGCCCCGGCGGTCAGGGCGGTCCGCAGGGTCCCGGCCCGATGGGTCAGGGCGCCATGGGTCAGGGCGGTATGGGCCAGGGGTCCATGGGCCAGGGCGGCATGGGTCAGGGTTCCATGGGTCAGGGCGGCATGGGCCAGGGTCCGATGGGTCAGGGTCCGATGGGCCAGGGCGGCATGGGACAGGGCCCGATGGGCGGCCAGCCGCCCATGCAGCAGCAGATGGGTGGCCCGATGGGCGGCCCCATGGGCGGTCCGATGGGCGGCCCCGGTCAGGGTCCCGGTGGCGACAGCGCCGCCCGCGTCCTCTCGCTGGCCCAGCAGACCGCCGACCAGGCGATCGCCGAGGCCCGTTCCGAGGCCAACAAGATCGTCGGCGAGGCCCGCAGCCGCGCCGAGGGTCTGGAGCGGGACGCCCGTGCCAAGGCCGACGCCCTGGAGCGGGACGCGCAGGAGAAGCACCGCGTCGCGATGGGCTCCCTGGAGTCCGCCCGCGCCACGCTGGAGCGCAAGGTCGAGGACCTGCGCGGCTTCGAGCGCGAGTACCGCACGCGTCTGAAGTCGTACCTGGAGTCCCAGCTGCGCCAGCTGGAGACGCAGGCCGACGACTCGCTGGCCCCGCCGCGCACCCCGGCCACCGCGTCGCTGCCGCCGTCCCCGGCGCCCTCCATGGCCCCGGCCGGCGCGAGCGCCCCGTCCTACGGCGGCAACCCGTCGATGGGCGGCCCGTCCGCTCCGGCCGCGCCGTCCTACGGCGGTCAGCAGCAGATGACGCCGGCCATGACCCAGCCGATGGCTCCGGTCCGTCCGCAGGGTCCGTCCCCGATGGGCCAGGCGCCCTCGCCGATGCGCGGGTTCCTGATCGACGAGGACGACAACTGAGCACCGGGCACGGTGTGTAGTACGCCATAGGCGTCGGCAGCGTTCAGGGCGGGACCCCGGATCATCCGATCCGGGGTCCCGCCCTTTTTACGCGCGTTGCTCCGGTTCTCCCCACGCGAAAGGGCCCGGCCTCCGGGAGCGGAGGCCGGGCCCTTCACCGGAACCGCCGGTCTACGAGGCCTTGCGCAGCCGGAACGTGAGGGCCAGCCCCTCGTCGGTGAACGGCTCCCCGTAGCTGTCGTCGGCCTCGCCCTGGGCGAAGTCGGTCGCCAGGACCTCGTCGGCGATCAGCCCGGCGTGCTCACCGAGCGCCGCGATCACCGCCGGGTCCGCGGAAGTCCACCGCAGCGCGATCCGGTCGGCCACGTCCAGGCCGCTGTTCTTGCGGGCCTCCTGGATCAGCCGGATCGCGTCCCGGGCCAGGCCCGCCTGCCGCAGCTCCTCGGTGATCTCCAGGTCCAGCGCGACCGTGGCACCGGAGTCGGAGGCCACCGACCAGCCCTCGCGCGGGGTCTCGGTGATGATCACCTCGTCCGGGGCGAGCGTGACCGTCTCCCCGTCGACCTCCACCGACGCCGTGCCCTCGCGCAGCGCCAGCGACAGCGCCGCCGCGTCCGCCTGCGCGACCGCCTTGGCCACGTCCTGCACCCGCTTGCCGAACCGCTTGCCGAGCGCGCGGAAGTTGGCCTTGGCGGTGGTGTCCACCAGCGAGCCGCCGACCTCGGCCAGCGACGCCAGCGCGGAGACGTTCAGCTCCTCGGTGATCTGGGCGTGCAGTTCGCGGTCGAGGGAGTCGAAACCGGTGGCCGCGATCAGCGCGCGGGACAGCGGCTGACGCGTCTTCACACCCGACTCCGCGCGCGTGGCCCGCCCCAGCTCCACCAGCCGGCGCACCAGCACCATCTGCCGCGACAGGTCCGGGTCGATCGCCGACAGGTCCGCCTCCGGCCAGGACGCCAGGTGCACCGACTCCGGGGCGCCCGGGGTGACCGGCACGACCAGGTCCTGCCACACCCGCTCGGTGATGAACGGGGTGATGGGCGCCATCAGCTTGGTGACCGTCTCCAGCACCTCGTGCAGCGTGCGCAGCGCGGCCTTGTCGCCCTGCCAGAAGCGGCGCCGCGAACGGCGGACGTACCAGTTGGACAGGTCGTCGACGAACGCGGACAGCAGCTTGCCGGCGCGCTGGGTGTCGTACGCCTCCAGGGACCGCGTCACCTGGTCGGTGAGCGCGTGCAGCTCGGACAGCAGCCAGCGGTCCAGCAGCGGGCGGTCGGCCGGGGCCGGGTCCGCCGCGCTCGGCGCCCACTGCGAGGTACGGGCGTACAGGGCCTGGAAGGCGACCGTGTTCCAGTACGTCAGCAGGGTCTTGCGGACGACCTCCTGGATGGTGCCGTGTCCGACCCGGCGCGCGGCCCACGGGGAGCCGCCGGCGGCCATGAACCAGCGCACCGCGTCCGCGCCGTGCTGGTCCATGAGCGGGATCGGCTGGAGGATGTTGCCCAGGTGCTTGGACATCTTGCGGCCGTCCTCGGCCAGGATGTGGCCCAGGCAGACGACGTTCTCGTACGACGACTTGTCGAACACCAGGGTGCCGACGGCCATCAGCGTGTAGAACCAGCCGCGGGTCTGGTCGATCGCCTCGGAGATGAACTGCGCCGGGTAGCGGCTCTCGAACAGCTCCTTGTTCTTGTACGGGTAGCCCCACTGCGCGAACGGCATCGAACCCGAGTCGTACCAGGCGTCGATCACCTCGGGCACGCGCGTGGCGGTCTTGCCGCAAGCCTCCTGCGGGCAGGCGAAGGTGACCTCGTCGATGTACGGGCGGTGCGGGTCGAGGTCCGACTGGTCGGTGCCGGTCAGCTCGGACAGCTCCGCGCGGGAGCCTGCGCAGGTGAGGTGGTCGTCCTCGCAGCGCCAGATCGGCAGCGGGGTGCCCCAGTAGCGGTTGCGGGACAGCGCCCAGTCGATGTTGTTGTTCAGCCAGTCGCCGAAGCGGCCGTGCTTGACCGTCTCCGGGAACCAGTTGGTCTTCTCGTTCTCCTGGACGAGACGGTCCTTGACCGCCGTCGTGCGGATGTACCAGGAGGGCTGCGCGTAGTAGAGCAGCGCGGTGTGGCAGCGCCAGCAGTGCGGGTAGCTGTGCTCGTAGGGCAGATGCCGGAAGAGCAGGCCGCGCTGCTTCAGGTCCTCGGTGAGCAGTTCGTCGGCCTTCTTGAAGAAGACGCCGCTGACGAGGGGGACGTCCTCCTCGAACGTGCCGTCCGGGCGGACCGGGTTGACCACCGGCAGGCCGTAGGCGCGGCAGACCTTGAGGTCGTCCTCACCGAAGGCGGGGGACTGGTGGACCAGACCCGTGCCGTCCTCGGTGGTCACGTACTCGGCGTTCACCACGTAGTGCGCCGGCTCCGGGAACTCCACCAGCTCGAAGGGGCGCTGGTACGTCCAGCGCTCCATCTCGGCACCCGTGAAGGTCTGCCCAGTGGCCTCCCAGCCCTCGCCGAGCGCCTTGCCGAGCAGCGGCTCGGCGACGACCAGCTTCTCCTCGCCGTCCGTGGCGACCACGTAGGTGACGTCGGGGTGCGCGGCGACCGCCGTGTTGGACACCAGGGTCCACGGGGTGGTCGTCCACACCAGCAGCGCGGCCTCGCCGGCCAGCGGTCCTGAGGTGAGCGGGAAGCGGACGTACACGGAGGGGTCCACGACCGTCTCGTAGCCCTGCGCCAGCTCGTGGTCGGACAGGCCGGTGCCGCAGCGCGGGCACCAGGGGGCGACGCGGTGGTCCTGGACCAGCAGGCCCTTGCCGAAGATCTCCTTCAGCGACCACCAGACCGACTCGACGTACTCGGGGTCCATGGTGCGGTAGGCGTCGTCCAGGTCGACCCAGTAGCCCATGCGGGTCGTCAGCTCGGCGAAGGCGTCGGTGTGCCGGGTCACCGACTCGCGGCACCGGGCGTTGAACGCGGCGATGCCGTACGCCTCGATGTCCTTCTTGCCGGAGAAGCCCAGCTCCTTCTCGACGGCCAGCTCGACGGGCAGGCCGTGGCAGTCCCAGCCGGCCTTGCGGGCGACGTGGTAGCCGCGCATGGTGCGGAAGCGGGGGAAGACGTCCTTGAAGACGCGCGCCTCGATGTGGTGCGCGCCCGGCATGCCGTTGGCGGTGGGCGGGCCCTCGTAGAACACCCATTCGGGGCGGCCCTCGGACCGCTCCAGGCTCTTGGCGAAGACCTTCTGGTCGCGCCAGAAGTCGAGCACCGCGTGCTCAAGCGCGGGCAGGTCGACCTGGGCGGGCACCTGGCGGTACGTCGGCGCTGTCATCTGCGAGCATCCTCCAACGGAACTTGCTGCCTTCCGTCGGAGGGACGAGAGCTGTCCGCGCCGTGTGCGGCGCGCTCCCGCGGTACCACCCTCCTTGGCCCCCGCCGCGCCCTACGCGGTGGTGAGCCCCCTCATTGGGGTCGCGAAACCGGTTCTACTGGCCCTGGCCCTTCGGCCGGGGGCGTTCTTCCGGCGGCTCCGGGGTGATCTTCACGTCGCGCTCGCCCCCGGGCTCACACCGTCCCCGGGTCGCTCTGGGCTGCGTACGCCGCTACTCGTCCCCATCCACGCTTCTCGCTCCGCCCAGTGTACGGCGCCGCGCGGACAGCGGCGGACCGGTTTTCCGGGGGCGCGCGTGACCCGAACGGGCCGGGGCGCGCGCCGGGGCCCGCGCGGGGCGGGCCCCGGCGGATTACCCGGCGGGGAGCTGGGCACAACGGATGCAGGCTCACAGCGTGGGGGGTGCGGGCGGGCGAATCGGGCGGTGTGCCCCGTTGCCGCGGGACTCAAGTCGATTTATCGTCCCAGCACGATTCGCGCGCAAGATCACAATGTGTGAAGGGGCCGCGGCCATGGTGGCGAAGAAGACCGAGGCGGACCGGACCGCGCGGCAGACCGCTGCCGGGACGGCACGGGCGAAGAAAGCACCGGCCCGGCCGGCCGCGGCCGGGCAGGCACCGGCGAAGAAGGCGGCGAAGCACGTGAAGGCAGCCACGGAGGAACCGGCCGCGCGGACGACGGCGGTGAAGAAGACGGCCGTGAAGAAGACCGCTGCCGAGAAGACGGCCGCCGACGGGAAGCCCGTGAGGGACGTCCCGGCGAAGAAGGCCCCGGCGAAGAAGGCGCCGGTGAAGCGGGCCGAGACCGGGAAGACGCAGGCGAGGAAGGCGGCCGCCGGGAAGGCGGCCGCCGCGAGCACGGCCAAGAAGGCGGGCGCGGCGCGGGCCGCGGAGCAGACGGGAGCCACGACGGTGGTTGCGAAGAAGACTCCTGGCACGGCCACGGCGGAGACCGGCGTCCCGAAGGCGCGGGCGGGGGCCGTGGAACCCGGCGAGCTGGCGGTGCGCCCCGGGGAGGACCCCTGGACCCCCGAGGAGGTCGCCGAGGCCCGCGCGGAGCTGGAGTCCGAGGCGGCGCGGCTGTCGGCGGAGATCAGCTCCTCGGAGGCCGCCCTCGTCGGACTGATGCGGGACTCCGGGGACGGCGCGGGCGACGACGAGGCCGACACCGGCACCAAGAACATCACGCGCGAGCACGAGATGGCGCTGGCCGCCAACGCGCGCGAGATGCTCGACCAGACGGAGCGGGCCCTGCAACGGCTGGAGGCGGGCACCTACGGCCTGTGCGAGAACTGCGGCAACCCCATCGGCAAGGCCAGGATGCAGGCCTTCCCGCGCGCCACCCTGTGCGTGGAGTGCAAGCAGAAGCAGGAACGCCGATCCTGAGCGTGGGTCCCCGCCGGGGCGTGCCGTAGTCTCGTCCTCAGTCAGGCACCTAGGCTGAGGGACTCACGTGACAGAGGCGGAGCGCATCATCGGTACGCCGGACACCCCGGACGGCGGCGAGCGGGCGGTACCGGTGCGGCGGCCGGCCGGGCGTGGCCGCCGGATCGCCGTGCTGTTCGCGGTGGCGGCCTTCGCCTACGCCCTCGACCTGGGCAGCAAGCTGCTCGTGGTGGCCAAGCTGGAGCACCGCGCGCCGATCCGGGTGGTCGGGGACTGGCTGGAGCTGCACGCCATCCGCAACCCCGGCGCGGCCTTCGGGTTCGGCGCCGCTTTCACGATCATCTTCACGCTCATCGCGGCCGCCGTGATCGTGGTGATCATCCGGCTCGCCCGCAAGCTGTACAGCTTCCCCTGGGCCGTCGCGCTCGGCCTGCTGCTCGGCGGCGCCCTCGGCAACCTCACCGACCGCGTCTTCCGGGCCCCCGGGATCTTCGAGGGCGAGGTCGTGGACTTCATCGCGCCCAAGGGGTTCGCGGTGTTCAACCTCGCCGACTCGGCGATCGTGTGCGGCGGCATCCTGATCGTGCTGCTCTCCTTCCGGGGCCTCGACCCGGACGGCACCGTCCACAAGGACTGAGCACCGGCGGGGACCTGCCTCGGGCCGGTTTTCCACAGGCTCGTGCGGGGGCGTCCGGCCCGTCCGGCATACTCGACGGGTGAGCACGATTCCCGAGATCCGAACCCTGCCCGTGCCCGACGGCCTGGAGGGCGAGCGCGTCGACGCCGCCATCTCCCGCATGTTCGGCTTCTCCCGCACCAAGGCGGCGGAGCTGGCCGCGGCCGGCAAGGTCCAGGTCGACGGCGCGGTGGTCGGCAAGTCCGAGCGGGTGAGCGGCGGCGCCTGGCTCGAGGTCGAGATGCCGGGGGCGCCCGCACCGGTGCAGGTGGTCGCCGAGCCCGTCGAGGGCATGGAGATCGTGCACGACGACGATGACGTGGTCGTGATCGTCAAGCCGGTCGGCGTGGCCGCGCACCCCTCCCCGGGCTGGTCGGGCCCGACCGTCATCGGCGGTCTCGCCGCCGCGGGCTATCGGATCTCCACCTCGGGCGCCGCCGAGCGCCAGGGCATCGTGCACCGCCTCGACGTCGGCACCTCCGGCCTGATGGTGGTCGCCAAGTCCGAGTACGCGTACACCTCGCTCAAGCGCCAGTTCAAGGAGCGCACGGTCGACAAGCGCTACCACACCCTGGTCCAGGGCCACCCGGACCCGACGAGCGGCACCATCGACGCGCCCATCGGCCGGCACCCGAACCACGACTACAAGTGGGCGGTCACGGCCGAGGGCAAGCCCTCCGTGACGCACTACGACCTGGTGGAGGCCTTCCGCGCCGCCTCGCTGCTGGACGTGAAGCTGGAGACCGGCCGCACCCACCAGATCCGCGTCCACATGTCCGCCCACCGCCACCCGTGCGTCGGTGACCTCACCTACGGCGCCGACCCGACCCTGGCCAAGCGGCTGGGCCTGACCCGGCAGTGGCTGCACGCCGTGCGACTCGGCTTCGAACACCCCGGGGACGGCACCTGGGCCGAGTTCGAGAGCACCTACCCCGAAGACCTCCAGCGGGCCCTGGACCGGGTCCGCGAGGAGACGTACGCGTGAGCGCGGCGTACGGCGTCCGCGTCGCCGAGGACCCCGCCGACCGCGAGGCGTGCTTCGCGGTCCGCAAAGAGGTCTTCGTGGTGGAGCAGAGCGTCCCCGAGGACATCGAGTACGACGCGCACGACGCCGGCGCCCTGCACGTGCTGGCGGTCCGCGCGGACGGCGTGCCGCTCGGCACCGGGCGGCTGCTGTCCGGCGCGGCGGCGGCCGGCAAGACCGGCGGTGACCCGGCGGTCGGCGTGCTCGGCCGGCTCGCCGTCACCCGCGAGGCGCGCGGGCTCGGGGTCGGCGCGGCCCTGGTGCGGGCGATCGAGGACGCGGCCCGCGCGCGCGGCCTGACGGCGGTGGACCTGCACGCCCAGACCCAGGCCCTCGGCTTCTACGAACGGCTGGGCTACGTGGCCTACGGCCCGGAGTTCCCGGACGCGGGCATACCCCACCGGGCGATGCGCCGCGCGCTGTAGCGCCACGCGCTCTCGCCGGGTGAATGGCAGTCTTGAGGCCTGCCGTGTGATCGTCGACCTCCGGAGCCTTGGCCGTGGACCAGTTGGCCCTGCTGTTCGTCCTGCTGCTCGGGGCCCTGGTGAGCGTCCCCGTCGGTGACCGGCTCAAGGTGCCGGCGCCGGTGCTGATGACCGTCTTCGGCGGTGTCCTCGCCGTCGTCGCCTTCGTGCCCAACGTGGACATCTCGCCCGAGCTGATCCTGCCCGGACTGCTGCCGCCGCTGCTCTACGCGGCCGTGCGCCGCACCTCCTGGCGGCAGTTCGCGGCCAACGTCCGTCCGATCTTCCTGCTCGCCGTCGCGCTGGTGTTCGTGACGACGGTGTGCGTGGCCGCCGTAGCCAGCACGATCGTGCCCGGGCTGCCCATCGCCGCGGCCGTCGCGCTCGGCGCCCTGATCGCGCCGCCCGACCCGGTCGCCGCGACCAGCGTCGCCGGACAGCTCGGGCTGCCCCGGCGCCTGGTGTCGATCCTGGAGGGCGAGGGGCTGTTCAACGACGTCACGGCCATCGTGCTCTACCACGTGGCGATCGCCGCCGCCGTGAGCGGGACGTTCTCGCCCTGGCGGGCCGGTCTCGACCTGGTGCTGTCCGCGGTCGTCGCGGTGGCCGTGGGCCTGGTGCTGGGCTGGGGCGCGAACAAGCTGATGGATCTGCTCGGCGACCCGACGCTCCAGATCGGCATGACCCTGCTGGTGCCGTACGCGTCCTATGTGCTCGCCGAGAAGCTGCACGGCTCCGGGGTGCTCGCCGTGCTCACCACGGCGCTCTTCCTCTCCGAGTACGCCACCGACGCCGACGACGTGATGACGCGGCTGGCCGGGCACACCTTCTGGGACATCATCGACACGCTGGTCACCGGCGTGGCGTTCGGGCTCATCGGCCTGGAGCTGCACAACGCCGTCCGCACCGCGCAGGGGCGCTGGGGCGAGCTGCTGGGCTGGGCCGCCGCGGTGGCGGGTGTGGTCGTCGTCGTACGGCTGCTGTGGCTGCTGCCGGCGACCTGGCTGACCAAACGGCTGCACGCCCGCCGGGACTACGACGAGGAGATCCCGGTCAGCTGGCGGGAGACCGTCGTGATGTGGTGGTCCGGGATGCGCGGGGTGGCGTCCGTGGCGCTGGCGCTGGCCGTGCCGCTGGAGACGGACGCCGGGAGGCCGTTCCCGGACCGGGACGTGATCATCTTCATCGCGTTCGGGGTGATCGTCGCCACGCTGGTCCTGCAGGGGCTGACCCTGCCCTGGCTGGTGCGGCGGCTGGGGGTGCGGGCCGACTCCGAGCGGGAGAAGGAGGTCGAGAAGGAACTGGCGGTGCGGGCGGCCAAGGCCGCGCGGGCGCGGTTGCGGGAGATCGAGCAGGTGGAGGACCTGCCCGAGGAACTGTCCGAGCAGATGCTGCGGCGGGCCTTCGACATCGGGATCCGGATCAGCCCGGACATGGGGGAGGAGGAGCGGCGGGAGGCGCAGGTGCAGCGGGCGAAGCGGCTGAAGCGGGTGCGGCGGATCCAGAACGAGATGCTGAGCGCGGCGCGGCACGAGGTGCTGGCGGCGCGCAGCGAGCCGGGCGCGGATCCCGAGGTCGTGGACCGGGTGCTTCGGCATCTGGATGTACGCAGCCTGCGGTGACCTGCGGTCGCTTGCCGGTGCTGGGTCCGTGCTCGGCGTGTGGTGATCTCCCACCCGCGCACCACCCGTTTCCATCGGCTGGGAGGTGGGCGCTCCCCTGCGGCCCCGGCCCGCCGTCGGCGGCTGACCGTGGTCGGCGGGCCGGGTATGGCCGCGCCCCGCGTGCCGAGGTGAGCGGCAGGCGGGGCGCGGGGATCGGGGGCGGGCGGGGGTCAGCCGCGGCCCGTGCGCGGGAAGTCGTAGGCCTTGCGGAGGGAGGCCCGGTCGGGGGGCGGTATGCGGGTCGGGGGGAGGACCGCGTCGGAGGTGTTGACGCGGGGGAGGGCGTAGGGGTGCTCCGCCGAGAGCCAGGTGATCATCTGCTCGCGGACCGCGACCCGGACCGTCCAGATGTCGTCGGCGTCCTTCGCCGTCACCAGCGCCCGGACCTGGATGGAGTTGGGTGTGGTGTCGGTCACCTGGAGGCTGTAGGCGCGGCCGTCCCAGGCGGTGCAGTTCCGCAGGATGTCGCGCAGCTTCTCGCGCATCGCCTCGATCGGCGCGCTGTGGTCGAGGTGCCAGTAGACGATGCCGGTCATCTGCGGGGTGCCCCGGGACCAGTTCTCGAACGGCTTGGACGTGAAGTACGACACCGGCATGGTGATCCGCCGCTCGTCCCAGGTCCGTACCGTCAGGAAGGTCAGGGTGATCTCGTCGACCGTGCCCCACTCGCCGTCCACGACCACCGTGTCCCCGATGCGCACCATGTCGCCGAAGGCGATCTGGAGGCCGGCGAAGAGGTTGGACAGCGTCGACTGGGCCGCGACACCGGCCACGATGCCCAGGATGCCCGCGGAGGCCAGCAGCGACGCACCGGCCGCTCGCATCGCCGGGAACGTCAGCAGCATCGAGGCGATCGCCACGACGATGACGATCGCCGACACCACTCGCATGATCAGCTCGACCTGTGTCCGCACCCGGCGCACCCGCGCCGCGTCCCGGTGGGCGCGCGCGTAGCGGGAGTAGGAGGTCTCCACGATCGCCGCGGCGATCCGGATCGCCAGCCAGGCCGCCGACCCGATGAGGGTCAGGGTCAGGGTACGGCCGACGCCGACCTTGTGCTCCTGGAGCAGTTCCGCCTGGTCGTAGGAGCCTCTCAGGAGTGCGGTGCAGATCACGAGCTGGTACGGGATGCGGCCCCGCCGCAGGAGTTCCCACAGCGGGGTTTCGGGGTTGCGTTCGTCGGCCTTTCGCAGCAGCAGATCGGTGGCCCACCCGATGGCCAGGGTGAGCAGCACCGAGCCGCCGATCACGAGCAGGGGACGGAGTACGGTCTCCATGACTGCGCGCCTAACCCGGCTCGCGGTGCGATGAACATGTGAGTTCTCGGCTCACCTGGGTATGAGCGCGCTGCGGACGGCCGCGCCCGGCTGGCACCATGGCCTCATGAACATCATGCTCTTTCACTCGACCAACGGCCTCAGGCCCGCCGTACGCGCGGCGGCGGACCGGCTGCGCGCCGCGGGCCACGAGGTGTGGACGCCGGACCTCTTCGAGGGGCGCACGTTCGACACCGTTGAGGAGGGCATGGCGTACAAGGACGAGCTGGGCAAGGAGGAGCTGCTCAAGCGCGCCGTGCTGGCCGCCGCGCCCTACTCGGACCGGGGCCTGGTGTACGCCGGGTTCTCGCTCGGCGCGTCCATCGCGCAGACCCTCGCCCTCGGCGACGCCAAGGCGCGCGGCCTGCTGCTCCTGCACGGCACCTCCGACCTCGCGCCCACCGCGGAGGTGGACGAGCTGCCGGTGCAACTGCACGTCGCCGAGCCGGACCCGTTCGAGACGGACGACTGGCTGAGCGCCTGGTACCTCCAGATGGGCCGGGCCGGCGCCGACGTGGAGATCTACCGCTACCCCGGGGCCGGCCACCTCTACACCGACCCCGGACTCCCCGACTACGACGCGGAGGCCGCCGAGGCCACCTGGCGGGTGGCGCTCGGCTTCCTCGACGGTCTCGGCTGAGCGGCCACACCGGTTACACCGGGTCGTAGGTCCGCTCGATCTTCTGGGTGCCGTTGCGGGTGCGGTAGGAGCGGACCCACTTCGAGGTGGCGTCGGCCTTGGTGCGGTCGGACAGCACGTAGTAGTCCATCTGCGCGTGGTCGGCCGTGATGTCCAGCACGCCGTAGCCGTGCCGGTCGGTGTCCAGCCAGTGCACGTGCCGGTTGGCGGCCTGGATGACCGGCGCGGCGATCGCCGAGACCGTGCCCTCGGGGACCTTCACCACGTCGTCGAGGTTGTCGGAGGTCACCGAGGTCACCACGAACTCGGTGGCCGCGGAGGCCGACAGCGGATAGGTGCCCGCGTCCATCGGCACGTCGTTCGCCCACGCCATGTGGATGTCACCGGTCAGGAAGACGGTGTTGCCGATCGCGTTCGCGCGCAGGTGGCCCAGGAGTTCGCGCCGGTCGTCGGTGTAGCCGTCCCACTGGTCGGTGTTGGCGGCTATGCCCTCCTGCGGCAGCCCGAGCAGCTTGGCCAGCGGCTTGAACAGGTCGGCGGAGAGCGAGCCGAAGGAGAACGGCGAGATCATCACGGAGTTGCCGACCAGCCGCCACCTGGTGTCGGAGGCCTTCAGCCCCGCCTTCAGCCAGTCGAGCTGGGCGCGCCCGGTGATCGTACGGTCCGGGTCGTCCACCGAGCCGCTCGCGGTGCCCGCCTGCTGGGAGCGGAACGAGCGCAGGTCCAGCAGGGACAGGTCGGCGAGCTTGCCGAAGCGCAGCCGGCGGTAGGTGGTGCCCTCGATCGCCGGGCGCACCGGCATCCACTCGAAGTAGGCCTGCTTGGCGGCGGCCTGACGGGACGTCCAGGTGCCCTCGGCGCCCTCGGTGTGGTTGACCGCGCCGCCCGACCAGGCGTTGTCGGCGAACTCGTGGTCGTCCCAGATCGCGATGACCGGCGCCTTCACGTGCAGCGCCTGGAGGTCGGGGTCGGTCTTGTACTTCGCGTGCCGGATCCGGTAGTCGGCGAGGGTGAGGATCTCGTTCGCGGGCGCGTGCGGCCGTACGACCTTGCCGCGGGCCGCGTACTCACCGGACTTGTACTCGTAGATGTAGTCGCCGAGATGCAGCCAGGCGTCCAGGTCGGTGCGGGCCGCGAGATGGCGGTAGGCCGAGAAGTAGCCGGCCTCCCAGTTGGCGCAGGAGACCACGCCGAAGCGCAGGCCGGCGACCGGGGCGTCCGCCGCCGGCGCGGTGCGGGTGCGCGCCGCCGGGGAGTCGGTGCCGCCGGCCGAGAAGCGGAACCAGTAGTCGGTGGCCGGTTCGAGGCCGCGGATGTCGGCCTTCACGGTGTGGTCGGAGGCGGCGCGCGCGGTGAGGGACCCCTTGGCGACGATGTCCGTCAGCGCCCGGTCCCTGGCGACGATCCAGCTCACCTCGGTGTCCGGGCCCACTCCGGAGCCGGGCAGGGACTCGGGGGTGGGGGTCACCCGGGTCCACAGCAGGACACCGTCGGGCAGCGGATCGCCGGAGGCGACGCCGTGCAGGAAGGCGGGGGCGTCCGTGGCGGCACGGGCCGGCAGCGCGGCGGCCAGCGGGCCGGCCAGGACAGCGGTCGCCGCCGCGGCCTTGACGACCGTACGGCGGCTGGGGGTGAGGGAGTCGAGGCGCTGCGCGGCCTCGGACGATCTGTAAGGACTGGTCACGGCCGATCAGGTTACTGGCCGGTATGCCGAAAGGGCGGGCGAACCCGGAAAGTTCGCCCGCCCTTCACGTCGCCGCCCGATTCAGGCCGGCTGAGGGGGTGTCAGCCCTTGAGGGCCGCGTCCACCGCCTTGTTGAAGTTCTCCACCGTCATCGGCGCGCCGCCGTCGGGACCGGTGAGCTTCTTGCCGTCCATGATGAAGCTGGGCGTGCCCGTCACGCTGTCCTTGTTCTCGTCGAACGTCTTGGACATGGCCATCGCCCAGGCGTCGTAGGTGCCGTTCTTCACGGCCTTCTCGAACGTGGCGTTGCCCTTCAGCGCGGGGACGGTGTCCGCGACCTTCAGCAGGTAGGCGTCGTCCTTGAACTTGTCGTCCGTCTCCTCGGGGTGCCACTTCGTGGAGTACAGCGCGGCCTTGAAGTCCAGGAAGGCCTCCGGGGAGACGTTCAGCGCGGCGCCGAGGGCGCTGAGCGCGTTCTTGGAGCCCTGGCCGTCGGTGCGGTCGATGAACGTCGCACCCACGAACTGGATCTTGAACTTGCCGTCGTCGATGTCCTTCTTCACGGTCGAGCCGACGGTCTGCTCGAACTGGGCGCAGACCGGGCAGCGCGCGTCCTCGTAGACCTTGAGGGTCTTCTTGGCGGTGTCCTTGCCTATGACGACCGTGGTGCCCTTCGTGCCCGTGGTGTGGGCCGGGGCGGTGACCTTGGCGTCCTTCAGGCCCTCCCAGTAGCTGGGCTTGTTGGCCTGGACGACGGCGTAGCCGATGCCGCCGGCCGCGGCCAGCACGGCCACCACCGAGGCGGCCACGATGACCTGCCGCCTGACCTTGTCGCGCTTGGCCTGCCGCTCGCGCTCCAGGCGCAGCCGCTCCCGGGCCGCCGTCTTCGCCGTCTGGCTGTTCCGCTTGCTCATACCGGTGTTCTCCCTGTGGGACGCGCACGTGCCGTACGCGGGGTAGGTGTGGGGACCGCTGGTGCTCGGTGGCCGCTCAGGCGAGGGCCGCCGGGGAGCACGGCGGCCCGCGCCGTCCCAGGGAGTGCACGAAGAGCCCGTCGCGGACGAGGGCGAGGCGCGGGGCCGGGCGCGGCGGCAGTCGCCGCAGGGCCGGCCGGACGGTGACCGCGGCCACCGCCAGCAGCAGCGGCCGGAACGTGCCCGCGGCGACCGCGCGCAACAGCTGGGCCAGCGCCCGCTCGCCCCGGTGCAGCCAGGCGGCGGCCAGCAGGCCCACGCCCACGTGCGCGGCGAGCAGCAGCCAGGCCGTCGCCGGACCGGCCCCGGCCAGCAGCGCCGGCGCCCGGTCCGCCCCGCCGGCCACCCGGGCCAGCGGGGAGCCCATCCGCCCGTCGCACAGCACGTCCAGGCCGAAGGCGTGCAGGGGGCCCGCCACCGGGCCGCCCGCCCGCCCGTAGCAGGCGCGCTGGCCGGTGGTGAACACGGTGTCGGCCGCCAGCTCCAGCGGGATCAGCAGGGCCGCGATCCGGCCGAAGCCGCGCTCGCGGCCCGCCAGCGCGAACGCGGCGGCGAACACGCCGGCGGCGACCGCGGCCACGGTCGCCGACGGCAGCGGAGCCCGGGACAGCAGCACGTGCGACGCGGTGCCGAGCGTCACGACGAAGGCCGTGAACAGCGCCGCGCGCACGGCTCTGAGGCGGGTCCCGGATATGTCCATAGCGAGAGCAGAGTCTGTCACGTCGGCCGGTAAGGGACCCCTAAAGGGTGCCTGTGAGACCGGTCCGTCACAGCCCCGGGATCCGGCCGTTGCGGAACAGGTCGAGGAAGATCTGGTGATCGGCACGCGCGCGTGCGCCGTAGTCGTGCGCGAAGTCCACCAGGAGCGGCGCGAAGCCCTCCTCGTCGGCCGCGAGCGCCGCGTCGATGGCCCGTTCGGTGGAGAACGGCACCAGGGACTCCCCGGAGGTGTCGTCCGCCGCCGCGTGCATCGTGGCCGTGGCCCGGCCCAGGTCGGCGACGACGGCCGCGATCTCCTCCGGGTCGTCGATGTCGCCCCAGTCCAGGTCCACCGCGTACGGCGAGATCTCGGCGACCAGCTGGCCCGCGCCGTCCAGCTCGGTCCAGCCCAGCCACGGGTCGGCGTGCGCCTGGAGGGCGCGCTGGCTGATCACCGTGCGGTGGCCCTCGTGCTGGAAGTACCCGGCGATCGCCGGGTCCGTGATGTGCCGGGAGACGGCCGGGGTCTGCGCCTGCTTGATGTAGATCACCACATCGTTCTCCAGGGCGTCGCTGTGCCCCTCCAGCAGGATGTTGTACGACGGCAGCCCCGCCGAGCCGATGCCGATGCCCCGGCGGCCGACCACGTCCTTGACCCGGTACGAGTCCGGGCGGGCCAGCGAGGAGTCCGGCAGCGTCTCCAGGTACCCGTCGAAGGCGGCCAGCACCTTGTACCGGGTCGCCGCGTCCAGCTCGACGGAGCCGCCGTCCGGCGCGAAGCGGCGCTCGAACTCGCGGATCTCGGTCATCGAGTCCAGCAGTCCGAAGCGGGTCAGCGAGCGGGCGTCACGCAGCGCGTCCAGCAGCGGACCCTGCGCGGTGTCCAGCGTGAACGGCGGCACCTCGTCGCTCTTGACGCCCGTCGACAGCGCGTGGATCCGCTCCCGGTAGGCCAGCGCGTACACCGTCACCAGCTCGGTGATCTGGTCGTCGCTGAGCGCCTTCGCGTACCCGATCAGGGCGATCGAGGCCGCGAAGCGCTTCAGGTCCCAGGTGAAGGGGCCGACGTACGCCTCGTCGAAGTCGTTGACGTTGAAGACCAGGCGGCCGTTGGAATCCATGTACGTGCCGAAGTTCTCGGCGTGCAGGTCGCCGTGGATCCACACGCGCGAGGTGCGGTCGTCCAGGAACGGGCCGCCCCGCTTCTCCGCGTGCAGGTCCTGGTAGAAGAGGCACGCCGTGCCCCGGTAGAACGCGAAGGCGGAGGCCGCCATCTTCCGGAACTTCACGCGGAACGCGGCCGGGTCGGCGGCCAGGAGCCGGCCGAAGGCGGTGTCGAAGACGGCGAGGATCTCCTCGCCGCGCTGCTCGTCACTGAGCTGGGGTACCGACATCGCGGGGTGCCTCCTGGTGCGTCACACGTACGACAGCTGTTCTGCCGTTCCAACGCATGAAGGTACGCGGGAGTGCCCGGCGCGTGTCAGTGGCGGGGCATAGACTTCGACGCTGTCCCCCAGAGTGTCCGTCCACCCGTCGCCGAGCGTTTCCGTTGGAGGCCGTACCGTGTCCAAGCCGCCGTTCACGCACCTGCACGTCCACACCCAGTACTCGCTGCTGGACGGTGCCGCGCGGCTGAAGGACATGTTCAACGCGTGCAATGAGATGGGCATGACGCACATCGCCATGTCCGACCACGGCAACCTGCACGGCGCGTACGACTTCTTCCACACCGCGCAGAAGGCCGGAATCACCCCGATCATCGGGATCGAGGCGTATGTCGCCCCCGAGTCCCGGCGCAACAAGCGCAAGATCCAGTGGGGCCAGCCGCACCAGAAGCGCGACGACGTCTCCGGCTCCGGCGGCTACACCCACAAGACGATGTGGGCGGTGAACAGGACCGGTCTGCACAACATCTTCCGCCTCTCCTCCGACGCCTACGCCGAGGGCTGGCTCCAGAAGTGGCCGCGGATGGACAAGGAGACGATCTCCCAGTGGTCGGAGGGCATCGTCGCCTCCACCGGCTGCCCCTCCGGCGAGGTGCAGACCCGGCTGCGCCTCGGCCAGTTCGACGAGGCCATCAAGGCCGCCTCCGACTACCAGGACATCTTCGGCAAGGACCGGTACTTCCTGGAGCTGATGGACCACGGCATCGACATCGAGCACCGGGTCCGCGACGGCCTGCTGGAGATCGGCAGGAAGCTCGGCATCCCCCCGCTGGTCACCAACGACTCGCACTACACGTACGCGCACGAGGCGACCGCCCACGACGCCCTGCTGTGCATCCAGACCGGCAAGAACCTCTCCGACCCGGGCCGCTTCAAGTTCGACGGCACCGGCTACTACCTGAAGTCCACGGACGAGATGTACGCCATCGACTCCTCGGACGCCTGGCAGGAAGGCTGCGCCAACACGCTGCTGGTGGCCGAGATGGTCGACACCACCGGCATGTTCGAGAAGCGCGACCTCATGCCCAAGTTCGACATCCCCGAGGGGTACACCGAGGTCACCTGGTTCAAGGAGGAGGTCCGCCGCGGCATGGAGCGCCGCTTCCCGGACGGCATCCCCGAGGACCGCCAGAAGCAGGCCGACTACGAGATGGATGTCATCATCTCGATGGGCTTCCCCGGCTACTTCCTCGTGGTCGCCGACTTCATCATGTGGGCCAAGAACAACGGCATCGCGGTCGGCCCCGGCCGAGGTTCCGCGGCCGGCTCGATCGTCGCCTACGCCATGGGCATCACCGACCTCGACCCGATCCCGCACGGCCTGATCTTCGAGCGGTTCCTCAACCCCGAGCGCATCTCCATGCCCGACGTCGACATCGACTTCGACGAGCGCCGGCGCGTCGAGGTGATCCGCTACGTCACCGAGAAGTACGGCGCCGACAAGGTCGCCATGATCGGCACCTACGGCACCATCAAGGCCAAGAACGCGATCAAGGACTCCGCGCGCGTGCTGGGCTACCCGTACGCGATGGGCGACCGCATCACCAAGGCCATGCCCGCCGACGTCCTCGGCAAGGGCATCAACATCGACGGCATCACCAACCCCGAGCACCCCCGGTACTCGGAGGCGGGCGAGGTCCGGTCGATGTACGAGAACGAGCCGGACGTGAAGAAGGTCATCGACACCGCGCGCGGCGTGGAGGGCCTGGTCCGGCAGATGGGCGTGCACGCCGCCGGCGTGATCATGTCCAGCGAGACCATCACCGAGCACGTCCCGGTCTGGGTGCGGCACACCGACGGCGTCACCATCACGCAGTGGGACTACCCGAGCTGCGAGTCGCTCGGCCTGCTGAAGATGGACTTCCTGGGCCTGCGCAACCTCACGATCATGGACGACGCGGTCAAGATGGTGAAGGCCAACAAGGGCCTCGACATCGACCTGCTGTCCCTGCCGCTGGACGACCCGACGACCTTCGAACTCCTCCAGCGCGGCGACACCCTCGGCGTCTTCCAGTTCGACGGTGGCCCCATGCGGTCCCTGCTGCGGCTGATGAAGCCCGACAACTTCGAGGACATCTCCGCCGTGTCGGCCCTGTACCGGCCGGGCCCGATGGGCATGAACTCGCACACGAACTACGCGCTGCGCAAGAACAAGCAGCAGGAGATCACGCCGATCCACAAGGAGCTGGAGGAGCCCCTCGAAGAGGTCCTCGCGGTCACCTACGGCCTGATCGTCTACCAGGAGCAGGTCCAGAAGGCCGCCCAGATCATCGCCGGCTACTCGCTCGGCGAGGCCGACATCCTGCGCCGCGTCATGGGCAAGAAGAAGCCCGACGAACTGGCCAAGAACTTCACCATCTTCCAGACCGGTGCCCGCAAGAACGGCTACAGCGACGAGGCCATCCAGGCCCTGTGGGACGTGCTGGTCCCGTTCGCCGGCTACGCGTTCAACAAGGCCCACTCCGCCGCGTACGGCCTGGTGTCGTACTGGACCGCCTACCTCAAGGCGAACTACCCCGCCGAGTACATGGCCGCGCTGCTCACCTCCGTCAAGGACGACAAGGACAAGTCGGCGATCTACCTCAACGAGTGCCGCCGCATGGGCATCCGGGTGCTCCCGCCGAACGTCAACGAGTCCGAGTCGAACTTCGCCGCCCAGGGCGACGAGGTGATCCTCTTCGGCCTCTCCGCCGTCCGCAACGTCGGCACCAACGTCGTCGAGTCGATCATCAAGTGCCGCAAGGCCAAGGGGAAGTACGCCTCCTTCCCCGACTACCTCGACAAGGTCGAGGCGGTGGTCTGCAACAAGCGCACCACCGAGTCGCTGATCAAGGCCGGCGCCTTCGACGAGATGGGCCACACCCGCAAGGGCCTCACCGCGCAGTACGAACCGATGATCGACAACGTGGTCGCGGTCAAGCGCAAGGAGGCCGAGGGGCAGTTCGACCTCTTCGGCGGCATGGGGGAGGAGACCACCAGCGAGCCCGGCTTCGGACTCGACGTGCAGTTCTCCACCGACGAGTGGGAGAAGACGTATCTCCTCGCCCAGGAGCGGGAGATGCTCGGTCTCTACGTCTCCGACCACCCGCTCTTCGGCCTGGAGCACGTCCTCGCGGACAAGGCCGACGCGGGCATCTCCCAGCTCACCGGCGGCGAGCACGGCGACGGCGCGGTCGTCACCATCGGCGGCATCATCTCGGGCCTCCAGCGCAAGATGACCAAGCAGGGCAACGCCTGGGCGATCGCCACCGTCGAGGACCTGGCCGGCTCCATCGAGTGCATGTTCTTCCCGGCGACCTACCAGCTGGTGTCCACCCAACTCGTCGAGGACGCCGTGGTGTTCGTCAAGGGCCGGCTCGACAAGCGCGAGGACGTGCCCCGGCTCGTCGCCATGGAGCTGATGGTCCCGGACCTGTCCAACGCGGGCACCAACGCGCCCGTGATCCTCACCATCCCGGCCACCCGGGTCACTCCGCCCATGGTCAGCCGCCTCGGCGAGATCCTCAGCCACCACAAGGGCGACAGCGAGGTCCGGATCAAGCTCCAAGGCCCGCGCAAGACCACCGTGCTGCGCCTGGACCGGCACCGGGTCAAGCCCGATCCGGCCCTGTTCGGCGACCTGAAGGTGCTCCTCGGCCCGTCCTGCCTGGCCGGCTGAGCGGACAGCCGGACAGCCGGACGGCCGGGCGGCCGGCGAGCGACGAAGGGGCGCACCCTCTGCGGGCGCGCCCCTTCTCTGTGCCTGGGCTTCAACTGCCCTTTAGTTGTGGCCGAAGCTCTTACGCTTCTTCGGCTGGTGCACATCATCCGCGGGGCCGCCCGCGACGCCCGCCAGCGAGGAGTCCTGCTCCTCGGCCGACGGACGCTGAGCGCGCTCCTGGGCGCGCTCGTTCTGCTGGGCGCGGTTCTGCGGGCCGGCCTGCTTGCGGTTCTTGTTCTTGGCCATGGTGATCTGCCTCCTGAAGGGGATCTAGGGGCCAGGGCCGGATCCAGATTCACATACGCTGATATCGGGCGCATGTCGGATAATTACCGTGTGTGACAGGGGAGGTGGGCGAGCGGGACCCGGAAACGCCACGCCGAAGATCGAGTTCGGGCCGTTAACCCCCGTGCGGTCGGGCAGACTCGAAGGAAGCCGAAACACAACCTCCCGGGAAGAGGGTGAGTCGCGTGGACCGCTGCATCGTCCTGGTGGACGCCGGGTATCTGCTGGGTGCCGCCGCCAGCCTCCTCGCGGGTGAGCCGTCGCGATCCCGGATCACCGTCGACCACGCCGCACTGATCCAGGCCCTGCGCGAGCGCGCGGAGCTGGAGACCGAGCGGCCGCTGCTGCGCATCTACTGGTTCGACGGCGCCCCCGACCGGGTTCCCCAGCCCGAGCACCGCCGGCTGCGCGTGATGCCCCGGGTCACCGTCCGGCTGGGCGCCCTGACCCGCAGCGACGGACGCTGGGCGCAGAAGGGCGTGGACGCCGCCATGCACGCCGAGCTGACCGAACTGGCCCGCAACCGGGCCTGTTCCGACATCGTCCTCGTCACCGGCGACGGCGACCTGCTGCCCGGCATGATGGCCGCCAAGGAGCACGGCGTCGCCGTACACCTGTGGGCCGTCCAGGCCGCCGACGGGGACTACAACCAGTCCGAGGACCTGGTCGCCGAGGCCGACGAGCGGCGCGTGCTGGACCGCGCCTGGATCACCCAGGCCGTCCGCGTCAAAGAGCTGACCGGCGTCTGCGCGCCCCCGCCCGTGCCCCGGCCGGAGATCGCCGCCATCCTCTCCGCCCCGCTGCCCGAGTCCGCGCCCGGCGCGGCGGCCGAGCGGGCCCCCGAGCAAAGCCCGCACGCCCCGGTCGGTGCCCCGGCCGAGAACGGCGCCCAGGAACGCGCCACCGCGCCCAAGGGCGTCCCCACCCCGAAGGACCTCGCCGCCCTGCGCGCGCCCGGCGTCCAGCCCGACCGGCAGCCCCCGACGGCGACCCTGCGGTGGTCCTCCGACAAGGGCTGGGTCGACCGGCCCGGCACGGTCCCCGAGCCGCCCGAGGTAGCCGCCATGCCCACGCTGGCCCAGCTCACCACCGCCGAGCAGCGCTGGGCCGACCGCGAGGAGGACATCACCACCGTCGGCGGCGATCCCTACGAGGTGGGCCAGGTCTTCGCCCGCCGCTGGATGTCCCGGCTCGGCGACCAGACCCATCTCCAGCGGCTGTCGCAGATGTACCCGCGCATCCCGCACCGCATCGACGGGGAGCTGCTGCGCTACGCGGCCCGGTTCGGACTGCTGGCCCACAAGGACGACCAGATCGACGAGCACGACCGTTACGCCATCCGGGCGGGGTTCTGGCGGGAGTTCGACGTGCCGGCCGCCGCGGAGCACGCGGGGGCGGGGGAGTGACCCGACGGGCGTGACGGGCCGCGGGCCCGGCCCCGCACGGACGGGACAGCGGACCCGAGGACGAGTGAAGGCCCTCGACCCCGTAGTCTCGTCCCTTGTGATGACGCGCGCGGCACAGGCACCTCGACGGGACGAGGCCGTACGCGTGCGCGGGCTCAGCAAGACCTACCCGGCCGTCCGCGGGCGGCGCGGGGCGCCCGGCACCCCGGAGGTGCGGGCCACCGACGGCGTCGAGCTGGACGTGCGGCGCGGCGAGGTCTTCGGCCTGCTCGGGCCGAACGGCGCCGGCAAGTCCACCCTCGTACGACAGCTCACCGGACTGCTGCGGCCGGACGCCGGTCGCGTCGAGATCCTCGGCCACGACATCGTCCGGCACCCCGAGCGGGCCGCGCGGATCCTCGCCTACCTGGGCCAGGAGTCCTCCGCCCTGGACGAACTGACGGTCTCCCTGGCCGCCGAGACCACCGGCCGGCTGCGCGGTCTGGACGTGCGGCGGGCCCGGGCCGAGCGGGACGCCGTCCTGGAGGAGCTGGGGCTCACCCCGCTCGCCGGACGGGCGCTGAAGAAGCTGTCCGGCGGTCAGCGCCGGCTCGCCTGCCTCGCCGCCGCCCTCGTCGGCGAGCGGCCCCTGCTCGTGCTGGACGAGCCGACCACCGGCATGGACCCGGTGGCCCGGCGCGCGGTCTGGGCGGCCGTGGACCGGCGCCGTGCCGAGCACGGTACGACGGTGCTGCTGGTCACCCACAACGTCATCGAGGCCGAGACCGTGCTCGACCGGGTCGCCGTGCTCGACCAGGGCCGGGTCATCGCCTGCGACACCCCGGCCGGGCTCAAGGAGCGGGTCGCCGGCGAGGTGCGGGTGGAGCTGGTGTGGCGGGAGCGGGCGCCGCTGGAGGTGCCCGAGGTCGCCGTGCTGCGCGAGCGGGCCGTCGAGTCCGGGCGGCGCTGGACGCTCCGGCTCGCCCCCGAGGAGGCGCGTGCCGTCGTCGCCACGGTCACCGGCGGTGCCGCCTTCGCCGCCCTGGACGACTTCACGCTCGCCACGCCCAGCCTGGAGGACGTCTACCTGGCGCTGGGCGGCGCGGCGCGGCAGGGGCTGGTGAGGGCGTGAGCGCGCGAACCGTGAACGCGCGGCCGCCGGGGCGCGTAGGGATGTATGCGACTGCCGTAGCGAAGAGGAGCAGTTCGTCGTGAGTGTCGTACCCGCCGAGGTTCTGCCGGGCGCCGTCCGTACCCTGCCGCAGACGGCGGCGCCGGGTGCGGCCGAGCTGGGTCCGCCCGCCCGGCTGTGGCCCTCGCTGGTCGCCGTCTACCGGGCGCAGCTGTCCCGGGCCCGGGTGGCCCGCATCCCGCTGCTGTTCGTCGCGACCTTCCAGTCCGTCGGCATCACCGTGATGATGCGGGGTGTCGTCGACAGCGGCGGTGAGGCGCAGTCCGTGGTGGCCGGCTCGTCCGTGCTGGTCGTCGCGTACGTGGCGCTGAACCTGCTCTCGCAGTACTTCGGGCAGCTGCGGTCCAGCGGCGGGCTCGACCACTACGCCACCCTGCCGGTGCCGCCTGCCGCGGTGGTGCTCGGCGCGGCGGCGGCGTACGCCTCCTTCACCGTGCCGGGGACGCTGGTGACCGCCGTCTTCGGGTGCGTGCTGTTCGGGCTGCCGCTGGCCAACCTGTGGATCCTGCTCGCCGTGATCCCGCTCGCCGGGGCCGCGCTGGCCGGGCTGGGCGCGGCCTGCGGGCTGCTGGCGCCCCGGCCGGAACTGGCCACGCTGCTCGGGCAGCTGGGCATGTCGGCGGCGCTGCTGCTGGGCGTGCTGCCGGCCGACCGGATGCCGGGGATCATCCGGCTGGCCCGTGATCTGCTGCCGTCCACGTACGGCGTGGAGGCGTACGCGCGGACCTTCGGGGCGGATCCGGACTGGGCCGTCGTCCTGGTCGACCTGGGCGTGTGCGCGGGGGTGGGCGTGGTCTCGCTGGCCGTGGCGACCTGGGCGTACCGCAGGGCGGCCGTCCGGTGACGCGGCCCACAGGACGACCTGGCACGATGGCAGGGTGACCGCACCGCTGACTCCGCCTCCGCCGCCGCACGACGACTCCGCGCACCAGGCCTGGGGGGCCGCGCCGCCCGCCGAGGGGGCGGGTGACGGCTCGTACGCGCAGGGTGGTCCCGGGATGAGGACCGAACTGCGGGAGGCCGCCGTGATCACGGTCGCGGTGGCGCTCGGCGGGGTGCTGCTGGGGCTGCTGTGGTGGTGGCTGGCGCCGCATGTGCCGCTGATCGGTGACCAGGTCGACAAGAACTGGGCGGTCTACCTCAAGGACAGCGAGGGGGAGCAGGCGGCGGGGGTCGACGGAACGTTCACTCTGCTCGGTCTGGCGTTCGGGGTGATCAGCGGGGTCGTGGTGTTCCTGCTGCGCAAGCGCGGGGGTGTGCCGCAGGTCGTGGCACTCGGCCTCGGCGGGCTGCTCGCGTCGCTGCTGGCCTGGCGGCTGGGGGTGTGGCTGGGGCCCGAGTCGGACGTGCTCGCGCACGCGCGGGCCGTGGGCAAGGGGGTGACGTTCTCGGCACCGCTGAAGCTCGGGGCGAAGGGGGCGTTGCTGGCCTGGCCACTGGGCGCGTTGCTGGTGCACCTGGGACTGACGGCGCTGTTCGCCCCCCGGGACCCGGAGCTGCCGTGACCGCCCCAGGGGGCTCCGCCCCCTGGGGCCCCGTTTTCCCACCCACCCGCCCGTCTCGGTCGGCTGCGAAGGCACCGTGACGGCACCGGGCCCGGCCCCCGCCGAATCCGCGCCGTCGGCCCGGCTCGGTCGGCCGCGAGACCGCCGTGACGGGGCCGCCTCGACCCCGCCGAGCCCGCACGATACGTCCGCCCGCCCGCGCCACGGCTCCCGCCCCGCTGCCGCCGACAGGGGCCCGCCCGGCGGACGTCGGCTGAATCCTGCCGGGGCGGATGACGGTCGGCCTCGCCCGGTTGATGTGGCTGAGCCTGCTCGGCAGCCGCCGGGTGAGTGCCGCCCGGCGGGCGTCGGCTGAATCCTGCCGGGGCGGATGACGGTCAGCCTTGCCCGGTTGATGTGGCTGAGTCCGCTCGGTAGCTACCGGGTGAGTGCCGCCCGGCGGGCGTCGGCTGAGCCCTGCGGGGCAGATGAGGGGTCAGCCCGGCCCAGCAGATCCGGCTGAGCCCCGCTCGACAACTGTGGCTGGGGCCCGCTCGGCAGCCACCGGGTCGGCCCCGCCCGACGTGCCGGGTCGGCCCCGCCCGGCACGCCGGCTTGGCCCCGCTCGGCTCACGCCGGGTCGGTCCCGCTCGGCTCACGCCGGGTCGGTCCCGCTCGGCTCACGCCGGCTTGGCCCCGCTCAGCTCACGCCGGGTCGGCTCCGCTCGGCGTCCACCGGCACCGGCTCGGCCTCGCCCAGCCGGTGCCGGTGGAGCCCCGCCCGACAGATGCCGACGCGGCCTTGCCCCGTGGAGACCGGGGGGCCTTGCCTCGTGGAGACCGGCGCGGCCTTGCCCCGTGCAGACCGGCGCGGCCCTGCTCCGTGGAGACCGGCGTGGCCCTGCCCCGTGGAGACCGGGCTCGGCCCCCTCAGAGATCGGCGCAGCCCCCAGAGGTCCCCTCAGCCTCGCCCGATAGGCGCCAGCACCGCCCCCGTCAATCTCGCCAAGTCGTCCGGGGACACCTCCACCTCCAGGCCTCGGCGGCCCGCTGAGACGCAGATGGTGGGGTGGGTGGGGGCTGAGGTGTCCAGGACCGTGGGGAGGGGGCGGCGTTGGCCGAGGGGGGAGATGCCGCCTCGGACGTAGCCCGTGGTGCGTTCCGCCAGGGTCGGGTCGGCCATCGTGGCCTTCTTGCCGCCGACCGCCGCCGCGAGGGCCTTCAGGTCCAGGGAGCCGGCGACCGGGACCACGCCGACGACGAGTGCGCCGTCCACGTCGGCGACCAGGGTCTTGAAGACGCGGTCGGGGGAGACGCCCATCGCCTCGGCCGCCTCCTCGCCGTAGGAGGGGTGGGCGGGGTCGTGCTCGTAGGCGTGGACGGTGAAGTCCACGCCCGCCGCCGTCAGCGCCGCCGTCGCGGGCGTGCCGCCGGACTGCTGCTTCTTCGACTTCTTGGCCATCGGTGGGTACGAGTCCTCGGGCTCAGTTCAGGCTGGTCGGCGTCCGCGTCAGCTCGAACGCGGGCAACGACGGCAGCGTACGGATGATGGCCGTCTCGGCGCGCAGGAGTTTCAGTTCGTCCCGCAGCCGCGACGCGGTGTCGGGGGCCTGGAGCAGCCGCTGCTTGGTCGGCGTGTCGTGCACCATCGCCGCGGCCACCAGGTACGACACCACACCCGGGTCGTCCGGCAGCTCGGCACCGGTGGACAGCGAGCGCTCCCGGGCCCCCGCCAGCCGCTTCTGGTACTGCCGGAACGACCGCAGCACCCCCTCGGCCAGCGCCCCCGCCTCGTCCCCGGGGTCCTCGGCCAGCTCCTCCAGCTCCGCCGTCAGGAACGGCCCCGAGGCGTCCACGGAGAGCAGCCGCACCCGGGTGGTCCCGGTGGCCAGCACCTCGAAGGAGCCGTCGGGCCGCTCCCGGATCGTCGCCGCGTCCGCCACGCAGCCCACCGCGTGGAGGGCCTTGAGCGGGTCGGGGCCGAAGCCCTCGGCCGGGCTCCGCTCGGGCTGTGCCGTGGGATCCGGCATGCCCAGGGAGCTGGGCGCCACCTCGTAGCCGTCGCGGATGGCCACGACGGCGAAGCGGCGCGGTTCGTCCTCGGGGGTCTTCAGAAGCTCGCGCATCATGGCGCGATACCGCTCCTCGAACACGTTCAGCGGGAGCACGAGCCCCGGGAACAGCACCGAGTTCAGCGGAAAGAGCGGGAGACGGGCGGTGGTCACGGCGCCCCAGCCTAGTGCTCAACGCCGCGGACGTGCCCGCGGTGCTCGCCGAGGAGCCGTGGCGGTTCGGGTATCAGCCCGGCCGGAACCGGCCCCGGGACCCCCGTCAGCAGGTGCTCGCGCAGCCGCAGGAAGTGGCCGAGCGGGTCGTCCGAGAACCGGTCCCACGGGAAGGACGTGGCGTAGGGGCCGATCAGCCGCAGCTGTACGCGCGCGTCCTCCCGGCGGTCCAGCCGCAGCAGGACGTACAGCAGCTTGTTGCGCAGGGCGGCCGACCACGGGTCGGCCGCCGGGAACCGGCCGGACAGCTCGACCGCCCGGTCCGCCGCCGCGTCCAGCCGCGGGCGCGGCACCTCGGGCCCGCAGCCGTCGGTGAGGTACCCGTAGGCCGCCCGGGCCGGCAGGGCCTGGACGAGCGAGTCGGCCGGCGCGTCCTGCGCGGCCCGGTCGGCGAAGTCGAGGCACTCCCGGTGGGCGCCGTGCCACAGCGCGGCCAGATAGCGCAGCGCGGCCACATGGCAGCCGTAGTGGTGCGGGGCACGCCGGACCGCCGCCTCCCACAGTTCCTCGAAGTAGCGGTGCCCGGCCCGCGAGCCGCGCGCGTGGTCGAGCGCGATCCGCCAGGGCACCGGGTCGCGGACGTCGGCGCGGGCGGCGGCCGTGATCAGCGGGCTGACCTCGCGCAGCAGTTCGGCGCGGGCCGGGGAGTGCCAGACCCGGTCCACGGCCAGCTGCGCGCTCAGCAGCAGCACGTCGGGGTCGTCGGGGGCGGCCGTACGCCACTGCTCCAGCCACTCGGAACGGGAGCGCGCGAAGCCGGCGAGGAGGACCGCGTACCGGTCGCGGTCCTCCCACTCGGCCGCGGCGCGGGTGGCGGCCAGCAGCTCGGCCGCGGCGCCGTACTCGCCCCGGCCGGCCGCGACCAGCGCGGGCGAGAGACGGTCGTCGGGCGCGTCGAGGACGGCCTCGTCCCCGGCCGGCGGCCGGCCGGACGGGTGTGCGACGCGTTTGGCCATCCGGGTGGGGCGGATGAACGAGGGCAGCAGAGCCATGGTGTCGACCATTGAAAGACCGCAGGTCCGAAGCGCGCCAGAGCACCCGGAGAAGTCGCGGAAGGTTGTACGGCCCATGGTCAAGGAAGGGTAAAAGGTGGTTATCGGATCTTCGACCTTCGAGTCCGGCGGAACGGCACTCGCCTCAATTGCGCCGCAGCAATCGCGTCGCCCCCGCCGCCACCGTCGTCGCCAGGACCCAGCCCAGCAGCACCATCGCCGTCGCCAGCCACTGCCAGCCGCCCCGCAACTGCCACTGGCCCACCTGGCCCAGGTCGATCACCGGCAGCAGCAGGTCCAGGGTGAACAGCGCCGGGCTCCAGCCCGGGTGGCCGTCGTGGTTGACCGGTGGATGGGCCGCGTGCGCGAACGCCAGCGTGCCCGCCGCCCACAGCACCGCCATCCACACCGCCGCCCGGCCCGGCCGGTAGCCGTAGGCGACCGTCCAGTCCTGTGCGAAGCCCCAGAACTTGCCGGCCAGCGGCAGCGTCTCGCGCCGCCGGCGCTGCTTGGCGAGCAGCACCTCGCGCGCGTCCTCGTCCTCGCCGGCCGCCCGCAGCACCGAGGCCAGCCGCTCGTACGGCTCCGGCGCGTACTCGGCGGTGGCCGCCCCCACCCACTCCAGCCGCCGGGTCAGCGGGAACGGGCCCCGCGGCACCAGGTTCTCGTAGGCGAACCCGGCCATGTGCAGATTGCCGGGGTCCGGCCAACTGCCCGCGCGGTCCACCAGGTTGACGATCCGCGCGCCGGAGAGCACCACCTTGCCGCGCCCCGGCCGGTCCCCGAGGAAGCGCAGCTCCGGTGTCTGCACCCGGCGCAGCGACAGCTCCTGGTCGTCGGTGAAGACGAACCGCGCCCGCTCCAGGTCGACGGCGTCCCCGAACCGCCCGTCGTCCAGCCGCACCCCGCCCCGGCACTCGAAGCGCTGGACGCGGGTCCCGCGCGCGGGGGTGATGCCGCTCAGCAGCGGACTGCCCACGCCGGCCGGGGTCAGATAGAGGGTGCGCTCCACCGTCAGCTGGGGTGCGTTCAGCGCGAGCCGGGCGTAGGGATTGGCGAGTCTCGCCCCCCGCAGGCTGAGCGAGACGCCGATCTTCGCGCCGCGCAGGCTCAGCTCGCCGTGCGACTCCAGCAGCTCGGCCTGGAGGTCCTGGCCGACCGTCAGGCCGTCCGCCGTGATGGACCGGCCGCCGCGGTCCCGGTAGGCGACCGCCTGGTTGAGCAGCAGGTCGGTGCCTATGTGCGCGTCGGTCAGCCGCACCCCGCCGCGGAACCGGCAGCGCGGCAGATGCAGATCGCCCTCGGTGTGCACCCGGGCCGCCTCCAGACGCGGCACCGAGCAGTCCACCAGGCGCGCGGTGGTGAACCGGGCCTCCGGCAGCCGCACCTCCTCGTCGAACCGGCAGCCGCGCAGCTCCAGGTAGGGCGTGACCGTGCCGCCCGCCAGGTCGACCGTGCCGGTGATCCGCACGCCGACGAGCTTCAGGGCGGCCACCCGGCCCGCGAGCGCCGGCGGGCCGTCCAGCAGCAGCCAGCACACGACCCGCGCCCGCACCGACCGCTCCGGCCCCCAGGGATGGCTGCCGTGCGGATCGTCCACGACCGCGTCCCCGCGGCTCAGGTCGTACACACTGCCGTCCCGGAAGGCCTGCCACATGCCCGCCTCGACCGCGGTCAGGTCCTCCGGCAGGTACCCGGCGCCCCGGCCGGCCCCATCGGTCACCGTTCTCCCGCCTCCCTCCGACTCCTCCGGTGTGCACAGCTTTCGTACAGCCGTTCATGCCCGTGTGTGACGGATCGAACACTCGCGGTGAGGATGACGTGAAGGGGACCTTCCGGATTCCGGCCACGTTCTGTATCAGCCATTGATACGCGCGGACGGCTCCCGACGCCGGTCTGAGAGAATTGGAACCGTGATCTCCCGAATCGATCTGCGCGGCGACGCCCTCCCCGAGGGACCCGCCCTGCGCGACCTGCTGCCCCGAGCCGACTTCGACGTCTCGGCCGCCCTGGAGAAGGTGCGTCCGATCTGCGAGGCCGTGCATCATCGGGGCGACGCGGCGCTGATCGACTTCGCCGAGAAGTTCGACGGAGTACGGCTGGAATCCGTCCGTGTCCCGGCCCGCGCGCTCGCCGACGCGCTGGCCGCCCTCGACCCCGAGGTGCGCGCCGCGCTGGAGGAGTCCATCCGCCGTGCCCGCCTGGTCCACCGCGCGCAGCGCCGCTCGGCGCACACCACGCAGGTCGTGCCCGGCGGCTCGGTCACCGAGAAGTGGGTGCCGGTCGAGCGGGTCGGGCTGTACGCGCCGGGCGGCCGGTCGGTCTACCCGTCCTCCGTGATCATGAACGTGGTCCCGGCGCAAGAGGCCGGAGTGGCCTCCCTCGCGCTCGCCTCCCCGCCCCAGGCCGAGTTCGGCGGGCTGCCGCACCCCACCATCCTCGCCGCCTGCGCCCTGCTCGGCGTGGACGAGGTGTACGCGGCCGGCGGCGCCACCGCCGTCGCGATGTTCGCCTACGGCACCGAGTCCTGCCCGCCCGCGAACATGGTGACCGGCCCCGGCAACATCTGGGTCGCCGCCGCCAAGCGCTACTTCACCGGCCGGATCGGCATCGACGCCGAGGCCGGCCCCACCGAGATCGCCGTCCTCGCCGACGACAGCGCCGACCCGGTGCACGTCGCCTCGGACCTGATCAGCCAGGCCGAGCACGACCCGCTGGCCGCCGCCGTCCTCGTCACCGACTCCGTCGAGCTGGCCGACGCGGTGGCGAAGGAGCTGGAGCCGCAGGTCGCGGCCACCAAGCACGTCGAGGACCGGATCCGCCCCGCCCTCGCGGGCCGGCAGTCCGCGATCGTCCTGGTCGACGGGATCGAGGAGGGCCTGAAGGTGGTCGACGCCTACGGCGCCGAGCACCTGGAGATCCAGACCGCCGACGCCGCCGCGGTGGCCGACCGGGTCAAGAACGCCGGCGCGGTCTTCGTCGGCCCCTGGGCGCCGGTCTCGCTCGGCGACTACGCGGCCGGCTCCAACCACGTGCTGCCCACCGGCGGCTGCGCCTGCCACTCCTCCGGCCTGTCCGTGCAGTCCTTCCTGCGCGGCATCCACATCGTGGACTACGGCAGGGACGCCCTGGCCGAGGTCGCCCATCACGTCGTGACGCTGGCCGAGGCGGAGGACCTGCCGGCGCACGGCGCGGCGATCAAGGCCCGGTTCGGCTGGAAGGTGCCGGAGAGCAAGTGAGCGACACCAGGATCGACGACCTTCCCGTACGGGACGAGCTGCGCGGCAAGTCCCCCTACGGCGCGCCCCAGTTGGACGTACCCGTCCGGCTGAACACCAACGAGAACCCCTACCCGCTGCCCGAGCCGCTGGTCGAGCGGATCGCGGAGCGGGTGCGTCAGGCCGCGCGCGACCTGAACCGCTACCCCGACCGGGACGCGGTCCAGCTGCGCACGGAACTGGCCGGATACCTCACCCGGACCGGCAGGCATCCGCTCGGCACCGAGAACGTGTGGGCGGCCAACGGCTCCAACGAGGTCATCCAGCAACTGCTCCAGACCTTCGGCGGACCGGGCCGTACCGCCCTCGGCTTCGAGCCGTCGTACTCGATGCACGCCCTCATCGCGCGCGGCACCGGCACCGGCTGGCTCTCGGGCCCGCGCACCGAGGACTTCGCCATCGACGTCGCCGCCGCCGAGCGGGCCATCGCCGGGCACCGGCCCGACGTCGTCTTCATCACCACCCCCAACAACCCCACCGGCAACGCGGTCCCGGCGGAGACCGTCCGCGCCCTGTACGACGCGGCCCAGGCGGCCAAGCCGTCGATGGTGATCGTGGACGAGGCGTACGTCGAGTTCAGCCACGGCGAGTCGCTGCTGCCGCTGCTGGCGGGCCGCCCGCACCTGGTGATCTCCCGCACCATGTCGAAGGCGTTCGGCGCGGCCGGCCTGCGCCTCGGCTACCTCGCCGCCGACCCGGCGGTGGTGGACGCCGTCCAGCTCGTCCGGCTGCCGTACCACCTGTCGGCCATCACCCAGGCCACCGCGCTGGCCGCCCTGGAGCACACCGACACCCTGCTCGGCTACGTCGAGCAGCTCAAGGCCGAGCGCGACCGGCTGGTCGGCGAACTGCGCGCCATCGGCTACGACGTCACCGAGTCCGACGCCAACTTCGTGCAGTTCGGCCGGTTCCCGGACGCCCACGAGGCCTGGCGGAAGATCCTCGACCGGGGCGTCCTGGTCCGGGACAACGGCGTACCGGGCTGGCTGCGGGTCTCCGCCGGCACCCCCGAAGAGAACGACGCGTTCCTCGACGCGGTCCGTGAGTTGAAGAAGGAGCAGGGTTCATGAACCGCACCGGACGCGTGGAGCGCACCACGAAGGAGACCTCGGTCCTGGTCGAGATCGACCTCGACGGCACCGGGCGCACCGACATCGCCACCGGCGTCGGCTTCTACGACCACATGCTCGACCAACTCGGCCGGCACGGCCTGTTCGACCTCACCGTGAAGACCGACGGCGACCTGCACATCGACTCCCACCACACCATCGAGGACACCGCCCTCGCGCTCGGCGCCGCCTTCAAGCAGGCCCTCGGCGACAAGGTGGGCATCTACCGCTTCGGCAACTGCACGGTCCCGCTGGACGAGTCCCTCGCCCAGGTCACCGTCGACCTGTCCGGCCGCCCCTACCTCGTGCACACCGAGCCCGAGAAGATGGCGCCGATGATCGGCGAGTACGACACCACGATGACCCGGCACATCCTGGAGTCCTTCGTCGCCCAGGCGCAGATCGCGCTGCACGTGCGCGTACCCTACGGACGCAACGCGCACCACATCGTGGAGTGCCAGTTCAAGGCGCTGGCCCGGGCGCTGCGCTACGCCTCCGAGCGCGACCCGCGCGCGGCCGGCATCCTCCCGTCGACGAAGGGCGCGCTGTAACCCATGACCGGTCTGTCGACCCTCCTGATCGTCGTCGGCCTCTTCCTGGTCGGCGGGATCATCTCCTTCGCCAAGCAGAAGATGCCCGCGAGCCTGATCGTGCTGCTCTCCATCGGCGCGGGCCTGTGCCTGGTCGCGGGCGTGATGCGGCTGGAGGTCTGGAATTGAGCATCCCCGAGGCGGCCGGGAGGGCCCCGAAGGCCGCCAAGAAGGTCGTGGTCTTCGACTACGGCTTCGGCAACGTCCGCTCCGCCGAGCGCGCCCTCGCCCGCGTCGGCGCCGACGTCGAGATCACCCGCGACTTCGACCGGGCGATGAACGCCGACGGCCTGCTCGTGCCCGGCGTCGGCGCCTTCGCCGCCTGTATGAAGGGCCTGCGCGACGCCCGCGGCGACTGGGTGGTGGACCGCCGGCTGTCCGGTGGGCGCCCGGTCATGGGCATCTGCGTCGGCATGCAGATCCTCTTCGCGCGCGGCATCGAGCACGGCGTGGCGGCCGAGGGCCTGGACGAGTGGCCCGGCACGGTCGCCCCGCTGCAGGCCGACGTCGTGCCCCACATGGGCTGGAACACCGTCGAGGCCCCGGCCGGCTCCCGGCTCTTCGCCGGCCTGGACGCGGACGCCCGCTACTACTTCGTGCACTCCTACGCCGTCCACGACTGGACCCTGGAGTCGCACAACCCGCTGATCGAGGCCCCCAAGGTCACCTGGTCGACACACGGGAAGCCCTTCGTGGCCGCCGTGGAGAACGGCGCCCTGTGGGCCACCCAGTTCCACCCCGAGAAGTCCGGCGACGCCGGCGCCCAGCTCCTCACCAACTGGATCGGAACCCTCTAGACCATGGCCAAGCTCGAACTCCTCCCCGCCGTCGACGTCCGCGACGGCCAGGCCGTACGCCTCGTGCACGGCGAGTCCGGGACCGAGACCTCCTACGGCTCCCCGCTGGAGGCCGCCCTCGCCTGGCAGCGCTCCGGTGCCGAGTGGCTGCACCTGGTCGACCTGGACGCCGCGTTCGGCACGGGGGACAACCGGGACCTGATCTCCGAGGTCACCGGGGCGATGGACATCAAGGTGGAGCTGTCCGGCGGCATCCGGGACGACGACACCCTCGCCGCCGCCCTGGCCACCGGCTGCACCCGGGTGAACCTCGGCACCGCCGCCCTGGAGACCCCCGAGTGGGTCGCCAAGGTCATCGCGGAGCACGGGGACCGGATCGCCGTCGGCCTGGACGTGCGCGGCACGACCCTGCGCGGGCGCGGCTGGACCCGGGACGGCGGCGACCTCTACGAGACGCTGGAGCGCCTGAACCAGGAGGGCTGCGCCCGTTACGTCGTCACCGACATCGCCAAGGACGGCACCCTCCAGGGCCCCAACCTGGAGCTGCTGCGCACCGTGTGCGCCGCGACCGACCGGCCGGTCGTCGCCTCCGGCGGCGTGTCCTCCCTGGCCGACCTGCGGGCCCTCGCCGATCTCGTGCCGCTCGGTGTCGAGGGCTCCATCGTCGGGAAGGCCCTCTACGCGAAGGCGTTCACCCTCGAAGAGGCCCTGGAGGCGGTAGCCAAGTGAGCGATGTACGCCGTGTGTCGACCGGAGCGCCCTGGGAGGAGCAGTTCGGCTACTCCCGCGCGGTGGAGCTGCCCAACGGCCTGGTGCTGGTATCGGGGTGCACGTCCGTGGTGGACGGGCAGATCGCCGGGGGCGGCCCCTACGACCAGGCGGTCAACTCCTTCACCGTCGCGCTGGACGCGCTCGCCCAGCTGGGCCTCGGCCGCGAGGACGTCGTCCGCACCCGCATGTACCTCACGCACGCCCGGGACGTGGAGGACGTCGGCCGCGCCCACAAGGAGCTGTTCGACACCGTCCGGCCCGCCGCGTCCATGATCATCGTCTCCGGTTTCGTCGACCCCGGCCTGGTCGTCGAGGTCGAGGTGGAGGCGTTCCGAGGAGTCCCCGCATGACCCTGGCCGTACGCGTCATCCCCTGCCTGGACGTGGACGCCGGGCGGGTCGTCAAGGGCGTCAACTTCCAGAACCTGCGCGACGCGGGCGACCCCGTCGAGATGGCCAAGGTCTACGACGCCGAGGGCGCCGACGAGCTGACCTTCCTGGACATCACCGCCTCCTCGGGCGACCGGGAGACCACCTACGACGTGGTCCGCCGCACCGCCGAGCAGGTGTTCATCCCGCTCACCGTCGGCGGCGGCGTCCGCACCGCCGAGGACGTGGACAAACTGCTGCGGGCCGGCGCCGACAAGGTGGGCGTGAACACCGCGGCCATCGCCCGGCCCGACCTGATCCGCGAGATCGCCGAACGCTTCGGCCGCCAGGTGCTGGTGCTCTCGGTGGACGCCCGCCGCACCGAGTCCGGCTCCTTCGAGGTCACCACGCACGGCGGCCGCAAGGGCACCGGCATCGACGCGGTCGAGTGGGCCCACCGGGCCGCCGAGCTGGGCGCCGGCGAGATCCTGCTCAACTCCATGGACGCCGACGGCACCAAGGACGGCTACGACCTGGAGATGATCGCCGCCGTCCGCAAGCACGTCACCGTCCCGGTGATCGCCTCCGGCGGCGCCGGCCGCCTCGGCCACTTCCCGCCGGCCGTCGCGGCGGGCGCGGACGCGGTCCTGGCCGCCTCCGTCTTCCACTTCGGCGACCTGCGCATCGACCAGGTGAAACAGACCCTGCGGGAGGCGGGACACCCGGTCAGGTAGGCACCGGGGGAGCGGTTCACCCGACCGGCTGCACCAGCTGCACCAGGTTGCCCACCGTGTCGTCGAGGACCGCCGCCAGTACCGGGCCCTGTTCCTGGGGCTTGTGCGGGAAGTGGACGCCGAGGGTGCGCAGGCGGCGGTGTTCGGCGCGCAGGTCGTCCACCGCGAACACGATGCAGGGCAGCCCCGCCTCGTACAGCGCCCGGCGGTACGGCTCGGCGATCGGGCCCCGGCCGGGCTCCAGGAGGAGCTGGAGGTCCGGCTGGGCGCCCTCGGGCGCGCCGACCGTCACGAAGAGGGCGCCGTGTCCGAGATCGCGGTGGACGCGGGTCTCGAAGCCGAGGATGCCGGTGTAGAAGGCGTGCGCCCTCGCCACGTCGTCCACGTAGACGCCCGTCATCGCCACCCGGATCACGGCGGCGCCCCGCTCACATGCCCAGGCGCTTGGACTCGTGCAGCGTCTCGATCGCCGCCGCGTCGCCCGCCAGGTCCACCCGGGCCGCGTCCTGCCGGCCGTACGCGAACAGCAGCAGCTCCGAGGGCTCACCGGTCGCCGTGACCACCGGGGTGCCCTTGTGCGCCACGGCCGTCTGCCCGTCCGGGCGGCGCAGCACCAGGCCCGTCGGCACGCCCCGGCCCATCAGCCGCGCGGTGCGCTCCAGACGCGACCACAGCGCGTCCTGGAACACCGTGTCCAGCTCGCGCGGCGACCAGTCCGGCTGGGCCCGGCGCACGTCCTCGGTGTGGACGTAGAACTCCACCGTGTTGGCGGCCTCGTCCACCTGCTTCAGCTGGAACGGCGAGAACCGCGGCGGACCGGTCCGGATCAGCCGGACCAGTTCCTCGTAGGGCTTGGCCGTGTACTCGCCCATCACCTTCTCCAGCCGCGGCGCGAGCTGCTTGAGCAGCGCGCCGCCGGCCGCGTCCGGGCGCCGCTCCCGCACGATCACGTGGGCGGCCAGGTCCCGGGTGCGCCAGCCCTCGCAGAGGGTCTCGGCGTCCGGTCCCACGGTTTCCAAGAGGTCGGCGAGAAGGAGCCGTTCACGCTTGGCGAAGGTCGACATACGGACAGCGTACGGCCAGGAACCGCGTCCGCGCAGTGGACACCCGCCCGGACCGGCCCGCGTCGCGCGGCACAATGGCACCCATGACCCGTACGACCGGCACCCCCCGGCCCAGCAGCCTCGACCCGGAGATCGCCGCCCGCCTCAAGCGCAGCGCCGACGGCCTCCTGCCCGCCATCGCCCAGCAGTACGACACCAAAGAGGTGCTCATGCTGGGCTGGATGGACGACGAGGCGCTGCACCGGACCCTGACCACCGGCCGCTGCACCTACTGGTCGCGCAGCCGCCAGGAGTACTGGGTCAAGGGCGACACCTCCGGGCACGTCCAGCGGGTGAAGTCGGTCGCCCTCGACTGCGACGCCGACACCCTGCTCGTCCGGGTCGACCAGACCGGCGCCGCCTGCCACACCGGCGCGCGCACCTGCTTCGACGCGGACGTCCTGCTCACGGACGCCGGTTCCGGCGCGTCCGCCGGCGATCAGTAAGGTCAGCGGCCATGGACCTAGAGACCTTCCGCAAGCTGGCCGCCGACCGGCGCGTCATCCCGGTCACGCGCAAGCTCCTCGCCGACGGTGACACCCCGGTCGCGCTCTACCGCAAGCTCGCCGCCGAACGCCCCGGCACCTTCCTGCTGGAGTCCGCCGAGAACGGCCGCTCCTGGTCCCGCTACTCCTTCGTCGGCGTCCGCAGCGCCGCCACCCTCACCGCACGGGACGGCCAGGCGCACTGGCTCGGCACCCCGCCGGTCGGCGTTCCCACCGACGGCGACCCGCTGGCCGCCCTGCGCGCCACCATCCAGGCCCTGCACACCCCGAACCAGGAGGGCCTGCCGCCCTTCACCGGCGGCATGGTCGGCTACCTCGGCTACGACATCGTCCGCCGCCTGGAGAAGATCGGCCCCGGCGACCACGACGACCTGCGGCTGCCCGAGCTGACCATGCTCCTGACCAGCGACCTCGCCGTCATGGACCACTGGGAGGGCTCGGTCCTGCTGATCGCCAACGCGATCAACCACAACGACCTCGACACCGGCGTGGACGAGGCCCACGCCGACGCGGTGGCCCGCCTCGACGCCATGGAGGCCGACCTCACCCGCGCGGTGCCCCAGCCCCCCGCCGTGCTGCCGCCCTCCGAACTGCCCGAGTACACCGCCCGCTGGGGCGGCCCGGACTTCCGGGCGGCCGTCGAGGACGTCAAGGAACGCATCCGCGCGGGCGAGGCCTTCCAGGTGGTGCCCTCCCAGCGCTTCGAGACGCCCTGCGCCGCGAGCGCCCTGGACGTCTACCGGGTCCTCCGGGCCACCAACCCCTCGCCGTACATGTACCTCTTCCGCTTCGACGGCTTCGACGTCGTCGGCTCCTCCCCGGAAGCCCTGGTCAAGGTCGAGGACGGGCGTGCGCTGGTCCACCCCATCGCCGGCACCCGGCCGCGCGGCGCCACCCCGCGCGAGGACCAGGCCCTCGCCGACGAACTGCTCGCCGACCCCAAGGAGCGCGCCGAGCACCTCATGCTCGTCGACCTCGGCCGCAACGACCTCGGCCGGGTCTGCGAGCCCGGCTCGGTCGAGGTGGTCGACTTCATGTCCATCGAGCGGTACTCGCACGTGATGCACATCGTCTCCACCGTCACCGGCAAGGTGGCCGCCGGCCGCACCGCCTTCGACGTGCTCACCGCATGCTTCCCGGCCGGCACCCTCTCCGGCGCCCCCAAGCCCCGCGCCATGCAGATCATCGACGCACTGGAGCCCGCCCGCCGCGGCCTGTACGGCGGCTGCGTCGGCTACCTGGACTTCGCCGGCGACTCCGACACCGCCATCGCCATCCGTACCGCCCTGCTGCGCGACGGCACGGCCTACGTCCAGGCGGGCGCCGGCATCGTCGCCGACTCCGATCCGGTCGCCGAGGACCAGGAGTGCCGCAACAAGGCCGCCGCCGTGCTCCGCGCGGTGCACACCGCCAACCGGCTGGGCACACCGGGGGCCTCGCACCGGTAGGGCGCTTCTCATACGAACCCCGGGTGACGGATCACCCGGGGTTCAGGCGATAGTGGAGTACGTGACTGCTGCCGTTCCCCACCCCCGTTCCGAAGCCGCCGAGGCCGCCGCACCCGCCCGGTCAGGCCGGCGCAGCCTCGCCGTGGCCCTCCTGTGCGGCGCCCTCGGCGCGGCCGTGGCGCTGCTCGCCTCCCGGCAACGCTGGGCGGAGGGCACCGCGTCGGTGGCCGGCGGCGCGTTCCCGCTGACCGTGAAGGGCAGCGACGTCACCGGCGTCCCCGCCGCCCTCGCCATAGTGGGCCTCGCCGCGCTGGTCGCCGTCTTCGCCGTCCGCCGGGCCGGCCGCCTGCTGGTCGCCGCCCTGCTCGCCCTCTCCGGGGCCGGCATCGTCGTCGCCGCGCTCGTCTCCGCCACCGACGACTCGGTGCTGGACGAGAAGGCGGCCCAGGCCAGCGGCGACACCTCCGCCGCCGTCGGCGCCCTCAGCCACACCGGCTGGCCCTACGTCGCCGCGGCCGGGGGCGCCCTCATCCTGCTCGCCGGGCTGCTCGCCCTGCGCTACGGCTCCCGGTGGCCCGCCATGTCCGGCCGCTACGAACGCGGCGAGGACCGGCCCCGGCGCGCGGCGCGACCGGTCGACCCGGAGCGCCCCGAGGAGATCTGGAAGGCCCTGGACCGCGGCGAGGACCCGACCGGCACCTGACCCGCCCCCTGGGTGCGGCGGACCCGCCCACCGGGTGTGGCGAACCAGACGCCACCCCCGCGTCCGCCACGCGCGCGCGTACGGGACAATGGTCGCCGAGCGTCCGGCTCGGACAGTGACGAGCGGGCTCGCAGCCGTACGACACGTACGACGCCTACTGGGCCACGAACACAGCAACGAGGAGCAAGTCATGGCGGGCAGCAGCCACGGTCACACCCCGGCCGCCTGGACCGGTGTCATCATCGCCTTCATCGGTTTCTGCGTCTCGGGCGCGTTCATGGTGATGGCCCAGCCGCTCGGCTTCTGGGCCGGCATGGTGATCGTGGTCCTCGGCGGCGTCGTCGGCGCCATCATGAGCGCGATGGGCCTCGGCATGCCCAAGCAGGCCCCCCTCGCGGTCTCGAACACCCCGGCCGCCACGCGCGAGCCGGCGACCGCCGAGAGCTGAGACCCCGGGGAAGGGGCGGCCGGCATCCCGTGACGGGTGCGGGCCGCCCCTTTCGACGTACGCGGGCGGGCGCCGCACGCGCGCGTGCCCGTGAGGCCGGGCAGAATGCCCCCTGTGAACGACGACAGCCCTGTGGCCCGCTTCGCGTCCTCCGCGCCGGACGCCCCCGTGTGGCGGCGGCTCGCCGTGCCCGCCGGGCTGCTCGCGGCCGTCGCCGGAGCCGTCGCCTATGTGGGCGCCGTCGACCCCAACCAGCCCGGCCACTACCCCGTCTGCCCGCTGTACGGCCTCACCGGCCTGTACTGCCCCGGCTGCGGCGGGCTGCGGAGCGCGCACGCCTTCGTGCACGGCGACCTCCTCGGCGCGCTGCGGGACAACGCGCTGGGCGTCGCCGCCTACCTGGCCTTCGCCGTGCTGTGGACCGTCTGGGCGGTCCGCACCGTGCGCGGCGGACCGTTCCGGCTCGGCCTGGGGCGCGCCCAGCTCTGGGCGGCCGGGGGACTGCTGCTCGCCTTCACGGTGCTGCGCAACCTGCCCTTCGGAGGCTGGCTGCGGCCCTGACGACGCGGCGAAATGTCCAGGTGGTGGGACCGCCCACCACCGGATGCGAGGCCTTCGGGCCTCGGCGGATACCATCGAGTGACGACGGGTTCACCGAACCTGGGGAACCCGAGGGAACCACCGCCAGGAAGGGGGCCGCTCGCGTGAGTGTGCTCGACGAGATCATCGACGGAGTCCGTGCCGACCTCGCGGAGCGGCAGGCGCGCGTCAGCCTCGACGAGCTCAAGGAGCGCGCGGCCAAGGCCCCCGCCGCCAAGGACGGGGTGGCCGCGCTCAAGGGCGACGGCGTGAAGGTGATCTGCGAGGTCAAGCGCTCCAGCCCCTCCAAGGGCGCGCTGGCCGCGATCGCCGACCCGGCCGGGCTGGCCGCGGACTACGAGGCGGGCGGCGCGGCCGTCATCTCCGTCCTCACCGAACAGCGCCGCTTCGGCGGCTCCCTCGCCGACCTGGAGGCCGTCCGCGCGCGGGTGGACATCCCGGTGCTGCGCAAGGACTTCATCGTCACCTCGTACCAGCTGTGGGAGGCCCGCGCGTACGGCGCCGACCTCGCCCTGCTGATCGTGGCCGCCCTCGACCAGTCGGCCCTGGAGTCGCTGATCGAGCGGGCCGTCTCCATCGGCCTCACCCCCCTCGTCGAGGTGCACGACGAGGACGAGATCGAGCGCGCCGTCGACGCGGGCGCGAAGATCATCGGCGTGAATGCGCGCAACCTGAAGACGCTGGAGGTCGACCGCGGCACCTTCGAGCGGATCGCCCCCGAGATCCCGGACACCTGCGTGAAGGTGGCCGAGTCCGGCGTGCGCGGCCCGCACGACCTGATCGCCTACGCCAACGCCGGCGCCGACGCGGTGCTGGTGGGCGAGTCCCTGGTCACCGGGCGCGACCCGAAGACCGCCGTGTCCGACCTGGTCGCGGCGGGGGAGCACCCCGCACTGCGCCACGGACGCGGCTGACCACCCGCTAGGCTGAGCCCGATGACCCCCGCCATGACGACCCTGGACCGCTACGCCGGCCTGGCGCGCGGCTGCCGCCCGAGGGGCTGCCGCGCCCCCGCCCGGCGCGTCCACGGCCGCCGCGTGCGATACGTCATCGGCGACGAACCCGGCCAGGTCAACGGCATGCGATGGCAGCGCGCCCGGAGGGGCGCGGAGAACTGAGCGGTCGGCCGGTTCCGGCCTGAGGCCGCCCGACAGGCTCCGCCCCCACGGCGCGACGTGTCTTTCCCGCACTCACCGTGAGGTTTCCGCATGCCCAGCGAGTTCTTCATTCCCGACCCCACCGGCCAGGTGCCGAGCGCCGAGGGCTACTTCGGCGCGTTCGGCGGCAAGTTCATCCCGGAGGCCCTCGTCGCCGCCGTGGACGAGGTCGCCGTCGAGTACGACAAGGCCAAGGCCGACCCCGAGTTCGCCCGCGAACTGGACGACCTGCTGCTGATCTACACCGGCCGCCCCAGCGCCCTCACCGAGGTGCCGAGGTTCGCCGAACACGCCGGCGGCGCCCGGGTGTTCCTCAAGCGCGAGGACCTGAACCACACCGGCTCGCACAAGATCAACAACGTCCTCGGCCAGGCCCTGCTCACCAAGCGGATGGGCAAGACCCGGGTCATCGCCGAGACCGGCGCCGGCCAGCACGGTGTCGCCACCGCCACCGCCTGCGCCCTGTTCGGCCTCGACTGCACGATCTACATGGGTGAGGTCGACACCGAGCGCCAGGCCCTCAACGTGGCCCGGATGCGCATGCTCGGCGCCGAGGTCGTCGCCGTGAAGTCCGGCAGCCGCACCCTCAAGGACGCCATCAACGAGGCGTTCCGGGACTGGGTCGCCAACGTCGACCACACGCACTACCTCTTCGGCACCGTCGCCGGCCCCCACCCCTTCCCGGCCATGGTCCGCGACTTCCACCGGGTGATCGGCGTCGAGGCCCGCCGCCAGCTCCTGGAGCGCGCCGGCCGGCTGCCGGACGCCGCCATCGCCTGCGTCGGCGGCGGCTCCAACGCCATCGGCCTCTTCCACGCCTTCATCCCCGACGAGGGTGTCCGCCTCGTCGGCTGCGAGCCGGCCGGCCACGGCATCGAGAGCGGCGAGCACGCGGCCACCCTCACCGCCGGCGAGCCCGGCATCCTGCACGGCTCCCGGTCCTACGTCCTCCAAGACGAGGAGGGCCAGATCACCGAGCCGTACTCGATCTCGGCCGGTCTCGACTACCCGGGCATCGGCCCCGAGCACTCCTACCTGAAGGACTCCGGCCGCGGCGAGTACCGCGCGGTCACCGACGACGCGGCCATGCGGGCCCTGCGCCTGCTGTCCCGCACCGAGGGCATCATCCCGGCCATCGAGAGCGCCCACGCCCTCGCCGGCGCCCTGGAGATCGGCCGCGAACTGGGCCCGGACGGGCTGATCGTCGTCAACCTCTCCGGCCGCGGCGACAAGGACATGGACACCGCGGCGCGCTACTTCGGCCTCTACGACACCGACGCCGAGGTCGCCGCCGACGAAGCCCACACCGCCGAGATCGAGGGGGACGCCAAGTGAGCGGGAACATCCAGCTGTTGAGCGACACCCTCGCCGCCGCCAGGGCCGAGGACCGCTCCGCGCTCATCGCCTACCTGCCGGCCGGTTTCCCGACCGTGGACGGGGGCATCGAGGCCGTCAAGGCCGTCTTCGACGGCGGCGCCGACGTCGTGGAGGTCGGTCTGCCGCACAGCGACCCGGTCCTCGACGGCCCGGTCATCCAGACCGCCGACGACATCGCCCTGCGCGGCGGCGTGCGGATCGCCGACGTGCTGCGCACGGTCCGGGAGGCGTTCGCCGCGACCGGCAAGCCCGTCCTGGTCATGACCTACTGGAACCCCGTCGACCGCTACGGCGTGGAGCGCTTCACCGCCGAGCTGGCCGAGGCGGGCGGCGCGGGCTGCATCCTGCCCGACCTGCCGGTCCAGGAGTCGGCGCTGTGGCGGGAGCACGCCGAGAAGCACGGCCTCGCGACCGTCTTCGTGGTGGCGCCCAGCAGCCGGGACGAGCGGCTCGCGCAGATCACCGCGGCGGGCAGCGGCTTCGTCTACGCCGCCTCGCTGATGGGCGTCACCGGCACCCGGGAGTCGGTCGGCTCGCAGGCCCGGGACCTGGTCGAGCGCACCCGCGCCACCGGCACCGGCCTGCCCGTCTGCGTCGGGCTCGGCGTCTCCGACGCGGCCCAGGCCGCCGAGGTGGCCGGTTTCGCCGACGGCGTCATCGTCGGCTCGGCGTTCGTCAAGCGGATGCTGGACGCCCCCGACCACGCGGCCGGGGTGGCGGCGGTCCGCGAGCTGGCCGGAGACCTGGCCAAGGGCGTGCGCCGCCGGGCGTAACGGCGGCAACCTGGAACATTCGGTCACTCGAACGGGTGGACCTGGGACCGGGGAGGCGCGCTGCGCCTCCCCGGTTCGTTCTGGGGGTGTGAGCGAGAAGAACCGTGACGGAAAGCGCACGGCCCGGGAGCGGCTGGCGGCCGACCGCGAGAAGCAGAAGACCACGGAGAAGCGGCGGCGGACGCTGATCGTGGGCGCGAGCGTCCTCTGCGTCCTGGGCCTCGCGGCGGTGATCGGCGTGGTCGCCGCCAACTCGGGCAAGGACAAGGGCGGCAAGGCGGGCCCGGCGGTCGCGCCCTCCGGGGCGCAGGGCAAGGACGGCCTCGCCATCCCGGTCGGCAAGGACGGCGCCAAGGCGACGCTCACCGTCTGGGAGGACTTCCGCTGCCCGGCCTGCCAGGCCTTCGAGACGGCGTACCGGCCGACGCTGCACGAACTGGCCGACACCGGAAAGCTCAGAATCGACTACCACCTGGTCCGCCTGATCGACGGCAATCTCGGCGGCTCCGGCTCGCTGCGCGCCGCCAACGCCGCCGCCTGCGCCCAGGACGCCGGGAAGTTCCGCGACTTCCACGACGTGCTGTACGCGAACCAGCCCAAGGAGTCCGACGACGCCTTCGGCAGCGACGCCAAGCTGATCGAGCTGGCCGGGAAGGTCCCCGGACTGGACACGCCCGCCTTCCGCTCGTGCGTGCGGAAGGGCACCCACAACAGCTGGGTGGACAAGTCCCACAAGGCCTTCGCCGCCGGCGGGTACAACGGCACGCCGACGGTCCTCTTCGACGGCAAGAACATCTACGCGGACCAGACGATGACCCCGGACAAGCTCAAGAAGAGGGTGGAGGACGCGAACAAGGGGTGAGGATTCCTCCTCGCCTCCCGTTATGGAGCCGTTGCCGGACCGCTTGCCGTCCCCACGGCCCGGCACGGTAGCGTCGGACCTGCCATGGAACTTGCCTACATTCCCAGCCCGTCGCACGGGGTGCTGTACCTCGGCCCCATCCCGCTGCGCGGCTACGCCTTCTGCATCATCATCGGCGTCTTCGTCGCCGTCTGGCTCGGCAACAAGCGCTGGATCGCCCGCGGCGGCACGTCCGGCACGGTCGCCGACATCGCCGTCTGGGCCGTCCCGTTCGGCCTGGTCGGCGGCCGGCTCTACCACGTGATCACGGACTACGAGCTGTACTTCAGCGAGGGCCGGGACTGGGTGGACGCCTTCAAGGTGTGGGAGGGCGGTCTCGGGATCTGGGGCGCGATCGCGCTCGGCGCGCTGGGCGCGTGGATCGGGGCGCGGCGCCGGGGCGTGCCGATGCCCGCGTACGCCGACGCGGTGGCGCCGGGCATCGCGGTCGCGCAGGCCATCGGCCGCTGGGGCAACTGGTTCAACCAGGAGCTGTACGGACGCGAGACGCATGTGCCGTGGGCGCTGCACATCACCTCCTCCGAGGGCGGCCGGGTGCCCGGGTACTACCACCCGACGTTCCTCTACGAGTCCCTGTGGTGCGTCGGCGTCGCCCTGCTCGTCATCTGGGCCGACCGCCGCTTCACGCTGGGACACGGCCGGGCCTTCGCGCTCTATGTCGCCGCGTACTGCGTGGGCCGGGGCTGGATCGAGTACATGCGGGTGGACGACGCCCACCACATCCTGGGGCTGCGCCTGAACGACTGGACGGCGCTGATCGTCTTCCTGCTGGCCGTCGCGTACATCGTGATCTCCGCGAAGAAGCGGCCGGGCCGCGAGGCCGTGGTCGAGCGGGGTCTCCCCGAGACGCCGGCCGACGACACGGACCCGGCCCCCGCCGGCCAGGAGACCGCGCCCACGGTCGAGAAGCCCGCGGAACCGGAGAACGCGGAGAAGCAGGAGACTCCGGAGGCCGAGCCCGCCGAACCGGCCCCGAAGAAGAGCTGAGCCACGGCGGTACGACGCCGAGGGCGCCCGGAGCATTCCGGGCGCCCTCGGCGCGTGCGCACCACCACGGGACCGGTGGCGGCCGTCATTCCCGGTGGACCAGGGACAGGGTCCGGTGGGCCATGGCCACCACCGCCGCGTCGATGAAACGGCCGTCGGGCAGGGCCTGGGCGCCGGGATCGGTGGCCGCCGCCTTGAGGACCGTCTCGGCCTGTTCCAGTTCGGCGGGGGTGGGCAGATAGGCCCGCTCGATGACCGGGAGCTGGCGGGGGTGGATCGCCGCCCGGCCCAGGAAGCCCAGGGCGCGGCCGTGGGCGCAGGACGCGGCGAGGCCGTCCAGGTCCCGGATGTCGGGGTGGACGGACTGCGCCGGCGGGGCGAGCCCGGCGGCGCGGGCGGCGACGACCAGCCGGGAGCGCGGCCAGTCCAGGCCCGCGTCGGCCCGTACCCCCAGGTCGGCCCGGAGGTCGGCCTCGCCCAGCGAGACGCCCCGCAGCGCCGGATGCGCCCCGGCGATGGCGTACGCGTGCTCGATGGCGAGCGCCGATTCCAGTAGTGCGTACAGCGGCACCGGCGTGGCCACGGCGACCCGCCGGATCTGCTCGGGCGAGGTCACCTTCGGCAGCCGTAGCCCGCACAGGCCCGGCAGGGTCGCCAGGGCCCTCAGATCGGCCGCCGCCCAGGGCCCGTCCAGGGCGTTGACGCGGACGTGCACCGGAACCGGCCGGCTGGCCGAGAGCAGGTCGGCCGTGGCGTCGCGGGCGTACGCCTTGCGGTCCGGGGCGACCGCGTCCTCCAGGTCGACCACCACCACGTCGGCGCCCGCCGCCAGCGCCTTGGCCACCACATGCGGGCGGTCGCCGGGGACGTAGAGCCAGGTCAGCGGGAACCGGGTCACAGGGCGCCCGCCTCGCGCAGGGCGGCGATCTCGGCCGCCCCGAGGCCCAGCTCGGTGAGGACCGCCTCGGTGTCGGCACCGTGCCGGCGCCCCGCCCAGCGGATCGCGCCGGGGGTCGCGGAGAGCCGGAAGAGCACGTTCTGCATGCGCAGCGGCCCCAGCTCCGGGTCGGCGACGGTGGTGACCGTGTCCAGCGCCTGGTACTGGGGGTCGGCCAGCACGTCCCGGACGTCCTGCACCGGGGCCACCGCGGCCTCCGCCTTCTCGAAGGCCGCCAGCACCTCGTCCCGGGGCCGGGCGGCGATCCAGGCGCCGACCGCCTCGTCCAGCACGTCGGCGTGCGCCGCCCGGTCGGCACCGGTGGCGAACCACGGCTCCTCGATCAGGTCCGGGCGGCCGACCAGCCGCATGACGCGCTCGGCGACCGACTGCGCGGAGGTGGAGACGGCGAGCCAGGTGCCGTCGGCCGTGCGGTAGGTGTTGCGCGGGGCGTTGTTCGCGGAGCGGTTGCCGGTGCGCTCCTGGACGTAGCCGAGCTGGTCGTACCAGGTGGGCTGGGGGCCGAGGACCGCGAGGATCGGCTCGATGATGGCCATGTCGACGACCTGCCCGGCACCGGTGCGCTCGCGCGCGGCCAGTGCCGTCAGCACCGCGCAGGCGGTGGCCAGGCCCGCGACCGAGTCCGCGAGGCCGAACGGCGGCAGTGTCGGCGGCGCGTCCGGCTCGCCGGTGATCGCGGCGAACCCGCTCATGGCCTCGGCCAGGGTGCCGAACCCGGGCCGGTGCGCGTAGGGGCCGTACTGGCCGAAGGCGGTGACGCGGGCCAGCACCAGCCGGGGGTTGGCGGCGGACAGCTCGGCCCAGCCCAGGTGCCACTTCTCCAGGGTGCCGGGGCGGAAGTTCTCGATCACCACGTCGGCCGTGGCGGCGAGCCGCAGCAGGACGTCCCGGCCGCCGGGCGTGGACAGGTCCAGGGTGAGGGTGCGCTTGTTGCGGCCGAGCACCTTCCACCACAGCCCGACCCCGTGCTTGGCGGGCCCGTGCCCGCGTGAGGGGTCGGGCCGCCGGGGATGCTCCACCTTGATCACCTCGGCGCCGAAGTCACCGAGCAGGGTGGCGGCCAGCGGGCCGGCGAACAGGGTCGCGAGGTCCAGGATCCGCAGACCGTCCAGGGCGGGGGCGGCCGGAGCCGTCGGGTCGGGGCCGCTCACGCGGCTCGGGTCCGGGCCGCTCACGCGGTGAACCCGGCGTCGATCTCCGGGCGGTACGGCATCGACGCCGACGCCCCTTCCCGCTGCACCGAGATGGCCGCCGCGGCCGCCGCCCAGGACAGCGCCTCCCGCACCGGCTTCTCCTCGGCGAGGGCCACCGCGAGCGTCCCCGCGAAGGTGTCGCCGGCGCCCGTGGAGTCGACGGCGGTCACCGCGGGCGCGGGCACCACCAGTGGCTCGACGCCCCGGGCCACGTACAGGCAGCCGGTCGCGCCCAGGGTCACGACGACCTCCGGGACCAGCTCCAGCAGGGCGGCGGCGGCCTCGCGCGGGTCGGTGCGGCCGGTGAGGGTGACCGCCTCGTACTCGTTCGGCACCAGCAGGTCGGTCGCCTCCAGCAGGTCGGGCGGCAGCGGCTGGGCGGGCGCCGGCGTGAGGACCGTACGCACCCCGTGCCGGCGGGCGGCCTGCGCGCCCGCGAGGACCGCGTCGAGCGGGATCTCCAGTTGGAGCAGCAGGGCGTCGGCGGAGGCGATCACCCCCTCGTCGCCGGGGGCGAGGTGGTCGACGGTGCCGTTCGCGCCGGGGACGACGACGATGGAGTTGCCGCCCTCGTCGTCCACGACGATGTGCGCGGTGCCGGAGGGGCCCTCGACCGTGCGCAGGAAGTCGGTGTCCACACCGGAGTGTTCGAGGGTCTCGCGCAGCCGCGTGCCGTCCGCGTCGGTGCCGACCGCGCCGATCATCGACACGGTGGCGCCGGCGCGGGCCGCGGCGATCGCCTGGTTGGCGCCCTTGCCGCCGGGGACCGTGCGGAACTCCCGTCCGGTCACGGTCTCGCCGCGCTGCGGGGCCCTGCCGACATAGGTGACGAGGTCCATGTTGGTGCTGCCGAGGACGGCGATATGGGTCATGGGCGGGTCGCCTCCGGGTGCGTGACCTGGTCGGGGAGCTGGTGGGTGAGCTGATGGGTGAGCTGGGCGAGGGAGTCGAAGCCGACGCCGTCGAAGTCGGCGACGCTGCTGGCGAGCCGGTTCTTCAGCGGGGCCCGCCAGTGCTCGGGCAGGGCGGCCGGGTCGCCCGCGAGCAGTCCGGCGACGGAGCCGGCGGTGGCGCCGTTGGAGTCGGTGTCCCAGCCGCCGGACACGGCACGGCGGACGGCGCCCGTGAAGTCACCGTCGGCGTGGGCGAGGGCCGCGACGGTCAGCGCGGTGTTGGGCACGGCGTGCACCCAGTGGTGGCCGGCGCCGTGGGCGGCGTGCAGCGCGTCCACGACGTCGTCGAAGTCCTCGTGCCCGGCCGCCAGCCGCAGGGCGTGGTCGATGGCCCCCGCGAGCCGGGAGCGCGGCGGGACGACCGCCCGGCCGGTGCGCAGACAGGCGTGCGCGTCCTGGCTGCCGGTGGCCGCGGCGGCGATCACGGCGGCCGTGAACATCGCCGCGTAGACACCGTTGCCGGTGTGCGTCAACACCGCGTCCCGGTGGGCCTGTTCGGCCGCCGCTCCGGGGTCGCCGGGGTTGGTCCAGCCGTGCACGTCGGCGCGGATCAGGGCGCCGATCCACTCGCGGAACGGGTTGCGGTGCCGGGCGGTGTGCGGGGGCTCGATGCCGCAGAGCAGGTTGCGGAAGGCGATGCGCTCGGCGGTGAAGGTACGGCCCGGCGGAAGTTCGTCCAGCCAGAGCCGGGCCACGTCCGCGGTGCCGAAGGACCTGCCGTGGCGCTGGAGCAACAGGAGGTTGAGCAGGGGGTAGTTGAGGTCGTCGTCCTCGGGCATGCCGTCGATGTTCTCGGCGAGGGAGTTCGTGGCCGAACGCCGGTTCCACGGGTACCGGTCGAGCAGTTCGGGCGGGACGCCCCGAGCGGTGAAGTACCCGGCGAGGGGCCAGTTGCCGGTGGCCTTCGCGAGGGCGCGGATGCCGGCCAGGGGCAGCTTCTCCACGGGTTTGCCGAGCAGGCAGCCGACCGCCCGGCCGAGCCAGGCGGCCTCCAGCGCGGCCGGCTGCCGGCCCTCGCCGCGCTCGCCGCCCACGGGCGCGGGCCAGTCGGGGCACAGCGCCCTGATGGCGGCGAGGTCGGTCGGCTCGTCCTCGGCCAATCGGCTGGGCAGGTCGGCGAGTTCGTCCAGCAGGTCGTCCGCGAGCAGCCGCAGGTAGCGGGAGACGCGGTGCGCGGAGGCGCCCGCCCGCTCCGGCGCGTCCGGGCCGCCCGCGGCCCGCCACCGCCGCTCGATCGCCCGGGGCTCACGCCCGTCCAGGCGCGCCTGGCGCAGCTCGTGGCCGAGCAGGTCCTCGGGCTGGACCCAGGTCAGTCGGAGCACGGGGAGCCTCCCAGCGCGGCGAACGCCCGCTCGTGCGCGCGCCGGCGCCGGACATCCTTGCCGAAGACCTCCCGGGTGACCGAGGTGAGAACGCGGCCCGGCTCCCACAGGTCGAGGCGGCTGGACTCCGCGACCGTCTTCGCCCACTCCTCGGGCACCGGCGAGCCGAGCGCGCCCGCGACGGCGCCGGCCATCGTGGCGATCGAGTCGCAGTCGCGGCCGTAGTTCACCGCGCCGAGCACCGCGTGCCGGAAGTCGCCGCCCGCGACCAGCACCATGCCGAGCGCGACCGGGAGTTCCTCGACGGAGTGCAGCCGGGAGGGGCGGCGGGCGGCCAGGGAGGGGGCGCGGTAGTCGGGGCCGACCGTGTCGTACGGGGCGACCGCCGCGCGCAGCGGCTCCAACGCCGACTCGAAGTCCGTGTGCCGGGCGGCGACTTCGCAGACCTGCTCGATGGCGGTACGGGTGCCGTCCTTGGCCAGGGCGAGGCAGGCGGCGACGACCGAGTCCGGGGTGGCGCCGGGCGCGGTGGCGGCGGCGACGGCCGCGGCGAGGACACCGGCCGCCTCCCGGCCGTACGACGACTGGTGCGCGCCCGCGATGTCCAGGGCCTCGGCGTAGGCGGCGGCCGGATGCGCCGCGTTGACCAGGCCGACGGGTGCCATGTACATCGCCGCACCGCAGTTGACGATGTTGCCGGTGCCCGCCTCGCGGGGGTCGGCGTGGCCGTAGGCGAGCCGGGCCACCAGCCACTTCTCGGCGAGGAAGACCCGGTGCAGCGGCAGCGCCTCGGCCTCCAGCTCCGGGATCCAGCGGGGGTTGGTCATCAGGTCCGGGACCAGGTGCTCGGCGACCGCGTAGGCGTCCAGGTGGTCGCGGACGGTGTCGTAGACCCGGACCAGCGCGTGCGTCATCAGGGTGTCGTCGGTGACGTGTCCGTCGCCCTTGTGGTACGGCGCGATGGGGCGGGCGGTGCGCCAGTCGTCGCCGTACCAGGGGCCGACGATGCCGTGGATCCGGCCGCCGTGGCGCTCGGCGATCTGGTCCGGGGACCAGCCCTCGACGGGGCCGCCGAGCGCGTCGCCGACGGCGGCACCGACGAGTGCGGCGCTGATCCGCTCGTCGAGGCCGGGCCCGTGGTTTTCCTGCTCCCTGTGGTTTTCCTGTTCTTTGGGCGTCATGCCCCGAATCATCCCCCTGGACGGGCCGGTCGCACCGCTTCCAGGAGTCCGGCGAGTTCCACCAGGTCGGTGCCGGTGAGGCAGGGCAGGGCGCAGCCGGACAGCAGACGGCAGGCGTCCCGCCAGGCGGCGGGGACGGCCGCGCCGCCGCCGAGGGCACCGGTGAGGGCGCCCGCGAGGGCGGGGGCGGAGTCGGCGACTCGGGACAGGCAGGCGGCGGCGGGTACGGCCTCGGCGAGGCGGCCGCGGGCGGCGGTGGCCAGCGCGAGGGCGACGGGGACGGTCTCGGCGGCGGCGATGCCGTAGCTGTAGACGTGGTCGACGATCTGGTGTTCCAGGAGCGGGACCAGGGCGAAGGCGGAGTCGGTGTCCTCGGCGAGGGCCAGGGCGTGGCGGGTGTTGCGGCCGATCTCCGTGTCGGCGGGCAGTTCGGCGAGGGCGGCGGTGACGCAGGTGTCGGTTCCGGCGCCGATGAGGGCGAGGGAGAGGGCCGCGCCCATCGCGCGGGCGCCGTGCACGCCGTCGCCGTCCTGGGTGTAGCGGGCGTCGAACTCCGCCAGGGCGGCCGCGCGTTCCGGGTCGCCGGGGTGGGCGGTGGCGAGGACACAGGCGCGGACGCAGGCGGCGTCGTCGAAGTAGTGCGGGTTGTCGTGGCCGGTGGCGGGCGGGCGCAGGCCGGCGGCGAGGTTGCCGAGGCCGGCGCGGACGGAGATACGGGCACGCAGGGGGAGGACGGCCGACTCGATCTCGGGGGCGCGGTCCGCCGCGGCGGCGACCTCGGAGGCGACGGCGGTCCAGGTGAGGTCGATGGCGGCGCGCATACGGCGGTCCCGGCTGAGGTCGCCGAGGACGTCGTCGTCGCCGGCCCGCAGCACCGCCTCGGCCGCGAACACCGCCCACTCGGCGTCGTCGGAGGGGCCGAGCCGGAGGGGCTCGGGGGGCTGGTTCAGGGCGATCGGCACGGGGAGGGTGGTGGTGGCGTTCTGCTCCGCGAAGGTGTCCAGTTCCCGGGTGAGGCGGCGGGTCCACTCGGGCATACGGGCGGCCCGGTGCCGGGCGGCCGGCCAGCCGGCGGCGTCGCCCGCGGCCAGGCCCAGCAGCAGCCCCTCGATACGACGCGGCTCCTCAGGGCGGCCCGTCACAGCCGACCCTCGCTGCCGGGGTGCCCGGTGTTGCTCGCTTCGACCAGGTGCCCTTCGCCGTGGGGGTACCCGGCGCTGCCCGCCCCGTCCAAGGGGCTCCGCCCCCTGGACCCCCGCTCCTTCGCCCACCCACCACCCGACTCGGTGGGCCGGAGAGTGGACGTGGGAGGCGGCTCCTGGGCAGAACCGGCCGTCCAGGCCTGCGCTGCCCCCGGCTCCTCCTCCCTCACACCCCCGGCCAGGCACTCCTCCTCCACAGCGGGCCGAGCCCCCGGCAAGGCGTCCCCGGCCGCAGCCACCGCGTCGGGGATCGTTGCCGGTGGACACTCAGGCAGAGCCTCCGAACCACCCGCCCGTACGGCCGCCCCCGACGGCTCCGCCACAGCCCCCGGGACGGCCTCCGCTCCCGGCACGGGCACAGCGTCCGGTAGCAGCGCTGCCGTCGTCACGGGCACCACCCCCGGCAGCACCACCCCCGCCCCCCACTTCCCGCCCTCCTCCGGGACCAGGAGTTCGGCCACGTCCAGGATGTGGTGGCCGGCCATCGCGGGGAGGCAGCGGCCGCGGGCGGGGCCGATGGGGGTGGTCCAGGCCGGCGGGATGGCCGCGAGGCCCTGCGTCGCGCCGGACAGCGCGCCCGCCACCGCCGCCGTGGTGTCCGCGTCGCGGCCCATGTTGACCGCCGTCAGCACCGCCTCGCGGAAGTCGCCGTCGGCCGCCGCGTACGCCCCGAAGGCGAGGGCCACCGCCTCCGGGGCCAGGTCGGTCCACGGGTAGCCGCCGATCACGACCGCGGAGCGCACCGCGCGCTCGCCCCGGTGGGCCACCGTCACCGCCCGGCGCAGCGAGCGGGCCGTCCAGGAGTCGTCCGGGATGGCCGCGAGGGCCGCGGCCACCACCACCGGGACCGGCGCCCCCGCCATCGCCGCCGCCACGCCCGCCGCGACCGCCTGGCCGCCGTAGATGCCCTCGCCCTCGTGGCTGACCGAGCCGTCGACCGCCACCAGCCGTGCCGCCTCGCCGGGGCGCCCGGCGGCGAAGACCCCGAACGGCGCCGCCCGCATCGCCAGCCCGTCGCTCCAGGCGTGCCGGTGCTGGGCCGAGATCGGCGCGGCGAGGCCCCGGCGCAGGTTCTCCAGCGTGCCGCGCTCGCTGAAGCCCGCGCCCCGGAAGGGGCCCTCGGCCCGGTCCGCGATCCACTCGTGCCAGGCCGCCTCCACGTGCGCCGGCGTCAGGGCCGAGCCGTGCCGGGCCAGCAGCAGACCGGAGAAGATCGCGTACTCGGTGTCGTCCGTGCCGCACGGCCGCTCGGCGACGTAACCGGTGATGCGGCCCCAGCGGGCGCGGATCTCGGAGGGCCGCAGGTTCTCCGCCGGCGCCCCCAGCGCGTCGCCGACCGCGAGTCCGAGCAGCGCGCCACGCGCCCGTTCCCGCAGTCCGACGGCGTCCCCGATCCTTGCCATGGGTGGCCTCCTTCCGCGCCTTTGCGGATGTGTCCCACGGGAAGGCTTCCGGCGTGCCTCCCGGGCACGTCCATCACCCACTCGGCATCCGAGTAGATAGTGGCTCAAATGAGCAATGAGCCATAAAGCCGCAGGTTAGCCCAGGCTCTCCTTGCTGGCGGGGCGGGAATGATCGGCGTAGATTCTGGGTTGTCAAAAGATAGAACTCGTCCAAAGTTAGCTTCGGCTAACCTTCCCGGGGGTCCGCATGGCGATCATCGACACCGAGGCCGCGCTGCACGAGGCGCACCGCGACAACCACACCCACCGCGACGTCAACGGCGGCTGGCTGCGCCCGGCCGTGTTCGGCGCGATGGACGGCCTCGTCTCCAACCTGGCGCTGATGACCGGCGTGGCCGGCGGTTCCGTCGGGCAGCACACGATCGTCATCACCGGGCTCGCCGGCCTCGCCGCCGGCGCCTTCTCCATGGCCGCCGGCGAGTACACCTCCGTCGCCTCCCAGCGTGAGCTGGTCCAGGCCGAGCTGGACGTCGAGCGCCGTGAGCTGCGCAAGCACCCCCAGGACGAGGAGGACGAGCTGGCCGCGCTGTACGTGGCGCGGGGCGTGGAGCCGGAGCTGGCCCGGCAGGTCGCCCGGCAGCTGTCCGAGGATCCCGAACAGGCCCTGGAGATCCACGCCCGCGAGGAGTTGGGCATCGACCCCGGCGACCTGCCCTCCCCGCTGGTCGCCGCCGTGTCCTCCTTCGGCTCCTTCGCCCTCGGCGCCCTGCTGCCCGTGCTGCCGTACCTGCTCGGCGCGACCGTCCTGTGGCCCGCCGTGCTGCTCGCCCTCGCCGGGCTCTTCGGCTGCGGTGCCGTGGTGGCCCGGGTGACCGCGCGCACCTGGTGGTTCAGCGGTCTGCGGCAGCTCGCGCTCGGCGGTGCGGCGGCCGGTGTGACGTACGCCCTGGGCGTCCTGTTCGGAACGGCCGTAGGATAAGCGAGACGGTACTTATGCAAGGGACTGTATAAGTAGTTGTTACTTGCTGGTTTCGAGGGCCCGCCCATCGGGCATGAGCCGTAAGCACCGCGGGCAATGACGCCTGCCGTATCTCGCAGCACCTCCCGCGGAGGGGGCCGACGACGCCCTCCCCGCCCCCCGGGTCCGACGGACACCGATCCGACCGATCTCGTCCGCGACGCCCCCGTACCTGTTTCGCCGCCGCCGCGCGGCACCCGCGCCGCCCCGTGCGCCACACGGTCACCGACCTTGTGGTGTCCGCATGTTGGAATGCAGTATCCGGTTCCCGAGAACCGACCCATCATGTAACCTGCACGAAATTTTGCACTCCGCAGAGGGCCAACGTCGTCCCTCGGCACCTGCCACATGCCACATGACGACGACGGGAGAGCCGATGCGTACGCCGCGCCAGCCGTCCCAGCAGACCACGAATGGCCAGAACTGGTCGTTCATGGATGCTCGCCCTGCTGCGCAGGGTATGTACGACCCCCGTGACGAACACGACGCCTGCGGTGTCGGTTTCGTCGCCACTCTCACCGGCGAGGCGTCCCACACCCTGGTGGACCAGGCACTCACCGTGCTGCGCAACCTGGAGCACCGCGGTGCCACCGGCTCCGAGCCCGATTCGGGTGACGGCGCGGGCATCCTGTCCCAGGTTCCGGACGCCTTCTTCCGCGAGGTGGCCGGATTCGAGCTGCCCGCCGCCGGCTCCTACGCCGTCGGCATCGCCTTCCTGCCCGAGGACGGGACCGCGGACGCCGTCGCCGCCATCGAGGCGATCGCCGGCGAGGCGGGCCTGACCGTCCTCGGCTGGCGCGAGGTCCCCGTCGCCCCCAGCCTGCTGGGCGCCACCGCCCGCTCCACCATGCCGGCCTTCCGGCAGCTCTTCGTCACGGACGGCGCCGCCGAGGGCATCGCGCTGGACCGCAAGGCGTTCGTGCTGCGCAAGCGCGCCGAGCGCGAGGCGGGCGTGTACTTCCCGTCGCTGTCCGCCCGCACCATCGTCTACAAGGGCATGCTGACCACCGGCCAGCTGGAGCCCTTCTTCCCGGACCTGTCCGACCGCCGCTTCGCCTCCGCGATCGCGCTCGTGCACTCCCGGTTCTCCACGAACACCTTCCCGTCGTGGCCGCTCGCGCACCCGTACCGCTTCGTCGCGCACAACGGTGAGATCAACACCGTCAAGGGCAACCGCAACTGGATGCGCGCCCGCGAGTCCCAGCTCGCCTCCGACCTGTTCGGCCCCCAGGAGAACCTGGACCGCGTCTTCCCGGTGTGTACGCCGGACGCCTCCGACTCCGCCTCCTTCGACGAGGTGCTGGAGCTGCTCCACCTGGGCGGGCGCTCGCTGCCGCACTCCGTGCTGATGATGATCCCGGAGGCCTGGGAGAACCACGCCGCCATGGACGAGGACCGGCGCGCCTTCTACCAGTTCCACTCCACGATGATGGAGCCCTGGGACGGCCCCGCCTGTGTCACCTTCACCGACGGCACCCAGGTCGGCGCCGTCCTCGACCGCAACGGCCTGCGCCCCGGCCGCTACTGGGTGACCGACGAGGGCCTGGTCGTCCTCGGCTCCGAGGTCGGCGTCCTCGACATCGACCCGGCCCGGGTGGTCCGCAAGGGCCGCCTCCAGCCCGGCCGCATGTTCCTGGTGGACACCGCCGAGCACCGCATCATCGAGGACGACGAGATCAAGGCGTCCCTCGCCGCCGAGCAGCCGTACGCCGAATGGCTGGAGGCCGGCGAGATCGAACTGGGCGACCTGCCCGAGCGCGAGCACATCGTGCACACCCACGCCTCGGTCACCCGCCGCCAGCAGACCTTCGGGTACACCGAGGAGGAGCTGCGCGTCATCCTCGCCCCGATGGCCCGCACCGGCGCCGAGCCGATCGGCTCCATGGGCACCGACTCGCCCATCGCCGCCCTCTCCGAGCGCCCCCGGCTGCTCTTCGACTACTTCACCCAGCTGTTCGCGCAGGTCACCAACCCGCCGCTGGACGCCATCCGCGAGGAACTGGTCACCTCCCTGCGTTCCTCGCTGGGCCCGCAGGGCAACCTGCTCGACCCGGGCGCCGCGTCCTGCCGGTCCGTCGTGCTGCCCTTCCCGGTGATCGACAACGACGAACTGGCCAAGCTCATCCACATCAACGCCGACGGCGACATGCCCGGCTTCAAGGCCGCGACCCTCTCCGGTCTGTACCGGGTCTCCGGCGGCGGCGACTCCCTCGCCGCCCGTATCGAGGAGATCTGCGCCGAGGCCGACGCGGCCATCGACAACGGCGCCCGCCTGATCGTCCTGTCCGACCGGCACTCCGACGCCGAGCACGCGCCGATCCCCTCGCTGCTGCTCACCGCGGCCGTCCACCACCACCTCATCCGCACCAAGCAGCGCACCCACGTGGGCCTGCTGGTCGAGGCCGGCGACGTCCGCGAGGTCCACCACGTCGCCCTGCTGATCGGCTTCGGCGCCGCCGCCGTCAACCCGTACCTGGCGATGGAGTCCGTCGAGGACCTGCTGCGCGCCGGCACCTTCATCACCGGCGTCGAGCCCGAGAAGGGCATCCAGAACCTGATCTACGCCCTCGGCAAGGGTGTCCTGAAGGTCATGTCCAAGATGGGCATCTCCACCGTCGCCTCCTACCGCGGCGCCCAGGTCTTCGAGGCCGTCGGCCTGGACGACGCCTTCGTCGCGAAGTACTTCGACGGCACCGCCACCAAGATCGGCGGCGTCGGCATCGACGTCATCGCCCGGGAGGTCGCCGCCCGCCACGCCAAGGCCTACCCGGCCTCCGGCATCGCCCCGGCGCACCGCGCCCTGGAGATCGGCGGCGAGTACCAGTGGCGCCGCGAGGGCGAACCGCACCTGTTCGACCCGGAGACCGTCTTCCGCCTCCAGCACTCCACCCGCTCCGGCCGCTTCGACATCTTCAAGAAGTACACCGACCGGGTGAACGAGCAGTCCGAGCGCCTGATGACGCTGCGCGGCCTGTTCGGCTTCAGGTCCGACCGCGCCGCCATCCCGGTCGACGAGGTCGAGCCGGTCGAGGAGATCGTCAAGCGGTTCTCCACCGGCGCCATGTCGTACGGCTCCATCTCCAAGGAGGCGCACGAGACCCTCGCCATCGCCATGAACCAGCTCGGCGGCAAGTCGAACACCGGCGAGGGCGGCGAGGACCCCGAGCGCCTGTACGACCCCGCGCGGCGCTCGGCAATCAAGCAGGTCGCCTCCGGCCGCTTCGGCGTCACCTCCGAGTACCTGGTCAACGCGGACGACATCCAGATCAAGATGGCCCAGGGCGCCAAGCCCGGCGAGGGTGGCCAGCTGCCCGGCCACAAGGTCTACCCCTGGGTCGCCAAGACCCGGCACTCCACGCCGGGCGTCGGCCTGATCTCCCCGCCGCCGCACCACGACATCTACTCCATCGAGGACCTGGCGCAGCTCATCCATGACCTGAAGAACGCCAACCCCGGCGCCCGCATCCACGTGAAGCTGGTCTCCGAGGTCGGCGTCGGCACGGTCGCGGCCGGCGTGTCCAAGGCCCACGCGGACGTCGTCCTGATCTCCGGCCACGACGGCGGCACCGGCGCCTCCCCGCTCACCTCGCTCAAGCACGCGGGCGGTCCCTGGGAGCTGGGTCTGGCCGAGACGCAGCAGACCCTGCTGCTCAACGGACTGCGCGACCGCATCGTGGTGCAGACCGACGGCCAGCTCAAGACCGGCCGGGACGTGGTCGTCGCCGCGCTGCTCGGCGCCGAGGAGTTCGGTTTCGCGACCGCGCCGCTCGTCGTCGCCGGCTGCGTCATGATGCGCGTCTGCCACCTGGACACCTGCCCGGTCGGCATCGCCACCCAGAACCCGGTGCTGCGCGAGCGCTTCGCCGGCCAGGCCGAGCACGTCGTCAACTTCTTCCGGTTCATCGCCGAGGAGGTCCGCGAACTCCTCGCCGAGCTGGGCTTCCGCTCCATCGAGGAGGCCGTCGGCCACGCCGAGATGCTGGACGTCGAGCGCGCCGTCGACCACTGGAAGGCGCAGGGCCTTGACCTGGAGCCGCTGTTCCACGTGCCGGACCTGCCCGAGGGCGCCGTCCGCCACCAGCTCATCGCCCAGGACCACGGTCTGGAGAAGGCGCTGGACAACGAGCTGATCAAGCTCGCCGCCGACGCCCTCGCCGTGAACGACGCCACCGAGGCGCACCCGGTGCGCGCCCAGGTCGCCATCCGCAACATCAACCGCACGGTCGGCACCATGCTCGGCCACGAGGTGACCAAGCGGTTCGGCGGCGCGGGCCTGCCCGAGGACACCATCGACATCACCTTCACCGGCAGCGCCGGCCAGTCCTTCGGCGCGTTCCTGCCGCACGGCGTCACGCTGCGCCTGGAGGGCGACGCCAACGACTACGTCGGCAAGGGCCTCTCCGGCGGCCGGATCGTCGTCCGCCCGGACCGCGCGGCCGACCACCTCGCCGAGTACTCGACCATCGCGGGCAACACCATCGGCTACGGCGCCACCGGCGGGGAGCTGTTCCTGCGCGGCCGTACCGGAGAGCGGTTCTGCGTGCGCAACTCCGGGGCGCTGGTCGTCTCCGAGGGCGTGGGCGACCACGGCTGCGAGTACATGACCGGCGGCCACGCGGTCGTCCTCGGCCCGACCGGCCGCAACTTCGCGGCGGGCATGTCGGGCGGTATCGCGTACGTCATCGACCTGGACCGCGACAACGTCAACGCCGGCAACGCCGGCGCGGTCGAGGCGCTGGACGCGACGGACCGGCAGTGGCTGCACGACGTGGTGCGCCGGCACGCCGAGGAGACAGGTTCGACTGTCGCGGGCAAGCTGCTCGCCGACTGGGACAACGCCGTGGAGCGCTTCAGCAAGATCATCCCCAGCACGTACAAGGCAGTGCTCGCCGCCAAGGACGCCGCCGAGCGAGCCGGTCTCTCCGAGACCGAGATCACCGAGAAGATGATGGAGGCGGCGATCAATGGCTGACCCGAAGGGCTTCCTGAACCACGGCCGCGAGGTCGCCAAGACCCGTCCCGTCGGTGAGCGCGTCAAGGACTGGAACGAGGTCTACGCCCCCGGCGCCCTGCTGCCGATCATCGGCAAGCAGGCCGGCCGGTGCATGGACTGCGGCATCCCGTTCTGCCACAACGGCTGTCCGCTCGGGAACCTCATCCCCGAGTGGAACGACTACGCCTACCGCGAGGACTGGGCCGCCGCCCAGGAGCGCCTGCACGCGACCAACAATTTCCCGGAGTTCACCGGCCGGCTGTGCCCGGCGCCGTGCGAGTCCGCGTGCGTGCTCGGCATCAACCAGCAGCCGGTGACCATCAAGAACGTCGAGGTCTCGATCATCGACAAGGCCTGGGAGACCGGGGACGTCGCCCCGCAGATCCCCGAGCGCCTGTCCGGCAAGACGGTCGCGGTCATCGGCTCGGGACCGGCCGGTCTCGCCGCCGCCCAGCAGCTCACCCGGGCCGGCCACACGGTCGCCGTCTACGAGCGCGCGGACCGCATCGGCGGCCTGCTGCGGTACGGCATCCCCGAGTTCAAGATGGAGAAGCGGCACATCAACCGCCGTATCGAGCAGATGCGCGCGGAGGGCACCCGCTTCCGTACGGGTGTCGAGATCGGCCGGGACCTGGGCGCCCGCGACCTGAAGAAGCGGTACGACGCGATCGTGATCGCCGCCGGTGCCACCACCGCCCGCGACCTGCAGGTGCCCGGTCGCGAGCTGAAGGGGGTCTACCAGGCGATGGAGTACCTGCCCCTGTCCAACAAGGTGCAGGAGGGCGACTTCGTCAGCCCGCCGATCTCGGCCGAGGGCAAGCACGTCGTCGTCATCGGCGGCGGTGACACCGGCGCGGACTGCGTGGGCACCGCCCACCGGCAGGGCGCGGCCTCCGTCACCCAGCTGGAGATCATGCCCCGCCCGAACGACGAGCGGCACCCGATCGGCCAGCCCTGGCCGACCTTCCCGATCCTCTACAAGGTCACCTCGGCCCACGAGGAGGGCGGCGAGCGGATCTACTCCGCCTCCACCACCCACTTCGAGGGCGACGAGGACGGCAACGTGCAGTGGCTGCACCTGGCCGAAGTCGAGTTCGTGGACGGCAAGTTGACCCAGAAGCCGGGCAGCGAACGCAAGATCCCGGCCCAGCTGGTCACCCTCGCGATGGGCTTCACCGGCACCGACCGGGACAACGGCCTGGTGGACCAGTTCGGCCTCGACCTGGACGAACGCGGTAACATCGCCCGCGACGCCGACTTCCAGACCAACGTCCCGGGTGTGTTCGTCGCCGGTGACGCCGGCCGCGGCCAGTCCCTCATCGTCTGGGCGATCGCGGAGGGCCGCTCGGCCGCCCGCGGAGTCGACCGCCACCTGACCGGAGCCAGCGACCTGCCGGCCCCGATCCGCCCGACAGACCGCGCCCTCGCGGTCTGACGGCCCCCAGAACGTCCCGTACAAAGGCGTACGGGCGGGTCCTCCAGGGGACACCCCCGGACCCCCGCCGACGGCGCCTGCCCACTCGTCCCCGACCGGACACCAGGGCGGGCGCCGCCGCATGTCCGGGTTCGAGGACCACGGCGTAGGCTCGCCCCCTGGACAGCCGTAGGGGGGACACCATGGCCGCGATCAGTCTGGACAAGGTGCTGGAGGCCGCGCCCGCCCTCGTGGGCGCCTACCGATCCGCCGGGGTGTCGCTGCGCAAGCACGGCCTGGACGGACTGCGCGCCGCCGTCTACCTGGTCGTCGACCACTCCGGCTCGATGCGGCCGTACTACCGGGACGGCACCGTGCAGGCACTCGCCGAGCGGGTGCTCGGGCTGTCGGCGCACCTGGACGACGACGGCCGGGTGCCCGTGGTGTTCTTCTCCACCGACGTCGACGCGGTCGCCGACATCGAGCTGGGCGCTCACGAGGGCCGCATGGAGCGGATCGCCGCCGGGCTCGGGCACATGGGACGCACCAACTACCACCTGGCGATGGACGCCGTCATCGACCACTACCTCGACAGCGGCGCCACCGACCCCGCCTTCGTGGTCTTCCAGACCGACGGCGGCCCCACCAGCCGGGCCGCCGCCGAACGCTATCTGTGCAAGGCGGCCAGGCTGCCGCTGTTCTGGCAGTTCGTCGGCTTCGGCGATCCGGACGGCGCGCAGTTCGACTTCCTGCGCCGTCTGGACGAACTGCCGGTGCCCGCCACCCGGGTCGTGGACAACGCCGGCTTCTTCCACGCCGGCCGGGACCCGCGCCGAGTCTCCGACGACGCGCTGTACGACCGGCTCGTCGCGGAGTTCCCGCACTGGCTCATGGCCGCGCGGGCCGCGGGAATCGTGGGCGGTGACCCGGAAAGAGCGGGGTGACCCCTAGGTGTCGCACTCCAGCACCGTCCGGCACAACCCGCACCGTGCCCTGACCCGGCCCCGTACCGGGACCCTGATGCGCTGGTGGCAGGTGGGGCAGGGGAAGGAGACGCGGAGGTGGCCGGAGTCGGGGTCGGGGGAGAAGGTGTAGGGGGCCGTCGGCTGGGTGGCGGGGGAGTGCCGGCGGTCGTGGGCGTAGCGGCGCCGGGCCGCCCAGCCGGCCGCGGTCAGGGGTGGCTGCCGGGTGTCCTGGCGGGCCCGGGCCAGGCCCTTGGTGTAGGCGGTGCAAGCCTCCGCGCTGGTGAACCACACCGCCGGGTCCTCGCCGAAGAGCAGCGCCCGCTTGGCCAGGACGTAGCCGAACTCCTCCGGGGTGAGATAGCCGAGCTTCTGCGAGGAGACCCCGTCCTGCCGGAACGCGTCCAGCAGCAGCCAGCCCGCGCCCAGATATGTCGTCACCGTGTCCGTGAGGATCTCGTTCTCCGCCGTCGTCGGGAAGGCGAGGTCCAGGCGGTGCAGGTAGACGTGGGCCACCTCGTGCGCGAGGGCCGCGCCGATGTCCCGGCGGTGGGTGCGGAAACGGTCGTTCAGCTCCACGAAGTACTCGGGGCCCGCCGTCAGTTCGACGTTCGCCGCGTGCGTCATCTCCCGGAAGCCGACGATCAGCCGGGCGTCCGGCAGCCGGAAGTGCCGCACGACCTCCCGGGCCACCCGCTGCGCGCCCAGGTGCAGGTCGTCGATGTCGCGGAACGCCACGTCGGCCGGGGCCAGGCTGGCCGAGAACGTGCTGACGGTGTCGTAGGACAGCCGCCGGTACAGCGCGGTGATCGCGGCCCGTACCGTCTCCAGGTGCGGGAAGCCGTGCTCGACCGGTCCGCCGTCGGCCACGTCCGCACCCCCAAAGACGCTGGAACACCCCCTCCACTGTAGGCGGGACCCGCTCACACCGGCAGCAGTCGCGGCGGCCGGTCCGCCTCGGTCTCCGCCAGGTCGAGGAGCCACAGCTCGTTCGCGCCCTCGCGCAGCACCGGTCCCGGCACGTACAGGGACCGCTGGGGCCCCGCGGACCAGTAGCGGCCCAGGTTGAAGCCGTTGAGCCAGGCGAAGCCCCGGGTCCGGCCGGGCAGCTCCAGCCGCGCGTCCCCGGCGCCGCGCACGGTCAGCGTGCCCCGGTACAGGCCGGGCCCGCCCCCCTCGGGGAGATCCCGGAAGGGTACCCGCGCCACGCCCTCCTCGAAGGCGTCCAGGTCCAGGCCCCGCGCGCGCACCCGGTGCAGGTACTGCCGCTCGTGCAGGATGCCGCCGGTCAGGCCCTTCGGCTCGCCACCGCGCGGCCCGTAGTTCACCCGCCCCAGCGACTCGACCCACAGCTCCACGCGCGCGGGGCCCGCGACCGGCGCCTTCAGCCCCGGCTCCGCCTCGGTCAGCACCCCGGCCGGCTCGCCGTCGACGTACACCGTGGCGAGGTCCCGGAGCCCGCGCACGCTCAGCGGGTACGGCTGCCGGGGCCCGGGCACGTCCACCGCGTACCGCACCAGGCCCCGGGTGACCCCGAGGTCCTCGAAGGCCGGTGGCATCGGGGTCACGGTCTCCGGGCCGCCCAGCGCCTCCAGTACGGCGTCCAGGGGCGCCCAGCCGGTGAGCGCAGCCTCGGCCGGTGCCTCCAGGACGGCGAGCGGTGGGGGCGGGTCCGGCAGCGGTCCGTCGGCATAGTCCGCCAGCACCTCGCGGAAGCGGTGGAACTTCTCCGTCGGGCGGCCGTACTCGTCCACCGGCGCGTCGTAGTCGTACGACGTCACGTCCGGCCGGAACTCCCCCTCGTGCAGCTCCCCGCCCCGGTTGGCCCCCGCCCAGCCCCCGAAACTGGTGCCGCCGTGCGCCATGTAGAGGTTCACCGACGCGCCGCACTCCAGGATCTCCCGCAGCGCCCCGGCGGCCTCGCCCGGGTCCCGCGCGACATGCTCGCCGCCCCAGTGGTCGAACCAGCCGCACCAGAACTCCATACACATCAGCGGCCCCCCGGGTCGGTGCCGGCGCAGCGTCCCGAACGCCGCGCGCGCGTGGGAGCCGAAGTTCACCGTGGCGAGCACCCCGGGCAGCGAGCCGCCGGTCAGCATGTGGTCCTCGGGGCCGTCCGAGGTGAACAGCGGCACCGTCACCCCCTCCGCGCGCAGCAGCGCGGCCAGCTCCGCCAGATAGCCGGTGTCGCTGCCGTAGCTGCCGTACTCGTTCTCCACCTGCACCATCAGCACCGGCCCGCCCCGGTCGGCCTGCCGGGGGACGATCTCGGGCAGCAGCCGGCCGAACCAGTCCCGCACCGGGGACATCCAGCGGGCGTCCCGGGTACGCGCGCGGGGGCCCGCCTCGCCCGTCAGCCAGGCCGGCACCCCGCCGTTCTCCCACTCGGCGCAGATGTACGGCCCCGGCCGCACGATCGCCCACAGGCCCGCCGCCCGCACCGCGTCCAGGAACCGGCCCACCGCCCCGACGTCCCGGTGCCGCCCCCGGACCGGCTCGTGCAGGTTCCACGGGACGTACGTCTCCACGCAGTTCAGGCCCATCGCCCGCAGCGTCGCCAGCCGGTGTCCCCACTGGTCCTCGTGCACCCGGAAGTAGTGCAACGCGCCGGACAGCAGCCGCACCGGCCGCCCGTCCAGCCGGAACTCCGATTCCCCCACCGTGAACTCGCTCATGCGCCCAGCCTCACCCCTGGCGGTGGCCCGGCGCCATGGACGAAGATCGGCACCGCTTGGACAAACGCACCCGCGCGCACCGGCCCCCCACCGGCGCCCGCGCCCACCCCTTGGATTCAGCAACGGCCCCGGGAGGAGCACCGGTGTACCAGACCTGGATGCGGTTCCTCAGCCCCGGCCCCGCCCACCACCGGCTGGGCCTGGCCTGTCTCGGCGTCGGCCTCCAGCACGGCGCGCTGCCCACGGTCGGCCCCCGCACCCTCGGCCACCACGTGGCCGTCGTCATCAGCGCCGGCCGCGGCTGGTACCGGGGCGCCGACGGCCGCCGGGCGACCGTCACGGCGCCCGCCCTGCTCTGGCTCACCCCCGGCGTGCCCCACCACTACGGGCCCGACCCGGACACCGGCTGGGACGAGGGCTTCGTCGACTTCGCCGGCCCCGCCACCGCCACCTACACCGAACTCGGCTACATCGAACCCGAGCGGCCCGTCGTCCCGCTCTCCGACGCCGCCGCCCCGCGCGCGGTGATCGCCCGCATCGCCCGCGCCGCCCGTCGCGGCAACCCCCTGCTGGAGGTGGAGACCGGCGCCGCCGTGCACGAACTCCTCGTCGCCCTGCGCCGGGCCCGCGCCGACCTCGCCCCCGACGGCGACCAGGTGCTCGAAGCCCTCGCCCGGGACGCCTGCACCCCGATGAGCGTCGCCGACCACGCCGCCCGGCACGGCATGACCCCCGCCGAACTGCGCGGCGCCGTCCGCCGGGCCGCCGGGTGCAGCCCCAAGGACTACCTGCTCGGCATCCGCCTCGGCCGCGCCAAGGACCTGCTCGCCGGCACCGACCTGCCCGTCGCCGCCGTCGCCCGCCGCGTCGGCTACGACGACCCCGCCTACTTCTCCCGCCTGTTCACCCGCCGCGTCGGCCTCGCCCCGGTCCGCTTCCGCGCCCAGCAGGGCCGCACCGTCCCCGGCGGCTGGAGCGACCGCGTCCCCGACCCCGCGCACCCGCCGATGATCCACTCCCCGGACACCCGGTAGCCGGCGCCCGGCGAACCCCTAGGGTTGACCCCTATGACCACCAGCAACACCGGAAGCGGTGACATGGCCTCCGAGGTCCGCCAGGAACTGGAGCGGCTGCGCGACAGCATCGACAACATCGACGCCGCCGTCGTCCACATGCTCGCCGAACGCTTCAAGGCCACCCAGCAGGTCGGCAGGCTCAAGGCCGTGCACCAGCTGCCGCCCGCCGACCCCGCGCGCGAGGGCCGCCAGATCGAGCGGCTGCGGCGCCTCGCCGAGAACGCCAAGCTCGACCCGGCCTTCGCCGAGAAGTTCCTGAACTTCATCATCGCCGAGGTCATCCGGCACCACGAGCGCATCGCCGAGGACACCAACGGCGACTGACCGGCCGGACAAAGGCCGTATACCGGCCCGCCCCTGTGCGCTGTCGGTCCGATCAGGCAGCATGGCCCGCATGTCCGTACTCACGCGCGATGAGGCGCAGCTCCGAGCACAGTTCCTCGCCGTCCACCGCTACACGGTCGAACTGGATCTCACCACCGGTGAGGAGACCTTCGGCTCCCGCACCGCGATCCGCTTCACCGCGCGGTCGGCCGGGGACACCTTCGTCGAGCTGAAGCCCACCGAGCTGCGCGCCGTCACGCTCGACGGCCGGCCCCTCGACCCCGAGACGCTCGCCGAGGGCCGGCTGCCGCTGCGCGGCCTCAGCGCCGGCGAGCACGAACTGCGGGTCGACGCGGTCATGCGCTACTCGCGCACCGGTGAGGGCATGCACCGCTTCACCGACCCCAGCGACGGCGAGACCTACGTCTACACGCAGATGTTCATGGACGACGTCCAGCGGGTCTTCGCCGCCTTCGACCAGCCCGACCTGAAGGCCGTCTTCGAGATCTCCGTGCGGGCGCCCCAGGGCTGGACCGTCCTCGCCAACGGCGTCACCGAGCAGCGCCCCGACGGCGTCTGGCAGGCCGCGCCCACCCCGCTGATCTCCACCTACCTCGCCGCCGTCGCCGCCGGCCCCTGGCACTCGGTGCGCACCGAGCACCGCGGACTGCCCTTCGGCATCCACTGCCGCCGCTCCCTCGCGCCCCACCTCGACACCGACGCCGACGAGATCTTCGACATCACGCGCGCGTGCTTCGACCGCTACCACGAGAAGTTCGAGGAGCCCTACCCCTTCGACTCCTACGACCAGGCGTTCGTCCCCGAGTTCAACGCGGGCGCCATGGAGAACCCGGGCCTGGTCACCTTCCGCGACGAGTTCGTCTTCCGCTCCGCCGTCACCGACACCGAGCGGCAGACCCGCGCCATGGTCATCGCCCACGAGATGGCCCACATGTGGTTCGGCGACCTCGTCACCCTCAAGTGGTGGGACGACATCTGGCTGAACGAGTCCTTCGCCGAGTACATGGGCTACCAGACCACCGCCGAGGCCACCCGCTTCACCGGCCCCTGGACCGAGTTCGCCGTCACCCGCAAGGCCTGGGGCTACGACGCCGACCAGCGCCCCAGCACCCACCCGGTCGCCCCCGAGAACGTCGACGACACCGCCTCCGCGCTGCTCAACTTCGACGGCATCTCCTACGCCAAGGGCGCCTCCGCGCTGCGCCAGCTCGCCGCCTGGCTCGGCGAGAAGGACTTCCTCGCCGGCATCAACACCCACTTCCAGCGCCACAAGTTCGGCAACGCCACCCTGGCCGACTTCATCGACTCCCTCGCCTCGGCCACCGACCGCGACGTGCCCGCCTGGGCCGACGCCTGGCTGCGCACCACCGGCGTCGACACCCTCACCCCCGTGATCGCCGCCGACGCCGGCACCCGCGCGCTCACCGTCGACCGCGCGGGCAGCCGCCCGCACCGCCTCACCGCCGGCCTGTACGACCACGACCTCGCCGACGAGGGCGGCCTGGTGCTGCGCGAACGCGTCGACCTGGACGTCCCGGGAGCCGCCCCGCACCCCCTCGGCAAGCGCCCCGCGCTGCTCCTGCTCAACGACGGCGACCTCACCTACGCCAAGGTCCGCTTCGACCCCGAGTCCTTCGAGGCGCTGCGCACCGGCCTCTCCGGCCTGCCCGACCCGCTCACCCGCGCGATCGTCTGGAACGCCCTGCGGGACGCCGTACGCGACGGCGAACTCCCGCCCGACGCCTACCTGGAGACGGCCCGCGCCCACCTCCCGCGCGAGAGCGACCTCGCCGTCGTCCAAGGCGTCCTCGCCTTCGCCTCCGGGCAGATCGCCGACCAGTACCTGCCGGCCGGGGAGCGCCCGGCCGCGTTGGCCACGCTCACCTCCCTCTGCCGCGACCTGCTGCGCCGCACCGAGGACGGCGACCACCCCGGCCTGCGCCTGATCGCCGTACGGCACCTGATCGCGGTGGCCGCCCACCCGGACACCATCGCCGCCTGGCTCGCCGACGGCACCGTCCCCGGCGGGCCGGAACTCGACCCCGAGTTGCGCTGGCGCATCCTGGGCCGGCTCGCCGTGCTCGGCGCCACCGACGCGGCCGCGATCGCCGCCGAGCTGGAGCGCGACCCGAGCGCCGCGGGCCAGGAGGGCGCCGCCCGCTGCCGGGCCGCCCTGCCCGACGCGGACGCCAAGCGCACCGCCTGGGACGCCATGTTCACCGGCGACGACCTGTCCAACTACCTCTTCACGGCCACCGCCCAGGGCTTCTGGCAGCCCGAACAGGCCGAGCTGGTACGGGAGTACGTGCCGCGCTTCTACGAGGACGCCGTCGCCGTCGCCGCCCGGCGCGGCCCCGCCATCGCCGTCGCCGCCGGCCGCTGGGCCTTCCCGGCCCACGCCGTCGACCCGGAGAACCTCCGCCTCGGCGAGGCCTGCCTCCACGACACCGACCTCACCCCGGCCCTCCACCGCACCCTCGCCGACCGCCTCGACGACCTGTCACGGGCGTTGCGGGTACGGGGGGACGGCGAGTAACTCCGCCGGTTCCGGGGAGGGTTGCCTACCCTCCGGGCCTCCGCAGCACCGCCCGCCGTACCCCGCCCTCCCGCGGGCCCGGTCGGCGGTCGGCCGCGGAGGCGGTCGGGACGTCGGAGTCCAGGGTGAAGCCCAGGGCGCGCAGGAAGTGTTCGCCGGGGGGCCAGCCGGGCGGGACCGTGGCCGTCACGAGGGTGGTGTCCGGCACGCGGGAGAGCAGCGAGGCGGCCAGGGCGCGGCCGAGACCCCGTCCGCGGGCCCAGGGCGCGAGCAGGAACACGCCCACCGCCACGGCCCCCGGCTCCGGGTGGTCCCGCACGGCGTCCACCACGCCGGCCACCACCCCGTCCCGCTCCAGCACCAGCAGCACCTTGTCTCCGGCATCCGCGCCCTCCGGCAGCGCGTAGCACAGGCTCTGCACGTCACCGGGGCCCGAGGGCAGCCCCGTCGCCGCCACGAACCAGTCCTCGCACTCCTCGAACAGGGTCAGCAGCGCTTCCTCGTCGCCCGGGGCGAGGTCGCGTACGAGCACCCGCTCCCCGGGCACGTCGATCCTCCACGCGTCAGCCATTCGAGCGAGGTTAGCGCGCACGGCCCCGCACCCGACATGTTTTCCTCGCACGGCAGTACCCACTTTCGGGTACTCCTTCCCGGCCTTCCGGGACACGCGGCCCGCTTCCCGTACAAGCTGGAAGCCCCGGACAGAAACGTCGGCACGCCGCGGAGGAACCCCATGAGCACGCCGCCGCCCCTCGCCTCAGGGCCCGAAGGCCCCGCCGCCCTGCGGCCGTTGCTCGACACCGTCCTCGACGCGCTCGCGGCCGGCACCCGGGCCCGCCGCGGCCCGCTGCCCGCCGGCGGCCCGGAGGAGGTCGCCGCGCGCCTCGCCCTCGCCACCGGCGACATCCTGCCGGCCACCGGCGACCCCGACGCCCTGCGGATCCTCGTGCACGCCCTCGCCGCGGGCGCCGCCGACCCCGCCGACCCGCTGTGCGCGGCCCATCTGCACTGCCCGCCGCTCGCCGTGGCCACCGCCGCCGACCTCGCCGTCAGCGCCCTCAACCCGTCCCTGGACTCCTGGGACCAGGCCCCGGCCGCCGCCGCCCTGGAAGCCCGGGTCACCCGCACCCTCGCCCGCGCCGCCGGACTCGCCGACGCCCTCGTCACCACCGGCGGCACCGAGTCCAACCAACTCGCCCTGCTGCTCGCCCGCGAGACGCACGGCGCCGGTGTCCGCCTGGTCTGCGGCGCCAACGCCCACCACTCCCTGCCCCGCGCCGCCTGGCTGCTCGGCCTGCCCGAACCGGTCGTCGTCCCGGCACCGAGCGGCACCCTCGACCCGGCCGCCCTCGACCAGGCCCTCACCACCCTGTCCGGACCCCTGCTGGTCGCCGCCACCGCCGGCACCACCGACGCCGGCCTGATCGACCCGCTGCCCGAGATCGCCGCCCTGTGCGCCGCCCACCGCACCCGTCTGCACATCGACGCGGCGTACGGCGGTGGGCTGCTGTTCAGCGACCGCCACCGCGACCAGCTCGCCGGCCTCGAAGCCGCCGACACCGTCACCCTCGACCTGCACAAGCTCGGCTGGCAGCCGGTCGCCGCCGGCCTCCTCGCCCTCGCCGACCCCGGCGAACCCGCCGCGCTCCACCAGAGCGCCGACTACCTGAACGCCGACGACGACACCGAGGCCGGCCTCCCCGACCTGCTCGGCCGCTCCCTGCGCACCACCCGCCGCCCCGACATCCTCAAGATCGCCGTCACCCTCAAGACCCTCGGCCGCACCGGACTCGGCGCCCTGGTCGACCAGGTCTGCGCCCGCGCCCGCGAGTTCGCCGCCCTGATCGCCGCGCACCCCGGCTTCGAGCTGTACGACCGCCCCGCCATCAGCACCGTCCTGTTCCGGCCCACCGACGCCACCGACGCCGAGGTGGCCGCCGTCCGCCGGACCCTGCTGCACGAGGGCCGGGCCGTCCTGGGCCGCGCCCGGCTCGACGGCCGGCTCTGGCTCAAGGCCACCCTCCTCAACCCCCGCACCGGGCCCGACGACCTGGCCCAGCTGCTGAAACTCGTAGAAGGAACGACCACCGGATGACCATCCCCCCACCCGCCGAGCCCGCCTCCCCCCGCGACCTCGTCGGCATCGGCATCGGCCCCTGCAACCTCTCCCTGGCCGCGCTCGCCCACCCGCTCGCCGAACTCGACGCGGTCTTCTACGAGCAGCGCCCCGGCTTCGACTGGCACCCCGGCCTGCTCATCGAGGGCGCCACCATCCAGGTCCCGTTCCTCGCCGACCTGGTGACCCTCGCCGATCCCACCAGCCCCTGGAGCTTCCTGAACTACCTCAGGACCCGCCAGCGGATCTTCCCCTTCTACTTCGCCGAGCGCTTCCACATCCAGCGCGCCGAGTACGACGCCTACTGCCGCTGGGTCACCGAGAACCTCCCCGGGCTGCGCTTCCGCCACCAGGTCGACGCCGTCCGCTGGAACCCCGAGCGGGACGTCTTCGAGGTCGACCACACCCAGCTCGACCCCGCCGGCGAGGCCGAGGCCCTCGGCCGCACCTACACCCGCAACATCGTCCTCGGCGTCGGCACCGCCCCCCACGTGCCCGACCCGCTGCGGCCCCTCGTGGACGCGCCCGGCGTCCCGGTCGTGCACGCCGCCGACTACCTCGCCCACCGCGCCACCGTCCTCGCCGCCGGACACGTCACCGTCGTCGGCTCGGGGCAGTCGGGCGCCGAGATCTTCCTCGACCTGCTCCGGCACCGCCCCGACGGCCAGGAGAAGCTGCACTGGATCGGCCGCACCGAGGCGTTCGCGCCGATGGAGTACTCCAAACTCGGCCTGGAGCACTTCACCCCCGACTACACCCGCTACTTCCACGCCCTCGCCGAACCGGTCCGCGACCGCCTCGTCGCCGCCCAGTGGCAGCTGCACAAGGGCATCGACGCCGGCACCCTCGCCGCCATCCACGACGAGCTGTATCGGCGCACCCTGAACGGCGGCTGGCCCGACGCCGTCCTCACCCCCGGCGTCCGGGTCCGCACCGCCGGCCGGATCGCCACCAGCAAGATCGAGCTGCATCTGGAGCACCTCCAGCAGGGCAGCCGCTCCCGGCTCAGCACTGACGCGGTCGTCCTCGCCACCGGCTACCGCGAGCGCCCCCTCGGCCGCCTGCTCGCCGGCCTCGACCCCTATCTGCGCCGCGACAGCAGCGAACGCCCGCGCATCGACGAGGACTTCCGGCTGGTCCTCGACCCCTCCGTCACCGGCTCGGTGTACGTGCAGAACGCCGAGCTGCACACCCACGGCGTCGGCGCCCCGGACCTGGGCCTCGCCGCCTGGCGCAGCGCCACCATCCTCAACTCCCTGACCGGCAAGGACCCCTACCCGCTGCCGACCCGCACCGCCTTCACCAGCTTCGGTCTGGAAGAGGCCCGGGTGCCGGGATCCCGGCAGGAGAAACGGCTGACCCCGCTCGTCGACGAACGGTGACGAGCGGGGCGGCGGCTCAGAACACGGGGGTGCCGTCCCGCGTCAGCTTCCAGTCCACCGAGGCGAAGTCCTTCGGGTCCAGCACGCCCTTGGCGGTGACCCACTCGGCGATCCGGGTGCGGATCTCCGTCGACTCCGACCACAGCTCCTTCGCCGTGGCGACACCCGGGAAGGCGCCGCCGCCGTTGGCCCGGTAGTTGTTCACGGCGAACACGAACTGCGCCGCGTCGTCCAGCGGGGCACCGCCGCGGGTCAGGTTCCTGATCCGCGAACCGGCCGGCTGGGCGATGTCGATGTCGTACGACAGACCGGAGACGTAGTCGTAGTTGTAGTCCGGGCGGTCCCCGGCGTTGGTCAGCTTGTCCACGTCGACGGGTGCGCCGGCCGCCGTCTGCGTGAAGTACCCCGCCGAGTACTCCAGGTAGGCCCGCACCTGGGCGCCCGTCATCAGCTTGGCGACCAGCGTGTTGTCGTACACGTACAGGCTCGACAGGTCCCGGATCGTCACGTCGCCGGCCGGGATCTGCGAGGTCCGGGAGAACGGCGAGGCCTGCGCGAGCACCGGCAGCGAGGCGTACTCGGTGCCCGCCAGCGCGGCCTTGACCACGTCCTCCTGCACCTTGGTGATCAGGTCGATGATCGGGGCGTCCTTGTACCGCGCCTCGACCGTGGTCAGCGTCTCGGTCGCCCGGCCCACCACCTGGTTGACGTACGCCACCACCTTGGCGTGCTCGTCCTTCAACAGCCGGGTGATCTTCGGGTCGTCGGCGACGGAGTTGGAGTTGCGCAGCGAGGCGGAGACCGACTCCACCTCCCAGCGGCCCCGCTTGTACACCAGCTCGATGTCGAACAGGGTCAGCCGCTCGGCGTAGCACAGCGGCTCCGACAGCACGACCGTCTTCCCGGTCTTCTCGTTGACGACCTTCAGCTCCGGGATCTCCACGTGCGCGTGGCCGACCAGGATCGCGTCGATACCGGGCACCTGCCGCGCCACGTTGGCCGCCGCGTTCTCCACGTACGGCACCTGGTCGCCGTACGAGGAGGTGCCGGACGTGCCCGAGTGCGCGGAGACCACGACCACGTCGGCGCCGAGCGCCCGCAGCCTCGGCACCCACTTCGCGGCCTGCTCCTCAAGCCCCTCGAACTTCAGCTTGCCCTGGACGTAGGCCTTGTCCCAGATGGCGATGCCCGGGTTGGTGAGCCCGAGGACCCCGACCTTGACCGGCCGCGCGCCGGGCACGTGGAAGGTCTTGACGAAGTACGGCGGGAACGCCGGCCGCAGCGTCTTGGCGTCGACCGCGTTGGCGCCGAGCAGCGGGAAGTCGAGCTGGTCCTCGAACGTGCGCAGGGTCTCGATGCCGTAGTTGAACTCGTGGTTGCCGAGGGCCGCCGCGTCGTAGCCGATCGCGTTCATCGCCTGCGCCATCGGGTGCACCGGGCCGCCCTTGGCGGTGATCGGGTCGACCTTGGCGTAGTAGTAGGTCAGCGGGGTGCCCTGGATGGTGTCGCCGGCGTCCAGCAGCAGGGTGTTGCGGCGGCCCTTCTCGGCGCGCACCTGGTTCACCAGGGTGGAGATGCGGGCGAGGCCGGTGGCGTTGCCGGCCGGGTCGGTGTACTCGGCGTCCTTGAAGTAGTCCCAGTTGAAGACGTGGCCGTGCAGGTCGGTCGTGCCCATGACGGTCAGCGAGTGCCGCTTCACGTGGTGTCCCGGGCGCTCGTGCCGCTCGGCCGCCTCGGCCGTTGGGGCCGCCGCCGCGCCGGCGACCGCCACTCCCGCTCCGGTGACGGCGGACTTCTTCAGGAACTTCCGGCGGTTCAACGGCATCTCGGGCTCTCCTCGGGGGTTCGGGGCGGGGTTCGGGGTGGCGGCGCGCGGTGACGACGCGCGTAGATTCTGACCTGAACATGACCCTGAACGCCAGGGTTCCCGGACCGGGAATTCGCTCATCGGAGCGAGTGGTCGCACACTTCAACACTTGTCAATAACGCTTCACGCAAAGGTTGTTGAGTCGTCATGCCGCCCGGATTCTCTACCGACGGGTAAGGCCTAGGCTCGAACCATGCGCCGAGCAAAGATCGTCTGTACTCTGGGGCCCGCCACCGACTCGTACGACCAGATCAAGGCACTGGTCGAGGCCGGAATGGACGTGGCCCGGTTCAACCTCAGCCACGGCACCCACGCCGAGCACGAGGAGCGCTACCAGCGGGTGCGCAAGGCCGCCGACGAGACCGGCCGCAGCGTCGGACTGCTCGCCGACCTTCAAGGCCCGAAGATCCGGCTCGGCCGGTTCGCCGAGGGCCCGGTACTCCTTGAACGCGGCGACAGCTTCACCATCACCGTCGAGGAGGGCGTCGCGGGCGACCGCCACCGGTGCGGGACGACCTACGGCGGACTCGCCGCCGACGTCGCACCCGGCGAACGCGTCCTCGTCGACGACGGCAAGGTCTGCCTGGAGGTCACCGCCGTCGACGGCCCCCGCGTCCGCACCCGGGTGGTCGAGGGCGGTCTGGTCTCCGACCACAAGGGCCTCAACCTCCCCGGCGTCGCCGTCTCCGTCCCCGCCCTCTCCCCGAAGGACGAGGAGGACCTGCGCTGGGCGCTGCGCACCGGGTTCGACGTCATCGCCCTCTCCTTCGTCCGCAGCGGCGACGACATCCGGGGCGTGCACCGCATCATGGCCGAGGAGGGCCGGCGGCTCCCGGTGATCGCGAAGATCGAGAAGCCGCAGGCCGTGCAGAACATCGACGACATCGTGGCCGCCTTCGACGGCATCATGGTGGCCCGCGGCGACCTCGGCGTGGAGATGCCGCTGGAGCAGGTGCCGATCGTCCAGAAGCGCGCCGTCAAGCTCGCCCGGCGCAACGCCAAGCCGGTCATCGTCGCCACCCAGATGCTCGACTCCATGGTCGACAACTCCCGGCCCACCCGCGCCGAGGCCTCCGACGTCGCCAACGCGGTCCTGGACGGCACGGACGCGGTGATGCTCTCCGGCGAGACCAGCGTCGGCAGGTACGCCATCGAGACCGTGCGCACCATGGCGAAGATCGTCGCCGCGGCCGAGGAGGACATGCTGGCGCAGGGGCTGCCGCCGCTGACCGAGCGGAACAAACCGCGCACCCAGGCCGGCGCGGTCGCGCGGGCCGCGGCCGAGATGGGCGACTTCCTCGGCGCGAAGTTCCTGGTCGCGTTCACCCAGTCCGGGGACACCGCCCGCCGGCTGTCCCGCTACCGCTCGCCGATCCCGCTGCTCGCCTTCACCCCCGAGCCCGCCACCCGCTCCCAGCTCAGCCTCACCTGGGGCGCCGAGACCTTCCTCGGCCCGCACGTCGACTCCACGGACGCCATGGTCGACCAGGTCGACGAACTCCTCCTGCGCTACGGCCGCTGCGCCAAGGGCGACACCGTGGTGATCACCGCCGGCTCCCCACCCGGAATCTCCGGCTCCACCAACCTGGTCCGCGTCCACCACATCGGCGAGGACGACACCTCGGGGGCGTGACACCGGGGTACGAGAAAGGGCCCCTACCCGAGGGGCCCTGCAAAGTCCTGACCTTCGGATCCCAGGAAAAGTGCCCCGAGTCGGACTCGAACCGACACTGTACGGGTTTTGAATCCGTTGCCTGCTGCCAATTGGGCTACCGGGGCTCGCAGAATCCAAGGCTTCCCCCGACCCTCCGCGCGTCCACCATACCGTAGCTAGGTAGGCTCTTGTCAGCAGTGCCCCTGCCCTGAACGAGGAGCCACCCGTGACCGCCGAGTCGCCCCAGCCCGTAGACGTGCCCGACGACGACAAGTCGCACGTGCCTCCGCTGACGACCCGTGTCGTCATCGCCGAGGACGAGGCCCTGATCCGGCTGGACCTGAAAGAGATGCTGGAGGAGGAGGGGTACACCGTCGTCGGTGAGGCGGGGGACGGCGAGCAGGCCGTGGAGCTGGCCCGTGAGCACAAGCCGGACCTGGTCATCCTGGACGTGAAGATGCCCAAGCTGGACGGCATCTCCGCGGCCGAGAAGATCGCCGAGGAGTCCATCGCGCCGGTCCTCATGCTCACCGCCTTCTCGCAGCGCGACCTGGTCGAGCGCGCCCGGGACGCCGGTGCCATGGCGTACCTGGTCAAGCCGTTCAGCAAGAGCGACGTGGTGCCCGCCATCGAGATGGCCGTCTCCCGCTTCACCGAGCTGAAGCAGCTGGAGCAGGAGGTCGCCGACCTCACCCAGCGCCTGGAGACCCGCAAGCTGGTCGACCGCGCCAAGTCGATCCTCCAGACCGAGTACGGCCTGAGCGAGCCGGCCGCCTTCCGCTGGATCCAGAAGACCTCCATGGACCGCCGCATGTCGATGCAGCAGGTCGCGGAGGCGGTCATCACGGACAGCGACGAGAAGAAATCCGCGAAGAAGGGCTGAGCGTCCCCGCGTACGGCTGAGGCCCGCGCCCCGGAAGGGGACGCGGGCCTCACCGCCGTGGCCAGGCGATCAGTCCTCGCCGAGGTACGCCTTCCGCACCGACTCGTCGTGCAGCAGGTTCTGCCCGCTGCCCGACAGGACGATGTTGCCGATCTCCATGACATGACCCTGGTCGGCCAGCGAGAGCGCGGCCTGCGCGTTCTGCTCGACCAGCAGGATCGTGGTGCCCTGGGACTTCAGCTCGGCGATCGTCGCCATGATCTTCTGCATCATGATCGGCGACAGCCCCATCGACGGCTCGTCCAGCATCAGCAGCTTCGGCTGGGACATCAGCGCCCGGCCCATCGCCAGCATCTGCTGCTCACCGCCCGAGAGGGTGCCCGCGGCCTGCTTGCGCCGCTCCCCGAGGATCGGGAAGAGGTCGTAGGCGCGCTGGATGTCCTTCTCGATGCCCGGCTTGTCGGTGCGCAGGAACGCGCCGAGTCGCAGGTTGTCCTCGATGGTCATGCGCGGGAAGATGTGCCGCCCCTCGGGGGAGTGGGCGAGCCCCAGCGACACGATCTGGTGCGCCGGCACCTTCTTCAGCGACTTGCCGTTGAACCGGATCTGTCCGCCGACCGGCTTCAGCAGCCCGGACAGCGTGCGCAGGGTGGTGGTCTTGCCGGCGCCGTTGGTGCCGATGAGGGTGACCACCTGACCGGCGTCGACCTTGAACGAGATGCCCTTGACGGCCTCGATCTTGCCGTAGGCGACCCGCAGGTCCTCCACTTCCAGCAGTGCGGTCATCAGTCGTTCTCCTTGCCGGGCGCGGCGTGCGCGGTGGTCTCGGCCCCTGCCTCGGCGGCCTCCACCTCGGCCACCTCCTCGGCGCCGGGCGCGTCCTCGTAGGGCTCGCCCAGGTAGGCGGCGACCACCCGCTCGTCGCCCTGGACGGTGGCGCTGTCGCCCTCGACCAGCTTCTCGCCCTGCACGAGGACGGCGACCCGGTCGCACAGGTTGAAGATGAAGCGCATGTCGTGCTCGATGACGAGGACGGCGATGCCCATGTCCCGGATGGCGAAGACGAGTTCCTCGGTGGTCCGGGTCTCCTGCGGGTTCATGCCGGCGGTCGGCTCGTCCAGCAGCAGCAGTCCGGGCTCGCTGGCCAGGGCGCGGGCGATCTCCAGCTTGCGCTGCTCGCCGTAGGGGAGGTTGCGGGCGAGGTGTTCGGCCTTGTGGTCGAGGCCGACGAACGCCAGCAGTTCCATGGCCCGGTCCCGGGAGGCCTTCTCGGCCCGGTGGAAGCCGGGGCCGCGCAGGACGGCGGACCAGAAGCCCTCCTTGGTGCGGGTGTGCCGGCCGACCAGGACGTTCTCCAGGACGGTCATGTTGGCGAACAGCCGGATGTTCTGGAAGGTGCGGGCGATGCCGGCCGCGGTGACCTTGAAGGACTTGGGCGGCAGGACGGCGCCCTTGTAGCGGACCTCGCCCTCGGTGGGGACGTAGAGGCCGGTCAGGCAGTTGAAGAAGGTCGTCTTGCCGGCGCCGTTGGGGCCGATGAGTCCGACGATCTCGCCGGCGTTGACGGTGAGGTCGACGTCGCGTACGGCGGTCAGGCCGCCGAAGCGCATGGTCACGCCGCGGGCGTCGAGGACGGTCTCGCCGGGCGCCGGCGCCACGGCCGCGCCGCCCTGGGTGGTGGTGTCGGTGGTCATGGTGGTCAGGCCCCCGCCTTCGTCAGGGAGGTGGGCGCTTCCGCGTCCTCGTGGAACTCCAGCTGGCGGCGCCGGTTGGGGATGAGGCCCTCGGGGCGGAACCGCATCAGCAGGATGAGCGCGACTCCGAAGGCGAAGAGCTGGTAGTTGCCCAGGAACTGGAGCTTGTTCGGGATCAGGAAGAGCAGGGCCGCGCCGATCAGCGGGCCGCTGATGGTGCCCATGCCGCCGAGGACGACCGCGGCCAGCAGGAAGGCCGAGTTCGGCGGGATGGCGCCGGCGAACAGGTACTGCTCGGGCGTCACGGTGTAGGTGACGTGGGCCTGGACGGTGCCGGCGAGACCGGCCAGCGAGGCGCCGACGGCGAAGGCGATGAGCTTGACCCGGAAGCCGTTGATGCCCATGGCGAGCGCGGCGGTCTCGTCCTCGCGGATGGCGACCCAGGCGCGGCCGATGCGGGAGTTGCCGCTGCGGCGGAAGACCAGCACCACGACCGCGGTGATGATCAGCATCAGGAAGAAGTAGTTCGCGAACCGTCCGATGGTGAAGCCGCCGACGTCGTGCTGGTTGCCGAAGTCGAAGCCGAGGACGTTGATGTTCGGGATCGAGGAGATGCCGTTGGAGCCGTTGGTGATGTCCGGTCCTGAGGTGCCGTCCAGGTTGTTGGCCGTGATCCGGAAGATCTCACCGAAGCCGAGGGTGACGATGGCCAGGTAGTCGCCGCGCAGCCGCAGGGTCGGGGCGCCGATGAGGACGCCGAAGACCAGCGAGGCGGCGGCGCCGACCAGGACGGCGGCCCAGAACGGGAAGTGCACGTCGAAGGGGGAGCTGGGGGAGCCGGAGACCAGGGCCGCCGCGTAGGCGCCGACGCCGAGGAAGGCGACGTAGCCGAGGTCGAGCAGGCCGGCGAGGCCGACGACGATGTTCAGGCCGAGGGCGACGGTGGCGAAGATCAGGATGTAGACGCCGAGGGTCGCGTACTGGTCGTCGGTCTGGGTGAAGGGGAACAGCGCCGCCGCGACGAAGGCGCCGCAGACGGTGATGTTCTGGTGCCGGGCGGTGATCTGCGAGGCCTGCGCGATCAGTCCCGCCTTGTTGAGGGCGGCGAACGCGAAGCCGGCGGTGATCAGGAAGCCGATGAACAGCTCGTCGTACTCGGTGCCGATGCCGTAGGTGAAGACGGTCAGGCCGAGCGCGAGGACCGCGACGATGATGAGGATCTCGGCGTACGACGGCAGCTTGCCCACGGGACGCGGGGCCCCGCCGGCGAACACGGCCTTGGTCGTCTGCCACGTGTGCCCGAGGCTGTGCTTGGTCTTCTCCCAGCCCGTGTCGTCCGGGTCGATCGGGTCGGGCTCGGGCCGCTGGAACGGCAGGGCGAGCGCGCCGGCGAAGGCGGCGAGGCTGGCCACGGCGGCCAGGATGCCGCCGGGCTCCAGGTTGACGAGCCCGCCGAGTTCGCTGCTGATCGACAGGACCGTGTACCAGGTGGTGGCGAAGGCGGCCAGGGTGGCGAACCGCAGGGCCGCGTCGGGGCCGGCGGGCACCAGCCGGCCGAGGCCGCGCACGCCGTAGGAGGCGACGGCGAGGAGGGTGGCGAGCAGGGCGCCGATGAGGACGAGGACCTGGAGTCCGCCCGGGTAGCCGTAGACGGTGAGGTCACCGGGGAAGTCGGCGGTCCACGTCCAGGCGAGGAAGGTGGAGAGGACGGTCAGCGCGCTGCCGCCGAGGGCGAGGCCGCGGGCGGCCTTCTCGGGCAGGGGCAGCAGGCCGGCCGGGGCTTTGGCGGCGGGGGCGCTGGGGGTCTCGGGTGCGGTGGTCTGTGTGGTCATCGAAGTCACGCCCTGTCCGCGACGCGCTCGCCGAGCAGGCCCTGCGGCCTGAACAGCAGTACGAGGATGAGGAGTACGAAGGCCCAGACGTCGGCCCAGGTCTGGCTGCCGAACTTGTCCATGCCCGGGATGTCGGCGATGTAGGCGGTGGCGAGGGTCTCGGCCACACCGAGGACCACGCCGCCGATCATGGCGCCGTAGATGTTGCCGATGCCGCCGAGGACGGCCGCGGTGAACGCCTTCAGGCCGAGGATGAAGCCCATGCGGAAGTTGATCTCGCCGTACTTCAGGCCGTAGGCGACGGCTCCGACGGCGGCGAACGCGGCGCCGAGGGCGAACGCGATCACGATGATGCGGTCGGTGTTGACGCCCATCAGCTTGGCGGTGTCCGGGTCCTGGGCGGTGGCCTGCATACCGCGTCCGGTCCGGGTCTTCATCACGAAGTAGGCGAGGATCGCCATGCTGATCGGGGCGGCGGCGACCAGGAAGATGTCGCCGGTCTGGATGGTGACACTGCCGATCTCGAAGGGGCCGCCGGAGATCTGCGGGAAGGTGCGCGCGGACTTGGCCTCCGGGTACCAGGCCCACACCGCCTGCTGGAGCGCGAGCGAGAGACCGATGGCCGTGATGAGCGGCGCGAGGCGGGGCGCGGTGCGCAGGGGCCGGTAGGCGAACCGTTCCGCCCCGACGGCGATGGCGACCGAGACGACGACGGCGCCGACGATCATCAGGGGCAGCGCGATCCACATGGTGGTGCCGCCGGGAAGCCAGAGCCAAACGGTGAGAGCGCCGAACGCTCCCGTCATGAATATCTCGCCGTGGGCGAAGTTGATGAGCTGGACAATGCCATAGACCATCGTGTAGCCGATGGCGACCAGCCCGTACATGGATCCCAGTAGCAGGCCGTTGACCAGCTGCTGCGGCAGTTCGTTCACCGCATGTCCTCCGAGACGTTCGGAAAGTGTGACGGATGTAGGCCGGATGCGAGTCCGCGCGGGGCGCCAGTGGAACAGCGCCCCGCGCGGCTCATGGAGTGGTGCGGGCGGTGGATCAGCCGGTGAAGGTACCGGACTTGACGGGCGCCCAGGCACCGTTCTTCACGGCGTACACCGTGAGCTGCTTGTTGGTCGCGTCGCCGAACTCGTCGAAGGAGACCTTGCCGGTCACACCGTCGAAGGAGACGTTCTGCACGGCCTCGGTGACCTTGGCGCGGGCGTCGGAGGGCAGCTTGCCGCCGTTGTCGTCGACGACCTTCTTCACAGCCTCGATGACCGCCCAGGCGGAGTCGTAGGAGTAGCCGCCGTAGGCCGAGTACTCCTCCTTGTAGCCGGCGTCCTTGTAGTCGGAGACGAACTGCTTGGCCGAGGGCAGGTCCTCGACCGGGGCGCCGACCGAGGTGGCGAGGTCGCCGGTGCTGTCGGCGCCGGCCAGCTTCATGAAGGTGTCGTCCTTGATGCCGTCACCGCCGACCAGCGGGATCTTCGCGCCGGCGGCCTTGATCTGCTTGCTCAGCGGGCCGGCCTGCGGGTACTCGCCGCCGTAGTAGACGACCTCGGCGCCCGAGTTCTTCACCTTGGTGGCGATCGCGGAGAAGTCCTTGGCGTCCGGGTTGATGTGCTCGGTGCCGACCACCTTGCCGCCGAGCTTCTTGAACTCGTCCGTGAAGGTGGCGGCCAGGCCCGCGCCGTAGGTCTTCTTGTCGTCGATGACGAAGACCTTCTTCTTCTTGGCCGTGTTGTAGACGTACTGCGCGGCGAACGGGCCCTGGATGGCGTCCGTGGTCGCGGTGCGGAAGTACGCCTTGTACGGGCGGACCTTCTTGTTCTGCCAGTCCGCGCCCTGGGTCAGGGCGGGGCCGGTGTTGGCCGGGGACACCTGGACCAGCTTGGCGTCGTCGAAGACCTTCTGCATCGACTCGGCGACCGAGGAGTTCAGCGGGCCGACGACACCCAGCGTGTCCTTGTCCGAGACGAACGAGGACGCGTTCTGCTGGCCGGCGGACGGCTGCGCCTGGTCGTCGAGGGCCTTGATCTTGAAGGTGACGCCCTTGACGTAGTTCTTCTTGTTGGCGTTCTTGGCGGCGAGGTCCGCGGAGTTCTTGATCCCGAGGCCCATGGCGGACAGGTCGCCGGTCAGCGGGGCGTCGACACCGATGACGACGGTGGTGCCGCCGCTGCCGGAGTCCGAGCCCTTGTCGCCGCTGTCGCGCGAACCGCAGGCGGTGAGGGTGAGCGCTCCCGCCGCCAGCGCGGCGGTGATGGCGATAAGCGAACGTTGACGCACGATCAGTCCTTTCCCCGGAACAACCGCATCCCCATGGAAGCGGTCGAGTCGCGCGCCGCGCTGAAGTGTTAATCCGATGGCGCGGTGACTGGCCGTGACTCTAAGCGTGTGTGGGGAACGTGGAGGAGTGTCTGACCGAGGCTGTGACGCTCTTGTTATGACACGACGTATTGCGGAGCGGTGCGCGAAGGGAAGAACGGTGGAATTCAGGGGGATTCGCGGTGTCCGCATTCTGAGAACTCCCAGCACCGGCCATGATCATTCCAGGTGTCTCAGGCGTTTTGCTGATTACCTTCAGCCGTTGCCGCAAGCTACTTTCAGGGCTTCGGAGAGGCGGTGGGC
>NZ_JANUGP010000017.1 GCF_024753135.1 Streptomyces pyxinicus | reverse complement strand
CCTCTCCTCCAGCAGGCCGAGGACGCGCCGTTGCGGCGGGCGGGGCTCAGCCGTCCGGAGTTCGACCTGCTCGGCGCGCTGCGCCGCACCGGGCACGAGCTGACGCCGGGGGAGCTGGCCCGGGAGACCTTCTCCTCCGGGGCCGCCGTCACCAAACGGCTCAAGCAGCTCACCGAACGCGGACTGGTCGAGCGGCGCGGCGACACCCGTGACCGCCGCGTGGCCCATCTCCGCCTCACCGACGCCGGCCGCGCCTTGGTCGACGGCATCCTGCCCGAACAGCTCCGCTACGAGACGGCCGTCCTCTCCGTCCTCGACCCCGCCGGCCAGGGCGAACTGGCGGGCCTGCTCGGCGAACTGCTCAGCCGGCTTGAGGGACTGACAAGCGGCGCGCTGCGCGCCTGAGGGACCGCTCAGGGGACGTCATGGGCGGTACGGCGCTCACCTCGTCCAGCCGTACCCCGGTGGCCGCCAGATTGCCGGCGGGCTGTCCGGGCCTGGTCGCCGAGACGATCGGTACGACGTCGCCGGGCCGGCTCAGCAGTCAGGCCGGCGCCACCTGCGCCGCGCTCCGGCCGCCCTCCGCCGCGACGGCCGGCACGGCGCTGACGACGTCCTCCTCCCGGCTCTGCGGCGTCTGCCCGAAGGCGTCCAGCTGGCCGGCCTCACCGCGCCGGTACGTGCCGGTGAGCAGCCCCGCCGCCAGCGGCGCCCAGGCGAACACCGTCAGGTCGAACGCCCGGGCCCGCGGCAGCAGATCACGCTCGGGAGTGCGCTCCAGCAGGCTGTGGCGCAGCCGCGAGCCCGCTCCGCCAGGGCGTTGGCCCGGGCGATCTCCCACGCCGGCCAGTCCGACACACCCACCGACAGCGCCTTGCCCGACCTCACCAGGTCGTCCAGGGCATCCATCACCTCGTCGCCCGGCGTGACGTACCCACAGCACGTCGAGCCGGTCCGTGCGCAGCCGCCGCAGGCGAGGAAGCGAACAGGTCGGACACCATGCCGGGACTTGAAGCGCGCTCCGGCGCAAGCGCTCGCGCGGGCGGCGGTCACGCCTGTTCGTCGGCCCGGTGCACCCCGAACGCGGCGCCCTGCGGGTCCCGCAGCAGCGCGATGCGCGGGCCGTCCGGCACCGAGACGGGAGCCAGCAGCACGGCACCGCCCGCCTCCGCCGCGCTCTCGGCCGCCACGTCCACGTCGTCCACCGCGAAGTACGGCAGCCAGTGCGCCGGCACCTCGGGCGGGTACCGGTCGCCCATGTCGGCCATGCCGCCGAAGTCCGCCCCGTCGACGCCCCACTGGGTGTACTCGGGGGCGGCGCGGACGCTCCAGCCGAACACCGAGGTGTAGAACTCCCGGGCCCGGCCGGTGTCCCGGGTTTGCAACTCCACCCAGCCGACTGTGCCGGGCGCGTTGAACAGACCGGCACCGGGGAAGGACCGCGCCTGCCACAGCTGGAACACCGCGCCCGTGGGATCGGCGGCCACCGCGAAGCGGCCCGCGTCGAACACGTCCGTGGGGCCGAAGACCACCGCCCCGCCGGCCTCCCGCAGCCTGGCCAGCGCCGCGTCCGCGTCGGCCACCGCGAAGGACACGTTCCAGGCCACCGGCTGGGACTCCTGGTAGAGCGGGCTCAGCGCGGCCACCGCCGCGTCCCCCAGACGCGCGACGGTGTACCCGCCCGCTTCCTGCCGCTGATCGGTCTCCGGCCGCCATCCGAACAGCTCGGCGTAGAACCGCTTGGCCCCTTCCAGGTCCCCGGTCCCCAGCTCGGCCCAGCAGGGACCGCCGGTCACGGGTTGGTCGAACTGCATGCTGGGTTCCTTCCGGCCGGAGCGCGCCACCTCTCGTCCTCGCACGCTAACCCCGGCCCCGGAACCCGGCCATCGCAGACGCGGGGCGCTAGATCCCCGGCCGATACCGCAGCGGATGGTCCGCCGGGATCTCCACCAGCACGATCCGTGTGCCGTCCGGGTCCGCGAGCCACATCTCGATCAGGCCCCACGGCTCCCGGACCGGCGGCCGGACGATCTCCACGCCCTTCGCCCGCAGCTCCTCGTGAGCCGCGCCCGCGTCCTCGACCTGGAGCCACAGGGCCACACTGGGGGAGGCGGCCGTGTCGGCGCGGCCGGAGACCTCCAGGAAGCCGCCGCCGAGGAAGTAGACCGTGCCCCGCTCGGGGCCCGTACCGAACTCCCGGTAGACGGGCAGGCCCAGTTGTCCGCCGTAGAAGGCGCGGGAACGCTCGGGGTCGGTGGGCCGCAGAAGTGTCCGGCTGCTGAGTACATGCACCATGACGGCGGAGCCTAGTGGCAGGGTTAGGCTCATCGCAGCACGCCCGAGAACGGAGATCCCCCATGGACACCGCCCCCGCCGGACTCACCTTCCGTGACGCCACCGACGCCGACGTCGACGCGCTCGTCGCGCTGGTCGAGTCCGCGTACCGCGGGGACGCCAGCCGGGCCGGGTGGACCACCGAGGCGGACATCCTGGACGGACAGCGTACCGACGCCGAAGGCGTGCTCCAGGTGATCAAGTCGCCCGACAGCCGGCTGCTGACCGTCGAACGGGACGGCCGGATCGTCGCCTGCTGCCAGCTGGAACACCGCGGCGACCACGCCTACTTCGGCATGTTCGCGGTCAGCCCCACCCTCCAGGGCGCCGGTCTCGGCAGGGCCGTCATGACGGAGGCCGAGCGCCTGGCCCGCGCCGCCTGGGGCGCCACCGAGATGCACATGACGGTGATCTCCGTGCGCGAGGACCTGATCGCCTGGTACGAGCGCCGCGGCTACCGCCGTACGGGACGGATGTCCCCGTTCCCGTACGGCGACGAGCGCTTCGGCATCCCGCAGCGCGCCGACCTGCGGTTCGAGTTGCTGGTCAAGCCGCTCGCCTGAGCCACGCCCGGCTGCCCGGGCCAGGCGGGGAAGCGCCCGGGCCAGGCGGGGAAGCGCCCGGACCACGCGAAGAAGCGCCCGGACCACGCGAAGAAGCGCCCGGGCCACACGGTGAGGCGACCGGCTCACGCGACGAAACGCCGGGCCACACGAAACGGCCGGCTCACGCGACGAAACGGTCGGCTCACGCCGTAAAACGGCCCGTGCGCTTGATCTCCGGATAGTCGGTCGTGGCGCCGTCCAGCTCCAGCGCACGGACCAGTCGCAGGTGCTCCTGCGTGTTGACCACCCAGCCGATGACCCGCAGCCCGGACGCGCGCGCGTGCTCGACGACCTCCAGGGTGAGCCGGCGGATGTTGAGGCAGACGGTCGGCGCGCCCACGGCGACCGCGCGGTCCACGACGTCGGTGCCGTAGCGGCTCGCGATCAGCGCGGTGCGCACGCCCGGCACCAGCCGGGCGATCTCCGCGACCGCCTCGTCGTGGAACGAGGACACCTCCACGCGCCCGACCAGGTCCCGCCCGCGCATCACCTCCGCCAGCGCCCGGGCCGCCGCGACGTCCTTGATCTCGGCCTGGAGCGGTGTGTCCACCGCGTCCAGCACCTCCTCGAACACCGGCACCCGCTCCCCGCGTCCCGCGTCGAGTCCGCGCAGCTCGGCGAGGGTCTTCTCGGCGATGGGCCCGGAGCCGTCCGTCGTCCGGTCCACCTCCGTGTCGTGCATGACGACCAGGGCACCGTCCTTGCTCATGTGCAGGTCGAGTTCGATGAGATCGAGGCCGGCGTGCTGCGCGGCGATGAAGGAACGAAGGGTGTTCTCGGGCTCGACACCCATGACCCCGCGGTGACCGATGGTAAGGAAGTTCAAGGTTCGACTCGCTTCCGTCGACGGCGGACCGGCACGCGCGTGACGGGCGAACGCCGTCGTCCGCGCGGGCAGGCTCGCAGCCTAATGGCCGGGACCCGTGATGAACCCGCATGTGCGCGGGTGATAACGCAGCGTCACGATGGACGGATGGCCGGTATCCGACCCGGCCATCGCCCTCGCCCTCGTCCCTGGTCACTCCTTTTCGTGCGCTATGCCCCCTTTCCTTCATGCTTGCGCACAAACAAAGTGAGCGTCGTCACGGTTTCTGACAGGAAAAACATCGGTGACCAAGCGGCTGGGCAGAATAATTTCCCGAGACACCTCTTGCTGGGAGAAACGGGGTATGCATACGGTGTCCATACGCGAGGTTCTCCCGTGGAGGATGGGATCATGACGGAAATTCTTGTGCAGGCGGGCGCGGAGGAGCGGGTTTCTTCGCCGACCAGGGTGATCGAGCACCCGGCCTGGCCCGTGCTCAAGGATGCCGTCGAGCGCATCCGGCCGTGGCAGTCGAAGGACGGCTCGATCGACTTCGAGGGCGAGGGCGCCCCCGAGCGTGCCGAGGCGACGGCCGCCGTCGAGCGTGTCGCCGACGCCGTCGAGCGGCTCGCCCCGCTGCTGCCGCACGACGCCGCCTACCACGAGGCCCTCGTGAAGGATCTGCGTCACTGGGCGGAGGGCGGCTTCGCGGTGCCGGACTTCCTCGACTCGCTGCTGGCCTTCCAGCCCGCCGCGCGCCGCGAGGACGGCCTCCAGCACCTGGTCGTCTTCCCGATGTACACGCAGAACGGCAACCCGGACCGCAACCTGGAGGCGGTCGTGCTGCGCATGGTCTGGCCGGACTGGCTGGCCGAGTTGGAGCGCACCCGCTACGACAACCCGCTGTTCTGCGGCATCACCTTCGAGGACTTCACCTCGGGCTACGACACCAACTCCGCGGTGCTCTTCCCGGAGACCATCGCTGTACGCGAGGCGCCGGAACGTTTCTCCTGGGGTGGCATCTTCTGCGACCGCGAGGCCGCCCGCTTCCGCCGGGTGACCGAGGCGGCCGTCGGCCTGCTGGGGCTGGAACTGCCCGAGGACATCGCCGCGATGGTGCACGACCAGAAGCGCTGCGAAGAGGCCTTCGTGCTGTGGGACATGGTCCACGACCGCACCCACAGCCACGGCGACCTGCCGTTCGACCCGTTCATGATCAAGCAGCGCCAGCCGTTCTGGATGTACGGTCTGGAAGAGCTGCGCTGCGACCTGACCGCCTTCAAGGAGGCCGTCAAGCTCCAGGCCGACGGCGTCCCGCAGGCCCGTGACGTGCAGTACGCGGTGCTCTTCGACCGGATGTTCCGCTTCCCGGTCACCGGCGACCGCGTCCGCAACTACGACGGCCTCGGCGGCCAGCTCCTCTTCGCCTACCTGCACAAGCACGACGTCGTCCGCTGGACCGACAACAAGCTCGCCATCGACTGGGAGCGCGCCCCGCAGGTCACCAACCAGCTGTGCGCCGAGATAGAGAAGCTCTACCGCGACGGCATCGACCGCCCCAAGCTCGTGCACTGGTTCGCCGGCTACGAGCTGGTCTCCGGCTACCTCGCCCCGCACCCCGGCTCCAAGTGGGCCAAGGGTCCCGGCGCCCTGGACCTGGACCAGCCGCCGCGCAAGCTCGTGGACGACGTGCTTCCGGACGAGTTTCCGCTGAGCATGTTCTATGAGGCCCTGTCCAAGAAGCTGAAGAACGTGATCGCCTCGACCAAGGGCATCACGGCGGACGGCGCCGACCGGCTCGCCGCGTGAGCGACGACCGCCGGACGAACACTGCTCAAGCTGCTCAAGAGGGGAAGAACATGGTGGGGAACGGGTCTCTCAGTGGTGCGGTGATCGCGGTGGCCGGCGCGGGCGGTCCCGCCGGGCACGCGACGCTGGTCCGGCTCGCGGAGGCGGGCGCGGTCGTCGTCGGCGCCGACAACAACGCCGAACGCCTGGCGGAGGCCGTGGACGCGGCCCGCTACGCCCGCGGCGGTGCCACCGTCACCGGGGAGACGGTCGACCTGCTCGACCTGGACGACACCCGGGCCTGGGCCGCCCGCATCGAGAAGGACCACGGCCGCGTCGACGGCTTGGTGCACCTCGTGGGCGGCTGGCGCGGCAGCGCGAAGTTCGCCGAGACCGACCTCGCCGACTGGGACCTGCTGGAGAAGCTGCTGATCCGCACCGTCCAGCACACCTCCCTCGCGTTCTTCGACGCCCTCCAGCGCAGCGACCGCGGCCGGTACGTGCTCACCAGCGCCGCCGGCACCCAGAAGCCGACGGCGGGCAACGCGGCGTACGCCGCCGCCAAGGCCGCGGCCGAGGCCTGGACACTCGCCATGGCCGACGGCTTCCGCAAGGCGGGGGGTGAGCAGGGCCCCCGCTCGGCGGCTGCCATCCTGGTGGTGAAGGCGCTGGTGCACGACGCGATGCGCGCCGAACGACCCAACGCGAAGTTCGCGGGCTTCACGGACGTCAAGGACCTGGCCGAGGCCATCGAGGGCGTCTGGAGCAAGCCCGCCGCAGAAGTGAACGGAAACCGTCTGTGGCTGACCGAGAAGCCGTGAACCCTCCCAGGACCGACGCCCGTCGCCATCACGACCCGCAGGTCCGCGGTTTCGCCAGTGACAACTACGCCGGAGCCCACCCGGAGGTGCTGGCCGCCCTGGCCCTGGCCAACGGCGGCCACCAGGTGGCCTACGGCGAGGACGAGTACACCGAGAACCTCCAGCGGGTCATCCGGGGTCACTTCGGGGCCACCGCGGAGGCGTTCCCGGTCTTCAACGGCACCGGCGCCAACGTGGTCGCGCTCCAGGCGGTCACCGACCGCTGGGGTGCGGTGATCTGCGCCGACAGCGCCCACATCAACGTGGACGAGGGCGGCGCGCCCGAGCGCATGGCCGGTCTGAAACTGCTGACGGTGCCCACGCCCGACGGCAAGCTGACGCCCGAGCTGATCGACCGGCAGGCCTGGGGCTGGGAGGACGAGCACCGCGCGATGCCGCAGGTCGTCTCGATCACCCAGAGCACCGAGCTGGGCACCCTCTACACGCCGGACGAGGTGCGCGCGATCTGCGAGCACGCCCACGCGCACGGCATGCGGGTGCACCTGGACGGTTCCCGGATAGCCAACGCCGCCGCCTCCCTGGACGTGCCCCTGCGGACGTTCACCAACGCGGCGGGCGTCGACCTGCTGTCGCTGGGCGGCACCAAGAACGGCGCGGTGTTCGGCGAGGCGGTCGTCGTCATCAACCAGGACGCCGTGCGCCACATGAAGCACATTCGCAAGATGAGCATGCAGCTGGCGTCGAAGATGCGTTTCGTCTCGGTGCAGTTGGAGGCGCTGCTCGCCAAGGACCTGTGGCTGCGCAACGCCCGGCACGCCAACGAGATGGCCCAGCGGCTGGCCGAGGGCGTCCGCGCGGTGCACGGCGTGGAGATCCTCTACCCGGTGCAGGCCAACGGCGTCTTCGCCCAGCTGCCGAACGACGTGAGCGAGCGGCTCCAGAAGCGGTTCCGGTTCTACTTCTGGGACGAGGCCGCCGGGGTGGTGCGCTGGATGTGCTCCTACGACACCACCGAGGACGACGTCGACTCGTTCGTGGCCGCCCTCAAGGAGGAGATGGCCCGCTGACGGCCCCTGCATGGGTATGCGGCCATCCGAAAAGTCATTGACGCTCGGGTGGCCGCGTTCCTCTGCTCTGCGCGCATGCGGCCGATCCGGCGCAGCGCCGGCCTCTCCGCCTACCTGGCCACCGGTCCGGCCGTCGATCACCACCACCCGCTGGTCCGGGAGACCGCCGCCCGGCCGGCCCGCGATGCCACCGACCCGTACGACTACGCGCGGGCCGCCTACGAGTTCGTCCGGGACGCCGTTCCGCACTCCCAGGGCTCCGGCGACCTCCGCGTCACCTGGCGCGCCTCCGACGTCCCCACCCTGCGCACCGGCGTCTACCACGCCGAGAGCCACGCGCTGGCGGCCCTGCTGCGGGCGGAGGACATCCCCGCCGCCCTCTGCTGTCAGCGCCTCACCGACGACGCCGGCGGCCATCTCGTCCGCGGTCTGGTCGCCGTCCGCTGCCACGGCGCCTGGCACCGCCAGGAGCCCGGCGGCACCAAGCCGGGCGTGGACGCGCGGTTCTCCCTCGACGGCGAGCGGCCGGCCTGGGTTCCCGATCCCGCCGCCGGCGAACTGGACCCTCCCGAGTCGTACGCCGCACCGCACCCGGCCGTCCTCGACGCGCCGCGGACCGGCCGGCGCTGTGGAAGAACGCTGACGACCGCTCTGCCCGGGTGACCGGCGAGCCGACGTACCGTCAGTGCACCTCGGCCGTGCGCAGTTGCTCCGCCGTCGGGGCCGAGCCGCCGAGGTGGGACGGGAGCCACCAGGAGTCCTCCGGGCCCTTGGGGCGGCCGGGGTAGGCGCGCTGGGCCGCTTCCAGCAGTTCCTGGACGCGCTCGCGCAGCCGGCGCGTGATGGCGCCCGCGTACTGGTCACGGGGCGCCTCGACGGCCTCGCCGACCCGGATGGTGACGGGCAGGTGGTCGCGTCTGAAGTTGCGCGGGTGCCCCTTCGTCCACAGCCGCTGGGTGCCCCACACCGCCATCGGCACCAGCGGTACGCCCGCCTCCTGGGCCAGCCGGGCGGCCCCGGACTTGAAGCTCTTCAGCGTGAAGGACTCGGAGATCGTGGCCTCCGGGAACACCCCGATGACCTCGCCGGAGCGCAGCGAGTCCAGCGCGTGCGCGTAGGCCGCCTCACCCTGCTTGCGGTCCACCGGGATGTGCTTCATGCCGCGCATCAGCGGCCCGGAGACCTTGTGCCGGAAGACGGACTCCTTCGCCATGAAGCGCACGAGACGCTTCTGCGGCAGAGCGGCGAGACCGTTGAAGACGAAGTCCAGATAACTGATGTGATTGCTCACCAGCACGGCACCGCCCGAGCGCGGGATGTTCTCCGAACCCTTGCAGTCGATCTTCAGATCCCAGGCCTTGAACAAGGTCTTGGCGAAACCGATGACGGGACGGTAGACCAACTCTGCCATGGGGGGACGGGCCCTTTCTGCTCTGCTCGGGAAAGGGGGCTCCCGGCGGGGAAGTTACGCGGCCGTAGGTTTTACGGTGTCTCGCAGATCGTGCCCGAAGAACGGACGGGTAGCCAGCCCTGGTGCCCGGCTGCGGCGAGATCCTCGTCACGTCGGCCTACATCCCGCCTTGGGTCCTTACGTCCCCTTCACTCCACCGGAAACAGTGACCCTCTTCGGAAGCAGGAACATCTCGCAGCCCGGCCGGCGGCCCCGAGCCGCCGCCCGGAATCGCCCTCGGGAGTCGGGAATCTTTGCGGTGCGCTGAATGCTTGTGCTGGTGATGACCGGAGTGGTGGTGTGCGCGGCGGTGCTCGCCGCGCGGGCGCCCACGGAGTGCCGCGCAGGCGGCGGAGCGGGAGGGTGCGGGTGGGCGGGCGGGACGACGGCAAGCGGCTCGGTGCGGCCGAACTGGGCGGCGAACTCGGCGAGCGGGCCACCCTCGTGCAGTTCTCCAGCGCCTTCTGCGCGCCCTGCCGGGCCACCCGGCGCGTCCTCGGCGAGGTCGCCGGGATCGTCCCCGGGGTCACCCACGTCGAGATCGACGCCGAGGCGCGCCTGGACCTCGTACGCGAACTGGAGATCTTGAAGACCCCCACCGTGCTGGTCCTCGACGCCGAGGGCCGCGTGGTGCGCCGCGCCGCCGGGCAGCCCCGGAAGGCCGACGTCATCGCGGCGCTGGGGGAGGCGGTGTGAGAGGGCATCAGCACGCCGCAGGGCCGCTGTCGGCCTCAGGGCCGCACTTGACCGCGCGCACCACCTGTCGTCAGCCTGACCCCATGCCGACCGAACTCCTTCTCTATGGGCGCGCGCACGTCGACCTCGCCCGCAACGCGAGCGCGCGCTGTCCGGGCCGGTGAGCACCGACGGCCCCGCCAGTGACCTACGGCAGAAGGACCCCTCCATGACGGCCACGCCCGATCTCCGCACCCCCCGGCTCGCCTCCCCCGACCTGCTCCGCTCCACCTTCCGCCGGCACGCCGCCGGGGTCGCGGTGGTCACCGCCCGCGGCGAGGGCGGCCCGGTCGGCTTCACCGCCACCTCCCTCACCTCCGTCTCGGCCGAACCGCCCCTGCTCTCCTTCGGCATCGGCACCGGCGCCTCCAGCTGGCCCGCCGTCTCCGAGGCCGGCCATGTCGGCGTGCACATACTCGGCGAGCACCAGAGCGAGCTGGCGGCCACCTTCGCGCGCAGCGGCGCCGACCGGTTCGGCGCGCCGACCGCCTGGCGCGAGGGCCCGGAAGGCGTTCCGGTGCTCGACGACGTGCTGGCCTGGCTGGTGTGCCGGGTCGTGGGCCGGGTACCGGCCGGCGACCACCGGATCGTGCTGGCCGAGGTGGTGCTCGGGGACCCCTCGGGCTCCGGCCGCCCGCTCCTCTACCACCAGGGCCGCTTCAACGGCCTGCGGGATTGATCACGCCGGCCGGCTCTGCACGGTGGTCGGGTTCCGGTTACGCTGCGTTGCGAAGGTCACAGTTCAAAGCGCTTGCTTAGCGGGCATGAACTGAGTGTACTGGCGAGTAATATTTCGGTCGGAGCGCGCGGACGCCCCGACCGGGATCGGCCGCTTCAGGCGCCTATGCTGCCTGCAAGAGGCAGCCCGGAAATGACGATGCAGTAGGAGAGCCGGCGTGAGCTTGAGGATCGTTGTCACTGTGAAGTACGTGCCCGACGCCACTGGCGACCGGCACTTCGCCGATGACCTGACCGTCGACCGCGACGACGTGGACGGTCTGCTCTCCGAACTGGACGAGTACGCGGTCGAACAGGCCCTCCAGATCGCGGAGAACGCGGACGACGCCGAGGTCACCGTGCTGACGGTCGGCCCCGAGGACGCCAAGGACGCGCTCCGCAAGGCCCTGTCGATGGGCGCCGACAAGGCGATCCACGTCGAGGACGACGACCTGCACGGCACCGACGCCATCGGCACCTCCCTGGTCCTGGCCAAGGCGATCGAGAAGGCGGGCTACGACCTCGTCATCTCCGGCATGGCCTCCACCGACGGCACCATGGGCGTCGTACCGGCGCTGGTCGCCGAGCGCCTCGGCGTCCCGCAGGTCACCCTGCTCTCCGAGGTCTCCGTCGAGGACGGCGTCGTGACCGGCCGCCGGGACGGCGACGCCGCTTCCGAGCAGCTCCAGGCGCAGCTCCCCGCGATCGTGTCGGTCACCGACCAGTCCGGCGAGGCCCGCTACCCGTCCTTCAAGGGCATCATGGCGGCCAAGAAGAAGCCGGTGGAGTCCTGGGACCTGTCCGACCTGGACATCGAGGCCGAGGAGGTCGGTCTCGACGGCGCGTTCACCAAGGTCGAGACCGCGACCGAGCGTCCGGCCCGCACGGCCGGCACCATCGTCAAGGACGAGGGCGAGGGCGGCAAGCAGCTCGCCGAGTTCCTCGCGGGCCAGAAGTTCATCTGAGCCCGCAGCCGCCGACCGCACCTCACCCTCTTTTAGCAGGAGAGCAATCCCATGGCTGAAGTCCTCGTCTACGTCGACCACGTGGACGGCGCCGTCCGCAAGCCCACCCTGGAGCTGCTGACCCTGGCCCGCCGCCTCGGCGAGCCCGTCGCCGTCGCGCTCGGCAACGGCGCCGCCGACACCGCCGCCGCCCTCGCCGAGCACGGCGCGGTGAAGGTCCTCACCCACGACGCGTCCGAGTACGCCGACTACCTGGTCGTCCCGAAGGTGGACGCCCTCCAGGCCGCCCACGAGGCCGTCTCCCCGGCCGCCGTGCTGGTCCCGTCCTCCGCCGAGGGCAAGGAGATCGCCGCCCGCCTCGCGCTGCGCATCGGTTCCGGCATCATCACCGACGCCGTCGACCTGGAGGCCGGCGACGAGGGCCCGGTGGCCACCCAGTCGGTGTTCGCCGCGTCCTACTCCACCAAGACCCGTGTCATCAAGGGCACCCCGGTCATCACGGTCAAGCCGAACTCGGCCGCCGTCGAGGCCGCCCCGGCCGCCGGCGCGGTCGAGGCGCTGTCCGTCTCCTTCTCCGCCCAGGCGACCGGCACCAAGGTCACCGGCCGCACGCCGCGCGAGTCGACGGGCCGCCCGGAGCTGACCGAGGCCGCGATCGTGGTCTCCGGCGGCCGCGGTGTCAACGGCGCCGACAACTTCGCGATCATCGAGGCCCTCGCCGACTCGCTCGGCGCGGCCGTCGGCGCCTCGCGTGCCGCCGTCGACGCCGGCTGGTACCCGCACACCAACCAGGTCGGCCAGACCGGCAAGTCGGTCTCGCCGCAGCTCTACATCGCCAACGGCATCTCCGGCGCGATCCAGCACCGCGCCGGCATGCAGACCTCCAAGACGATCGTGGCCGTCAACAAGGACGCCGAGGCCCCGATCTTCGAGCTGGTCGACTTCGGCGTGGTCGGTGACCTCTTCGACGTCGTCCCGCAGTTGACCGACGAGGTCAAGGCCCGCAAGGGCTGAGCCCCCGCCCGCCCGCCGAGGCCCCCGTGACCCGCCCGGTCGCGGGGGCCTCGGCGCATCCTGAAGACGGCGCCCGCCCGCACTCCGAGAGGGTGTTGACCGGCGGGAACCACCCCGGATAACTTCATTCTACGGATTGTTGATTCCGTACAGCGGAAAACTGGAGGGTGTGGGATGGGTCAGCAGGAGAAGGTGGCGACGAGCCTCGCGGGCGCCGTCAGCGAGGAGATCAGCGCCTCCCTCGCACCGGTCGACGCGGAACTGGAGCGCCGCTACCCCGGGGACCCCGGCACCCGCCAGCCCGTCCACACCGTCTACGTCCCCGGCGACGCCTTCGCCGCCGACACCCTGCGCGCCTGGGGCGACCGGGCCCTCGCCGCACTCGACGAACACGCCCCGGACGCAGCCTCCTTCGCCGCCGTCCTCGGGCTCCCCGACGACCTCGCCGAACCGGTGTACTCCCGCGTCCGCGCCAAACTGGAGCGCGAACCGATCGAAGACCTGCGCGTCGACTTCGAGGACGGCTACGGCCCCCGCCCCGACGCCGAGGAGGACGAGACCGCGGCCCGCGCGGCCCGCCTGATCGCCGAGGCCCACCGCGACGGCACGGCGGCGCCGTACATGGGCATCCGCATGAAGTGCATGGAAGCCGGCGTACGCGACCGGGGTATCCGCACCCTCGATGTCTTCCTCACCGGCCTGACGCGGGCCGGCGGTCTGCCCGAGGGCCTGGTGCTGACCCTGCCCAAGGTCACCTACCCCGAGCAGGTGAGCGCCTTCGTCCGGCTCCTGGAGGCCTTCGAGAAGGCGCACGGACTCGACGCCGGCCGGCTCGGCTTCGAGATCCAGATCGAGACCAGCCAGTCCATCCTCGCCACCGACGGCACCGCCGCCGTCGCCCGGATGATCCAGGCCGCCGAGGGCCGCGCCACCGGCCTGCACTACGGCACCTTCGACTACAGCGCCTGCCTCGGCGTCTCCGCCGCCCACCAGGCCGGCGACCATCCGGCCGCCGACCACGCCAAGGCGGTCATGCAGGTCGCCGCGGCCGGCACCGGCGTACGCGTCTCGGACGGCTCCACCAACGTGCTGCCCGTCGGCCCCACCGCCAAGGTCCACGACGCCTGGCGCCTGCACTACGGCCTCACCCGCCGCGCCCTCGCCCGCGCCTACTACCAGGGCTGGGACATGCACCCCGGCCACATCCCCACCCGCTACGCGGCCGTCTTCGCCTTCTACCGCGAGGGCTTCGAGCAGGCCGCCGGCCGCCTCGCCCGCTACGCCCACCACACCGCCGGCGACGTCATGGACGAGCCCGCCACCGCCAAGGCCCTCAGCGGCTACCTGCTGCGCGGCCTGGACTGCGGCGCCCTCGACATCGCCGAGGTCGCCCGCCTCAGCGGCCTGACCCGCGCCGACCTGGCGGCCTTCGCGGCACCCCGCCGCGGCGACCTGACGGCCTCGGCCCGGTAGTCCCCGTCGTCGGACCCGGGTGTGCTTACGGGTTCGGCGCGGCGTCGATGACGGCCGGCCGGCGCAACCGCTCCAGCCGCCCGCACCACAGCCCCCATTCGCCGTTCGACCGCGGCGGGTGGGGGCTGTGGTCGCGCTTGACGGGACGCTCAGGGGCCTCCATATAATGAACACCGTTCACGTGAACGTTGTTCACTAAATAGAGGAGGACATCTCCGATGAACGCCGATGTGATCGTCGTAGGCGCCGGCCCGACCGGGCTGATGCTCGCCTGCGAGCTGGCTCTGGCAGGCGTACGGACCCGCGTCCTGGAGCGCCGCACCGAACCGCAGCGCAATTCGCGGGCGCTGAGCCTGCACCCGCGCAGCGCGGAACTGATGGACCAGCGAGGGCTGCTCGACCGCTTCCTCCCGCTCGGGCGGACCGTGCCGGGCTGGCACTTCGCGGGGCTGCCCACCCAGCTGGACTTCAGCGCCCTCGACTCCCGGCACGGCTACACCCTCTTCCTGGCCCAGGCGCGCACCGAGGCGATCCTTGAGGAGCGGGCACACGAGCTGGGCGTGGAGATCAGCCGGGGATGCGAGACCCTCACCGTGCGCCAGGACGCCGACGGGGTCGAGATGGAGACCCGCGTCCCCGGCGGCGGCACCGAGACCGTACGCGGCCGCTACGCGGTCGGGTGCGACGGCGGGCGCAGCGTCGTACGGCAGGCCGCACGGATCGACTTCCCCGGCACCGACGAGACCCTGACCGGGGTGCTCGGGGACTTCGCGGTCGTCGACCCGCGGCCCGGCGCCCTCGACGCGGCACGCGCCCGCGGCGTGATCGTCGCCCCGCTGGAGGACGGGCTCACCCGGTTCGTCTACCTGGATCCGGAGCGGATCAGGGTGCCGGCCCGGGAACCCGTGACCCTGGAGGAGTTCCGCACGTCGCTCACCCGGATCACCGGCTCCGACTGCGGGATCGCCGAGCCCCGCTGGCTGTCGCGGTTCGGCAACGCCACCCGGCTCGCGGCAAGCTACCGTTCGGGACGCGTCCTGCTGGCGGGCGACGCCGCCCACATCCACTTCCCCGCGGCGGGCCAGGGGCTCAACACCGGGCTCCAGGACGCCGTGAACCTGGGATGGAAGCTGGCCGCCGCGGTCGGCGGCTGGGCCCCGCCCGGGCTGCTGGACAGTTACGACGGGGAACGCCGGCCGGTCGGCCGGTCGATGACCGAGAACACCGAGGTGCAGACCCTGCTGGCGGAGCTGACGCTGGTCCCGCAGTACCAGCGTCCGGCCGCGGCCCTGCGCGAGCTCCTCGACCAACTGCTGGGTATGCCGCAGGTCAACCGTCGGCTCGCCGATCAGGTCTCCGCGCTCGGCACCCACTATCCGCCGGCCGACCCGGACGCCGATCCGCTGGTGGGGCGGCGCATGCCCGATGTCGGGCTGACCGCCGCCGGTTCGGAGGCGACACGGGTGTACGAACTGCTCACCCGGGGCCGCTTCATCCTGCTCGGCCTGGCCGGGGACCCGGCCCTTCGCGAGGCCGTCGACCTGGGCTGGGGCTCGCGGGTCACGGCCGTCACCGTGGACAAGTACGACGAGCACGCGGCCCTCGACGGGGTGACCGAGGTTCTCGTACGCCCCGACGGCCACGTCGCGTGGGCCACCCGTACCACCGACGCCGACGCGCGCGCCGCCGAGCGGGTCCACGCGCTGACAGCTTGGGCGGGCACGCCCTCCTCAAGGAGCTGACCATGCCCGTGAACCGCGTCAGCCCACCCTCCGTGCACAACCCGTCCGACCAGATCAGCCAGATCGTCACCGTCGACGGAACCCGCCTCGCGCATCTCTCCGGACAGGTCGCCTGGGACGCGCAAGGACAGCCCGTGGGGCTCGGCGACCACGAGGCACAGGCGGCACAGATCGCCCGTAACCTCGACGCCGCACTCGCCGCGGTCGGCGCCACCCGCGACGACATCATCGAAGAGACCGTCTACGTCGTCGACTACACCCCCAAGCTGCTGCCCGCGATCTTCGGACCGCTGCGGGCCGGTGTCTCGGAAGCACCCGCGAGCACGCTGGTGGGCGTGCCCGCACTCTTCGCACCGGAATACCTCCTGGAGGTCCAGGTGGTCGCCGCGCTCCCCGGACGAGGCGGCCGCGAGACACCCCCCGCGGGCGAGGACCAAGATCTCGAAACGGCACTCACCCGCCGCGCCTGGGAAGACCCGTCCTTCGCCGCGCGCCTGGAGCGCGAGCCCCTGGAGGCGCTGGCGTCGCTGGGCGTGAGCGTGGCTCCGGGGACCAAGGTGCAGGTCAGGATGCAGAAACGCGACACGCTGTACTACGTCGTCCCACCGGCGAAGCGGCCGGACGAGCCGGACCGCCGCGAGCCCGTGAACCTCATGGACCTGTGGCGCAGCGGGGACAATTTCGTCTGGCTGCTGCCCGAACGGCTCAAGACCGAGCTGCTGGCCATGCGCCGGAGTTTCCACGAGGCCCGGACCGGCACCGATACCACGCGGAGCAGCCATGCATCATGACGCCGGGACCCTCCACACCCTTCGGCTCGTCAACGACAGCGCCTACCGGGAGAGGCTCCTCGCCGACCCGAAAGCAGTGCTGTGCGAGGAGTCGGGCCACCGTCCGCGCGAGGACTTCGCCATCGAGGCGGTGGAACAGCGGGACGACACCATCGTCATCCTGCTCCCCGCGAAACCGGAGGACGGCGAGGACGTCGCGGAGCGGCTCACCGAGGCGTCGCAGCGCGTGTACGACGTACTGTTCTCGTCCGGAGTCGGCGGCTTCCTGATCCCCGACGACCGGCTGAAGTGGATCCTGCGGGACATCCGCTCCTCCTGGGCGGCCAGGACCGAGCCGGAGCGCTGATGGCCACCTTCGTTCTCGTGCACGGTTCGTGGCTGGGCGGCTGGGCGTGGGAGCGGGTCGCCCCCGTGCTGCGGGCGTCCGGTCACACCGTCCTGTGCCCCTCACTCGCCCCGGCCGCTCCCGGCGTCGGACTGAGCACCCACATCGCCGAGGTGGTCGCGCTGATCGACCGGCACGATCTCACCGACGTGGTCCTCGTGGGCCACAGCTACGGGGGCATGGTCATCACCGGTGCCGGATACGAGCGACCGCACCGCATCCAGCACCTCGTGTACCTGGATGCCTACCTGCCCGCGCCGGGCCAGTCCGCCTTCGACCTCCAACCCGTTCTGCGCGACGCGTGTGATGCCGCTGCCGCTCTGCGACCGGCGCGGGAGGCATGGCTGATCCCGCCCTTCGGCTTCGAGGCCATGGGGCTCACATCAGCCGACCTGAAGTGGGTGACCGCGAGGGCCCGGCCGCTGAGCCGCGCCACCCACGAGGAGCCCCTGCCCGGCACCGTCCCCGGCCATCCGCACCCGCCGACGACGTACATCAGGTTCGGAGCGTCGCCCTTCTTCGCCGACGCGGCCCACACGGCGCTACGGCGCGGAGCCCGGGTCCTGACCATCGAAGGCGCCGCCCATCTGGCGCCCATCACCGACCACGAGCGCGTCCGCGCGGCCCTCGTCCGGACCGGCTGAGCGGTCGGGCGTCGCCGCTTCGGCGCGCAGGCAACAGGTCACCGGCTTCCTACGGCCGGCGCTCAGAGGGCGACGGTGTACGGCTCCAGGCCGGACTCCGTCACCCACGCGTGCTCGGCGAACAGCCGCGTACCCCGCGCACACAGCTCGGCGTCCCCGCGCGACCGGGCGCTGAACGTCTCCGGGGTCGTCCCGAACAGCTCCCGCAGCGGCGCCGACTCCCGCAGCAGCCCGGCCAGCAGCTCGCGCTGCCCGGGATGCCGGCGGGGCGCGCCGAGGTCCCCGCGCAGTACGCCGTGCCGGTTGACGTAGCAGAACACCCCGGGCAGCACCCCGCCGTCGGCGAGTTCGACCCGCACGTCCGGCGCGGGCAGCCACGCCCGGCGGAAGTTGCCGTGCGGCAGCGGCACACCCTCGCTGGCGTCGATCACCTCCAGCTGCGCGGGGTCGAGCCAGATCACGAACAGCCGTGTCGTCGTCCGCGGCGCCCTGACGGGCGAGGCCGACACATAGCCCATGCGGCTGACGTGCGCGGAGACCCCCACCTCGACCCCGCTCACCTGAGCCAGTGTCATCGGCACCGGCCCGTCGGTCCCGAACTCGGCCATCTTGTGGCGGAGCTGGGCGGGCGAGGCGTTCGAACCGACGGCGAGCACCGGGGTCCGCCCCGCGCGCGCCAGCTCCTCCAGGGGCAGCAGCCGGTCGCCGTGCAGGAGGACGGAGTCGTCGGGCCAGGCGCCGGGGTACGTCAGCGGATGGTCACGGGGCGCCGCGGCGAGCCCGAGCTCCTCCAGGGTGCGGCCGGTCATACGCGGCTCAGCCGGCCGGCGGCAGCTCGCCCGAGCCGCGGGTGATCAGCCGGGTCGGCAGCTCGATCCGCTCCGGGGCGAGGAGAGAGCCGTCCAGCTGGCGGAAGAGCCGCTCGGCGGCGGTCCGGCCGAGAGCGGCGGCGTCCTGCGCGACGACCGTGACGCCCGGCTGGAGCAGATCGGCCAGCTCGATGTCGTCGAAGCCGACGAGGGCGACCGGCCGGGACCGCTCGGCCAGCACCCGGATCACGGTCACCGTCACCCGGTTGTTGCCGGTGAAGACCGCCGTGACCGGATCCGGGCCGTCGAGCATGTCCTCGGCCGCCCGACGCACCCGCTCGGGACTCGTCGCCCCCAGCGACATCCAGCGGTCCGCGACGGATATCCCCGCGTCCTCCATGGCCGTCCGGTAGCCCCGCAGCCGCTCGGCCGCGGTGTGGATGCGCGGCATGTCACCGATGAAACCGATCCGCCGGTGCCCCCGCGCGATCAGATGGGCGACACCGTCCCGGGCCCCGCCGAAGTTGTCCGACAGCACCACGTCGGCGTCGATCCGCCCGGCCGGACGGTCCACGAACACGGTGGCCACACCCGCCCTGATCTCCGGCTCCAGATACCGGTGGTCGTCGCCGGCCGGGATCACCACCAGACCGTCCACCCGCCGCGCGCACAGGGCCAGCGCCAGCTCCTGCTCGCGGTCCGGGTCCTCCGCGCTGGAACCGTTGATCAGCAGCGCCCCGTGCGCCCGGGCCACCTCCTCCACGGCGCGGCTGAGCGGGCCGTAGAACGGGTCCGCGAGATCCTCCAGGACCAGGCCGATGCTGGCCGTACGGCCCTTGCGCAGCACCCGGGCGCTGTCGTTGCGGCGGAAGCCCAGGGCCTCGATCGCCTCCTGCACGCGGCGCTCGGTGTCCGGGGTGACCCCGGCCTCGCCGTTGACCACGCGGGACACCGTCTTCAGGCCGACCCCGGCGCGCGCGGCCACGTCCTTCATCGTGGGACGGTTGCCGTACCGGCTCGTGAGGTGCTGGTCCGCGCGGCGGGTGGTCTCTGGCACGATGCGCTGTCCTGTCCTGTCGTACGTGCCGCCCAGGAGGGGTACTGCGGCCCTCTCCGGGCGGGTATGAGGATGTGGCGTCGAGCATAGAGCCTGGACAACGTTGTCAGATGCGAGAGAGACTGTCCACCGCTGTCCGCCGGCCCGCGCCCCCACCGCCCGGCCGGTCCGCCTGTCACTGGTTACCGAGCCTTCCCCGGGGAGATCTGACTCTGATGCACACCGACCTCGTCGCGGCCCTGGACATCGGCGGCACCAAGATCGCCGGCGCGCTGGTGGACGACGGCGGACGGATCCAGGCCCGCGCCCAGCGTGCCACGCCCGCCCAGCAGGACGGCGAAACGGTCATGCGGGCCGTCGAGGAGGTGCTCGGCGAACTCGCCGGATCGCCGCTGTGGGGACGCGCCGGCGTGGTCGGCATCGGCAGCGCGGGACCGGTGGACGCCTCGGCGGGCACCGTCAGCCCGGTCAACGTCCCCGGCTGGCGCGACTTCCCGCTGGTCGAGCGGGTCCGCGCGGCCACCGACGGACGCCCCGTCGAGCTGATCGGCGACGGCGTGGCCATCACCGCCGCCGAGCACTGGCAGGGCGCGGCCCGCGGCCACGACAACGCGCTGTGCATGGTCGTCTCGACCGGGGTCGGCGGCGGCCTGGTCCTGAACGGGCAACTGCACCCCGGCCCCACCGGCAACGCCGGGCACATCGGGCACATCAGCGTCGACCTCGACGGCGACCCCTGCCCATGCGGCGCCCGCGGCTGCGTCGAGCGCATCGCCAGCGGCCCCAACATCGCCCGGCGCGCCCTGGAACGGGGCTGGCGACCGGGCCCCGACGGCGACACCTCGGCCGCCGCGGTGGCCGCCGCCGCCCGCGAGGGCGACCCGCTCGCCGTGGCCTCCTTCGAACGGGCCGCCCAGGCCCTGGCCGCCGGCATCGCCGCCACCGCCACCCTGGTCGAGATCGACATCGCCGTGATCGGCGGCGGCGTGGGCAAGGCCGGCGACATCCTCCTCACACCGCTGCGCAAGGCCCTCACCGACTACGCGACCCTGTCCTTCGTCCAGCGGCTGACCGTCGTACCCGCCCAGATGGGCACGGACGCGGGCCTCGTCGGCGCCGCGGCGGCGGCACTGGCCCGTCAGCCGGACGCCACGGCGGCGAGTCTGTGACGGGGCGGCGAGCCTGTGACGGTGGTGAGCGCGTGACCGCCGGTGGCTCGGCATCGCACAGCAGCGGGCGGTAACCGGCGGGCGGCTGTTCGCCGTTGCCGGGTTCGTCACCAGGCACAAGGCGCCAGGCACCACGCGCCGGGCATCGGCCGCCGGCCGCCCGGCTCGCGCAGCCGGAGTCCGCGCCGGCCCGCGCGGTGGTCGCCGCCTCACCGGAACTCGTGGACGACCTCGATCCGGCCGACGATGTGCGCGTTGAACTCGTCCAGCTCCTCGGCCGGCACCCACAGTTCGAGGATCGTCCGCCCGCCGGCCTGCCGCACCGGATAACGGCCGGCGAACTCCGCGTCGATCTCGAAGCCGGCGCCGTCGTGCCGCACGTTCCAGTCCCGGGCGATCCGGATCGCGTAGTCCTCGTTCAGGACGGGATAGAAGATCGGCTGCTCCGGGAGCCGGGGCGGCCACGCGCGCCAGTCCAGTGCGCGCACCAGCTCCAGCTCGACGGAGCCACGCCACAACGGTGCCCGGCAGCCGGTGCGCCGCATGGTCCCACCTCCGCCGGGAACCGTGACCCCCCGGCCGCTTCCGCAGTTGCTCAGGCCATGAAGAAGCGCAGCATGCTCGCCATCGCCAGCCTCGCCACCGGATTCGTCGTGGCCGCCATCACCCCGTCCCACGCCGCCGACAGCGGCCCCCTCGGCGACCTCAACGTCTCGGACACCCTGGACACCGCCGGCAACCTCGTCAGCCACGACAGCTTCTCCATCGACGACCCCGCCCTGGGCCCCGCCCTCGGCCAGGAGTAGCCCCCGGCGTACGGCGTGCGTGCCGGCGTCCCCGCCGCAGGGGCCGCCGGCACTCCCGTGCGGGCACCCTCACCGGTGCGGGGTTTCCATGGCAGGGTGGAGCGGGCAAGCCACAGGGGCCGAACACAAGAGGGGGAGTCCGTGACCGTCGTCTGGATCAACGGCGCGTTCGGTGCGGGGAAGACCACCACCGCACGGGAGCTGATCGAGCTGATCCCGAACAGCACGCTCTTCGACCCCGAGGTCGTCGGCGCGGCGCTCACGCAGCTGCTGCCGGCCAAGCGACTGGCCGAGGCCGGCGACTTCCAGGACCTGCCGGTCTGGCGGCGGCTCGTGGTGGACACCGCGGCCGGCCTGCTCGCCGAACTGGGCGGCACCCTCGTGGTCCCCATGACCCTGCTCCGCCAGGAATACCGCGACGAGATCTTCGGCGGCCTCGCCGCCCGCCGGATCGCCGTCCACCATCTGCTGCTGGCCCCGGCCGAAACGATCCTGCGCGAGCGAATAGCGGGGCGCGAGGTGCCCCCCGACCTCCCCGACGGGGAGATGCGGGTACGCCAGTGGTCCTACGACCGCATCGAGCCCTACCGCACCGCCCTCGCCTCCTGGCTCGCCGCCGACGCGCACCTCGTGGACACCAGCGCCCTCACCCCGTACGAGACCGCCGTGCACATCGCCGAGTCGGTGGGCCGCGGTGCCGCCCCGGTCTGCGACATCGTGCAGACCCCCGAACCGACCGCCGAGACCCTGGCCGCCGGGGTCCTGCTCTTCGACGACCGGGACCGGGTCCTCCTCGTGGACCCCACCTACAAGCCCGGCTGGGAGTTCCCCGGCGGCGTCGTCGAGCGCGGCGAGGCCCCGGCACGGGCCGGCATGCGCGAGGTCGCCGAGGAGACCGGGATAGAGCTGCGGGAGGTGCCCCGGCTGCTCGTGGTCGACTGGGAACGGCCGGTGCCGCCCGGCTTCGGGGGACTGCGGCTCCTCTTCGACGGCGGCCGGCTGGAGTCCGGACAGGCGTCCCGCGTGCTGCTGCCGGGACCCGAACTGCGCGCCTGGCGCTTCGCGACGGAACAGGAGGCCGCCGAGATGCTGCCACCGGTGCGCTACGAGCGGCTGCGGTGGGCCCTGCGGGCGCGCGAGCGCGGGACAGCGCTGTATCTGGAGGCGGGCGTACCGCTCGGCTGACCGCGAGCGCGTCCCGCGTTCTGCGTCCCGCGTCCCGCGTCAGGTGGCGGCCGCGACCTCACGCAGCGCGGCCGAGGCGCCGCCCACCACCGGGTCGCCGTGACCGAAGCAGGCGACCTCGGCACCGAGTCCGGCCAGCCGGCGGATCGAGGCGAGGAGCCGGGGCCGGTCCAGGTTGAACACTCCCGGGATCACCGTGCCGTCCAGCGGAGAGACGGCCACCGTGTCGCCGGTGAACAGCACCCCGTCCTCGGGCAGGAACAGCGCGATGCTGCCGTCCGTGTGCCCGGGGACGTGCAGCACCCGGGCACCCCCGCCGAAGTCCAGCACGTCACCGTCCGACAGCTCCGTGACGGCGTCCGGGCGGACGGGGACGCCCTCGGGCAGATTCCGGACGGCCTCCGCGAAGACCGGCAGCTCCCAGTCCTCGAACCGGGGCGCGGGACCGGGGAGTTCACCGCGCACGAACGGCGCGTCGAGCCGGTGCGCCAGCACCTCGGCCCCGCTCAGCGCGGCGAACTCCCCGGCCCCGCCGACATGGTCCTCGTGGAAGTGCGTCAGCACGATCCGCCGTACGTCCGCGGGTACGTGCCCGAGCGCCGCGACCGCGTCGGCGATCACCGCACCGGCCCCGACCGTGCCCGCGTCGACCAGCGTCAACCCGTCGTCGTCCCGCCAGAGATAGGCCTGACCGACGGCGAAGCGGAGGAGATGAAGACGGGGGAGCAGAGAAATGACGTCCATGCACCGACCGTAGACACGCCGCACGCCCGGGGCGAGGGGACTCTGCCGGGGGCAGAAGGGGCCGCCCAGGAGCCCGGGTGTCACCCCGGTCACCCGTGCCCTGTCCTGCCCTGTCCTGCCCGATGCCCTCGCCCACCGCGACCTGGCGGACCAGGAAGTCGGGATGGCCGGCGGTCGAGGGCGCCGTCCCGAGGCAGGCCGCCGGCGGCGAGCGGCACAACCAGCGCCGCGCGCCCCCGCGTTCAGCTCACGGCCATTCCCGTGAGCGAGGGCCGGATGCCGCCCCGCCTCGGCCGGGACCGACCGAGGAACCGCCCCGCTCAGCTCCCCGCGTAGTTCCGCAGGAACAGCGCCTCCGCCACCGAGAGCCGCTCCAGTTCCTGCGGGGACACGCTCTCGTTGACCGCGTGGATCTGGGCCTCCGGCTCGCTCAGCCCGATGAGGAGGATCTCCGCCTGCGGGTAGAGGCCGGCGAGGGTGTTGCACAGCGGGATGGAGCCGCCCTGGCCGGCGTACTGCATCGTCTCGCCCGGATAGGCGACCGCCATCGCGTCGGCCATCGCCTGGTACGCCGGACTGGTGGTGTCGGCGCGGAAGGCCTGGCCCCGGCCGATCTGCTCGGTGCCGACCCGGGCGCCCCACGGCGTGTGCGCCTCCAGGTGGGCCTGGAGCAGCTTGGTAGCCGCCGCCGCGTCCACACCCGGCGGCACCCGCAGGCTGATCAGGGCCCGCGCGGTGGACTGCACCGAGGGCGTCGCGCCGACGACCGGCGGGCAGTCGATACCGAGGACGGTGACGGCGGGACGCGCCCAGATCCGGTCGGCGACCGAACCGTCACCGATCAGACCGACCCCGTCCAGCACCTTGGCGTCCTGGCGGAACTGGTCCTCCGAGTACTCCAGGCCGTCCCACCCGGCCGCCGCGTCCAGCCCGTCGACCGTGGTCGAGCCGTCCTCGGCACGCAGCGAGTCCAGCACCCGGATCAGCGCCGCGAGCGCGTCCGGAGCGGCACCGCCGAACTGGCCCGAGTGCAGGTTCCCGGCCAGCGTGTCGATCCGTACCCGCACCAGCGTCATACCGCGCAGCGTGGTGGTGACGGTCGGCAGCCCCACCCGGAAGTTGCCCGTGTCGCCGATGACGATGGTGTCCGCCGTCAGCAGCTCGGGGTGGTCCTCGGCGTACCGCTCCAGACCCCCCGTACCCTGCTCCTCCGAGCCTTCCACGATCACCTTGACGTTGACCGGCACACCGCCGTTCGCCTTCAGGGCGCGCAGCGCGAGCAGGTGCATGATCAGACCGCCCTTGCAGTCGGCGGCCCCGCGCCCGTACCAGCGGCCGTCGCGCTCGGTCAGCTCGAACGGCGGGGAGATCCAGCCCGCCTCGTCGAGCGGCGGCTGCACGTCGTAGTGCGCGTACAGAAGGACCGTTTTGGCGCCCGCGGGGCCCGGCAGATAGCCGTACACCGACTGGGTGCCGTCCGGGGTGTCCAGGACGGCCACGTCCACGAAGTCCTCGGCGCGCAGCGCGTCCACGATCCAGCGGGCGGCGGCCTCGCTCTCGCTCTTCGGGAACTGCGCGAAGTCCGCCACCGATTCGAAGGCGACCAGTTCGGCCAGCTCCGCCTTCGCCCGGGGCAGCAGCGAGGCGACGGTCTCGGCGACCGGATTCGACGACATGGGCACGCTCCTCGTGGGTGCGACGTTGAACAGCTGAACAGGGTGAGTACTCCCGATACTCCCACAGTGGCCTGCGAGGACGGCCGCCGTAGGATGCGAGGGACACTACGGCAGCGGCTGGATCGGAGCGGCAGACCATCGTGAGCGGCGAGAACTCTTCGGCGGACGACGTACAGCGGGTGTGGGACGTCGTCGTGGTGGGCGCGGGACCCGCAGGGGCCTCGGCGGCCTACGCGGCGGCGGTCGCGGGACGGCGCGTCCTGTTGCTGGAGAAAGCCGAGCTGCCCCGCTACAAAACATGCGGCGGCGGCATCATCGGCCCGTCCCGCGACGCGCTGCCACCCGGCTTCGAACTGCCGTTCCAGGACCGCGTGCACGCGGTCACCTTCTCCAACAACGGCCGCTTCACCCGCACCCGCCGCTCCCGGCAGATGCTCTTCGGCCTCGTCAATCGGCCCGAGTTCGACCAGCAGTTGGTCGAACACGCCCAGAAGGCCGGCGCCGAGCTGCGTACGGGCGTCACAGTGCAGCGCGTCGAGCAGCACGGCTCGGCGGTCCCCGACCGGCGCACGGTCGCCGTCGTCCTGGCGGGCGGCGAGACGGTGCTGGCCCGCGCGGTCGTCGGCGCCGACGGCAGCGCCAGCCGCATAGGCGCCCACGTCGGCGTGAAGCTCGACCAGGTGGACCTCGGCCTGGAGGCGGAGATCCCGGTGCCGGAGCCGGTCGCCGAGGACTGGAAGGGCCGGGTGCTCATCGACTGGGGCCCGCTGCCGGGGAGTTACGGCTGGGTGTTCCCCAAGGGCGACACGCTCACGGTCGGCGTGATCTCTGCGCGCGGCGAGGGCGCGGCCACCAAGCGGTATCTGGAGGACTTCGTCGCCCGCCTGGGCCTGGCCGGTTTCGAACCGGCCGTCTCCTCCGGCCACCTGACCCGCTGCCGCGCCGACGACTCACCGCTCTCGCGCGGCCGGGTGCTGGTCTGCGGCGACGCGGCCGGCCTGCTGGAGCCCTGGACCCGGGAGGGCATCTCGTTCGCGCTGCGCTCGGGCCGGCTCGCGGGGGAGTGGGCGGTCCGCATCGCCGAGGCCCACGACGCCGTCGACGCCCGGCGCCAGGCGCTGAACTACGCGTTCGCCGTCAAGGCCGGGCTCGGTGTCGAGATGAGCGTCGGCAAGCGGATGCTGGCCCTGTTCGAGAAGCGTCCCGGCCTGTTCCACGCGGCCCTCACCGGCTTCCGCCCGGCGTGGAAGTCGTTCAAGGAGATCACCCAGGGCTCGACCTCGCTCGGTGAACTGGTCCGCGCCCACCCGCTCGCCCAGCGCGCCCTGTCCGTGCTGGACCGCGGCCAGGCCGCCCCGGCCGAGCACGCGGCTTCGGCCGGGGACGCCTCGTCCGGAGACACCTCGGCGGAGGAGCCTGCCACTCCGTGAAGCACGCCGCGAAGTACGCCCCGATGCACGTCAGTTCGTCACGGTGATCCGGAAGACGGGGTGGTCGCCGGCGCAGGCGGTGATCTCCTCGTCCGAGGACCTGGCAGTCACCCCGGCGAAGTACTGGTCGACCTCCCAGCCCCACTTCTCCAGATAGGTCCGCAGGATCGGGAGCTTCTCGGCGTCGGGAAGCTCCACCGCGGTGAAGGCGCGCACCCGGCGGCCGACCCGCAGCTCACCGCCGCCCGCCGCGCGCATGTTCCGCACCCACTGCGAGTGACCGCGCGCCGAGACCAGGTACTGCCCGCCGTCGTGGGTGTGCGGATTGACCGGGATACGCTGCATCTCGCCGCTCTTGCGCCCGCGCACCGACATCTCGGCGGTGCCGGCGAGGCTGAGTCCCTGCCGGGCGAGCCAGCCGATCACCCTGTTCAGACGGACGTTGAGCGGGCTGCCCTTGAGGTAGTACGGCGTGGCGGACGACGGCATGGTGACCCCCAGGTCTTCGTGAGAGCGGTGCTCTCGATGAGTGTCAGTGTGGGGCGGACTGGTGCTCCATAGCAAGAGCGCCGCTCTCATTTTTCCCGCTGCTCTCGCACGCGTGCGCCGATCTCGTGCATGTGCGGTGCTCTCGGCACGTGGCACACTGCCGGTATGACCACCGCTCAGGGCGCCCGCGCACGGGCCAGGGCCGAGATCACCGCCGCCATCAAGGAAGCCGCCCGCAGGCAACTGGCGGACGAGGGCGCGGCCAAGCTCTCGCTGCGCGCCGTCGCCCGCGAGGTGGGCATGGTCTCCTCGGCTGTCTACCGCTACTTTCCCAGCCGCGACGAACTGCTCACCGAGCTGATCATCGACGCGTACGACTCCCTCGGCGAGGCCGCCGAACAGGCGCGGGACACCGCCGAAGACGCCACGCCCCTGGCGCGCTGGACGGCCGTCTGCGAGGCGGCGCGCTCCTGGGCGCTCGCCCACCCGCACGAGTACGCGCTGATCTACGGCTCGCCCGTCCCCGGCTACTCCGCCCCGCAGACCACCGTCCGGGCCGCCGCCCGGGTCGGCCTGGCGCTCATCGGCATCGTCGGCGACGCCCGCGAGGGCACCGGCCTGGCACTGCCCACGCTCCCCGCCGAACTGCGCCCCGAGGCCGAGCGGATGGCCGCCGACTTCGCCCCCGGCCTGCCCGTCGAGGCGGTGCCGGCGATGGCGGCGGCCTGGGCGCAGCTGTTCGGGCTGATCGGGTTCGAGGTGTTCGGGCAGTTCCACCGGGTGGTGGAGGACCGGGAGCCGTTCTTCCGGCACGCGGTACGGGAGCTGGCCCGGAGCGTCGGCATCGAGGAGTGAGAGCGGCCGTACTCCCTGGGGGTTCGGGCTTGAGGTGGGAGACCGGTCGTACTCCAGGGGGAGTACGACCGGTCGCGCCGCCCGACGGACGCCCGCACCGCCCGCCGCCGTCTGGCGTGGCGTACATGGAAGCGGAACACGGGGGCGGCCCCGCGCAAGGGGGGCGGTATGGGCCTCCGCGGTGGACCGGGTTCCCGTGGCGGTACAGATCCCCGGGGCGGTACGGACCTCCGTCGCGCTACGGGCCGCTGTCGCGCTACCGGCCCCCGTGGTGGAACCACCCGGACGACCCCGAGGCGCGGCGCGCCCGGCTGCCCTGGCGCTCCACGCTGGTCGTCACCGCGTTCGTCCTGGGCGGCACCGCCTTCGCAGCCCAGGAGCAGCAGCGCGTTCCACTCGACGGCTGGGGCCATGCGCTGCTGCTGCTCGCCTCGCTCCCGCTGCTGTGGCGCGTGCGGTACCCGGCCGCAGTGGCCCTCGGCACGGCGGCGGTGACCCTCGCCTACCTGGCCCTGGGCTACCCCTACGGGCCCGTCCTCCTCGCCGTCGCCGAACTGGCCCGGGTGCGGCGCGAGCAGTGGTTCCGCGAGCGCGCGGACCGCGCCGCGGCGGCGAAACGGCGCGCGGACGAGGAACGCCTGCGCATCGTCCGCGAGGTGCACGACGTCCTCGCCCACGGCATCTCCGTCATCAACGCCCAGGCGGGCATGGGCCTCGCCCTGCACGACAGCGACCCCGGGACCGGCTCCCCGAACTGGTGGAACAGGCGGCGGCGACCGGCCTGACGGTTGAGACCGAGGGCGAGCCGCCGCAGCTGCCGGCCGGCGCCGATCTGGCCGTCTTACGCATCGCGCAGAAGGCCCTCACCAACGTCGTACGGCACTCCGGGGCAGGGCACGTGCGCGTACGCCTCACCCACGACGGCACCGCCCTGCGCCTGCGCGTCGACGACGACGGCCCCCCGACCGGCGCGGATGCCGGGGGCGGCGGCAACGGGCCGCCGCGCTGGGTGGCACCAACGGGGCGGGCCCGCGCCCCGACTGCGGCTTCCGGGTGCTCGCCGTACTGCCCACGCCGCTCAAGGAGGACCGGTGATCCGGGTACTGCTCGCCGACGACCAGTCGCTGGTGCGGGCCGGCTTCCGGGCGCTGCTCGACGTCTAGCCGGACATCGAGGTGGTCGGCGAGGCGGCCGACGGCGAGGGGACGCTGCGACTCGTAGGCCAACTGGGCCCGGACGTCGTCCTGATGGACATCCGCATGCCGTTGCTGGACGGCCTGGCAGCGACTCGGCGTATCACCGGGGGCCCGGAGCTGAGGGACGTGAAGGTGGTCATGCTGACCACCTTCGAACTCGACGAATACGTCTTCGAGGCCCTGCGCGCCGGTGCCTCGGGGTTCCGCGTCAAGGACACCGAGCCGGACGAACTCCTGCGCGCCGTAAGGGCGGTGGTCGAGGGAGACGCGCTGCTCCCACCCGGTGTCACGCGCAGGCTCATCGCGGAGTTCGCGGCCCGCTCCAAGGAACCGGCCGCCGCGGACGCGCTCTTCCGGCCGGCGCCTGGTGGTCAGCCCGCTCACCGCCAACACCCACGTGAGCCGCACCATGGTGAAACCGGGTGCCCGGGACCGCGCCCAACTCGTGGTCCTGGCCTACGAGTCGGGGCTGGTCCGGCCGGGCTGGCTCGGCTGAGGCTCCCGCTGGAAGCGCACCAGCACGCTCACCACCCGGGCGAAGAAGAGCACCACGGCGAACGCGGTGCCCAGCCACAGCAGGACTCGCGTCGGCAGCGGCGGGAGATCGAGGAACAGTGCCGGCCCGACGACGGCTCCAAACACCACGGCCGCCGCGAAGCCCGCGCTGAGCAGCGCGTATCCGATCTCGACCGTCGCCGCGTCCTGTTGGGCCCTCGTCCGCCGTCCCCCGTATGTGTCCATTCCGCCAGTCTCACAGGCGCGCACCCGACGGAACAAGCCGACTTCCGCAACGGTAGATGTAGGCGCATTTAATGCGAATGCAGCAAATTCGGTTTCTCTGCTACGGTGCGCTCATGGCGGCGGACCGGGCCGAGCAGGCACTAGTGGAGCAGTGGCGCGACATCCTCGCGCGGCACGCCCGCACCCAGTGCGAGCTGGACCGGGTGCTGCACGGACACGGCCTGTGCGCCAGCGACTTCGAGGTGCTCGACCTGCTGGCCGAGGCGGGCGCCGCGGACGGTGGCTGCGCCTACCGGGTGCAGGAGATCTCCGACCGGGTCCACCTCAGTCAGAGCGCCCTGTCCCGCCTGATCGGCCGGCTGGAGAAGGACGGCCTCGTACGGCGGGCCATGTGCCCCGAGGACCGGCGCGGGGTCCGTGTCGCGCTCACCGCGAAGGGGCGCGCGCTGCACGGCGACGTGCGGCCGGTGCAGCGCGCGGTCCTGGCACGGATGCTGGACGGGACGGACTGAATCCGGGCCGGCGGCGCGTCAGCCGATGCCGGACGCCTCCCGCCACAGCTCGGCCAGCGACCGGTCCCCGAGCACCCCGGGCGGCTCCGCGCGGTTCCACAACGCCAGGTACAACTCCTCGGCGGTCCCGTACAGTTCGGCGTCGGCCTCCCCGACCGCGCCCCGCACCGTGGCGGGCGGCCCGGTCGTCAGGCGTACGGTCCACACGGCGCCCGTGCCCGCGTCGGTGGCCCGTACCCGTAGCACGCGGGGCTCCGCGGTGCGCACCCGGCTCCTGGAGCGGGCATGGAAGCCGCACAGCAACTCGTCGATGCCGTCGGCCGCGAAGTCCGGCGCGACCGGGGTCACCGGGCCGCCCCGGGCGGCCTCCGCGTCGTAGCGGTGCACGGTCGTCTCGTGCGCCTGCCGCCGGGCCCAGAACGCGAGCGGCGACGGGCCGGACGAGGGCAGGAACGTCCAGCACCCGACGTCGGCGGGTGCGGCGGCCAGGGTGTCCAGCAGCAGCCGGTGGCTGTCCCGGTACCAGTCCACCAGCGCGGCACCGTCCAGGTCCGGCGGATCGCCCATCGGCCGGGGCGCGGTGTGCGCGTCGGCGACGAAACCGGCGGCCCAGCGGTGCACCACGCCGGTGTGCCGCAGCAGATCACGCACCTGCCAGCCGGGACAGCCCGGCACCTTCGCCGAGGGACCCGCCCCGGCGGCGGCAGCGGCCAGCGCCCGGCCCTCCCGCTCCAACACCTCACAGAACTCGGCAGTCTCCATGCGGTGAGTGTGCCGGACGGGCCGCGCGCACGGTGCCGTGGGCTCAAACTGTGCGTGGAGGGACGGGGCGTTGGTGAGACGGTGCACGTCAACGGCTTGTACCGCCTGGTAACTTCTGCTGGTGATCATTTCGCTTCGTTTAGGCCGTCCGGCCCGTGCCACCCTGATATCCGCGCTCGCCCTGGCCGTCCTGCCCGCCGCGCCCGCCACCGCCGCCGATACGCCGACCCCGCACCTCGACGCCGTCGAACGCACCCTGCGGGAGGTCTCCCCGGGACTCGACGGGGAGGTGTGGGAGCGGACGAGCGGCAACCGGCTCGACTCCGCGCCCGGCGACCCCGCCGGCTGGCTTCTCCAGACGCCCGGCTGCTGGGGCGACGCGAGCTGCACGGACCGGGCCGGCACTCGCAAGCTGCTGGCCCGGATGACCGACAGCATCTCCCGAGCCACCCGGACCGTCGACATCTCCACCCTCGCCCCGTTCCCGGACGGCGCCTTTCAGGACGCCATCGCCACGGGACTGCGCTCCGCCGTGGCCGCCGGACACCGGATCAAGGTCCGGGTCCTCGTCGGCGCCGCGCCCGTCTACCACCTGAACGTGCTGCCCTCGAAGTACCGGGACGACCTGCGCGGCAGGCTGGGCGCGGCGGCCGACGACGTCACGCTGAACGTCGCCTCGATGACGACGTCGAAGACCGCCTTCTCCTGGAACCACTCGAAACTCCTGGTCGTCGACGGGGCGTCTGCGATGACCGGCGGGATCAACGACTGGAAGGGCGACTACCTCGACACCGCCCACCCCGTCACCGACGTCGACCTCGCCCTCACCGGCCCCGCCGCCGGCACAGCCGGCCGCTACCTGGACCGGCTGTGGGCGTGGACCTGCGACAACAAGGCCAACCCCGCCTACGTCTGGTACGCCGCGTCCGGCGGAGCCGACTGCATGGCGGCCATGGAGCGCGACACCAACCCCCGCGCCGTCCCGGCCACCGGGGACGTGCCGGTGATCGCCGTGGGCGGCCTGGGCGTGGGCATCCAGGACACCGACCCGGCCTCCACCTGGCGACCTGCCCTGCCGGCCACGTCCGACACCCGGTGCGGGATCGGTCTGCACGACAACACCAACGGCGACCGTGACTACGACACGGTCAACCCCGAGGAGAGCGCGCTGCGTTCGCTCATTTCGAGCGCGACCGACCACATCGAGATCTCGCAGCAGGACCTCAACGCCACCTGCCCGCCGCTGCCCCGTTACGACACCCGGGTCTACGACGCCCTCGCCGCGAAGCTCGCCGCGGGGGTCAAGGTCCGCATCGTCGTCAGCGACCCCGCCAACCGCGGCGCCGTCGGCAGCGGCGGCTACTCGCAGATCAAGTCGCTCTCCGAGATCAGCGACGTGCTCCGCGCCCGGCTCACCCGCCTCACCGGCGACGACGCCCGTGCCACCGGCGCCCTCTGCGGCAACCTCCAGCTCGCGTCCTTCCGCGCCGCGCCGAGCGCGCGGTGGGCCGACGGCCACCCCTACGCCCAGCACCACAAGCTGATCTCGGTCGACGGCTCCGCCTTCTACATCGGCTCCAAGAACCTCTACCCGGCGTGGCTCCAGGACTTCGGCTACATCGTGGAGAGCCCGGCCGCCGCGAAGCAGCTCGACACGGAGCTGCTGACCCCGCAGTGGACCCACTCGAAGGAGACGGCCACGGTCGACTACACGAGAGGACTCTGCGACCTCTGACCCACCCGCCCCTGTCAGTTCCCCATGACCCGCCGCGTGGACACCCCGATGCCGGCGGCGACGGCGGCCAGTACCGCCACGCTGGTCAGCGCGGCGGGCAGGGAGAACCAGTCGGCCATGAAGCCGATGGCGGGCGGGCCGAGCAGCATGCCGCCGTAGCCCAGGGTGGAGGCGACGGCGACACCGGACGGGCCGGCCAGCGCGCCGGCCCGCTCCACGGCGACCGGGAACAGGTTGGCGAGTCCGAGCCCGGTGACGGCGAAACCCAGCAGCGCCGCCCACACGGACGGGGCGAGCGAGCCGAGCAGCATGCCGGCCGCGGCGACCGTACCGCCGGCGATCACCGTACGGGCCCGCCCGAACCGGGCGAGCAGAGCCGCACCGGTCAGCCGGCCGACGGTCATGGCCAGCGCGAAACACGCGTACCCGGCGGCGGCCGTGCCCGCGGACGCGGCCAGGTCCTGCTGGAGGTGGAGCGCGCTCCAGTCGGCCATGGCGCCCTCCCCGTACGCCGTGCACAGGGCGACGAGCCCGAAGACCACGACCAGCCCCCGTCCGCCCTCACCCGCACCGGAGTCCGCGTGCGGCGAAGGGGTCCGGCGGGCCGGCACCGGCGGCTCGTGCCGCAGCAGGGTGCGCCCGGCGACCGCCGTGACGAGCAGCCCGACCAGCGTGAGCCCGAACAGATGCCGGGCCGGGGACAGCACCCCGGCGACGAGGCCGCCGAACCCGGCGCCGATCATCCCGCCCAGACTGAACGCGGCATGGAAACTGGGCATGACCGGCCTGCGCAGGGCGGCCACGAGGTCGACGGCGGCACTGTTGAAAGCGACGTTCACGCCACCGTAGGCAGCGCCGAAGAGCAGCAGCACCGTGCCCAGCGCCGCTGCCGAGTGGGTCAGCGGCGGCAACGAGACACTCAGCGCGAGCACCACCATGCACACCACGGTCACCAGGTGACTCCCGTAGCGCCGGCACAGCCGCCCGGTCATCGTCATCGTGAGCACGGCCCCGGCCGACACCCCGAGCAGAGCCATCCCGAGCGCCCCGGCGGAGGCCTGCGTCTGTTCCTTGATGTCGGGAATCCGCACGACCCATCCGGCGAAGATGAAGCCGTCCAGCGCGAAGAACGCGGTGATCGCCACCCGCAGCCCGGCCAGACCCTGTCCTCGCCCCGGCACGACACTGTGCGATCGGGTTTTGTTTATCAGCGACACAAACTCAGGGTAGGCCGGGGCGGGGGAGACGGACAAGTGCCCGCGGGAAACCCCGTTCGACAAGCGCCCCCCTGTACGACCCACCGCACGTTGGCCGATACCGGACGGTTAATCCTTGCTCACGAGCTGGTTGCGGGCAGGTGAGCGCGCCATGATGGGCCCATGACGTTGGCCTCGCGCGCATTGGCGCAACTGGCGACCTGGCCGGACCTGAGACAGGCCGTCCCGAGCTGTGGACTGGGGCAGGGGGTGAGTTCGGCGCAGGGCGAGATCGCCCACTTCCACTCGGACCGGGACGTCGACCTGCGGCTGACCGACCGGGCCGTCCGCAGGTTCGCCAAGGACCTGAGGGGCTCGGGGGCGATCAGGATCGTGCCCGGCTCGCAGTGGGTGACCCTGCGGCTGGACGCCGCGAGTGACGTGGACCTGTTGCTGACCCTGGTGAGCGTGGCGCTCCAGGCCCAGCAGGCGTGGCCCGACCCGGCGGACCGGCCGTCGTACGGCTGCAACGACCAGCGCGGCGCCGGGTTCGTGAAGGTCGACCTCGGGGCCTTCTGAGCCTGGTCATACCGTCAGTACCTGGACGCCCGCCTCCTCGAAGGCGCGTACCGTCTCCTGGTCCGCCGCCGTGTCCGTCACGAGCGTGTCGACCAGGTCGGCCCCGCAGATCCGGGCGAACGCGCGCCGGCCCAGCTTGCTGGAGTCGGCGGCGACGACCACCCGCTCGGCGCGCTCGCACAGCAGCCGGTTGATCGCGGCCTCCGCCTCGTCGTGCGCCGCCGCCCCGTGCCCGGCGTCGAAGGCGACCACGCCGAGCACCGCCACGTCCAGGGTGATCTGGCCGAGCACCCCGTCCGCGAGCGGGCCGATCAGCTCGTAGGACTGGGGGCGTGCCACCCCGCCGGTCACCACGATCTTGAACTGGGGGCGCACCGCCAGCTCGTTGGCGATGTTCAGGGCGTTGGTGACCACCGTCAGCGCCGGCGCCCCGGTGGAGAGGTCGCCACGTACGGCGAGGGCGCGGGCCACCTCCGTGGTGGTCGTCCCGCCCGTCAGTCCCACCGCCTCGCCCGGCGCGACGAGATCCGCCACCGCCTTGGCGACCCGCTGCTTCTCGGAGGCGCGGCGGGCGGTCTTGTAGCGCAGCGGGAGTTCGTACGACACCCCGTGCACGACCGCGCCGCCCCGGGTGCGCACCAGCATCTGCTGCTCGGCGAGCTGGTCGAAGTCCCGGCGGATCGTCGCCGCCGAGACCCCCAGGTCGGCCGCCGCCTCCTCGACCTCCAGCCGGCCGTGCTCCACGAGCAGTTCCAGCAGCGCCTTCCAGCGGGCGTCCCGCGACATCCGCGGCCTCCGTTTCCCGGTTCCTCTCCGCGTCTCGGTGGTGATCCGCGTTCCTGGTGACCCTAGCGCACCCATCTCTGCGCACGAATGCTTGATTGTGCTCGAAAGCTCGCTATATCTTGCAGGAACAATCAGCAAGGGGAGGGTGTGGGCATGACCCATGTCGAGGACGAGCTGAACAGCCAGCCGGAGTGCTGGATACGGGCCGCCGAGGAGGCGATACGGCACCGAGCGGCGCTGCCGCGGCCGGGGGAGCGGGTCGCCGTCGTCGGGTGCGGGACCTCGTACTTCATGGCGCAGGCGGTGGCCGCCCTGCGCGAGGGCGACGGGCAGGGCGAGACGGACGCCTTCGCCGCCTCCGAGTTCCCGCGGGGACGGTCGTACGACCGGGTGATAGCCCTCACCCGCTCCGGCACCACCACCGAAGTACTGGAAGTACTCGGTGAGTTGAAGGGGCGTACGCGCACCACGGCGGTCACCGCCGACCCCGCGACGCCCGTCATGTCCGCCGCCGACGACCTCGTCGTGCTGGACTTCGCCGACGAACGCTCCGTGGTCCAGACCCGGTTCGCCACCACCGCCCTCACCCTGCTGCGCGCCCACCTCGGCCTGCACACCGACGCCGTCGTGGCCGACGCGCGCACCGCCCTCGCCACCGCTCTCCCTCAAGGGCTGCTCGGCTGCGCCCAGTTCACCTTCCTCGGACGCGGCTGGACGGTCGGGCTCGCCAACGAGGCCGGGCTGAAGATGCGCGAGGCCTCGCTGTCCTGGACCGAGGCCTACCCGGCGATGGAGTACCGGCACGGCCCGATCAGCGTCACCACCGAGGGCACCGCCACCTGGATGCTCGGCGCGGCCCCCGACGGACTCGCCGCGCAGGTCACCGCCACCGGCGCCCACTGGATCGAGGGCCGGCTCGACCCGCTCGCCGAACTCGTCCGCGTCCAGCGGCTCGCCGTCGCCGTCGCCGCCGCCCGAGGCCTCGACCCCGACCAGCCCCGTCACCTCACCCGCTCGGTGATCCTCGCCCCCTGAGCCCGCCGCCCCGCGCACCGGAAGGACACCTCACGTGCCCCTCGCGACCACCGGCGAGCTGGTCACCCGGGCGGCCCAAGTCCGCTCGGCCGTCGCCGCGTTCAACGTCATCACCCTGGAACACATCGAAGCCGTCATCGCGGGTGCCGAGTCGGCCGGCACCCCCGTCGTGCTCCAAGTCAGCGAGAACGCCGTCAAGTTCCGCTACGGACGGCTGCTCCCGCTGGCCCGCGCCGCCGTCGCCGCCGCCGAAGGGGCCGCCGTACCCGTCGCGTTGCACCTGGACCACGTCCAGAGCGACGACCTGCTGCGGCAGGCCGCCGGTGCCGGCTTCGGCTCCGTCATGTACGACGCGGCCCGGCTGCCCTACGCCGAGAACCTCGCCGCGACCCGCGCCGCCGCCGACTGGGCGCACGCCCAAGGTCTCTGGATCGAGGCCGAGTTGGGGCAGGTCGGCGGCAAGGACGGCCGACGCCCGCTGGACGCGCACGCGCCCGGCGCCCGTACCGACCCCGACCAGGCACGCGACTTCGTCGCCCGTACCGGCGTCGACGCCCTCGCCGTCGCCATCGGCAGCGTGCACGCCATGACCACCCGCACCGCGGCTCTCGACCACGGCCTGCTCAAACGCCTCTCGGCCGCGCTCACCGTCCCGCTCGTCCTGCACGGCTCCTCCGGCGTGCCGGACGACGGACTGGTCGCGGCCGTTACCGGCGGCATCGCCAAGGTCAACGTCGGCACCGCCCTGAACATCGCCATGACCCGGGCGATCCGGGACTTCCTGGCCGCCCACCCGGAGGCCGTCGACTCCCGCAAGTACCTGAGCGTGGGCCGGGAGGCGATGATCCAGGAGGTCGTCCGGATCATCGGCGTGCTGGGCGGGGCGCCGGGATAACCGCACGGCGGGGAGAGGGGGAGGCGGGGGTCCCGGAGGTTCGGAGGTCCCTGCTCCCGGGGACTTCGCCGCGCAGCCGGCCTCGGCTTCCGCCGCCCCCGCCTCCCACCGTCCTACCCCTCCCTGACCGCCCGCAGCACCACGAACTTCGGGTTGCCGGCCACCACTTCGCTGTTCCCGAAGAGCCGCTTCAGCTTCACGTGGTAGCCCAGGTGCCGGTTTCCGATCACCCACAGCTCGCCACCCGGGCGCAGCGCGCGCTTCGCCCCGGTGAACATCCGCCAGGCCGTCGCGTCGGTCGTCGCCTGGTGCGAGTGGAAGGGCGGGTTGTTCAGCACCAGGTCGACGCTGCCCGCCGCGACCCCGGCCAGCCCGTCCCCGACCCGGAACTCGGCGTGCCCCGGCACCCCGTTCGCCCGGTACGTGGCCTCCGCCGAGGCCACCGCCTGGTAGGACTCGTCCACGAAGAGCACCTCGGCCGCCGGATCGGCCAGCGCCACCGCCGTACCGACTACGCCGTTGCCGCACCCCAGGTCCACCACCCGTGCCGCACCCGGCGCGGGCAGGTGCCGGAGCAGGAAACGGGTGCCGACGTCCAGGCGGTCGGCGCAGAAGACGCCCGCGTGGTTGACGACCGTGCGCCCCGAGGCGGCACCGATGCCGTCCGGGAGCGGATACCGGTACGGCCACGGGTTGGCGGGCCGCTCCAGTGCCGGGTCGGGGGTGCTGAAGATCAGCCGGGCCTTCTGCTCGGCGAGCGAGGTGCGGGTCGGGCCGATGATCCGCTCGAACAACCGGAGCGTGGAGGTGTGGATCTCCTTCACCATGCCGGTGCCCACGACGACCGTCCCGGCGTGCACGGCGGGCGCCAGCCGCAGCAACTGGTCCTCCAGCAGGGCCAGACTCTTGGGCACCCGCACGAGCAGCACGTCCACCCGCTCGGGCGGCGTGTCCCGGGTGGTGAGGAGCTGCACGGTGCCGGGTCCGACGCCGGCCCGCGCCAGGTTCGCCCGGGTCGCCTCCTGGCTGAGGAAGGAGTCGGTGATCTGCGTCGGCCCGTGCTCGGCCAGCGCCGTGACCAGCGCGCCCCAGCGGTCGCCGACCACCACGACCGTCCCGGTGAGCGGCACCCGCTGCTCGGCCAGATGACGCAGCAGATAGGCATCGGAGGCGTCCCAGGCACGCAGCCGGTCGCGGGGATCCTCGGGGAAGCGGGTCAGCTCGACCTCGCCCCACGGTGTCGTCATACGGTCGCTCATCGCGCTCCAGGCTAGCGGAGCCGCAGATCAGAGGTGGTGGGGCGGGCCTGGGGCAGTATGGAGCGTATGGATGCGGAGTTGTTCCCCAGGGAGCGCGCGGAGATCGCGCCGGGCGCCGTTCACGCCCCGGACTGGCTGGACCAGGAGCGGCAGCGCGACCTGGTCGCCGCCTGCCGTGAGTGGGCGCGGCCCCCGGCCGGCCTGCGCACCGTCCACACCCCGGGCGGCGGCACCATGACCGCACGCCAGGTATGCCTCGGCTGGCACTGGTACCCCTACGCGTACGCGCGCACCGCCGTCGACGGCGACCTGGCGCCCGTGAAACCCTTCCCCGCCTGGCTCGACGAGCTGGGCCGGCACGCCGTCACCGACACGCTCGGGCCCGCCGCCGTCCCGTCCCGCCCGTACGACATCGCGCTGATCAACTTCTACGACGGCGACGCCCGGATGGGCATGCACCGCGACGGCGACGAACGCGCCGACGCCCCGGTCGTCTCGCTGAGCCTCGGCGACACCTGCGCCTTCCGCTTCGGCAACGCCGAGACCCGGACGCGGCCGTACACCGACGTGGAGCTGCGCAGCGGAGACCTGTTCGTCTTCGGCGGCCCCTCCCGGCTCGCCTACCACGGCGTACCCCGCGTCCAGCCGGACACCGCGCCGCCCTGGCTCGGTCTCACCGGCCGGCTGAACATCACCCTGCGCGTGAGCGGGCTGTAGGCCACGGCAGCCCACGGCACCGGCCACCCCCGGGTGCGGATCATGGGAGACTCGCCCTCATGAGCGGCAAGGCGGATCCCCGGACGGCGGGGGAGAGGACCCCCACGAGGGCACGGCTGGACCGGGGACGCGGCGCGCTCGGCCCCGCGCTGGAGCTGGTGCACACCGGCCGGGCCCCGACCAGGGCCGTGCTCACCGCCGAACTCGGCGTCACCCGCGCCACGGCCGGCGCCGTCGCCGCCGAACTGGAGGCGCTGGGCCTGATCCGGGTGGACGCCCGCCCGGCAGCAGCGGCCGGTTCCCAGGGCCGCCCCTCGCACCGGCTGGAGATCGCCGAGGACGGACCTGTGGCCCTCGCCGCACAGGTGCACGCCGACGGCTTCCGGGCCGCACTGGTCGGTCTCGGCGGCCGGATCGTGGCGACGGCCCCCGGCTGCGAGACCGTCGACGCCGACCCGGCGAAGGTGCTCGGCTCGGTGGTCGAGGCGGGCGCGGAACTGCTGCGCGCCACCGGCCGCCGCTGCGTCGGCGCCGGACTCGCCGTCCCGTCCGCCGTCGCCGAACCCGACGGCCTGGCCCTCAACCCGCTGCACCTGGCCTGGCCGGTCGGCGCGCCGGTCCGCCGGATCTTCGCCGAGTGCGTCCGCGCCGCCGGCCTCACCGGCCCCGCCTTCGCGGCCAACGACGTCAACCTCGCCGCCCTCGCCGAACACCGGCACGGCGCCGGCCGGGGCGCCCGGGACCTGCTGTGCGTGGCCACCGGACACCGGGGCGTCGGCGGTGCCCTGGTCCTGGACGGCCGCCTGCACACCGGCAGTTCGGGCCTCGCCCTGGAGGTCGGCCACCTCACCGTGAACCCCGAGGGGCGGCCCTGCCACTGCGGCAGCCGGGGCTGCCTGGACGTCGAGGCCGACCCGCTGGCGCTGCTCGTCGAGGCCGGCCGGGACCCCGGTCCGGAGGTGTCCCTGCTCCAGCAGGCCAACGACCTGCTCCGCACCCAGTACGCCGACCCGGCCGTCCGCAGGGCCGCCGAGGCCCTGATCGACCGGCTCGGCCTCGGGCTCGCCGGACTGGTCAACATCCTCAACCCGGACCGCATCATCCTCGGCGGACTGCACCGCACCCTGCTGGACGCCGACCCCGGCCGACTGCGCGCCGTCGTCGCCGACCGCAGTCTGTGGGGACAGAGCGGCGGCGTGCCGATCCTGCCCTGCACACTCGACCACAACAGTCTGGTCGGCGCCGCGGAGCTGGCCTGGCAGCCGGTGCTGGACGACCCGCCGGCCGCCCTGCGATGACGGCCGAGCGCAAGGCCCCCACGGCCGTGGACCTCCTGCCGGCCACCCGCGTCCGGCTGGCGGAGACGGCCGCCCCCGCACTGTCACGCCGGCAGCGCGCGGCGATGGACCGGGTCTGGGAGGCGGCCGTCCGGCGCAACCCGGCCCTGTTCGACGGCCCGACGGCGGTACTGACCGGCCTGTGCGCAGACGGCGACGGCGGACTGCTGCTGTCCTGGGCGAGGGCCACCTACCGGTATCTCGCACTGCGCGAGGTACCCGGCGCCCCCGCCTGCGCGTCCCTGTTCGTCTCCGTGCTCCAGCCGTCCGACGACGGGCGTCCGCTGGTCGGCCGCATGTCACCGTCCACCGCCGCTCCCGGTCGCTGGCAACTACCCGGCGGAACCGTCGAACCCCCGGCAGGGAAAGGTGAGTTGGACCTGGCCGGCCTGCGCGCGCACGCCGCCCGGGAACTGGCCGAGGAGACCGGCTCGGACACCCTGGCGACCGCCCTCACTCCTTGGCTGACCACCCGGGGCGCCCACGGCAACGTCGGTCTCCTCTTCACGGCCCCGCCCCGCTCGTGAACTCTGTGAGCGGTACGAGGCGTTGCGGGCCGAGGAGTCCGCCCGCGGCACCGATACCGAGTTCGACCGCATCGAGCTGGTCCACCCGCCGACCGGCCTCGCGGCGCTCGACGGACCGCACGTCGACTACCTCGAACCGGTCCTCCGGCGCCACACCGTCCGCACCTGAGCCTGGTCCTCCGGCGCCGCACCGTCCGCACCTGAGCCCGGTCCTCCGGCGCCGCACCGTCCGCACCTGACCCCGGTCCTCCGGTCCTTTCCGGCCAGCCGGGGGCTGCGCAGGAAGAGGTGGTCGTGCGCGTCCGTGACGCCCAGTTCACCCGGGTCGATGTCACCGAGCACCGTACGGACGGCGCTCACCACTGCCGGCCCCGGGGGAGCCGGTCACGGCCCGGCGCGGACAGGTGCAGCACCTCGAAGACGTCACCCTCGGCCTGCGGCGCGTCGTGCTCCCAGAGGGAGAAGTGGACCAGTTCCCAGCGGTGCGGGTCCACGGCCGCCGCCGCCAGGACGGCACCGTCCGCACCTGCCAGCCGCTCGGTCGCGGCGACCGCCTCCGCCATCAGCTCCGACAGGTCGCGCCGGTCGGGCACCGGCACCCGGCGCCGTACGGCGAACGCGGCGTCCGTGCCCCGGCCCTCGGCGTGGGCGAGCCCGGTCCACTGCCGCACCTCGGGCCTGCCGAAGTCGTCCACCAGCCCCTGGAAGGCGCCGCCCCACAGGAAACGGTTCATGCCCGCCACGGTGTTCCACAGGTAGAACGGCGCGTACTGGTTGACCGGCGAGCCGTACCGGCCGCGTTCGCGCAGCAGGTACGCCTTGATACCCAGGCCGTCCCAGTCGTCCAGACGGCGGCCGACGTGCTCGACCCGGGCACGGATCACGGCGGTGTCGTAGTCGGCGGGGAGTGTCACCTCGTACTGCATGGCGTGCATCAGATGGTCCTTCCGGAAACTCGGGGTGCGAGCAGGGCGAGCAGGCCTCGGACGCCGGCGTCGAAGGCGGCGGGCGAACCGGAGGCGCGGGCCAGGACATAGCCGCCCTGCACGGTCGCGAGGACGGCGGCGGCGATCTCCTGCCCGTCCAGTTCCGGCGCGAACTGCCCCTGCCGCTTGCCCGTTTCGACGATCTCCGCGATCAGCTCCCGGATCCGCGCGATCGTCTCGGCCACCGGAGCCCGCAGCTCCTCGCTCGCGATCACGTCCGGGTCCATGGTGAGGCGCCCGACCGGGCAGCCGCGCAACACGTCGCGTTCACGCAGGAGATACGCCTCGATCCGCTCGTACGGCGTGCCCGGTCCGTTCAGCACGGCCTCGGCGGTGGCCCGCAGTTCCTCGGCGGTGCGCCGGATCGCCGCCAGGGCGAGGTCCGGCTTGCCCGTGAAGTGGTGGTACATGCTGCCCTGCCCGGCGTCCGCGCGCTCCAGGATCGCCTTGGGGCTGGTGCCCACGTATCCGCGCTCCCACAGCAGCTCCCGGGTGGACTCGATCAGACGCTCCGAGGTGTTCACACGATCACTGTACATACTAGTAGTTACAGTTGGCATCAGAGACGTCGAAGTCTTCGCGGTCTCCCGTACTCCCGACGTCGTACGCCCGGTGCCGTCGCCCGCACGACGCCACGCGGGCCCTCCCGGCGGCAGGCTCGACCTGTCACCGAAGACCGCGGCCGACGAGGGAGACGACCCGAGACGCAGACCCTGGCGAACCGGCACGGCGGACCCGGCCCGTGAAGCCTGTTCCTCCCGCTGATCTGGGCGGCCGTCGTGACCGGCGCCGTCACCTTCCTGCGCCGTACCGGCCCGCGCGGACGCGGCGCGCCCTGGCGGCCGGTGGCCGGTGGCCGCCCGGCCGGCGACTCCCCGCTCGCCGTCCTCGGCCGCCACTTCGCCTCCGGCGAGACCGACGAGGAGGAGTACTGGCGCCGGCTCTCCCCGCTGGAAGAGCACTTCGGCCGCCTGGGCAAGGGCGGTACGGCGCGACGGCGACGGCGCCTCGCGTCGTCGCGCGGGCAGGGCGGGGCCGCGCCCTGCGTGCGCCGGCCCGCCTCGCCGCCGTACGCCCGCCATGGTCTCGCTGTACCTTGTCTGCGCCGGCCCGCCTCACCGCCGTACGTCCGCCACGGTCCCGCTCCGCTCCGGCCCCGGCTCACGACCGGCGGCCGGTCCTGCCGGACGCCGGCCCGCGCGCCGTCGGTCAGGCGGGCCCCCGGGTCCGGCCACCGGCCGCCCCGGCGTGGGCCAGCGCACCGGCGCCCAGCGGTGCCGTCGCGCCGACCGGAGCCGCCGCCCTCCCGGGAGCCCCCGCTCCGACCGGAGTCCCGCCGCCCACCGGAGCCCCCGCGTCGAGCGGTACGACGAGGTCGACGGCCGTGCCCGCGCCGACCGTGTCGCCGACCGGCGCTGCGGCGGGGACCTGCGTCGGACGGCGTGTCGGCGCCCGGTGCGGCGCGTACGACACCCGGGCCGGGGCCTGGAGGGACGTGGCCGGCAGGGTGAACCACACCACCTTGCCGTCCTCGCCGACCGGCCGCGCGCCCCAGCTCTCGCTCATCGCGGCGACCATCGCCAGCCCCCGCCCGCACGTGGCCAGCGGGCCGGCGTCCGGCACGTCGGCGGCGTCGGTCAGGACGGGCAGCCGGGGGTCGTGGTCGCGCACGGACACGGTGAGCCGGTCGGGCAGCAGCTCCAGCTCGACGGTGCACGACTTGTCGGGCCTCGCGTGCCGGTGGACGTTGCTGAGCAGCTCCGTCACACCGAGCGCGGCCCGGTCGATCAAGGGGTCCATATGCCAGTAGCGCAACTGCGCAGATACGATTCTGCGGACCTGGCCGATCCGCGACGGCAGGGCTTGCAGCTCCACCGTGCAGTGCCTGCTTGGGTGACTGGTCACGGCTGCGACTCCCCGATGTGAGGTCCGGAGGAACCGGAAGAACACGGAGAACAACGGATCCAGCAGGACTGCACCAGTTCAGACGGCCGCCTGCTGTCGTGGCCGGCGGGCTGGTTCGCAGCGTTATCGCCGGTAAACCCAGAGTGACGTGAGACCAGCGTGGCGCAGTGGACGCGCTCCCGCAACTCGCCGCGACGCACGGCCACGCGGGGTGCGCGCGGGACGCCATCCGTCATGCGCCGCGCCCGGCAGCGCGGCGCACCGCCTCGATGAACCGCCGCGCGGCGGGCGGCCCCGGTTCACCCGGAGCGGGATCGTGCTGGCCGAGCGTCAGCAGGTACCGGTTGCCGTCGAGGTCGGCGAGGGCCCGGTCCTCCGGCGCGAACCACGGCCTGGAGGCCCGTACCGCCCGCAGCGGAGCGCTGTCGATCTCGCTGCCGTAGCTGGTGAGCAACTCCAGCCTGCCGTCGCTGATCCGGACCTGCCCCGCGCGGGTGAGTGAGCGCAGCCGCTTGCCGATCCGCACGCCCGTGGCCGTGAACTCGGGCTCCGCCATCCTTCGCCGCCCCCTCGCGCCTGTTCCCGCGGTTCCGCTGTTCCCGTGAGACATGGTGTGCGCCCCCGTACGGGACGATCGTCCCGCCGCGTGCAGTCTGCCCCGACGCGGCCGTGAGCACCAGTACGCGCGGGGCGGACGCGACGAGCGCCCGGAGCACTCCCGCCAATGCGCCCCCCGCGACCCGGCACACCTGTTCCCCAGGGTGCCTTTGGGTGGCTCAAAGATGCGTTTATGCAGGTGGGAAGCGGTCTGAAAGGTGCCTATGCTCGAAGTGCCGGCCGCGTGCGGCGTCGCCGGCGTCCAGCGTAAGGAGCACCGCCGTGAGCACCATCCCGCAGGCCCGGACCGGCGCCACCCTCGACATCGACCGCAGCGACGCCCACTACCGTGACTGGCTGAAAGAAGCCGTCCGCAAGGTCCAGGCCGATGCCAACCGCTCGGCGGACACGCACCTGCTGCGCTTCCCGCTGCCCGAGCGGTGGGGCATCGACCTCTACCTCAAGGACGAGTCGACCCACCCCACCGGCAGCCTCAAGCACCGGCTCGCCCGCTCCCTGTTCCTCTACGGCCTCTGCAACGGCTGGATCCGCCCGGACCGGCCGGTGATCGAGGCCTCCAGCGGCTCCACCGCCGTCTCCGAGGCCTACTTCGCCAAGCTGATCGGCGTGCCGTTCATCGCGGTCATGCCCCGCACGACCAGCGCCGAGAAGTGCCGTCTGATCGAGTTCCACGGCGGACGCTGCCACTTCGTGGACGACTCCCGGAAGATGTACGAGGAGTCCGCCCGCCTCGCCGCGGAGACCGGCGGCCACTACATGGACCAGTTCACCTACGCCGAACGGGCCACCGACTGGCGGGGCAACAACAACATCGCCGAATCGATCTTCCGCCAGCTGGAGTTGGAGCGGTTCCCGCACCCGGCGTGGATCGTCGCCACGGCCGGCACCGGCGGCACCTCCGCGACCCTGGCGCGCTATGTGCACTACATGCAGTACGACACCCGTATCTGTGTGGCCGACCCGGAGAACTCCTGCTTCTTCGAGGGCTGGACCACCGGCGACACGGACGTCACCTGCGACTGCGGCTCCCGTATCGAGGGCATCGGCCGGCCGCGCATGGAGCCGAGCTTCGTGCCCGGCGCGATCGACCGGATGATGAAGGTCCCGGACGCCGCCAGCGTGGCCGCCGTACGCGCCCTGGAGCGGGCCATCGGCCGCAAGGCGGGCGGCTCGACGGGCACCGGGCTGTGGAGCGCGCTGAAGATCGTCTCGGAGATGGTCGCCGAGGGGCGCACCGGCAGCGTGGTCACCCTGCTCTGCGACCCCGGCGACCGGTACCTGGACAAGTACTACTCCGATGCCTGGCTCGCCGGCCAGGGCCTGGACATCACGCCGTACGCGGCGGCGATCGACACGCTGCTGCTGACCGGCGCCTGGCCCGGCTGAGTCGCGGCGAGGCCGCTCGGCGTCAGCCGCCCGCCCGCTCGCCGACGTGGCGTCAGATGTCGTCGTCCGGGCCGGGCTCCGGCTCCGGTTCGCCCGTCACGATCAGGCGCGCCAGGTGCTCGGAGACCTCCGAGCGGGCCTCGGCGGGCAGTCCCGCGTCGGTGACCAGGGTGTCGACCTGCGCCAGCGTGGCGAACGAACTCAGGCCCACCGTGCCCCACTTGGTGTGGTCGGCGACCACCACGACCCGGCGCGCGGAGTGCACCAGGCGGCGGTTGGTCTCCGCCTCCGCCAGGTTCGGCGTGGACAGCCCGGCCTCCACGGATATGCCGTGCACCCCGAGGAAGAGCAGGTCGAAGTGGAGCGCGGCGATCGCCTGGTCCGCCACCGGGCCCACCAGCGAGTCCGAGGGGGTGCGCACTCCGCCGGTCAGCACGACCGTGGCCGCGCCCTGCCGCTGCCCCGAGGTGCGCTGCGCCGCGTGGAAGACGTCCGCGACCCGCACCGAGTTCGTCACCACGGTCAGGTCGGGCACCTCCAGCAGCTGCTGCGCGAGCGCGTAGGTCGTCGTACCGCCCGACAGCGCGATCGCCGTGCCCGGGGACACCAGGTCGGCGGCGGCGCGCGCGATGTCCTCCTTGGCGGACAGTTCGAGAGTCGACTTCGCCTCGAACCCCGGCTCGTGGGTGCTGGGCTCGACCACCGGCACCGCCCCGCCGTGCACCTTCTCCAGGACCCCCTGGCGGGCGAGGGCGTCCAGATCGCGGCGCACCGTCATGTCCGACACCCCGAGCCTGCGCGTCAGTTCGTTGACCCGCACCCCGCCCCGGCGCCGGACCTCGTCGAGGATCAGGGCACGGCGCTGCTCGGCGAGGAGGTTCTGATTCTCGCTCACGTACGCTCCGGTCCTTTCGCCGCCAACCGTCCGACCCGCCCGCCGCACCGGCTCCGACCAGGATGTTCCGGCGGTCCGACGGCGCGCGGGCGTCCCATCCTTTCACGGGTGGGCACCGCTCGCGCCACCACCCGAGCCGACGCGGACATGCCGTCCGGGCCGTCGCGGTCCCGGCCGCCGTCACCCGGATCGGGGAGATTCCGTGACGGCGCGTGTACACCGGCGCGGAAGCGGAGATGAAGCGCGCACCCGCACAGGCCATCAGGGCGGCACCGGGTGAAGGGCCAGAGCAGTGGACAGCGCGCAGCGACACCCCCACGGACAGCACACCACCGAGCCGGCACACCAGCCGCCGGAAACCGGACCGCCGGACCACGAACCGGACACCGATCTCGAACTCCTCGTGCACGGCGTCGGCGGCACCACCCCCGAGAAGATGCTCGGCGATCCGCGGACCGTCCGGATCACCGGCGACGACACGGCCGCCGTGTTCCGGCGCGCCGCGGACGCCGGACCCGGCCGCCGCCCGGGCCCCGGGCCGGTCCGGGAGGCGTACGTCTGGTGCAACCTGACCTCGGGCGACGGCAGCCGCGCCCTGTGGCTGTTGCTGCTGCCGTTCATGGTGGTCAACCTCGCCCACTGGATGCGGCCCGCCGCGGCCGGCCGCCACCGCACCGTCCGCCTCTACGGCCTCCTCGTCCGGCTCGTCGCCCTCACCCTCACCGCGTTACTCGTGGCCGGGGCCTGCGAGGTCGCCCTGGACCTGGTGGCCTGGCAGTGCGCCGGCGCCGAGCGCTGCGCCCGCCGCCACACCTGGCTCGGCTTCCTCGCCCCCGGCGTGCACGGTGGCTGGTGGAGCGCCCCCGGCCGCCGGCTCGCCCTGGCCGCCCTCATCCCGACCGCGCTCACCGGCCTGCTCTGGTATCTCTCCCACCGCACCTGGAGCGCCTACGAGTCCCACCAGCCGCTCACCCGCGACCCCGAACCGGCCGACGACAGCGCCCTGTCCCGGCCCGGCTTCTGGTACGGCCGCCGCCTGGTGGCCCGGCTGCGTGCCGCGCACACCGCGACCGGGCTGCTCACCGTGGCCGCCGCCGTCGCCACCCCCGCGATCCGCTTCGACCACCGCCCGGGCGGGCCCCCGGCCTTGGACACGCTGGGCCGGCTGCTGACCGCCGGCCTGCTGCTCGCCGCCGGCACCGCCGTCGGCGTGGTCTGCCGCCGGGGCCGCAGCGAGCGGTGCCCCGACCGGCACCTCGACGCGCACCTCGTCCGCGGCCTGCCCCTCGGCGCGCTCGCGCTGCTGCTCCTCACGCTGGTCTACGCCGGCTGGTCCCGGCCCGGCTGGCGGTCCGGCGGCCGGCTGCCCGGCGACCCCGCCTTCGGCGCGCTGATGTCGGCCCAGGGTGTCCTCGTCATCGCCCTCGCCGTCGTCGCCTTGGACCTGCACCGCCGCCGTCCCGACCCGCGTGCCGGGATGCGCGGCCTCGGCGGCCCGGCCGTCGCGCTGCTCGCCTGCGCACTGGGCGGCGTGATGTCCGGCGGGGTCGCCCAGCGCGTCGCCGACTGGCTGGACGGCACCCGCGCCCTGCTGCCGGGGCCGCCCGTCCTGCTCACCTGGCAGGCGTCCACCATCCCCGCCGTCCTCGTCGTCCTGCTCCTGCTGGCCGCCCGGCTCGGCCTGCGCGCCGCGCGCCTGGCCCGCGCCGAACGCGCTCGCATCCGCCACGAGCACCCCGGCGAACCCGAGGACCCGGCCCGCACCCGCGCCATCGCCCACGCCCGGGCCATGGCCACCCTCACCGACCGGGCCCCGCTCGCCCTCGCCGTGCTCACCGCCACCACCCTGGTGCTGGGCGCGGCCGCCCTGACCGGCGCCCTGGCCACCGGCACCACACCGGACGGCGCGGCCGCCCGCGCCGACGGCGTCGTGCGGGGCCTCGCCGGGACCTCGCAGGCGGTGGGCTCCTGGCTGATAGGGGCCGGCTTCCTGCTGTTCGTCACCTGGGGCCGGCGCGCCTACAAGGACGCCTCGGCCCGCCGCACCATCGGCATCCTCTGGGACGTCGGCACCTTCTGGCCCCGCGCCGCCCACCCCTTCGCCCCGCCCTGCTACGCCGAGCGCGCGGTACCCGACCTGACCTGGCGGATGGACACCTGGACCCGGCGCACCGGGGGCCGGCTGGTGCTGTCCGGGCACTCCCAGGGCAGTGTCCTCGCCGCCGCCGCGGCCTGGCAGCTCGCCCCGTCGGTGCGCGGGCGCGTCGCCCTGCTGACCTACGGCTGCCCGCTGGAGCGCCTCTACGGCCGCTGGTTCCCGGCGCACTTCGGGCCGCCGGCGCTCGCCGGGCTGCACCGGGACGTCGCCTGCTGGCGCAACCTCTACCGCCCGACCGACCCCATCGGCGGCCCCGTCCGGGTGCCCGACGACACCGCCCCGGACGTGGACCACGAGCCGCTGCGCGACCCGCTCGCCTACGGCCGTACCGCCGCCCACCCGCTGCCCGCCCCCATCCTCGGGCACTCCGACTACCAGGCGGACCCCGCCTTCACCCGCGAACGCGCTCGCCTGCTGGCCCGGCTGCGCCCGGACCTGCCGGGCCAGCGCCCGGAACCGGGTCCCGGCGAGTGAGCCCCGGGTCACGACCGGCGATGTCACAAGGCGCCGGGCTGCCCCGTCCACAGGGGTGTATCCCGCACGCCGACGAAGGAGCGCACCCCATGGCAGCCCGACTGAACGTCTTCGCCAGCCCGGTCACCGGCGAGTTCTGGAAGCACCTCATCGCCGCGGACCAGGTGCTCGCGGACTCGACACTGCCCCTCGCGACCCGGGAACTGGTGAAGCTGCGGGCCAGCCAGGTCAACGGCTGCGGTTTCTGCGTCGACATGCACTTCAAGGACGCCGTACACGCGGGCGAGAGCGCCACCCGGCTCAACCTGGTCGCCGCTTGGCGGGAGGCCACCGTGTTCACCGAGGCCGAGCGCGCCGCCCTGGAACTCGCGGAGCAGGGCACCCGCATCGCCGACGCGGCCGGGGGCGTCACCGACGAGGCCTGGACGAACGCCGCCCAACACTACGACGAGGAGCAGCTGGCCGCCCTGGTGTGCACCATCGCCCTCATCAACGCCTTCAACCGGGGCAACGTCATCATCCAGCAGCCGGCCGGCGACTACCAGGCCGGCCGGCCGCACGGCCACGCCTGACCGGCGCCCCGCACGACCGCCCCGGCCCGCCGGGGCGGTCCCGGCTCACGGCAGCGGCGGCAGGTCCTCCGCGTACAGCAGGGTCAGCTCGTCGGTCGTCGGGTCGAGGACCTGGGCGACCCGGCTCGCGTGCCGCTCCACCATCGCCTCGAAGGTGCCCCGGGCGGTACGGCCGTTGCCGAACGCCGGGCCCTTCGGCAGCTCGGTGAAGTACTTCAGCAGCGCCTCCGACGCGCCCGGCGTCAGCCGGTACTCGTGCTCGTCGGCCTGCTGCTCCACGATCCGCAGCAACTCCTCGGAGCCGTAGTCGCCGAAGGTGATGGTGCGCGAGAACCGGGAGGCGACACCGGGGTTCACGGACAGGAAGCGCTCCATCTCCGCGGTGTACCCGGCGACGATCACCACCACCGCGTCCCGGTGGTCCTCCATCAGCTTCACCAGGGTGTCGATGGCCTCCTTGCCGAAGTCGCGCCCGGCGTCCTCGGGGGACAGCGCGTACGCCTCGTCGATGAACAGCACCCCGCCGCGCGCCCGTTCGAACGCCTCCTGCGTGCGGATCGCCGTGGACCCGATGTGCTCGCCGACCAGGTCGACCCGGGACACCTCGACCAGGTGGCCCTTCTCCAGCACGCCGAGCGAGGCGAGGATCTCGCCGTAGAGCCGGGCGACCGTCGTCTTGCCGGTGCCGGGGGAGCCGGTGAACACCAGATGCCGTTTGACGGAGGCCGCCTTGAGGCCCGCCCGCTGCCGGCGCCGGCCCACCTCGATCATGTCGGTCAGCGCCCGCACCTCGCGCTTGACGCTCTCCAGGCCCACCAGCGCGTCGAGTTCACCGAGCACGTCCTTCGACGTCCGCACCGGCGCGGCCGGTTCGGCGGCGGCCGGCGGCTCGGCGGCGGTGCCGGGCGGGCCGGGGACCGGGCCGAGCAGACCGGCGGACGCCGGCGCCGTCTGCACGGCCGGTTCCCGGGGCGCCGGCGGGCGCGGACCGCCGCTCTCGTCGCCGGTGCAGTCCTCCACCACCGGGCCCGTCCCGGAACCCGTGTCCGGTCCGGCTTCCGCGAACTCGTAACCGCCGCGCGCGCAGCGCTCCGTACGGCACCTGCGCAGCGTCGCGCGGCAGCCGTCGATCACATGGAAGCCGTAGCCGCCGCTGCCGCTGACCCGGCAGTTCAGGAAGCTGCCCCGGCCGCCCGCCGAGACGTAGAACCCGGCCTCGGCGGGGGAGTCGACCACGCACCGCTCGACGGTGGGGTCGGCGCCCTTGGTGACGATCACACCGGTCTGGGTGCCGGCCAGCGTGCAGTTGTTCAGGGTGCCGCCGCTGCCGTGGTCGCGGAACCAGGCACCGGTGGCGGCCTCCCTGATCCGGCAGTCGTCCAACTGGGCGGTGGCTCCGTCGCTCACCGACACGGCGGTGTTGCGCACCTGGGACAGGTCGCTGTCCACGACGTCGACGCGCGAACCCCGGTCCAGCACGAACAGCGCGTCGGGCACGTCGTGCACCCGGCACGAGTCCAGCACCGCGGTGGCGCCGTCGCTCACCCACACCGCCGGATAGTCGCCGGTGCTGTCGAAGATCTCGCACTGGTTGGCGTCCACCCGGGTGCCCGGGTCCCACACCGACAGGCCGTTGCGCCCGAACTGGCGGACCGTCGTCCGGGTCAGGGTGAGCACCGAGCGCGAGCGCAGGTCGACCGCGTTCTCCGGGATGTCGTGGATACGGCAGTCGGCGAGCGTGAGCACCGCGTCCGTGTCCAGCGTGACGCCGTCCGCGGTGGTGCGGTGCACATCGCAGTCGGTCAGCTGCGCCGTGGCCCGCTGGGTGACCTGCACCCCGGAGCCGCGCACCTCGTAGATCTCGCAGCCGACCGCCTCCAGCGCGGAGTTCTCCCCGGTGGCGGTGAGCCCGGTGCCGGAGGCGTGGTGCACCCGGCAGCGCACCAGGCGGGGACGCGCGCCGCCCCGCACCGCCACGCCCGCCTGCCCGGCCGCGACGATCTCGCACTCCTCGAACACCCCGGCCCCGCCGTCCAGTACGGCGATGCCGATGCCGGCCGGGTTGTCCACGGTGCAGCGGCGCACGGTCGGCCGGGCGCCGCCGCGCACCTCGATGCCGCTGGCGGACCGGGTGACGATCCGTATGTCCGCCAGCTCGGGCGTCCCCTCCTCGACCAGCAGCGCGGGCGCCGCCGCGTCCTGGCCCTCCACGTGCAGGTCCTGCACCACGGCGGAGGCGCGCACGGTCAGCGGCACGCCGTCCACGGGCGCGATCCGCACCGAGCCGGGGGAGCCCTCGGGCCCGCGGAGCGTCACCGCCCGCTCGACGACGAGGTTCTCCCGGTAGGTGCCGGGGGCGATCGTGAGGACGTCGCCCTCGGCGGCGGCCTCCAGGGCGGCGGCGAGCGACGCGTACTCACCCGTGCGGCGCCGCCACCGCGAAGTACCGGTGTGCGTCACCTGGACCGTGCCCTGTGCCATGGCGTTGCTGTGCCCCCACCTCGTCGTACTGATGGCTCGCCCCCGAGGGGCGTGGCCGCGGGTGCCGCGACCGCGAGCGTGCCCGGCCCCTGGGACCCGGGCGCGTTCGCGCTCCCGGGGACCCGCGCCCCGGTCGCGTTCGCGTACCTGTGGGCCGTCGCCGGAAGCGCTCCGGCCGGTCCACCGTAGCGTGTGCGTGCGGGCCGGGTTGACCAGAGCCGCAAGGCCGTCAACTGCCGGTGCCCGCCTTGCCCCAGTCCGGGCCCGCCCGGTCCCAGGCCTGGTCCCAGCGCGTGTACCGCCGGCGGACCAGGCGCCAGACGGCCAGGCGCCGGCCGCCCTCGACCAGGGCCGCGGTCACCAGGGCCGCGCCGATCCCGGCGAGCACCGCGTGCGCCGTCGCCGTGGGGGAGTCCATCGGCCGGGTCGTTATTCGGCCGTGCGGGTCCGTCCAGACCCTGAACCGGGTCCCGGGGTGCGGGGACTTGAGGTCGGCGAGCACCTGGCCGTGCCGCGGGGTGCCGTCGGGCGCGGTCCAGTCGGCGAGGACACGGCTGCGGGACGTGTGCGCGGTGGTGGTCTCGGGATCGGTGTCCAGCGGGGCCTCGCCCAGATCCCGCGTCACGGTGGCGGTGACGAGGTACCGGGTGTGCCGCTGCTCCCGCGCGGAGCGCTGGAGGGAGTCCTGCGCGGCGAACCCGACCAGACAGCCGGCGACGGGCGCGGCCACGGCGACGAGCAGCAGCGCCGTGAGGGCCACCCACGCCTCGGCGACATCGGTCGCACGGCGCAGCGGATTGTTCCGCCAACGCCACAGCCCCGTCAGTGTCCGCATCTCCCCACCCCCCGACGCTCCCGGCCCCCCGGTCCTCATGAATTTCTCATGCCGGCTCAACGATCGGGACGCGACCCGGGTTCCCGGTCCCGCTCCCGTACCCGGACCGGGTCCCCGACCCTGACGGTGCCGGTCGTGAGCGGGACCAGGTTCTGTCCGAAGACGAGCTTGCCGTCGATCCTTCGATGACGGCCCAGGGTACGCAGCGGTTCCCGGCCGCGTACGGCCGTGTCCTGGTCGGTGGTGGTCACCACGCACCGTCCGCAGGGCTTGGCGACCCGGAAGAGCACCGCGCCGACGCGGAGCCGGATCCAGTGGTCCTCGGCCCAGGGCGCGGTGCCGGCGACGACGAGGTTGGGGCGGAAGCGGTTCATGGGCAGCGGGCCCTCGTCGGCGCGGTCGCCCCGCGCGATCAGGGAGTTGAGGGCGTCGAGGGAGGCCACCGTGGTGACCAGCAGGGGGTAGCCGTCGGCGAGGCTCACCGTCTCACCGGGCCGGGCGTACTCCGGGTCGAGGGGACGGCGGGTGGCCGGGTCGTCCATGTGCACCAGCCGGACCCCGGCCCCCAGGTAGGCGCCGCACCAGGCGTGCGCCTCGGGCGCCGCCGGGACGGCCTCGACCTTCGTGCCGAAGACGCTCACCGGCACCGTCGTACCGTGCCGCGGTACCGCGACCGTGAGGGGCTCCCGGCCGGGCGCCGACAGACGGATGCCGCCGCCGGCCTCGGGCTCGGCGGCGGCGGACGCGAGCCGCGGCTGCTCGCGCTGGGTGACGACCTTTCCCCCGTCGTCGATCAGTGCCCAGCGCCGGTCACCGGCCAGACCCCAGGGCTCCACGACGGCCTCGCGGGGCGAGACACCCCGGAACGCCTTGACCGGATGGATGTGGATCGACAGCACCTCGGCGCTTCCCATGACGCCATCGTGCCAGGTGGCGGCGGTGGCGCCGGGGAGCGTCGGTCAGTAGCCGCGGTACTGCTGGCTGTTGTACGGGTCCTGGTAGGACGCCTGCGCGGGTCGCGGGGCGGCCGGACGCATGGCCTCGTAGCCCGCGCTCGGCGCCATCGGGCGCTGCGGCTGCGGAGCCCCCGGGCCGGGATAGCCGCGCGGGGCGCTCGCCTGCTGCGGGATGTACGCCGTCGGCGCCTGCTGCAGCGGTGCGGGCTGCTGCGCCTGCGGGTAGCCGTAGGAGGGGAACTGCGGGGAGGGGGCCGCCGGGAGGGCGGGCAGCGCCGACGGCAGGGCGGGGAGGCTGCTGCCCATGTCGTAGGCGGCGGGGACCCGGATCGGAGCGATCTGCGGGGTGCCCCGCTCGGCCACGAGCGAGTCGTAGATCGGGGTGTCCGGGAAGGAGGCGGAGTAGTAGCCGCCGCCATAAGTGGAGCGGGGGGAGGTCATGGCACATAAGTTAAGCCCACGATGTGCTGGTTGGGGAGACCGATAAGAGGGTTGTTTTCCGTGTCGAGGGTGGCCTGGGATCCCCAATGCGAGCGAACTCGGCAAAAAAGGACGGCGATCGACGTTTGAATCGTGTAAAGGCCGCGTTACCGGCGGTTGGCCGGCGATCTCGTGTCCTGGTCATGGGCGTTCACCGCGCCCGGGAATAGGTTGTCGGGCAGGCCGGGAACGGACCGGCGGAGACACCCGTGAACGACATGCGAGGGGGGCGGACATGAACATGTCCAAGGGATCGAACACGGCGGTGCCGACCACGGCCCTGCGCGTCGAAGTGGGCTGGCGCCCCGGACCCGGCGTACCCGACGCCGACGCCTCGGCGCTGCTGCTCGCCGGCGGAAAGGTCCGCTCCGACGGGGACTTCGTCTTCTACAACCAGCCCGCCCACTCCTCCGGCGCGGTGCGGCACGAGGGCAAGCGGACGGACGGCGGACGCGTCACCGACACCCTCGGCGTCGACCTCGCGCGCGTGGAGAGCGCCGTCGAGCGGATCGTCCTCGCCGCCTCCACGGACGGCGGCACCTTCGGACAGGTCCCCGGCCTCTCCATCGAGGTGACCGACACCGCGACCGGCCAGGTGGTCGCCCGCTTCGACGACCCCGGCGCCACCGTCGAGACCGCCTTCGTGCTCGGCGAGCTCTACCGCCGCCAGGGCGCCTGGAAGTTCCGCGCCGTCGGCCAGGGCTACGGCAGCGGACTCGAAGGACTGGCAACGGACTTCGGCATCACCGTGGACCAGCCACAGCACCCGGCACCGGGCCGCGGCAGCACGCCCCCGCCGCCGCCCGTGACCGCACCGCCGCCCCCGCCGCCGCCCGTGACCGCACCGCCGCCCCCGGTCGTGCCACCCGTGACCGCACCGCCGCCGCCCGCCGCCCCGCCCGCACCCGCGCCCCGGCCGGTCCGGCTGTCCAAGGTCACCCTCACCAAGGCGGCCCCCGCCGTCTCGCTCGCCAAACAGGGCGCGACCTCCGGCGCCCTGCGGGTGAACCTCAACTGGCAGACCACCCAGCAGCCTTCGGGCCGTGGCGGGCTGTGGGGCGCCCGCCGCTTTGAGCTGGACCTCGACCTGTGCGCCCTGTACGAACTCGCCGACGGCCGCAAGGGAGTCGTCCAGGCGCTCGGCAACGCCTTCGGATCGCTGAACCGGCCGCCGTACATCCACCTCGACGGCGACGACCGCACCGGTGCCACGGCCAGTGGCGAGAACCTCACCGTCAACCTCGACCACCTCCACGACCTGCGGCGCGTCCTCGTCTTCGTCACGGTCTACGAGGGCGCCAGCTCCTTCGCCGGCCTGCACGCCACCGTCACCCTCCAGCCGCAGCACGGCGCCCCGGTCGACTTCTCGCTCGACGAGTGCACCGTGCCGTCCACGGTGTGCGCGCTGGCCCTGCTCACCAACACCGGCGGGGACCTCGTCGTCCAGCGCGAGGCCCGGTACCTGGTGCCGGAGCGCGGCGTGAGCCCGCAGCGGACCGTGGACCGCGCCTACGGCTGGGGCATGAACTGGACCCCCGGCCGCAAGTGACCGGGCTCAGGCCTCGTCCGTGACGGCGCCGGGACGGGCGTAGGTGCGGCCCTTCCAGGCCGCCCCGCGCCCCCGGTAGTGCTGCACGGCCGAGTCGACCGTCATCAGCAGGTACAGGAAGGCGGTGAACGGCAGCAGCGGGGCGAGCCACAGCGGCTGACGGTAGTACCGCAGCATCGGCACGTACGTCCCCGTCATCACCGCCCACGCCAGAGTGCCGAGCACCGCCGTCGCCGGGCCGCCCGCGGCCACGCCCGCCACCAGGGCGGCCGGCGGCACCAGGTACACCAGCACGAGCCCCGCGACCGTGCCCACCAGCAGCGGCGGACTGTGCCGCAACTGCGCGTAGGCGCTGCGCGACACCATCCGCCACAGGTCGTGCAGCCGCGGATAGGGCCGCACGCTGTCCACCTTGTCGGCCAGCCCCAGCCACACCCGGCCCCCGGCGCCCTTGACCGCGCGGGCCAGCGCCACGTCGTCGATGACCGCGTGCCGGATGGCGTCGGGGAGCCGCGCCCGCTCCGCCATGGCGGCGCGCAGCAGGACGCAGCCACCCGCCGCCGCGGCCGTACGCGCACCCGCGCGGCCGATCCGGCGGAACGGGTACAACTGCGCGAAGAAGTAGACGAACGCCGGCACCACGAGCCGTTCCCAGAGGCTGTCCACCCGCAGCCGCGCCATCTGCGACACCACGTCGAAGCCGCCGGTGCCGGCCGCCGCCACCAGCTCACGGAGGCTGTCCGGCGTGTGCGCGATGTCCGCGTCGGTCAGCAGCAGGAACTCGGGCTCCCGCGCGCGGGCCAGCGCGATCCCGTGCCGCACCGCCCACAGCTTGCCCGTCCAGCCCGCCGGCGGCTCACCCGGCGACCCCACCGTGAGCGGCAGCCCCCCGTGCCGCCGGGACAGCTCGCGGGCCAGCTCCCCGGTGCCGTCCGTGCTCCCGTCGTCCACGAGGAAGACCTCCGCCCGCCCCGGATAGTCCTGCGCCAGCAGCGACGGCAGGCTCGCCGGCAGTACGGCGGCCTCGTCGCGCGCGGGGACGACCACACAGACGGACGGCCACGCGGCCGGCTCCCGGCGCGACGGCAGCCGCACGTCCGTGCGCCAGAAGAAGCCCTGGCACAGCAGCAGCCAGACCCAGGCGGCCAGGGACACGGCGGTGATCCACAGGAAGGCGCTCACGGCCGCAGTCTGCCCCACCCGGGCGGGCGGCAGCGGGCGATCGTCTATCGTGGCCGGGTGAAGATCGCGCTCATGGACTCCGGAATCGGCCTGCTGGCGGCCACCGCCGCGGTACGGCGCCTGCGCCCCGACGCGGATCTCGTGCTCTCCCTCGACCCCGACGGCATGCCCTGGGGACCGCGCACCCCCGAGGACCTCACCCGGCGCGCGCTGGCCGTCGCCGAGGCCGCCGCCGCGCACCGGCCCGACGCGCTGATCGTCGGCTGCAACACCGCCACCGTGCACGCGCTGCCCGCGCTGCGCGCCCGCCTGGAACCCGGCGTCCCGGTCGTCGGCACCGTACCGGCGATCAAGCCGGCCGCGGCCGGCGGCGGCCGGATCGCGATCTGGGCGACCCCCGCCACCACCGGCAGCGCCTACCAGCGCGGACTCATCCGCGACTTCGCCGACGGCGTGCCGGTGACCGAGGTGCCCTGCTGGGGCCTGGCCGAAGCGGTCGAACACGCGGACGAGGTGGCCATCGCCGCCGCCCTCACCGCCGCCGCCGCGCTGACACCGGCCGACGTGACCACCGTCGTCCTCGGCTGCACCCACTACGAACTCGTCTCGGAACGCATCCGCGCCATGCTCCAGCGTCCCGACGACGGCCTCCTCGTCCTGCACGGCTCGGCCGGCGCGGTCGCCGCCCAGGCCCTGCGCCGCATCGGCGAGCTGCCCGCCCCCGACGCACCGGCCGAGGGCACGCTCACCGTGCTGCTCAGCGGTCGCGAGGGCGAGCTGCCCCCGGCCGCCCTGCACTACGCCGAAGGACGTCTGCTGCCCGCCACCGTCCCGCTCGCCGACCGAGGCTGACCCGGCCCGCCGCCGTTCCCTGGGCCGCACGGGGCAGTCACCGTCCGCCACCGGCTACCCGCGCGGCGAAACCTGAGTAACCTCGTAGGCATGAGGGAGCACCCCCACGCCGTCGACGGCCCGCCCCCGGACGTGTGGACCGGACGCGCCACCAACCGCGTCCAGTGGCTGCTCGCGCTGGCCGGCGCGGCCTGCATGGCGCTCGGCGTCGAACTGGCCGTCGACTCCGCCTGGACCACCGGGACCGCCCCGCTGGTGATGTCCGTCGTCGGCTGCATCGCGGCCGGACTGCTGGTCCTCTTCGGGACCCTCGCCTTCGTCCACGTCGACCTCAGACTCGACCGGGAGTGCGTCGAGGTGCGCTGCGGCCACATGGGACTGCCGCGTCGCCGCATCCCGCTCTCCCAGGTGGCCGGCGCCGACTTCACCGCCCTCGTCACGCCACGGCACTGGGGTGGCTGGGGCTACCGCTGGCGCCCCGAGAAGGGCACCGCCGTCGTCGTCCGCCGGGGTGAGGGCATCGTGCTGCGGCTGTGGGACGGCCACACCTTCACGATCACCGTGGACAACGCGGAGTCGGCGGTCCGGGTCATCCGTCACCGGCTGCGCACCACTCCGGGACCGGTCCACTGACCCACCCGGACGAGCCCGCCCGCGCTGTCGAGGGCCAGGTGGGCCGCCGTACACTCACCCGGGTGACCGTCACCGCACCTTCCGTGGACCAGCCGGACCAGCTCCGGCCGTCCCCCGCGCCCGGCGCGCGCGGCGGGCGCCTGCTGCGCCTGGTCCCGGCCCTCGCCTCCGCGCTCTGCGGGGTGCTGCTCTACGTCAGTTTCCCGCCCCGCCCCCTGTGGTGGCTGGCCCTGCCCGCCTTCGCCGGGTTCGGCTGGGTGCTGCGCGGCCGTGGCTGGAAGGCGGCCCTCGGGCTCGGCTATCTGTTCGGGCTCGGCTTCCTGCTGCCGCTGCTGGTGTGGACGGGGGTGGAGGTCGGCCCCGGCCCCTGGCTCGCCCTGGTCGCCGTCGAGGCGGTCTTCATCGCCCTGGTCGGTGTGGGCGTCGCCGCCGTCTCCCGGCTGCCCGCCTGGCCCGTGTGGGCGGCGGCCGTGTGGATCGCGGGCGAGGCGGCACGCGCGCGCGTGCCGTTCCACGGCTTCCCCTGGGGCAAGATCGCGTTCGGCCAGGCGGACGGCGTGTTCCTGCCGCTCGCCGCCCTGGGCGGCACCCCCGTCCTCGGCTTCGCGGTCGTCCTGTGCGGCTTCGGCCTGTACGAGGCCGGGCGGCTGATCGCGGAGCGGCGGCGCACTCGCACGGTACGGCGCACGGCCGCCGCCGCGGCGCTGCTGAGCGTGGCCGTACCCGTGGTGGCCGCGGTCGCGGCCCGCGCCCTGGTCAGCGACCGGGCGGAGGGCGGCAGCGCGACGGTGGCGCTCGTGCAGGGCAACGTGCCTCGGGCCGGTCTTGAGTTCAGCGCCCAGCGGCGGGCCGTGCTCGACCACCACGTGCGCGAGACACTGAAGCTCGCCGCCGACATCAAGGCCGGCAAGGTCGCCAGGCCCGACTACGTGCTGTGGCCGGAGAACTCCTCCGACATCGACCCCTTCACCAATCCCGACGCCGCCGCCGTCATCGAGGAGGCCGCCAAGGCGGTCGGCGTGCCCATCTCGGTCGGTGCCGTGGTCGAGAAGGACGGCAGACTGCTCAACGAGCAGGTGCTGTGGGACCCGGCCAAGGGACCGACGCAGACCTACGACAAGCGGCAGATCCAGCCCTTCGGCGAGTACCTCCCGCTGCGCGGCCTGGTCGGCGCGATCAACAAGGACTGGACCGGCATGGTTCGCCAGGACTTCAGCCGCGGCTCCGGGCCCGGCGTGTTCGACATCGACGGCGCCAAGGTCGGCCTCGCCACCTGCTACGAGGCCGCCTTCGACTGGGCCGTGCGCGACACCGTCACCCACGGCGCCGAGATGATCTCCGTACCGAGCAACAACGCGACCTTCGACCGCAGCGAGATGACCTACCAGCAGCTCGCCATGTCCCGCGTCCGCGCGGTCGAGCACAGCCGCACCGTGACCGTGCCGGTGACCAGCGGTGTCACCGCGGTCATCATGCCGGACGGGAAGATCACCCAGAAGACCGGCATGTTCACGGCCGACTACCTGGTCCAGAAGGTCCCGCTGCGCACGTCCCGGACGCCCGCGACCGAGCTGGGCATCCTGCCGGAGATCGCCCTGGTGCTGGTCGCCGCGGGCGGTATCGGCTGGGCCGTCGGCTCGGGACCGCGCGGGCGGCGCGCCGGTAGCGCGTAGCCGTCCGACCGGCGTGCGCCGTCCGAACCGGGCCTGAAGGCGGGGGAGCGGCGCCGACCGGCCGGTTAGGGTCGGGCCCATGGCTACCCCCGACTTCATCCGCGCGCTGCGGGCCTCCATCGACCACCAGCCGCTCTGGCTCCCCGGAGTCACCGCCCTCGTCTTCGACGACGACGGCAGGGTGCTCCTCGGCCGGCGGTCGGACACCGGCAAGTGGTCGGTGATCGGCGGCATCCCGGAGCCGGGCGAGCAGCCCGCCGCCTGCGCCGTGCGGGAGGTCTTCGAGGAGACGGCCGTGACATGTGTCCCCGAGCGCGTCGTCCTCGTCCAGGCGCTCAAGCCGGTGACCTACCCCAACGGCGACGTCTGCCAGTACATGGACATCACCCTGCGCTGCCGGGCCGTCGGCGGCGAGGCCCGGGTCAACGACGACGAGTCGCTTGAGGTGGGCTGGTTCCCGGTGGACGCCCTGCCCGACCTGAACGAGTTCTGCCTGTTCCGGATCAAGCAGGCCACGTCCGACGGACCGACATGGTTCGACCCCGCGGTCATCGGCTGAGGGACGGGCGGACACTCCCCTGTGCCGAGGGGCGGAGCGCGTTCAGGGCCGGGCCGGCGAGCGGTACCGGGCGCCGGGATCCGGTCCGGGGGTCCTGGAACCACCAGGTGGTGCGGAAGTCCCGGCGCGGCCGTTCCTGTCCTGCTACCAGCGCAGCTCGCCGTTCTCGTCCTGGAAGGTGCCCGTCGGACCGTCAGGGCCGAGAGTCGCCAGACGTACGACGACCTCGGCGCTTTCCTCCGGCGTCCTTCCGATGCCGAACGCCGCGGTCATGTCGGTCGCGGTGGTGCCGGGCTCGACCGCGTTGAACTTGATGCCCGGCTGGGACTTGGCGTACTGGACCGTGAGCATGGTGGCCGCCGACTTGGAGGCGGAGTAGAGCGCCAACGGCAGGGCGTACTCCGGCCGGTCCGGATTGGTCACCGCCCAGAACGACCCGGCGCTGCTGGAAACCGTGACCACTGTGGGGTTGGACGACTCGCGCAGCAGGGGAAGCGCTGCCTCGGTGACGCGCACGATCCCCACCGCGTTGGTGTCGAAGGCCCGCAGAGCCGTGGGACCGTCCATGGCTCCGTCTGCGAGGATGCCCGCGTTGTGCACCAGGACGTCGAGCCGGCCCTCGGCCGAGCCGATCGCCGCCAGCGCGCCGTTCACCGACGCGTCGTCGGTCACGTCGAGCCGCACGAACCGCGCGCCGAGTGCCGCTGCGGCCTTCTCACCTCGCTCGGTGTCACGAGCGCCGATGTAGACGGTGTGGCCCAGCGCCAGGAGCTGCCTGGCCGTCTCGAAGCCGATGCCCTTGTTGGCCCCGGTGATCAGTGTGATGGTCATGGAGTGTCCTCTCGTACGGTGTCGCTGTTCAGCTGTCGGGAGAGTTCGGCCGCGTCGTGCAGCGCCGTCATGTGCACGAACCGCCCGTCACGGACCTGGTAGATGGCGTACTCGACGATGCCGAACGAGGCACCGGTGGGGAGCACCCCGAGCCACTCCTTGACCGGAGTGCCCGTGTTGATCAGACGGGCGGCCAGCCGGTCGCCGTCGAAGAGCAGTTCCTTGAGCTCCCAGTGGAGGTCCGGAACGGCGTCGACGTCGCGCTTCTGGACCGCGATGAGGTCGTCGCGGGTGGCCGGTTCGCCGTTCAGGGTGGTCCGGTCGTCGATGAACTCGTCCATCCCGTCGAACCTGTGCGCGTTGAGCGCCTCGATGTAGCGCGCGTAGAACGCGCGCAGATCACTGTCGGACATGGGGTGACCCTTCTGCGTGGGTGGTCGCTCAGATCTGGTTCAGGCCGCCGTCGACGTACAGGCTGGAACCGGTGACGAAACTGCTCTGCCCGGAGGCGAGAAACGCCACGGCCGCGGCGATCTCCTCGGGGCGGCCGAGCCGGCCCAGCGGCACCCGCGCCGTCAGCTGCCGCTTGAACCGCTCCGGGTCAGGGGTGAGTCCCGACAGCGCGGGGGTGTCGGTCGGGCCGGGTGTGACGGTGTTGACCCGGATGCCGCGTCCCTTCAGCTCGTTGGCCCAGGTCCGGGAGAGCGAGCGGGTGGCGGCCTTGGTCGCCGCGTACAGGCCGAGTCCCTCGTCGCCGACGTCCACGTTGGTGGAGCCGTTCAGGATGACCGAGGCGCCGTCGTTGAGCAGGGGCAGTGCCTTCTTGACGGTGAACAGCATGCCCCTGACGTTGATGCCGAAGAGGGTGTCGAAATCGTCCTCGGTGATCTGCTCCAGCGGCACGAGCGAGGCGACGGAGGCGTTCGCGAACAGCACGTCCAGGCCCCGTTCCCGGCGGGCGATGGTCTCGTAGAGCCGGTCCAGGTCGGCCAGGTTCGCGATGTCGCCGGTCACCGCCGTGGCCACCGGCCCGATCACGTCCACGGCCGCGTCGAGTTCGGCCTGGCGGCGGCCGGTGATGAACACGTGCGCCCCCTCGGCCGCCAGCCGGACGGCACTGGCCAGGCCTATGCCGGTGCTGCCCCCGGTGACGAGAGCGGTCTTGCCTTCGAGTAGTCCCATGAGAACGGCTCCCTCGACTTCCGCAGCGATCGTTGTGGAAGTCGACGGTACCACTTCAGGAGTGATCGCTGCGGAAAGCGGTAAGCTGAGGGGGTGGAGACGAAACAGAGCGGCCCCATCGGCCGACCGCGCGGATTCGACGCCGACGAAGCTCTTGAGCGCGCCATGCGTGTCTTCTGGGAGCACGGCTACGAGGGGGCCAGCACCGCCGGCCTGACGAAGGCGATGGGCATCTCCACCACCAGCATGTACGCCGCCTTCGGCAACAAGGAGAACCTGTTCCGCAGGGCCCTGGAGCGCTACACCGAAGGCCCGAGCGCCTACCTGGCCCGGGCCCTGGAAGAACCGACCGCCCTCGGCGTCGCCCGGGCGATCCTGGCCGGCACCGTGCGCACCACCACCCGCCCGGCCCATCCCCACGGATGCCTGGGCGTCCAGGGCGCACTGAGCACCAGCGACTCCGGGCAGGAAGTCCGTGACCTGCTCATCGCGTGGCGAAACAACGGCCACGCCCGCATCCGGGAGCGGTTCGAGCGCGCCGTCGACGCCGGCGACCTGCCCCCGCGCACTGATCCGGGACTCCTGGCCCGCTACGTCACCACCTTCGCCTACGGCATCGCCGTGCAGGCGGCGACCGGCGTCGGCCGCGAGGAACTCCAGGAACTGGCCGACGCCGCCCTGCGCAACTGGCCCCTCTGTTGAGACCCGCCCGGTGCGCGTCCGTGAAGCCGGGGTGTTCGTGCAGGTGAGCACGCGATCAGGCAAGGCCTCACCGCGCACCTCCCGCGCCGGGACCTCAGCGTCACCGACGCCTGCCCGGGCCGGCCCCGCACCGCCCCGCTGCCCGACACGCTCGCGCCGGCGGCCCGCCGCCGCGGGACGAGGACACGCGCACTGATCCGAGGACCGAGGCCCGGGGCGGCGGGGGGAGCGCGGCTACCGGGCGCTGACCTCGGCGGAGTACACCAGGGCCGTGCGGTGGTTGTACTGGATGGTGTACATGCTCTTCGCGCCGGTGACGACCCGGCCGGTGGCGGGGAAGAAGTCGTCGGTGGGGGCGGGCGCGGCGGTGGCGACGTACGCCTGCCCGGCGGGCACGCTGTACATGCCCAGCGGCTTCTGGGCGGAGGGGGAGAGCCCGGCGGGGTACTCGGCCGCGTCCGGGTAGCTCGACCCGTACACCGCGACGGGTGACGAACCGGCGGCGCCGACCACCGTCACGTCGGGGGCCGGGGTGGTGTTGCAGCCGTGCGGGTCGAGGAACCACACCTTCGCGCCGCTGTACCAGATGGCCGTCCAGTCGCCCTGGCGGTCGGCGACGACGAACTGCTGCCCGGCCGAGGCCGTGCCGCCCCAGTCGTTGACCCGGTCGGTGCCGACGCCGTCCGGGTGGACGGCCTGGTCGCCGAAGAGCGGCGCGTCGGCACTGGGCGCGGTGCGCAGGTAGACGAAGTTCGACGGCTGGGTCCGCTCCGTGCACGCGGGGGTGGCGCCGGTGGGGTCGTCGGACGGACAGACCTGCACGGTCTGCCGGTTGCGGGCGTAGCCGGGCGTGATGGTGACCGCCGAGCCGACGGGAGCCACGCCGTGCCGGCCGCCCACCGGGGCGTGCAGCAGCCGCATGAAGCGCTCCCAGTCCCAGGACGGACCCGGGTCCCAGTGCATGCCGGAGACCAGGGCCGAGCTGGGGCCGGGCACGTTGTCGTGGCCGAGGACGTGCTGCCGGTCCAGCGGGATGCCGAAGCGCTCGGCCAGGTACCGGACGAGGTCCGCGCTGGTCTCGTACTCGGCCTGCGTGTACCAGGTGCCGCCCGCGGCGGCGTAGCCCTCGTGCTCGATGCCTATCGAGTGCATGTTGGCCGAGTAGTTGCCCGCCTGGAAGGAGATGTCCTTGGTGGGGACCATCTGCGTCACGGCGCCGTCCGCGGAGCGGATGACGTAGTGCGCCGAGCCGCCGCCCGGCTTCTGGAAGGTGTTGACGGCGGCGTCGTACGACGACTCGGTGTCGTGGATGACGATGGAGTCGATCCTGACCCCGTTCGCCGGGCGGTCGGACACCTGCCCGTTGGCCGGCGCGGCCGGGACGAAGGCGCAGTCGAGGGTGGCGGGGCACTCGGTGCCGGCCGTCGTGGCCACCGCCTTCAGGTGGAGCGCGGACAGCTGTCCCGTGACCGGCCGGACGCCCGGGGAGGCGGGAAGACGGATGTGCTGCCCGTCCCGGGTGGTCTCCTCCGCACCGGCCTTGATGGTGGCGAACACCCGGTCCGCGAAGGCGCCGGCCGCGCGCCGCTCGGTGGAACCGCTGTAACGGGCCACGGCGGCATACCACTTGCCCGGGTCCCGCGGGGTCCCGCCGACCGTGCTCTTCGCGTAGGAGGCGAGGAGGGCGGCGCCCGCCCGGATGTTGGCGGCCTCGTCCGCGCGCAGGCGCTTCGCGGGCAGTCCCGTCAGCCTGGCGGCGGCCTGGAGGGTGTGCAGGGCCGGAGCCGACGCCTGCTCGGCGAGAGCGGCGCGGCCGGCCTCGCCCGCGCCGCCCGCGGCCAGCGTCCCGGCCGTCACGTCCGTGAGGTGCATCGGCCCGTAGCCGCCGCTGGTGCTGCGCTCCCCGGCGTGGGCGTCCCACGCGGACTCGTGGTACGCCACCGCGAGCAGCACCGGCAGCGGGACGTCGTACTCCGCCGCCGCCTGCCGGAAGGTGTGCTGACGGCTGTCGGCCGCCGCCCGACCCCCCGCCGCCTGGGCGGGCGGCGGGGCGGCCGCGACACCCGCGGCCGCCAGCACACCTGCCGCGAGGGTCAGTGACAGCCGCCTACGCGGCTTGCGTTCACGCACGTGAAGTACCTGACTTTCCTGCACCGGTCCGGAATTTCCTGAGGCCCACCGCCGGGGCACTCCGAGCCCGACTCGCGGTCCGGACGGCCCAGTTGAGCAGGCGGTGGCCCGCATCTGAGGTGACGACCATCAGGGCCCCCCGGTTCCCGCCAGGCGCGGCGAAGCCAAGGCGGCGGCGGGCGCCGAGCCGACCGGTGACGCTGCGCCATTCGCGTAGAAAAAGCACCCGATCAGCCGTGTGTCACCGGCTCCGGCCCCTTCTTCCCGTGGCCGGAGCCGTAAGAATCGCGGTCACTGCCAGCATGACGCCGGTGAATCGCGCACGTCGGGAGAACCACTACCTGTGTCCATCATCGATCGCCCCGATCCGGCGGCTGAGGACTCGTACCAGAACGAGCTGCCGGTAAGGAGCAGGCAACCCGGCAACGTCGTGGTGAAGTGGCTGACGACCACCGACCACAAGACCATCGGCACGCTCTACCTGTCGACGTCGTTCGCGTTCTTCCTGATCGGCGGCGTGATGGCGCTGCTCATCCGCGCCGAGCTGGCCCGGCCCGGCCTGCAGATCATGTCGAACGAGCAGTACAACCAGCTGTTCACGATGCACGGCACCGTGATGCTGCTGATGTTCGCCACCCCGCTCTTCGCCGGGTTCACCAACTGGATCATGCCGCTCCAGATCGGCGCGCCCGACGTGGCGTTCCCGCGGCTGAACATGCTGGCCTACTGGCTCTACCTGTTCGGTTCGCTCGTCGCGGTCGGCGGCTTCCTGACCCCGCAGGGCGCGGCGGACTTCGGCTGGTTCGCCTACTCCCCGCTGTCCGACATCGTGCGCAGCCCGGGCATCGGCTCCGACCTGTGGATCATGGGGCTGGCGTTCTCCGGCTTCGGCACGATCCTCGGCTCGGTCAACTTCATCACCACGATCATCTGCATGCGCGCGCCCGGCATGACCATGTTCCGCCTGCCGATCTTCGTGTGGAACGTGCTGCTGACCAGTGTCCTGGTGCTGCTGGCCTTCCCGGTGCTGGCCGCCGCGCTGCTCGCCCTGGAAGCGGACCGCAAGTTCGGCGCGCACGTCTTCGACGCGGCCAACGGCGGAGCATTGCTCTGGCAGCACCTCTTCTGGTTCTTCGGGCATCCCGAGGTGTACATCATCGCGATTCCGTTCTTCGGCATCATCACCGAGGTCATCCCGGTCTTCTCCCGCAAACCGATCTTCGGCTACATGGGCCTGGTCGCCGCGACCATCGCGATCGCCGGTCTATCCGTGACCGTGTGGGCGCACCACATGTACGTCACCGGCGGCGTGCTGCTGCCGTTCTTCGCCTTCATGACCTTCCTGATCGCGGTCCCGACCGGGGTGAAGTTCTTCAACTGGATCGGCACCATGTGGAAGGGCAGCCTGTCCTTCGAGACCCCGATGCTCTGGGCCACCGGCTTCCTGGTGACATTCCTCTTCGGCGGTCTGACCGGCGTCGTCCTGGCCTCGCCGCCCCTGGACTTCCACGTCTCGGACTCGTACTTCGTGGTGGCCCACTTCCACTACGTGGTCTTCGGCACCGTCGTCTTCGCGATGTTCGCCGGCTTCCACTTCTGGTGGCCCAAGTTCACCGGCAAGATGCTGGACGAGCGGCTCGGCAAGATGACCTTCTGGACGCTGTTCATCGGCTTCCACGCCACCTTCCTGGTCCAGCACTGGCTGGGCGCCGAGGGCATGCCCCGCCGCTACGCCGACTACCTGGCGACCGACGGCTTCACCGCCCTGAACACCGTCTCCACCATCGGGTCCTTCCTGCTCGGGCTGTCCATGCTGCCGTTCCTGTACAACGTGTGGAGGACGGCCAAGTACGGCAAGCCCGTCGGCGTGGACGACCCGTGGGGCTTCGGCCGTTCGCTGGAGTGGGCGACCTCCTGCCCACCGCCCCGGCACAACTTCCTCACCCTGCCGCGGATCCGCAGCGAATCCCCGGCCTTCGACCTGCACCACCCGGACATCGCGATCCGCGAACACGAGGCGTACGTCCCGGCCGCGACCGGACGCGACGAGGGATGAGCGGTCCGCCCCGGCAGGGGGCCGAAGCGAGCGGCGACCTCGGCAACGAGGTGGAGGGCTACCTGCTGTGGCAGGCCACGATCGCGGTCGCCGAGCAGCGTGCGCGCGAATTCGCCGAGCCCATGGAGTGGCTGACCACCGGACAGCGCGACGAGATCGAACAGCGCTACGTCACCGACAGCCTCCACCGCTCCCGGCAGGACATGGAGCGGATCGCCGCCCGCTGCCGCTCCCTGCGCGCCGAGTACGAGCAGCGCTACCGCGAACTGCGCCTGCGCTGCGTGGCCTGCGCGCTCGCCGTCAGCACCTGTGTGACCTCGGTGGCCACGGCGGCGGCACTCGCGCTGACCCGCTGACGACCGGCATCCGGCCTTCGTCCGTCGGTTCCGTTTCGGGTGGTTCGGCCCGCGAACCCGGGAGCCGGAAGATCACGAGCGGGACACGCGGTCTTGGCCGGATCACTGTCACACGATACGGTCGGTGCGATATCGATGACGGCGGACGGAAGCCGGTGGGAACCCGGCACGGTCGCGCCACTGTGTGCGAAGCCCCTCGCAAGACGGGTTTCGTGGAGTCAGACCCGTGGCCGTCGTCAAATGCACCACCGAGACGGGACGCGAACTCCCGGAGGAGGCCCTGCCATGGCGCAGACCGTCGCCCAGCCGACAGCCACACCTTCCGCCCTCCCCGCAAAGCTGCCGCTGAAGGCGATCGCCCCCTGGGCCGTCTTCTTCGGTGTGCTGATGCTGGTCCTGCTGTACTTCGTCGGCGCTGAGCAGGGCGCCACCTCCGTGTTCAGCGGCACGGACGTCCACGAGTGGGTGCACGACGCCCGCCACCTGCTCGGCTTCCCCTGCCACTGAGGCCGGAGACGCCACACCCTCATGAACTCCGCAACAGTGAGAAACCTGCTCGTCCGGGGCATGCTCGCCGGCCTCGCCGCCGGCGTGCTCGCCCTGGTCGTCGCCTACCTCCTCGGTGAGCCGTACGTCGACAAGGCGATCGCCTTCGAGGACGCCCACGCGCACGAGCACGAGATGGAAGTCGTCTCCCGCTCCCTGCAGTCCACCGCCGGGCTCGCCACCGGTGTCCTGGTCTACGGGGTCGCGTTCGGCGGCATCGCCGCGCTCGCGTACTGCTTCGCGCTGGGACGCGTGGGCCGCTTCAGCCCCAGGGCGACCGCGCTGCTGCTGTCCGGCACCGCGCTGCTCGCCGTCTACGTCGTCCCGTTCCTGAAGTACCCGGCCAATCCGCCGTCGGTCGGTGACCCCGACACCATCGGCAAGCGGACCGCCCTGTACTTCCTGATGATGCTGCTCAGCGTCTTGCTGGCCATCGCCGCCACCCTCCTGGGCAAGCGCCTGGCGCCCAGCCTGGGCACCTGGTGGGCCACGGTCGTCGCGGTGGCCGCGTTCGCCGTCGTGATCGGTCTGGCCTACCAGTTCCTGCCGACGATCAACGAGGTGCCGGCGCACTTCCCGGCCGCCCTGCTGTGGCGGTTCAGGCTCTCCGCCCTCGCCATCCAGTCGGTGCTGTGGGCCGGATTCGGCCTGCTCTTCGGTGAGTTGGCCGAGCGGCAGCTCAACCCGGCGCCCGCCAAGGCGCCTTCGGGCCGGACCGCTCCCGCCTCGAACTGAACCCGTGTCCGGCCCGGCCGGAGCGCGTCGCGTGCGGGCCCCTCGGCATCGTCCGAGGGGCCCGCACGCATGAGTTCTACAGCGGTCGGCCCAGCCTCACGTTCCAGCGCCCGGACCGCCCGCTGAGTTCCGTCGCCGCCAGCGGCGGCACGTCCAGCCGCCAGAAGGCCGCCAGGGGCAGCTCCAGTACGGCGACCATCGCGGCGCGCACGACCTCCGGCTCCACGACGGCGACCGTACGGCCGTCGGTGTCCCGGACGCCGTCCAGCCACCGCCCGACCCGCTCGCAGACGTCCCGCACCGATTCCCCGCCGTGCCCGGCCCAGTCGGGGTCGGTGAGCCAGCGGCCCACCGCCTCGGGCTCGGCGGCCCCCACCTCATCGAGGGTCTGCCCACGCCAGCGGCCCACGCCCAGACCGCCCAACTCCGTCGCCGCCACACCCCCGTCGAGGCCGAGCGCCGCCGCGGTCTGCCGGCACCGCGCACTCGGCGAGAGCACCACCCGGGCCGGTACCGGCAGCGATCCGGCCGCGGCCCGGGCGCGCGCCGCACCGGCCTCCTCGACGGAGTCGCCGTCGTAGAACCGGGCCTGCCGCAGTGACGGGCTCGGCGCGGGCGAGACGAAGGTGACGCGGCTGGTCACGCGGCTGCTCCTGCGGCGAGTGCGAAGGGCGCACGGTCGTAAGGCCATACGGTCGTACGGTCGGGCGCGGAAACAGTGACAGCCTAGGCTCCGGCGCGGCACGCCGTCACCGGGGGCCGCTCAGCTCCGCCACGAGGTGTCGTCCGGCGACGGCGGCAGCGCCAGGTGGGCGAGGTCGCCCGGCGGGGGAGTGGACACCGGCCACAGCGGGGCCGCGCTGCCGTCCGCGACGGCGGCCGGCGCGTCGGTGAGCTTCATGCGCTCGCGCAGCCTGCCGTAGAAGTCCATCGGACCGAGCCGCACCGCCTTGAGCCGGCGCGGCGCCGCGTACACGCCGATCCAGTCGCCGGGGCTGAGCACCCCGCGCAGCTGACCGTCGACGCTGACCGCGGCCCGGCCCGAACGTTCCAGCACACGCAGGGCGATCGGCTCGTCCGGGGCGGCCACCACCGAGCGGTTGAACACCATGTGCGGGGCCACCGGCGTGAAGACCAGGCACTCCGCGCGGGGCGAGACCACCGGGCCGCCGGCCGCGAAACTGTACGCCGTGGAGCCCGTCGGCGTCGCCACCAGCAGGGCGTCCGCGGAGTAGGAGGCGAGCAGCCGGCCGGCCAGATAGACCCCGACCGACACCTGCCGGTCCCGGGCCAGTTTCTCCAGGACCACGTCGTTGAGCGCGACGACGTTCAGGGCCACGCCCCAGTCGTCGCCCACCTCGCACTCCGCGCGCACCCGGGGCGGCGGCAGCAGCGGGCCGCGGCCGTAGCGGAGCATCCCCTCCTCCATGTGGGCCGGCACTTCCAGCCGGCACGACGCGCGCAGGGTCAGCAGCATCCGGTTCTCGACCGTGATCCGCTCCTCCCGGACCGCGTCCAGCGCCTCGCGCACCGCAGGCGCCGGGACCTCCGTCAGGAAGCCGACCCGGCCGAGGTCCACGCCGAGCACCAGGGCGTCGTTGGCGGCGGCGAGCCGGGCGCCGCGCAGGAAGGTGCCGTCACCGCCGAGGGTGACGACGAGGTCCGGCTCGCCCGCGCTGTCCATCTCCTCGCGGGCGCTGTGCCGTTCGCCCGCCTGCCACACGTCGATGTCGCCGCAGCCCACGGAGTGCTCGGCGCACCACTCGCGCACGGCCCGCGCGGCGGTCACCGCCTCGGCACGTCCGCCGTGCACGACCAGGCCGACACGGTTCACGGTCACAGCAGCCTCCCGGCGGTCGCTCCACACCGACCGCCAGTCTCACCGGGGACCCCGCCCGCGCGGCGCGCGCCACGCCGCTGCCGGGCAGGTGGCACGGGAGGTGCCGGCGGCCGGGGCGTGCCCGGCCGCCCCCGCTCACCTCGCGGTGCCGAAGTCCTGCGTCCAGTAACTGTTCGGCTGCGCGAGACCGACGCCGATCTCCTGGAAGCCGCAGTTGAGGATGTTGGCCCGGTGGCCGGGGCTGGACATCCAGCCCGCCATGACCTGCTCGGCCGTCGAGTAGCCGTAGGCGACGTTCTCGCCGTAGCCGCTCCAGGTGTAGCCGGCGGCCGTGATGCGGTCGCCCGGGTCGGAGCCGTCGGAACCGGTGTGCGACATGTTCTGGTGGGCCGCCATGTCCGCGCTGTGCGCCTGCGCGGCCTTGGTCAGCTTCGCGTCGAGGGTCAGGTCCTGGCAACCGGCCTTGGCGCGTTCGGCGTTCACCAACTGCACGATCCGCGCGGCGACTCCGGACGCGGGCGCGGACGCGGACGCGGTGGTGGCGGCCGTTGCCGTGGGCTGCGGGATGCTCGGCGCGGCGGTGGCGGTGGCGGTGGTGGTGCGGGGAGCGGAGGGGGTGGCGGTCCGCTTCGGCGGGTGGGTCGCCGTCGTCCTGTGGACGGTGACTTTCGCGCGCGGGGGCGCGGTCACCTCGGGACTCGCCGACGCGGGGGTGGCCGTCGGGGTGGCGGCGGGCTGGGCGTTGCGGTCGTGATGCCGCTGGGTGGCGGCCTGCCACTGCGCCACGGGCACCTCCGTCGCGGCGGCGGTGGCGGTGTCGGTCGGGCCCTCCCCGCCGTAGGGCCACTCCGTACACGCCAGGGCGGCCGATGGCACGCCCACGGCCGCGACGGCGACGGCGGCTATGACCATCCGCCGGTGGTGCTGCTTCCTGCGATGCTGGCCCATCGTCAACCTCACTCGGTGATCGCTGAGCGCTCATTCTCAGGACGGCCTCACAGAGAGCGCAAAGGGCTCTTCTCCTACCGCGCTTCGTAGCGGTTCGGGGTCCTTGCCAGGTGGCCGCGGAAGTGCCGACTTCGCGGCCGCGACGTTTGCTCCACCCTGTCGCCCCGTCAGAAACGAACCCACGCCGACCGATGGGAGTGCGGAGTCCGCGCACAGAAAGGCACCCCTCGGGCCACTGTGAAATCCGTCGGCAAATCGGACAAGTCCTTTATATCGCCGGGGCGGTATCTACTAAGCGACCCGGTGAGGTGCCGGAGTGCCTGTGGCGGATGTCACTCAGGGGCGTCCCGAAGGGGCGGGAGTCGTACATCGAGTTCCAACAAAGGGGTGCCGTCCTGCGGTGCGCGGCGACCCCCTCCGTGAGGGCGGGCCGCCGCGCGATCCGGTCGGTGCCGGGACGGTCACTCGTTCCGGAACACGGCCTTGCTGACCTCGGCCGGGCTCTGGAACTCCTTCTTCCCGAGATGGGAGATCCGCTCGGTGACCTCCTTGGGCGCGTGGTTGTGCTCGGCTACCTGCCGGAGCTGGTCCGAGTCGGCCGGGTACTCCGCGCCGGACAGTGCCTTCTGCAGATCGGTGGGGCTGACACCCGCCATGGCTCCTCCAGGCGGTCAGTTCCTGCGCTGTCATTGCTCCGGCGCCGCATGCTGCGCCGGACCCGTCAGGTACCCATCCGGCGGAAGCGGATTCACCCCTTCCGGCAGTGGATCCGGCCCGTGGCGCACCGCTGCGGATCCGGCCGTGATGGAGCGCGCCGCGGACGGGTACCCGGGCTTTGCACGGTCACGGTCACGGACGTGGACGGGAGGTCTCATGAGCGAGTACACCCCCTCCCAGGCGGAGGGCGAGCGGGACACGGATTCCCTGGAACAGGCGGACCAGCCGCCGCGCACCACCCCCTCCCAGGCGGAGGGCGAGGACCCGGACGAGCCGGACTCGGGCGGCGGCGACACCGCCCGGCGGACGCGGTCGGCACCGCCCGGCGGCGCCCTGCATCTGCGGGAGGAGCCGAAGACCCCGATCCAGGAGGAGTTCGACCGCTGAACCCCGGCTCCGGAGCCCCCGGCGCTCCGGTTGCCGGGCCCCATGCCCCCGCCTAGCGTGACGGACACGTCCGGACAGGCAGGGCAGGTGCTCCGCGATGACCCAACCGCAGGACCCGCTCGACGGCCGAGCCGCCGACCGTCCGTTGCAGGTCGAGGCGCACGGGCTGGAAGTGATCCGGGACGCGGACCGCAAGGGCACCCCCAGCACCCTGTTCTGGCCCTGGTTCGGCGCCAACGTCTCCCCCCTCGGGCTCGGCTACGGCGCCTTCGCGTTCGGCTTCGGCCTCTCCTTCTGGCAGGCCCTCGCGGCCGGGACGATCGGCATCGTCGTCTCCTTCCTGCTGTGCGGCTTCGTCTCCGTCGCCGGCAAGCGCGGCTCGGCGCCCACGATGGTGCTCAGCCGGGCCGCCTACGGAGTGCGCGGGAACCGGCTGCCGTCCGTGATCTCCTGGCTGCTGACCGTCGGCTGGGAGACCGCCCTCATCGCCCTCGCCACCCTGGCCACCGCGACCGTCTTCAGCAGCCTCGGCTGGGGCGGCGGCACGGAGACCAAGGTCGTCGCGATCATGGTGGTCGCCGCGCTCACCGTGATCTGCGGGGTCATGGGCTTCGACCTGATCATGCGGTTGCAGACCTGGATCACCCTGATCGGCGGGGTGCTCACGGTCGTCTACGTCGGGCTGGTCGCGAGCCACGTCCGCTGGGGCACCGTCAGCGCCATCCCGACCGGCTCCGCCCAGCAGATCATCGGCGCGACGGTGTTCGTGATGACCGGCTTCGGCCTCGGCTGGATCAACGCCGCCGCCGACTACTCCCGCTATCTGCCGCGCACCTCCTCCAGCCTGGGCGTCGTCGGCTGGACCACCTTCGGCGGCTCGCTCGCCCCCGTGCTGCTGCTGGTCTTCGGCCTGCTGCTGGCCGGTTCCTCCGCGTCGCTCAGCAAGGACATCTCGGCCGACCCGATCGGTGCGCTGGCGGCGATCCTGCCCACCTGGTTCCTGGTGCCGTTCGCCGTGGTCTCCGTCCTCGGCCTGGTCGGCGGCGCGGTCCTCGACATCTACTCCTCGGGCCTGGCCCTGCTGTCGGCGGGCGTGCGGGTGCCCCGCTATCTGGCCGCGTTCTTCGACGGCCTGCTGATGATCGCCGGTTCGGTCTACATCGTCTTCTTCGCCGGGGACTTCCTCCGGCAGTTCGTCGGCATCCTCACCACGCTCGGCGTGCCCATCGCCGCCTGGAGCGGTGTCATGCTCGCCGACCTCGCCCTGCGCCGGCGGGACTACGACGAGGGCGACCTGTACCGCCCGGACGGCCGCTACGGCGACGTGGCGCCGGTGCCGCTGGTGCTCACCCTGCTGGGCACGGCCGTCGGCTGGGGACTGGTCACCAACGACGCCGCCGACTGGCTGACCTGGCAGGGCTACTTCCTCGAACCCTTCGGCCTCGGCGGCAAGACCGGCCCCTGGGCGTACGCCGACCTGGGCGTGCTCGTCGCCCTCGCGATCGCCTTCCTCGGCACCCTGCTCCTGGGCCGGAGCCGGGTACGCGGCCAGGAGACACAGTCACCCAGCCCCACCCCGAACACGGGCGTGTACAGCACCTGACCGGCCTGACCGGCCTGACCGGCCTGCGGGCCGCCGTCGTCACGCGGGGGGCGGAGTCTCGCCGGCCCGGCGAGTCCCCAGGCCGCAGCGGCGGTGGGCGCGCGGAGTCTGCCGCCGACCTCCACCGCTCCGCCACCGCACCCGGCGGCGATCGTCACGCATGCCCGGCACCCCACCGGGTACGCGAGCCGGAAGCATGCCCGGGCGCCGACCCGTCCGGGCGGCCCGTACGAACGCCGCTATCAGGGGATCTGCCATGGAGACACCCACACACGACGACCTGCCGACGCCGGCCCAGCAGGCGCTGGACGCGCTGGTGGTGAACGCCGAGGACCAGACCGCTCTGGACACCCTCGCCCACACCGACGTACTCGTCCCGGTGCCGGACGACGCGGTCGACGGCGAGGGCGCCGACGCCACCACGGTGGCCCTGCCCATACTGGAACAGCCCGGGGGCGACCCGGTCGTCCCCGTCTTCACCACCGAGGGCGAGATGACCGGGCTGCTGCCGTTCGTCTCGCGCTACCGCCTGATCCCGCTGGGCGCGCTGGCCTCCCAGTGGCCCGAGGAGGATCTCTCCCTCGCCATCGACGGCAACTCCGCGCACGCGCTCACCCTGACCTCACAGGGCGTCCGTACCCTGCTGGCGCGCTGACCCGGTGAGGGGTGAGCGGCGCCGACCTCCGCTCACCCCCGGCCGGTGATCTTCCGGTCACCGAGAGGCACAGGCCAGGACGCGCCGTCCTTTCCGTGACAATGCCCGCATGGAAGCACTCGCCGGCGCCGCCGGGGCCCTGGTCCTGATCCTCGTGCTGAGCAGCGTCCTGCGGACCCTCGTGGTTCCCCGGGGCCTCTATTCGGCGCTGGTCTTCCGGCTCTGGTGGCTGCTGCGCCGCGTCCTGCGGCTGACCGCCCGGCGCGGCGGCTACGACGCGATCGACCGCGCGCAGACCTGGCTCGCGCCGCTGGTGCTGGTCGGCATGCTGACGAGCTGGCTCGCCGGAGCCCTGCTCGCCTACGGCCTGCTGCTGTACGCGGCGTCCCCGCTGTCCTGGGCCACCGCCTTCCGCGAGGCCGGCTCCAGCCTGTTCACCCTCGGGTTCGCCGGCGGCGCCCGGCTGAAGCTCTCGGCGCTCGACTTCATGGCCGCGGCCACCGGGCCCGTCCTGATCGCCCTGCAGATCGCCTACCTGCCCACGCTCTACGCCGCCTACAACCGCCGAGAAGTGGAGGTCACCCTGCTCCAGGCGCGGGCCGGTGAGCCCTCCTGGGGCCCGGAGATCCTGGCCCGGCAGTGGCTGGTGGACACCGAGACCGCGCTGCCCGACCTGTACCGGGCCTGGGAGCGGCTCGCCGCCGACATGGGCGAGAGCCACTCCACGTATCCCGTCCTGCTCACCTTCCGCTCGCCGCGCCCGCACCGCAGCTGGCTGGTCGCACTCGTCGCCGTGCTGGACGCGGCGGCCCTCCAGCTCGCCCTGGACCCGCGTGCCGCGCCGGCGGAGGCCCGGCTGGTGCTGCGCGCGGGCTTCACCGCGCTGCGGGACATCGCCCGTGCCCTGCGCATCCCCTTCGACCCCGACCCCGCGCCGGAGGGGCCCGTCCGGCTCGCCTTCGCCGAGTTCGAGGCCGCGGTGGAGATGCTGGAGCGGGCCGGCTTCCGGGCCGGGCGTCCGGCGAAGGAGGCCTGGCCGCACTTCACGGGCTGGCGGGTCAACTACGAGGCCGTCGCCTACGAACTGTGCCGCCGCTGCGACGCCGTACCGGCGCTGTGGACCGGCCCCCGGGACTTCCCCGCCGACCCGATTCCGCCCCGGCGCCCGGTGGACAGGCGGCCCGGCACGGACCGGCCGGAACCGGTTCCCGACACTCCCGGGAACGGATAGCGGCCGGCTACCGGCCACCGAGGCCGGACCCTACTCCGCCCCGCCGGCCAGCATGCGCCGCAGCACCTCACGCTGCACGGGCCGTACCTCGGCGTGCAGTTCACGGCCCCTGGGGGTGAGTGCGACCCACACCCCGCGCCGGTCCTCCGCGCACACCGAGCGCCGTACCAGCCCGTCCTTCTCCAGGCGGCCGATCAGCCGGGACAGCGCGCTCTGGCTGAGATGCACGCGTCCGACCAGGTTCTGCACCCGGCACTGGTCGCCTTCCCGGGGCGATTCCGCCGCCAGGATGTCCAGCACCTCGAAGTCGCTCGCACCCAGCCCGTGCGGGTGGAGGACCCGGTCGATCTCACACATCGTGCGCGCGTGCACCGCGAGGATGTCCCGCCACCGGTCCTCAAGCCGGTCGGGCGTCTTCACTGCCATACCGGAACCGTAGCACCGATCCGGCCAGTCGTTGAGTGTGCAACTAGTAGGCGCCCGGCGGGATCCGCGCCTCAGGCCGCCGGGTCCTGGAGCAGGCCGACGAGGTTGCCGTCGGCGTCCCGGACCGAGGCGATCAGCCGCCCGCCGCCGACGTCCTGAACGTCCTGGAGCGGTTCGGCACCGGCCTCCAGGAGGGCCGCCAGGCGGGCGCGCAGATCGGTCACGTGCCAGTAAGGCACCGGTCCGGTCATGCCCTTGGCGTGTCCGCTCGGGTCGAGGCCCACGTCCTGGCCGGCGGCCTTGTAGCCGACGTAGTACGGCTCGTCCGCGTACGGCGCCACCCCGAGCAGCGCGGCGAACAGAGGCTTGGCCTTCTCCAGGTCCTTGACGGGGTAGATGATCGTCTGCAGGCCGGCGGCGGTCATGGAACTCATTCCTCCTGGGGTGTGCGTGCCGACGGGTTCCCGCCGGTGCTCACACGTTAGGCACGGTGCGCCGGCCATGGCTTCTCCGATCCTGACCGGTCTCCTGGCGTGGCCGGGTCGCACCGCTGCCCCCGACCGGTCCGGCGTGCGGTACCGGACAACGCTCGCGGACCACCGGACGGGACGGCGCCGGGCGGGGCACAGTGGAACACGGCTGACGAGGAGGCCGGGGACGGAGGGCTGACGGGTGACGGGAACTCCCTCGGGCCGCATACGGAAGACCATCCTGGAGTGGCTCAAGGACCCCACGGACCACTTCCCCGTGGCCGGCCGTGACCCCGCCGACACCGGTGTCACCGCACGCGCCGTCGCCACCAAGCTCGGCGTGCCCCGGCGCACCGCCCTCGCGCACCTGCACCTCCTGAGCAGCCTCGGCATGCTGCGCACCCGGCGAGTCCGCTGCCGCACCTACTACCGGCGCGACGAGGTCAGGATCGCCGAGGTGGCCCGCCTGTTCGAGAAGGGCTGGTGACCACGGGGTACCGGCAAGGCGCCGAGCCGAGACAGTCGCTCCGACGGCGCAGTCACTCCGACGGCGAAGGGCACCGCACCATGGACCGATCCACCGCACTCGTCCCGCTGCATTACGTCTCCCTGGGCGCCCGGGGCCCCGAGGACGTGGTCGTCGACGCCCGGGGCCGGGTGCTGACCGGCGTGGCGGACGGCCGTATCCTGCGCGTCGACCACCTCGGCGACCCGCGCACCGCACGGGCGGAGGTGCTCGCCGACACCGGTGGGCGTCCGCTCGGCCTCGAACTCCTTCCCGACGGCGACCTGTTGGTGTGCGACGCGGAGCGCGGCCTGCTGCGGGTCGGCCCCGACGACGGCACCGTCCACGTTCTCGCCGACTCCGTGGCGGGGGAGCCGCTGCGGTTCTGCAGCAACGCGGTCGCCCTGCCCGACGGCACCGTCTGCTTCACCGTCTCCAGCCGCCGCCATCCGCTGGACCAGTGGATAGGCGACATCGTCGAGCACACCGGCACCGGGCGGCTGCTCAGGCTCGCCCCGGGCGCCCGGGAACCCGAAGTCCTGCTTGAGGGGCTCCAGTTCGCCAACGGGATCGCCCTGAGCGGGGACGGATCCTTCCTGGTGGTCGCCGAGACCGGGGCCCGCCGCCTGATCCGCTTCCATCTGACCGGTCCGCGCGCCGGGAGCAGCGACCTGTTCGCCGACCTGCCCGGCATGCCGGACAACCTGTGGCGCGCGGGCCCCGACGGCCCGGTCTGGGTCGCCCTGGCCAGTCCCCGCGTGCCCCCGCTCGACCTGCTGCACCGCACGTCCGCGGCCGTCCGCGCCGCCGCGGCCCGGGCCGCGGTCCACGCGCCGTACCGGCCGAGCGGCACGGTCGGCGTCCTGGCCCTGGACGACCACGGCCGCACCGTGCACCACCTGAACCGCCGCCGCTCCGGCTACCGCATGGTCACCAGCGTCTGCGCGGTCGGTGATCACCTGGTCCTCGGCAGCCTGTGGGAGCCTGGCGTCGCGGTCTGCGCGCGGCCCGCCTCCGCCGAAGCGGGACGGGCGAGGTAAGAACCGGTTGTGAACCGGGCTCCGGGCCGTGACCGTGCCGGGAAGCGGCGCCGCGCCGGTGCGCTGCCCCGCGAGCCGGAGGCGGCTCCCTGCGGGCCGCCGCCTCCGCCGTCGCGAGTAGGGTGGCGGCCTCGCCGCGAGTACTGTCTACAGCACTGTCGACCAACTATCCTCAGAACTGGATCCCATGAGCGCCATCTCCGTCGGTCAAGCCGTCGTCCTCGGGGTAGTCGAGGGGGTGACCGAGTTCCTCCCGGTGTCCTCCACCGGTCACCTGAAGATCGCCGAGGGGCTCATGGACATCCCCGTCGACGACGCGTCCGTCGTCGGGTTCTCGGCCGTCATCCAGGTCGGTGCCATCGCCGCCGTGCTCGTGTACTTCTTCAAGGACATCCGGCGGATCGTCACCGCCTGGTTCCGCGGCCTGGCCGACCGCGAGGAGCGCTACCACCACGACTACAAGTTCGCCTGGTGGGTGATCGCCGCGACCATCCCGATCGTCGTGGTCGGCCTCGCCGCCAAGCCGCTGATCGACGGCCCGCTCGCCTCCCTGTGGGTGGTCGCCGGCTCGCTCATCGTCGGCTCGGGCGTGATGTGGGCCGCCGACCAGATGGGCCGGCACAAGCGCGGGGAGGACGACACCTCCTTCAAGGACGCGATGTGGGTCGGCTGCTCCCAGATCCTCGCCCTGCTCTTCCCCGGCTTCTCCCGCTCCGGCGCCACCATGTCGACCGCGCTCATCCTCGACCTGGACCGGGTCGCCGCCACCCGGCTCTCCTTCTTCCTCGGCATCCCGGCCCTGACCGGCGCCGGGGTCTACGAGCTGAAGGACGCCCTCGGCACCGGGGTCGGCGCGGCCCCGCTCGCGGTCGGCACCGTGGTCTCCTTCGTCGTCGCCTACGCCTCCATCGCCTGGCTGCTCAAGTTCGTCGCCAAGCACTCCTTCAACGCCTTCGTGATCTACCGGATCGTCATCGGCGTCGCCCTGCTCGGCCTCCTCGCCACCGGCACGCTGAGCAGCTGAACCCTTCTCCCGCGGGGCGCGGCGTCCGCCGCGCCCCGTTCGCGTGTCCGGGACCCGTCTTGACACCCCAGGCCCGCGGACCGCACGATCGGTCCGTGAACCTGTCAGACAGCCAGACAGGTGGTCCGGGCCCGCGGCGCGTCAGCGCGATGGAGGCGGTCCTCACCCACCTGCGCGGCGCCATCGAGCGCGGGCAGTACGCCGTCGGCGACAAGCTGCCCTCCGAGGCCGAGCTGTGCCGCACCCTGGAGGTGTCCCGGCCCGTCCTGCGCGAGGCGCTGCGCGCCCTCCAGACGATGGGCCTGACGGTCTCCCGCACCGGAAAGGGCACCTTCGTCGTCGCCGGCGCCGTGGAGGACCCCACCTTCGGCGACTACGCGGCCAGCGACCTGATGGAGGTGCGCCGCCACATCGAGATCCCGGTCGCCGGCTACGCGGCCCTGCGCCGCACCCCCGAGGACCTGGACCACCTGGCCCACCTGCTCGACCGGATGGAACGGGAGACGGACACCACCGCCTGGGTGGCGATGGACACCCTCTTCCACCTCGCCGTCGCCGAAGCGGCCCGGAACCCGGTCTTCCGCCGGGTCATCGAGGAGATCCGCGACGCGCTGGCCCGCCAGTCCGCCTTCCTCAACGAACTGGGCGGACGGCGCGAGCAGTCCAACCGCGAGCACCGGGCGATCGTCGAGGCCCTGGCCGACGGCAGCGAACCCGACGCGGTGGCCGCCATGAGCCATCACCTGGACCGGGTCGAGACCAGCCTCACCGCCATCGTGCGCGCCCGGCCGGCGGACCCGCCCGCACCGGAGGGACAGCCATGACCCGCCTGCACCGGAGGGACAGCCATGATCCGCCTGCACCGGAGGGACAGCCATGATCCGCCTGCACCGGAGGGACAGCCATGACCCGCCCGGGCGGACAGGCATGATCCGCCCCGACGGCCGCACCACTGTGCCAGCCGACGCGGCATCGGCCACGGATCGGCAAAGCGACCCCGGGCCGACCCGTCCGCATGTCCCGCACGACCCCCACGGCCGGCGCGTGACCCGCGTACCGGCCCACCCCGACCCCCTGATGCAGGCAGTGATGAACACCGACTCCCTCGCCGAGGCGCCCGTCGTCCGCGAACCCCTCCACGCCCCCGTCGCCCACCTGATACGCGGCGGGGTCGTCGAAGGCATCCATTACGGCTCCGTCGTCGTCCTCGACGCCGACGGCCGGGTCACGTTCCAGCTCGGCGACATCGAGGCCGCCTTCTACCCGCGCTCGGCCGTCAAGCCCCTCCAGGCCGTGGCCATGCTGCGGGCCGGACTGCCCCTGGACGGCGAACTGCTCTCGCTCGCCGCCGCCAGCCACTCCGGCGAGGAACGCCACATCGCCGGCACCCGGCGCGTCCTCGACCTGGCCGGACTCACCGAGGACGACCTGCGCAACGTCCCCGACCTGCCGTTCGACCCCGCCGTCCGGGACACCTGGATCCGTGCGGGCCGCCCGGCCTCCCGACTCGCCCAGAACTGCTCGGGCAAGCACGCCGCCATGCTGTGGACGGCCAAGCTCAACGGCTGGTCCCTCACCGACTACCTCGACCCCGCGCACCCGCTCCAGCAGGCCGTCGCCGAGATCGTCGAGGACCTCACCGGCCAGCGCATCGCCCGGGTCACCGTGGACGGCTGCGGCGCCCCGCTGTTCGCCGTCTCCCTGCACGGTCTCGCCCGCGCCCTCGCCCGCATCACCTCGGCCGTGCCCGGCACCCCCGAGGCCCGCGTCGCCGACGCGATGCGCGAGCACGCCGAGATGGCCTCCGGAACCGGCCGTGACGTCGCCGCGCTGATGCGGGCCGTACCCGGACTGCTCGCCAAGGACGGTTTCGAGGGCGTCCAGGTCGCCGCGCTGCCCGACGGCCGCGCCATCGCCGTCAAGATCGCGGACGGCGCGAACCGGGCCCGGATACCCGTCGCCGCGGCGGCCCTCGCCCGCGCGGGCGTTGACCCGGCCCTGCTCGCCGCGTTCGCCGGGGAGCCGCTGCTCGGCGGCGGGCAGCCGGTGGGCAGCGTCCGCCCGGTGCGCGCCCTGGACACCGTCGACCTGCCGGCCTGCGCCTGACCGGCAGCAGGTGACGGGCTCCTGACCTGCGGTGATGTGGGTAGGAGTACGCCCGGGGACCGGCTCGGAGGCACAATGGTGATCATGACAACGACGTCGTCCGACACCTTCCTGCCGGTCCTGGAACGCATAGCCGAGGAGATCAGCCACACCCCCGGGCGCGGCCGTCCCGCCGACTACATCCCGGCCCTCGCCGCCTGCGACCCGCGCAGCTTCGGCATGGCCGTCGCCGAACTGGACGGCACGGTGTACGGCGTGGGGGAGTGGCGCCAGCCGTTCTCCACCCAGTCCGTCACCAAGGTGTTCACCCTCGCCCTCGACCTGGCCCGCGAGGGCGACGAACTCTGGGAGCACGTGGGCCGCGAGCCCTCCGGCAACCCGTTCAACTCCCTCGTGCAGCTGGAGTACGAGAACGGCATCCCGCGCAACCCCTTCATCAACGCGGGCGCCCTCGTCGTCACCGACCGGCTCCAGACCCGTACCGGGGACGCGGCCGGCGAACTGCTGGCCTTCCTGCGCGCCGAGAGCGGCAACCCGGCCCTGGACTTCGACCAGGAGGTCGCCGCCTCCGAGACCGCGCACGGCGCCCGCAACGCCGCCCTCGCCCACTTCATGACGTCGTACGGCAACATCGACAACGACGTGACCGTCCTGCTCGACCAGTACTTCCGGCAGTGCTCCGTCGCCGCGTCCTGCGCCGACCTCGCCCTCGCCACCGGCTTCCTCGCCCGGCACGGCATCCGCGCCGACGGCTCCCGGCTGCTCAGCCGCAGCCAGGCCAAGCAGGTCAACGCGGTCATGCTGACCTGCGGCACCTACGACGCGGCCGGCGACTTCGCCTACCGGGTCGGCCTGCCCGGCAAGAGCGGGGTCGGCGGCGGGATCATCGCTGTCGTGCCCGGCCGGTGCACGCTGTGCGTGTGGAGCCCGGGCCTGGACGAGCGCGGCAACTCGGTGGCCGGGGTGGCCGCCCTCGACCGGTTCACGACGCTCACCGGCCTCTCGGTGTTCTGACCGCACGCCCCTCGTCCGCCCCCCCGCACGCGCCGGTCACGTCCGGGCCGTCCGCCGGTGGAGGGGGCGTCGTCTTCCGGCCATCCCGTGTCGACACGCTGAACCCGTGTTGGCCATGGCATCCCCCGTCGATCTCCGCCGCTGCCGGTCACTGGGGCTGGCGGGCACCGCCGCTCTCGCCCTGGGCGGCGAGACGGCCGGCGCCCTGCCCGTCCGGGACCTGCCCGCCCCGGCGCAGGCCGGGCTCGGCCTGGTCGGGGTGTACTTCGGCGTCGTCCTGCTCACGGCCGCCTGGGTGCTCCTCGGCCGCCTGGTACGCGGCCCCCGGCCACCGGCACCGCGCGACCTGCTCCTGGTGCTCGCCGTGTGGGCGGCTCCGCTGCTGCTCGCGCCGCCGCTGTTCAGCCGGGACGTCTACAGCTATCTCGCACAGGGCGCGATGGCCGACGCCCACCTGGACGTCTACGGCCAGGGCCCCGCCCGGCTCGGCGGTCCGCTCGCCGACGAGGTCGCCCCGATGTGGCGGCACACCGGCGCCCCCTACGGCCCGGCGTTCCTGGCGCCCGCCTCCGTCCTGTCCGGCCTCACCCGCGGTGAACTGCCCGCCGGCCTGCTCGGGATGCGGCTGCTGGCCCTGTTCGGCGTCGCCCTCATGGCGGCGGCGCTGCCCCGGCTCGCCCGGCTCAGCGGCGCCGACCCGGCCGCCGCGCTCTGGCTGGGCGCCCTGAACCCGCTGGTCCTGCTGCATTTGGTCGCGGGCGCCCACAACGACGCCCTGATGCTCGGCCTGCTCGGCCTCGGCCTGCTCGCCGCACGCGGGCTCGGACCCGCCCCCGGCGCGGTCCTGGTCACCCTCGCCGGCCTGGTCAAGGCACCGGCGGCGCTCGGGCTGCTGGCGGTCGTCATCCTCGCGGTGCGCGCCGGGAGACGGCCGCTGCCCGCCGTCCTGGCCACGGCAGCGGCCTGCGCCGCGACGACGGTCGCCGCCACGGCCCTGGCCGGCACCGGCTACGGCTGGATCGCCGCCCTGAGCACTCCTGTCTCCCCGCGGAACTGGGCACTGACCAGCCTGCTCGGCCGGGCCACCGGCGCTCTGCTCACGCACCTCGGCAGCGGCCTCGCCCCGCTGGCCGTCCCGGTCTGGCACCTGGCCGGCCTCGCCGCCACCGCCGGTGCCGTCCTGCTGATCTGGCTCCGGGCGCGCCCCGGCCCGGTGTACGCGCTCGGTCTGAGCCTGCTGGCCGTCGCCGTCCTCGGCCCGGCGATCCGCCCCTGGTACGTGCTGTGGGGCCTGTTCCTCATCGCCGCCGGCGCGCCCGACACCCCGGTACGCCGACGGGCCGCCGTCCTGGTCGGCGTACTGGCCCTCGCCGTACTGCCCAGCGGCGGCCCGGCCCAGCCCGGGCAACTGGTCCTCGCGGTGTGCGGCGGGGTGCTCGGTGTGGTCGTCCTGTGGCAGGCCCACCAGGCGGCGCGGGTTCCGGTGCCGGGGCGTACGGCGTGAGGCGGCGGCCTCTGGGGACGCGGGCGCCGCGCACCGAGCGGGGCCGGGCGCTGCTGGTGTGCGTCCTCGCCGGTGCCGTCGCGCTCTTCACCGCCACCGTGCCGCTGCTGCGCGACTTCTTCGACCTGCGCGTCTACTACGGCACCGTGCACACCTGGACGCACGGCGGCCGGATCTACGACTACCACGTGCCCGGCACCGCCTACGGCTTCACCTACCCGCCCTTCGCCGCCGTCGCCATGCTGCCGCTGGCCCCGCTCGGCCGCACCCCCGCGATCGTCCTGTCCCTGCTGGTGAACCTGGCCGCGCTCGCCGTCGTCCTGCGGCTGCTGGCCGGTGCCGCGTGGCGCCGGCACGGCTGGTACCGGTGGTCGCTCGCGCTGTGCGCGCTCGCCCTGTTCGAGCCGCTGCGCGACACCTTCAGCTTCGGGCAGGTCAACCTCGTCCTGCTCGCCCTGGTGCTCACCGACTGCCGGCTGCTCGCCACCGGCCGGGGCCGCTGGGCGGGCATCGGGATCGGGTTGGCCGCGGCCGTGAAACTCACGCCCACCCTGTTCATCGGTCTGCTGCTGCTCGCCGGGCGCCGCCGCGCGGCCGGCGTCGCGACGGCCGTGGCCGTCGCGACGACCGGGCTGGCCGCCTGCGTGGACCCGGGCGCCTCCCGGTCCTACTGGACCCGGGCGCTGTGGGACACCGGCCGGGTGGGCCGCCTGGACTACGTCTCGAACCAGTCCCTGCAAGGAGTGCTGGCCCGCCTCGGCGAACCGGGGCGCCCGCTGTGGGCGACGGCGGTGCTGCTGACCCTGTGCGTCTGGGCCTGGCGCGCCCGCCGGGCGGTGGCGGCCGGGGACTGGCCGGCCGCGTCCGCGCTCACCGGCGCGGCGGCCTGCCTGGTCAGCCCCGTCACCTGGGTGCACCACCTGGTCTGGCTGCTGCCGTCCTTCGCCGTACTGCTGCGCGCCGGCCGGCCGCGCGCCGCCGGCGCCCTGTACGCCGTGCTGTGCACCAGCGTGGTCTGGCTGTGGTCGGACGGCGCGGCCGGCCCGGGCGCCTTCCTCGGGGCCAACGCCTATACCTGGATCACCCTCGGCCTGCTGCTGGGCCTGCCGGTCGGTCAGACCCGGGTGGACCGGCCGTGGCCCTTGGCCCGCAGCCGCAGCGCCACCGCTCCCGCGCCGAGCCCCGAAAGCCCGGCGACGACGGCCGTGCCGGACCAGCCCGAGTCGTCGTCCGGCGACCCCGAGGTGGCCGCCGAGACCGGGAGCGCCGACGCCGACGCGGCGGCGGACTTCGCGCGCAGCGCGTCCAGTGAGCCCACCGGATCGACGTGCCCGGCCGCCGCGAAGCCCCAGTCGAGCAGCGCGCGCGCCTCCTCGTACACCGCGAGGCCGTCGCCCTCCTGAGGGTTCATCACGGTCACGACGAGGGTGCGCCCGCCCCGCCGGGCGGCGGCCACCAGCGTGTTGCCCGCGTTGCTGGTGTAGCCGTTCTTGATGCCGAGCAGCCCCGGGTAGGGCGCCACACCGTCCTCGCCGGTCAGCAGCCGGTTGGTGTTCTCGATCGCGTACGACGAGCCGTCACCGGGAAAGCCGGCCTGGGCGGTGCCGCAATACCGGGCGAAGTCGGGGTTGTGCAGCCCCGCGCGGCCGAAGACCGCGAGGTCGAACGCGGAGGAGACCTGGCCGGGGGCGTCGTAGCCGTCGGGGGAGACGACATGGGTGTCCAGGGCGCCGAGCGCACGGGCCTTGACCTGCATCCGGGCGGTGGTGGCCTGCCAGCCGCCGCCGAGCGAGGCCAGCACGTGCACGGCGTCGTTCCCGGAGCTGAGGAACACCCCGTGCCACAGGTCGGCCACGCGGTAGGAGTGCCCCTCCTCGACACCGACCAGGCTGCTGCCCTCGCCGACGTCCTCCAGTTCCTCGTAGCGCACGGTGTGCTGCATCGAGCTGGGCAGCGAGGGCAGCACGGTGAGGGCGAACAGGGTCTTCATGGTGCTCGCGGGCGGCAGCGGGCGGTGCGCCCCGTTCGCCGCCAGCACGTCACCCGTACCGGCGTCGGCCACCAGCCAGGACAGCGCCGAGGGGGTGGGCAGCGCGGGTGCGCCCTGGCGCGGCCGGACCTGGATGCCGTCCCGGTAGAGAAGGGAGGGCCCGGGCATCGCGGCCGGCCGGGGCGGGGCGGGGTCCCCGGCGCGGTGCGCGGCGGCCGCCGTGGCCGGCGTCAGCGCCAGTACCCCTGCCACGCACAGGCAACAGGCCGACACGGCCGTCCGATGAGAAAGTCCGGTGATCATATGAAACAACGTACGAAGGACGGGCGGACATGCCGCGTCGGCCGGGCCGTTCGGCCCATCCGAGCAACCCGGATGCCGCACTCGGCCGCCCTCGGTGACCGGGTCAGCCGGCCGGCAGGGTGGGCCGGATCCGCCGCAGGAAGGTGGCGTTGTCCGGCGTGTTCCGCAGCCGCTCCAGCAGGGTCTCCGACCCGTGCGCGGCGCCGTCCCGGGACCGCAGGGCCCGGCGCAGTCCCTGTACGGCCGTCAACTCGGCCGATTCGAGCAGGAGTTCCTCGCGCCGGGTGCCGGTGGCGTCGATGTCCACGGCCGGGAAGACCCGGCGGGCGGCGAGTTCCCGGTCCAGCCGGAACTCCATGTTGCCCGTGCTCTTCAGCTCCTCGAAGAAGTAACCGTCGGCGCGCGAGCCGGTGTCCACCAGGGCGGTGGCGAGGATGGTGAGCGAGCCGGCTTCCTCGGTCTGCCGGGCGGCGCCGAAGAACCGCTTGGGGCCGAGCAGGGCGCCCGCGTCGACCCCGCCGCTCAGGGTACGGCCGCCGGCGGCGGAGGCGTTGTTGTGGGCCCGGCACAGCCGGGTCAGCGAGTCCAGCAGGATCACGACGTCCTCCCCGGCCTCGACCAGGCGCTTCGCCCGCTCGACGACGAGTTCGGCCAGCGCGATGTGCTCCTTGGCGGAGCGGTCGAAGGTGGAGGCGTACACCTCGCCGCGCACCGAGCGGCGCATCTCGGTGACCTCCTCGGGCCGCTCGTCCAGCAGCAGCACCAGCAGCCGGCACTCCGGGTGGTTGCCGGCGACCGCGGCGGCGTACTGCTGGAGCAGCACGGTCTTGCCGCTCTTGGGCGGGGCCACGAGCAGTCCCCGCTGGCCCTTGCCGACCGGCGCCAGCAGATCGGTGACGCGCCCGGCCAGGCCGGACCCGGGGTGTTCGAGGCGCAGCCGGCGGTGCGGATGCACCGGGGTCAGGTCCCGGAAGTGCCGGCGTCCGCCCAGGTCGGCGGGGGCGCGGCCGTCGACCCGGGCGACCTCGGTCAGGGTGCCCCGGTCGCCGAGCACGCCCTCGACCAGGTCGCCCTTGCGCAGTCCGTGCCGGCGGATCAGGGCCGGGGGGACCGCCGGGTCGCCGGGGGAGGGCAGCAGGCCCGCTGCCCTGAGGTGCCCCTTCCCGTGCGCGTCGACGTCGAGGACGCCGGTGACGAGCCGGGCGGGCGTGGCCGGGGCCTTCCGGCCCACGGCGGGGTGTTCGAGTGTGGTGGTCATGGAGGGATGTCCTTTCGCGGACGGAAGACTGAAGACTGTGGAGACGGCGGGGGAAGGCCGCGAGCGCGCGGCGGAACGGCACCTCGGGTACGGCACGGAAGGCCAGGTCGCGAGGTGGTGCTGGGAAGCTGACGTGCCGAGAGAGCGGCGGATCGGTCAGCTGGAGGAGAGAGAAACGGCACCGGCGCCCAGGGCGGGCGTTTCACGAGTGCTGACTGCACGGTACCACTCGATGCGTGGCCGTGCCCGTGACCGCTTCAACAAGCCGCCGCACCGGCCTGTTCCCGCCCGCCGCTCACGGACCCGCGCCGCGACCGGCCCGGGGCGCCTACCATCGAGCCGTCCTGTCCCCGGGGAAGTCAGGAGTCGTCCGGTGGAGAACATGCCCGCCGCCCGTACACCGCACCGCCTCGACCCGGCCGGCGGCTGCCCGCACGCCCGCGACGCGCGGCTGCTCGCCCAGGGTTCCGTGGCGCCGGTCGAGCTGCCCGGAGGGATCGAGGGCATGGTCGTCCTCGGGCACGAGGCGCTGAAGGAGTTCCTCCAGCATCCCGAAGTCGCCAAGGAAGCACGGCACTTCACGGCGCTGCGGGAGGGGCGCGTCGCCGAGGGCTGGCCGCTGCGCACCTTCGCGACCGTGCCGGGCATGACCACCGCCGACGGCGCCGACCACCGGCGGCTGCGGTCCCTGGTGAGCCGCGCCTTCACCCCCCGGCGCGTCGAGGAACTCCGCCCTCGCGTCGAGGAGTTGACCGATCAGTTCCTCGATGGGCTGGAGGGCGCCGCCCGGCAGGCGGACGGGGTCGCCGATCTCCGGCGGCACTTCGCGCTGCCGCTGCCTCTGGCCGTCATCGGTGAACTCCTCGGTGTGGCAGCGGAGTTCCGTGACCGGTTGCACCGGCTCGGGGCGAAGGTCGTGGCGACCGACACCGAGCCCGCCGAGGCCGTCGCCGCCAACCGGGAACTCGTCGCCGTCCTCGGCGAGATCGCCGCCGCCAAGGCCGCGCACCCGGCCGACGACCTCACCAGTGCCCTCATCGCCGCCCGCGAGGAGGGCGGGGACCGGCTCGGACACCAGGAGCTGATCGGCACACTCCTGCTGATGATCATCGCCGGGCACGAGACCACGCTCAACCTGGTCACCAACGCCGTACGCGCCCTGTGCGCCCACCCCGACCAGCTCGACCTGGTCCGCGCCGGCCGGGCGGGCTGGGCCGACGTGGTGGAGGAGACCCTGCGCTGGGACGCTCCGGTCAGCTGCTTCCCGTTCCGCTACCCGGTACGGGACCTCACCCTCGACGGCACGCTCCTGCCGGCCGGCACCCCGGTGCTCGCGGGCTACTCCGCCGCCGGCCGGGACCCCGCCGCGCACGGCCCCGACGCCGACCGCTTCGACGTCACCCGCCCCGCCCGCCCCGACGCCGTACGCCACCTCTCGCTGGGCCACGGCGCCCACTACTGCCTGGGCGCCCCGCTGGCCCGTATGGAGGCCGCGGTAGCGCTGGAGAGACTGTTCACGCGCTTCCCCGGACTGCGGCTCGCCGTCCCCGAGAGTGAACTGGCCCCGCACGCCGGGTTCGTCGGCAACAGCGTGCGGGACCTCCCTGTCCGGCCCCTGCCGCTCGCCCCCTGAGCCTTGTCCGGTCCGGCCGCTGTGTCACGGGACGGCACCCGATGTCCACGGACCATAACGATCGGCGCCCGAAGGGGACTTGACCAGCGGGTATCCATTATGTTCGGGCCATGTCCACGCCACCTCCGCCGCAGCCGGCGGACCAGCCGCCTCAGCAGCCCCAGCCGCCCGCGCAGCAGCCGGCCGTCCCGCCGCAGCCGACGGCCTACCCGTACCCCAACCCGGCGTCCCCGCCGCCGGGAAACCCCTACGCGCAGCCCACGCTGGTCGGACAGCCCGCGGTCCCGCCGCAGCCGGGCCAGGGGGTCCCGGGGTACCCGCCGCCGGTCAACCCGTACGCGCAGGCACCGCAGTTCGGACCCGTGCCACCCCCCGCGGCCGGCGGCGGTGGTGCCGGCAAGGCGGTGCTGTGGGCGGTCGTCGGCGCGGTCGTGGCCTCCGCGGCGTGGGCGGGCGGTGTTCTCCTGCTCGGCGGCACCGGCGACAGCGCGGACCTGCGCGGCTACGCGGCACCGGCCGACCTGTGCTCCGACGCCGACTACTCCTCCTTCAAGGACGAGTACACCGAGAACGACTCCTCGCCGGCCCACACCTCCCTCAAGGACCCGGTGCTGGACGAGGGTTACTGCAGCGTGAGCCTGAAGAAATCCGGCTCCTCCTACGCCGACGCGTACCTCTCCATGCAGCTCGACCTGCACCGGAAGACCGACCCCGGGCCCGAGTTCACCGCCACCTGGAAGAACTACGGCGACAGCCACAAGGGCTACGACGTCGACCCGGTCACCGGCATCGGCGACGAGGCCTACCTGGTCAGCCAGGACACCACCAGCGGCTCTTCCAGCGGCTCCCGGTACGCCACGCTCGCCGTCCGGGACGGCTGGGCCACCTACAGCATGAGCTACAGCGCCTACCTCAGCTCCTACGACAAGGACAAGGATCCGCCCGCCCTCGCCGACGTGTCGGACTGGCTGAAGACGGACACCAGGGCCACCCTGGCCAAGCTCAAGGGGTGACGTCCGCCAGTCGCGCGCCCATGGCCGTGGCCAGGGCCTGGGCGCCCGACAGCGGACGCACCATCACCATCAGCTCGTCGATCAGGCCGTCCTCGCCGACGTGCAGGAAGTCGCAGCCGGTCAGCTCGCGGTCGCCCACCCGCGCGGTGAAGACCAGCGCGTGGTCGGGCCCGTCCGGGGCGCCGATCTCCCGGACGTACCGGAAGTCCTCGAAGACCTGGCTGACCGTGCGCAGGATCAGCGCCGTGACCTCCCGGCCCCGGTAGGGCTTGTGGACGACCGGGCTGGTGAACACGACGTCCTCGGCCAGCAGAGCCTCGACGGCGTCCATGTCCCATGCCTCCACCGCCTCGCGGAACGCGCGCATCGGACCACCTCCTCACATACTCAATTATTTGAATAGGTGCGGATGACATTAATCAACCGCTGCTAGCCTGTCCATATGTCGCTCAGGTACGCCGTGCTCGCCGCCCTGCTGGAGGGCGAGGCCTCGGGCTACGAGCTGTCCAAGTCGTTCGACGTCTCGCTCGCGAACTTCTGGCCCGCCACGCCCCAGCAGCTCTACCGGGAACTGGAGCGGCTGGCCGGGGACGGACTCGTCGCGTCCCGCGTGGTGCGGCAGGAACGCCGGCCCGACAAGCGGATGTTCACGCTCACCGAGGCGGGCCGGGCCGAACTGGGCGCCTTCGCCGGGCGCCCGCCGAAGCGGCCCACCGCCGTCCGCGACGAACTCCTCATCAAGGTCCAGGCGATGGACGGCGGCGACCCGGACGTCACCCGGGTGCTGATCGAGGAGCGCATGGACCGGGTGCGCGGCAAACTCGACCGCTACCGGCGGCTGCGCGACCGCCTCCTCGACGGGCGCGCCGAGGACGAGTACCTGGCCACGGCCGAACGCGTCGGACCGTATCTCACCCTCATGGCCGGGATCGGCTTCGAGGAGCAGAACCTGCGCTGGTGCGAACGCGCCCTGCTGGTCCTGGCGCGGCGGGTGCCCCTAGGCTGACGCGATGTTCGGTCCCGAAGGCCCCTCGTTGCGTGAACTCGCCGTGCAGGCGCTGTCGTCCGTCGAGCACGGGTACGACCTGCTGGCCCCGAAGTTCGACCACACCCCCTTCCGCACCCCCGACGCCGTCCTGGAGTCCGTCGCGAAGGCGCTCGCCGGGACCGGGCCCTACCAGGACGGCCTCGACCTGTGCTGCGGCACCGGCGCCGGCACCGAGACCCTGGCCGGGCTGTGCCGGCGCAGTGTCACCGGCGTCGACTTCAGCGCGGGCATGCTGGAGGTGGCCCGGCGCCGGATCCGGCCGGCCGGCGGACCCGGGGTCGCCTGGGTGCGCGGCGACGCCCGGGCCCTGCCGTTCACGGCCGCCTTCGACCTCGTGGTCTCCTTCGGGGCGTTCGGGCACTTCCTGCCCGGCGAACTGCCGGTCCTCTTCCGCCAGGTCCACGCGGCCCTGCGGCCCGGCGGCCGCTTCGCCTTCCCGGTCCTCGCCCCGCCCCGGCCCACCCGCCCCGCCTACTGGGCGCTGCTGGGCTTCGACGCCGTGATGCGGGTGCGCAACGCGCTGTGGCGGCCGCCGTTCGTCATGTACTACCGGGCCTTCCGGCTCGGCGACGTGCTGGGCGGGCTGCGGCGGGCCGGGTTCGCCGTCGAGACGGCGCCCCAGCCGGAGTTCGGGCGGCGCGACGACGGCAGCCCGCGCGCCCGGCTGGTGACCGCCCGCCGGCTCAGCCCGCCGCCGGCAGCGTGAACTCGTAGACCAAAGTGTCCTGTTCGGAGTTCACCACCAGATCGGTGATCTCCAGCGGGCGGGCGAACTGGTCGTGCACCCGCCGGGTCACCCGCACCGAGGACGCGTCACTGACCTGGGTGATGGCGTCCCGGTGGTGCAGGGTCAGACCCGCCTTGCGCATCCAGTCGTACGCCCGCCGCAACTGCGCCGGGGTGGCACCGTCGGCCCGGCCCCGGTACCGGCCCAGCTCCACCACCTCGGCCAGCGCCACCGCCGAGAACGACGTCACCGCCGTCCGCAGCGACCGGCCCTCCGGGGTCACCGACCGGTACCGGTGCACCAGCGTCGGCCGGTGCGGGGCGAGACCCAGCGCCCGCGCGTGTTCCGGCGGGGGCGTCTCCCAGATCACCGTCGCCCGGTCGTAGGCACAGGGGTCCGCCGAGCGCGCGCCCACCGGGAAGGTCAGCGTCTCCGGTGCCTCCACCGGCCGGCCGGGCAGCGAGGCGTGGCTGCCCCGGCGGTCGGTGGCGACCAGACCGCCGCGGCGCAGCATCTCCAGCGCCTGCCGGACGGTCTCCCGGCTCACCTCGAAGTGCACGGCCAACTGCCGTTCCCCCGGGAGCCGTTCACCCGGCGGTATGGTGCCGTCGCGTAGTTCGTCGAGCAGCCGCGACGCGACCCGTGCGTACAGGGGCCGGTCGCCGGTCGATGCGGGCTGGTGCGGGGTGGTGGTGCGGGCCATGCCGCGCCCTCCTGTTGGTCACAAGACGTAGCCATGCGGGCTCATTGCGCGACCACAATTAGCATTGGTCTAAACCACAAGGGAAGGGTGGACCCCCGAATCGGCCGAAACCCACCCCGCGCGTCGCGACCGGCCGGCCCCTCATGTCCGGGGCTGGTTCCACCTCGGGCCCGTCCGCGCCCACTCCCGCTCCCACTCGGCCAGCCGGTGCCGCAGCGCGATCCGGCGCGCCACGGCCTGGCCGAGGAGCACCACGCCCGCGGCCCCGCCCGCCGCGCACAGCCCGATGATGACGGTGTGCTGCCACACCGCGCCCTCGCCCGGCGGCGGCTCCACCGCACGCTCCCGGGAGTCCAGCCACACCGCCACCGCATCGCCCGCCCGCGTCCCCGCGGGCACCCGGCCCCAGCCGGTACGGGCGCCCTTGCCGGGCTCCGACCAGCGGATCCGCGCGATGTAGGGCTGCCGGCGGCCGGCCTCGGAGACGGTCGTCCGCCGGGGCGGGTCGCCGATCATCGTGGCCCGAACCTGATGCCGCTCCGCCCGCTGGGCCGCCACGAGCGCCCGGGCCTCCCCGTGCGCGTGCAGGCCCGCGGCGACCCCCACCAGCGGCGCGACCAGGCCGACCAGTACGGCGACGACCAGCACCACCCAGGCCTCCACCACGTCGGACCGGCGCCGCAACGGGTTGCGCCGCCAGCGCCAACCACGCACCCGGGTACGCATGTCCACCTCCTCGCCACCGCCGCGGCCGGAGATCCGGCCGGGCCGGTGTCGCGGGCCCGCCGCCCCGCCGCTCGCCCCACACGAGCGGACACACCCGTCTCGTACCCCGTACGACGCACCTCGCGCCTGCCGTGAACCGCGAGTTCCAGCCCTCCTTGAGCCCGCCCGGCCACGCACCCGATCATTGCGGCCGTATGAAAGGTTCCGGGCCGTTCCGGACGGCGGGAATACCCGCCCGGTGTTCCGCCTTGGCGATCCTTGCCGGCTGGTGGTGTGCGCCGGTGACCGTGCGAGGGAAGCGAGGAAGAGGATGCTCCAGACCAACGTCTCCAGGACCGTGAGCGGGGTGTGCGCGTGAGCCTCGCCAGTTCCGGCGTACCCGGCCCGGCCGCCGCCGACGCCCCGCACCTCCTCGACAACCCCGCCCTCGCCTCGCTCACCGGGCCGCACGCCCACTTCGCCGAGCGGTACGGACGGATTTTGCGCTATCCGCTCGACGTCTCCCCGTGGCTTGCGCTGCCCGACGAGCCGGACGCGCGGGACTGGGCGGACCTCGCCGCGCTGGCCGGGCCCGGCGCCGAGGTCCCGCTGCTCGCCTTCCGCGGCAGCGTGCCGGCGGACTGGGAGATCACCTTCCACGCGGCGGGCGTGCAGCTGGTGGACGACGGCCTGGTCACCGCGCCCGACGAGGAGGCCGTCCGGCTCGGCCCCGCGGACGTGCCGGAGATGCTCGACCTGGTCGCCCGCACCGAGCCCGGACCGTTCCTGCCGCGCACCGTCGAACTGGGCACCTACCTCGGCATCCGCCGCGACGGCGCGCTGATCGCCATGGCGGGGGAGCGGCTGCACCCGCCGGGCCACACCGAGATCAGCGCGGTCTGCACCGACCCGGCCTTCCGCGGCCAGGGCCTGGCCACCCGGCTGATCCTCGCGGTCGCGCACGGCATCCGGGAGCGCGGCGAGACGCCGTTCCTGCACACCGGCGCCCGGAACACGAACGCGATCCGGCTGTACGAGGCCCTCGGCTTCCGGCTGCGGCTGCACGCGGCGTTCATGGGGGCCAGGGTCCCGGAGCGGCTGACGGACGAGCGGGCGGCCGTACCCGCGTGAGCGGCGGCCGGCCCGCACCGGCCGCTCGGCCGGAGTCCGCACCGGCCGCTCAGTCGGTGTCCGTGCCGTCCGGGCCCGCGTTGTACCGCTCCAGGTAGGACGCGAAGCGCACCAGGTCCGCCTCCGGCCAGTCCGCCAGCCGGTCCCGGAAGGCGGCCCGGCGGCTGCGGGTCACCTGGGCCAGGATCTCCCGGCCCGCCGCCGTCAGGTCCAGCACCTGGACCCGGTGGTCCGCCGGGTCCGGCCGGCGCTCGATCAGTCCGGCCCGCTCCAGGGCGGCCACCTGGCGGCTCACCGTGGACTTGTCCAGCGCGTAGTGGGCCGCCAGGTCCGTCGCCCGGCACCCGCCGCTCTCCTCCAGATGCCCGAGCAGGGTGTACGACACCAGCGACAGCTCGGGATGCATCCGCCCCGCCGAGGCGCGCGCCCGGCGTGCGAAGACCGTCATCTCGCGCTGGATCGTCTCGACGGCCGACTGCGCCGCGCTGCTCACGGGGATACCTCCTCAAGCGGTGTGGTTGCACAGTACAACTCAGGTCGGGAGTCACGGGAGCCGCCCGCCGCCACCGGCTCGCCCTCGGCGGCCACCCGGACGCCCCTGGCGTGTATCGTGGCCGTCCGGCCGCAGACCCCCGCGGCCTTCGCGACACGCAGTCGCCGAGAAGACGTCGAGAGAAGACGAGGAGGTGAGACCCATCACCGCTGTGTCAGCCGGGGTGCTCTCTCCTCATGACGGCGCGGTCCACCGGCAGCGGTGACCGCGGGGAGCGCCCCGAGGCCTCGCGCTCCCGAAAGGCTCCGGCATCCGATGCCCGTACCGCCCTCCGCTTTCCCCGCCTCCGCTCTCCCCGTCTCCCCGCCCGCCGTCGTCTCCGCGCTGCGCGCCGCCGGGTGCGTCTTCGCCGAGGACGAGGCGGAGCTGATCCTCGCCACCGCCCGGTCGGGCCCTGACGTGACCGCGATGGTGGCGCGCCGCGTCGCCGGCCACCCCCTCGAACAGGTCCTCGGCTGGGCCTCCTTCCACGGACTGCGCATCACGGTCGAACCCGGGGTGTTCGTCCCCCGCCGCCGTACCGAGTTCCTGGTCGACCGGGCGCTGGCCCTGGCGCCGGACGCGCGGGTGGTCGTGGACCTGTGCTGCGGGTCCGGCGCGCTCGGTGCCGCCCTCGCCGCCGCCCTGGACGGCGCCGAGGTGCACGCGGCCGACATCGACCCGGCCGCCGTACGCTGCGCCCGGCGCAATCTCGCCGCCCACGGTGGCCGGGCCCACCAGGGCGACCTGTACGAGGCGCTGCCCGGCGCGCTGCGCGGGCGCGTCGACGTGCTGACGGCCAACGTGCCCTACGTCCCCACCGGTGAGGTACCCCTGCTGCCCGCCGAGGCCCGCGACCACGAACCGCTCGCCGCGCTCGACGGCGGCGCGGACGGTCTCGACGTGCTGCGTCGGGTCGCCGCCGGAGCACCCGGCTGGCTGGCCCCCGGCGGCCGCCTGCTCACCGAGACCGGCGAGCACCAGACGGCGGCGGCCCTGGAGATCCTCACCGCGGCCGGCCTGAGCAGCCATCTCGCGGTCTCGGACGAGGGGTACGCGCACGTGGTGATCGGCGTCCGTACCTGAACCCCGCCGTCAGGACGCCGGCCGGGAGCGGGCGATCAGCAGGGCCACGTCGTCGTGGTTGTCCGGGTGGTGCAGGGTACGCAGCAGCAGGTCGCAGGTCTCCTCCAGCGGGCGACCGGGGTCGTCCAGCAGGGAGAGCAGGAAGTCGAGGCGCTCGTCCAGGGAGTGGCGGCGGGTCTCCACCAGGCCGTCGGTGTAGAACACCAGCTCGTCGCCGGGCTCGAAGTCGACGGTGACGGTCGAGAACCCGACCCCGCCCACGCCCAGCGGCACCCCGGTCGGCAGGTCCAGCAGTTCCGGCGGCCGGCCGGGCCGTACCCGGACCGGCGGCAGGTGGCCGGCGTTGGCGATCCGGCAGCGGCGCGACCGCGGATCGTGGACGGCGTAGACACAGGTCGCGATGGACTGGTCCAGCGTGGACGTCGTCCGGTCCAGGTGTTCGAGCAGCAGCGCGGGATCGAGGTCGAGCGCGGCCAGCGTGGCGGTCGCGGTGCGCAGCCGGCCCATCGCGGCGGCGGCGCTGATGCCGCTGCCCATCACGTCGCCCACCACGAGCGCGGTCTTCCCGCCCTCCAGCGGGATGACGTCGAACCAGTCCCCGCCGACCTCGCTGGTGGCGCCCGCCGGCTGGTAGCGGGACGCCACCTCCAGGCCGGCCGCCACCGGCGGATCGCTCGGCAGCAGGCTGCGCTGGAGCGTGAGGGCGGTGTCGCGGGCGTTCTGGTACCAGCGGGCGTTGTCGATCTGCACGGCCGCGCGGGCGGCCAGCTCCCGGGCCAGCAGCACGTCGTCCGCGTCGAACGGCGCCGGGTTGCGGGTGCGCTTGAGGTCCAGCGCGCCCAGCACCTCGCCGCGCGCGATCAACGGCACCGCGAGATACGAGTGCAGGCCCGACCGCCCCAGCAGGACGGCCGCCTCCGGGGAGCGGGCGATGTGCGGCAGGTCGTCGTCCTCGACGTGCGGCACCAGCACCGCCTCACCGGTGCGCACGCACTCGGTGACCAGCCGGTCGGGGGCGTACCGGGCGATCTGGCCGGGCGGGTCGGCGGCCCGTACGGCGTCCGAACCGTCCGCCGGACGCAGCGCCAGCGCCCGGATCACCGCCGCCTCCGACGGGCCCAGGGTGCTGGGCCGCCCCTCCACCACCGCGTCCAGCAGGTCCACGGCCGCCACGTCCGCCAGCTCCGGCACCGCCACCTCGGCCAGTTCGCAGGCGGTGCGCTCCAGCTCCAGCGTCGTACCGATCCGGGCCGAGGCGTCGGCGACCACCGCGAGCCGGCGCCGGGCGGCCTCCGCCGCCACCGAGGCCCGGTGCTGCTCGGTGATGTCGACCAGCGAGACCGCGACGCCGAGCACGTTGCCCATGGCGTCCTCCAGCCGGTACAGCGAGTGCGACCAGGTGTGCTCGGTGTCCGGGTCGGCGGGCGTCCGGCCCGCCAGCGTGCCGCCGATCAGCGGCTCGCCGGTCTCCAGCACCCGCCGGGCCGCCTCCTGAAGGGCCTCGGCGTCCATCAGCGGCAGCACCTCGGACAGGGCCCGGTCCACGTGCTCGGCGACCGGGACGCCGCTGATCTCCTCCAGGGCGGGGTTGACCGAGACGAACCGGAGCCGGGTGTCCAGGACGCCGTAGCCGATGGGTGACTGCCTCACCATCCGCTCGGACAGCGCCACGTCCTGCTCCAGGCGCCGTACGGTCGACTGGTCGGCGGCCAGGCCCAGGGCGTACACGTCGCCTCGGTCGTCCAGCAGCCGCATGTTGCGGAACTCCACCAGGCGGGTGCCACCGTCCTTGTGGCGGACCGGGAAACCGCCGGCCCAGCTCTGCCCGGTGCGCAGCACGTCGGCGAAGAGCCTGCCGACCAGTTTCATATGGCGCTCGTGCACCATCAGGCGGGCGGCGTACTGCCCGAGGGCCTCCTGGGCGGTGTAGCCGAACAGCTCCTCGGCCTGCGGGCTCCACAGTACGATCCGCCCGTCGGTGTCCAGCACCACCGACGCCACGCCCAGCACGTCGAGCAGGCCGCCCGGCCGCAGGGAGCCGCGCGCCGGCTCGTCGCCCTCGGCCACCGGAGCCTCGGCTGCACTCATGCCTCGCACCGCCTTCGCCCGTCCGCCCGGCACGCCGTCCCCGGTGCCGACTCCCCTTGTTCTACCGCGCTCACACCGAATCTCCGACGCCTTGGACGCCTCCGCCGTGTACCTCCACCATCCCTCAACACGGCGACGGACGTCCGCCGGAGCCGCCCGGGCGGCGGTGCGCGGGGTCCGTGAGAGTTCACGTCCGATAGGGCGACGTGGCCTGTACATGATCAACCCGCCACGCCAGACTGTCCGCCGACCGAGTGCCCCCACACCCGCTCCGAGGAGTCGGCCATGCCCGTGTTCGCCCGGCAACGTTGTCACACCGTCCTCGCCCCATTCGTCACCCTCGCCACCGCGGCTCTCGTCTCCCTCGCCGCGCCCGGCACCGCCGGCGCGGCCGACACCTGGACCGAGACCGGCTCCGACCGCGCCGATCCGCTGACCGAGAGCCAGGGCCTCGCCTCCGTCGAGGTCCCGGCGAACAGCCCCAACCGCTACACCGGCATCGGCACCATCCCCCTCGGCCTCTCCAGCCGTGGCTGGAACCACGTCGGCGACCCCGACGCCACCTACGACGGCCACTACATCGAGCCCTACCAGCGGGACTCGGGCACCGCGAAGATGTACCGCGTGCAGGCGCCCGGCGGCGCCTGGTCGGAGTACGTCCACACGCTCGCGCCCGGCGAGGCGCTGAACAACTCCTGGGACGCCGTCACGCCCGACGGGCAGTGGATGCTCTCGGGGGAGTGGGGCACCATGACCCGGCTGCTGGTCTTCCCGACGCCCGGCGTCAACGCGAGCACCTCGCCGTCGGCCGACCTGCCGCTGGCCGCCACGGTCGAACTGGACCACGCCGTACGGGACGTCCAGGGCTGCGACTTCTCCGGCCCCACGACTCTGCTGTGCTCCTCGGACGACCCCGAGGGCAGCCTCTTCGGCGTCACCAAGCCGCTGCTCCGGATCGACCTGTCGGCCGCGCCGAGCGGGTCCGCGCACGTCACCGGCCATGTCACGGCGCTACGGCAACTGCCGCTGCGCAGCTCCTGCTCCGGGACCTTCGAGGCGGAGGGCATCGACTACGACCGGCGCACCGGCACCCTGCGCGTGATCGTGGTCTCGCCGGGCTTCTGCATGCTCACCGACAGCAAGACCTACAAGTTCGCCCGCGGCTGAGGTGCCCGCACCGCCGCCTGATGCTTTGCTGAGGATGGAAGCGGCCGGGCGGGGTACCCCCTTCCATCGAGGCACGACCAGGAGAGGAGCGGTCAATGGCAGACACGGAGCGGTCGGAAACCGTCACGGTGGAGCTCAGCGGATCCAAGGAGGACGCCCGTCTCGTCTTCGACGCGCTCAGGACCTGCTTCGCCTCCGACCGGGGCGCCGACGAGGAACCGCAGCAGCTCGACGAGAACCGGCCCATGGTGTGGCTCGGCACCTACGACGTCTCGGACTCCCGGGAGCAGGGCTGCCCGCCGGTCCGCCTCGGCTCGTCCGTCCAGGCGGAGGTGCAGGGCGGCTACTGGGCCGTGGACAGGTTCCGCACCACCCTCGACTCGATGTTCAGCGTAGAGGAGACCTCCGCCTCCGGTGACCAGGAGCGGGACCTCCACCTGCGCCTGGAGAGCCGCTGACCCCACGGTTCACCCCGACGCCCCGGCCGGCTCCGCCCGGCCGGGGCGTCGCGCGTGCGGCCTGTGCCCGGTGTCACGCCCCCCTGGTTGTGCAACTAGTTGCACAACCGGTTCGGGTTCCTCTACAACAAGGGGTGACCACACCGCGTACGGAGGGCCCGATGAGCCGCTATCCGCATCTGATGACACCGCTCGACCTGGGCTTCACCACGCTGCCCAACCGCGTGCTCATGGGCTCCATGCACGTCGGCCTGGAGGAGGCCGAGCGCGGTTTCGAGCGGATGGCGGAGTTCTACGCCGCCCGGGCGCGCGGCGGCGTGGCGCTCATCGTCACCGGCGGCATCGCCCCCAACGACGAGGGCCGGCCCTACGCGGGCGGCGCCAAGCTCACCACCGACGCGGAGGCCGAGCGGCACCGGACCGTCACCGACGCCGTGCACCGCGCGGGCGGCCGGATCGCGATGCAGATCCTGCACTTCGGCCGCTACGCCTACCACGAGGACCTGGTCGCCCCGAGCCCGCTGCAGGCCCCGATCAGCCCCTTCGTGCCCCGCGAACTGAGCGACGCCGACGTCGAGCGGACCATCGAGGACTACGTCCGCGCCGCCCGCCTCGCCCGGAAGGCCGGCTACGACGGCGTCGAGATCATGGGCTCCGAGGGCTATCTGATCAACGAGTTCATCGCCGCCCGCACCAACCACCGCACCGACCGCTGGGGCGGCTCCTACGAGAACCGCGTGCGCTTCCCCGTCGAGATCGTCCGCAGGGTGCGCGAGGCCGTCGGCGCGGACTTCATCATCGTCTACCGGCTGTCCATGCTGGACCTCGTCCCCGGCGGCTCCTCGCTCGCGGAGGTCGTCACCCTCGCCAAGGCCGTCGAGGCCGCCGGCGCGACGATCATCAACACCGGCATCGGCTGGCACGAGGCCCGCATCCCCACCATCGCCACCTCCGTGCCGCGCGGCGCCTACACCTGGGTCACCAGGAAGCTCATGGGCGAGGTGTCCGTGCCGCTCGTGACCACCAACCGCATCAACACCCCCGAACTCGCCGAGGAACTGCTCGCCGGCGGCTGTGCCGACATGGTGTCCATGGCGCGGCCGATGCTCGCCGACCCCGACTTCGTCGCCAAGGCGGCGGCCGGGACGCCCGAGGCCATCAACACCTGCATCGGCTGCAACCAGGCCTGCCTGGACCACACCTTCAGCGGGCAGATCACCTCCTGCCTGGTCAACCCGCGCGCCTGCCACGAGACCGAGCTGGTGCTCACCCCGACCCGGCGCACGAAGCGCGTCGCCGTCGTCGGCGCGGGCCCCGCCGGACTCGCCTGCGCCGTCGCCGCCGCCGAACGCGGCCACGACGTCGTCCTCCTGGACGCCGCGAGCGAGATCGGCGGGCAGCTCAACGTCGCCCGCAAGGTCCCCGGCAAGCAGGAGTTCGACGAGACCCTGCGCTACTTCCGCCACCAGCTCGACGCGCACGGCGTGGACGTCCGCCTCGACACCACCGTGACCGCCGCCGACCTGGACGGCTACGACGAGGTCGTGGTCGCCACCGGCGTCACCCCGCGCGTCCCCGACATCCCCGGCGTCGACCACCCGCGCGTCCTCGGCTACCTCGACGTGCTGCGCGACGGCGCCCCCGTCGGCGACCGCGTCGCCGTCCTCGGCGCCGGCGGCATCGGCTTCGACGTCGCCGAGTACCTCACCGACGGCGGCGACAAGGCGAGCGAGGACCCCGGGACCTACTTCCGGCACTGGGGCGTCGACACGGACTACCGGGAGCCCGGCGGCCTCGCCGCCCCGCACCGCCCGGCCCCGCCGCGCACCGTCCACCTGCTCCAGCGCAAGACCACCAAGGTCGGCGCCGGCCTCGGCAAGACCACCGGCTGGATCCACCGCGCCGAACTCAAGCAGCGCGGCGTCACCATGGTCCCCGGGGTGCGCTACGACCGGATCGACGACGCCGGCCTGCATGTGACCGTCGGCGAGGAGAGCACGGTCCTGGAGGTCGACACCGTGGTGCTGTGCACCGGCCAGGAGCCGCGCCGCGACCTGTACGACACGCTGCTCGCCGCCGGCCGCAGCGTCCACCTGATCGGCGGCGCCGACGTCGCGGCCGAACTGGACGCCAAGCGGGCCATCAAGCAGGGCACCGAGCTGGCGGCGGCGCTGTAGGCCGCCGCGGCGGCGTCCCTAGGATGAGGCCATGTCACTCCCGCACGCGATCCTCACCGCCCTGCTGGAAAAGCCGTCGTCGGGACTGGAGCTGACCCGCCGGTTCGACAAGTCGATCGGCTACTTCTGGTCCGCGACGCACCAGCAGATCTATCGCGAGCTGGGCAGGCTGGAGGCCGACGGCCTCATCCGGGCGCTGCCGACAGCACAGCCGGCCCGCGGGCAGAAGAAGAGCTACGAGGTGCTGCCCGCCGGCCGCGCCGAACTGGCCGGCTGGACCGCCGCCGCGCGGGACCCCAAGCCCCAGCGGGACGTGCTGCTGCTGCGGCTGCGCGCGGCGGCCGTGGTCGGCACGGCGGGCCTGGAAGCCGACCTGCGCCGCCATCTGGAACTGCACCGGCGGCAGTTGGCCGAGTACCAGGAGATCGAGAAGCGCGACTTCCCGCCGGACCGGGACACTCCGCAGGACCGGCTGCGGCATCTGGTCCTGCGGGCCGGCATCGACCTGGAGACCTTCTGGACCGGGTGGCTCACCGGCGCCCTGGCCGAGTTCGCCGAACTCCCGGAGGAGGAACGCGCCGGGGACTGATCCGGGGTCCGCTCAGAGCCGGTACGGCTTGGAGCGGCGGCGCAGCGCCCAGCCGGTGGCGACGACGCCGGCGCCCACCAGGGCCGCGCCGACGCCCAGCGTCAGCGGGCCGTAGTCCCGGGCGGCACCGCCCAGGCCGCCCGCCACACCACGGGAGGGCGCGGCCGTCGCCGTCGCCCTGGCCGTGGAGCGCGCCGTCGGGGCGGCGGCTGCGGAGACGATCACCGTCTGGCTGCCCGCCGTACTGCCGCTGGAGCAGACCACGACCACGGTGTACGTGCCCGGGCTCACCGCCGACCAGGCCGCGGACTGGCTGACGGTGGTCCCCGACAGGGTCACCTGCCGGCCCTGGGCGAAGTTCGCCTGGCTGCTGGTGAGCAGGGCCGCGCTGCCCCAGCTGCCGTTGATCTGGCTGCACGCGCTGGTGACCACCGAGACCGTGGAGCCGGTCGTGCTGACGGAGATGCCCGAGGCCGCGGCGGACGGTCCGGCGAGCGCGGCCGGAAGGGCGGCCGCGGCCGCCAGGGTCAGGCCGGAACGGAGCAGGAGTCGCGAGTTCTGCATGGGGTGCCCTCCGGCTGCACGGTTGGCGGTACGTCCCATGCGCCGCCGAGGGGTCGGGAAGCGTCCGTGCTGCCTCAACGGCAGCAAACGCGGCCCCGGTTGTCCGCGCACCCGGGCCGCGTCCGGGCAGGTGACGTATTCGTCCGACCGGCGCAAGGCGGACCGTCCCCGCCTTGCGCCGCTCAGCCGCCCGTGGTGACGGCGCGCTCCGCCGACCAGCCGCCCCAGGTCCCGTCCGGCAACCGGGCCCGCAGCCGCACCCGGTGTCGCTCCCCGGCGTCCCGGCCCACGTAGAAGCTGTAGCGGGCCCGGCCGCGCGGCGGGGTGCCGCCCCACACCAGCGAGGTGTCGGTGCCGCCGTCCAGCCGGATCCGGTACTCCGTGATCACGCCGTCCGCGCGCGGGGGAGTCCAGGACAGGTCGACGTAGTACGCGCCGTCCGCCCGGTGCGTCGTCGCGGTGAAGCCGGTGGGCGCGGTGTCCCGGCCGTCGTCGGTGCCCGGGGTGGTCAGCCGTACCGGGCCGCTCGCCGGGGAGAGGTTGTCGGCCGCGTCCCGGGCCCGGACCGTGAACACGTAGGCGGTGCCGGGCCGCAGCCCGGTGACCACGGTCGCGGTCTGGTTCCCGCCCACGCTGTGGATCTTCGCCCCGCCCTGGTAGACGTCGTACGACAGCACGGCCCGGTCGTCCGTCGCGGCGCCCCAGGACAGCTGGGCCGCGCGGCTGCCGACGGCGCGGCCGGAGAGGTGTCCCGGCCGGGTCGGGGCCGCGCGGTCCGCCGCCACCGCGGCCGGGGTCCGGGCGCGCACGGACCGGCTCGGCGGGCCGAGCCGGCCGTCCCGGTCCCGGGCCCGCACGGTGAAGGTGTACCGGGTGGACGGCCTGAGCCTGGTGACGTCCACCATGTGCTGGGAACCCGGCACCTGGGCCGCCTTGGTGGCGCCGCGGTACACCTCGTAGGCGCGGATGCCCGGACCGTCCGTGACCGCGTTCCACATCACGTGCACGCTGTCGGCGCTGCCCGCCATGGTGGTGACACCGGTCGGGGCGCCGGGAGCGCGGCCCTCGTCGTCCTCGGCGGCCCCGCCCCAGCCGCAGGACACGAGCAGCAGCAGGGCCCCGGAGACCAGTACCAGCGGCAGGGGTACGCGTCGCACGGCTCTGCCTCCCGGGGACGGCGTCGGCGGCACCATAAAGGTCCGTACCAATATGACGGGGTAGTGCGGACACATCAAGAGGGCCGCGGTCGTGGGTATCGGGGCGGGTTACGTATGCTGGACCCTTCTACGGCTGAACTCCCCCGCACAGCAGGGAAGTTCACGCCCGTGGCGCGGTCACGCTGTTGTCGCCGATCCCGCGCCGACCCGGGCGGCCGGGACCCCGGACCGGACCGGTCGGGGGTCCCGGCCCCTGCCGTCCCCCGCTCCGTACCGAGTCCGGCCGCACATCCCCTCACGGGTGTCAGAAGCGTGCTCCATCCGGCCCCTTCCGTGCGGCCACGACGGCCGCGGGCCGGGGTGCGCCCCACAGTGGGCGCGATATTCCCCGTCCCCGACGAGAGGGTCCCCGATCGTGCGCGTGCGTGTCCCGTCGTTGACGCTGGCCGTGGCCGGCGCCGCCCTGATCGCCCCGGCGTCGCTGCCGGTACCGGCCGCCGCCGCCCCGCCCCGCCAGGCGCCCGCGCCCCGCGACGAGGACGCCGTCACCGCGGCCGACCTGCTGGCCCGGCTCGGCAGGTGCGACCAGGTCTCCCGGGGCCGCTTCCGCACCGACGCCGACAGCCGGGCCACGGTGCCTGTCTGTGGCACCCGGGACGCCGTCTACTGGAAGGCCGACCTCGACATCGACTGCGACGGACAGGCCACCGCCCGCTGCAACCGCCGTGCCGACCCGCTGTTCGCCGCCATGACCGCCTTCCAGCAGTCCGACGGCCGGTACCTGAAGGCCGAGAAGCTGCCGTACATCGTCGTCCCCGCCCCGAGCCGGCGCTGGCACCCGCACGCCTCCGGGGTCCGGGGCGGCTCGGTCGCCGCGGTCGTCTACCGGGACCGGGTCCGCTACGCCGTCGTCGGCGACACCGGCCCCCGCGACCTGATCGGCGAGGCCTCCTACGCCACCGCCCGGGCCCTCGGCATCCCGGCCGACCCCCGCACCGGCGGCACCCCCTCCGGCGTCACCTACATCGTCTTCCGCGACTCCCGGGTGAGCCCCGTCGAGGACCACGCCGAGGCGGCGTCGACGGGGGAGCGACTGGCGAGACGGTTCGTGTCGGGGAAGTGAGAGCGGCGGTCTCGGAGCGTGCTCCCTCACACCTTGCGGTAGTCGTACGCCTCCGCGGCCGCCGCCTGCACCGCGTCGAGGTCGCCGCCCGCCGACGCCGTGACCACCGCGGCGACCGCGCCCTCCACGAACGGGGCGTCCACCAGGCGGGTGCCGGGCGGGAGTTCGTCGCCCTCGGCGAGCAGCGCCTTCATGGTGAGGACGGCACTGCCCAGGTCCGTGAGGACCGCGACCCCGGCGCCCCGGTCGACCGAGGCCGCCGCCGCGGCGATCATCTCGGCGCTGGTGCCGAGCCCACCGCCCTCCGTGCCGCCCGCCGCGGCGACCGGCACCGCCGCGGCCCCGCCCGCCAGCCCCCTCGCCAGCTCGGCCACCGCCGCGGCGACATCGGCGCTGTGCGACACCAGCACGATCCCGACCTGCTTCCCGTCGTCGCCCATCGCTCAGCCCTCCGCCGTCCCGGCCGCCTCTTCGAGCGCGGCGATCAGCAGCGCCGAGGAGGTCGCCCCCGGATCCTGATGGCCGATGCTGCGCTCGCCCAGATAGCTCGCCCGGCCCTTGCGCGCCCGCAGCGGCGTCGTGGCCTCGGCGCCCGCCTCGGCGGCGGCCCGGGCGGCGGCGAAACCGTCGCCGAGCGCGTCCACCGCCGGCACCAGGGCGTCCAGCATCGTCTTGTCGCCGGGCGCCGCCCCGCCCAGCGCCATCACGCCCTCCACGCCCGCGCGCAGCGCCTCGGCCAACTGCCCGGTGTCGACCTCGGCCGCGTCCCCGAGCGCCTTGCCGGTGCGGCGCAGCAGCGTGCCGTACAGCGGCCCGGAGGCCCCGCCGACCGTCGAGATCAACTGCTTTCCGGACAGGGCCAGTACCGCGCCCGGCGTGTCCGGCGCCTCCTGCTCCAAGGTGGCCGCCACGGCCCGGAACCCGCGCTGGAGATTGCTGCCGTGGTCGGCGTCCCCGATGGCCGAGTCGAGAGCGGTGAGCCGTCCGGCCTCACGGTCGACGGAGGCGGCGGCCACCGTCATCCAACGGCGGAAGAAATCGGCGTCGAGCACGGGATCTCCTTGCGTCGTAGGGCGTCCTGGGGTCGTAGCGCTGTCGCCTGGCGCGGTCCGGCCGGTCACATGCCCCAGCGCAGCGCCGGGGTCCGTACCGGCGCGTCCCACAGCCGGAGCAGTTCCTCGTCGGCCTGGCACAGCGTCACCGAGGCGCCCGCCATGTCCAGGGAGGTGACGTAGTTGCCCACGAGGGTGCGGGCCACGGCCACGCCCCGCTCACGCAGCACCCGCTGCACCTCGGCGTTGAAGCCGAACAGTTCCAGCAGCGGGGTGGCGCCCATGCCGTTCACCAGGACCAGCACCGGGCTGCGCGGCGGCATGTCCTCCAGGATCGCGTGCACCGCGAAGTCGGCGATCTCCCCGGAGGTCATCATCGGGCGCCGCTCCCGGCCCGGCTCGCCGTGGATGCCGATGCCCAGCTCCAGCTCGCCGTCCGGCAGGTCGAAGGTGGGGCTGCCCTTGGCCGGGGTCGTGCACGCGCTGAGCGCGATGCCGAAGCTGCGCGCGTTCTCGTTGACCTGGCGGGCGACCGCGGCCACCCGCTCCAGGGGCTGGCCCTCGGCCGCGGCGGCGCCCGCGATCTTCTCCACGAACAGCGTCGCGCCCGTGCCGCGCCGTCCGGCCGTGAAGAGGCTGTCGGTGACGGCCACGTCGTCGTTGACGAGGACCTTGGCGACCTGGACGCCCTCGTCCTCGGCCAGCTCCGCCGCCATGTCGAAGTTCAGCACGTCGCCGGTGTAGTTCTTCACGACGAACAGCACCCCGGCGCCGCCGTCCACGGCAGCCGCGGCGCGGGCCATCTGGTCCGGGACCGGTGAGGTGAACACCTCGCCCGGACACGCGGCGGAGAGCATGCCGGGGCCGACGAACCCGCCGTGCAGCGGCTCGTGCCCCGATCCACCGCCCGACACCAGCCCCACCTGCCCCGCCACGGGTGCGTCCCGGCGGACGATCACCCGGTTCTCCACGTCCACGGTCAGCTCGGGATAGGCGGCCGCCATCCCGCGCAGCGCGTCCGCCACGACCGTCTCCGGCACGTTGATCAGCATCCTCATCGGTATCTCCTAGTGAGCCTTGCGGGGTGAGCCGCGCGGTCCGACGTCGGGCCGAGTTCGCCGATAGGGCTCGTCCAGTATCGGCCTTGGCCGGGGCGTGGTCACGTGCAAGCGTCCATCGTCACGGTGTGCGACGAACCGGGCGGCTCCGGGTGGCCCGGAGTCCCCTCCCGTGCTACGGAACGTGAGCGCCCGGGACGGTGCGGGCTCCGCATCGGCTCCGCCGGCGGGGGGAACCCGGGCGTCCGGGGAGAACAGGGGGCCGCCGACCGGCAGGAGGTGTGCGCAGCCGTGGACGACTGGGAGATGTGGGAGATGCGCGACGGGGTGCGGCTGTCCTCGCGCGAACGGCTCGCCCTGCTGCGGATCGAGGTGGACCTGCGGCGCGACCGCCGGTTCACGCGCCGCATGGGCCGCGCGCGCGGGCTCACCAGCCGCCTGGACACCGGGCGCGGAAGGATGTGGCTGCCCGCGGCGGTGCTGCTGCTCACGGCCGCGTCGGTGTTCGTCGCCGTCATGGGCATGCGCACCTCCGATCCCGCCCTGCTCGGCTGCTTCGCCGTGCTGTGGCCGCTGACCCTGCTGCAGGCCTTCCGCCTCCTGTGCCGGGCCACCCGCGCCCGCCCCGGGGCACGCGGCCGCCCCACGCCCTGGCTCTGAGGCCTCGCCCGCGGTGAGCCGTCCGGAGTCGCGCGAGGGGGCGATCTTCCGGACAATAAGAACCAACGTGTGAACCCAACTGGTGCGGGAACCCCGTCGCCAGTGCCGTCCAGCCAGTGGCGGCGTACCCAGGGCGGTCCTCCGGATCAGCGGGACCCGCGCCCTGTCCATTCCCTTCCGTACGGGCCGACGACGCCGCGACCGGCGTCCGGCACGCGCCGAACTCCCCTCGCGGGAGGGCTCCGACGGCGCGGACGACGTAGACGAAGGAACAGCCCCCATGACTGGTGACACACCGTTCTCCTGGCGGCGCGCCCTCGTGACCGGCGGCGCCGGCTTCCTCGGCTCGCACCTGTGCGAACGCCTGCTGGATTCGGGAGTCGAAGTCGACTGCGCCGACAACCTGGCCTGCGGACGGCGCGAGAACATCGCCCACCTCGAAGGCCGCCCCGGCTTCCGGTACGCGCACTGCGACGTCTGCGCCGCCGACTGCCCGGACCTGCTGCCGGGCCCCTACGACCTGGTGCTGCACTTCGCCTGCCCCGCCTCACCCGTCGACTACCTGCGCCTGCCGCTGGAGACCCTGGACGTGGGCAGCCTCGGCACCCGCAACGCGCTGGCCGTCACGGCACGCGACGGTGCCCGGTTCCTGCTCGCCTCCACCTCCGAGGTCTACGGCGACCCGCTGGTCCACCCGCAGCACGAGGGCTACTGGGGCAACGTGAACCCGGTCGGCCCGCGCAGCGTCTACGACGAGTCCAAGCGGTTCGCCGAGGCCCTCGTCACCGCGCACGCCGGGACCAACGGGACGAACGCCGGCATCGTCCGGCTGTTCAACACCTACGGCCCGCGGATGCGCGCCCATGACGGCCGGGCGGTGCCGACCTTCATCTGCCAGGCCCTGGCCGGGCAGCCGCTCACCGTCGCCGGCGACGGCAGCCAGACCCGCTCGCTGTGCTACGTGGACGACACCGTCGACGGCATCCTGCGGGTGGCCGCCAGCCAGTCCGTGCGGCCGGTGAACATCGGCGGCAGCGACGAGATCACCATGGCCGACCTGGCCCGCCGGGTGGTCGCCCTCACCGGCTCCCGCTCGCCGATCGCCTTCGTCGACCGGCCCGTGGACGACCCCGGCCGGCGCCGCCCCGACACCACCCTCGCCCGTGAACTGCTCGGCTGGTCGCCGCAGATCCCCTGGGAGGAGGGCCTCAAGCAGACCATCGCCCACTTCGCGGCCCAGCCCGAGGCCGTGCAGCAGCCCGCCCCCCAGACCTGACCGCCGGCCGTCCAGGAGACAGCGCATGCACGTTCTCGGTATCAACGCACTCTTCCACGACCCCGCCGCGGCCCTGATCAGCGACGGCCGGATCGTGGCGGCGGCGGAGGAGGAGCGGTTCTCCCGCCGCAAGCACGGCAAACGCCCCCTGCCCTTCTCCGCCTGGGAACTGCCCGAGCAGTCCGCCCGCTGGTGCCTGGAACAGGCCGGCCTCGCCCCGTCCGACCTGGACGCCGTCGCCTACTCCTACGACCCCGCGCTCGCCCGGCCCGCCGACCGCATGGGCCTGGACGACCCCTTCGACCACCTGCGCCAGGACTACGCCCGCCGGGCACCGGAGTTCCTCGCCGAGGCCCTGCCCGGCCTCGACCCGGCCAAGGTCCGCTTCGTCCCGCACCACGTGGCGCACGCCGCCTCCGCCGGGCCGGTCTCGCCGTACCCCGACTGCGCCGTCCTCGTCCTGGACGGCCGCGGCGAATGCGGCTCCCACCTGGCCGGCCGCTACACGGGCGGCGAACTGACCGTCCTCGCCACCCAGGAACTCCCCGACTCCCTCGGCCTGTTCTACGAGGACCTCACCCAGCACCTCGGCTTCCTGCGCAGCAGCGACGAGTTCAAGGTGATGGCCCTCGCCTCCTACGGCACCCCGCGCTTCGCCGACCGGCTCCGCGCCCACGTCGAGGCCGACGACCAGGGACGCTTCCGGGCCCGCCCGGTGCCCTGGGCCGAACTGGTCCCCGCGCGCCCGCCCGGCGGCGCCTGGCACCAGGACCACGCCGACCTCGCCGCCAGCGCCCAGCTCTGCCTGGAGGAGGCCATGCTCGCCCTCGCCGGGTGGCTGCGCGCCCGCACCGGCGAGGACGCCCTGACCATGGCCGGCGGTGTCGCCCTGAACTGCGTGGCCAACACCCGGCTGTGGCGCGAGAGCGGCTTCCGGCACGTGTGGGTGCAGCCCGCCGCCGGGGACGCCGGCACCGCCCTCGGCGCCGCCGCCCACGTGGCCGGCCAGAAGGACACCGTCGAGCCGATGCCCACCGCCGCGCTCGGCCGGGGCTGGCCCGACGCCGAGCTGCGCGCCTGGCTGGAGCGGGCGGCCGTACCGTACGAGGAGCCCGCCGACATCGCCGAGACCGCTGCCGAAACACTGGCCGCCGACGGCATCGTGGCCTGGTTCCAGGGTCGCAGCGAGTACGGGCCCCGGGCGCTCGGCCACCGCTCGCTGCTCGCCCACCCCGGCCGCGCGGAGAACCTGGAGCGGCTCAACGCGGTCAAGGGACGCGAGGAGTTCCGGCCCGTCGCCCCCATGGTGCTCGCCGAACGCGCCGCCGAGATCTTCGACGGGCCGCTGCCCAGCCCGCACATGCTCTTCGTGCACGACGTCGCCGACGGCTGGCGGGACCGCATCCCGGCCGTCGTCCACGTCGACGGCACCGCCCGCGTCCAGACCGTGGACCGCGACCGCGAACCCCTGGTGGCCCGGATGATCGAGGGCTTCGAACGGCGCACCGGACTGCCCGTCGTGGTCAACACCAGCCTCAACACCGCCGGCCGGCCCATGGTCGACGACCCCAGGGACGCCCTGGAGTGCTTCGGCTCGGCCCCCGTCGACCTGCTGGTGCTCGGCCCGTTCGCGGTCCGCCGAGGGAAGGCGTTCGCATGACCGACGCCCCCGCCTACACCGTCGTCGTCCCGACCATCGGCCGCCCCTGCCTCGCCGCGTGCCTGCGCGCCCTCGCCGAGGCCGAGGGCCACCAGCCGCACGAGGTGATCGTCGTGGACGACCGGCCCCAGCCCGACGGCGACCTGCCGCTGGCGGCCGCCGGCCAGCTCCTCGACAGGGTCCGGACCCTGCGCACCTGCGGCCGGGGACCGGCCGCCGCCCGCAACGCCGGCTGGCGCACCGTCCGCACCCCCTGGACGGTCTTCCTGGACGACGACGTCCAGGTGCTGCCGGGATGGTCTCGGCTGCTCGCCGCGGACCTGCGGGCGGCCGGCGAGGAAGTCGGCGGCATCCAGGGGCAGTTGACCGTCCCGCTGCCCCCGGACCGCCGGCCCACCGACTGGGAGCGCAACACCAAGGGCCTGGAGGACGCCGCCTGGGCCACCGCCGACATGGCCTACCGCACCCAGGCCCTCACCCGCGTCGGCGGCTTCGACGAACGCTTCCCGCGCGCCTTCCGCGAGGACGCCGACCTCGCCCTGCGCGTCGAACGCGCCGGCTGGACCTTGCGCCGCGGCACCCGGATCACCCGGCACCCGGTGCGCCCCGCCCACTGGTGGGCCTCGCTGCCCGCCCAGCGCGGCAACGCCGACGACGCCCTGATGAACCGGCTGCACGGCCCCGACTGGTGGCACCGCGCCCGGGCACCGCGGGGCCGGCTGCGCCGCCACGCCGCCGTCACCGGCGCCGCCCTCGCCGCAGCCGGCTGCGCGCTGGCCGGCCGCCGCCGCGCCGCCGGCGTCTGCGCCGCCGTATGGACGCTGGGCACCGCGGAGTTCGCGCTCGCCCGCATCCTGCCCGGCCCCCGCACCGCCCGCGAGATCGCCGGCATGGTCGGCACCAGCGTGCTCATCCCGCCGCTCGCCGTCCGGCACTGGCTGCGCGGAGCCGTCCGGCACCGCAACGCCCGACCGCTGGGAGGCACCGGATGAGCGGCGTCCGGGCCGTCCTGTTCGACCGCGACGGCACCCTGGTGGCCGACGTGCCCTACAACGGCGACCCCGACCGGGTCCGGCTGCTGCCCGGCGCCGCCCGCGCCGTACGCCTCGCCCGTGAGCACGGCCTGGCCACGGGAGTCGTCAGCAACCAGTCCGGTGTGGGACGCGGACTGCTCACCACCGAGCAGGTCCGCCGCGTCAACGAACGCGCCGACCGGCTGCTCGGCGGCCTGGACACCTGGGTGTTCTGCCCGCACGCCCCCGAGGCCGGCTGCGACTGCCGCAAACCCCGGCCCGGCCTGATCCGCACCGCCGCCGGGCGGCTCGGCGTCGACCCCGCCGACTGCGTGGTGATCGGCGACATCGCCGCCGACGTCCTGGCCGCCGAGGCGGCGGGCGCCCGGGGCGTGCTGGTGCCCAACCCGGCCACGGCGCCCGACGAGGTGGCGCGTTACCTGGACCGCAGCGCGCCCGACCTGCCCACGGCGGTCCGCGCGATCCTCCGCCACACCGAACTTCAGGACGGGGGGCGGTCGCGGTGAGGGCCCTCGTCGTGCGCCTCGACAGCTTCGGCGACGTCCTGCTCGCCGGCCCCGCCGTCCGCGCCATCGCCGCCCACGTCACCCTGCTGTGCGGTCTGCCCACCGACGTCCTGGCCGCCGAGGCGGCGGGCGCCCGGGGCGTGCTGGTGCCCAACCCGGCCACGGCACCCGACGAGGTGGCGCGTTACCTGGACCGCAGCGCGCCCGACCTGCCGACGGCGGTCCGCGCGATCCTCCGCCACACCGAAGTCCAGGACGGGGGGCGGTCGCGGTGAGGGCCCTCGTCGTGCGCCTCGACAGCTTCGGCGACGTCCTGCTCGCCGGCCCCGCCGTCCGCGCCGTCGCCGCCCGCGCCGACCACGTCACCCTGCTGTGCGGCCCGCGCGGCGCCGAAGCGGCCCGGCTGCTGCCCGGCGTCGACGAGGTCCTGGTCTGGGAGGCGCCCTGGGAGGGCTTCGACCCGCCCCCGGTCGTTCCCGCCGACATCGACGCGCTCCTCGCCCGGCTGCGCGCCGGCGCCCACGACACCGCCCTGATCCTCACCTCCTTCCACCAGAGCCCGCTGCCGGCCGCGCTGCTGCTGCGCCTCGCCGGCGTCGCCCGGATCGGCGCCGACAGCACCGACCACCCCGGCCGGCTGCTGGACGTCCGCCACCGGCGCGCCGACGGCCGGCACGAGGTGGAAGCCGCCCTCGACACCGCCGCCGCGCTCGGCTTCCCCAGGCCGCCCGGCGACGACGGCCGGCCCCGCGTCCTGCCGCCCCCCGACACCGGCGCCCTCACCGGTCCCGGCCCCTACGTCGTCCTGCACCCCGGCGCCAGCGCCCCCGCCCGCGCCTGGGGCCGGCACCGCTGCGCCGAGGCGGTCGCCCTGCTCACCGACGCCGGACACCGCGTCGTCGTCACCGGCGGCCCCGACGAGACCGACCTGACCCGGCGGGTCAGCGGCGACCTGGCCGTGGACCTCGGCGGCCGGACCGACCCGCGCACCCTCGCCGGGGTGCTGCGCATGGCCGACGTCGTGATCAGTGCCAACACCGGGCCCGCCCATCTCGCCGCCGCCGTCGGCACCCCCGTCGTCTCCCTGTTCGCCCCCGTGGTCCCGGCCGAGCGCTGGGCCCCGTACGGCGTCCCCGTCATCCTGCTCGGCGACCAGTCGGCGCCGTGCGCGGACACCCGGGCGCTGACCTGCCCGGTGCCCGGCCACCCCTGCCTGGACGAGGTCACCGGGCAGGACGTGGTGCGCGCGGTGCACAAGCTCATCCAGGAGCGCCCCTCATGAACATCCTCGTCTGGCACGTGCACGGTTCCTGGCTCACCGCCTTCGTCCAGGGCCCGCACACCTACCTGCTCCCGGTCACCCCCGACCGGGGACCCGACGGACTCGGCCGCGCCCGCACCTGGGACTGGCCCGCGACCGTCCGGGAGGCGACCCCGGAGCAACTGCGGGACGCCGACATCGACCTGATGGTGCTGCAACGCCCGCACGAGGCGGACCTCGCCCGGCGCTGGACCGGCCGCCGCCCCGGCACCGACGTGCCCGCCGTGTACGTCGAGCACAACAGCCCCGACGAGTCCCCGGAACGCCAACGCCACCCGCTCGCGGGCCAGTCGGACGTCCCCGTCGTCCACGTCACCCACTTCAACCGGCTGATGTGGGACACCGGCCGGGCACCCACCGAGGTCGTGGAGCACGGCGTCATCGACCCCGGCCCGCTGTGGACCGGCACCGAGCGCCGCGCCGCCGTCGTGGTCAACGAACCCGTGCGCCGGGGCCGTACCACCGGCACCGACCTGCTGCCCCGGTTCGCCCGTTCGGCGCCCCTGGACGTCTTCGGCATGCGCACCGAAGGCCTCGCCGACCACCTCGGCCTGCCACCCGAGCGCTGCCGCACCCGCGACCTGCCCCAGCACGCGCTCCACCGGGAACTGGCCAAGTGCCGGGTCTACCTGCACCCCGTGCGCTGGACCTCGCTCGGCCTGGCCCTGCTGGAGGCCATGTTCCTCGGCATGCCGGTGGTCGCCCTCGACACCACCGAGGTCCGCGAGGCCGTACCCGAGGGCGCCGGGGTGGTCTCGAACCGCCTCGACGTCCTGGAGGACGCCGTACGGGCCTTCCTCGCCGACCCCGGACACGCGCGCCGCACCGGCGCCGCCGCCCGGGCCGCCGCGCAGGCCCGCTACGGAGAGCGGCGCTTCCTGGACGACTGGGAACGCCTGATCAAGGAGGTCACCCGATGAGCCGTACTCCGCACACGGCCGGCCGCGTCGCCATGGTCTCCGAGCACGCCAGCCCGCTGGCCGCGCTCGGCGGGCCGGACGCGGGCGGCCAGAACGTGTACGTGGCACAGGTCGCCCGGCAACTCGCCCGGAAGGGATACCGGGTCACCGTGTACACCCGGCGGGACTCGGCGGGACTGCCCGACCGGATGACCCTCATCGACGGCGTCCGGGTGGTGCACGTGCCCGCCGGGCCGGCCGCACCCGTACCCAAGGACCAACTGCTGCCCCACATGGGCGAGTTCGGCGCCTTCCTGGCCCGGCAGTGGGCCGCCGACCCACCCGACGTGGTGCACGCCCACTTCTGGATGTCCGGCCTCGCCGCCCTCACCGGCACCCGCGGCCTCGGCATCCCGGCCGTGCAGACCTACCACGCCCTCGGCACCGTCAAGCGGCGCTACCAGGGCACCGCCGACACCAGCCCCGCCGAACGGCTCGCGATCGAGGAGGCCGTCGGGCACGAGTGCACCCGGATCATCGCCACGTGCAGCGACGAGGTCGCCGAACTCAAGGCCATGGGTCTGCCCGAGGACCGGATCAGCGTCGTGCCCTGCGGTGTCGACCCCGACCACTTCGCCCCCGTCGGCGCCCGCCGGCTCCCCGGCGCCCGCCGGCTCCCCGGCGCCCGCCGTCGGCTGCTCGCCGTCGGCCGGCTCGTGCCCCGCAAGGGCTTCGACCGCGCCATCCGCGCCCTGGCCGGCGTCCCCGACGCCGAACTCCTCATCGCCGGCGGCCCCGAGGCCGACCTGCTCGGCGTCGACCCGGAGGCGTCTCGGCTGTACGCCCTCGCCGGCGAGTACGGCGTCCAGGACCGCGTCACCCTGCTCGGCGGGGTGGGCCGGGCCCGGATGCCCCGCCTGATGTCGAGCGCCGACCTCGTGCTGTCCCTGCCGCGGTACGAGCCGTTCGGCATCGTCCCGCTGGAGGCCATGGCCTGCGCCACCCCGGTCGTCGCCACCGCCGTTGGCGGCCAGCTCGACACCGTCGTGGACGGCACCACCGGCGTCCTCGTCCCGGCCGACGACGACCACGACCTCGGCGCCGTCGTCCGCTCCCTGCTCGCCGACCCGGACCGGCTCGAACGCTACGGCGCGGCCGGCCGGGAACGGGTGCTCGGCCACTACACCTGGGACCACGTGGCCGACGGCGTGGCCGGGGTGTACGGCGCCGTGTCCGCCATCCGCTCGCTCTCGGGAGTCGTCCGATGAAGACCGTCACCGACACCTGCGCCGCCGACAAGACCGTCATCGACACCGCGCACTGCGACGACCTGATGAAGGCGCTGGAGACGTTCCGCGAGTGCGGACCGCTCATCGAGGGCTGGGGCGCCGAACTCGCCCGGCGCCTCGGCCGCGGCGCCCGGCTGCTCGTCGCCGGCAACGGCGGCAGCGCCGCCCAGGCCCAGCACCTGACGGCCGAACTCGTCGGCCGCTACCGGGACGACCGGCCGCCGTTCTCCGCCGTCGCCCTGCACGCCGACACCTCCTCGACCACCGCCATCGCCAACGACTACGGCGTCCAGGAGGTGTTCGCCCGCCAGACCGCCGCGCACGGCCGCCCCGGCGACGTCCTCATGCTGCTGTCCACCAGCGGCGCCAGCGCCAACCTGCTGGCCGCCGCCGAGCGCGCCCGCGAACTCGGCATGACCGTGTGGGCCCTGACCGGCCGCGCGCCCAACCCCCTCCAGCTCGGCGCGGACGACGCCCTGTGCGTCGACGCCCCGGTCTCCGCCACCGTGCAGGAACTCCACCTGGTCGCCGTGCACATGCTCTGCGAGGCCTTCGACCACGCCGTGGAGAGCGGCGAGGCCGACGGCGCGGGGGAGGGCAGGCCCGGTGTCGTGGGCCGGCTTGTCGGCCGGGCCCGGGTCGTCGGGCGGGTGGCCGCCGCCGACGCGGCCGCGACCGCCCGGAAGGGACCGGCATGAGCACCTTCCGCACGCCCCTCGTCGTCGTGGGCGACGCCCTGCTCGACCACGACCTGTGCGGGCGGGCCGAACGGCTCGCCCCGGACGCCCCCGTCCCCGTCGTGCACGGCACCCGGCGCAGCTCACGGCCGGGCGGCGCCGCGCTCGCCGCCTGCCTCGCCGCCGCCGACGGCCGCCCGGTCACCCTCGTCACCGCGCTCGGCGACGACCCGGCCAGCGACACCCTGCGCGAACTGCTGGCCGGCCGCGTCCACCTGGTGGAGGTGCCGCTGGACGGCGCCCTCAGTAGCAAGACCCGGGTGCTCGCCGGGGACCGGCCGCTGCTGCGCCTGGACGACGGCGACGGCCGCGCCCGCGCCGGCACCGGAGCCGCCGAGGCCACCGTCACCGGCGCCGCCGCCGTCCTGGTCGCCGACTACGGCCGGGGCACCGCCGACGTCCTGCGGGAGGCCCTGACCGCCGCCGCGCAGCGGGCGCCGGTCGTCTGGGACCCCCATGTGCGCGGCGACGCCCCGGTGCCCGGCGTCCGCCTGGCCACCCCCTCCGCGCAGGAGGCCCGCGTCCTCGCCCGGCGCCTGGAGGAGGCCGAGGGCGACGGGGACGACGCCGGGCTGCGCGGCGCCGCGCGCGACGCCCGCACCCTCGTCCAGGCCTGGGGCGTCCAGGCCGTCGCCGTCACCCTCGGCGAGCGCGGAGCACTGCTCTCGCACGGCGAGACCCCGCTCCTCGTGCCCACCCCGGCTGCCGCGTCCGGCGACCCCTGCGGTGCCGGCGACCGCTTCGCCGCCGCTGCCGCCGGCCTGCTCGCCGATGGCGCCTTCACCGAGGCCGCCGTGCAGGACGCCGTACACGCCGCCACCCGCTACGTCGCCGAGGGCGGCGCCCGCGCCGTCGCCGCGCCGGACACCGCCGGGGCGCCGGCCGAGGCCTCCTCCGACGGTGACACCACCGCCGACGCGGTGCGCACGGCCGCCCGGGTACGGGGCGCCGGTGGCACCGTCGTCGCCGCAGGCGGCTGCTTCGACCTGCTGCACGCCGGGCACGTCGCCCTGCTCCAGGCCGCCCGCCGGGCCGGGGACTGCCTGGTCGTCTGCGTCAACTCCGACGACTCGGTACGCCGCCGCAAGGGCGACGGCCGCCCCCTGGTCCCGGTCGCCGACCGGGTACGGGTGCTGCGCGCCCTGGAGTGCGTGGACGCCGTCGCCGTCTTCGACGAGGACACTCCGGAACGCCTCCTCGGCGAACTCCGGCCGCACATCTGGACCAAGGGCGGCGACTACGCCCGCACCCGGCTGCCCGAACAGCCCCTGGTGGAGAGCTGGGGCGGCCAGGTCCTGCTGCTGCCCTACCTCGACGGCCGCTCCACCACCGGCCTCGCCCGCCGCGCCGCCCTCACCCCCGCCACACCGGCGGGCCCCCCTCAGTGACGCCGGCGGCGGCGTGCGGATCGGCGTCGTCCCGTGCCCCTCCCGCACCCCGCCCGGCGCGCCCGACCGTGACCCGCGTACCGCTTGGAGGACCGTCCCGGTGACCCGAACCCCGTACCCCCCGACCGTGCTGGTGCTGCGCGCGCTGGGGCTCGGCGACCTGCTGGCCGGGGTGCCCGCGCTGCGCGGGATCCGGCGGGCCTTCCCGGGGCACCGGGTCGTGCTCGCGCTGCCGCCGGGCCTCACCGAACTCGCCCTCGCCACCGGCGCGGTCGACGCCGTGTTCCCGGCCGAGGCACCGGCGCGCGCGGTGCCGTCCCTCACCCACTGGGCCGCGCCCCCGCCCGACATCGCGATCGACCTGCACGGCAATGGCCCCGAGAGCCGCGACGCGCTCGCCGCCCTCAGCCCGCGCCGGCTGCTCGCGCACGCCTGCCCGGACGGGCCGCCATGGCAGGGCCAGGCCAACGAACGGGTCCGCTGGTGCGCCTTCCTCCAGGCCTACGGCATCCCCGCCGACCCCCTCGACGTACGGCTGCCCCGCCCCGGCACGCCGTCCCCGGCGCCCGGCGCGGTCGTCGTGCACCCGGGCGCCGCCTCGGGCTCGCGCCGCTGGCCGGGGGAGCGGTTCGCCGCCGTCGTGCGCTGTCTGCGCGCCACCGGACACCATGTGGTCCTCACCGGCGGCCCCGGCGAGGACGCCCTGGTCCGCGCGGTCGCCGAACGCGGCGGGCAGCCCGTCCGCGACGTCCTCACCGGCGGCCTGCCCCTGGACGAGCTGTCCGCGCTGGTGGCCGGGGCGCGGCTGGTGCTCAGCGGCGACACCGGTCTCGCGCACCTCGCGGTCGCCCACGGCACCCGCAGCGTCACCCTGTTCGGCCCGGTCTCCCCACGCCTGTGGGGCCCGCCGCCGAGCCCCGACCACGTCGCCCTGTGGAAGCCCGGGCCGCCCGGCGACCCGCACGGCCACGCCACCGACGCCCGCCTGCTGCGCATCGGCACCGGCGAGGTCGCCGCCGCCTGCCTCACCCTGCTCCGCCCGGCCCGCGCCGGCACCCGGCGGAGCGGACCGGAGGTGGCCCGTGTCCACTGAGCGGGCCGGGGCCGCGGTCTCCCGTCAGCCCCCGCCGGCGACCCCCGGTCACCCCGGTCACCGTCGCCGTCCTCACCCGTACGGTGCTACGGGCCGCGGCGGCCGGGCGGCGGCCGTCGGCCCTCCGGGCGGCCCGGACGCGGGGACCCGCCGCCGTGGTGCGGTTGAGCGCCGGCCGCGCGGCGTGCAAGGTGGTCCCAGGTCAGGAAGAGGCCGATCGACCTTTCCGTGACGTCCTGTCTGGGTGATGCCATGCAAGCCTCGTCCGACCGCCCCGGCACCCGGGCCTCGCTGGTCATCGAGTCCTCCCTGGTCGAGGGACTGCCGGCGGAGGGCGCCCTGCTGCTGCGCATGACCGGCAGCCTCGACGCGCGCGGCGCCCAGGCCTGGTCGGCGGAGCTGCGCGGTCACCTGGAACACGCCGACCGCGCCGGGCTGCGGCCGGTCCTCGACATGGCCCACGTCCAGCTGGGCGGCGCCGTCGTGCTGCGCGCCCTCAGCGAGACGACCCGCACCCGCGCCGGACGCCCGGACCTGATCATCGTCCGGGCCCGGCCCGGGGTGCGCGAGGCGGTGCACCTCGCCCGGCTCGACGGCGTCCGGCTGTACGCCACCCTGGAGGAGGCCGTGCGGGAACTGGCCCGGGGCGCCGCCCGGGTCGAGGAACTGCCGGCCTGGCGGTCCCAGATCGCCGACCCGCTGCGCCCGTCCTACGAGGACCTGCACAAGGAGGTCCGCGCGCTGCGCGCCCGGGTGCGCACGGCTCCCGTCATCGGGATGGCGCAGGGCACGCTCATGGCCCGCTACGGCCTGCCCGAGCCGGGCAGCGCCTTCCGGGTGCTGCGCGACGCCTCGCAGCGGTTCAACGTGCCGCTGCGCGTCCTGGTCTCCGCCGTGGTGGTCGCCCGGCCCCCGGACGGCCCGGTGTGGTTCCCCGGCCGCCGCCCGCTGCCGGTGCCGCAGCTCAGGGTGCTGGGCCGGCCCGGCCGCGACCCGCGCTACCGGCGGCGGATGGTCGACGCCGTGCTGCACGAGGCCCTGGCCATCGGCCGGGCGCCCGCCGGACACGTGCAGTTCGTCGACGCCGCCGCCAACGCGCTGGTGCTGGAGGCCCACCACGGCTGCCCGGAACCGGTCCTCGACCACCTGGTGCGCGACCGCGACCAAGCCGCCCCCGACACGCTCGCCCGCGTCCGGGGACACCGGACGAGCGTGCCGGACGTGGCCGCCGACGCGCTGCTCTCCGAGGAGTGCCGGCGCGTCCTGCTGACCGCCGGCATGCGGGCCGTGCACAGCGTTCCGGTGCTGTCCTCGGCCGGCTCCTGCACGGGCGTGCTCACGCTGCACTGGACCGAGGCCGGCCACCGCCCGAGCGCCGCGCAGACGGCCGCCCTGGAGGTGCTGGCCGAGGACACGGCGGCCTGGCTGCGCTGGTACCACCGGTCGGTCCTGCTCGACGCCCTCGAACACCTCCACGGAGAACTGACCCGTCCGGCGCGGGCCGAGCGGCCCTGAGCCCTCACGGCCCCGCCCGGCACGGGCTACGCTCCGGCCATGCGGATCTCCGTCTCCTCCGACATGGACGAACCCGTCGCCCGCCTCCTGGTGGCCGAGCTGCGCCGGCGCGGGCACGAGGTGCGCGAGCACGGCGCGCTGCGGCCCGGGGCCGATCCCCAGTGGGCGGTCTGCTCGCACGAGGCGGCCCGGGAGGTCGCCGACGGCGCGGCCGACCAGGCGGTGGTGTGCTGCTGGACCGGCACCGGCGCCTCCATCGCGGCGAACAAGGTGCCGGGTGTCCGCGCCGCCCTGTGCACGGACGCCGCCACCGCGCAGGGGGCCCGGCGCTGGAACGACGCGAACGTGCTGGCGCTCGGCCTGCGCCTGACCTCGGAGCCGGTGCTCCGGGAGATCCTGGACGCCTGGTTCGCCGCCGAGCCCAGCCAGGACCCGGAGGACGTCGCGAACGTCGCCCGCGTCGACCAGTTCGACTCGGGCCGCGAGCGGGCGTAGCGGCACGCCCGCCGACCGGGGGCCGGCAGGCGTGCCGGGGGCGGAGCGGACCCGGTGTCAGTGGGAGCCGAGTCCGCCGCCGCCGAACGAACCGCTTGACCCACGGCTCCAGCGCGGCCGGTCCTTGGACGCGCTCGGCCGGGAGTCCATGTTGGTCAGTTCGTACGGCGTGAGCGGGCGACCGCCCTTGGGGACCTGCGGGACCTCCGCGGATTCCCGGTTCTCCTGCACTTCGCCCACCGGCCCGTCCACGGGCAGCCCGGGCTGCTCGTCGGCGCGCGGCCGGTCGGACTCGCGGTACTTGACGCGGGAGTTCATCCAGAAGCCGCCGGCGAGCAGCGCCAGGACACCCACGGCCACGACGAAGAGCACGAGGCTCATCAGGCCGCTCGCTGCTGCAAGCTGCGTCGATGCGGTAGTCATAGCAGAGGTGTACCCCCTCATACCGGGGCGAACCGGACGCGCTCGGTGGCCGGGCGGCGACGGCCGGCGACCCTCGCCGCGCACCCCGTCTCCCGCCCGGGCTTCCGGACCCGCCCCGCTGGTTTGCGGCCCCCCGGCCCGGCTACCCGCACCCTGTGACACCGTCGGCCTCGCAGCAGCAGCTCTACCGGTTCCTGGAGGACCGCTTCACCTGTGCCCAGGCGTGCGCGGAGTGCGCCCGGTCCTGCGCGGTCCGGGCGAGCCTGGTGGACCCGGGCGCCACCGAGGGCCAGGAGCGGGTGCGCCGGATGGGCATCATGTGCGCCGAGGTGTGCGACGCCACCTGCCGCATGCTCAGCGAGGAGAACCAGCAGGACGAGGAGACCCTGCGGGTCCGCCTGGAGTGGTGCCGCTCGGTCTGCCTGGAATGCGCCCACGCCTTCGACACCCACCCCGGCGCCGAACCGGCCGCCGCGACCTGCCGGGCCTGCGCCGCCGCCTGCGCGGACTTCCTGCGCAGCCTCCTGCACTGACCGACCGGGCCCTTCGCCTCGGGGGGCGAGCCCGCTAGCCTGCGGGCATGGGCGACCCCGGGCTGTTCACCCCGAACTCCGTGACCTGGCACCTGCACGGCGACCCCATGATGTGGATCGCCGGCGTCCGCGCGCTCTACCTCCAGGCCCTGCACCCGCGCGCGGTCCGCGGTGTCCTGCAGAACTCCGACTTCCGGCGCGACGCCTGGGGCCGGCTGCTGCGCACCGCCGACTTCGTGGGCACCACCACCTACGGCACCACCGAGGCCGCCGAGCGCGCCGGAGCCCGGGTCCGGAAGATCCACGGCATGCTGACGGCGGCCGACCCGGACACCGGTGAGCGCTACGGCGTCGGCGAACCCGAGCTGCTGCTGTGGGTGCACTGCGCCGAGATCGACTCCTACCTGCACGTCCTGCGCCGCTCCGGCTTCCCGCTCGACGACGCCGAGGCCGACCGGTACCTCGCCGAACACCGGATCAGCGCCCGTCTGGTGGGTCTCGACCCCGACACCGTCCCGGCCGACCGGGCCGCCATGGCCGCCTACTTCGAGCGGCTGCGGCCCCGGCTCGCCGCCGGACCGGAGGCGCGCGAGGTGGACGACTTCCTGCGCCGCCCGCCGACCCACCCCCTCCTCGTCCCGGCCCGCGCACTGCTGTGGCGGCGGGTGGCGAACCTGGCGTACGCCTCCCTGCCCGACTACGCCCACCGGCTCTACGGCAGACCCGCCCCCGCCCCCGCCGTCGTCACCCGGAGACTGCGGGCCACCGGCACCCTGCTGCGGCTCGTCCCCGCCCAGGTGCGCTGGCAACTGCCGCCCCGGCACATCCTGCGCGCGACGGCCAGGCTCGGCCCGGGAGCCCGTCCCGTACGCCCGCGCGGCCGGCACCGGCCCTGAACGGCTCCTGACACGACGCGGCGACGGCGGTGCCGGAGCAGCTCCGGCGCGGCGCTTGACCGGCGGGTGCCGCGGCCCGAGGATCGGCTGTCATGACGCGCGGACACGGCAGCACGGTCGACGGCATCCTGCGGCGCAGCGCCCGGCGCACCCCGGCGCGCGTCGCGGTCGAGTACGGCACGCGCGCCTGGACCTACGCGGAGCTGGACGACGCCGTCTCCCGCGCCGCCGCGCTGCTGCGCGCCGAGGGACTCGGACCCGGCGACCGGGTCGCCGCCTACGGCCACAACTCCGACGCCTGTCTGATCGCCTTCCTGGCCTGCGCCCGCGCCGGACTGGTCCACGTGCCGGTCAACCAGAGCCTCACCGGCGACGACCTCGCCTACCTCGTCGGCCAGTCGGGCAGCGCGCTGGTCCTCGCCGATCCCGGCCTCGCACCCCGACTCCCCGAGGGTGTACGGGTGTTGCCGCTACGGGACACCGAGGACTCCCTGCTCGGCCGGCTCCCGGACACCCCGCCGTACGACGGTCCCGAGCCCCGCGCCGAGGACCTGGCACAGCTCCTGTACACCTCCGGCACCACCGCCCTGCCCAAGGGCGCGATGATGACCCACCGGGCGCTGGTACACGCCTACCTGAGCGCCATCACCGCCCTGGACCTGAGCGCCGGGGACCGCCCCGTGCACGCGCTGCCGCTGTACCACTCCGCCCAGCTGCACGTCTTCCTGCTGCCCTACCTCGCGGTCGGCGCGACCAACGTCATCCTCGACGCCCCGGACGGCGACCGGCTGCTGGACCTGGTCGAAGCGGGCCGCGCGGACAGCCTGTTCGCGCCGCCCACGGTCTGGATCGGCCTCGCCGCCCGGCCCGACTTCGCCACCCGCGACCTGTCCGGGCTGCGCAAGGCCTACTACGGCGCCTCCGTCATGCCCGTGCCCGTGCTGGAGCGGCTGCGCGAGCGGCTGCCGGGGCTCGCCTTCTACAACTGCTTCGGGCAGAGCGAGATCGGACCGCTCGCCACCGTGCTCGGCCCCGACGAGCACCAGGGCCGGCTCGACTCCTGCGGCCGTACCGTGCTGTTCGTGGACGCCCGGGTGGTCGACGCCGACGGCGCGGACGTCCCCGACGGCACACCGGGTGAGATCGTCTACCGCTCACCGCAGTTGTGCGAGGGCTACTGGGACAAGCCCGAGGAGAGCGCCGAGGCGTTCCGGGACGGCTGGTTCCACTCGGGGGACCTCGCGGTGCGCGACGCCGACGGCTACTTCACGATCGTGGACCGGGTGAAGGACGTCATCAACTCCGGCGGTGTCCTGGTCGCCTCCCGCCAGGTCGAGGACGCCCTCTACACCCACGAGGGCGTGGCCGAGGCCGCCGTGGTCGGGCTGCCCGACGAGCGGTGGATCGAGGCCGTCACCGCGTTCGTCGTCCCGCGCGGCGAGGTGACCGAGGACCGGCTCATCGCGCACGTGAAGGAACGGCTCGCCCCGTTCAAGGCGCCCAAGCGCGTGCACTTCGTGGCCGAACTGCCGCGCAACGCCAGCGGGAAGATCCTCAAGCGCGAGCTGCGGGACCGCTTCGCCGGCTGACCGTCCTCACTCCCGCTCGCGCGGGCGCAGGTCCACGATGCGGCGGATCTTGCCCACCGAGCGCTCCAGCGACTCCGGTGCCACGATCTCCACCGCGACGGACACGCCGATGCCGTCCTTCACCGCGGCCGTGATCGAACGGACCGCCTCCTCGCGCGTCTCCGGTGTCGCGCCCGGGCGGGCCTCGGCCCGGATCGTCAGCGCGTCCAGCCGCCCCTCCCGGGTGAGCCGCAGCTGGAAGTGCGGCGCCACCCCCGGGGTGCGCAGCACGATCTCCTCGACCTGGGTCGGGAACAGGTTGACCCCGCGCAGGATCACCATGTCGTCGCTGCGGCCGGTGACCTTCTCCAGCCGCCGGAACACCCGGGCCGTGCCGGGCAGCAGTCGCGTCAGGTCCCGCGTCCGGTACCGGACGATCGGCATGGCCTCCTTGGTCAGCGAGGTGAACACCAGCTCGCCCCGCTCGCCCTCCGGCAGCACCTCACCCGTGATCGGATCGACCACCTCCGGATAGAAGTGGTCCTCCCACACCGTCAGCCCGTCCTTGGTCTCCACGCACTCCTGGGCCACACCCGGACCGATCACCTCGGACAGCCCGTAGATGTCGACGGCGTCGATCGCGAACCGCTCCTCGATCTCCCGCCGCATCCGCTCGGTCCAGGGCTCCGCCCCGAACACGCCCACCCGCAGCGAGGTGCCGCGCGGATCCACGCCCTGCCGCTCGAACTCGTCCAGCAGCGTCAGCATGTACGACGGCGTCACCATGATGACCGACGGCTCCAGATCCATGATCAGCCGCACCTGCCGGGCCGTCATGCCGCCGGACGCCGGTACGACCGTACAGCCCAGCCGCTCGGCGCCGTAGTGCGCGCCCAGACCGCCGGTGAACAGGCCGTAGCCGTACGCCACGTGCACGACGTCACCGGGCCGGCCCCCGGCCGCCCGGATCGAGCGCGCCACCATGTCGGACCACAGGGAGAGGTCGTGGTCCGTGTAACCGACCACCGTGGGGCTCCCGGTGGTGCCGCTGGAGGCGTGCAGCCGGCGGATCCGCTCGCGGGGCACGGCGAACATCCCGTACGGGTAGTTGTCCCGCAGGTCGGCCTTGGCCGTGAACGGGAAACGGGCCAGGTCCGCCAGCGACCGGCAGTCCTCGGGACGCACCCCGGCCTTGTCGAAGGACTCCCGGTAGAACGGCACGTTCTCGTACGCGTGCCGCAGGGAGGCACGCAGCCGCTCCAGCTGGAGGGCCCGCAGCTCGTCGGGGCCGAGCCGCTCGCCCGCGTCGAGCAGGTCCGTCGCATCCGCCATCGAGACGCCTCCCTCACCGACCGCACATTCCGGACGACCGATCATTCGGTTGATCTGTTCGGGCCAGTAATTCAGGCCATCCGCTCCCGGGGCAAGAGGGCGGCGGCGATTTTCCCCGCCGGCCACGGAACCACCTTGCGTGACCGCCGGGCACCCCCGGATGATCACCGCATGCCCGCCTTCACCACGACCGACGGCACCCGGCTCGCCTACCACCTGCGCGGCACCGGCGAACCCCTCGCCGCCCTGCCCGGCGGCCCCATGCGGGCCTCCGCCTACCTGGGCGACCTCGGCGGCCTCACCACCCACCGCCGGCTGGCCCTCCTCGACCTGCGTGCCACCGGCGACTCGGCCGAGCCCGCGGACCCGGCCACCTGCCGCTGCGACCGGATGGCCGAGGACGTGGAGGCGTGGCGTGCCCACCTGGGCCTGGAGCGGATGGACCTCCTCGCCCACTCCGCCGGCGCCGCCCTCGCCATGCTCTACGCCGCCCGCCACCCGCACCGGATCCGGCGGCTCGTGCTGGTCACCCCCAACCCGCGCGCCCTCGGCCTGCGGACCACCCCGCGCGAGCGGCTGGCGGCGGCCGAACTGCGCCGGGGCGAACCGTGGTTCGCGGACGCCTTCCCCGCCTTCCGGGCCTGGCTCACCGAGGACGCCGCGTTCGACGACGCCATGCTGCCGTTCTTCCACGGCCGCTGGGACGACACCGCCCGGGCGCACACGGACGCCGAACTCGACCAGACCAACGACGCGGCGGCGGAGCACTACTTCGCCGACGGCGCCTTCACCCCGGACACGACCCGGCCCGCCCTCGCCGCCCTCCCCGCGCCCGTCCTCGTGTACGCGGGCGAGGTCGACGGCGGCCCCACCCCCGACCTCGCCCGCCGCACCGCATCGGCCTTCGGCCACGCCGAACTCGCCGTCCAGCCAGGGGCGGCGCACTACCCGTGGCTGGACGACCCGGAGTACTTCCGCGCCCGCGTCCTCGCCTTCCTGGACCGCCCGGTCTCCGCTCTGCCGTGAGCAGAGCGGACCACCGCCGACCGGGCGGCCCGGGTTAGCGTCCGGGCATGGACCCCCACGCACCACGCACCGTGACAGCGGGCGGCGTCACCCAGGCGTACCGCACCTGGGGCCCCGCAGACGCGCCCCCCGTGGTCCTGCTGCACTGCCGGGGCGCCGACGGCGCGGACTGGACGACGATCGCCGAACGGCTCGCCGCGCCACCCCACCCGCGCCGCGTCCACGCCCCGGACCTGCGCGGCCACGGACACAGCGACTGGCCCGGCACGTACCGGGCCGAGACCATGGCCGAGGACGTCCACGCCCTGTCGGCCGCACTCGGGCTCGACCGCGTCGATCTGGTGGGCCACTCGCTGGGCGGCCTCGTCGCCTGCCTTCTCGCTCAGCGGCACCCCACGACCGTACGGCGCCTGGTGCTGGAGGACGTCGGCGTGCCGGTACCGCTCGACCCGCCCCGGCCACCCGCCCGCCGCCCCGACGGGAAACTGCCGTTCGACTGGGCGATGGTGCGGGCCACCGACGCCGAGCGCAACGCGCCCGACCCCCGGTGGCGGGAACGCATGGATCGGATCACCGCACCCACCCTCGTCATCGGCGGCGGACCCACCAGCCTCATCCCCCAGGAGCAGGTAGCACAGCTCGCGCGGCTGATCCCGGACGCCCGCCTGGTGACCGTCGACGCCGGACACCTGGTGCACCGGACCCGCCCCGAGGAGTTCCTCGCCGCGGTGACGGGGTTCCTGGACGGACAAGGGCCCGCCCGGGACCCGAAAGTCCTCCCCACGTGGCCTGTCGGGCACCGGGGGCGGTCGCTAGGCTGAGCCGCGGACGACGAACCGGGAGGAGCACGGACGTGGCCGAGAGCACGATCCAGCAGCAGCCGCTCGCGGGCTGGCACAAGCCGGACCTGGACCTGAGCGCGGCCGAGTGGCAGTCCAGCAGCCGCGGTCTGGGTGATGTCCAGATCGCCTTCGTCGAGGGCTTCATCGCGATGCGCAACAGCGGCAGTCCGCAGAGCCCGTCACTGATCTTCACGCCCGCCGAATGGGGCGCCTTCGTCTCCGGCGCGCGGGAAGGGGAGTTCGACCTGACCTGATCCGGGGGTGTTGCCCGCAGAATCCGGGACACGCGACCCGCAGCGCCCCGTCCGGGCCGACGCCTGGGCGAGGCTGGCCCCAGCACGGGGAGAAGTCGCACTTTCCGGAGGTGAGGAAGCATGAGCACGGCGCCGGTCATCGCCGCGGTAGACGGTTCCGAGGACAGCCTGCGCGCCCTGGACTGGGCCCTGGCCACCGCCACCCGCCGCGGCGCACCCCTCAGGGTGGTGCACGTGCGGCAGTACGCCGCCTGGGGCCAGGCCGACGTCCTGGTCGCCGGACCGCCCGACGCACAGGGAGACCCGGTCCTCGACGAGGTGCGCGCCCGCCTCGCCGGCCGCGCCGACGAGGCGGCCGTGGAGTACGTCGCCCTGGAGGGTGTACCGGGCGCCGCCCTGCCCGAACTCGGCACCGAGGCGGCGCTGTTGGTCCTCGGCTCCCGCGGCCGCGGCGGCTTCGCCAGTCTGCTGCTCGGCTCCAACGGCCTCGCCGTCGCCCGGGACGCCGAGTGCCCCGTGGCCGTCGTACCCGGCCCCGGCCGCGAGGTCCACGGCGACGGACCCGCCGAGCCCGGCGCCCGCGTCGTCGTCGGCCTGCACGTCGACAGCCCCGACGAGGCCGTCCTCGACTTCGCCTTCACCGAGGCCGCCCTGCGCGACGCACGGGTCCAGATCGTCGCCGCCTACCCGTGGCCGCTGCAGACCTGGTCCGCGCCCGGCCAGCTGGTGCCGCCCCCGGTCGACCAGGACGCCGTCGAGACCGAGACCCGGGTCCTCGCCGAGGGCTTCCTCGCCCCGCACCAGGAACGGCACCCGGGCGTGCGCGCCGAGGTCCGGGTGCTGCCCGGCGACGCGGCCGGCCATCTCGTCGCCGCGTCGAAGGACGCCGAACTCGTCGTCGTCGGCCGCCACCGCCGCCGCCTGCTCGCCCCGGCCCGCATGATGGGCTCCGTCACCCAGGCCGTCCTCCTGCACGCCGCGAGCCCCATCGCGGTCGTACCGCCGGCGCCGCCCGAGGAGTGACCCCGGCAACCGCCCGGACCCGCCGCTCGCGGCCCTCGCCCGACCGGCGGCCACGGGTCACCCGGCGGGGCCCGGCCACGTACCATGGCCGCATGTCGTTCCTCCGCCGCCGCAGCGCCACTCCCGCCGGACCCGACTTCGACGTGCTGGCCATGGACCCGGGCGACTGGCCGGGCAACCTCGGCGCGGGCCTGCTGCCCGCCCCCGACGGCACCTGCCAGGGTGTCTTCCTGCGCTACGACCTCTTCGGCGGCCGGGGCCCCGCGATGATCATCGGCAACCTGCCCGAGGGCTCCCCGGCCCGCGAGGTGACCGACGGCGAGATCCCCTTCGAGGTGGCCCAACTGCTGCTGGCCCTGGAGAACGACGAGGAGGTCACCGTCGTCGAGACCGAGGACACCCCCGTCCTCCAGGGCGACAACCTCCTCATCGTGCGGCGGCTGAAGCTCTCCGAGAGCCGGATCTCCTGCGTCCAGTTCGACCGCAGCGACGGCGTCCTCGTCACCATCGCCGCCTGGGACCGCCCCATCACCGACGACCTGTACGCCCTGCTGAAGCCGCTCCCGGCGGAGCTTTTCCAGCAGGGCTAGGCCCTCCGCTAGCCGGCGACGCCCTCCAGCCGCACGTCCGCCGCCCGGACGAAGGCGACCCGGTGGCCGTACTGGATCTCGTAGTACAGGTCCTTGCCCACCACGACCCGGTGCGACTCGGTGGTGAAGGTGACCGAGTAGTAGTACTCGCCCGGCATCTCGTCACCGACCACGTACGTCTGCCCGGCCGCGATCGTGTACGGCAGCGCCACCACCGACTGCGCGGGGATGCCCGCCGGATAGGCCTCCTTCTCCGGGTAGGCCCTGCCGTACACCGGGACGCTCGCCGTACCGTCCCTCGGAGTCACCACGAAGCCCTTCGCCGGCACGGCGGTCGGTGTCTTCGCCGGGTTCCGGAACCAGGCCTTCTGCCCGAGGTACCAGATGGCCGTCCAGTCGCCCCAGCGGTCGGCGACCGCGTACTGCTGACCGGTGGACACCCGCGACGACAGGTCGTTCACCCCCTCGGTCGGGGCGGTGCCCAGGCCGATGTCCTTCACCAGCGGCGCGGTCACGTCGTGGTCCGTGTAGAGCCGCACCTCGCCGGAACCGTGCGCCGCGCAGGGCTCGCCGGCCGTCGTGCAGCCCGTGTAGACCGGCTGGTTCGAGGCGTAGTCCGGAAGGACCGTCACCAGAGCGGACCGCTTGCCGGCCGTGCGCTGGAACGGGTGGCCCAGCAGTTCGAAGTAGTGCCGCCAGTCCCAGTACGGACCCGGGTCCGTGTGCATGCCCGGGATCGTGGACGCGGTCGGCCCCGGCACGTTGTCGTGACCGAGGAGGTGCTGCCGGTCCAGCGGGATGTCGTACCTGGCGGCCAGGTACTTCACCAGCCGCGCCGAGGACCGGTACATCGCCTCGGTGTACCAGGCGTCCGGGTCCGCGAGGAAACCTTCGTGCTCGATGCCGACGGACCGGGAGTTGACGTCCCAGTTGCCCGCGTGCCAGGCCACGTCCTTCGCCTTGACGTGCTGGGCGATCAGACCGTCGGTGGAGCGGATCGTGTAGTTCCACGACACATAGGTGGGGTCCTGGACCAGGTTCAGCACCCCGTCCCAGGTGCCCTCCGTGTCATGGATGACGATGTACCTGATCCGCTGGGAGGCGGGCCGGTCACCGAGGTCGTGGTTGCCGTAGTCGTCGTCGCCGAACTCGGCGTACGGCGCCGGCACCGACTCGCAGGACACCGACCTCGGGCACTCGGTGTCGTCCCGCGACAGCGTCCGCAGCCCGGTGCGCCGGAGCTGGGAGGTGTCCGCGCGCAGCCCCGGCCGGGCGGCCAGGACGACGGCCTGGCCGTCGTCGGTGGTGCGTGCCTCACCGGTGCGCAGGACGTCGTACACGTCGTCGGCGTAGGCCGCCGCGGTCGCCGAGTCGTCGGCACCGGAGAAGCGGGCCACCGCGCCGTACCAGTCGGCCGGGTCCGCGTTCAGCGGCTCGCCCAGCTCCCGCTGCGCGGCGGCGAGCAGGGCGGCACCGCCGGCCACGTTGGCCGCCGGGTCGGTGCGCAGCCGCCCGGCCGCCAGACCGGTCAGCCCCGCCGCCTTCGGCAGGGTCCGCAGCCGGGCCGGTACGGCGCTCTCGGCCGGCGTCCGCACGGCGGGGTGCAGGGCGGCGCGGGCCGAGTCGCCCCGGGCGTCCTCGGCGCCCTCGGCGAGGTGCTCGGCGCCGGCGAGGGCGGTGCGCGCGTCCGTGAGGTGCATCGGGCCGTAGCCGCCGGAGACGCTGGGCGCGCCGCCGTGCTGGTCCCAGCGGGACTGGAGGTAGGAGACGGCCAGCAGGACGCTCGCCGGTACGTGGTAGTCGGCCGCCGCTGTGGCGAACGCCCCCTGGAGCCGGTGCGCGGAGGAGTCCGCGGCGCCGTGCGCGGGGGCCGCGCCGAGCAGGGGCAGCAGCAGGGCGGCGGCGGTGAGCGGTCCGGCGGACCGCCGCAGGTGTCTGGGGCCGGGCGCGGACGTGGGATCGGTGGCGGGACCTCGCAAGGCGGCCTCCTGAGACGGGCGGGCGTGGCGGGGCGTGCGGTCCGGGCAGGTCAGTCGTACCGACTTGCCGACGATCCGTCAATGATGCCTTCGCGCCGCCGATTTCCCATGTCACGAGGGGTTTCCGGCGAGTTTCGCGGGGGCGGCGCACGGGCCTGCGAGGCGTCACTGGCGTACACCAGTGGACACCGCCGGACACCGCGCACGACACGCGCGAACCCGTGAACACCCCCTGGGCATACGAAGGTCCGCGATGCGCTGCCGCTCCGGGCGCATCGCGGAACCGTCGTCCCCGTCAGCGAGTGCCGACCGCCGCGCGGACGGCCCTGCGGGCCATCTGGCAGTCGTCGTGCAGCCGCCTGAGCAGCAGCCGCTGTTCCTCGCCTGACGTCGCGGCACCCGGGTGGGCCGGGTGGGGTGCCGCCGGGGCCGTGTCGTGCATCGAACGCTGCACGGCCGTCTCGTACGTACGGATCTCCCGGGTGAGCAGGAGCATCAGGTTCACCAGGAAGGCGTCCCGGGAGGCCGCGCCCGCCGACTGGGCGATCTGGGCGATCTGCCGCCGGGCCGCCGGGGCGTCCCCGAGGGTCAGCCAGAGCGTCGCCAGGTCGTATCCCGGCAGGTACCAGCCCGCGTGCTCCCAGTCCACCAGCACCGGACCGGCCGGTGAGAGCAGGATGTTGGAGAGCAGGGCCTCGCCGTGGCAGAACTGGAGCATGCCGTGCCGGCCCACCTCGTGCGCGATGCCGTGCAGCAGCTTCTGGAGGTCGCCGAGGTCCCGGTCGGTGAGCAGGCCCAGCTCGTGGTACCGGGAGATGCGGGCCGCGTAATCCAGCGGCATCTCGAAGGTGCCCGCCTGCGGACGCCAGGCGTTGAGCCGGCAGACGGCGCCCAGCGCGGCCCGGATGTCGGCGCGCGGCGGGGCTTCCGTGGGATGCCGCTGTACCGCCGCCACCCGGCCGGGCATCCGCTCGATGACCAGGGTGCAGTTGTCCGGGTCCGCCGCGATCAGCCGCGGCACGCGGACCGGGGGCCGCTGCCGGACGAACGAGCGGTATGCGGCTATTTCGTGGCGGCTCCGCTCCTGCCACGCGGACGAGTGGTCCAACAGGCACTTGGCGACCGCCGTGCTCCGCCCGGTCGTCCCGACCAGCAGGACCGACCGGCTGCCGCGGCGCAGCACCTGCACCGGAGCGAACTCCGGGCAGATCCGCTGCACCGAAGCGATCGCGGCGCGCAGTTGGCCGCCCTGCGGGCCGGAGAGGTCGAGTCTGCCGCTGAGCGGCTGGGTGCCGGGCTGACCCGGCACCCGCCGGGGCCGCCCCGCGAGGACGGGGCCGCCCGGCCGCGCCGCCGGGTCGAGGTACGGCCCGCCGCCCGCCGGACGGGGGCGCAGCGGCCGGGGCGGGGCGGACACGGAGGACGATGCTGCGTACATGGGAGAAACAGATCCCTTCGTGTGCCTGCGGTGCCTGCCTGTGCTTCTGGTGCGCGCGACCCGCCCCGGCCGCCGGGACACATCCTGGGGAATGTGCCCGTCATATGCCGTGCGTGCCGCCGTGCGGTGCCGGTACACGAGGTACGGCGACCGGGTCGGGGTGGCGCGTTCCTACTCGACACCCGATGACCAGTGGCACACCATCTGGCGCACCCTGGCGAACCCTGGCGAATAGTCGCCCGGCAACCTCCGGAGGGCTACTGTCAACTCAGCCGAGAACCTGGGGGCTTGACGTGAGTGGACAACCCAACACCCGCCTCGCGGACCTGTTCGGCCTGGCCGGCTGGTCCAAGGGCGAACTCGCGAGGCTGGTCAACCGGCAGGCGGCGGCCATGGGCCATCCGCAGCTGGCGACCGACACCTCCCGGGTGCGGCGCTGGATCGACACGGGAGAGATCCCGCGCGATCCCGTGCCGCGGGTGCTGGCGGTGCTGTTCACCGAGCGTCTCGGCCGTGTCGTGACCATCGAGGACCTCGGTCTGGTGCGGCACGGGCGTGCGGGGAAACGGCAGGGCGACGGGATCGATGAACATCCCGACGGTGTGCCGTGGGCGCCCGAGCGAACCGCCGCGGTCCTCACCGAATTCACGGGAATGGACCTCATGCTCAACCGACGCGGCTTGGTGGGCGCGGGTGCCGCGCTCGCCGCGGGATCCACACTCAGCAGCGCCATGTACGACTGGCTGCACACCGACCCGGCCCTCACGGCCGACGCCCCTGTCCTCGACGACCCCCTGCACGCCGACCCCGCCGGGTTCGACCGCTACGAGGCCGCTCCGGTCGGATCGGAGGAGGTCGAGGAACTGGAGTGCTCGGTCGGCGTGTTCCGTGCCTGGGACGCGGCCCGCGGTGGCGGGCTCCATCGCAAGGCGGTCGTGGGCCAGCTCAACGAGGTGGGCGGCATGCTCGCCTACCACCATCCACCCCATCTCCAGCGGCGCCTGTGGGGCGTCGCCGCCAACCTGGCCGTCCTCGCGGGCTGGATGTCGCACGACGTCGGCCTGGAGCCCACGGCCCAGAAGTACTTCGTCATCGCGGCACACGCCGCCCGCGAGGGCGGTGACCGGCCCCGGGCCGGCGAGGCCCTCTCCCGGGCGGCCCGGCAGATGGTGCACCTGGGCCGGCCGGACGACGCGCTGCACCTGATGAAGCTCGCCCAGTCCGGTTCCGGGGACGGGCTCCAGCCGCGCACGAAGGCGATGTTCCACACCATCGAGGCCTGGGCGCAGGCGGCGATGGGCAAGGGCCAGGCGATGCGCCGCACTCTCGGCCGCGCGGAGGACCTGTTCGTCTCCGACCGGTTGGACGCGCGGACCCCGGACTGGATGCAGACCTTCAAGGACGAGGATCTGTACGGCATGCAGGCCCTGGCCTACCGCACGCTGGCGGAGTTCGACGCGAGCGCGGCCCCGCACGCCCAGTACTACGCGGAGAAGGCGCTCGCGCTGCGCGTGGACGGACGCGAGCGGTCCAAGATCTTCGACCATCTGTCCATGGCGTCGGCCTGCTTCATCGCCGACGACCCCGAACAGGCCGACCGCTACGCACGGCTGGCCCTGATGTCGATGGGGTCCAACTCCTCCCGTCGCACCTGGGACCGGCTGCGCGAGATGTACCGGCTCACCGCCGAGTACGCGGACTTTCCGGAGATCAGCCGGCTGCGGGAGGAGATCAGGCTCGCCCTGCCCAAGCAGCCGAGGGCGAAGGGGGACAGCACGCAGGCGTAGCGGGGGAGGAGGGGAGCCCGTCCTCGGTGGCGCGAGCCGGCCGGTTCAGTCGGTGACTCTGGCGACGAGCACGCACGCGTCGCTCGCGCGTGCGGTCCCGCCGAACTCCTCGGCGATCGCCGCCACGGTGTCCCGCGCGGTGCCCGCCGTGCCGAGCCGGGGGGCGAGTCCGAGCAGCCGGTCCACGCCGGCCGGTTCACCGTGTCCCGGTACCAGTGCGTCGGTGTGCAGCAGCAGGAGGTCGCCCGGCCTCAGGGCCAGCCGGGCCTGTGGGTAGACGGCGTTCGCGGTGGTGCCGAGCGGGTTGCCCGCCGGCGCGTCCAGCCGGCGTCCCGTCCCGTCGCGCAGCAGCAGCGGGGCGGGATGTCCGGCGCTCGCCCAGAGCAGGGTGCGGGTCTCGGGCCGGTAGCGGCAGCAGACGGCGCCTCCGAGGGCCGGTTGCCCAGTGGCGTCGAGTAACCGGTCCAGCAGGCCGAGGAGTCGGCCGGGCGCGGTGCCGACCATCGCCATGCCGTGTACGGCGCCGAGCAGCGTCGCCATGCCGGAGGCCACGGCCACGCCCCGTCCGGTGAGGTCGCCGACGCTCAACAGGGTCCCCCCGTCGGGCAGTTCCAGCGCGTCGCACCAGTGCCCGCCGAGGGAGGTGCCGGTGCTCGCCGGCAGCCGCCGGGCGGCGAGGTCGAGGGCGGCCGGGCCCTGCCGCGGGAGCCGCAGGGAGCCGTGCCAGTGCGGCGGCACCGCGTCCCGCGACTCGGTGGCGATCCGGCGCTCGGTCCGCTCCCGCCGGCGGTGGTGCCGCAGCGAGTCGCGGCTCTCGTGCACCGTCCGCTGGCTGCGCCGCAGCTCGCTGACGTCCCGCAGCACCGCCCACATCGACGCGGTGCCGCCGTCGGGGCCGAGCACGGGCTCGCCCATCATGTGCACGGTCCGCACGCGGGCGTCGGGCCGGACGACCCGGAACTCGCCGTCGATCGGTCTGCCGTCGACCAGGCAGTCCGTGACCATCGCGGCCAGCTTGGGCCGGTCCTCCTCCGGCACCAGGGAGGGGAGTTCGTCCAGGGTGAGGGCGGGGCCCGCGGGGTCGCGGCCGAGGATCTGGTACAGCTCGGCCGACCAGGAGGCCTCGTCCGTGAGCAGGTTCCACTCCGCGCTGCCGACCCGGCTGAGCAGCGATCCGCGCGGCGCGCCCGCGGGTGCCGGTGGCCCCGGCGCCGCGGCGGCGGGCTCGGGGCCGTCCCGGAGCTGGGCCAAGTGCGCGTCGAGATCGTCCAGTTGATGCAGTGCGAGGTCGCACAGGGCGCGCTGCCAGCGCTCCTCGGGGTCCGCGCCGTCGCTCCTGGTGTCCCGCCGTACGGCGTCCACGTCACCCTTGAGCCGCCGCGCCTGCGTGATCAGCGCCTCGACCGAGCCGCGTCCGGGCGGCTGGGCGGACGAGCGGTCCGCGGAGACTGGGGACGGCATGACGCACTCCGTGGGGGACGGTACGGCCGGAAGGGAGACGGGGGGACCGTTACGACTGTGGCACAGCCCGCGACGCCCCGTAAGCGATTCGGCAACACACGATACGGTGGTGCTTCAGGCATATGCCAGAGTCTTCCCGGCGTGACTCCGGCGGCCCGGATGACGTACGCGTCGGGGCGGGCCGGTCGTAGAAGTCCTACGGGTGTGACGCGTATCGGCCGAACTCTGACCGGAATTGGCGGCATGCGCAGGGCCTCGGAAGACTCCTTAATGACATGGACGCCGCGATAGAACAGCCGACCGTTGCCCGTCTCATCACCGCCGAGAACCGGGAGGTCCCGGTCTCCGCCACCCTCCGGTACCGCGCGCACGACCCGCTCGCCGTCTTCGTGGACTTCCCGGCCGAGGCCGCCCTCGACGGCGAGGCGGTCACCTGGACCTTCGCACGCTCCCTGCTCGACCAGGGACTGCGCGCCCCGGCCGGCCACGGGGACGTGCGGATCTGGCCCTACGGCGGCACGCGCACCGTGCTGGAGTTCCACTCGCCGCACGGCCTGGCCCTGTTGCAGTTCCAGGCCGCCGCGCTGCGCCGTTTCCTGCAGCACAGCTACCAGACGGTGCCGGCCGGCCAGGAGGACGTCGGCGCGGTGGTGGAGCGCGGGCTCAGCGCCCTGTTCGACGAGGTGTGAACAGCGGCGGGCGCGGGGCCAGGTCCACCACCACCCGGCCGCCCGTCTCCAGGGAGCGCACGCCCGCCTCGGCGACGGCGGACGCCGCGTACCCGTCCCACACGTCCGGTCCGGTGACCTCGCCGCGCCGGGTGGCGCCGACCCAGGCCCGCACCTCACGGTCGTAGGCGTCGGCGAACCGCACCAGGTAGTCCCCCGGCACCTCCCCCTCGCAGCGCACCTCCTGTCCCAGCAGCCGGCGAGCCGCGTCGATCTCGTGCGAGACCGAGCTGTTCACCAGCATGGCGCTGGTGAAGTGGGCGGGGGAGGAGACGTTGCGGTGGACGCAGTGCGGCATCAGCGGCCGGCCGAGCCGCCCCTCGTCCAGCAGCCCCTTCAGGCGCAGGAACCCGGCGTCGTACCGGCGCATGAAGCCGATCCGGGCCGGCCGGCGCCCCAGCCGCGCCTCGGCCTCCACCACCCTCGGCGCTCCGGCGGAGTCCGGCACCGTCGGCTTCTCGCACAGCACCGGCAGCCCGCGCTCGAAGCAGGCGAGCAGCGCCTCCTCGTGGGCGGGACCGGGGGAGGCGATCAGTACGGCCTCGACGCCGGGCGCGTCCAGCGCGGCCACCGGATCGGTGTGCACCCGGACGCCCGGGATGCCGGCCGCCGCCTCCCTCGCCCGCTCGGCGTCGGGGTCGGCCACGGCGGCCACCCTGGCGCCGCCCACCACCCGGTCGAGGCGCCGTACGTGGTCGGAGCCCATGTGGCCGCCCCCAGCACCGCGACACCCGGCAGGTCGCCCATCCGCGCGCTCCCTCCGGCCGGCGATCACGCCGTAGCGCAGGCCGCACTCCGGGACCGCCCCGGGGCGAGCCACCGGGTTCAGTAGCGCAGGACGCCCGCGATGCCGTCCGCGTCGCCGAGGGCGCCGTCGGGCACGAAGCGCACCCGCGCCCCGGTCTCCAGACACTGTTCGACGATCTCGTCCACGATGTCGTCGCGGGCGTCCAGGTCGCCGGGCTCGGCCGGCACCAGGTGTTCGCCGTGGTCCACCACGGTCGCCCGGTAGTTCTCCTCGACGGCGAGGAGCCGTACCCGGCCCTCCCGGGCGCTCTGCCACAGCTCGTCCAGCCCGGCCGCGAAGGTGCGGTGACCGCGCGCGGAGGTCAGTTCCCCGACCACGGACGAGGTGTTGCGGGCCGTCTCCGCCGCCAGGACCGGCCGGACCGCCTGCCACACGGCCTCCGGACCGGCGTGCGCGAGCCCGCCGTGCCGCACCTGCGCGGCGCCCCTGGCCACGCCGCCGATCTCCTCCAGCAGCGACAGGGCCGCCTCCTCGCCCGTGACGTACAGCGGGCGGGGCTGCTCGCGCAGCAGAGCGCCCATCGCGGTGTCCGCCTCCCGCAGGAACTGCCGGGTGCCCTCGTCGCGGAAGGTGCTCGGCTGGTCGCCGACGCGCTCCTGGCGCTCGGCGTCGAAGTTCACCTTGCGGCGCACCAGCGGGAAGCCGCCGGCGTGGTCCTCGGCCACCCGCTCCGGGCCGCCGCTCCACAGCGTGACGCGGTCGGCGGAGAGCGACAGCACCCAGAAGGGCCGCTCGGCGGCCTGCGCGGCGACCAGGTTGCGGGTCAGGAAGGTGTCGGACAGCACGACCCGCTCCGGGACACCGCGGCCCAGCGACCACACCTGGTGCTCGCCCGGCGCGGCGAAGATCACCAGACCGTCCTCGGCGTGCCCGAGGTCGACCTCCGCGAGCGCGCGGTCGAGCTGCGCCTCGACGTCGGCGCGGCGCTCACGGGTGACGGCGGGGTCGGACTCCAGGCGTTTGCGGGCCTCGGCCAGCACATTGCGCAGCCGGACCGGATCCTGGCCGTTCTCGGGTTCCCGGCGGTGCGTCGGCGTCAGGACGGACACCGCCGGATAGGGACGCGGGCGCCGCAGTTCGGCGAGGGTGGCGGGACTCAGTGCGTGCTCCATGAACAGCACCATAGGGCGAATCCACTATTACGGCATTCGGGGTAATTCGTCCCGGCTGAGGTTCGGACCGCCTCGTGACCGGAACCCGGCGGGGCGACGGGCGTTTGGAGAAGTTTTTGCGCGTGGCCGGTTCCCGGCGCCGTCGGCCCGCTGTCCTCGGCCCGCCGTGTCTCGCGCGGGCAAAACGCGGCTGGATCCGGGAGTCCGGACGTGTCGGCCACGTTACGGCCGCGTTGACCGCTCCCGTGTCCGGGCGGACGCTCGTCATATAGGTGCTCGTTACAACTGGTTTGCCGTCGGAGCGTTTCCCGCCCGGAAGGCACAGGTGGGCGCGGGGTCCCGGCGGACCGGAGGCAGGAGGTAACGCATGTGCGGCATCACCGGATGGGTCTCCTTCGACCGCGACCTGGCCGCGGCGGGCGCCACCTTGCACGCGATGACCGAGACGATGGCCTGCCGGGGCCCGGACGACCGCGGGGTGTGGGCCGAGGGCCCGGCCGCCCTGGGACACCGCAGGCTCGCCATCATCGACCTTCCGGGCGGACGCCAGCCGATGTCCCTCACCACCCCCGAGGGAGCCGTCGCCCTGGTCTACTCCGGCGAGGCGTACAACTTCACCGAGCTGCGCCGCGAACTCGAAGGCCGTGGCCACCGGTTCGGCACCGACTCCGACACCGAGGTCGTGCTGCACGGCTACCTCGAATGGGGCGAGCACATCGCCGAACGCCTCAACGGCATGTACGCCTTCGCCGTCTGGGACGGCCGCCACGACAGGCTCGTGATGATCCGCGACCGCATGGGCATCAAGCCGTTCTACTACTCCCCGACCCCCGACGGCGTCCTGTTCGGCTCCGAGCCCAAGGCGATCCTCGCCAACCCGCTGGCCCGCCACCGGATCACCCTGGACGGCCTGCGCGAGCTGTTCGTCATGGTCAAGACGCCCGGCCACGGTATCTGGGACGGCCTGCGCGAGGTCGAGCCCGGCACCGTCGTCACCGTGGACCGCTCCGGCCTCACCACCCGCGTCTACTGGCGCCTGGAGACCCGCCCGCACACCGACGACCGCGACACCACCATCGCCACCGTCCGCTCGCTGCTCGACGACATCGTGCGCCGCCAGCTGGTCGCCGACGTCCCGCGCTGCACCCTGCTCTCCGGCGGCCTCGACTCCTCCGCCATGACCGCGCTCGCCGCCCGGCAACTGGCCGAACAGGGCGAGAGGGTCCGCAGCTTCGCCGTCGACTTCGTCGGCCAGACGGACAACTTCGTCGCCGACGAACTGCGCGCCACCCCCGACACCCCCTTCGTGCACGACGTCGCCCGGCTCGCCGCCACCGACCACCAGGACATCGTGCTCGACGCCCAGTCCCTCGCCGACCCCGCCGTGCGGGACCGGGTGATCCGCGCCCGCGACCTGCCGGCCGGCTTCGGCGACCTGGACGCCTCGCTCCTGCTGCTGTTCCGCGCCATCCGCGACCAGTCCACGGTGGCCCTGTCCGGCGAGTCCGCCGACGAGGTCTTCGGCGGCTACCTCCAGTTCTTCGACGAGGAGGCCCGCCGGGCCGACACCTTCCCCTGGCTGGTGCGCTTCGGCCGCCACTTCGGCGACGACACCGAGCTGCTGCGCCCCGACCTCACCGCCTCCCTGGACCTCGGCGGCTACGTCGCCGACGGCTATCGCACCGCCGCCGCGGGCGTCGACCGGCTGGACGGCGAGAGCGACTTCGAGTACCGCATGCGGCGCATGAGCCACCTGCACCTGACCCGGTTCGTGCGCATCCTGCTCGACCGCAAGGACCGCATGAGCATGGCCGTCGGCCTGGAGGTCCGGGTGCCGTTCTGCGACCACCGGCTGGTCGAGTACGTCTACAACGCCCCCTGGGCGCTGAAGTCCTTCGACGGCCGGGAGAAGAGCCTGCTGCGCGAGGCCACCGCCGACGTCCTGCCGCGCTCGGTCTACGACCGGGTCAAGAGCCCCTACCCCTCCACCCAGGACCCGCGTTACGCCCGCGCCCTGCGGGACCAGGCCAGAGACCTGCTCGCCGGCCCCTCCCACCGGGTCTTCGACCTCGTGGACCGGGACCGGCTGCGCAAGGCGGCCGAGCAGGACGGACCGGTCAGCAGCCACGCGGCCCGGCGCGGCCTGGAACGCGCCCTCGACCTCGCCCGCTGGCTGGACCTCTACCAGCCGGAGCTGGCCCTCGGCTGACCCGCTTCTCCGGGAGGCCCTAGAGACCGATGGCCCGGTCCGCGGCCGCCGCGGAGCGCTGCCACCACGTCGTCACCGGCTCCCACACCAGGACCCGCTTGCCGGTGCCGAGCCGGGCGGCGGTGAAGGTACGGCCCGCGTGCGCGCTCGACGCGGCCACGGTCAGCGACCCGGTCCGGCGGGCCTCCCGGTCCGCCGGGTCGGCGATGGTGCGGACGTCCGCGTGGGCGGTGGCGCCCGCCGCGAGCCGGTAGCCGCCGGTGCCGCCCGCGGGCTTCGGCAGCGCCGCCCCGTCCAGGTTCCCGAAGGTCACCGTGGGCACCCGGTCCACCAGGCAGGCGCGCGAGCCGTGGTTGGTGACGTTGAAGCGCACCACCGTCGTCCGGCCGGCCACCGCCTTCGCCTTCACGGTCAGCGCCTTCTCGGCGCAGTGCGGGGTCGCGGCCCGCCCGGTGGCGGCCTGGCTCTGCGGGGCCGTCAGCAGCAGGGCAGCGGCGGCGGCCGAGGCGGCGGGTACGGCGAGTGCGGCGCGGACGCGCATGGTGGGTACTCCCTGTCGTGCTCGGGTACGAAAGTCGTGGTGGGCCGCCTGCCCGACGAGCCGGACGTCACACCTCGCGTGCCGTCCCCTCCCGGCCCCGCTCAGCCGGAGACGGTCGCGCTCAGCCGGAGACGGCCGCGCTGCCGCCCCAGTCGTGCCCGTCCGCCGGGCAGGAACTGCCGCTCGCGGGCAGCGAGCCGTACAGCAGGAAGTCGTTGACCTCGCGGTGCACACACGTGGAGGAGGAGTAACCGGTGTGCCCGTCGCCCTTGTTGTCCAGCACCACCGCCGACGAGCCGAGCCGCGCGGCGGTCTCCACCGTCCACCGGTACGGCGTCGCCGGGTCGCCGCGCGTGCCCACGAGCAGCATCCGCGCGGTGTCCACGTCCTTGACCCGCTTCCGGATGTAGTCCGTGCCCTTGGGGCGGCCGTAGCACATCAGGAGCTGGGTGAGCCGGTAGCGGCCGAAGACCGGCGAGGCCTGCTCGTAGGCGGACCGCAGGTCCTTCAGGTCCTTCGCGATCCGGGTCGCGGTGGGCCGGTCGGGGTCGTCCGCGCAGTTGATCGCCATCAGCGCGGCCGACAGGTTGTCCATCGGCACCTCGTCGGGACCCACCAGATGGCCGCCCCCGCGCCGCCCGTCGCGGGGGAGCCCGACGCCGCCGGAGGCGAAGTTCAGCACCCCGCGGGCGTCGCCGTCCTCGACCAGCGAGCCCAGCGCCCGCTGCAACGACGGCCACAGCTCCCGGCTGTACAAGGCCTGCCCGATGGCACCCACCAGGTCCTGGCCGGAGAAGGTGACCCCGAAGTCGGTGGGCACCGGGTCCGCGTCGAGCGACCGGACGACGCGCAGCACCTCGCTCCCGGCCGCCCGCCGGTCCCGCCCGAACGGACACGCGACGTCCTGCGTGCACCAGTCCAGGAAGTCGTCCAGCGCGGTCTGCTGCCCCTGGGCGCCCGCGATGCCCTGCTCCGACAGCGGCTCGGTCAGCGTGTCCACGCCGTCCAGGGCCATCCGGCCGACCTTGTCCGGGAACTGCGCCGCGTACACCGCGCCGAGCCGGGTCCCGTAGGAGAAGCCCAGGTAGTTGAGCTTCCTGTCGCCGAGCGCCTGGCGGATGACGTCCAGGTCCCGGGAGGCGTTCACGGTGCCTATGTGGGGCAGTACCGGCCCGGAGTTGCGGGCGCACTGGCCGGCGGACCGTTTCAGCTCCTTCAGCAGCGCCTGCGGATGCGTCAGGTCGGCGTTCTCGTTGGACACCGACGACGCCTCGTCGCCGGTGTCGCCGCAGCTCACGGGGGAGGAGCGGCCGACGCCGCGCGGGTCGAAGGTGACCACGTCGTAGCCGTTGGTCAGGTCCATGAACTGCCGGCCCTCGGACGCCAGCTCGCCGACCCCCGCGCCGCCGGGGCCGCCGAAGTTCAGCAGCACCGAGCCGCGCGAGTGACCCGTCGCGCGGTACCGGGCCAGCGCCAGGTCCAGGGTGCCGGCGCGCGGGCGGCCGTAGTCGAGCGGGACCGTGACCTTGGCGCACTGGAGGTCCTTCGGCATGTCCGCGCCGTCGCAGGCCGCCCAGCTCACCTTCTGCCGGTAGAAGCGGGACAGGTCCGGGCCCGGCCGGCCGTCGGCGGCCGCGGGCAGCCCCGCGCCGAGCAGCGCCAGGGTCAGGGCTCCGGTACCCGCGCAGCGTCGCACGGCGGGCCGCGAGGACAGCTTGGCCAGCATCGATGCCTCCCGGGGGGCGCCCGCCATGGACCGGGACCGGCGCCCTTGCGGTCACCCTAAGCGGGCCCCGGGCGCCCCGCCTCCCGGCGAGCGGGCGTACGGTCAGGCGCCTTCACTCGCCGATCATTGAGCGGCTTTCCATGAGGTTCGATCAACCTGCCACTCGATGGGGTGAAAGACCGATCAGCCAGAACTCTGATCGGTTCACCCCCGTTTCCAGAACAGCGGGTGACCGCTCGCGACGAAGTCCGGAAGGCAGGAAACCCATGAGACGCGCTACCCGCGACGGTGTGATCGCCGTCGTCGCCGCGTCCGGCGCGATGACCGTGGCGCTCCCGGTGTCCGCCGCCTTCGCGGCCGACGGTGCCGCGGCCGCCGGCACGGCGGCCGGCTCGCCCGGACTGGTCTCCGGCAACGGCGTCCAGCTCCCGGGCACGTGCCGGTCAACGCGTGCGGCGACACCGTGAACGTCGTCGCGCTGCTCGACCCGGCGGCCGGCAACCGCTGCGCCAACGCCGGCGGCCCGGCCAAGGCGGCCACCGGCACGTCCGGCGCCGCCTCGGCCACCGGCGCGTCCGCGCACGGCGGTGCCAAGGGCTCGCCGGGTGTGCTGTCCGGCAACGGCGTCCAGCTCCCCGTGCACCTCCCGGTGAACATCAGCGGCAACAGCGTCGACGTGGTCGGCATCGGCAACCCGGCCACCGGCAACACCTCGGTCAACGGCCCCGGCGCACAGCCCCGCACCCCGAGGCCGCGCCCGCCCGAGCCGACGGCCCCGGTCCGCCACCACCCGGTACCGCAGCGGACGGCGCCCCGGCCGGTGGCGTCCTCGCCGGCCCACACCGGCGCGGACTGGACAGCCCCGGCCGTTGCCGGCAGCGCCGCGCTCCTGCTCACCGGCACGGTGCTGTACCGCCGCTTCCGCCCCCGGCCGCACCCGCTGACTCGGCCCCCGTGTGCTCCACCGGCCGCCGGCCCGGTAGGGGACACCGGGGGGCCCGACCGCCGTCCGGCCACGAAGCGGCCGATCACGCCATGGCGCGAGGCCGCCCCGATCCGGAAGGATGCGGGACGGCACGGCCCGAACCCGACCGAAGCGGAGCGCACCGATGACCTCAGCGGCCCCCCACGACCTCGTCGTCACGCAGGCCACCCTCGCCGACTGGCCGGTGATCAGCGCATGGGCGGCGGCGGAGGGCTGGAACCCCGGGCTGTCCGACGGGCCGGCGTTCTTCGCCCAGGACCCCGACGGCTTCTTCCTCGGCCGGATCGACGGGGAGCCGGTGTCGGCGATCTCGGTCGTCACCTACGGCCCCGACTACGCCTTCCTCGGCTGCTACCTGGTCCGCCCCGACCTGCGCGGCCACGGCCACGGGCTCACCACCTGGAAGACCGCCCTCGCCCACGCCGAGGGCCGCACCGTCGGCCTGGACGGCGTCGTCGCCCAGCAGGACAACTACCGGCAGTCCGGCTTCGAACTCGCCTACCGCACCGTCCGGTTCACCGGCACCGCCCCCGCGGCGGAGCCCGCCCCGGGCGTACGCCGCGCGGGGCTCGCCGACCTGGCCGCCATCACCGCCTACGACAGCGCCTGCCAGCCCGCCGACCGCCCCCGCTTCCTCGCCGAGTGGCTCGCCGGCCCCGGGCACCGCGCCTGCCTGCGCCAAAACGGCGGACGTCTCACCGGCTACGGGGTCGTCCGCCCCGGCCACGACGGCCCGCGCATCGGCCCCCTCTTCGCGGACACCGCCGACGACGCCCGGGCCCTGTTCACCGCCCTCGCCGCCGAGTTCGCCGGCGAACAGATCGCCATCGACGTCCCCGAGCCCCACACGGCCGCCGTCGCCCTCGCCGAACAGGCCGGCTTCCAGCCCTCGTTCGAGACGGCCCGCATGTACACGGGCCCCGTCCGCCCGCACGCCCGGGAACGCGTGTTCGGCGTCACGACACTCGAACTCGGCTGAGCAGGGGGCGGCGCGGCTGCGAGGCGAAACTCGCCATGCGCAGCGCGACGCCCCGACGGAGACGGTGCCTCACCAGGCCGGCGGGGGTCCCGGAGCTCCGCGGGGGTCTGGTCGGGCAGCTGCCGGCGCAGGTCGGTGCGCAGCAGCAGTCCGGGTTCCGGCGGACCCTGCTCGCCCGGCGGTGCAGGCTGGTGGAACCGCTCGGTGCGCGGCAGCGGCACTTCGACCAGCCTGCCGTCGTGCAGCATCGAGAGGCCGAAGCATCGAACTCGATCGCCCAGCCGTAGCCGAAGCCGCCGTCCTGCCCCCGCACCGGTTCGAACCGCCCCCGCCAGCTGCGCCCGGGCGCCTCCCGGGTCAGCGGTTCCATCACGTCGTCGCAGTAAGGGGCCAGCACGATGACGTCCGCGGCTCTGCTCATGCCGAGATGAGACCACGCGCCGCGCTCGCCCGACAATCGGCTTCCGGACGGTTCGGCCCTGTGGGCGTCGCGCCCTGCTCGCCGGACGCGTGGTCCCGCCGAGCCGGACGGCCCCGGCCCGCGGCAATCCGGTTGCCGCCCGCCGCGCCGGCCTGCTGAGGTGGGCGTATGGATCACACGGCGGTACTCGCGCTCTACGACCGGGACATGCGCGAGGGCGCCCGCCCCGACGGCCCCGGTGCCCGGATCGAGCGGGCCGGTGCCGTGGTACGGCAGGTCGCGGACGGGCACGGCTGGAACGGCGTGCTGTGGTCGGGACTGGACGCGGCGGGTGCGGAGGGGGCGATCGCGGAGCAGATCGAGCACTTCACCGGTCTGGGCCGGGACTTCGAGTGGAAGCTGTACGGCCACGACCTCCCGGCGGATCTCGGGAACCGGCTCACCGCCGCCGGTTTCCGCGCCGGACCCGAGGAGACGCTGCTGGCCGGCGAGGTCGCCGAACTCCCCCTGGACGCCGCCGTGCCCGAGGGCGTCCGGCTGGTGCCGGTCACCGACCGGGCCGGCGTCGACCTGTTCACGCACGTGCACGAGACGGTGTTCGGGACCGACGGCACCGCGCTGCGGCACCGCCTGCTCGGCCTCCTCGCGTCCGCGCCGGCCACGGTCGTCGCCGTGGTCGCGCTGGCCGGCGGCGAACCGGTCAGCGCGGCCCGGATGGAACTGCTCCCCGGCGCCCGGTTCGCCGGGCTGTGGGGCGGCGGCACCATCGAGGCCTGGCGGGGCCGGGGCGTGTACCGCGCCCTGGTCGCCCACCGGGCCCGGGTCGCCGCCGCCCGCGGCTACCGCTACCTCCAGGTCGACGCGTCACCCATGAGCCGACCCGTCCTGGGCCGCCTCGGCTTCCACGCGCTGAGCACCACCACGCCGTATATGTATATGAGGTGACGGCACGTCAGTACCGGCCCATCCGGGACCGGTCCTAGCGCCGCGACGCCGGCCAGCACGGTCCCCGTTCCTTGCCGGGACTTTCTGTTCACCACCCCGCCATCCCCTGTACCTTTCAACGGTTCGACGCGTGTAGAACCCTCAACCCGGGTCTACGCGCGCAGATTTGGCGCCGCACCGCCCTCTCCCCACCCCTCATGGAGGTTCGCCGGATGCCCGGATCCAGGAGATCCCGCCGCACGCTCACCACCGCCCTGGCCGGCTGCGGTCTGCTCCTCGCCGCAGCCGCCGTCCAGGCAGGCACGAGCACCCCCGCCCACGCCGCGACCACGCACCGCGTCCTGTTCGACAACGCCCACGCCGAGACGGCCGGGAACGCCGACTGGGTCATCTCCACCAGCCAGCCCGACCCGCTCGGCCAGGACGCCACCCCGAACGCCGAGACCGACTGGACCGGCGCCCTGTCCTCCTGGGGCGTCGCCCTCCAGAAGGCCGGCGGCTACAGCCTGAAGACCCAGCCCTCGGGCTCCGCCCTGAGCTACGGCGGCTCGTCCGCGACCGACCTGTCGAACTTCGACACCCTGGTCCTGCCCGAACCCAACAAGGCGTTCACGACGGCCGAGAAGACCGCCATCATGACCTTCGTGAAGAACGGCGGCGGTCTGTTCATGATCTCCGACCACACCGGAGCCGACCGCGACAACGACGGCGAGGACGCGGTCGAGGTCCTCAACGACCTGATGACGAACAACAGCGTCGACTCCACCGACCCGTTCGGCTTCTCCATCGACACGCTCGACGTCAAGTCCGGCTACCCGGCGGCGATCAGCGACAGCTCCAACCCGGTGCTGCACGGCTCCTTCGGCACGGTCACCAAGAGCCTGATCGCCGACGGTACGACGGCCACCCTCAAGCCCGCCGACAACTCCTCGGTCAAGGGCCTGGTCTACCGCGACGGTTACTCCGGCAACACCGGCGCCTTCTTCGCCACCAGCACCTTCGGCAGCGGCCGGGTCGCGTTCTGGGGCGACAGCTCCCCGATCGACGACGGCACCGGCCAGTCCGGCAACACCCTCTACGACGGCTGGAACGACTCGGGCGCCACCAACGCGCCCCTCGCCCTCAACGCCACCGCGTGGCTCGCCGGTGCGGGCACCACCGGAGGCGGTGGCGGTGGCGGCACCTGCGCGGCCGGCCAGCTTCTCGCCAACCCCGGCTTCGAGTCCGGCGCCGCGTCCTGGACCGGCTCCAGCGGTGTCATCACCGACGACAGCGGCGAGGCCGCCCGCACCGGGTCCTACAAGGCCTGGCTGGACGGCTACGGCTCGGCCCGCACCGACACCCTCGCCCAGACGGTGACCGTCCCGGCCGGCTGCACCAGCGCCAAGCTCAGCTTCCACCTGCACGTCGACACCGCCGAGACCACCACCACGACGGCGTACGACACCCTCAAGGCGCAGGTCCTGAACAGCGGCGGCACCGTGCTGTCGACGCTCGCGACCTACTCCAACCTGAACGCGGCGAGCGGCTACACGCAGCGCACGTTCGACCTGGCGAGCTACGCGGGCCAGACGGTCACGATCCGGTTCACCGGCACCGAGGGCTCCACGCTCCAGACGTCGTTCGTCCTGGACGACACCGCGCTCACCGTCTCCTGAGCGGGGCCGGCGGGGGCGGGCGCCGCGCCCGCCCCCGCCCGTGCGGTCAGCCCGCCGGCAGCGTCCGCTCCGGGGTGTTCCACCCCGAGACCCGCACGCGCGGCGCCGAACCCCGCAGGTCGGCCGTGCGGTAGGTGGCCCGCAGCGTGACCGACTCGCCCGGCCACAGGCCGATTTCGTTGTCCGACCAGCGCACCGGCAGCACCGGCCGGCCCTGCGCGTCGACCAGGTGGACGTCCGTCATCAGCGCCGGCGTCCGGCCGCTCCCGGTGGTCCGCAGCGTCACCGTCGTGGTCGAGGTGCCGCCCACGGAGCGGGTGGCCGCCGTCGCCGCCACCGGGACCTCGGCCATCGCGCCGAGCGCCCCGAGGTCGGCGTAGCGCGTGGTCGGGGTGTGGTACCAGGTGGTGTGCTCCCAGTCGAGGACGTCCGGCGCCGTCGAGAGCCAGTACACGTTCCGGCTCAGCTCCGTGCCGTCCCGGTCCGAGAGCACCAGACGCAGCAGGTGGGTGCGCGCCGAGCCCGGCACCGAGGACGGCAGCGTGAACGCCGTGCCGTGCGCCCCGGAACCGCCCACCGCGAGGCCGGTGACGCTGCGGTCGTAGCGTTCGGTGCCGTCGGGGTCGTAGAGGGTGGCCCGCACCGTGAGGCCCCGCGCGGGCGCCGGGCGGTCGTTGAGCACCACGACCGAGCGGGTGTCGTACGCGTACTGCGCGTGCAGCGGCTCGTTCGCCTTCTTCGCGCCGAAGTAGGCGCCGTTCTGGTCGAGGTAGCGGTCCGTCAGCTGCCAGTGCAGGGACGTCCAGCCGCTGTTGAACATCCAGTGGATCACACCGGTCGCCGGCCTGTCGGCGTCCCGGGCGTTGCGCCGGTACGCCTCGAACTGGGCGCGGACGCTCTCGTACTGGGCCAGCTGGGCCTTGCGCACGTAGTCGGTGAGGCCCGTCGGGGTGCCGTAGCGGGCGGCGAGCGCCTTGTCGTAGATCTCCAGGGTGCGGAAGGTGGCCGACGGTGAGCGGTGGTACTGCTTCGCCCGGGGGTCCTTCCAGAGGGTGTCCAGTTCGGCCGGGGTCATCATCCGGCGCAGGGTGTCCAGAGTGGGGATGCTCGGGCCCGCGCTGGTCTCGGAGTTGAAGCCGGTGGCGCCGCCCTCGCGTTTGGCGTACCAGTAGGCCGGGGGCACCCAGTCGTAGGGGCCGGTCATCTTCATGCCCGAGGCGCCGAGCGCGGGGGAGGACGCGTCGGATGCGGCGGGGACCACGGGGGCGGGCCAGTCGGCGGCCCGCAGCGCGTCCAGGTAGTCCTTCTCGATCCGGGCGTTCGGCGCGGCGTCGCTGCCGATCAGGAAGGAGAGCACGCTCGGGTGGCCGCGCAGCCGGGCGGCCTCGGCGGCCATGGACGCCTTCGCCACGGCGTGGTCGGCGTCCGTCCACTTCTCCCCGGACCCGTCCGGGTTGACGTCGCCCTCCCACTTGTCGCAGCACTCCCAGCCGGGCAGCGTGAGCACGCCGTACCGGTCGGCCAGGTCGAAGAACTCGTCCGGCTCCAGGTGGCCTTCCAGCCGGATCGTGTTCAGGCCCAGGTCGACGGCGTACCGCAGCCGGTCCTCGACGTAGCGGCGGTCCCAGCGCAGGAACTCGTCCGGTGACCAGCCGCCGCCCCGGATCAGCAGGTCGCGGCCGTTGATCCGGTACTGGCGGGCGCCGTCGCCGTTCAGCGGGGCGCGGACGTCCCGGATGCCGAACCTCTGGTGCGCGGTGTCCGAGGTGCGGCCGGCCACGGTGGCGGTCAGGTCCAGGTCGTACAGCGGCTGTCCGCCCATGCCGGCCGGCCACCACACGGCGGGGTGGGTGAGGCGCAGGGCCGGCACGTCGGCGGGGGAGAAGGTGACGGTCCTCCTCTGGTGCGGGGCGAGGGAGACGGTCCGGGTGAAGCGGGCGCCGCCCAGGCGGCCGGAGACCTCCGTCGTCACCGGCGCGGCGGTGTCGTTGCGGGCCTCGGCCCGCACCGTCAGGTCGGCGGTGGCCAGGGAGGGCACGGCCAGGTCGGTGACCACGTGGGCGTCGCGCAGCGCGACCGGGCCGCCCCGGCGCACCAGGACGTCCCGGACCAGGCCCATGTTCTGGTCCGGCGGCGGCTGGAGCCAGTCCAGCCAGCCCATCGTCAGATGCCTGTTCGGGTCGTTGGGCCGCACCCGGAAGGCGACCGTGTTGGTACCCGCGCGGACCAGCGGGGTGACGTCCAACTCGTGGTGCGTGTACGCGCCGGTGACCTGCGCGGCGGGCGCCACCCGGCGGCCGTTGACGTAGACGTCGGCGGCGGACACCACACCGCTGAAGTCGAGGGAGGTGCGCCGGCCGGTGTCCGTGACGGTGAAGTCGGACCGGAACCACCACGGCACCTGGAAGTCGGCCCGGTCGATCTTCCGCTGGTTCGTGGAGTGGAACGGGTCGGCGTAGACCCCGTCGGCGAGCAGCGCGGCCAGCACCGTCGAGCGCGGGCCCGCCGGATGCCAGCCGGCCGCCGCGTAGCCGGGGGAGGAGACGGCCGCCGCCGGGTCGGCCACCTTCGCCGAGGACTGGACGGCCCAGCCGGTCAGCGGGGTGCTCGTCCCGGCGGCCGAGGGGATGGGGGTGACCTCGGCACGCGGCCGGGGGCCGGACGCCCAGGCGGCGGGGGTCAGTGCGCCGAGCAGGACGAGGGCCAGGGCGGTGGTGGGGTACCGGCGTCCGGGCGCGGGGCGAGGGAACACGAGGTCTCCAGCCGGGTAAAGTTAGGAAACTTTACAAATTCGGTTCACGCTAGAGCGCGGTCGAGGGCGTGTCAACGAACCCGGCCGGGGCACGGATCGCGGGCCCCGGCAGGCGTCAGGTTCCGGCCGTCCGGTGTTCGAACACCAGGTCCCGCGCGGTGTCCAGCGCCGTGGCCACCGCGCCCAGCAGCACCGCGTCCTCGCCCAGCCGGCTCGGCGCGATCCGGGGGCGCAGCGGGGTCAGGGCGCGCAAGTGCTCCCGCACCGGGCCCAGCAGCAGGTCGACGCCCTGGCCGACCCCGCCGCCCAGCACGATCAGGTCCGGGTCCAGCACGGCCGCCGCCGCGGCGACCGTGTACGCGACCCGCTCGGCCTCCAGCTCCACCGCGCGCACCGCCGCCGGAACGCCCAGCCGGGCCGCGTCGAACACCGCCTTCGCCGTCAGCCGCCCGCTCATCCCGAACCGCCGCGCGGCCGCCACCACGGCCACCCCGGACACCGCGTCCTCCAGCCGCTCCGGCTTCGGCCCGCCCGGCCACGGCAGGAAGCCGATCTCCCCGGCCAGCCCGTGCGCCCCCGTGCACAGCCGCCCCTCGGCGACCACGCCCATCCCGAGACCGGTGCCTATGAGGAGGTACGCCAACAGCCGGCTGCCCGCGCCCGCGCCGTAGGTGTACTCGCCGAGCGCCGCCAGGTTCGCGTCGTTGTGCACTTCAAGCGGCATTCCCAGTTCCTCGCCCAGCCGGTCGACGATCCCCGCGCGCCCCCAGCCGGGCAGGTGCGCCGCGTACCGCACCCGCCGCCGCGCCGGGTCGTACACGCCCGGCGTCCCGACCACCCCGTGCACCACCGCCGCCGGGTCCAGCGCCGCGTCGGCGATCACCCGGCGGGCGGTGTCCACCACCAGGCCGGCCAGTGCGGTGGAGGTACGGGCGCGGTTGCGGACGTCGGCCCGGGCGGCCACCGCCCCGTCCAGATCGACCACCGCGACCCGCAGCCAGGTGCGGCCGATGTCCACCCCGAGCACGTACCCGGCGGCCGGGTCGGGGGCGTACAGCACGGCGGTGCGGCCGCGCTCCGGAGTCAGGGTGCCGACCTCGTGGACCAGCCCGGCCGCCGCCAGCGAGGCCAGCGCGGTGGACACGGTCGGCTTCGACAGGCCGGTCTCACGGGCCAGTTGGGCACGCGAGGCGGTGCCGAGGGCGCGCAGCCGGTCCAGCAGCAGGCGCTCGTTGGTACGGCGCAGCAGGCCCCGGTTCCAGGGCCGGTCCGGCTGCTCGATGACATCACCTGCGGGCATCGCACCATTCTCGTCCACGCGTCGCACCTGCTTGACGACCTTGGTAAGGGTCCTTAACTTTATCGGCCAGTCGACCCGCTGAGTGCCGCCGGGTGCCCGCCGCGTCAGGAGTCCCCATGTCCGGTAGCCCGCCACCCCCGGGTGGCTTCGTCCGCCGTATCGGCCTGTTCCAGGCGACGGCGATCAACATGAGCCAGATGTGCGGCATCGGTCCGTTCGTGACGATCCCGCTGATGGTCGCCGCGTTCGGCGGCCCGCAGGCGGTCGTCGGGTTCGTCGCGGGCGCCGTCCTGGCCCTCGCCGACGGCCTGGTCTGGGCCGAACTCGGCGCCGCGATGCCCGGTTCCGGGGGCAGCTACGTCTATCTGCGCCAGGCCTTCCGGTACCGCACCGGCCGTCTGATGCCGTTCCTGTTCGTGTGGACGGCGATGCTGTTCATCCCGCTGATCATGTCCACGGGCGTGGTCGGCTTCGTCCTGTACCTCGGCTATCTGGCACCGGGCCTCGGGAGCACGGCGGGCGACCTGGCCGGGCTCGGAGTCATCGCCCTGGTGGTGCTCCTGCTCTGGCGCGGCATCGAGCACATCGCCCGCATCACCGCCGTCATGTGGACCGTGATGATCGCCTCCGTGGTCCTGGTGATCGCCGCCGCGGCCTCCCACTTCCACCCGGACCTGGCCTTCACCTATCCGGCGCACGCCTTCGACCTGACCGGCGGCCACTTCTGGCCGGGCTTCGCCGCGGGCCTGACCATCGGCATCTACGACTACCTCGGCTACAACACCACCGCCTACCTGGGCGCCGAGATCAAGGACCCCGGCCGCACCCTGCCGCGCTCCATCCTCCTCTCCATCCTCGGCATCATGGCGATCTACCTGCTGCTCCAGATCGGCACACTCGGCGTGGTCGACTGGCACCGGATGACCGACCCGCACGACATCGCCTCCACCTCGGTGGCCGCCGCGGTACTGGAGCGGACCTGGGGCCGGGGCGCGGCCGACGTCGTGACCGTACTGATCCTGGTCACCGCCTTCGCCTCGGTCTTCGCCGGGCTCCTGGGCGGCTCCCGGGTGCCCTACGACGCCGCCCGCGACCGGGTCTTCTTCCGCCCCTACGCCAGGCTGCACCCCCGGCACCGCTTCCCCACGCTGGGACTCGCGACCATGGGCGTGCTCACCGCCGGGGGCTTCCTGATCGGCCGTCACACCGACCTCGCCACGCTGATCCAGCTGCTCACCACGGTGATGGTCATCGTGCAGGCCCTCGCCCAGATCGTCGCCCTGACCGTGCTGCGCGGGCGCCGCCCGGAGCTGCCCCGCCCCTACCGGATGTGGCTCTACCCGCTGCCGAGCGTGGTGGCCTTCGCCGGCTGGTGCGTGATCTACGGCTACGCGGACCGGAACTCCCCGGGCCGCCACCCCGTCGAGTGGTCCCTCGCCTGGCTCGCCCTCGGCTGCGCGGCCTTCCTGGTCTGGGCCCGGCTGGAGAAGGTGTGGCCGTTCGGCGACCGGGAGACCGGCGAGGAGGACCCGGCGGACGCCGGCCGGGACCCGGACCCGAGGCCCGTCCCGGACCCAACGTCCCCTTGAGACGGTAGAGTTGTGACAGCCCTACGACTTCCCCGGCGGACCGAGTCCGCCGGGGATGCTGCGTCTCATGACCGAATTCCCCGCTCAGGACCTCCTGGTCCGCCCCGCGACCCCCGCCGACCGGCCCGCCGTCGAGCGGCTGTGGCTGATGTTCCGCCACGACCTGTCCGAGTTCGACGGCACCCTGCCCGCCCCCGACGGGCACTTCCGCACCGAGCGCGTCGAACACGCCTTCACCGCGCCCGGCTGGGCGCCCTACCTGCTGTCCTGTGACGGACGCCTCGCAGGTCTCGCCTTCGTGCGCGGCCTGGACGGCCCCATGCGGGTGCTGAACAGCTTCTTCGTGGTGCGTGCGGCCCGGCGCCGGGGGATCGGACTGCGTGCCGTGCGCGCGGTGCTCGGCCGGCATCCCGGGCCGTGGGAGATCGCCTTCCAGGAGGCCAACACGGCGGCCGTGCGCTTCTGGGAGCGGGTCGCCGACGACCTCGCCCCCGGCGCCTGGAACCGGGAGCCCCGGCCGGTCCCGGGCCGCCCCGAACTGCCCCCGGACCAGTGGATCTCCTTCTCGGTCCGGCGCTGAGCGGACAGGGTGAGGCCGGTCCGTCCACGGGGCGGGCCGGCCTCGACGTACCGTTGTGCGGGTTCCCTCCCGGTTCTCTTCTCCGCCGTCGCGCGGTTCCCTACCGGTTACGGCCCGGGGTGCTCTTCGCCGCCGTGCCGGCGCAGACCAGTCCGAGGACGAGTGCCAGCGCGCCGATGACGATGTTGTTGATGATCACCCCCGCGTCGGGGCCGCTGCCCACGATCCACGGCGCGATGATCATCCAGATGCCCAGCGCGCACATGGCCCAGCTCAGGCCGTACATCCGCTCGGGGGCCCTGGTGAATCCCAGTGCCAGCAGACCGATCGCTATGCCCATGATCAGGTTGTGCGTCATGAGCGCCGGCTGGCTCGCGGAGTAGTGCACGATCCACGGTGATGCCGCGCAGTACAGGCCGAGCAGGAACACCGGCCCGTCCACGAGCGCCACATCACGACCGCCGAGCACGCGGTTGTAGCGTTCCTGCATCTCGGGGGCGTCGGGGTGGGTCGACATGTCACCCCTGTGCGAGACATTGGCCATGACTGGTCTCCTTCTGACGTTGCAGGCCAGACCGCGTCTGGTGCGATGCGGTGGGCACCGCATATCCCATTTTGCGCTTATTCCGCCTTTATGTGTAGCGGTGGGATGTTCGTCCTGACGGATTCGAGCCGGTCTGGTGAAGGGGCATGCCGGCATCGATCGGGGGCAACAGGATCGGTACGACCTGTACATTCCGAGTCGTCAGCGCAGCCGGAGGTGACCGCCGTCATGAGTGCGAAGGTGCTGGAGCGTTTCCCCGCAGGTTCTCCGCGTGGATCCTGGCCCGCGGAGGAGTTCGCGGCCGCCCGCCGCGCCGAGGGCGAACCGGCGACCGTGGTGATGGACCTGCGTTCGGACGCCTTCCTCGTCGTGGTCGAGGCGCCCGACGAGGACAGCCGCGCCTGAGCCCTGCCACGCTCGGTCCGCCGACAGCTCTCGCGCCCGGCGTACGGTCGCCGGGTGCGGATTCTCCGCCGTGACCACGGCCGGCGCGGCCGGCGGACTGTCCGGGTGTGCGCAGATGCCGGCCGCACCAGCCGGCTGCCCCGGTGCTGCTCGCCGGCCGCCGACCACGGCCGGTCCACCGCTTCCCGCGCGCTCACGCTCCATCAGACCCTCGTGAAACCCCATGGTCCGGGATGCGAGACCGGCCGGGTTCTCCTTGACGGCCCTGACCGGCTGCTGCCACGATCGATCGCATGACGATGCGACTGGACCTCACGCGGCGACGCCATGTCGACCTCGCGCGCGTCTCCAGCGCCGCCTGTTGCCCCGCGGTCTGAACCGCCCTTTTTCCCGGACTTCCGGCCCGCCCGAATTCCCCGCGCGTTCCCGCCCGTCTCCCGGCGTGCCCGAATTTCGGCGTGCCCGAAATCCTCTCCGGGGCCGGGGCCCGCGAGACGCCGAGCGAGGCCGTCACCCGGGCCGGCACCTGACCGGTTCCTCCCGCCGGCCGCCGTCAGGCAGCGCCGATCGACCCTCCCTCCCGGGCGCCCCTTCCCCCCGTACGTCCGCCCGGCGCACCACAGAAACGAGGCACCCATGGCCACCGTCCTGTCCGTCTCCGGCAGCCCCTCCGCGTCCTCGCGCACCGGCCGCCTGCTGCGCCACCTCGACCAGCGGCTCATCGCCCAGGGCCACCGGGTGGTCCCGCTCGACGTGCGCACCATCCCGGCCGAGGCCCTGCTCGGCGCGGACTTCCGGCACCCGGCCATCGTCGAAGCCGCCGAACTCTTCGCCCGCGCCGACGGCGTCGTGGTCGGCACGCCCGTCTACAAGGCGTCGTACTCCGGTGTCCTCAAGGCCCTGCTGGACCTGCTGCCGCAGTACGCGCTGACCGGCAAGACCGTGCTGCCCCTCGCCACGGGTGGCTCCACCGCCCATGTGCTCGCCATCGACTACGCCCTGCGTCCGGTACTGAACTCCATGGGTGCCGCCCACATAGTCCAGGGCTGGTTCACGCTCGACAAGGACATCACGGTGGGGGAGGACGGCTCGCTGACCGTGGCCCCCGGCACGGCCGAGGCCCTCGGGCAGGTCGTGGACCAGTTCTCGGCCGCCCTCCGGCGCAGCCCGGTCCTGGCGGCGGCGAGCTGACCGCCATGACCGCCCATGTGATCGCCGACGGCACGGAGGCGCCGGCCGTCGGCGCGGCCCGGGCCGAGGAGTTCCACATGGGCGCCGCCGAACGGCGCCTGGCCCACGGCGAGTCGGACCGGCTGTCCGCCACCGGACCGCCCGCCGTGACCGTGCCCGCCGAGCACGGCGGCACCGACGTGCGCACCGAGCCCCTGGCGGAGAACTTCCGGCTGCCCGGTTCGGCCGACGCCGGCCTCACCCAGACCCGGCAGAGCCACTTCGCCTGCGTTCGGGTGATTTCCCGTCAGGGAACGCCCGAGCAGCGGAAGTCCTCGTTCGCCGTCGCGAGCGCCTTCTTCGAGGTCTCCGGCACCCGCGCCGCCCTGCGCCCGCTCGGCCTGGACCGCCACTGGCGCGACGCCCACACGCTCCACGCCCCGGGCCGCCGAAAGATCCAGCACATCGGCCGGTACGTGCTGAGCGGCACCCGGCCGCCGCGGCACGGCCTGCTCTGACGCACGTCCCGAGAACGGAGACCCCCGTGTCCCTCACCTTCCACTGGTTCCTGCCCACCAACGGCGACAGCCGCCACGTCGTCGGCGGCGGCCACGGCACCCCGGCGACCGCCTCCGGCCGGGACCGGCCGCCCACGGTCGCCTACCTGAGCCAGATCGCCCGGGCCGCGGAAGACCTCGGCTTCGTCGGCGCGCTCACCCCGACCGGCGCCTGGTGCGAGGACGCCTGGCTGACCACCGCGATGGTCAGCCAGAACTCCGAGCGGCTGAAGTTCCTCGTCGCCTTCCGGCCCGGCTTCGTCTCGCCGACGCTCGCCGCGCAGATGGCGTCCACCTTCCAGCGGCAGACCGGGGGACGGCTGCTGCTGAACGTCGTCACCGGCGGCGAGAGCCACGAGCAGCGGGCCTACGGCGACTTCCTCGACAAGGAGGACCGCTACCGCCGTACCGGGGAGTTCCTCCAGATCGTCCGGGAGCTGTGGGACGGCAAGAGCGTCGATCTGCGCGGTGAGCACCTGAGGGTGGAGGACGCGAAACTGAGCCGGGTGCCCGACCCGGTGCCCGAGGTGTACTTCGGCGGCTCCTCGCCGGTCGCCGGGGAGATCGCCGCCCGGCACGCCGACGTCTATCTGACCTGGGGCGAGCCGCCCGCACAGGTCGCCGAGAAGATCACCTGGATCAGGGGCCTGGCCGCCCGGCACGGCCGTACCCCGCGCTTCGGCATCCGGCTGCACGTCATCACCCGGGACACCTCTGAGCAGGCCTGGGCCGAGGCGGACCGGCTGCTGGCCGGCTTCGACCCGGAGACCGTACGGTCCGTGCAGAGCGGTCTCGCCCGCAGCGAGTCCGAGGGGCAGCGCCGCATGCTCGCCCTGCACGGCGGCGGCCGGGACGGCCTGGAGATCCACCCGAACCTCTGGGCCGGCATCGGACTCGTGCGCGGCGGCGCGGGCACCGCGCTGGTCGGCAGCCACGACGAGGTCGCGGAGCGGATCAAGGAATACCACGCCCTCGGCCTCGACGAGTTCGTCCTCTCCGGCTATCCGCACCTGGAGGAGGCCTACTGGTTCGGCGAGGGCGTCCTGCCCCGGCTCGCGGCCCAGGGACTGTGGACGCATCCGGCCGGCGGGACGGGCACACCGACAGCACAGGTGCCCTTCACGAGCTGATCAACCGGCTTGAGAGGTCCGCCAGTTGATGGCACGTCATCCGGCCGCCCCGGTCAGCGCCCGCAGGTGGGCCGCGCGTGTCTCGGCGGTCTGGCCCTGCACCAGCAGGAACAGGCCCTCCCGGGCGAGCCGTTGTGCCCGGCTGGACAGGGCCAGCGCGCGTCCGCCGCCGGCCACCACCGCCGCGGTGGTGGCCGCGCCGAGCACCTCGAACGCCTCCGCGCGCACCGCCAGCCGCTCGGCCGCGTGCTCCAGCGGCTCCGGATGGTCGGCCAGGGCGTAGGCGCGGCGGCGGACATCGCCGAGCCGGTCCCGCAGCGGTCCGGCCACCGGCTCCGCCGGCAGGGACAGCGCGGCCTCCGCGATGCCGAACACGGCCGGATTGGCGTTCAGCGTCCGGGCCCGGTCCGCCGGCGCCCAGGCGTCGTACGGCGTCCGCAGCGCCACGGCCTCTTCGGGCAGCCACAGCCCGGCCAGCTCCAGCGACACCGTGCGCGCAGCCGAGAGCGCGGCGAGCCGCAGGGGCGCCGAGGCCCGCAGCCCCGGCTGCTCGCGTGCCTCGGCGAAGGCGAACAGCACCTCGTCGGCGTCGGTCACACCAGCGAGCAGCAGTACGTCGTTCAGGCCCCACCCGGTGTACCAGGGGACCGTTCCGTCGAACCGCCAGCCGCCGCGCTCCCGGCGCGCCCGCACCGGGACGCGGGGGTGGGCGCGCAGGTGCGCGTAGGCGACCCCGGACAGCAGCTCGCCGCGTGAGAGCGGGCCCAACAGCCGCTCCCGCACCGGAAGTCCGCTCTTCGCCAGGGTCTGCACCGGCGTGTGGTGCTGGGTCTGCACGAACCAGGTGGAGCAGCACGCCCCGGCCAGGATCTCCGCGGTCTCCCGCAGCACGGCGGCCGGCGCCCCGGAGCCGCCGTACGCCTCCGGGGCCACCACCCCGAGCAGCCCCGACCGCTTCACCGCCGTCACATGGCTCACGGGCACCCCGTCCCGGTCGACCCGCTGCGCCTCGGGGAGGAGCAACTCGGTGGCGAGCCGGCGGGCACGGGCGACGAGGGGGTGTGCGCTGACGTCCATGGGGACGATTCTTCCGGTCTTCCGGTCCGTCGGTCCGTCGGTCCGTCGGTCTTCCGGTCCGTCGGTCGTCCGGTCCGCCGAGGTGACCCGCGTCACGAATGCCGTACGGAATGAATTTCAGGGTATGAAAGGTTGGTGTATACATCTGACTGACCGTAACCCTCCGCCCGGCAGGCCGGGCCCCACCAGCGAGGCACCCGTGAACCATCCCAGCCCCGAGCAGCCCGCCGACGTCGTGGCCCGGCTGCGCGCCACCTTCCGCACCGGCCGCACGAAGCCCGTCGCGTGGCGCACCGACCAGCTGCGCCGCCTGCGCGCCCTGCTCACGGAGCGCGGCGACGACCTCGCCGCCGCGCTCCACGCCGACCTGGGCAAGGGCCGCACCGAGGCTTACCGGACCGAGATCGACTTCACCGTCCGGGAGATCGACCACACCCTGGAGCACCTGACGGGATGGCTGCGCCCGGACCCGGCGCCCGTCCCGGCCCACCTCGGCGCCGACGCCACCGCCTGGACGCAGTACGACCCCCTCGGCGTCGTCCTCGTCATCGCGCCCTGGAACTACCCGGTCCAGCTCCTGCTCGCCCCCGTGGTCGGCGCGCTGGCCGCCGGCAACGCGGTCGTCGCCAAGCCCAGCGAGCTGGCACCGGCCACCTCCGCCGCGCTGGCCGCACTGATCCCGGCCTACCTGGACACCGACGCGGTCGCCGTCGTCGAGGGCGGTGTCCCGGAGACCACGGCGCTGCTGGCCGAGCGCTTCGACCACGTCTTCTACACCGGCAACGGCACCGTCGGCCGGATCGTCATGCGCGCCGCCGCCGAGCACCTGGCCCCGGTCACCCTCGAACTCGGTGGCAAATCACCGGTGTTCGTGGACCGGGACACCGACCTCGGCGTGGTGGCCGACCGGCTGGCGCGCGGCAAGTTCCTCAACGCCGGGCAGACCTGCGTCGCCCCGGACTACGTGCTCACCGACCCCGAGACCGCGGGCCGGCTGGAGACGGCGCTGGTCCAGGCCGTGCAGAGTCTGTTCGGCGCCGACCCTTCGGCCTCGCCCGAGTACGGGCGGATCATCAACGAGCGGCACTTCGACCGGCTGGAGAGCCTGCTCGGCTCCGGGCGGGTGGCGGTCGGCGGCACCGGCGACCGTGCCACCAGGTACCTGGCGCCCACCGTGCTCGCGGACGTCGACCCCGACTCGCCCGTCATGCGGGAGGAGATCTTCGGGCCGATCCTGCCGATCGTCACCGTGGCCGGCGCCGACGAGGCCATCGGCTTCATCAACGACCGCGACAAGCCGCTCGCGCTGTACGTCTTCTCCGAGTCCGAGGAGACCCGGACGCGCATCGCCGCCGAGACGTCCTCGGGCGGCCTCGGCTACGGGCTGCCACTCGCCCATCTGACCGTCTCCGACCTGCCGTTCGGCGGGGTGGGGGAGAGCGGTATGGGCAGCTATCACGGGCGCTACTCCATCGAGACGTTCAGCCACCGCAAGGCGGTCCTGGCGAAGCCGCTGCACTGACCTCCCCGGCCCGACCGCGTCGCGTGGCCTGGCATTCGCCGGAGCAATCCGACACCCCACCACGGCCGCTCCCTCCTCCGGCGGGTGCGGCCGTGCTGCGCCAAGGAGTCGGTCCCTGTCGAGGCGTCGTATCGCCGCAGCCCTGACCTCCCCGGCCGTCGGAGGCTCGGCCCTCGACCTCCAGGCCGCCCCCACGGCCTCCGCCGCCGGATTCGTGGTGAGCGAGGCGCAGTTCCACCAGATGTTCCCGAACAGGACGCCTTCTCCACCTGCAACGCTCTCACCGCCGCCCTGAGTGCCTACCCGGGCTTCGCCAACACCGGCGGCGACACGGTGAAGAAGCAGGAGGCCGCGGCCTTCCTCGCCAACGTCAGCCACGAGACCGGCGGCCCGGTCCACGTGGTGGAGCAGAACACCGCCAACTACCCGCACCACTGCGACTGGAGCCAGCCCTACGGCTGCCCGGCCGGGCAGGCCGCCTACTACGGGCGCGGCCCCATCCAGCTCTCCTGGAACGTCAACTACCAGGCCGCCGGCGACGCCCTCGGCATCGACCTGCTCCACAACCCCTCCCTGGTGGAGAAGGACGCGGCCGTGGCCTGGAAGACCGGCCTGTGGTACTGGAACACCCAGTCCGGACCCGGCACCATGACCCCCCACAACGCCATGGTGAACAGCGCCGGGTTCGGGCAGACCATCCGCAGCATCAACGGCCGAGGGGGCCGGTGCCGTGTGCGACACTCCGTCGATGACCGCACAGACGATCACCGCGGACGCGTCCGGCACCTGGCAGCTCGGTGACCTGTCCGTCCGCCGCACGGGCTTCGGCGCGATGCGGCTGACGGGCAGCGCCGCCTTCCACCACGGCACCCCGAGCGACCGGGGACGCTCCCTCGCCGTCCTGCGCGAGGCCGTCGAACTCGGCGTCGACCACATCGACACGGCGGCCTTCTACTTCTCGGCGCTGCGTTCCGCCAACGAACTCATCAGCACCGCGCTCTCGCCCTACCCCGAGGACCTGGTCATCGCCACCAAGGTCGGGCCCCACCGGGACCACGACGGCGAGTGGGGCACCTCGGCCCGCCCCGACCAACTGCGCGGACACGTCGAGGAGAACCTGCGCCAACTCGGCCGCGACCACCTCGACCTGGTCTACCTGCGCCGGATGCGGCAGGACTCCGTCGCCGAACACTTCGGCGCGCTCGCCGAGTTGCGCGAGGCCGGACTGATCCGCCACCTCGGGATCTCCGCCGTCGAGCCCCGGCACCTCGACGAGGCGCTCGCGATCGCGCCGGTGGTCTCCGTGCAGAACCGGTACGCCGTCGACCGCGTCGACCCCGAGGCCGACGAGGTCCTGCGCCGGTGCGGGGAACTGGGCATCGCCTTCGTTCCCTTCTACGCCCTCGCCGGCCCCGCCGGAGAACACGGCGCGACCGCCGCCCACGACGCGGCGGTGCTGTCCGTCGCCGACGCCCACGACGCCACTCCGGCCCAGATCCGCCTCGCCTGGACCCTGCACCAGGGCCGCCACGTCCTCGCCATCCCCGGCACCGGCAACCCCGACCACCTCCGCCAGAACATCGCGGCGGGCGCATTGCGGCTGACGGAGGCGGAGCTGCGGCTGCTCGACGAGAGCCGGGCGCGGACGAATTGAGGGGTGGTGAGGTGGCTGCGCGCTGAGCGGGTAGGCGGGGTGGGGCCGTAGCGGCGGCCGGTGGTACCCCGTCTGCCGCCCGACCGAGCGGCCCTGAGGCGATACCGCCCGGCGGGGTCCGTGATCGCTGGGGAGGCTTGGGCGGCGCCGTCCCGTCCGAGCAGACCCGCGCCGGCCCGAACCCCGGCCGGCAGCCACGCCCCCGAGAACCTCGCCCGCACCCCGGCCGTCAACCACGCCCCGGATGCCCCCGCCCCGCTGACTACCATGATGTAGACGCTCCACCGGAGTGCGCGCGAAGACAGGTCAAGCGAGGCGTTCCCATGATCGACGGTAAGGGCGGGCGGCGGTCGGCCGGTGAGCTGGAGGCCGGGGTGATGGGCGCGCTCTGGGCCGCCGCCGGGGAGCCGCTGACCCCCGGGCAGGTCCAGCGTGGACTCGGTGCGGGGCTCGCGCGGACGACGGTGACGACGATCCTGACGCGCCTGCATGAGAAGGGGCTCGTGGAGCGTCGGCGTGAGGGGCGGGGGTACGCCTACTTCCCCGCGCGCGAGGCACAGGACGCGCAGGGTCTGACCGCCCGGCGGATGCACGGCGAGCTGGACCGCGACGGTGACCGGGAGGCCGTGCTCGCGCGGTTCGTCGCCCAGCTCCGTCCCGACGACGAGCGCGTCCTGCGGGAGCTGCTCGGATCCGGCGGCCGGTGACCGTACCGCCGTCGCGGGGCCCCGGGGCGCGGCGGCCGGGCAACGCGCGTAGACCCACGACTGGCGCCTCGATAGTTTTACGTATAACCTCACCCGCTAACCACCCCCACCGGACCCCCACCGGAACCCGCCGGAAGGTAACCGATGCGACGCGTCGCCCTGGTCACCCTCGTCGTGGACGACTACGACGAGGCCATCCGCTTCTACACCGAGGCCCTCGGCTTCCGCCTGGCCGAGGACGCCCCGCGCCCCGACGGCTCCCGCTGGGTCGTCGTGGAGCCCGGGGCCGGGCCGGACGGCACCGGGCTGCTGCTGGCCCGTGCCAAGGGGGAAGCGCAGGGTGCCCGGGTCGGCGACCAGACCGGCGGACGCGTCGGGTTCTTCCTGCACACCGACGACTTCGCCCGCGACCACGCCCGCATGGCCGCCGCCGGCGTCACCTTCCTGGAAGAGCCCCGGCACGAGCCGTACGGCACCGTCGCCGTCTTCCAGGACCTCTACGGCAACCGCTGGGACCTGCTCCAGCCCGCCGCCTGATCCACCACCCCCTTACCGCCGAGGAAAGCCCCGCCATGACCGCGCCCCGCATCGACACCGAGACCCTCCGCCGGCTGCCCAAGGCCGTCCTGCACGACCACCTCGACGGCGGCCTGCGCCCGGCCACCGTCGTGGAACTCGCCGCCGCGGTCGGCCACGAGCTGCCCACCACCGACCCCGACGAGCTGGCCGCCTGGTACGTCGAGGCCGCCAACTCCGGCGACCTGGTCCGCTACATAGCCACCTTCGAGCACACCCTCGCCGTGATGCAGACCCGCGAGGGCCTGCTGCGCACCGCCGAGGAGTACGTGCTCGACCTCGCCGCCGACGGTGTCGTCTACGCCGAGGTGCGCTACGCCCCCGAACTGAACACCAACGGCGGTCTGGCCCTCGCCGAGGTCGTGGAGACCGTGCAGGAAGGCCTCGCCGTGGGCATGGCCAAGGCCGCCGCCGCCGGTACGCCGGTCCGGGTGGGGACCCTGCTGTGCGGCATGCGCATGTTCGACCGGGTCCGCGAGGCCGCAGACCTGGCCGTGGCCTACCGGGACGCCGGCGTCGTCGGCTTCGACATCGCCGGCGCCGAGGACGGCTTCCCGCCCGCCGACCACCTGGCCGCCTTCGAGCACCTGCGCCGCGAGAGCGTGCCCTTCACCATCCACGCCGGCGAGGCCCACGGCCTGCCCAGCATCCACCAGGCCCTCCAGGTGTGCGGCGCCCAGCGCATCGGGCACGGCGTGCGCCTGACGGAGGACATCGTGGACGGTAAGCTCGGCCGGCTCGCCTCCTGGGTGCGCGACCGCCGGATCGCCCTGGAGATGTGCCCCACCTCCAACCTCCAGACCGGCTGCGCCACCTCCATCGCCGAGCACCCCATCACCGCCCTGAAGGACCTCGGCTTCCGGGTCACCCTCAACACCGACAACCGTCTGGTGTCGGGCACGACGATGACCCGGGAGATGTCCCTGCTGGTCGAGGAGGCCGGCTGGACGGTCGAGGACCTGCGCACGGTCACGGTGAACGCCCTCAAGAGCGCGTTCGTCCCGTTCGACGAGCGCAACGCCCTCATCGAGGACGTGGTCCTGCCGGGTTACGCGTCCGCGCTCTGAGCCAGCCCCCTGAGGTAGGCGGCCTGTCCGACGTGCTGGAGATCGTCGGACAGGACGCTCACCAGGCGCACGCCCAGCGTGACCGGGGGGTCCCAGTGCTCGTCCACGACCCGTTCGAGATCCTTGGCGGCCACCTCGCGCAGCGCGCCGAGCGTCTGCTCGTGCACCGCGTCGTAGTACCCGGTGAGCAGGTCGGCCGAGTCGACCCGCACCTTCGCGACGTCGGCCGGCGAGTGCCCGTAGCCGGTGTCGTCCCGGGGCAGGTCGAGGCCGAAGCGCTTCTCCCAGCCGTCCGCGAGCCACACCTGGTCGAGGCCGAAGGCGTCGGCGACGTGGTCGTCCTGCACCCGGGTGAGGTGCCAGACCAGCCAGGCCACGGAGTTGGCCTCGGGCGCCGGCCGGTACCCCAGCTCGTCCGGACCGAGGCCCTCGACGACGGCATGGACTTCTTCCTGGACGCGGCCGTAGCCGCCGATGAGGATGTCCTTTGCGTGCATACCGTCCACCATCGCAAATCGCCGCCCCTCACGCGCCCGGAACCCGGCTTCCGGCTCCCCGGTGAAGTCCCGCGCGGCAGGTCGTCCGTCGCGGTGAGCGCGCCATCACGCACCGACGAGTCTGCGGCGGCGGACGGTCGCGGTCAGTCGGCCCGGGCACCCGGCGGGGGAGGTGTCGGACCCCCGGTTTCCAGGAGGGTGACGAGCGCGCGGGCGGCCGGGCTGGTGGCCCGCTCCGGAGGCAGCAGGGCCACCGTCTCGTACGCGGTCTCGTCCGGGCCCTTCAGCGGCAGTGCCGTCAACGAGGGCCGCTTGTGCCGGAAGTGCCGGGGTACGACCGCGATGCCGAGGTTCTCGTCCACCAGGTCCAGCAGGCTGTGCACGTCGTTGACCTCCAGCGCGACCGTGCGCCGGGCGCCCGCCGCGGCGAAGGCGGCGTCGGTGGTGCGGCGCGGACCCCAGTCCGGGTGGAAGTCCACGAACACCTCACCGGACAGATCCTCCGGGACCAGTACCGCGGCGGCCGAGGCCAGCCGGTGACTGGGGTGGCACAGCACGGTCATCGGCTCGCCGGCCAGCGACACCGAGCGCAGCTGGTCGCTGTCCGCCCGGGTGCGGTAGGCGAAGGCAAGGTCGAGCCGTCCGGCCGCCACCTCCTCGGCCAGCGCGCCCGACCCCGCCTGCCGCAGCCCGATCTCCACGTCCGGGTGCCGGCCCCGGAACGCCGCCAGCAGCCGCGCCACGTGCACCCCGGCGATGCACTGCTCGGTGCCCAGCGACAGCGTGCCGCGCAGCACGCCCTGCACCGCCGCCACCGCCTCGTGCGCCGACCGCACCTGGGCCAGGATCCGCTCGGCCTCCACCAGCAGCGCCCGCCCCGCCTCGGTCAGCGTCACCCGGCGGGTGGTGCGCACGAACAGCGGCGCCCGCAGCTCCCGCTCCAGCGCCCTGATCGACGCCGACAGACCCGACTGGGACACCATCAGGCGCTCGGCGGCCCGGGTGAAGTGCTGGTCCTCGGCGACCGCGACGAAGTGCTGCAGATGGCGTAGCTCCATGATTGAGAAGCCTAGCCGCACAATTCCATCGGATTCTTCTGTTGGACCGCTGTACGCGTGCCGGGCGACAGTGGATCCGGTAGACCGTGTGCCGATCCCACTGGAGTCGCGTTGTACACCGCACACCCCGACCGTTACGCCGAGATGCCCTACCGGCGCACCGGACGCAGCGGCCTGAAACTGCCCGCGCTGTCGCTCGGCCTGTGGCACAACTTCGGGCCCGACCGGCCCGTCGAGACGCAGCGCGCCATCCTGCGCCGCGCCTTCGACCTGGGCGTCACCCACTTCGACCTGGCCAACAACTACGGCCCGCCGCCCGGCGCCGCCGAGTCCGCGCTCGGCGAGGCGCTGCGGGCCGACTTCACGCCGTACCGCGACGAACTGGTGATCTCCACCAAGGCCGGCTATCTGATGTGGCCGGGCCCGTACGGCGAGTGGGGCTCGCGCAAGTACCTGCTGTCCTCGCTGGACCAGAGCCTGAAGCGGCTCGGCCTCGACCACGTCGACGTCTTCTACTCGCACCGCTTCGACCCGGAGACTCCGCTGGAGGAGACGATGGGCGCCCTGCACTCCGCGGTGACGCGGGGCAAGGCGCTCTACGTCGGCGTCTCCAACTACTCCGCCGAGCAGACCCGCGAGGCCGCCCGCATCCTCGCCGACCTCGGCACCCCGCTCCTCATCCACCAGCCGCGCTACTCGATGCTCGACCGGCGCCCCGAGGACGAGGGCGTCCTGGACGCCCTGGACGAACTCCAGGTGGGCTCCATCGCCTACTCCCCGCTGGAACAGGGCCTGCTCACCGGCCGCTACCTCGACGGCATCCCCGAGGACTCCCGGGCCGCGAGCGACAGCCCCTTCCTGAACTCCGACGCGCTCACCGAGGAACTGGTCGGCCGGCTGCGCGCCCTGAACGAGGTCGCCGCCTCCCGCGGCCAGACCCTGGCCCAGCTGGCCCTCGCCTGGGTGCTGCGCGGCGGCCGGGTCACCTCCGCCCTGGTCGGCGCGAGCAGCGCACGGCAGCTGGAGGACAGTGTCGGCGCCCTCCGCAACCTCGACTTCGACGCCGGGGAACTGGCGCGGATCGACGCGCTCGTGAAGGGCTGACCCGCGGTACGGCGGCGACGGCGGGGGGGGGGCGGGGGGGGCCCCTCCCCCCCCCTCTCCCCCCCCCCCGCCCACCCCCCCGC
>NZ_JANUGP010000016.1 GCF_024753135.1 Streptomyces pyxinicus | reverse complement strand
CCGGGGGAACCGGGTCGGGCTGCTGGGGTTCGGTGATCTCCGGAGCCGGTTCGGGGGACGGTGCCGGGGAGTTCGGCGGGAACGGGAGGGGCGCCGCAGCCGAAACGGCCGCCTGCACTGCCTCGGGCGACGGTTCCGGAACGGACGTCGGCTCCGTGTCTGAGCCCTTGGCCGTCCCCGCGCCCGCCGCGGCAGTGGTCCCCGCGGCGGACCCGCCCCCCGACTCCGTCCGAATGCGCGGCAGCGGCAGCGGCACGGGCACGGGCACGGACGCGGAATCCGGAACCGGCAGCGCGACCTCGGAGGGCACGTACACCGCCTCGGCCGCCTCGGCAGCCGCACCCGTCTCGCCCGGGACCGGCCCGCCGTACAGGACGGTCCGGTGGCCCAGGGCGTCGGCGAGGGCCTGGCCGGGTGCGCGGTCGGCCGGCGTGTCGAGGGCGCCGTACAGCAGGAACCGTACGGCGGACCGGGCGCCGGGCAGCACCGTGTCCCAGAAGCGGGCCACGTCGGCGAGTGCCAGCGGCGGGGTGCCGGGGCTGCCGAGGGCGACCAGGTAGAGGTCCGCGTCGATGGGCAGGGTCTCCATCGCGCGCCGGTACCGGCCGGCCGGCGGGTCCCCGTCGGTACGGCGCAGCCACACGCCCGCCGGTACCGGCTGGGCGACGGAGTGGGTGCCGGCCGGCCGGGTGCGGGCCGGCGCCGAGAACTCCCAGTGCGGTTTGGGGAAGCGCTGCCCCACGGGCTCGGCGTCGCGGCCCGGCCGGAAGCGCAGCCAGGCGGCGCCGTCGTCGCCGGGCACGAACAACTGGCCGGAGCGGGTGGGGATGAGGTCGCCGTCGGGGGCGAGCACCTCGCGGCCGAGCCGGGTGGCGATGAGGCGGCCGGCCGTGCGGACGTCGTCGCCCGTGCCCCGGCCGAACACCAGCCGCGGGCTGCCGTACCGGGAGGACGACAGCAGCTTGGCCACCGCCTCCCACTCCGTGGCGAGGGCGCCGGCGGGCAGGTCCACCACGACGAGGGTGTGCCCCGGGTCCCCGGTGATGCCCTCGGCGAAGGCGGCGGCCCGCTCGTCGAAGCGGCCCTTGGGATGGATCAGCAGGGCGTCGCCCACCCGCGTCGAGCGCAGCCGCAGTCGGCCCACCGGACTCAGCCCTTCGCCGCGGCGGACCGGCTGAGCACCGGGCCGTCGGGGACGAGGGCGAGGACGCCCGCGGGCAGCGTCAGCCGGTGCTCGCCGTCGTGGAACCCGAGGGCCCGCGCGGCGTCGGCGTCGGCGATCCGGTACTTCCGGCCCTGCTCGGTGATCAGGTACTGGTTCCGGCCGCCGTCGGAGGTCGCCAGGGCACCGCCGCCGGGCGGCAGGACGACGCCTCCGTCACCGGGTGCGGTCACGGTGATCCGGTGCCGGCCGCCGGTGAGTTCGGTCAGGCAGACGGTGGCGCCGTCCAGGGCGTGGACGCCGGAGAGGTCGGGCACCCGGCCGGTCGTGCCGTGCTCGGCCGAGACCGGGACGGCCGCGATGTCCGCCTGCCCGACCTGTCGCGGCGCGGGCGCGCCGGGGCGGGCGGCGAGCAGGGCGTACTCGGTGGCGTTGACGCGGGCCAGTCCGTCGGCGTGCATCAGGTAGTCGTGCTCGGCGGTGCCGGTGCCGGCGCGGAAGACCTCGCCGACCCGCGCGGCCTGTCCGGCGACCTTCCCGGCCGCCTTCCCGCTGCCGGCCGGCACCGGCGCGGCGAGCGGGGCGCCGGTCGGGACGGCGGCCAGCCAGTCGGCGGTGGCGGGCAGCACCGCCTGGTCGTCCAGGCCGAGGGCGACCAGCGCCGAGGCGCCGGGCACCGGGTACTTGACGCCGCGCACGAGCAGGTACCGGGCGCCCTTGGGGCCGCCGAGCAGCACCAGCCGGTCGTCGGGCAGCGCGGTGCGCGCGGCGGAGCCGCCGAAGACGAGGGTCTGGCCCTTGCCCGCCGTCGCGTGGGCCGGCAGACAGCGCGACCACGCCCCGGTGGCCAGCGCGGACGCCTCGGGGACGGTGTCGGGAGCACCCTGGATGCCGACGGGCGTGCTGTGCCGTACCCCGGCCAGGGACTTGGCGGACACTGTCTCGGGGGCGGTCCGCTCGCCCGCGATGAGCAGGGCGGAGGCGTAGTTGCGGACGGGACGCAGGACGCCGTCGGCGTAGACGTAGCGGGTGCCGGTGTCCTGCTCCAGGACGACGGTCCCGTCCTTGCGCCAGTCGTCCTCGGCCGCCGGGGAGATCAGCCCGTACACCCCGAACCCGGCGCACAGCAGCACCACCAGGCCCGCCCCGAAGACCGAGCCGAGCGCGGACCGCCGGGTCGGGCTGTCGCCCCGGCCGGGGTCCCCGCTGACCAGGGAGGAGGCGAGGCGGCCCATGGCGAACTGGTAGGCCTGCACGTGATCGCGTCGCGTCTGCATGCGTGTCCCTCCTAGCCCGCGAGGCCGCGGAAGTACGCGTACGCGTGCAGCACCTGGAGCAGCAGCGGCAGCAGGGCGATGGCCGTGAGGATCTCCAGCAGGTCGCCGAAGTGGCCCCACACCGGCAGCAGCCGGGCGCGCGGCAGCCGCCAGGCGCCGACGAGCAGCGCCAGCGCGGCGGCCAGCAGCACGGCGAGTACGACGGCCCGCCCGCCCGGACCGGTGGGCGCCACGCGGACGATCAGCACGAGCCCGATGCCGTAGGCGCCCGCCAGGACGGCGGAGACCCGCTGGAGGGTGCCGTTGGTGCCGCGCGCACGGAGCAGCACGGCCAGGCTGAGCGCGAGCGGCAGCAGCCAGCCCGCCCAACCGCGCTCACGGTCGACGAGCAGCCAGAGGGCGACGCCCCACACCAGCGCGGAGGAGACGCTGATCATGTCGACGCAGGCGGTGGCGACGGCGACCCGGCGGCCGACGCTCTCGCCGGGCTCGGGCTCGATGTCCTGCTGGAGTTCCTCGGCGTCGTGCGGCAGTTGGGGCACCCGCAGCCGGGCCGTGCGCAGGGCCAGCCGGGGTGCGAGGTGCCCGAGCACGAACAGGGCCACCGCGACCACCGAGGCGGCCTGGACACCGTGCAGTCCGGTGCCCTCGGCCAGTCCCGCGCCGGCCGCGGCGGCGACCGCCGTGAGCAGCACGGTGCCGGGCACCACCAGCGGGAGCGCGTCCAGCGCGAGCAGCACACCGGCCAGCGCGACCACGCAGACGGCGCCCGCGAGCACGCCGGTCAGCCCCGGGGCGAACTCCCCGGCGGGGCCTTCGCGCAGCGTGGTGCCGGCCAGGGCGGCGAAGCCGAACGCACCGGTCCCGGCGACCAGGACGCTGCCCCGGTCGGCCCGCATCCGGGCGGCCGTGGCGCAGCCGACGGCCAGTACCAGGGCGATCGCCGCGGCGGCGGCCGCGGTGCCGGGGCCGGGGCCCGCGCCGAGCGTCGCGGCGGCGAGCGCGGCCAGGGCCAGGCAGGACAGGGCGAGGCCGAGGCGGCGGGTGAGCTCGGAGCGCCAGCGGCCGGGTCCCGCGCCGACGGCGTGCGCGACACCGTCCGCGATGTCGTCGTACCGCAGGGCGGGCAGCGCCGCGTCGGCCGGCCGCAGATGCAGGATGTCGCCCTCGCGCAGCCCGGCGCTCTCGGGGGTCGCCTCGGGGTCAAGGGGCTCCTCGCCGAGGCGTTGCAGCACCCAGGGGGCGCCCTGCGCGCCGGGGGCGGTGGTGACCTGGCGCAGCAGGACCGGCAGCAGGTCGGAGACCGTGGTGGTGACCGGGACGGCGAGGTCGGCGCGGCCGTCCGGTGCCTCGACGGTGAACCGGCAGACCTCGGTGGCCGGGGCGGGCGGGGAAGCGGCGTGGGTCATCGTGTTCCTGTGGGGACGGAGGCCGCCGGCACCAGGCCGGTCTGGACGAGCCTGAGGGAGCGCCGGGTGACGAGCTGGGCCCGGCCGGCGGGCAGGGTGCGGGGCTTGGCCTCGCCGATGAACTTGCCCTCCTCCTTGGGATAGGAGAACAGCAGCGCCGGGTTGCCCAGCTCCCACATGCGCCGGATCAGCGGGTCCATGACGGAGCGCATGGCGCCGGAGGTGGAGCGGGCGACGACCAGGTGCAGCCCGATGTGGGCGCCCTGCGCGAGCAGCGGCACCAGCGGCATCATCGGGGAGGGCGTACCGGGCGCGCCGGCGAACAGGTCGTAGTCGTCGACGAGGACGAACAGCAGCGGACCGCTCCACCAGTCCCGCTTCTCCAGCAGTTCCGGGGTGACGTCGGCGCCGGGCTGCCGCTTGGCGACGGAGACGGCGGCGCTGTCGGCGAGCTTGCCCAGCGCGTCGTTGTCGACCACGTACCCGACCCGGTACTCCTCCGGCACGTCCTTCAGGAGTCCGCGCCCGGGGTCGGCCAGCAGGATCCTGGCCTCCTCGGGGCGGTAGCGGGCGGTGATGGCGCGGATGGCGAGCCGCAGGGCGTTGGTCTTGCCCGTCTCGCCGTCGCCGAAGACCAGCAGGTGCGGGGTGGCCCCGAAGTCGTGCCAGACCGGGGAGAGCCGCTGCTCGTCCCAGCCGAGGCAGAACCTGAGATCACGCGTGTCCGCGGGGGCCGGCAGCCTGCGGGCGTCCAGGCTGGTCGGCAGCAGCCGCACGCCGGGTGCCCCGGGGCCGGTCCAGAAGGTGTCGATCTCGGCGACCGCGGCCTTGGTGGCGGCCGTCAGGTCGTCGGTGCGCGAGGAACTGTCGAGCCGGGGCAGGGCGGACAGGAAGTGGTGGCCGGAGCCGGTCAGACCACGGCCCGGCTGGTGCGGGACACCGGCCGCCGCCCGGGAGCCGACCTCGGACTCCATCGAGTCCCCGAGCCGGAGTTCGAGCTTGGTGCCGAGCATGTCCCGCAGCCGGGGCCGCACTTCGGACCAGCGGACCGCCGAGGCGACCACGTGCAGACCGAACGACAGCCCTCGCGCCGCGAGTTCCATGACCCGCTGCTCCAGGTCGTCGAAGTCCTGGCGGAGCGTGGCCCAGCCGTCGACGACGAGGAAGACGTCACCGAACGGGTCGTCGATCGTGCCGTCCGCGCGCAACGCCCGGTAGGCGGCCATCGATTCGAGCCCCCGGGAGGTGAACAGCTGCTCCCGCCGCTCCAGGAGCTGGGACAGCTCCTCGACGGTGCGCAGCACCCGGTCGCGCTCCAGCCGGGTCGCCACCGAGCCGACGTGCGGCAGCCCGGCCGTGGAGACGAGACCGCCACCGCCGAAGTCCAGGCAGTAGAACTGCACTTCGCGAGGTGTGTGGGTGAGCGCCAGGGACAGCAGCAGGGTGCGCAGCAGGGTCGACTTGCCGGTCTGCGGCGCCCCCACCAGGCCGACGTGGCCGTCCGCCCCCGACAGGTCGGCGACCAGCAGTTCCCGCAGCTGCTCGAAGGGGCGGTCCACCATGCCCAGCGGCACCCGCAGCGCGCCCTGCACCCGGGGATCGGCCGCGCCCATGCCGCGCAGCGGGTCCGGCACGATGCCGGGCAGCAGCTGGTCGAGGCCGGGCGACTCGGACAGCGGGGACAGCCAGACTTGCCGGGCCGGCGGACCGCTGTCCTCCAGACGCGCGACGAAGACCTCCAGAAGGCTGTCCTCGGCGGCGCCCTCACCGCCGTCCTCGCCCGGCCGCTCCGCCTCGCCGTCCTGGTCGCGCAGGACCTCCTCGGCCAGCGAGACCAGGCGGGCGCCCGCCTCCTCGGCGGCCGGGGCCGACGGCCCCTGCCGCTCCAGGCCGAAGGCCGTCACCTCGCGCACGGCACCCGCCTGCTCCGCCGTCTCCTCCGGGCCCGGAGGAGCGGGCGCGGGACCGGAGACGTACGCGGCCTTGAACCGCACGAGGTTGGTGGTGTCCACCTTCAGATAGCCGTTGCCGGGCGCGGAGGGCAGCTCGTAGGCGCTGGAGGTGCCGATCACGCTGCGCGACTCCATCGAGGAGAAGGTCCGGAGCGCGATCCGGTACGACAGATGCCCCTCGACCCGGTGGATCCGGGACTCGTCCAGCCGCTGGGAGGCCAGCAGCAGATGGACGCCGAGGCTGCGCCCGAGCCGGCCGATGGAGACGAACAGCTCCACGAACTCCGGCTTGCTGGCGAGCAGTTCCGAGAACTCGTCCACGATGATCAGCAGCGACGGCAGCGGGGCCAGGGTGCCGGCCCCGGCCGCGCGCGCCTTCTCGTACTCGTGGAGCGAGGCGTAGCCGGCCTCCCGCAGCAGTTCCTGACGGCGGATCATCTCGCCGTTGATGGAGTCCCGCATCCGGTCCACGAGGTGGAGTTCGTCCGCGAGGTTGGTGATGACGGCGGAGGTGTGCGGGAGCCGGTCCATGTTGAGGAACGTGGCGCCGCCCTTGAAGTCCACCAGCACCAGGTTCAGGATCTCCGAGGAGTGGGTGGCGGCCAGTCCGGTCACCAGGGTGCGCAGCAGCTCGCTCTTGCCGGAGCCGGTGGCGCCGATCAGCAGGCCGTGCGGGCCCATGCCGCCCTGCGCGGACTCCTTCAGGTCGAGTTCGACGATCTCGCCGTCCTCGGTGACGCCGACCGGCACCTTCAGCCGTGCCTCCAGAGCCTGGCGCGGGCGCCAGGTGGCCGGCACGTCGAAGCCGCGTACGTCACGGACGCCGAGCAGGGTGGCCAGGTCGAAGTCGGACTCCAGGGGCCGGTCCACCAGGTCCACGCCGCCACCGGTGCGCATCGGGGCGAGGGCCCGGGCCAGCGTCTCGGCCTCGACGCGGCCGAGCCGGTCGGCGGCGCCGCTGACGGTCTCCGCGCCGCCGGGGAACTCGACCCCGCCGTCCCGGACGCCGAGCCGCAGCACCTTGGGCCCGCCGGGCACCGCGCCGGTGAGGTCGAGCAGCACCACCCCACGTATCCCGGCGCCCAGCAGGCGCGAGGTCCCCGGCAGCCGGACGCCCTGGGCGACGATCACCGTGAACGGTTCGGCCACGCTGGGCGAGGCGGCGGGGTCGTGATCGGGGCGCTCGCGGACGTCCTGCCCGAGCAGGTCGAGCAGTTCGTCGTGGTCGCCGGCGGCGAGGCGGACCCGGCCGGCGGAGTCCTCCTGCGCCGGATGGGCGTTGTGCGGCAGCCACTTGAGCCAGTCCCACTCGCGGCGCGCGGCCTCGTCGCCGAGCACCGCGACCCGCAGCTCGTCGGGGGAGTGGAAGACCGCCAACTGGCCCAGCACCGCGCGCGCCAGGGCCAGCGCGTCCTCGGTCTCGCCCGTGAACTCCACGCTGGTGAAGCGGCGCAGCGCCACCGGCACGGGCAACCCCGGAACGGTCTGGTGCGCCTTGGTGAACCGGCGCAGCGAGACCGCGCACAGCGGTTCCAGGTCCTCCACCGGCTTGGTCTGCGGCGGCAGGAACTCCAGCGCGGCCCGGCGGGTCGCCAAACCGATCCGGACCCGGGCGAAGTCCTCGTGACCCGGCCTGCGTTCCCACAGCCTCGGTCCGGCCGCGAGCGCCCACAGGTGCGAGACGTCCGGGTTGTCCCACAGCAGCGCGGCCCGCTGGGCGTCGGCGGCTCCCCGGGCCTGCGCCCGCTTCTGACCGAGGTAGCGCAGGTAGTCGCGGCGTTCGGCACGCATCCGGCGACGCCGTTCCGCGCCCGGCCGGCCGATCTGGGTCAGCGTCATGCTGACCATGGCGACGCCCATCATCCCGGTCATCATGTACATCGACGTGCCGCCGCTGCCGACCGAGTACATCAGCACCATGGCCCCGGCGCCCAGGCCCATCGGCAGGTACGTCATCACGGAGCCGAAGTCGGCGGTGGCCGGTTCGCCGAGGACCGGGGGCTCGGCCAGTTCGACCTGTCCCTCGGGCATCGGGGGGCCGTCGGCACGCGGAGAGCGCTTCGCGATGACGGTACTCAACGTGCTCTCTTTCCTTCTTGCCCGAGCCTGGATCTGCCCTGGACCTGCGCGCCGAGCGTAGGCAGCGGGGCGCCCCCGGCCCGCGTCGTACGGCCGATGTCTGTCCCGGCGGACACCGATGCCTGGTCGCGGGGGCAACGTCGCCAAGTGCACGCCAAGTCACCGCCAAGGCGGGCCGGTCACGATCCCCGGGCGTCCACCACCCGGAAGGAAAGCAAGAACGTTGGGGATGATCTCGATCGCGGTCCTCGCCGGTGACCCCCTCACCGGCGAGGGAGCCGTCAGCTGCCTGCGCAGATACCCAGGGCTGCACGTCCTGCCTCAGGACGAGCACCCGCACGCGGACGTGGTCCTCATGATCACGCCGGACGTGACCGAGGAGACGATGCTGCTCATGGAGTCGGTGTCCGCCCGTTCGGCCCGCCCCGGCATGGGCATCGTGCTGGTCACCGGGCACCTCGGCGAGGCACACCTGCTGCGGGCGATGCGGTACGGACTACGCGGGCTGATGTGGCGTCAGGACAGCACCTTCGACCGCATAGTGGAGGCCGTGCGCGGCGTGGCCGACGGCGGGGCCGCCCTGCCGCCGGCGGTGCAGGGCCGGCTCGTCGACCACCTGCGGGCGATCCAGCGCGACGTGCTGGCGCCGTTGGGGCTGACCACCTCCGGCCTCGAAACCCGTGAGGTCGATGTGCTGCGGCTGCTGGCCGACGGCCTCGACACCACGGAGATCGCCCAGAAACTGAACTACTCCGAGCGCACCATCAAGAACATCGTCAGCGTCATGATGAACCGGCTCGGCCTGCGCAACCGCACCCACGCGGTCGCCTTCGCCCTGCGCACGGGAACCCTGTAGCCGCGATCCCGGCCATCGCGGGCGCGGCTGCCGGGAAATCCGGTACGCAGGGGAAGGGATGTCGGTCCTGCCGGGCAGACCGGGCGCCGCCGGCCACCGCACGCGGCCCGCCGGGCCCTAGGGTCACTCGCCGGCAGACCTTCACACGCGGAGACAGGGGCGGGCAGACATGGAGCGCACGACGGGGCGTCCGGACTCCCCCGAGGAACCGGCCGTCTGGGAACGACCGCTGCCGTGGCTGGGGGAGACGGAGTCCCGGGGACTGGCGGAGGCGGAGGGCGAGTCCGGGGCTGCGGCGGAGTCCGCACCTGACTCCGCCGTAGAGCCCGAGTCCGGGAACAGGCCCGAGCCCGAGACCGCGTCCGAGACCGCGTCCGAGCCCGAGGCCGAGCCTCGGTCCGAGGACAGGCCCGACGCCCGAACCGACCCGGAACCCGAGACCGACTCCCACCCCACCCCGGCGGGGGACTCTCTCACCGTCCCGGAACCGGTACCGGCGCCGACCCCCCGGCCGGGCGACGAGGACACCCCGGTCCCCGGCACCGCGGACGCCCCGTCCGGACGCCTGTTCCGCCTGCCGGTGACGCGGACGCAGGCACCCGGCGGCACGGCCGAGGCACGTGCCCGGCGCGCCGAACCGGAGCGTGGCGCACGGGTCGTGGGCGCGGCGATCGCCGGCGGCGCCCTGCTGGTGCTCGGCCTCGGCACCGCCGGGTTCATGGCGATGCCCGGGGACGGCGACTCCGGACCGCGCGCCGCGACCGTCGGCGACGGCGCCCGCCCGCACCTCGCCGAGGACGGAGCGGTGGCACCCTCCCCGTCCCGGTCCGCGTCCAAGTCGGCATCGGCGGACGGCCGTCCGGCCCACCACGACAAGGCGACGCCGGACCACCCCGCCGAGGACGCCCCCGCCGGCAAGGGTTCCTCCCCGAAGCCGGCGGCCGGCCACCGGCACGAGGCAGCCGACGCCTCGGCCACGCACACCTCCAAGACCGCCGGCGCCTCCCCCCACGGCTCGAAGCCCAAGCCGAAGCCGGCCGCCAAGCCGGCCGGACGGGCCACCGTGGTGGCCGGGGACGCGATCGTCGGCTACGGCTCCGCCAAGTGCGTCGAGGTGAGCGCCCACGCGGGCAAGGACGGCTCCCCGCTGCGGCTGTGGAGCTGCGACGGCGACGCCTGGCAGAAGTGGGTCTTCAAGTCCGACGGCAGCGTGCGCTCCATGGGCCTGTGCCTGGACATCGCCAACGCCTCGCAGGCCGACGGCGCGGCCATCCAACTGGCCAGGTGCAACGGCGGCTGGGCCCAGCGCTTCCGCCTCAACAGCGCCCACGACCTGGTCAACACGCAGATCGGCAAGTGCGTCGACGCCAAGGACAACGGCTCCGGCAACGGCACCCGGCTCCAGCTGTGGGAGTGCTCCGGCACGTCCAACCAGAAGTGGCATCTGGGCTGAACCGGCCGCCTGTCACCCTCGGGGTGCGGAGGCCGACCGGGCCGCCGCCGCCAGATGCCGCGAACCCCAGCGCAGCGCCACGTCCTCGGCGAGGGCGAAGTACCGGCGCGCCGCCGCCTCGTCACCGAGGAGCCGGTACAGCTCTCCGAGCGAGTGGGCGAAGGGCCGGGTGACGAAGGAGACGCTCGCGGCGCCGGCGAGCTGGGCGCGCAACGGGAGCAGCAGCGGGACCAGTTCGCGGGCGGCGGGCACGTCCCCGAGGAGGAAGGCCAGTTCGGCCCGGAGGGACAGGGCGATGCCGTACAGGTGGTCCGGTACGACGGGCACGGCCGCCGGAGTGCGCCGGCCCAGCGCGTACGCCTGCTCCAGCTCACCTTGCCGGGCGAGCACCACGCCCAGCGCCAGTTCCGCGGTGGGCATGGCGGCGGTGTCGAGGGCCCGTAGCAGGGGTTCGGCTTCTTCGGGGCGGCCCTGGCCGAGTCGTACGGTCGTCAGGCCCAGGGCGTGGACCAGGTCGCCGTGCGGTGAACCGTGCGCGCGCAGGCGCTCCCGCACCTGGGCGTAGCCGGCCTCGGCCTCGGCGAAGCGGCCCTCGACGTGGGCCAGCATCGCCAGGGTCGTCAGGGTGATCGACTCCGCCTCCGCCAGCCGGTGCCGACGGGCGACCGCCCGCCCTTCCCCGGCGTGTGCGCGCACCCGGGCGACGTCGCCCCGCACCGCGGCGGCCATGGCCCCGATGTGCTCCCGCACCCAGCTGTTGGCGGGCAGGTCGTGCGCGTACCCGAGCACCCGCAGTTCGGTCGCCAGGGTCTCGCGGCGGTCCGGGCACGCGTGCGGCGTGACGGCGGACACCACGGTCAGCGCGGAGGCGAGCAGCAGCGGGTCCCCGACGGCACGGGCGACGGCCAGCCGCCGCGTGGCGTCCGCCACCCGGTCCGTCGCATACGGGTCGTCACCAGCGCTCGTACCGCCGGCGTCCTTCGGGCCGGGCGGCAGGGCGCCGAGGACGGCGGGGTCCAGGTCGGCCCGTGCGAGCAGCCGGTCGACGAACGTGTAGAGCGCCGTGGAGTCGACGAGCCCCCGGGGCCCGCTCAGCGCCGGCCCCGGGCCGAGCCAGGCGCCGAGCGCGGCCGTCGCCAGTTCGTCGGGCGCGATGCCCTCGGCCGCCTCGACGGCGCGCTGCCGGGTGTGCCGCGCCGCCATGATGGACCCGGCCCGGATCTGGGCGCGCAGCAGCCGTCCGAGGAGGACGACCAGCCGCCCGGGCCCGCCGTCGGCCGTACCGTCGTCCGTGGCGGCGGGGATCAGCGCGAAGATCTCGATCGCCTGGTTGAGCAGCTCGACGGCGGTGTCGTGGGCGTAGCTCCGCTCGGCCAGGTCCGCCGCGCCCAGCGAGTAGTCCACGGCGAGTGACGCGGTCCGCGCGCTCGCCGCCCGGGCGAAGTGGTGTGCCAGCGCCGCGAAGTCGTCCGGACGGCGCCGCCGCAGCACCTCGGCGAGCCGCGCGTGCAGGCGCGCCCGGCGCACGCCGACGAGGTCGGTGTAGAGGGTGTCGCGCACCAGGGCGTGGGCGAACCGGACCACCCCGGGCGCCGGTTCGGTGAGCAGCCCGGCCACGACGGACGCCTCCAGGGCGTCGAGTACGGCGTGCTCGTCGTGCGTGCCCGGATCCGCGGCCTCGACGAGCACCCCGACCTCGGTCTCGCGGCCGACGACGGACGCGAGCTGGAGGACGGCGAGCGCCCCGGCGGGCAACTGCCGCAGCCGTCGGCGCAGGACGTCGCGCACCCCTTGCGGCACCTCGGAGATCGCCACCAGCGCGCCCTCGCTGGCGAGCAGCCGGGCGCTCTCCCGCACGTAGAAGGGGTTGCCCTCGGTGCGGGCGGCGAGCGCGCTCACGGTCGCCGCGTCGACCCGGTCCCCGCACAGGGCTCTGACCAGGGTGTCCACGTCGGAGAGCGGCAGCCCGTCGAGCGCCAGCCGGTACGGCGAGCGGTGGGCGAGTTCGGCGAGGGTCTTGGTCAGCCGGTCCTCCGCGTCCGCCGGGCGGTAGGCGGCGATCGCCAGCACCGGCGATCCGACCAGCTCGGCGGTCCGCTCCAGCAGGGCCAGTGTCTCGCCGTCCGCCCGGTGCAGATCGTCGACGATCACCGCCAGCGGCGCGTCCGCCGCCGCCTCCCGCAGCCAGGTGCTGAACGCCCGGTGGAGCCGGAACCGCCCGGCGGACGGCAGCGCGTGGTCGGCGGGTTCGCCGTCTCCCCCGCAGGAGCCGCACGGGCCGCCTTGCTCCTCGCCCGCGCCGTCCTGTTCCGCCGCTCCGCTCCCGGGGCCGTCCCCGTCGCCGTATCCGGCCTGGTGGACCAGTGCGCCGAGGGCGCCCGGGTCGGCCGGGGGCGTCCGACGGGCGAGGGCGCCGAGCGCCTCCACCCACGCCCAGGCCGAGGGCGCGCCGCCGAACTCGGGGCAGCGGCCGAGCACCACCGTCCAGCCCTGCTCCCGCAACCGCCGCTGGAAGCGGCCGAGCAGCGCCGACTTGCCGGCACCGGCCTCGCCGGTCACCAGGATGACGCCGCCGGTCCGCCAGGCGTCGCGCGCGGCACTTTCCAGGGCCCGCAGTTCGTCGCCGCGGCCCACGAAGAGTTCGTCGGCGGGCGGGGCGAGAACCGCCGCCGGGGAAGGCTCGGCCTGTTCCACCGCCGTCGAGGGAGCCGACGGCACCGCCGCGCGCAGTACCTCCGTCCGCCCGGTCCGCAGGGCCCCTTCCAGCTCGGTCAGGGCGTCGCCGAGACCCAGACCGAGTTCGTCGGCCATGACGGCGGCCGCCCGGTCCAGTTCGGCCAGTGCGTCGGCGCGGCGCCCGCAGGCCCACAGCCCGAGGGCCAGCAAGCGCCGGCCCTCCTCGCGCAGCGGATGCTCCCGTACGAGCGCCTCGGCCCCCGGCACCGCCTCCGCCGGGGCTCCGGACGCGAGGGCCGCGCCGACCGCCAGCTCTTGTGCCACGAGGTGCAGTTCACCCAGCCGGGCCGCCTCGGCGCGCGCCCACTCCTCGTCGGCCCACTCGCCGTAGGCCGCTCCGCGCCACCAGCCGAGCGCCTCCTCCAGCAGCCGCCGGGCCTCCGTCGGGGGCGCCGTACGCGCCTGTCGTACCGCCGCCTCGAACCGCCAGGCGTCGACCGCGTCCTCCGGCAGCCGTAGGGCGTATCCCGGCGGGGCGCTGACCAGGACGCCGGCCGGGGCGCGGGGTATGCGGCCGGGTTCGAGCGCGCGGCGCAGATTCGAGACGTAGGCGTGCAGGGAGACGGCCGCCTTCTCCGGGGGCCGGCCCTGCCAGAGGCTGTCGATGAGACGGTCGACGGGTACGACACGGCCGCGGCTGGCCAGCAGGAGGGCGAGCACCGCACGCTGCCGGGGACTTCCCAGGTGGACCGGCGCACCGTCTACCTCGGCGCCGATCGGTCCCAGGACCTGAACACTGAGCATGAGTCGTGAATCTACAGCGCCGTTTCTCCGGCTCCGAGGCGCCTCCGGGCGTGTCAGCGGGCGCTCTCGCCCGCCGTGCCGTCAGCCGGCCGGTCCGTCAGGCGCTCTCGCGTGCGGACCGGACGGCCATGAGGTTGTCGACCAGCCGGGCGGCGTCGGCCGCCGGGTCCATCGGCAGGGACAGCAGGGCACGCACGTAGGCCGGGGACAGGAGCAGCTCGAAGACGTCCATCCAGGTCAGCGCGGTGGCGCCGGCGGCGTCCAGGGCGGCCTGCATCTGTCGGACCCGCGGCTCCACGAAGTCCAGTCCGTTCTCGCCCGCGCCGCCCGCCCGCAGCAGGGCGCGGAAGAAGGCCAGTTGGCCGGGCTGGTTCAGGTCGGTGAGGAGGTTGGTGACCCAGGTGAGGAGGTCGGCGTGCAGGTCACCGGTCGCGGGCAGCGGGGAGCGGCTGTCCAGTTCGTCCACGATCGTGTCGATGATCAGGCCGTCGGCGCTGCGCCAGCGCCGGTAGATGGTGGCGGGGTGCACGCCCGAGCGGGCCGCCACCTCCGCGATCTCGACGGTGCCGTCCGCCGATTCGGCCAGCAGTTCACGGGTGGCCCGGTGCACGGACTCGCGGGTGCGGGCGGTACGGCCACCGGGTCGGGAGGTTCCTGTCGCTTGCGTCACGACACCAGTCTATCGCGAAACAGTTGCGTTTATCGATGGAGGGGCGCTACGTTAAACGCGAATGATTCGCATCAGGCTTCGGAGGTTCCCATGGCACACGTACTCGTCGTCGGTGGCGGAATCGCGGGGGACACGCTCGCGCTGCTGCTGGAACGGCAGGGCTGGCAGGTCACCGTCGCCGAGATCGCCCCGGGCCCGCGCCCCGGCGGTCAGACCGTCGACCTGCGGGGAGACTCCCGGGAGGTGCTGGCCGAGACCGGACTGCTCCCGCAGGCCCTGGACTGCCTCGTGCCGCAGCGCGGCGCGGCATGGATCGACGCCGACGAGCGGCGCCTGGCCGAGATGCCCGTGGAGGCCTTCGACGGACGCGGCTACGTCTCCCGGGAGGAGCTGCTGCGGACCGACCTCGCGCGGATCATCCACGAGGCGGCCGGACCGGGGGTGACCCACCGCTTCGGCGAGACCGTGGACGCGCTGGAGGACACCCCGACGGGCGTGCGGGCCCGGTTCCGCGGCGGCGCGGAACAGGAGTTCGACCTCGTGGTCGGCGCCGACGGCGCGCACTCGCGGGTCCGCGCGCTGCGGTTCGGCCCGGAGGAGCGGTACCGCAAGCCCCTCGGCCTGGCGCACGCCTGGTTCACGCTCACCGAACAGCCCGGAACGCCACGGGTGGACGGCTGGTTCCTGACGCACAACGCCCCCGGCCGCCGGAGCGTGGAAGCCCGTCCCGGACACCCGGGGCAGCAGGAGATCGGCCTGACCTTCGCCGCCGACACCCTGCCCCCGCGCGGGGACCGGGAGGCCCGGTTCGCCCTGCTGGAGCGCACGTTCGCCGATGTCGGCTGGCGGGCCGCCGAATTCCTGGCCGCCGCCCGGCAGGCCCCCGACTTCGCCCTGGACACCTTCGACCAGATCCACGTGCCGCGGTGGTCCGACGGCCGGGTGGTGCTGCTCGGCGACAGCGCGTGGTGCGCGAGCCCGCTCAGCGGTCTGGGCACGGCCCTGGCCCTGCGCGGCGCCGCCGAACTGGCGACCGCGCTGCGCGCGGCCGGGGCCCCCGACGACACCGGCCGGCTGCCCGCCGCCCTGGCGGACTTCGAGCGGGCGATGCGCCCAAGGGCCGCCTCGGCGCAGCAGCTCCCGCCCGGCCGCGTCGCCTCCATGGCTCCGAAGACGGCGCTCGGAATCCGGGTCAACGCGCTCGTGATGCGCGCACTCCAGTCGAAGGCGGCCCGCCCGCTCGTCAACCGGGCCTTCGCCGCCACCGAACACGGCCGCGCCACGGCGACCGCCGAGACGGCACCGGAGACCTCCGCTACCTGACCGGCGGGGGAGTGCCGGGAGCCTCCGGTGCCGGGATGCCGTCCTGCCGGGGCCGCGGCCGGGTGGCGGTCGGCGCCCGGTCGGGCCCCAGCAGCCGGAACACCGCGCTGAGCACCACCGCGGCGATCGCGCCGGCCGCGACTCCGCTGCCGAACAGGATGCGGGCCCAGGACGGCAGACCCGCGTACATCTCGGGCGCCACGATCGGCAGCAAACCCACGACCAGGGCGAGGGCCACGACGATGCCGTCACTGCCGTGGGCCAGGTCGGCGCGGGAGAGCATGCCGAAGCCCATGACCGCGATCACCGCGTAGACCACCAGCCCCGCGGCGCCCACCACCGGCTCCGGGATCGCCGCGAGCGCCCGGGTCAGCGGCGTGAACAGCCCGCACACGATCAGCAGCACCCCGGCCGCCGCCGTCACGAACCGGCTGCGTACGTGCGTGAGTTGGACGATGCCGATGTTCTCGGCGCTGGTCACCATCAGCGACGTACCGAAGATCCCGGAGCCGAGCGAGACGAGGGCGTCGGCGCGCGCGATGCGCGGGACGTCGCGGCCCGGGTCCGCCGGGCGGCCGACGGCCTCGCTGTTGAGGACGGTCTGCCCGGTGGCCTCGGCGAGCGAGGCGAGCGCGAAGACCAGCAGCGGTACGGAGGCGAGCAGGTCGAAGTGCGGCGGCCCGTACGGGAAGGGGTCGGGCAGCGCGAACGCACCGCCGTGCGCCATGTGCGGCTCGGTGCCGGTGAGCACCGCGACCAGCGTCCCGCCGGCCAGGCCGAGCAACACCGCCAACTGCCGCCACACACCGCGCAGGACGAGGAAGAAGAGGGCGATGACGGCGAGCGTCGCGAAGCCGAGGGCCGGCCCCGAGGCGACCATCGGCGCGGTCACCTTGATCATGTTGATGCCGATGAGGACCACGGCCGTGCTCATCACCAGCGGCGGGAAGAGCCGTATCAGGCGCCCGTAGAAGGGCAGCACACAGAGCAGGAACGCGGCGGCGAGCAGCACCGAGCCGGACGCGGTCGCCGGGCCGTACTCCCGCGCGATCTGGAGGAAGATCGCCACCGCGGCGCCGCCCGGCAGCATCAGGAAGGGCAGCCGGGCGCCGACGCGCAGGGCACGCACCCCCACGGACTGGGCCAGCGCGCCCACCCCGCACAGCACCAGCGTCGCGCTGAGCAGGGACGCGGTCTGCCCGGCCGACAGCTTCAGGGTCGTGGCGACGAGGATGGCCGAGGACACGGGCGCGGCCACACCGGCCAGCAGGTGCTGGCAGGCGAGCGGCGCGAGACGCCGGAGCGGCAGCCACTCGTCGACCGGTTCCACGGCCGGCGCCGTCGTGGCGGTCACCGGTTCAGCCACGGCAGTTCGGCCGCGGAGTAGCGGTAGGAGCGGAAGACCGCGTTGGGTTCGGACGGGAACAGCCGCCGTACGTCGCTCTCCTGGTAGCCGCCGAAGTACGGGACCACGTACTCCCAGCACAGGTAGCCGTCCCGGGTCACCTCGAAGAGGCGGCCGGCGGGGGAGTCGGTGACCAGGGTGTTGCCGTTCGGGAGGCGCTGGGCGCTGCCCATGAACGGCGCGAAGAACGACTCGCGCGCCGGGTCCTGGTACTCCCACACGACCTCGCCGCTCGCGCGCCCGATCTCGACGACCCGGCTGAACGGCACGTCCGACCCCGGCCGGAAGACGCCGTTGTCGAAGACGAGGAAGTCGCCGTTCGGCAGCTCGGTCGGGCAGTGCTGCTGTGAGACCACGCCCGGCTCGGAGCGCCACACGATGTCGCCGGTGGCGCGCTCGATGACGACGACCGCGGAGACCGAGCGGAAGCTGGCGAGGACGTTCCCGTCGGCGAGCGGCAGCACGCTGTTGATCAGCGGGTAGTGCTCGCGGGCGTAGTCGGGGTGGAGCGGGAAGGCGTCCCGGTCGAGGCGCTCGGAGACCCTCCACTCCCAGGTGCGGTTCCCGTCGGCGTCGACCTCCACGATCGTGTCCGCCCAGACGGTTCCGCCGTCCGCCTCGGAGCCGGGCACACCGCCCCGCACGGCCGCGGCCGCCGCACCGGTGAGCGGTTCCAGGGCGGTGTACAGCAGCCGGCCGTCGCCGTAGTGATGGGCGTCGTGGTGCTGCAGCGGGTCGCGGTGCTCGCGCAGGACCGTCCCGTCCGGGGCGATCTCCCGCATCAGGCCGCCGCGGTACTTGTGCCACATCGGGAACAGGGCCGGCTCGCCGGGCAGGACGCCGTTGTGGGCGAGGTTGCCGTTCGGGAGGATCCGGGCGTGCCGGCCGGGCCGGTGCGGCAGGTCCCACCGGTGGACGACCGCACCGCGCAGATCGATCAGGTAGACGGCGCCGCCGCCGGTCAGCGGCGCGAACAAGGTGTAGCCGCCGTACGAGGCGTCCTCGTCCAGGGCGATCAGGCCGGTCCCGCGGCGGCGCCGCTGGTTCTGGTCCACACGAGCCATGGAGGCCCCCTTTACTTAACTTTCTTAAGCAGCGGTGAAGGAGTTAACCACGGCATAGGGTGCTCGGGAACGGGCTCGGCGGCGGAAGGGCGTTACAAGTTCATGAACGGCGGCAAGGGCGGCAGCAGCGCCGGCACAGGGGCCGGCGGCGACGACACACCGCGGGTGGGACCCGGCATCCGGCGCAGGCGCCGCGCCCTGGAGCTGACCCTCGCGGAGGTGGCCCGCCGCGCCGGGGTCTCCGTCCCCTTCCTCAGCCAGGTCGAGAACGGCCGCTCGCGCCCCAGCATGAGTTCGCTCCAGCGCATCGCCGACGCCCTGGACACCACCGCCGTCCAACTGCTGGCCTCGGCCCAGGCGCCCCGCCCCGTGGACGTCGTGCGCGGCGACACCGAGCCGGCCACGCGGGGCGGCGTACGGCCCCTGGTCCGTGGCCGGCAGCGGCTGCACGCCCTGGAGTTCACCGGCGACCACGACTGGGGCCGGGAGTACCGCCACCGAGGCGACGAGGTCCTCTACGTGGCGGACGGCTCGGCCGAGGTCGAGGCGGACGGCGCCCGGCATCTCCTCCGGCGCGGCGACACCCTCTACTGCGCCGCCGAACTCCCGCACCGCTGGCGTCCCTTGGAGCCGGGCACCCGGGTCGTGGTCGTCGGCATCGCGGACCACGTGCAGATCCTCGACGACACCGGCCCCTGATCCGGGGGCACGCCCGGGCCCGCCCCGGCCGTACGTGCGGCCTTTTCCCGGGCGAAGCCTGGCATATGCGAGGATGTGCCAGGTCACGTCGGCAGAGACAGACGGGGGAACGCGATGACGCTCGGGGACGGCCGCGCGAGGCCTGACGACGGCAGCCGGGCCGCCGGACTCGTCGCGGCACAGGAGAAGGCGATCGCCCTCTTCGACGAGGTCGCCGCACGCGGCCTGGTGGCACCCGGCGCGGGCGAGCGCGAGGTCAGCGACCGTATCCGCGATCTGGCCAACGAGATGTTCGGCACCACCAAGCACTGGCACAAGCGCATCATCCGCTCGGGCCCCAACACCCTGCTCCCGTACCGGGAGAACCCGCCGGACCGCACCATCGGCGAGGACGACATCGCGTTCGCGGACTTCGGCCCGATCTTCGAGGAGTACGAGGCGGACTTCGGCCGCACCTACGTCTTCGGCGACGACCCGCTCAAGCACCGGCTGCGCGACGACCTGCCCCGGATCTTCGCCGCGGGCCGGGCCGCCTTCGCCGCCGACCCCGCCATCACGGGCCGGCAGCTCCACGCGGAGGTGGACCGTCTGGCGCGCGACGCCGGCTGGGAGATCGGCATCTGGCACGCGGGCCACCTCGTCGGCGAGTTCCCCCACGAGGTCAACGACGGCGCGAAGGCGGAGTCCTACATCACGCCGGAGAACACCACCCCGCTGCGCCGCACGGACCGCACCGGGCGCACCTGCCACTGGATCCTCGAACTCCACCTGGTGGACCGGGCGCGGGGCTTCGGCGGCTTCTACGAGCAGCTGCTCGACCTGGCCTGAGAACAGCCGGCCGGCCTCAGCGGTCGAGGGCCTCGCCCAGGGTGGGAAAGCAGTCGACGACCGTGTCGAGGCCGACGATCCGTACCGTCCGCCAGATGAACTCCGAGGGCGCGGCCAGCCGCAGCCAGCCGCCCGCCGCGGTGAGGGCACGGTGAGCGGTCAGGAGGATGCTGATGCCGCTGGAGTCCATGAACGAGACCCGCTGGAAGTCCGCCACCACGCGCGGGTGAGTGGTCGTGGAGGCGTCCAGGGCCTCCCGGAGCGTCCCGCCGGTGTCACGGTCGATCTCACCGCTCACGGTCAGGACACGGATGTCACCCCTCATGGCCGAGGTTACCGACAGCGGACCGGGCACCGCGGCCCCTCCGGCCCCCGCCTTCGCTTCCTCGGCCACGCGCACGATACTGGCACACCGAGCACCGCGCCCGAAACGGTGCCGGAGGAGGTTGGGGCCGCCGACGCGGACCGGATCGGGCGGCATGGCCCGGAGACCGTCAAGGCCGTCGCCCACAGCCTCGAAGCCCGCCCCGCTCCGGTCGGCAAGCGCGTCGCGGCCCGCCTGCGCCTCACGGAGGGGACGGCCGGGTCACACGGTGCCGAGGGCCGTGCGCAGGATGGCGACGGCCTGGCCGATGGCGGCTTCCGCGGCATGGGTGTCCCGCAGGGCGTTGAGCATGACGAAGTCGTGGATGACGCCCTGGTAGCGCACGGCCGTGACCGGGACGCCGGCCTGCCGCAGCTTGGCGGCGTAGGCCTCGCCCTCGTCGCGCAGCACGTCGGCCTCGGCGGTGATCACCAAGGCCGGGGGCAGGCCCCGCAGTTGGTCGGTGGTGGCGCGCAGCGGTGAGGCGGTGATCTCGGCTCGCGCGCCCTCGTCGGTGGTGTACTGGTCCCAGAACCACCGCATGGCGTCGCGGCGCAGGAAGTACCCTTCCGCGAACTGGTGGTAGGAGCCGGTGTCGAAGGCCGCGTCGGTCACGGGGTAGAACAGCACCTGCTGGACCAGCGGGACGTCGCCGCGTTCCTTGGCCATCAGGGTCAGCGCGGCGGACATGTTGCCGCCGACGGAGTCGCCGGCCACCGCGATCCGGGCCGCGTCCAGGCCGTGGGCCGCGCCCTCGCGGACGATCCACCGGGCGACGGCGTAGTTCTGCTCGATCGCGACCGGGTAGCGGGCTTCCGGAGACAGGTCGTACTCGGGGAAGACCACGGCCGCCCGGGAGCCGGCGGCCAGTTCGCGCACCAGGCGGTCGTGGGTGTGGGCGTTGCCGAACACCCAGCCGGCGCCGTGGATGTAGAGGATCACCGGCAGCGTCCCCTCGGCGCCGGCCGGCCGCACGACGCGGGCTCTGACCGATCCGGTGGGTCCGCCCTGGACGGTGACCCACTCCTCGGTAATCCGCGGCTTGTCGATCTCCCCGGACTGCACCTCGTCGACGGCCTTGCGGCCCTCGGCCGGGCCGAGGTCGAAGAGGTACGGCGGGTTCGCGGTGGCCTCGGCGAAGGCGGCGGCGGCCGGCTCCAGTACGGGGCGGACGGTGGACTCGGACATGGGGTGCTCCTCGCTCAGGGACGTGACGGCGGCCGGGGAGGCCGTCCGGCGGAACGAGGGCAACAGTACTGTGCGATTAAGTCGTGCACAACTGAATCGGTAGCGACTTAGTCGAGGGCGCTGAGACTGGTAGGGTCACAACGGTTACTTCCCGACGTTTGGACCGAAGTCATGGACCCGGACGCGCACCGCGCCGCAGAACAGGGCTCTCTCCTGCTCCAGGACCAGCTCTGCTTCGCCCTCTACGCCGCCTCGCGCTCGGTCATCGCCCGGTACCGGCCGCTGCTGGAGGAGCTGGGACTCACCTACCCGCAGTACCTCGTCATGCTGGCGCTGTGGGAGCAGGACGCGGTCTCGGTCCGGGAGCTGGGCTCCGCACTCCAGCTGGAGTCCAGCACGCTCTCCCCGCTGCTCAAGCGCCTGGAGGCCGGCGGACTGATCGAGCGCCGGCGGCGCACCGACGACGAGCGCTCCGTCGTCGTCCGCCTCACCCCGGCCGGCGCGGATCTCCGCGACAGGGCCCGGACGGTCCCGTCGGCCATCGGTGACGCCATGGGACTGACCGTCGAGCAGGACGCCACGGTCAAGCACCTGCTCCGTGTGCTGACCGCGAACGTCATCCGCGACTGACCCTGCCGTACGGCTCCTTGACCGCCGGCCCCGGAGGCGCACCCGGCGCGTGCGTCACCGGTCTCCCGGACGGCACACCCGGGGCTCGGTCACGGTGCCGGCACGTACGCCAGGCCGTGGGCGCCCGACTCGCCCTCGTGCTCGACCGTCAGAGTGGTGACCACCCTGGCCTCCACCAGGTCGACGACGGTCACCGTGCTGTCCAGGATGGCGGCCACATAGCCGAGCCGGCCGTCCGGTGACGAGGTGATGGTGAGGGGGAAGGCGCCGACCGGGAGTCGGCCGAGCGGCTCCCCTTCCGGGTCGTGGAGGTGGAGCACGCCACCCTGCTGGCCACCGAGGGAGGCTCCGTCGGACCCGGCGGTGACCCGGAGTTCGCCCGCCAGCAGCATGCCCTGGGACGTGGTGTGGACGGGGAAGACCACGTTCTGGGTGCCGAGCGTCCGCACGGTGTGGCCGGTCGCCGTGTCGATGATCCGGACGCCCGCTCCGGGCACCGTCCCCGGGTGGTAATCCCCCTTGGGCGCGGCGACGTACACGTACCGGCCGTCGGGCGAGATGTCGATGCCCTCACTGCCCGGGACCGCGATCCGGTCCAGGAGTTCGCCGGTCTCCAGATCCACGACGGAGACGAAGGGCGCCTCCTTGTTGGCGGAGTAGGCCCGGCGGCCGTCCGGGGTGAGCGCGAACCAGTGGGGCCCGGGCGCGTGCACCGGGACCCGCCGTACCCGCTCGCGCGTGGTGGCGTCCAGGGCGACCAGGCCGCCCGTCTCCTCATCGGTGGCCTCGACGCTGACCCAGATCAGGTCGCGTACCGGATCCATGCGGATGTCGTGCGGCGCGTGGTCCGGGGCGAGGTCCACCGTGTCCACGATCCGGCGGGCGTCCGGGTCGATGACCACCAGCTCCCGGGCCCGGCCGGCGTTCGCGTGGTAGTAGCCGGACCGATAGGTGATGCTGGCGTAGAGCAGGCGCCTGGCCGGGTCGTAGCACAGCTCGTGCGGCTGGCTGGGGAGTTGGAGCACGCCGAGCGTGCCGTGGCCGACGGCGTCGAAGAAGGTGACGGAGGAACTGCCCTGGCTCACCACCGCGAGGACGTCCCCGGTCCTCGGCGAACGGGCCTCCGCGGCGGCTGCGACGGCGGTTGCGGCGGAAGAACGGGCTGTGTCAGGTGTGTTGGTCATGACCGCAAGCCTGGCGACGACCGTCGATTGACTCCAGTGCAAGGTGCGCAAGGATGGCGTGCGTCAGACGCAAACGAGCTGGCGGGGGCGGAACCCGGCCGGCTGTCCAGTGATCGGAGTCACACCGTGACATCGGCCGTCCGCCCTCCCGCCGAACCGCCCACTCCCGGCTCGCTCGACCTGAATCTGCTGGTCGCGCTGGACGCCCTGCTGGAGGAGGAGAGCGTCACCGGCGCCGCCGAGCGGCTGCGGCTCTCCGCGCCCGCCGTGAGCCGGACGCTCGGCCGGATCCGGGCGGTCCTGGGCGACCCCGTCCTGGTGCGGGCCGGACGCGGCCTGGTCCCCACTCCGTACGCCCTCGAACTGCGCCCGCGTGTACGCGCGTTGGTGGAGCAGGCCCAGGCGGTCCTGGCACCGCAGCCGGCCGCCGATCCCGCCCGGCTCACCCGGCGGTTCACCCTCCAGGCCAACGAGATGGTCCTCACCGCTTTCGCCGCCCGGCTGATCGGGGCCGTCTCGCGTCAGGCGCCCGGTGTCGTGCTGCGTTTTCTGCCGGAGACGTCGGAGGAGACCCCGGCGCTGCGGGACGGCCGGCTGGACCTGGAGATCGGGGTGATCACCCGACCGGAGCCGGAGATCCTGGTCGAACACCTCGGCGGAACAAGGTTCCTGGGTGTGGTCCGGCCCGGCCATCCGCTGCTGGACGCGGTCCGGAAGGGCAAGCGCGCCGCGGCACGCGCGTTCGCCGCCGCCGATCACATCGGCGTGTCCCGGCGGGGCCGGGTGCACGGCCCGGTGGACGAGAGTCTGGCCGAACTCGGCCTGCGGCGGCGCGTGGTGGCGACACTGCCCGGCTACACCGCCGCGCTGTTCCTGTGCCGGGAGACCGATCTGGTCTGCCTCACCCCCGTCGGGGTGGCCGAACACTACCCGGCCGCTCTGGGCCTGCGTACCTTCGAAGTCCCGGTTCCCCTGCCACCCGTCGAGGTCGCCATGGCCTGGCACCCACGCGACGACGCCGACCCGGGCCACCAGTGGCTGCGGGACCGGGTACGGGAGGTGTGGCGGTCGGCCCCGCAACCCGCCGGACAGCCCTGACAGCCGTAGGGCGGGGCCGCCGGGTACCGGCCACGGTCACGCCGTCACGGCCGTATCGCCACCGCGTCCACCTCGAACAGCATCCCCGGGAGGGCGAGCGAGGCCACCCCGCTCAGTGTCTGGGCCGGCAGCCGGTCACCGAAACGGGCGTGCAGTGCCTTGCCCAGCACCGCCAGCTTGTCGAGGTCGTGATCGACGACGAAGGTGCCGAGGCGGACCACGTGTCCGTAGCCGAGACCGGCTCCGGCGAGCGCCGAGCGCAGCCGGTCGAAGGCCAGGTCCACCTGGGCCGCGAAGTCACCCGGTACCGGAGCGCCGTCGGCGTCCGAGGCGTACTGGCCGCCGATGAAGACGAGTTGGCCGGGTGCCGACACCGCGTGGCTGTAGCCGAACGGCGTCGGATCGTGGAGGTCGGCCGGGTTGGTGATGTCCCGCTGGTCGTTCGTCATGCACCGGCAACCTCTCGCTGGCACGGAACATTCCGTCGGGCAGTGGTCCATGACCGGATCGGTCCGCCTCCGGACCCGATGAGGTCTGCCGGCGCCTTACCCGTCCCGAGCAGGATGGAGGCATGAACCGAGCCTTGATCGTCATCGATGTCCAGGAGTCCTTCCGCGCCCAGCCGCTGTGGCCGGTCGTCTCCGAGCCGAAGATCGCCGACCAGGTGAGCCGCCTGGTCCGGGTCGCCCGCGACGCCGGGGATCTCGTGGTGTGGGTCCTGCACGAGGAACCGGGCAGCGGCGGCGTGTTCGATCCCGCCCTCGGCCATGTCCGGCTGATGGAGGGGCTGCGCCGCGAGGAGGGGGAGCCGCTGGTCCGCAAGACGTCCCACAACGCCTTCACCACCACCAATCTCCAGCAGCTCCTCACCGAGCGCGGCATCGGTGAGCTGACCGTGTGCGGTATCCGCACCGAGCAGTGCGTGGAGACGACCACCCGCCTCGCCGCCGACCTCGGCTACCGGGTCACCCTCGCCGTCGACGCCACGGCGACCCATCCGCTCCCGCACCGGGACGCCCCCGCCGGGCAGAGCGTCGCCGAGCTGCTGGCCGACCCCCGCACGCTCAGCGCGCGGGAGGTCATCCGGCGTACCGAGTACGCCCTCGCCGGGCGCTTCGCCACCATCGCCACCGTCGCCGAACTGGAGACCGCGCACGGACGTCAGGCATGATGACCGGATCGTGAACCACGTCGTCTTCCTCCTGGTCCCCGGTCTGCACCTGCTGGACCTGGCCGGCCCCGCGCAGGCCTTCTCCACGGCGTCCGGCCTCGGGCATCCCTACACCCTCGGCTATGTCGCCGAGCAGGAGCAGGTCCCCACCGCGCAGGGCGTGCCCCTGCTGGCCGGCCTCGCCTGGCCCCAGCTCGGCCCGGATGACCTGATCGTGGTGCCGGGCTGGCGGACGGCCGCCCTCGCCGACAGCCCGGTCCTCGGTGCCGGCAGCCTGCGGGCCCTGCGGGACCACCACGCGCGGGGCGGCACCGTCGCCAGCGTCTGCGCCGGAGCCGAGGCCCTCGGCCGGGCGGGACTCCTGGACGGCCGGCGCTGCACCACCCATCACGACGTGCAGCACGAGCTGGCGCGGCGCTACCCCCGGGCGACCGTCGTCCGCGACGTCCTCTACACCGCGGACGACCGGGTCGTCACGTCGGCCGGCATCGCCAGCGGCATCGACCTCGCCCTGCACCTGATCGCCACCCGCCACGGCCCGGCCGTCGCCGCCCAGGTCGCCCGGGACATGGTCGTCTACGCGCGGCGCAACGGCCACGAACCGCAGGCCAGTGCGATGCTCCGGTACCGGTCCCACCTCGACGACATCGTGCACCGCGCCCAGGACCTGCTCGACACCCGCTTCGACCGGCCATGGCCGCTGCCCGCGCTGGCGGCGGCCGTCGGCGTCAGCGAACGCACCCTGACCCGCCTCTTCACCCGGGCCACCGGCGGCCTCACCCCGCTGCGCTACCAGCAGACGCTGCGGCTCGAACGGGCCGAACACCTCATCAGCCACGGAACCACCGTCGACAGCGCCGCCCGCGCCGTCGGCTTCCAGGACGCCCGCATGCTGCGCCGGCTGCGCGCCCGCACCGGCGGTCCGGATGCCGACGGCGCGTGAACTCCCTGGGTGCGGGGCTCAGGGCTTGCGGGCGACGGCGCCGTAGCAGGCCGCCTCGGCGTCCGTGAAGGTGAGGTGCGCCTCCTCGGGGTCCGGGTGCCAGCGCAGGATGGGCTGGACGCCCGGATCGAGCAACTGCCAGCCGTCGAAGAGCCGCGCCATCTCGTCCCGGGTGCGGGCCTGTACGGGGGTGCCGGCCTGCCGGTAGGTGGCGGCGAGTCGCGCGATGGCCTCGGGGTCGAAGTCGGGCGTGGCGTGGCTGATGACGAGGGCGCTGCCGGAGGGCAGGGCGTCCTTGAGGACCTTGACGATGCCGTGGGCGTCGTCCTGCTCGTCGCTCACGAAGTGCAGCAGGGCGTTCAGGCTGAGCGCGATGGGCCGCTCGAAGTCGAGCGTGGAGCGCAGCGTGGGATGGGCGAGCAGGGCGTCGGGATCGGTGACATCGCCCTGCATGTAGGCGGTGGCGCCGTCGGGGTGGCTGTGCAGCAGGGCCCGGGCGTGGGTGAGGACGATCGGGTCGTTGTCGGTGTACACGACGCGGGCCCGGCGGGTGACGCCCTGGGCGACCTCGTGCAGGTTGGGCGAGGTCGGGATGCCGGTGCCGATGTCCCAGAACTGCTCGATGCCCAGGCGGGCGACGTGGCGCGTGGAGCGGCGCATGAAGGCGCGGTTGCTGCGGGCGGCGATGAGGGCGGCGGGGAAGGCGGCGATGGCCCGGGCCGCCGCTTCCCGGTCGGCGGGGAAGTTGGTGATCCCGCCGAGGTAGTAGTCGTACATACGGGCCGAGTGCGGCCGGTCCAGCTGGAGATCGACCACGTCGCCGCCGTCTCGCACGGTGCTGCTGTCGTCCATGCCCGTCCCCCAAGTTCGGCGTGGATGCTGTCTTCGCGACGGTACGCCAGGGTGCGCCACCCCTGTCCGCCATGCTGAGCTTCCTCCCCCCGAAGCCGCCGGGACAACCGGAAGATCGGCCAGCGTTGCGCACGGCGTCGCGCAAGGACCAACGCTGACAAACCTGTTCGAAGGCATCGCCTGGGATACGGATGGGTAGCCATGCCCTGGCCGTCAGTGAAGAAATCCCGCGAGCACCTTGCACAAGACGGCCGTTGATCCGGTTGGCTGATGAACGGGAAAGCGTATTTCCCACACCGACGTCGCCTCGACCTGATGCGGTGCGGTGCACAGCCGAACAGGACGCTCGTGGACATCGAACTGGTCACCAGGGTGACCGGCCCCCGACCCCTCGCCGCCGTGCGCGCCGGAATACACCACCAGCGGGGCGTTCCCCGTCTCCGCGGCCCGGTCCGACACCGTCGCCGGCGAGGGTGAGGCCCGGTGCTCCCACCCCTGGACGACTTCCACCGGCATCATGCCGCGTTACCGCGCGCCCGGTCCGGGCGGCTGGCGTTGACCTTCGAGGCCTTCCACGACTACCACCGCAAACTCTGGATGCGTTTCGCCCACATCCAGGTCGGCAGCCGTTCGAGCGCCGAGGCCGTCGTCGACGCCGCCTGCGTCCGCCTGAAGAAGACCTGGCCGCACGCCCTGCTCCAGGAGTCCGTGCCGCAGTACGCCTGGCAGGTCCTGAAGGAGGAAGTGCACCGCTGGCTCGCCGAACGCCGCCTGGAGCCGCAGGTCGGCGACGCCGCCTACCTCACCGCCGTACAGAAGCTGCTCATGCACGAGATGCGCGACGAACTGCGCGTCATCTCCCAGGAGATCGGCCTCTACGCCGCCATCTCCGCCCTTCCCGAGCGGCAGTACGACGTCATCCTGCTCCGCTTCCTGCTCGGCATGGGCGAGGCGGAGGTCGCCGAGTACCTCGGCATCGACGGCGCCACGGTCCGCTCCCACATCCGCCATGCCCGGCGCTCGCTCGCCAAGCAACTGCACATCCCCTACAAGGACGACAAGGAGGGGGAGAACTAGTGGCCCGTACCGACCACGAACCCGTCGCCGACATCGCCACCGCCCTGGCCGCCGCCGAAGCCCTCACCGACACCTACCAGGACTACGACACCGGCACCGCCCTGCATCGCGTCGGCACCGCCGCCGAGCAGCCCGTCGCTTCCCGCCTCCCCCTTCCGTACCCGACCGTGCACGAACAGGCCGCGCACGATCTCGACCTCGCCGTCAGCCTCATCGTGGACGCCCCCCAGGCCCACCTCAGTCTCAGCCGGCTGCTCGACTCCGACCCCATCGAGCCCGAGGGCGCCCTCGTCTTCGCCGCCCTCCTCCACCTTGCCGGCTACGCCGACCCCGCGCAGTTCTGGTTCGAGTTCGCCGCCGGCGCCGGAAGCCGTACCGCCGCGTTCTGCCTGGCCCTCCTGCACCAGCAGCGCTCCGAACACCGCACCGCCGCCTACTGGCACTCCCAACTGCGCGCCCGCTCCCGCAAACCGGCCCGGCCCTCCCACGCGGCACCCCAGCGGGCCGCCCTGCTCCCCGACAGCGTCCGCCGCGACCTGATCAGCCTCTGCTGGCAGGGCCGCCGCCCCTCCCTCCCCCCGCGTCTGCAGGCCGTGATCCACAGCCTCCCTGTCGAACCGGCCGACGACGACTTCGGCGAGATCCCCCGACCGGACCACACCCTCATCCGGCTACCGGCGGTCACGACGAGATGACCGGATCGCCGGCGCGGACGGTGAGCGCGAGGCGCCACTCGACGCTCGGCCGGCACTGCTCGCTCGCGGCCGCCGTGAGGCCGTCACCGGGGGCCGAACGGCTCTGATCCGCCCGCCACCGGGGGCCGAAGGTCCCGCGCTCGTCGGGATGGGGCGAGGAAGAGGCGCTGCGGCACTACGTTCGGAACGGAGCCCAGTCCGAAACGAAGGTGCTGACAATGAGTGACGACAACCGGCAGCTGTGGATCGTCGGCGGCGGAATCGCCGGCATGGCGGCGGCGGCCTTCGCCATCCGCGATGCCGGCCTGCCGGGCGAGCGGATCCACATCCTCGAAGAGCTGGACATCGAGGGCGGCTCCCTGGACGGCGCCAGGTCCCCGGCCCACCGCGACGCCTACGTGACCCGCGGCGGACGCATGCTGGAGGAGGAGGCGTATCACTGCGTGTGGGACCTCTTCAGCTCCATCCCGTCCCGGGACGACCCGGACACCAGCGTCACGGACGAGATCCGGGCGTTCAACGAGAAGGTCGGGACACACGCCAAGGCGCGCCTCATCGACGGCCGGCACCGCGTCCTCGACGCCTCGGACTTCGGCTTCTCCGTCCGGGACCGCGGCGAGCTGACCCGCCTCATGGGCACCCCGGAGAAGCTGCTCGGCAGCAAGCGGATCGACGAGGTGTTCGGCCCGCACTTCTTCACCACCAACTTCTGGCAGATGTGGCGCACCACCTTCGCCTTCCAGCGCTGGCACTCGGCGGCCGAACTGCGCCGCTACTTCCTGCGGTTCGTCCAGGAGTTTCCCCGCATCCACACCCTGTCCGGGGTGCGCCGCACCGTCTACAACCAGTACGACTCCATGGTCGTACCGCTCCAGCGCTGGCTGGTCGCGCAGGGGGTCGACGTGCGCTTCGGCACCCGGGTCCTGGACGTCGACTTCAGCGGCACCCCCGCCACCGGCCGCCGCGCCACCCGCCTGCACATCCAGGACACCGACGGCACCGGCCACATCGACCTCGGCCCGGCGGACTTCGCCCTGCTCACCCTGGGCTCCATCACCGCCGACTCCACCTACGGCGGGAACGACACCGTGCCGGAACTCGTCCGCGACCGCCGCGACCAGGGCTGGTCCCTGTGGGAGACCATCGCCCGCAAGGCCGACGACTTCGGACGGCCCATGTCCTTCTACGGCAACGTCGACGAGCACAAATGGGAGTCGTTCACCCTCACCCTGCGCGACGATGCCCTGCTGAAGCGCATCACCGCCCACACCGGCAACGAACCGGGCACGGGCGCGCTGATGACCTGGGTCGAGTCCGGCTGGCACCTCTCCATCGTGGTCCCCTACCAGCCGCACTTCCCGGACATGCCCGAGAACACGTACACCCTGTGGGGCTACGGCTTCGAGATCGACCGCCCGGGCGACTACGTCCGCAAGCCCATGGCGGAGGCGACGGGCAGGGAGATCCTCACCGAACTCGTGCGCCAGCTCGGCTTCGACGACCTCCTCGACCACGTCCTGGAGACCACGGACGTCACCACGGTGATGATGCCGTACGCCTCGGCCCTCTTCGCCTGCCGGGCCCCCGGGGACCGGCCCGAGGTCGTCCCGGAAGGCGCCCGCAACTTCGCCTTCGCCGGCCAGTTCGTCGAGATGCCCGACGACGTCGTCTTCACCGTGGAGTACTCGGTCCACGCCGCGATGCTGGCCATGTACACCCTGCTCGGCGTCGACCGCGCCATCCCGCCCGTCTACCAGGGCCTACGCGACCCCCAGGTCGCCGCCCGCGCCACCCGCACCCTGGTCCGTGGCCGGGGCGACGACTCCTGAACCGGCTCGCCGGGTGTCCCTACGGGGGCGTGGGCGTGCGGGGCGTGGCAGCCGGCATCGATCTCGCCGAGGCGACGGCACCTGCGTGGACGTGAAGGGAGGGGACTGTCAGTGCCTGGCGCCGCCATGGTCACCGGGGCCATGCCTCCAGATCCTCCGTCACGGGCAGGCACTCGGCGAGCAGGTCGACGACGTCGCGCCAGGCTCGCCGCGCGTGCCGTGGGTGGTAGCCGACGCCGGGTACCACGGGGTGGCCGACCGGCGGGTGGTGGAAGGCGTGCAAGGCGCCGCCGTAGACCACGAGGCGCCAGTCGACGCCCGCGGCCTGCATCTCGGCGGTGAAGGCGTTCCGTTGCGCGGGCGGCATGATCGGGTCTTCCGATCCGACCCCGGCCCACACCGGGCAGCGGATGCGCGCCGTCTCGCCCGGTCGGCCCGTGGTCAGTGCGTTGACTGTCCCGATCGCGCGCAGGCTGACGCCGTCGCGCCCGAGTTCCAGCGCGATGGCGCCCCCGGTGCCGTAGCCGACGGCGGCGATCCGGTCGGGGTCGGTCCGCGGTTCGGTGCGCAACACGTCGAGCGCCGCGTGGCCGATGCCCCGCATCCGGTCGGGATCAGCGAGCAGCGGCAGGCAACGGGCCAGCATCTCCTCGGGGTCGCTCAAGTAGCGCCCGCCGTGAAGGTCGAAGGCCAGCGCCGCATATCCCAGTTCGGCGAGAGCATCGGCCCGGCGGCGCTCGACGTCGCTGAGTCCCATGCCCTCTGGCCCGAGCAGCACAGCGGGCCGGCGGTCGGCGCCGACCGGGAGCGCGAGGTGCCCGATCATCGTCAAACCGTCGGCCGGATACTCGACCGTACGCGTCGTGATCGTCGTCATGAGACTGGACTGTAGTGATCGTCGAGCCGGGTCCGGCGGGTGTTCTGCCGCCGGCAGAACAGCGGAAGTGCGACCATGTCGGGCCCCTGGCGCGCCCGGCCCTCGGATAGGAACGGTCAAGTGCCGGAGGTCAGTTCGGGCGCGGTCTGAGGAGGTCGTCCACCAGGGTGTCCACCAGGCTGCCGGGGACGCTCGATCCCGTCAGGGCGCGGTAGACGATCGGGCCGAGCAGGGCGTCGATCGTGGCGTCGGGGTCGAGCCGGGGGGAGATCTGGCCGTCCTCGGCGCCGTGCGCGAGCATGTCGCGTTCCTGGTCGCGGCGTGGGGCGAGGTAGCGCTGGTGGAAGCTCTCGGCGGTGCCGGGGTCGTGTTGCGCCTGGGCGATGAGCGCGAGCAGGACCTTGCCGGCCGGATCGTCGCCGAGGAAGCGCGCGAAGTCGTGCACGTAGCCGCGGATGCTGTCGGCCGTGGGGTTGTCGGCGGGGACGGGAAGGCGTTTGCGGCTGTCCTCGATGAGCGTGTCGAGGAGGATCTCGACCTTCGAGGGCCACCAGCGGTAGATCGTCTGCTTGGCGACGCCGGCGCGGCGGGCGATGGCCTCGATGGTCAGCGCACTGAAGCCGTGCTCGGCGAGGAGGTCGTCCGCGGCGTGCAGGACGGCGAGTCGTGCGGCCTCGTCGCGCCGGTTGCCTGAGCGCGGTCTGGGGGGCTGTGAACTGGCGCCGGACATACGGCACACCCTACCCGGCAGCCGTCCGGGGTATTGCCTAGACGCGACGTCGCGTCTACTCTGAAAGTCTGTTCGCCACGAAGGAGCGCATATGTCCGGCACGCCTCACCATCAGCCGCGCCAGGCCCTCGTCATCGGAGCCTCTCGGGGGCTGGGGCTCGTCCTCGCCGACGAGCTGGCTCGCCGTGGCTGGCACGTCATCGCCACGGCACGCGGGGACGGCGGTGAGCTGCGCGCGAGAGCCGATGCCCGGGAGGGGCGGCTGGCCGTTGAAACGCTGGAGATGACCAGCTCTGGTCAGCTGGCCGCGCTGCGCGAGCGACTGGCCGGCCGTCGGCTCGATCTGCTGTTCGTCAACGCCGCGATGGACCGGGGAAACCTGCCGATCTCCGAGGTCTCGACCGAGATGTTCACCGAGGTGATGATCACCAACGCGTTGAGCCCGCTGCGTACGCTCGAAGCCCTGCGCGGGCTCGTCGCCCCCGGTGGGACGGTGGCGGTGATGTCCTCCGAGCAGGGCAGCATCACGCTGAACACCGAGGACGGCTACGAGCTGTACAAGGCCAGCAAGGCCGCGCTGAACCAGCTGATGCGCAGCTACGCCACCCGTCATGCCGACGACGGCCACACCAAACTGCTTATCGACCCCGGCCACAACCGGACCCGGCTCGGCGGCCCCGACGCACCCCTCCTGCCCGAGGAGAGCATCCCGGCCGTCGCCGACGTCCTCGAAGCCCAGGCCGGCGCCCCCGGCCTGCAATTCCTCGACCGGCACGGCAACACCGTCCCTTGGTAGGAGGGTGAGGCGTGGATGTCAGCTCACGGCCAGGCCGCCGATGCGGAGTTCGACCTCGTCGTCCACGTGGCTGACTTCGCGGACCAGCCACGTGCGTGCGTCGACGGGAGTACCCGCGGCGGTCGTGTAGGCCGGGACGCCGAGAAGGACGGCGCCCGGCTCGGGCGTGCGCAGTTCGGCGTTGGTGATCACCCCGTCCGAGAAGCGCAGGTCCACCTCGACCGGCCTGGGTTCAGCTGCGAAGGCGGCCGGGTCGGGCAGGCCCTGGACGCGGGGGCGGGCGCCCGGGAAGAGGTGGGTGTGGTCGCAGACGGCCGGGAAGGTGTCGGCGTCGGCCGGCCCTCCGGGGGACGAAGAAGCGAGGGACATCCGGCACTCCAGAAGGGCGTTCGGGGAAGCGGTGGGGTGCCTGTCAGTGTGGTGGCAGGGGTGAAGGTCCGGCCGGTTGCCGCCGCCCTATCGGTTGCCCGATCACACGATCGGCCTGGTCGACGGTCAGTTCGACGTCTCCGAAACCCGCCCCGGCACCGCGTCTCCCTCCCCGGTCACAACGCGTGCGAGCGGACGTCGGAGCCGGTGCCGCTCTCCACCAGCAGCGCGCTCCAGGAGGCCACCGGGCTGATGTTGAGGACGAGGGAGGGGCCGGGACGGTCCGGGTTCTCGCGGGTCAGGGCGGTGTAGAGGTTGAAGAGGGGGTCGTTGGCGCCCAGGTGGCCGAAGCGGCGGAGGTTGTCGCGGCAGGCGGGGTCGAGGGCGACGCCCAGGGCCTCCTCGTGGAAGCGGAAGGCCCCCAGGGAGAGGTTCTGGCCGACGTGGTGGCGGATGTCGGGCGGGCGCAGGCCGTTGCGGTCGAGGAGCCGGTCACGCAGCGCGCGGAGCCGGACCCGGCTCTCCATGGCCAGGGTGAACGAATAGCGGGGCACGTCCGTGCACACCTCCCGCCACGCCTGCTCGGGGCGGTCGCGGAAGTCGACACGGAACAGGTCCCAGTAGGCGCCGCTGCTCTCCATCAGGATGTCGGTGACGCGCACCGGGCCGCCGTCACGGGTGACGAGCAGGGCCTGACCGCAGTCGCCGTACACGGTGACCGGATGGCGGTAGCGGTGCGGGGCCGCCGGCCGGCTGCCGTGGACCACCAGGACGTGACGGACGTCGGGGTCGCCGTACAGCAGGCCCCGCGCGGTCAGCAGGGCCGGAGTGAGGGAGGCGCAGCCGAGACCGCCGACGGAGAACGTCAGCGCCCGGTCGGCGCCCAGCAGGGCCTGGAGCCTGGTGACTTCCGAGGTGATGAACGCCTCGGGCGCCCGGGGCTCCACCACCACGAGCGCGTCCACGTCTCCCGGCTCAAGGCCGGCCTCCGCGAGGGTCTGCCGGGCGGCGCGCAGGGCCAGGTCCACGGTGCTCAGGCCGTCGTCGGCGCGGACCTCGTCGATGCCCAGGGCCTCGCACACCTCCCGCTCGGCCGCCGGCAGTCCGGCGAGTTCCGGCAGGTCCGCGACGGCGACGGCGGTGGGCGGCAGATACCAGGAGGCCGCGCGCAGGGTGATGGCGGCCACCTCAGCCCGCCAGTTCCGTGAAGGCGCGCACGGTCTCGTCGGCGAGGGCGCCGGCCTCCTTCTCGGTGTGGCTGTCGTCGTAGAGCAGGACCAGCCGCAGCGCGCCCTCGGTGACGGTCGACGTCAGGACCAGGGGGAAGCCGCCCGGCAGCAGTCGGGGGGCACCGGAGGTCAGGTCGCGGCGGGCGCGCAGCAGCCGTACGCCGGTGTCGAAGCCGGAGCCGTCGTGGGTGCCGTGGATCACCAGGACCGCGGGCTCGGGCAGGGCGCGCAACCGGTCCACGCCGGGGGAGCGGGGGCTCAGGTGGCGCAGGATGCCGTAGCCGACACCGTCGTTGGGGACGGAGCGGACGGTGTCCGTGACGGACGCGAGAGCGTCCAGGACGTCCGCGCCCGGGTCGGCGGAGAGGGTCAGCGGGTGCAGGGTGGTGAACCAGCCGATGGCGGGGGAGGGGCCGGCCGGGCGGAAGACATTGGGTTCGGCGCGGCCCTCCGTCATCACGGAGACCGTGTGGGTGCCGTGCCGGCGGGCCAGGGCGCAGGCGAACGCGGTCATGGCGGCCGGTTCCGCGTCCGGGCCGCCGCGCAGCACCGGGGCCACCTGGTCCGCCGCCACCGTGCGCTGCACGGCACCGCCCGCCGGCCGTCCGCCGAAGGGGGGATCGCCGACGGGGTACGAGCGGGCTCCGCTCTCCAGGACACTGGTCCAGTAGGCGAGTTCACCGGCCAGCTCGTCGGAGGACGCCATGTGCGTCAGGTGCCGGGACCAGGCGGGCCAAGTCGGCACCGGCACGGGAGCCGGCAGCGGGCGGCCGGCGGCGAGTTCGCCGAGGAGCGTGTCGAGTTCGTCGATGAGGACGACCGTCGACATGTTGTCGAAGACGAAGTGGTGGATCAGCAGGACGACCCAGGCCGGGCGGCCGTGCCCGCGGTCGTAGTAGCGCACGCGCAGGGCAGGCCCCCGCTCCAGGTCGACCAGCGCCTTGAGCCGCGCCAGGTCGGCCGTCAGGAACGCGCGCTCGGCCGCCGGGTCCAGCGGCGGCAGCACCAGCGAGTCGTACACGTCGACGGCGCCCGGCTCGGCCCGCTCGATCCGCCAGCCCAGAGTGTTGCGGGGGAAGTGGTAGCGCAGTGGTTCGTGCCGCGCCAGCAGATGCGCGACCGCGGCCCGCACGCCCTCGGCACCGACCCGCGCGCTGATCTCCAGCAGGTGCGCGTCCGCGAAGTCCGGTGCGCCCGGCGGCATACGGTCCAGGAACGTGCGCATGATCGGCGTGAGTGGCACCGGCTCCGGCTCCGCTCGGCCGGAGCCGGTGCCCGAGGTGTCGGCCGGCCGCGTGGTGGGCGTGGTGACCGATGCCGCCGCCGCCAACTCCCGCAGACTGTGGTGCTGGAGCAACTGCTGTGGCGTGAAGTGGACGCCTGAGCGGGCGGCGCGGGCCGCGACCCGGACACCGAGCACCGAATCCCCGCCCAGGTCGAAGAAGTTGTCGTCGGGCCGGACCCGTTCGCTGCCCAGCAGTTCGGCCACCACCCGGGTCAGGACCTCCTCGGCGTGCCGGGTGCCGTACGTGTCGGGGGAGGCATTCGCCAGGGCGGTCGGGGTGTTCGGCACAGCCGTCTCCTCCAGGGGGGCGTGGTCGAGCCGGCGCAGCAGGGCGCGGTCGAGCTTTCCGGTGGCGGTGAGGGGCAGCCGGTCGTGGCGGACGACCGTCCTCGGCACCATGAAGGCGGGCAGCCGGAGCCGGGCCCACTGGCGCAGGCTCTCCCCGCTCGGTGCCGGGTGCCCGGTGGCCACATGGGCGGTCAGCCGCACCGTGCCGCCGGGGCCCGGTGCGGGCAGCACCACGGCGCCGTGGACCGAGGGGTGGGTGAGGAGTACCCGTTCCGTCTCGGCGGGCTCCATCCGCTGCCCGTGGATCTCGATCTGGTCGTCCAGACGGCCCCGGAACTCGATCGTGCCGTCGGGGCGCAGTCTCCCGAGGTCGCCGGTGCGGTACATCCGGTTGCCCGGCTCGGACGCGAACGGGTCGGCGGTGAAGCGCCGGGCGGTCAGACCGGGCAGCGCGCGGTACCCGCGGCCGACGGCACGGCCGCCGATGGTGATCTCCCCGGTCTCGCCGGCCGCGACCGGCGCGCCGTGGCCGTCCAGCAAGTACACCGAGGCGCCGGTGACGGGCCGTCCGATGCCGGGCAGATCCGACAGGTCGGCGAGTGCGGCCACCCCAGTGGTGCCGTCCGGTCCGGCCACCCCGGTAGTGCCGTCGGGCTCGACCACCCCCGCGGTGGCGACGACCGTGCACTCGGCCGGCCCGTACATGTTCAGCAGCCGGAACGGGCAGTCGGCCGGCGGTCGCACCCGCAGCCGGTCGCCGCCGGTCGCCAGCACCCGCAGCCGGAGCCGTCGCGGCCAGGCGCACTCCGTCAGCACGGTCTCGGCGAGCCGGGTCGGCAGAAAGGCCGCGGTGACGCCGTCCTCGGCGAGCCGGCGCAGGAACGCGCCCGGCTCCTCCAGCGCGGTGGGCGGGAAGTGCAGGGTGGCGCCGGCGCACAGGGCCGACCAGATTTCCAGCACGGCCGCGTCGAACCCGGGTGCCGCCGTCTGCGCCACCCGGTCGTCGCCGGTCAGCTCCATCGCGTCCTGGTACCAGAGGACGAGGTCGAGCAGAGCGGCGTGCGGGATCTCGCAGCCGTGCGGTCTGCCGGTCGAGCCCGAGGTGTGGACGACGTAGGCCAGATCGCCCGGCCCCGGCCGCCGTACCGGAACCGTGTCCTCACCGCCGCCGGGCTCGGCAGGGCGTACGGGCAGGCAGCGGCGGCCGGGCAGCCGGCCGACCACCGGTGCGGAGGCCGGGATGCCGGCGCTGTCCAGCACGTCCTCGATCCGCCCGCGCGGCCAGGCCGGGTCGAGGGGCAGGAAGGCGGCGCCGGCCCGCACCACGCCGAGCCAGCCCACGACCAGGTCCGGGCCCCGGTCGGCGACCACCGGCACCAGGCTTCCCGGTCCGGCGCCGGTGGCGTTGAGGGCGCGGGCGAGCCGGTCGGCCGCCGCGTCGATCTCCGCGTACGTGTGGGTCCCCGAGGCGGTGACCACCGCGGGCCGGTCGGGGTGGCGGGCCGCCTGTCGCCGTACCAGGTCGCCGACGAGCCGCTCATCCCGAGGGGCCGGCTCCGCGCCGACGAGTACGGCGGGCGGGCCGGGCCGCGCGAGTGGCGGGGCGGGCAGGGAGTCCAGCGGGCGGCCGGGGTCCTCCAGCGCGGCGTCCAGCAGCCGGGGGAGCCAGTCGGCCAGGCCGGTCATGGTGGTGTGGTCGAACAGGGCGAGCGCGTACTCCAGGTAGCCGTGCAGCGGGCCGTCGTCCTGGTCGGTCACGCCCACGGTGAGGTCGAACTTTGCGGTGCCCGGCGCGATGCCGCCCGTCGCCGAGTCCAGCAGCCTCGACAGGCGCAGGTCGCCGGGGGGCAGGGCGGGGGCGGGCGCGTTCTGGTAGGTGTAGGCCACGTCGTACACGGGGTGGCGGCCGGGCTCGCGGTGGCGGCAGACCGCGGAGACGATCTTCTCGAACGGCATGTCCTCGTGGTCGAGCACGCCGGCGACGGTCGCGGCACAGCGGCGCACCAGTTCCCCGAAGGCCAGCGGCCCCTCCACCCGGGTGCGGAAGGGCGGCAGGTTGTTGAAGTAGCCGATCAGCTCGTGCGTGGCGGGCTCGGTCCGGCCGGAGGTGCCCACACCGACCACCACGTCGGTCATCCCGGCCCAGCGGTACAGGGCGGCGTCGACGAGGGCGAGCATGGTGACGAAGGTGGTGACGCCCTGGGCGCGGCTGTAGGCACGCACCCGGGCCGCGAGCGGGGCGTCGACGGTGAACTCGGCCATGGCACCCCTGACGTCCTGCACGTCCGGGCGGGGGCGGTCCAGGGGGAGGGGCCTGGTGGTCAGCCCGGCCAGTTCGGCGCGCCAGAAGTCCAGGTCCGCCGCCAGCCGCTCGCCGCTCAGCCGGGTCCGCTGCCAGGCCGCGAAGTCGGCGTACTGAATGGGCAGTTCGGGTAGCTGGGCTGGCGCGCCGGTGGTCCGGGTGCGGTACAGCGCGAAGAGGTCGCGGAAGAACACCGACGGCGACCATCCGTCGAAGACGATGTGGTGGTGGGTGTAGAGCAGGACATGGTCGTCGTCGGCGAGCCGCAGCAACGACGTGCGGAGCAGAGGGCCTTCGGAGAGGTCGAAGGGGCGCAGCGCCTCCTCGTGGGCCAACTCGACGGCATGCGACTCGCGTTCGGCTGGCGGCAGGGTGGTGAGGTCCACCAGCGTGAGGTCGGGGCCGGCGGGCAGCGGTTCGGCGTACGGCTCGCCCTCCTCGTCGCGGACGCGGACCCGCAGGACCTCGTGGCGGGCGGCGAGGTCGGCCAGCGCCCCGCGCAGCGCGTCGGCGTCGAGCGGGCCGCGCAGGCGCAGGTCGGCCGGGATGTTGTAGAGGGGGCCCGGCGGGTGCAGCCGGTCCAGGTACCACAGTTGTTCCTGCCCGTAGGACAGCGGGAGCCGGTCGCGGGAGGCCAGCGAGGGGATGGTCCGCCGCTCGGTGGAAGCTTCGGTCGATCGCTGTCGGCCGGCGAGGTGTGCCGCCAGGGCGCGGACGGTGCGGTGGGCGTACAGGTCGGCGAAGGTGAGGGTGACGCCGAGGTCGTGTTCCAGCCGCCGCAGGACGCTGATGCCGGCGATCGAGGTGCCCCCGAGGGCGAAGTAGTCGGCCTCCGAGTCGAGTTCGCCGGTGCCGAGCACGTCCTGCCAGACGGCGGCGACGAGCCGCTCCGTCTCCGCCGCGCCCCGGCCGGGCGCGGGAGGCCGCCGGTCTTCCGGTACCGAGGTGCGGGGAGTCGTACGCCCCGTGGCCGGGGAGACGCCCTCCGGGGGGCGGGGCCAGCAGCGCACCGGGTCGAAGGGGTACGTCGGTGCCGCGATGCGGGGGATGGCGGTGCCGCGGTAGTGGCGTTCCCAGTCGACCGTGGCGCCCAGTGCGTACAGCCTGCCGAACCGCTCCAGCAGGCCCCGGGTCCCGGCGCCGGCGAGCAGCGGCAGCAGCGGCAGGTCCGGGGCCGCCTCGCGCAGGGCCCGGGACAGCATCCCGTCGGCACCCATCTCGACCAGCACCGCCCCCTCGGCACGGAAGGCGCCGACCGCCCGGCGCAGCCGGTCCGGATCGACGGCGGCCGGTTCCTCGGCGTCGGCGGCACGGGCCGCCTCCTCGGTGCTCATCTCGCCCCGGACGGCGCGTACGGCCGGGGCGTCGGTGCCGCGCCCGACGAGCTGCGTGCCGGTCAGCCCCCAGCTCTCCAGCAGCCGGTGCAGGGCGAGTTGGCGGAGAAGCGTCTCGCCGCGCGAGGCGGTGCCGGACGGGGGCGTCACGGTCGCCAGGGCGGGCTCCAGGGCGGCCAACTCCGCCCATTCCGCGGCCGGAATGACGGCATCGGGGGAGAACAGCAGCACGACGGGCCGCTGTTCGGCCGCGTCCTCGGGTGCGGGCAGCGGTGCCGACCGCAGGGCGCGGGCCAGGTCCGCCGGGTCGGCGGCGGTGACCGCCAGGCGGTGCGGGTGGTCGTCCCGGCCGCGGTTGAGCACATGGGCGAGGGTGCGCAGATCGTGTGCGGTGCCCGCCGCGAAGTCGGCCAGCCGGGTGCGGTACCGGTCCAGGGCGGCGACGGACTTCGCCGAGACGGTGACCAGGCGCACGTCCGGGGCCCCGGACGGCGGGGGCGGCGCGGGCAACGGGTCGGGGGCCTGCTCAAGCACCGCGTGCACGTTGGTCCCGGTCAGGCCGAAGGAACTGACCCCGGCACGGCGCGGCAGACCGTCTGCCCCCGGCCAGGGGCCCCCGGCCGGACGCAGCCGCAGCGGACCGTCGAAGTCGATCAGCGGGTTGGGCTCCGTGAAGTGGGCCAGCGCAGGGAGCACCCCGGAACGCAGGGCGCCCAGCGCCTTCAACAGACCGACGATCCCCGCCGCGTTGCCCAGGTGCCCGATGTCCCCCTTGACCGAGCCGATCACGCAGGACGGGGTGTCCACACCGGCGTCCAGGAACGCCAGCCGCAGGGCGTCGGCCTCCACGACGTCGCCCAGCGGCGTCGCCGACCCGTGACACTCGACGTATCCCACAGTGCGTGGGTCGATGTCCGCGTCCCGCCACGCGGCGGCGATCACCTCCGTCTGGGCCCGCTGGCTGGGGGCGCCCATGCTGGCCGCGCGGTAGCCGTTGTGGTTCACGGCGATGCCCTTGAGCACGGCGAGCACCGGGTCCCCGTCCGCCAGCGCCCGGCGCAGCGGTTTGAGCAGCACGATCCCGCCGCCCTCACCCCCGACGGTGCCGTCCGCACGCGCGTCGAACGGCCGGCAGGAGCCGCTGGGCGACTCGATGCCGCGCAGGGTCTCCCGGTCGTCCCGCACGGTCAGCACCGTCTGCACACTGACCCCGCCGGCCAGCGCGAGGTCGGCCTCACCGCAACGCAGGGCCCGTACCGCCTGGGCCACCGCGGCCAGCGCGCTGCTGCACGCGGTGTCCACCACCAGCGCGGGTCCGACCAGGTCGAGCAGGTACGCCACTCGGGCCGCCGTCGCGGCCGACAGCGTGCCGAGGATCTGCTGCGGGTCGTCGCCCGGGCACAGCGTGTCGTACAGCGAGTCGGTGTGCGCGAGGCACACCGCGGTCCGCGATCCCCGCAGCCGGCCGGGGGCGTACCCGGCGCTCTCCACCGCCTGGTGGGACAGTTGCAGGACCAACCGCTGGTGCGGGTCCATGAGTTCGGCCTCGCGCCGGGAGATCCGGAAGAAGGCGTGGTCGAAGAGGTCGATCCGGTCCAGGTAGCCGAGGGGCAGGTAGGCGTCGCCGGGCGGCGCGTCGTGCAGGCGGACCCGTTCGGCGGTGGGTGGCGCGATGCCGTCGTACCCGGTGCGCAGCCGCCGGTGGAAGTCGTCCAGGCCGTCCGCCCCCGGGAACAGCCCCGCCGCTCCGATGATCGCCACGTCCTCGTGCCGCATTCCTCAACTCCCGGTCGGTCCTCGGTCGTCATGGTCTCGGGGCCGGCCCGGCGCGCTCGTCACAGGTCGTGCCGAGCGGTACGGGCGCCGCCGGTGCCCTCGTCCAGCAGCCGTGCCATCGCCTCGATCGTCGGATGTTCGAGAAGCTGGACGATGGGCAGCTCCCGGCCGCACAGCTCCTCCAGCCGTCCGCGCAGGTCGACCAGGCGCAGGGAGGTGCCGCCCGCGTCGAAGAACTTCTCCCGCACGTCGAACACGTCCCGGCCGAGCAGCGCCGTCCAGGCGTCGGCCACGGACTTCTCGGTGGGCGTACCCGGCGGCCTGGCCAGGGGCGCCGCGGGGCCGGGTCCCGGTGCGTCCCGGGCGGCGAGCGCCTGTCGGTCGGTCTTGCCGGACGGCAGACGCGGCAGCGCGTCCAGCGGGACGACCGAGCCGGGCACCGCCGCGCGCGGCAGATGATGACTCAACCACGCGCGCAGGTCGCCGCCTTGACGAGCGGAACCCGTCACGAAGGCCCGGATGCCCGGACGGCCGTCCTCCCCGTCGACGGCGACGACGGCCGCCTCCGCCACCCCGGGGCACCGGGCGAGCAGGTGCTCGATCTCGTCCAGCTCCACCCGCACCCCGCTCACCTTGACCTGGCGGTCGGTACGGCCACGATGGTCGAGGAGTCCGTCGGGACGGCGCCGTGCCAGATCGCCGGTGCGGTACATCCGGCCGCCGGCGCCGGGGGCGAACGGGTCCGCCACGAACCGCGCGGCGGTCTGTCCGGGCGCGCCCAGATAGCCCTGCGCGACACCGGGCCCGGCGACATACAGCTCGCCGGTCACCCCGGGCGGCACGGGACGCAGCCGGCGGTCCAGGACATAGGCCCGCACGCCCGGCAGGGGGCGGCCGATCGGCGGCGGCCCGCTGTCCGGCAGCCCGCGCGTGTCGCACCAGGTGGCGAAGACCGTCGTCTCGGCCGGCCCGTACCCGTTGACCACGGCATACGGCACCGGACCGGCCGGCAGCCGGGTCAGCCGCTCCCCGCCGAGCAGCACATGGCGCAGCCGGCGGGCACCGGCCAGGGCGCCGTCCGCGAACAGCCGCTCCCCGACGGCGGTGGGGAAGAAGCACAGTGTCAGCCCCTCCTCGGCGACCCAACGGCCCAGCGCGCGCGGGTCGCGGCGCAGCGCGGGCTCGGCGACGCACAGGCACGCTCCCCGGCACAGCGCCGCCCAGACCTCGCCCACACTGGCGTCGAAGGACAGGTCGGCGACCTGACCGTGCCGCTCGTCGGGGCAGGCCGGGAAGGCCTCGGCGTAACCGGCCAGCAGGCTGACCACACCGCCGTGGGTGAGGACGACACCCTTGGGGCGGCCCGTGGAGCCGGAGGTGTGGACGACGGCCAGGGGATCGTCCGGCCCCGGGGGAGGCGGCGCCGTGGCGTGGGGCGCGGGAGGCAGCTCGGTGTCGGCGTCCAGCACCAGCACGGCACCGGAGTCGGCCGCGATGGCGGCCAGGCGCCCGGCCGGCGCGTCCGGTTCGGCACTGAGGCAGGCCGCCCCGATCCGGGCGAGCGCGACGAACGCCGTGACGGCCTCGGCACCCGGCGGCAGGACGACCCGGACCCGGTCGCCGCGCCGCACGCCCCGGCCCGTCAGCCGGGCGGCGAGGTCGCGGGCCCGGCGGTCCAGTTCGCCGTAGCTCGTCGTCCGGCCCCGCACCCGCAGCGCCGGGGCGTGCGGTGCGCGCCGTACGACGGCGTCGAACAGCTCGGTCACCGTCTCGCCCCCGAGGTCCCGGACCGGTCCGGGACCGGGCGCGGTGAGCGCGCGCCGCTGCGCCGCGTCGGTCAACGGGAAGCGGTGCAGAGGTACGTCGGGGGCGGCAGCGGCGGTGTCGAGTACGGCGAGCAGGTGGCGGCCGATCCCGGCGACGGTTGCCCGGTCGAACAGGGCCGTGCGATAGCGGAGTTCGGCCGACAGCTCCCCGGCACGCTCACGGAACTCGAAAGCGAGGTCGAACTGCGCCACGGGCAGGTCGACATCCTCCTCCGTCACCCGCAGAACGGGCGAACCGGCCTTCGCCGCCGGGGTGTTGTGCAGGACGACCGCGACCCGGGTCAGCGCCGGACGGCCTCGCTCCCCGCTCTGCCCGAGGCCCGCGACCACCTGCTCGAAGGGCGTGTCCGCGTGGTCGAAGGCCGTCAGCACGCCGTCCCGGACCTGGGCCAGCAGACCCGTGAAGGACAGCGCCTCGTCGACCCGGGTCCGCAACACCAAGGTGTTCACGAAGAAGCCGACCAGCCCCTCGTACTCGATACGGTCGCGCCCGGCGACGACGGTGGCCACCGGGATGTCGTCCTGCGCGCAGTACCGGGCGAGCACCAGCTGCACGGCCGTCGTCAGGACCGTGAACAAGGTGGTGTCATGGCCGGCGCCGAGCGCGCGCAACCGCCGGGTGGAGTCGGCGGTCACCGTCAGCCGCTCGGTGCTCCCCGCCGGATGCCAGGTGGCCGGGCGCGGCCGGTCGAGGGGCAGGTCCAGCGGGGTCGCGCCGGCCAGTTGCCGGCGCCAGTAGGCGAGGCCGGCCTCGGTGTCCGGGCCGGCGCGGTGCCGTTGCCGCTCGGCGAAGTCGGCGTACCGCGCGGGCAGCGGAGCGAGGGCCGGCGGCTCCCCGTGCGCGGCCGCCGTGTAGCAGGCCGTGAGGTCGCTCAGCAGGACCGCCATCGACCAGCCGTCGCAGGCGATGTGATGCGTCGCCAGGTGCAGGACGTGGGTGTCCTCGGCGAGCCGCAGCAGCCGGACCCGCAGCAGCGGCCCGTGCCTGAGGTCGAAGGGCTCGGTGGTGTACGCCCGCAGCAGCCGGTCCAGTTCCCGCGCGCGGGCGTCCGGGGGCAGCGCCGACAGGTCCGTCAGGTCTGCCGTCACCGGGGCGGGCGGGTGGACGCTCTGGTGGGTGCCGTCGAAGGTGGCGCGCAGCACCTCGTGGCGCCCGGCGAGCGTGGTGAGGGCCGTGTCCAGCGCGCCGAGGTCGAGCCGGCCGTGCAGCCGGAGCGGCAGGACGGAGTTGTACTCGGGGCTGCCGGGCGCGAGTTCGTACAGGTACCAGAGCCGCCGCTGGCCGGGGGAGAGAGGCGTGCGCACGGCCGAGGCCCGGGTGTCCGGCGCCGGGTCGGCCGGGCGGCGCTCGGGCAGGGCGCGTTCGGCGGGCGTGCGGGGAGCCACATGGCGCACCTCTGGGGCGACACGGGTGGACGGGGGTGCGGTGGGGGCTTGGGGCGCCCGACCGCGGGCGCTGCCGGGCGGGGACGGCAGCGCGGACAGCGGGCGGCGGGCCGCACCGGGCGCCGCGACCAGCAGCGCGACCAGATGGCCGGCCAGGGCCCGGCAGGTGTCCGCGTCGAACAGGTACGGGTCGTACACCAGCCGCAGCGCCAGGCTCTCGCCGGCGGAGACGACCACGTTCAGCGGGTGGTTGGTCACCTCCACCGCGTCCAGGTCGGCCAGGTCTGCGCCGAGAGCGGCGAACGCGGCGGTGTCCACCGGGTAGTTCTCGAACACGACGATGCTGTCGAAGAGGGCGGCACCGCCCGGCTGTCCGCCGGGACGCGGCAGGGAGGACACCGCGAGGTGGTCATGGCGCCGGTCCGCGATCCGCTCGGCGTGCAGCGCCGCCAGCCAGGGAGCCAGCTCCGCCTCCGGATCGGCGCACACCCGTACCGGCACGGTGTTCACGAACATGCCGATCATGGCCTCGACGCCGGGCACGTCCGGGGTCCGCCCGGAGACGGTCGCCCCGAAGCACACGTCCGCGACACCGCCGTACTGCCACAGCAGCACCACCCACATGCCCTGCACGACGACGTCCACCGGCACCCGGTGCCGACGGGCGAAGTCGTACAGCTCGGCCGAGGCGGTGGCGGTGAGACGGGCGTCCACCACCGCGTCCGACCGGATGCGGTGGGCGCGCGCGGGCGGCCGGTCGAAGGGCAGCGGGGTGGCCGTACGCAGCCCGGCCAGCCGCTCCCGCCAGTGCCCGGCCGCTACGGCGGTGTCCCGGGCCGCCGGCCGGCGCAGGTACTCGGTGGAGGCGGGCCGCGCGGGCGGACCGGTGTCGGGGTCGGCGTGCCGGGCCAACACGTCGGACAGGACGAGGAAGACGCTCCAGTCGTCCAGCAGCACACGGGGGAAGGTCCACACCACGCGGACGCGGTCGCCGGGCAGCCGCGCCAGGGCCAGCCGCATCAGGGGCGGCCGGTCCAGGGCCAGGGGTGCCGCGCGGTCGGCGGTCAGCAGGTCCCGCAGCCGCTCCTCCTGTTCCGCCCGGGGCAGCGCGCGCCAGTCGTGGTGGGCGACCGGCATGGTGCAGTGCCGGTGCACGGCCAGCAGGGGCCGGCCCGCGTCGGCCCACACCACGGCGGCCCGCAGCTCCGGCGTCCGCTCCACGGTGTGCTGCCAGGCACGGGCCAGCGCGCCGGGATCGGGTACGCCCCGCACTTCGAGATGGACCTGCTTCAGGTAGACACCCGCGTCCGGGGCGGACAGCTGGTGGAACAGCATGCCGCTCTGCACGGGAGTGAGCGGGAGCAGGTCCCGCACCGCGCGCCCGTCACCCACGAGCCGGTCCACCTCGGCCTGCTCCAGACCGGCCGGCGGGAAGCCCGACGGCTCGACCCCGGCCCCCGAGAACTTCACCTGGTCGTCCGCGCGCCCGAGGAACTCGACCTGTCCGTCGAGACGTTGGCGCACCAGGTCACCGGTGCGGAACATCCGGGAACCGGGCGGGCCGAAGGGATCGGCGGTGAAGCTCCGGGCGGTCCACCCCGGCCGGCCGTGGTAACCGCGGGCGAGTCCGGGGCCGGTCAGGCACAGCTCGCCGGTCTCTCCGGCGGGCACCGGCCGCAGCTCCCGGTCCAGCACCCGGACCCGCGCACCGGCCACGGGCCGTCCGATCAGCGCCGCGCCGCCCGGACGGACACGCCGGCTCAGCGCGTCCACGGTGGCCTCGGCCGGGCCGTAGGTGCTGCGACAGACGACGTCGTCGGCGCGGGCCAGTTCCGTGCAGAGCGCCGTGTCCGGTGCCTCGCCGCCCACGGTGATGTCGAGCGGCCGATGACCGCCCCCGGACAGCAGACCCGCGCGCAGCAGCAGCCGCAGCCGGGAAGGGGTGTCGTGCAGGACGTCCAGCCGGGAGCGGGCGCACAGGTCGGCCAGTGCCTCCGGGTCGTCACGGGTCAGGGCGTCGACGACGTGCAGTTCGTGGCCCGCCACCAGCCACATCAGGGGCGCCCAGGAGGCGCCGAAGGTCGGCGGGAGCGTGTGGGCCACCCGCAGCCGCCGGCCCCCGGCCGCCCGCGCCGTCGGCCCGGCGCACCGGGACTGGTGGTCGAGGTAGAGGTTGACCAGGTTGGCGTGCGGGATCGTGACCCCCTTGGGCCGGCCCGAGGAGCCCGAGGTGTACAGGAGACAGGCGGCGTTGGCCGGGAGCGGGCGCACCGGGACCGGGGTCCCCGCGCCGCCCGGCCCTTCCGTGTCGTCCGCGTACAGCCGGGCCGGGCCGTGCGCGGGCAGCCGCCGCCCCGCCTCCCGGCCGGTGAGGACGAGCGCGGCGCCGGAGTCGGCCGGCAACCGGGCCAGCCGCTCGGCGGGGTGCTCCGGATCGAGCGGCACCAGCACGCCCCCCGCCCGCAGCACGGCCAGCGTTCCGGCGACCAGGCCGGGGCCCGGCTCCAGGCAGAGGCCGACCGGAGTCTCCGGGCGGACGCCGTGCGCGGCCATCAGGACGGCCAACCGCTCCACACGAGCGTCCAGTTCGGAGAAGGTGAGCCGTGCGGCTCCGCACACGAGTGCCGTCGCGTCCGGTGTGCGTGCGGCCCGCGCCGTGAAGAGATCGTCCAGGAGACGGTCGTCCCCGTGCCGTCCGCGCATGCGACACCTTCCCGTCCGGCTGTGCACAGTCTGCGAAGCGTGCGAAGTGGCGCGGTTTCTCGGGACAGCGGTGGGAGCGGTGTTGGCCGCGTTCTTCTGGCACCCGCGTCCGGAACGGCCGGACCCCCGGTGTCAGATGCGGGATATTAACAAGCACACCTCGGCGCGGCAATGTCCGGTCCGATGGGTACCCCTTACCGGTCAGAAACCTCTTTCGCACCACCCGGCACACGTTTTCCGCCACATCCGGCGCACGTGAGGGTATTGACGACCACCGTCACCCCCTCTCCATTATGGTGCGCGCCGAGGGATTCCCGTGATCCGCGGTGATCGTTCCGTGCCCGTCCTTTCAGGGAGGCCGTGTGAAAGATCAACCATCAGGTGATCCGCCACCCGACGATGTCCTCGCCGAACTGAGGGCCTTTTTCGGCCAAGTTTTTCCGGGAATTGACCTCGGGGCCGACGACGACTATTTCCGGCAGGGAAATGCGGATTCGTTGTTCGCGCTCGAACTGGTCACCTTCGTGGAACAGCACTTCCGCGTCGGCATCGACGTGGAAGATCTCGACCTCGACAACTTCCGGACGCTCGGCCGGACCACCGCCTTCGTGCACCGCAAACGCGCCGGGGCGGCCGTCGAACGACGCCCGGGAGGACCGGGGAATGACTGAACCGGACGGAACGGACCTCGCCCGCCTCGCCGCCGCCCCGGAGGACCGGGACGCCCTCACCCGGCTGCGGGCGCACGCCGACGACTGGGACCGGGTCCAGCGGCTGCCCGACGGCCTGGTCCGTGGACTGGGCGACGCCGGACTGCTGGCCGCCGACCTGCCGGCGCGGCACGGCGGACGGGGGCTGTCGGCGTCCGCGCTGGGCACGCTGTGCGCCCGCCTCGGCGGCGTGTGCACGGCACTGCGCAGTGTGGTCACCGTCCAGGGCATGGTCGCCGCCGCGCTCTCCCGGTGGGGCACGGACGAACAGCGCGCCCGGCTGCTGCCCGCGCTGGTCCGGGGCGAGCGGCTGGCCGCCTTCGCCGCGACCGAGGACGGCGCCGGCACCGAACTGAGCGCGGTGGAAGCGGAGTTGCGCCGCGACGGCACCGATCTCGTCCTGCACGGCACCAAGAGGTGGGTCAGCCTCGGCGAGATCGCCGACGTCTTCCTGGTCCTCGCCCGGCTCGACGGCAAGCCGGCCACCGTCCTGGTCGAGGCCGGCGGCGCCGGTGTCTGTGTCGACCCGGTGCGCGGCCAACTCGGCCTGCGCGCCGCCCATGTGGCCCACGTGCGCTTCGACGGCGTACGCCTGCCCGCCCGGGACCAGGTGGCACCGGCCGGGTTCGGACTGTCCCACGTCGTGGGCACCGCCCTCGACCACGGACGCTTCACCATCGCCTGGGGCTGCGCCGGAATGGCCGGGACCTGTCTGGAACTCGCCGCTCGGCACACCGCCGCCCGCGTGCAGGGCGGCGTCCGGCTCAGTGACCACCAGGCCGTCCGGGCCGCCCTCGGGCGCGGGCTCGCCGCCGTCGCCGCCGCGCGCGCCCTGTGCCTGCGCGCGGCCGAGTCCCGGCAGGACGGCACACCGGCCGCCCTGTCCGACACCGTCGTCGCCAAGTACACCGCCGCACGCACGGCGGCCGATGTCAGCCAGGACGCCGTCCAGTTGCTGGGGGCCGCCGGCTGCGCACCCGGCAGCGCGGTGGGCCGCTTCTTCCGGGACGCGCGGATCACGCAGCTCATCGAGGGCGCGGAACTGGTCGCGGAGGTGCGGATGGGCGATCTCGCGCTGCGTGAACACGCCGTGGCGCGGCCCGCCGCCGGCCGTACGGCGGCCGAGGGGGCGCCGTGGTGAACACGGTCAAGTGCCTGGTGTGGGACCTGGACGACACCCTGTGGGACGGCGTGGTCCTGGAGGGCGACCGGCCCCCGCCCTTCGAAGGCGCCGTCCGCGCCCTGGAGACCCTGGACCGGCGCGGCGTCCTGCACGCCGTCGCCGGCCGTGGCGACCGCGCCGCGTCCACCGCCCACCTGGCCGCACTCGGACTGGACACCTGGTTCTCCGAGGTGGAGATCGGCTGGGGCAGCAAGGCCGACGCCGTACGACGCATAGCCCGCTCCCTCGGCATACCCCTGGACGCCGTGGCCTTCGTGGACAACGACCCGGCCGAACGGTCCGAGGTCGCCTCCGCCCTGCCCCAGGTGCGCTGCTACCGCGCCGACCAGGTCGGCGGCCTGGCCTCGCTCGCGGAGTTCCGGCCCGGGCCCGGCACCGCGGAGGCACGCGGCCGGCGCGGCCTCTACCGGGTCGAGCGGCTGCGCGGCGACGCCGAACGGGACTTCCCGGGGAGCCGCGGGGACTTCCTGGCCTCGCTCGACCTGGTGATGACCGTACGACGGGCCGGCGAGGAGGACCTGGCGCGCGCCCGGGAGCTGACCGTGCGCACCCACCAGCTCAACACCACCGGAGTGACCTTCGACCTCCCGGAGCTACGACGGCTGTGCCGCTCGCCGCGCCACGAGGTGCTCGTCGCCGCACTGCGCGACCGCTTCGGCTCGTACGGCACGATCGGGCTCACCGTCTCGGAGCTGACCGGCACCGACGCCGTACTCCTCCTGCTGCTCACCTCCTGCCGGGTGCTGTCCCGGGGAGCCGGCGGCGCGCTGCTGGAACACCTGGTGGGCCGGGCCCTCGCGGCCGGACTCCGCCCGGTCGCGCACTTCCTGCCCACCCCCGTCAACCAGGCCATGCTGGTGACCCTGCGCTTCGCCGGGTTCGAGGTCCTGGAACAGGACGGCGAACGGATGGTCCTGGCGGTCGACCCGGCCCGGCCACGCCCGGCACGGCCCGGGCACGTCCGGGTGGCTTTCGAAGAGGAGAGGACCGGGTGATGACGGAAACGGCGGACGCGGCGGACGCGGTGAATGCGATGGACGTGACGGACGTGACGGACGAGCGACCCTCCCCGGTCGGGGTCGTCGGCGCGGGCGTGATGGGCCTGGGCATCACCCAGTGCCTCACCTCGGCGGGCCACCCGGTCGTGGTGGTCGACACCGACCCGGCCGCCCTCGACACCGGGCCGCGACGGCTGCGTCAGGCACAGCGGCTGAGCCGCCTGCTCGGCCCGGGCAGGGCGCGCCCGGCACCCCCCGTCCGGTGGAGCGCCGCCCTCGCCGACCTGGGCGAGGCCGCGTTCGTCATCGAATGCGCGCGGGAGCGGATCCCGGTCAAGGAGGAGATCTTCCGGGAACTGGACCGCCACTGTCCGCCGCACGCCGTCCTGGCCTCCTGTACCTCCGCGATCCCCATATCCCGGCTGGCAGAGGTCACCGAGGAGCCCGGCCGGGTCCTGGGCCTGCACTTCATGAACCCCGCACCCGTCACGGACACGGTCGAGGTCGCCCGTACGGCACGGACCGACCGGCGGACCATGGACCGGGCGCTGGCGCTGCTGGCCGGCATGGGCAAGAAGGCGCTCGTCGTCTCCGACGCGCCGGGGTTCGTCTCCAACCGGGTGCTGATGCTGACCCTCAACGAGGCGGCCACCGTCGTACAGGAGGGCACGGCGGACGCCGCACGCGTGGACGAGGTCTTCCGGGACTGCTTCGGCCACCGGATGGGGCCCCTGGCCACCGCCGACCTCATCGGCCTGGACACGGTCCTGGACACCCTGGAGGTACTGCGCCACTGCACCGGCGACCCGCGCTTCGAGCCCTGTGCGCTCCTGACCCGACTGGTGGCGGCGGGCGCCACCGGGCGCAAGAGCGGACGCGGCTTCCACACCTATCCGGCCGCACACCGGGCCGGCCCCTCCACGACCGGCCCTGACCGGCCGCCCACGGGGATACCTCTGTGATGTGACGGACCGGACGTGGCTCGGGAGGTTTCCGGCGGCCGATCGCGGCCACTCTAGTTGCCGTCTACATCGATCGCCTGGACGGGATCGGGAGGACGTGTGGACCGCCGCACCTTAACCCGGAAGGGGCCGTCATGTCCGAGCACCCCCAGTCCGCCCACGAGCACCACGCCGGCGGCCGGACCGCCGTGCGCATCCACGCGGCCGATCCGGCCGCCGTCGAGGCGGACTTCTTCCACATCGGGGAACTGGTGCCGCCGGAGGACCAGGAACGGATCGCCGCCGTCCGTGACTGGGCCCGCAAGAACGTCGCGCCCATCGCCGACGAGTACTGGGAACGCGGCGAGTTCCCACACCAGTTGATCGCGCAGCTCCCGGAACTGGGCATAGCCGGACTCCAGTTCAGCGGCTACGGCGCACCCGGCAGGGGAGCGCTGGTCGCCGGACTCACCAGCATGGAACTCGCCCGGGTGGACCCGTCGTTCGCCACCTTCTACGGGGTGCACAGCGGACTCGGCATCGCCACGGTCATGGAGTGCGGCAGCGAGGAGCAGAAGCGGCGCTGGATACCCGCCCTGCTGCGCTGGGAGAAGCTGGCCGCCTTCGCCCTCACCGAACCGGACGTCGGTTCCGGGACCGCGCGCGGCCTGACCACCACCGCCCGCCGCGAGGGCGACACCTGGATCCTGAACGGCCGCAAGAAGTGGATCGGCAACGCCACCTTCGCCGACCTGGTGGTGGTCTGGGCGAAGGACGAGGCCGACGGCGAGGTCAAGGGCTTCGTCGTGGAGAAGGGCACCCCCGGCTTCACCCCCCACCGCATCGCGGGCAAGGTCTCCCTGCGCAGCGTGCAGAACGCGGAGATCGACCTGCGCGACGTCCGCGTCCCCGAGGCCGACCGGCTCCAGGAGGCGCACTCCTTCAAGGACACCGCCAAGGTGCTGCGCGCCACCCGGCTCGGCGTCTCCTGGAACGCCGTCGGCTGCGCCATGGGCGCCTACGAGGCGGCCCGCGCCTACGCCCTGGAGCGCGAGCAGTTCGGCAAGCCGATCGCCGCCTTCCAGCTCGTCCAGGACCAACTGGCCCGCATGCTGGCCGACATCACCGCCTGCCAGGCCATGAACGTGCGGGCCGCCCAGCTCCAGGACGCCGGCCGGCTCACCGACCAGCAGGCGTCGATGGCCAAGATGTTCAGCACCAGCCGGGTCCGCGAAGTCGTCGCGCACGCCCGGGAGATCCTCGGCGGCAACGGCATCCTGCTCGACCACGAGGTGGCCCGGTTCTGGGCGGACGCCGAGGCCCTCTACTCGTACGAGGGGACGCGCGACATGAACGCCCTCATCGTCGGCCGCGCCGCCACCGGCATCAGCGCCTTCGTCTGACCGTGCCCCGGCCCGACCACCGCACCCCCCACCACCCGAGGAGCCCGCCGGCATGACCGGACACCCCGCCCCCGCGCAGCACCCCCACGACACCGCCGACGGCCCGGCCGGGCCGCTCGACGGGCTGCGGGTCGTCGACCTCGCCACCGTCGTCATGGGACCGTACGCCGCCCGGATCCTCGGCGACCTCGGCGCCGACGTCATCAAGATCGAGGCCCCCGGCGGTGACGTCATGCGCCAACTGCACCGGCGTACCGAGGACGGGCTGGGCGCGCTGATGCTCAACCTGAACCGCAACAAGCGCTCGGTGGTGCTCGACCTCAAGACGAGCGAGGGCCGGCAGGACGCCCTCGACATCATCGCCACCGCCGACGTCCTCATCACCAACATGCGCCCCCGAGCGCTGAAGAAGCTCGGCCTGACCTACGACGACCTGGCCGAGGACAACCCGCGCCTCGTGTACTGCCAGGCGGCCGGCTTCCGCTCCGACAGCCCCTACGCCGACCGGGCCGCCTACGACGAGGTCGTCCAGGCCACCTCCGGCATGGTCGACCTGATGCGCCGGGCCACCGGCAAACCCGCCTACGTGCCGACCGTCATGGCCGACAAGGTCTGCGGCCTGGCCATCGTCCAGGCGGTCCAGGCGGCCCTGCTCGCCCGCGTGCGCACCGGCCGGGGCCAGCGGGTCGAAGTCCCCATGGCCGACACCATGTTCGCCTTCACCCTGCTGGAACACATCGGTGGCCGCGCCTTCGAGCCCCCGCACGGCGAGGTCGGCTTCCCCCGCTCCCTCGCGCCCCGGCACGAGGCCGTCCCCACCAAGGACGGGTACGCCTGCGTTCTGCCCTACTCGGTCGCCAATGTGCGGGACTTCTTCCAGGAGGTCGGCCGCGCCGACCTGGCCGAGGACCCGCGGTTCGCCGACCGAGACAGCATGCGGCAGCACATCGGCGACCTGTACGACCTGATCGCCCAGTACACCCCCACCCGCACCGGCGCCGAGTGGGCCGACTTCTGCGCCCGCGCCGGCATCCCCTTCGCCCCCGTCCTCGACCTCGACCACGCGGGCGAGCACGAGTACTGGTCCCAGGGCGGCATGCTCGCCCTGGCCGACCACCCCGACGAGGGCGCCTACCGCGTGATCGGCACCCCCTTCCACTTCTCCGACACCCCCGCCGCCCTGCGCCGGCACTGCCCGCCACTCGGCCGGCACACGGAGGAGGTACGTGCCGAGGTACGGGCCATCTTGCGGGCCCGACGGACCTGACGGCACCCGGGGGAGCGGACAAGAGGGCGTCCCCGGCGCCGGCCCCGGCCCACGCCGGGATGAGCAGCCGGCCGTCATGCAACTGCCGTGCCCACCCTCCTCGCAGCGACCCGACGGCCGGACGGCGCGCTGACCGCGTCATTAGAGTGCGGTGCGCGCTCGGGCGGTGCCGCCGCGCGGGCCGAACGGGAGGGCGCGGCGCACATGGCACTCATGTCAGTCCTGGCAGGGCTCGTCGTCGGGGCCCTGCTGCTCGCGCGCTCACCGCGCCGGGGCAGGGACGAGTACCCCAGCGGGCAGCAGCGCGCGGAACTGCTGGAACGACTCCAGGGTTCCGTACGGCGTGAGTGGTCCGAGGAGGCCGACAAGCGCGGCCTCACCCCGGACGAGGAACGGCCCCGGCTGCTGCACACCCAGTGGGCGCCCGCCCCGCCCGCCCTCTCCGACGGCCGCACGCGCGGTCTGACCGGCACCACGGCGGACATGCCCGGGCTCGTCGAGTCCTTCACGGCGCTGGTGCCGCAGCGCCTGGTGATCGTCGGGCCCGCCGGTTCGGGCAAGTCCACCCTGTTGCTGCTGTTCCTGCTGGAACTGTGCCGCATCCGCGAACAGGACCCGCACGGCACGACGGCCGCCGCCCCGGTGCCCGTCCTGTTCTCCCTCAGCTCCTACGACCCGCGCCGCCACGACCTGCTGGACTGGTTGGCGGGACGGCTGGCCACCGAATACCCCGAGACCGGCTCGGCCGCGACCGCCCGCCACCTGCTGCGCGACGGCCATGTGCTGCCCTGCCTGGACGGACTCGACGAGGTTCCGCCGCGGCGGCTCGTACGCGTGCTGACCCGCATCCGCAGGGCGTTCGCCACCGGACGGCCGGTAATCCTCGCCTGCCGCACCGAGGAGTACGGGCGAGCCCTGGCCAGGGGCCCGGTGCTGCACGGGGCCTCGGTCACCGAGGCGCGCGAGCTGGCCTTCCCGCACGTGACCGGCTACCTGCGCGACAGCCTGGGACGGGGCGGCCCCGGCCGGGCGGAGTGGGCCGACCTGATCGGGCGGCTGGAACACGGCTGGGGGGTGCTGGAGAGCGAGGTGGACGCGGCGCGTGACCGCGGGATGCCGTTGCCCGGGCCGAGCTGGTCCCTGCTCGTCTCCCCGGACGGCCGATGGGCCGACGGGCCGGCCGGAGACCGCTGGACCGCCCAGGTGCGCGCCGCGGCGGACTCCGCCGGCCCGGCAGCCGAGGTGAGCCCGCACCTGCTGGCGGCCCTCGGCGAGGCACTGACCTCGCCCCTGACCGTGACCCTCTTCGCCGACCTCTACGCCCACGCGGACACCGAGGACGAGACCCCGTTCCAGCGACTGGTGCGCTGCGCCCCCGCCGAGGTGCGGGCAACCATCCTCGACAACGCGGTGCGGGTCCTCTTCGACCACCGCCTCACCCCCGACACCTGGCCCAGGGCGCGGCGACACCTGTCCTTCCTGGCCCGTCATCTGGAGCGGACGGACCGCACCGACCTCGCCTGGTGGGAGTTGAGCGGCGCTGTCCACCACGGTGTCTACGGCGGTCTGCTGGGGCTGCTGGCAGCCGCGTCCGGGGGCATCACCACCGCGTCCGCGGTCGACACGCACGAAGGCGTCCTGGCCGCCTTCCAGTTGGGCTGCGCGGCCCTGGGCACCGGGACGCTCGTGTCCTGGTGGGGTCCGGAGCGTGTCGCCTCCTGGCTGGACCGGGCCCTGCGCGCGGGGCCCGCGCCGGCCCGGTCCGCCGCGGACGAGCCCGCGGCGGAGGCGGAGGAAGGCAGCCCGGGGAACCCGCGGTTCGGGCGGACCTCCACCGCGCTGGCCGTCGGCGCGCCCATGGGCGCGATCCTCGGCTTCCTCGGGGCCGTCCCCGGTGACGCGTCCGGGGGGCCGCTCATCGGACTCATCGGCGGCCTGCTGTTCGGCATCCCCGCCGGTCTGCTCGGCGCGGGCGGCCCGGTGCGCGGGCCGCGCTGGTTCCGCCCCGGCACCGGGTTCCTGCGCCGGCTCGCGGGCGGCACCGGTACCGGGTTCGTCGCCGGAGCCGTCCTCGGACTGCTGTTCTGGGCGGCGCTGCGGGCCGTGACCTCACCCTCCTCGGCCGCCTGGGAGCGACAGAGCCGACCGGCATACGTGGCGGCCAGCATGCTCGCGTTCGCCCTGGCCGGCATGGTACTGGGCACCGTGTCGGGCTTCTTGAACTGGCTTCAGGCGCCCGCGCCCGCCGACGACTCCACCTCCCCGAAGACCCTGCTGCGCGGGGACCGCAGACTCGTCGCCGGGTGGGGCCTGGCGGTCGCCGCCGTGGCCGGAACCGGTATGGCCGTGATCATGGCCGATTCCCCGACCGGAGCCGGACAGGTCGTCGAGGGCAGTGTGCTCCTCGTGGTCCTGGCACTGTGGGTCCCCCTCGCGGTACGCACCTGGCCGCGCTACGTCGTCGCCCGCTGCCTGCTCTGGGCCCGCGGCGATCTGCCGTGGAACCTCATGGGCTTCCTCGAACGCGCCCACGACGTGTCGGCCCTCCGGCAGGTGGGCGGCGTCTACCAGTTCCGGCACAAGGACGTGCAGGACCACCTCAGCCGGACCGCGGACCCCTCGGCCGGCGCGAGCGGACGGACGCCGTAGGCGCGCCGCGAGTGTGCCCGCGCATGTCCTCACCCGGTGCCGACGGTGCCGACGGTGCCGAGGAACGCCGTCAAGGCGGCCAGGGCCGCGTCCAGGGCGAGGAGCACGGTCTCGGCAGCGTCCTCGGGTTCACCCCCGTCCGGGGCACGGAACGGCCGCTCGCCGGCGAGCAGTTCGGGATCGGCGACGGCGCACAGCCTCTCCACCTCGTCCCGGCCCAGCCCGGTTCGCGCCGCCAGCACCCGGAACGGCGTGGCGAGCGCCGCCCGCACCGCGTGGGTCCCGGGTGCCTCGGAACCGGGCGGGAGCGCGGCGCGGGCCCGCAGGAGCGCGAGCCCGCCGCCGGGCAGGGTTCCCGAACGCAGCGCGGCCTGTGCCGCGTGTGCCACCCGGGCGGCCGCGGCCGTACGCGGGACCAGGTCCGCCGCGGTGTCCGCGCCGATCGCCAGGGTGACGGCCCGGGAGGTCAGCCAGGCGAGGTGCGCGTCCAGGGCCGCGCGTTCGGCGCCGGAGTCGGTCAGGGAGCGCAACTCCCGGGTGGAGGCGATCCAGCGCCGGAGGGCCGCCGGATCGTGGTGGCCGCCCACGAGCACGGTCTCCGACCCGGAGACCACCGCCAGTTCGGCACGTCCCAGGACGTCGAACCAGGCGGCACCCGGCAGGACCCTTGAGTCCGCGGTGAGTGCCGTGGCCCCGGTCAGCACGGCCAGCGCCCGCAGCGGGTCAAGGCGGCCCGGGCCGACGGGCACGCGCACGACCGTCGGCACCGGACCGTCGGCCGGATCGCCCAGGGACCGCAACAGGCCGGCGCGCGGATCGGACGCGTCCGCCGTCGTGAGGACCAGCAGCGGACTGCCCTCCGCGGCCAGGCGACCGCGCAGTCTGCGGAAGGCCTCGCCGTCGCCCGTCACCGGGTCGAGGAGCAGCACGTACGGTCGTACGAGCCGGATGTGACGCGTCCAGGGGTCGGTTTCCGGGGTGTCCGCGGTGTACGGGAAGGCGTTCCCCGCGGGCAGGCGCAGGCCGTGGCCCGGCACGGGCCGCTCGACGTCCCGGGTGGCCCCGGGTTCGCAGACGAGGACGCCGTCCGGGCCCGCGAGCAGTGCGGCGGCCGACACCGCCTCGGCCAGCTCGCGGTCCGCGGTCGCGCTGCGGGCGACGCCGTCCGGACGCGGGCAGGGCACGGTCATCGCGGCCAGCGCGGCACGTGCCACATCCCCGGCCTCGGTGGCTTGCCGGATGATGTCGCGAGGTGCGGTGTCCGTCCCGAGGTGGCCGGCCGTCTCCCGGATCAGCGCCGCGGCCAGGACCGCCGCGGTCACCGCTCCGTCTCCGGCGGACGCTGCCATCGTACGAGCGGCCTCGACGACCGGGCCGATGCCGAGGGCCTGGCCGGGGCCGGCGTCGCGGAAGTACCCGGCCACCTGGCGGGCGTCGGCCGCCCGGACGGGCTCACCGTCCGGGCCGGGCACCGTCGCATGCGGGCGGTGCGGTCCCAGCAGGGCCCCCATGGCCTCGCCCACGGCCGTGGCCCCGCGCACGGCCGCCGAGCCGTCGCCCGCGGGGGCGGCGACGGCGCGGAACGTGTCGGCGTGGCTCGGGAGCGGTGGTGCGTCGAGGGCGCCGCGCAGCGATCCGGCATGCGGTCCGGCCAGGATGCGCTCGGCGATCAGGGCGGCCGGAACGCCCTGGTTCCAGCCGCCGTTGTGGCCGTGATGGAGAGCCACCACCCGGCCGGCTCGGGTGACCAGCGGACTGCCCGACGCGCCGTCGAGGGTGTTCGCGCCCCGGTAGCGGACACGCCGGCCGTCCTCGCCGAGCCGCGTCCGCTGCGTCTGGGCGTGGTCCGGGGTCACGCGCTGGGAGTAGTGGAAGAGGTACAGCCCTTCGGCGGTGAACACGAACTCCTCGTCCGACAGCCGGTAGTAGCCGCGCGGCCGGAGCACCCCGTGAGCGTCCCGCACGGGGGACGGATGCCCCGCGAGCCGGACGAAGGCGAAGTCGAGGCCGTCCTCGGCGGTGCGCATGCCCTCCGGCACGGGGTCGTTCGCGGCCGGCGGACTGGAGTCGAGCAACTCGGCCAGCCGGACGCGCTCCCAGCCCCCGGCGGAAGACCACCCCGTGCCGTCCCGGTGGTCGAAGACGGCCGTCATCCCTCTCACCGGCTCGGCCCCGGACGCACCCAGGGACAGCGCGACGGCATGGCCCGCCGTGAGGAGCAGGGCCGGCCCGACGAGGAACCCGGTCGCCACCGTGATCCCGTCCCGCTCCAGCCGGGCCACCTGTTGCTCGGCGGCGGTGAGGACGGCCTTGGACTCCTGGATCGACTGCATGCCGGCGGTGGGCGACGTGACGGCCTGGAGCGTCCCCCGTGGATCCGGCCGTCGTGCGGTCACGAGGCGTGCCGGTGGACGAGACGGGCCACGGACGCGGCCCGCACGGCGTAGTTCCGCCGCTTGGGCCAGCCCTGATAGTGGAGGCCCAGGGCCCGGCCGGTGTCCAGGTCCACGACGACGGAGCCGGAGTTGCCGCCGAGTGTCGTGGCGTCGTGGTGGATCAACCGGTCACCCTCGAACGAGATGATCCGGCCCGGCGCCAGCCGCTTGCACTCGAAGATCCCGTCGAAGATGCGCGTGCGGTCCGCCGGATCGTCGTGGCGGCCCGTCCACGGGTACCCGATCACACCCACCCAACGGCCCACCCGCACCCCCTCGTCGCCCTCGGCCAGCGGGATGGGAGGGGGCAGCGGTTCGCCGTCCTCGCCGGCCGGGGCGAGCCTGATCAGGGCGGCGTCGCAGGAGGGGTCCGGTTCCATCCACACCACCTCGGTCACTCTGAACCGGGACTCCCGCGTCCGGCCGTGCTCGTGGTACCAGTCGACGTAGGCGTGCACGCGCGCGCCGGAACTCTCGCGGAACACGAATCCGTCGCCGCGTCTGGTCGCGAACGTCTTCGCCACGTGGTGGTTGGTCACCGCGAGCCCGTCGGCCACCATCCAGGCGGTTCCCACCCAGGTCTCGTCGTGGTTGCGCAGGTCGACCCGTCCCACACTGGGAATGACGCCTTCCAGTCTGCGGCGGGCCGCACTGACCCGGGCGGCGATCACCAGGCTCTCCGCGTCGTCGTCGGGAGCGTCGGCCGCGGTGGCGAACGTGTTGCGCCGGATCAGGTAGACCGGCCGGCCGAACTTCCTGACGATGGCCTCCAGACCGCTGTCGCCGTCACCGTGCCAGGTGCCCTCGGCCATCCGCTTGACGGCGTCGCCGGCCCGGTCGACCTGGAGCATGCCTTCCAGAGCGCCCACCCCTTCAAGACCGCCCGACGACATGACCGCGTCCCTGATCTCCGTGAAGCGGTCGAGGAACTCCTCCCTGACCTCGGCGTCGCCGAAGATCTGCGTGTACTCCATGCCTGCCCCCCGTCGGTGCACCACTGCTGCCGAGGCCCGACACGCTACTCGCCGGGGACTCCTCAGTCGCCCGAACTCGCCTGCTCCGCCGCCGTTTCCACGGCGTACCCCGCCACCGAGGGCCACCGCACGGTGAGTACGACGGAGTCCTCCTCCGCGACCCAGGAGTGATCCACTCCCTGGCCCCAGACGGCATAGTCGCCCTGCTCCGCGAGCAGCACCTCACGGCCGGGGAACTCCAGGCGGAAGCGGCCCGAGACGAGGACCAGGAGAGCCGTCCGCACCTCTCCCCGCACCCACCGGGCGCGTCGCTCACCCCGTGGATGGACTCCCCACTTGACCTCGACGGCGTCGCTGTGCCGAGGGTCGCCGGGCTCCTTGAAGTGGCCGAGCAGCCAACCCCGGTCCAGTGCCGCGTCCTTGCCCGCGTGACCCACGTAAACACCGTCTTCCATGCGGCCGCACGCTAGCAGCCGTCGCCTCCGCTCACCGGAGGCTGTCGACCAGCAGGTCCGCCGCCACCTGTGCCCCGTCGGCGCGGATCTCGGCACCCAGCGCCTTCGCCCGCGCCCGGGTCTCGGGCGCCAGCGCCGTCTTCAGCGCGCGGCTCAGGGACTCGGCGCCCGGAGCCGGGCCGTCGAGTGCCGCCCCGATGCCCAGCGCGGCGACCCGGCCGGCCCAGTACGGGTTGTCGGACACCTGGCCGGCCACCACCACCTGGGGCACGCCGGCGCGGGCGGCCGTCGCCGTCGTACCCGCGCCGCCGTGGTGCACCACGGCGGCCACCTCGCGGAACAGGCGCTGCTGGTTGACCTCGCCGATGGCGAAGCAGTCGTCCCGGTCGTCGATCAGACCCAGGTCCGCCCAGCCGCGCGAGACGAGCGCGCGCCGCCCCAGCGCGCGGAGCGACTCGATGACCCCGTCGGCGATGTCCTGCGCCGGGCGCGCGCTGCCGAAGCCCACGTACACCGGCGGCGTGCCGGCGCCCAGAAAGGCCAACAGGTCCGCCGGGAGCGGCCGTTCGTCCGGCAGCCGCCATGTGCCCGTCTGCGTCACGTCGAGGCCGGGGGCGCCGGGCCATGGACCCAGGGCCGGATCCGCCGCCAACCACGGCCGGTCGGTCAGGACATGGTCGCGGACGTTGTCCACCGGAGGCAGGCCGAGTGAGGCGCGGTGGCCGTTGAGATCATCGGCGAACTGCGCGTTCACGCTACGGGCGTCCAGCTCCCACCGCGTCCGGTTGTCACGCGTCTCCGGCTCGGGCCAGCCCGGCCGGGGCGGCGGCGCGTGGTGCGGCGACGGCAGGTGGACGGCCGCGTAACTCGCGTACACGTAGCGGACGCCCGCCGCCTCGGCCACGGACCGCGCGGCGATCTGGGCCAGTCCGGCCGCCACCAGTACGTCGCAGCCGTCGACCGCCGCCGGGATGACCTCGAACTGGGTGCCGAGCAGCGCGCTCCGGTACCGGGCCAACTCCGCCGCCGACGGCAGCCCGGTGCCGCGCGTCACCACGCGCACCGGAGGCCCGACAGGGATCACGTCCACCCCGAGACCGGCCGCCCGTCGCGTGAACTCGTCGTCCGGCGGGACGCACATCCGCACCTGTGCGCCGAGTGCCCGCAACCGCGCCGCGAGTGCCACCAGCGGTTCGACATCGCCACGCGTGCCGTAGGTGGACAACAACACCCGCATGGTGCGCCCTCTTTCGCCAACTCGGCATGTTCGACGCCGACTTCCTATCACGGCGAGTCCCGGTGTCCTTTCCGGGCCGGCTGTCCAGCGGTTACGGTGGGCTGCCCCGCCTGATGGGGCGCACGAGGTCCGTGATGGTCGCGCCAACCGGAAAGCTGCCGCATGCATAGTTCCTCGGTGTTCACGCCCGACATCTCGGTCATCCTGCCCTGCGCCGGGTTCGGGACGCGCTTCAGCGCCCCCTATCCGAAGGAGTTGCACTGTCTGGGACCCGGGGTCACCGTTCTGGACCGCAGTCTGGAGGCGGTGGTCGAACTGACCAAGAGCGGGCTCAACGTGCGTCTGGTCGTCGTGTTCGGGGCGCACAAGATGGAGACGGTGCGTTATCTGGCGCGCTATGCCGAGACATTCCAGATGGTCTTCGTGTACCAGAACGAGTCGTACGAACCCGGTCTCGACGGAGCGGTCCGCTCGGCTCTGCCCCTGACCGAAGGACCGGTGGCCCTGGTCCTGCCTGACATCGTTGTCTCCGGCGTGGACAGCGCGGGCAGTCTCCTCGCCGCGGTGCGGCACACGGAAATGACCGGGTGGAGTGTCGTGGCGGCCGAGGAGCGCGATCCTGGCATCCTGCGGCAGATGGGCGCGCTGGCCGTGGTCGAGGCGGGCGGCCTGCGCACCGTGCAAGCGGCCACCGACAAGCCGACGGACCCCTCGGGCTACAACGCGTTCTGGGGCATGGTCGCGGCCGCCGAGCACGAAGCGCACAGGCTGCCGGACGTGGTGGGGGAGGAGGTGGACAGCCCCCTGGTCGGTGCGGTCGCGCTCATGGTGGACCGGATCGTCAACTACAACACGCCCGGGGGCTGACGCGCTTGCCCACGCCCTCCCCGGCAAGCGCGACACAGCCACCCCCTGGCATCACATATGGGCGCTGATCACCCCGCCGGCGCTGAGGACGATGTACACGCCGTTGGCGTCGACGCCGGCGTCCTGCTCGTTCGCCTCCAGCGTGCCGTACACCGCGCCGCCGTGGCCGAGGATCTGCGCCCGGTACCGCAGCTCGCCAACCTTGGTGACCTTGGCCGTCCAGCCGCCCGCCAGCTTGAAGGTGCCCGGTCCCTGGTGGCCGCCGCCCATCCAGGAGTGGACCTGGCCGTCCAGGGTGAGGACGACGAACATGTCGTTGGCGTCGAGCCCCGCGTCCCTGTCGTTCGTCTCCAGCGTGGCCAGGACGTCACCACGACTGATGATCTTCGCGAGGTAGTGCTGGGCGCCGAGTTCGTAGATCTCGGCCTTGCTGCCGTCCGCCAGCTTCTGGGTACGGACCGGGGACGCCTTCCTGGCCGAGGCGGACGACGCGGTCGAGGCGGTCGACGCGGTGACGTGGTGCGCGGCGACGGTCCGTACGCCGGCACCGTCCCTGTCCGCACCGCTCGCGCCCCCGCTCTGGAAGCCGGTCAGCGACAGCGCCGCGGCGGCGACGACGGCGGCCAGGGCGGCGGAACGGACGGTACGGCGAGTGGTCATCATGGGAAACCCCCGGGTAGGTGTAGGGATGCGGTCGCGCTTTCCGTTACACCCCGTCAGATGACGCTCGCTGTACGGTCGTTCATCGCCGTCTGTCCGCATTCGGTAACAGGATTCGGCGGGCACTCAGTCGATGCAGAACTCGTTGCCCTCGATGTCCCGCATGGCGATGCACGAGTCGTGGCCGTCGTACAGAAGTCGCACGCGTACCGCGCCCAGCGGCACCAGCCGTGCGCACTCGGCTTCGAGCGCGGCCAGGCGCTCTTCCCCCACGAGTCCGGTACCGACTCGCACGTCGAGATGCACCCGGTTCTTGACGGCCTTGCCCTCGGGGACGCGCTGGAAGAACAGTCGCGGGCCCGCCCCCGAGGGATCGACGCAGGCGGACCAGGCGCCCCGGTCCTCGGGAGCCCGGGAGCGGTGGTAGTCGTCCCACGTGGCGAACCCCGCCGGTGGCGGCGATAACACGTACCCCAGCACATCGCACCAGAAGCGGGCGAGACGCTCGGGTTCCGCGCAGTCGAAGGTGACCTGGAACTTCCTGATCGTGGACATCGGCGCAAGATACCCGAAGGGCACCGCCCCGCACGGAGGGGCGGCCCCTGTTTCGAACGGTTCCTACGGAAGGTCGGGCCCCGTCGTCGGCAGATAACGCGGAGCGCGCCAGGCATGGAGGCGTTGCTCCACCGCCGCGCCCAGGGACAGCAGTGCTTGGTCCTGGTGGCTGCCGGCCATCAGCAGGACACCGACGGGCAGTTGGCCGACGGACCCGGCGGGGACCGAGAGTGACGGGTAGCCGGCGACGGCGGCCGGGGTGGACGACGGGATCACGTCGTTGTCACCGCGGGCGCAGTCGGTGGTCCAGGCGGGCGGGTTGGTCGGGGCGGCGATGGCGTCCAGGTGATGGGCCGCCATCGTCTCGTCGATGGACCGCCTCGACAGGTCCCGGAGTTCCGCCCGCTCGGCCCGGTACCCCGGGTCCGTGGTGGGCGGGGCGGCCAGGGCCCGCTCGAAGAGTTCCTGCCCGGCGAAGCAGGTCTGTTCCGCCGGGTGCGCGCGGTTGAAGGCGATGAGCGCGGCGAGGTCCCGCGGGCCCTTCCGGGTGGCCAGGTAGGTGTCGATGTCGCGGTCGAACTCGGTCAGCAGCGCGGGGAATTCGAGTGCGGCGAGCCGGTCCTGGTAAGGCGGTGTCACCTCGACGACCTCGGCGCCGCCCGCACGCAGGCGCCGCGCCGTGCGGGACATGACGTCGTCCACCTCCTTGCCCAGGGACGGCAGCCGCCACAGCCCGATGCGCTTGCCCCGCAGACCGGTTCCGCCGCTCGTGGGGCCGGGATGGCGGGGTTCGCCGGCGAGGACCGACAGGGTCAGGGCCACGTCGGTGACGTTGCGCGCCATGGGGCCGGCCGTGTCCTGCTCGGCAGAGATCGGCACCACGCCCTCGCCGCTGACCAGGCCCAGCGTGGGCTTGAGGCCGACCACGCCGTTCATGCCGGCCGGGCAGACGATCGAGCCGTCGGTCTCGGTGCCGATCGCCACCTGGGACAGGGACGCGGCGAGCGCGGCCCCCGAACCCGCCGACGAACCGCACGGGTTACGGTCGAGAACGAAAGGGTTGTGCGTCTGGCCGCCCACCGCCGACCAGCCCGAAGTGGGCTTCGCGGCACGGAAGTTCGCCCACTCGGACAAGTTCGTCTTGCCCAGGATCACGGCACCCGCCTTCCGCAGGCGGGTCACCAGGGCGGCGTCGGTGTCCGGTGGGCTCCCCGCCAGAGCCAGTGAACCCGCCGTCGACAGCAGGCCCCGGGTGTTCACGTTGTCCTTGACCAGGACCGGGATGCCGTCGAGCGGCCCCCGGGTGGCGCCGTCACGGTGCCGGCGGTCGCTGGCGGCGGCCTGTGCCAGGGCCGTGGGGTCGGTGCGCAGGACGGCGTGGATCTTCGGATCGACGGTCGCGATCCGCCTCAGATAGGTACGGGTGAGTTGGGACGGCGTCAGCGATCCGCGCGCCATGCGGACCTGGAGCTGCGGGATGGTGACCGTGTCGAGGTCGAGGCCGTAGGCCCGGGTCGGTGTGGCGGAAGGGGGTGCGGCGGCCTGCGCGGGCTGGAGCGGCGAGGCCGCCCAGAGAGAGCCCGCGAGCGTGGCCGCGACCAGTGCCGCGGTGCCTCGGCCGCTCGCGGTGCCTCTGCGCCGTACCGTGCCCTGACGGGTGTCTGACCGGTGGGACTCCGTGTGTCGCATGGAGCCAAGCCGACTACACGGCCAAGTCGCGCGCAAGGGAACCAGGTTCGTGTTTCCAGCCGAATTCGGCCGGCGGGCAACTCCTCCGCATGCCCCGAAGTGCTGCGAAAACACGATGGACATCGCGGTGATTGGCCGAGGGAATGCCGGGCACAAGGTGGCCCGGAGGTTGATAACTATGGTTCCCCTGCTTCTCGTTCTTCTGCTCGCCCTGATCCTCTTCGGTGCCGGTTTCGCGCTCAACGCCCTGTGGTGGATCGCCGTCATCGTGCTCGTCCTGTGGCTCGTCGGGTTCGTGGCCCGGCCCAAGGGCGGCAGCGCGCGCTGGTATCGCTGGTAAAGCCGACCGTCGGCATTCCGGCAGGTTTCCTTGCCGCGGGCCGCGCCTCCGATCGGAGGCGCGGCCCGCGGCGCTGTGTTTCACAGGATTCCTGTGAAATCCACGAAACGCGGGTAACGCGGGTAATCCGACAGTGTCCGACAGCGACCGACAGCCATCGTGCGCACCGCGAGCGGCGGCTCCTCTTCCGTATGCTGGCGCCCGAAGGCCTGAGTGATCGAGGGGGACACGCGTGCCGCTGCACAGGGACGACCCGAGGTCCATCGGCGGCTACAGACTGCTCGGCCGGCTGGGCGCCGGTGGCATGGGCCGGGTCTACCGGGGAAGGTCGCGGTCCGGCCGCGAGGTCGCCGTCAAGGTCGTGCACGCCCAGTACGCCCGCGATCCCGTGTTCCGCGCCCGCTTCCGGCAGGAGATCGAGGCCGCCCGCCGGGTGAGCGGAGCCTTCACCGCGGCCGTGGTGGACGCCGACCCGGAGGCCGAAACCCCCTGGATGGCCACCCAGTACGTCCCCGGCCAGTCACTCGCCGCCCGCGTCCGCGACCACGGCCCCCTGCGGACCGCCGAACTGCGGCCGCTGGCGCTGGGCCTGGCCGAGGCGCTGCGGGACATCCACCGGGCCGGCGTGGTGCACCGCGACCTGAAACCCGCCAACGTACTGCTCGCCGAGGACGGCCCCCGCGTCATCGACTTCGGCATCTCGCGGGCGGCCGAGAGCCACCACGCCCTCACCGAGACCGGCCAGGTGATCGGCACTCCGCCGTTCATGTCGCCCGAGCAGTTCACCGACGCCCGCACGGTCGGGCCCGCCTCGGACGTCTTCTCCCTCGGCGCGCTGCTGGTGTACTGCGTCACCGGACGCGGCCCGTTCGACACCGACAGCCCCTACCTGACCGGGTACCGGGTGGTCCACAACGACCCCGTCCTGGACGGGGTCGGCGGTCGTCTGCGCGAGGTGCTGGACCGCTGTCTGGCCAAGGACCCCGATGCCAGGCCCGAGCCGGAGGAGCTGACCCGGGCGCTGGCCGAAGCCCTGCCGGAGCCGCCGCCCGGCGAACCGGAGACGACACCCCTGCGCCTGCCCGCCGCCCTCTCCGGCGGCCCGGACCACGCCGCCACGGAGACCGCTCCCGACCACCGGCCGGTACGACGGCACCCCGCGCGCCCGCTCCTCGCCGCCGCCGGTGCGCTGGCCCTGGCCCTGACGGCCTACCTCCTCCTCGGTCCCGGCGACGGCGACGGCGCCGCGCGGGCCGGCAGCCCCTCCGCCGGCCGCTGGAGCGCCCTGCCCACCGGTTGGAAACCGTGGCAGACGACCGCGTACGCCGACGCCGAACAGGGCGTGAAGAAGGCGCCGGGATACGAGGGCGACCGCGCTCCGGCCTGTCTGCCCGACGCCGACGCCCTCTACTGCGCCGGTACCGCACTCCTCCCCGAACGCGTCGACGCCACCACCGGACGCACCCTGTGGCGCTCCGGCATCGCCCCCGCCGAGCTGCCGGCCGCCCGGTACATCACCACCGTCCTCGGCGTCCACGAGGGCGTGGTCCTGGTGGAGTTGACCGTGACCCGCGACGACGGCACGGGCAAGTCCCAGTCGGTCCTGGCGCTCGACGCCGCCCACGGCACCAGACTCTGGTCCCATCCGGTCCGCACCGACAGCCTCGGCTCGGCGTACGCCGCCGGCCTGACGCTGACCCAGGAGGGCGACGGCGACACGCTCACCGTCCGCTCCGCGCGCACGGGCACCGTACGCCGGCAGATCCCGCTGCCCGAGGGGTACGACTGCTCGCCGCTCGCGGTCGATGACCGTCCCTACGCGGAGTGCGCGGCGCGCGCCGAGGGCTCCCACGCCAGCAGGTTCCTCGTCCTCGACCCCGACGGCACCGCCGACCACACCCTGACGTCTCCTGCCCAGCAGCGGAGCTTCGTCGGCGTCCGAGGCGGGCGGCTGCTCTTCGTGGAGTCGGACGACCGGCCCGTGGCCAACAGCCCCGACCAGATCTACACCCGCCTCGTGTCCGTCGACCCGCGCACCGCGCGCCGTACGGTGACCGGCCTGCCCGAGCGCTACCGGGGCGGGACCCCGGCGCTGGCCCACGGCACGCTCTACTTCGCCACTTCGAGCGGCTTGGTCACCGCGGTCTCGCCGGTGACCGGGAAGCGGCTGTGGCGAAGCCATACGACGCTGGAGACGCCGGGCACGGTCTCGGTGGACCCGAGGGGGCGCACCGTCTACCTGGCCGCCGGCAGCGGCCGGGTGGCCGCCCTCGACGCGGCGCGCGGCACCCCGCTGTGGGAGTCCGCGGCGCGCGCGGAGGTCCTGGACAGCGGGCTGCTGCCCACCGTGTGGTTCCACCAGGGCGCCCTGATCCTCGCGGCGTCCGACGGCACCCTGTTCACCCTCGACCCCTCCCACCCCGACCGGCGGCCCACACCGTGACGCCACGGCCTACGGACGGTCAGCGACCGAGCGCGATGTCCCCGGAACGGGGCGGGACCGCGTCCAGGGCGGAGAGCGCCGCCTCGTCGAGCGTGACCTCTCCGGCCCCGACGTTCGCCGCCAAGTGCTCGGGGTCGGCCGTGCCGGGGATCAGCAGCACGTTCGGGGCGTGGCGGAGCAGCCAGGCCAGGCCGACCTGTGCGGGCGACGCGTTCGCCGCACCGGCGGCGGCGATGACGGCCGGCTCGTCGGTCACCTTCGGCGTCCCGTCGAAGGCGCTGCCGAGGGGGGAAGTAGGGAACCCAGGCGATGTCCTCGGCCAGGCACAGCCGGAGCATGTCCTCGTCGTCGCGGGCCAGGAGGCTGTACGCGTTCCGCACACACACGATGCCGGCGGGCAGGGCACGGCGGAGCACGTCGAGGGAGACGCTGCCGAGGCCGATCGCACCGATCTTGCCCTCGTCGCGCAGGGCGGTCAGCACGGCGAGCTGGTCGTCGAGGTCGACCACCTGGTCCCCTGTCGCGCGCAGGCCCGGGCCGCTGTCCGTACGGCGGAGGTTGACGACCGGGATCTGTTCGAGTCCGAGGGCCGACAGGTTGTCCTCGACGCCGGCGCGCGGTTGTCCGGGGCGCTGCGCGAGGCGGAGGGGGAGCGGACCGTCGCGGTCGGGCTCGGCGCCGACCTTGCTGACCACGATGACGTCGTCCTCGGGGCGGAGGGCTTCGCGGATCACGTCGTTGACGTAGCCGTGGCCGTAGAACTGGGCGGTGTCGACGTGGTCGATGCCCAGCTCGACGCCGCGGCGCAGAGGGCGATCGCGGCCCCGCGGTCGTTCCGCAGGCGCTCCACCTGCATGGCGCCGAACCCGATCCGCGACACGGTGCGGCCTGCGAGCCGCCCGGCGCCGCCGGCGCGCGGCGCAACCGCGACCGACTGCTCGCCGCCGCCTGGGATGCCTTCGCGGGGACGACGGACGCCGTGCCGCTGGACGCGATCGCCAGGGCGGCCGGCGTCGGGATCGGCACCCTGTACCGGCACTTCCCCACGCGCGAGGCGCTCGTGGAGGCTGTCTACGGCGCGGAGCTGGACGAGGTGGTGTCCAGCGCGACGGCGCTCCTCGCCGAACTCGAACCCTCGGCCGCACTGCGGGCGTGGATGACGCGGTACGCGGCGTTCGTCAAGGTCAAGCGCGGCATGTCCGACACGCTCCGCGCGGGCTGGGCGTCGGGCGGCATCGCCACCCCGGCGACACGGGAACGCGTCACGGCCGTCATCGCCACGATGCTGCGCGGCGGGGCGGAGGCCGGTTCGCCGCGCTCGGACGTCGATCCCGGGGACGCCACCGTGATGCTCCTCGGCGTGTTCCTCGCGACCGAGGCGAGCGCCGCGCCGGACCGGGTGGAACGACTCCTCGACCTGATCGTGGACGCGCTGCGCCCGGCCGGGTCGCGCTCCGCTGTCGAACGGTGACGCCTGGTCGGCTTTCCGGCCATTCTGTACCGCCGCCGCCTACCGCGACCTGGCCTTTTACCCCGCCATTACCCACCAGATTCAAACATCTCCGCAGTGAATGGGGAATTTCACGCACGCTCGCACCGCCGCGACCTGCACACATGTCGTTCACATGGCGCACACAGGGTAGGCACGTCTCAAACCCACTGCGCCGACTGGCACTTGCTCCGTTGCGCGGGCGAAGCTGCTCCCGGCTCACAAGGCCACCGACCCTCACCAAGGAGTTTCTCGTGCGCATCAACCCGCGCTTCGCCGGTGTCACCGCGGCCGTCACCGCCCTGCTGGGCGCCACGCTCGCCGCCACCTCGGCCGCCACCGCCACCGCGGCACCGGCCGGTCTGTACGCCCCCTCGGCGCTGGTCCTGACCGTGTCCCACCCGGGCCAGACGGCCGACACCGCCGCTCGCGCCGTCACCCTGAGCTGCGCGCCCGGTGCCACCGGCACCCACCCCGCGCCCGCGGCGGCCTGCGCGGAGCTGCGCGCGGCGGGAGGACAGCTGGACTCCCTGCTGTCCACGACGCCCGGCCAGGCCTGTACGCGGATCTGGTCCCCCGTCACCGTCACGGTCGATGGCGTCTGGCAGGGCACCCGCACCTCCTGGAAACACTCCTTCGCAAACGCCTGCGAGATGAACAACACCGTCGGGCAGAGCAGCCTGCTCAACTTCTGACCCGCCGCGGAGGCCGGCCGGGCGGCCGCCGCCCGGTCAGCCGGTGGCGAGGCCGAACGGCAGCTCGGGCGTGCGGTCGGCGATCTCGATCAGCCGGTTGTACTTGGCGACGCGTTCCCCCCGGGCGGGTGCGCCGGACTTGATCTGGCCGCAGCCGGTGCCCACCGCCAGGTCGGCGATGAACGCGTCCTCGGTCTCGCCCGAGCGGTGGGACACCATCTGCGTGTAGCCGGCCCCGCGGCAGATCCGCATCGCCTCCAGGGTCGCCGAGACCGTCCCGATCTGGTTGACCTTGATCAGCGAGGAGTTGGCGGTCTTCTTGCCGATCGCCTCGCGCAGGATGGCGGGATTGGTGACGAAGATGTCGTCACCCATCACCTGCACCCGGTCGCCGAGGCGCTGCGTCAGGCGGCTCCAGCCGTCCCAGTCGTCCTCGGCCAGGCCGTCCTCGATCGACCAGACCGGGAAACGGTCGATGATCGCCTCGTAGCGGTCGATGAGCTGATCACTGGTCAGGTCCTCGCCCGCCACCCGGTACCGGCCGTCGGGCCCGCGGAACTCGCTGGCGGCCGGGTCCAGGGCGATCGCGACGCCATCGCGGCCGGGGGAGTAGCCGGCGTCGGTGATCGCCTCCACCAGGAGTCGCAGGACGTCCTCGGGGCGGTCGATGGCGGGGGCGAAGCCGCCCTCGTCACCCAGCCCGGTGGTCTGCCCCCCGGCGGTCAGACGGGCGCGCAACCGCGCGTACACCTCGGCTCCGGCGCGCACGGCCTCGGGCAGGCTGGGCGCGCCGAGCGGGGCGAGCATGAATTCCTGGAAGTCGAGGTCGTTGGCGGCGTGCGCGCCGCCGTTGACGACGTTGAAGTGCGGCACCGGCAGCCGTGGGACGGTCCCCGCCACCTCGGCGAGATGCTGCCACGGTTCCCGCCCCGCGCCGACCGCCTCGGCGCGCCAGGCGGCGAGCGAGGCGCCGACGACGGCGTTGGCGCCGAGCCGGGAGGTGGTGTCGGTGCCGTCCAGCTCGGTCAGTTCCCGGTCGATCTCGGCCGCGGAGGCGAAGTCCCGGCCGGTCAGGGCCTCGGCGATCTCACCGTTCACGTGCCCGACCGCTCGCAGCACCCCCTGTCCCCCGTAGCGTGCCTGGTCCCCGTCGCGCAGTTCGACCGCCTCCCGGCTGCCGGTGGAGGCGCCGGACGGAACGCCCGCCCGGACCCGGACACCCTCGGCGGTGGTCAGGGTCACGGCGAGGGTGGGGCGGGCACGGGAGTCGAGGATCTCGACAGCGTGCAGTTCGCTGATCCGCAAGGTCATGAGCTTGTGCCTTTCCGGCAGGGAGACGAATGTCAGGACAGGGGGAGGCGGTGGCCCTCGGCCGCGACCGCCGCCGCCCCGGCCCGCGCGGCGCCCGGGTCCAGGTAGGTGCCGCCCCGGGCAACGGACCGCAGGTCGGGGTCGAAGTCGTAGCGCAGCGGCGCGCCGGTGGGGATGTCGAGCCGCTGGACACCGGCCTCGTCCAGTCCGTCCAGGACCGTGACGAGGGCGCGCAGGGAGTTGCCGTGCGCGACCACCAGCACCACTGCTCCGGTGCGCAGCCGGGGCGCGAGCACGTCGGCCCAGTAGGGGACGACGCGGGCGGTGACGTCGGCCTGGCTCTCCACGGCGGGCACCGCGTCGGGGCGCAGGGTGGCGTAGCGGGGGTCGGCCCGCAGCCGTACCAGGTCGGGTGCGGGCAGCGGTGCCGGACGGCCGTGCAGGGAGCGGCGCCAGTGGTCGTACAGGCCCGCTCCCGCCTCCGCGCGGACGTCGTGTTTGCGGCGGCCGGTCAGGGCCCCGTACTGGCGTTCGTTCAGCCGCCAGCTGCGCTGTGCGGGGATCCACTGCCGGTCGAGTCCGGCGAGGACGATGTCGGCGCTGCGGATGGAGCGGCGCAGCAGCGAGGTGTGCACGACGTCGGGCAGCAGGCCGTCACGGGCGAGCAGCCGGGCTGCCCGCTCCGCCTCGTGGACACCTTCGGAGGCCAGCGGGACATCGGTCCAGCCGGTGAAGCGGCCGGCGGCGTTGGTGGTGCTCCGTCCGTGCCGGAGCAGCAGGAGGGTTCCCGCGCGGGCCGGCCGCTCACCCACGGGTCACACTCCCGCTTCGGCGGCCCGGGCCCGGGAGGCGTCGATCTCCGCGTACGCCTGGTCGCGGCCCTCCCAGTGCGATCCCTCCACCGACTTCCCGGGTTCGAGGTCCTTGTAGACCTCGAAGAAGTGGGTGATCTCCAGCCGGTCGAACTCGGGGATGTCGTCGATGTCCTGCACGCCGGCATGACGCGGGTCGTGGGCGGGCACGCACAGCACCTTCTCGTCCGGGCCGTGTTCGTCCTTCATGACGAACATCCCCACAGCCCGGCACTCGACCGTGCAGCCGGGGAACGTCGGTTCCCCGACCAGCACGAGGGCGTCGAGGGGATCGCCGTCGCGGCCCAGGGTGCCTTCGACGTAGCCGTAGTCCGCCGGATACTTGGTGGAGGTGAACAGCAGCCGGTCCAGCCGGATGCGGTGCAGCTGATGGTCCATCTCGTACTTGTTGCGGGAACCCTGGGGGATCTCCACGGTCACGACGAACTCCACTGTGGTCCTCCTCGAATGGACGGCCGCCCGGGCGAGCGGCTCGATCGGCGACAGACGCGCACGGGGGAGCGCGGGCGGGGGACGGGGCAGGGCGGCCATGAGGAGGGGGTGCGGGGCGGCGGGTGCGGGCATGGCTCCTCCTGGTCACAACTGTTCGACCAGGGACCGTCAGCGGCATACTGCCGCGGTTGCGGTGAGCCCCATCACCGACGCTCTCGACGCGCACCCGTAGTGTGCCCCACAGGTCGCCGTCCAGGCATCCAGCCTACGCCGAACGGGTCGCCGTCCGGCACATCCCGGCGCCCGGCACGCTGCCGGGCTGTCACGACGGCGCGGGCTCCAGCTCGCTGACCACCTGCCGCAGGCTCCGCTCGCGGTCGGCGAGACCGGCGTGCTCGGCCGACTCCCGGCGCGGGCCGGCGGACTTCGCCAGGGCCCCGCCCAGACGGCGTCCGATCGCGTCGTACCGGTCGGTCACAGCGGTGACCATCTGGCGGGTGCTCTCGGCCAGCCGGGACTGGAAGTCGGCTCGCACCCGCCCGATCTGCATGGGCACGAGGTCGGCCGCCTCGGCGGTCAGATGCGCACGGGACCGCCGGACGCCGGCTGCACCGGGCAGGTGCCGACGGGCCCAGCCGGCCAGGAGTTCGGTCTGTCCGACGTCCTCCTGGAACCGGTAGCGGAAGCGCGGGTCGGGGACGAGCGGGCCGCCGTCCGCGGGTGACGCGAGACCGACGCCGATCAGGTCGGCGACGCTGTCGCGGAACGTGTCCAGGTCGCGGGCGAGCCGGTCCCGCACCCGCCGGTCGAGCGCCGACAGGCGGTCGGTCAGCTCCTCTTCCCGGGCCAGCCGCCAGGCGTCGACGGCGTCCCGGGTCAGGTCGGCCAGCCGCCGCCTGCCCTCGGCCTCCCGCTCGCGACGCGGCCGGCCGCCGGACTCCTCGTCCCAGACCGCGCTCCACGCGTCGCGGACCGCGCCGGTCAGTGCCGGACCGGCGTCCCGCGCGGCCTCGTCCACGTCGGCCAGGGCGCGGCGGCCCTCGGCACGGATGAGATCCGCCGCCTCCTGCCGGCGCCGGGCGAGCGCGTCCAGTTGTGCGCGCAGCGCCGCCACCCGCTGCTCCCTGCGGGAGGCGTCCAGGTCCGCTACGGCACGGGCCATCAGCACCTCGTCCAGGAGCCCGACCGCCAGCCGGCGGGTACGCGCCGTGAGCGAGCGCAGCAGGTCCGTGTCGCGGTGCTCGGCCAGGTAGCCGGTGAGAGCGGTGGCCAGCCGGTCCACGTCCCGGTGCGCGCCCTCACGGGCGACGCACTCGAACACCGGGACCGTCTCGCCCAGGGCCTCGGCGACCACCCGCCGGGTGAAGCCGGCCGCCTCGCGCAGCTCGTCCGCGTCGAGCTGGTCGGCCTTGTTGAGCACGACGAAGGTCCGCACCGACGCCTGTCCGACGCGGCGCAGCAGCTCCCGCTCGGCCGCCGACACGGGCGGATCGGCGGTGAGGACGAACACGCAGGCGTCCATCGCGCGCAGCCCGGCCACGGCCTCCTCGGTGTTCTGGGCGTGCACCGACCCGGTGCCCGGGGTGTCGACCAGTTCCACCCCCCGCGACAGCAGCGGGGCGTCCAGCGTCAGCACCACCTCGTCGACGTCGCGCCGGTTGCCCGGATTGGCCGCCTGGGTGACGAACCGGGACAGCGCCGCCGGCTCGTGCCGCTCCACGCGTCCGTCGGCGTAGCGGACGGTCACCGTCTCGGGAAGGCCTCCACGGACCGTGGTGGCCAGGGCGGTCACCGGCACCACACCTGTCGGCAGCAGGTCGCGCCCGAGGAGGGCGTTGAGCAGGGTGCTCTTGCCGCGCTTCGCCTCACCCGCCACCAGGACACGGAAACCGTCCCGGCCGAGCTGGCCGCTCACCAGGTCCAGGGCTCGCCGGTCGCTCGCGTCACCGGCGCCCGCGTCCGTGAGCCGGTACAGCCGCTCGTGGATTTGGGCGAGGTCGGGACTCGTGTGCACAGCGGTCTCCCTACCGTGTCGGCAGGGACCGTTGGCGGCCGACGGCCGCGGTTGGCGGTGGGCCCCTCCACCGTCCTCTCCTCCACCGTAACCGCTCCGGGTGCCGCCCGCCGAGCCGCACACCGCACGTCCCCCGGGCCCCCGCTCGGCGTACCCTGGACGTGCGCGAAGCGCTCGGCGCTGGACCCCGCCGAGACCACCCCGCCCGGGGTGGCCGCCCCGCCCGCCGGCCGATGGCTCCTACCCCCTCGTCAGTGGCATCCGCGGGAGGACACCATGGCCGGTACCACGTCCAGCCCGCACGCCGGCGCCCGTCTCACGGTCACGGCGGGGCTGTTCACGCCCGCCTGGCTGCCGCCGGGCGGGCGCGGCAACGGTCTGCGGGCGCCGTCGTGGGCGCCGATCGCCGACATTCCCGCCCGGCACGTCGGCACCGTCCTGGAGGCGTTGCTCCGCGCCCGTGTCCCCGCCCACGCGGCTCCCGCCCCACGCCCCGTCCGTGTCGTCACTCCGGGCGAGCGGGCGCCGGGCGCGGTGTGGCGGCTGCGGGTCGGCTCCACCTCGTACACGCGGGCCGAGGACGTGCTGATGCGGCTGCTGCGGACCCTGGACGTCTGACCGGCCGTGCCGACGGCCGCGCGGCATCCGGAAGCGAAGGATGCTCATCGCGGATTTTCCGGGGGCGGCGGCTCCTGGGCTCCGGCGGGGCAGTCGGCCACCCGGAGGCGGCCCCGGCCCGTGCGGCGGGCCAGTACCCGGGCGGCGTGGTGGAGGGTGCGGTAGGCGCCGATCTCGCGGGCGGTGCGGGCGGGGACGGCGATCCAGCGGGTGCGGTGGCCGTCGTGGTGGCGCCGGACCCGTCCCAGAAGCCGTCCGTCGCAGGCGACGACCTGGATGACCGGGTGCCCGGGGAACAGCGGGGTACAGGCCAGACCCCGTACCTCGTACAGCCGTTGCAGGGCCTGCTCCTCGCACAGGCGCCACTTCGCGTTGACGGTGGCGAGCCGGGCCGCCCCAAGGACGGCCGACGCCTCCTGGTCGAGGTGGGTCATCACGGTGCTCCCCTCGGGCGGTCAGCCGCGGACCAGCCGGCGGTGGGTGACCCGGTGCGGGTGAGCCGCCTCCGCTCCCAGCCGGTCGAGCTTGTTGGCCTGGTAGTCGGCGTGGTTGCCCTCGAACCAGTACCAGTCGGCGCCTCCTTCCCAGGCCAGGATGTGGGTGGCGACCCGGTCGAGGAACCAGCGGTCGTGCGCGGTGATGACGGCGCAGCCGGGGAAGTCGAGCAGCGCGTTCTCCAGTGACGCCAGGGTCTCCACGTCGAGGTCGTTGGTCGGCTCGTCGAGCAGCAGCAGGTTGCCGCCCTGACGGAGCGTCAGCGCCAGGTTGAGCCGGTTGCGTTCACCCCCGGACAGCACGCCCACGGGCTTCTGCTGGTCGGCGCCCTTGAAGCCGAAGGTGGCGATGTAGGCCCGCGAGGGTATCTCGACGCCCCCGACACGGAGGTGGTCGAGGCCGCCGGACACCGCCTCCCACACGGACCCGCCCGGGTCCAGCCCGGTGCGGTCCTGGTCGACGTACGAGATCCTGACGGTGTCGCCGAGCCGCAGGGTGCCCGCGTCGGGTCGCTCCTCGCCCACGATCATCCTGAACAGGGTGGTCTTGCCCACGCCGTTCGGGCCCAGCACGCCGACGAGGCCGCCGCGCGGCAGGGAGAACGACAGGTCCGCCATCAGCAGCCGGCCGGCGAACCCCTTGGTGAGGTGAGCGGCTTCCAGTACCAGGCTGCCCAGCCGCGGGCCGGGCGGGATCCGGATCTCCTCGAAGTCCGGCTTCCGCGCCCGGGCGGCCTCCTCGGCCAGCTCCTCGTAACGCCGCACGCGCGCCCTGGACCTGGCCTGGCGCCCCTGGCCGGCGGAGCGCACCCATGCCAGCTCCTCGGACAGCCGCCGCTGCCGCCTGGCGTCCTTGCGGCCCTCCACCCGCAGCCGGGCCGCCTTGGTCTCCAGGTAGGCGGAGTAGTTGCCCGTGTACGGGTAGGCGTGGCCGCGGTCGATCTCCAGGATCCACTGGGCGACGTCGTCCAGGAAGTACCGGTCGTGCGTGACGGCGACGACCGTGCCGGGGTAGGCCGCCAGGTGCTGTTCCAGCCAGGCCACCGACTCCGTGTCCAGGTGGTTGGTCGGCTCGTCCAGCAGCAGCAGGCCGGGCCCCGACAGCAGCAGCCGGCACAGCGCGACCCGGCGCCGCTCGCCCCCCGAGAGCCCCGCGACGGGAGTGCCGGGCGGCGGGCAGCGCAGCGCGTCCATGGCCTGCTCCAGCCGGGAGTCCAGGTCCCAGGCGCCGATGCGGTCCAACTGCTCCTGCAATGCGCCGAGTTCGTCCAGGAGATGGGTCATCCGGTCCCCGTCGGCCGCGCCGAGGAGGCCGGTGACCTCCGCATAGCGGCGCAGGGCGCGGCGGACTTCCGCGACGCCGGCCTCGACGTTGTCGTGGACGGTGCCCGTGTCGTCGAGCCGGGGCTCCTGTTCCAGGATGCCGACGCTCACACCGGGCGCGGGGAAGGCCTCGCCGTCGACGGGCCGCTCCAGCCCCGCCATGATCCGCAGGACGGTGGACTTGCCCGTGCCGTTCGGACCGACCACACCGATCCTGGCGCCGGGCAGGACGGAGAGGGTGACATCGTCGAGGACGACCCTCTCGCCGTGGGCCACACGGATCTTGCGCATCGTGTACACGGACATCGCGATGCCTCCGAAAGCCGGGCCGCCAGGTGCGGCGGCTGCTGCTCACAGAGGCCATCAGCACGGGCCGTGCGGTCGAGGGCGAGCCTCATCGCCCATCACCCCTCCATGGTGCGCCCGCGCTGCCCGGACCCGCCAGCCCGCCGTACCGCGCTCGAACCCGCGGACGCGGGGGTTCCCCGGACCTGGTCGCGGGGATAACGGAAGTGAGGGGGCGATGAGGCTCGCCCTTGACCGCACATTTCGTGCTGATGGCCTCTACGCAGCGCAGAGACGGTCCATGGGAGGTGCTCGCGATGGAGGTCACGGTCGCGGTGGCGGCGACGGTCGGGTCGCCGTTCGCCCCGCACGACGGAGCCGACCGGCACGATCTGGTCGACTCGGGGTCCGTCCGGGTGACGGGATATCCCGTAGGGGGCGGCTGGGTGGGCGAGACCCTCACCGAGGAGGGCGGCCCGGCGGCCGTCGTGCTGCTGATGGCGGAGCCCGCCCTGCCGGACCAGTCGGTCCGCGCCCGCGCCGTCGCCCTGGTGCACGCCCTCGTCGACGGACAGCCGCGCACCGAGGTGCTGTGCGTGCCCGCGCACGATCCGAACTTCGCCGCCCTCACCGACGCGGGAGCGCTGCGGGCCTGGCACGCCGACGAGGCGGCCCTGTCCGCGGTCCTGCACCGGCTCGACCCGGCCCACCGCTGGCGGGTGGCCGACTGCGAGGACGCCGCGGCGGCCGAGGCGTTCCTGGCCGAGGCCCGCCACTGCTACGAGCGTCTCACCGGCTGCCTGGAATAGCCGCGGCGCCCGCGCGTCGCCCGGCCGCTCAGGCGATGTGCAGCCAGACGCCGATCCACGTCACGGCCACCCCGCCGCAGCCGAGCACCGCGGCCCACCGCACCGGACTGCCGGCGAACAGGTGCCCCAGCGCCGCGCCCAGCGCCGTCAGGGCGACGACGGCCAGGACGACCACGATCCACGACAGGCTCGGTACGGCGGACCCGATCAGCAGGGGCACGGTCGCCCCGGTGAAGCTCGCGGTGCAGGCGATCACCGTGGCCATGGCCGAGCGGGCCAGCGCGAGGCGGCCGAGCCGGGTCGTGGCCAGCTGACCGCGCCGGGTCAGGTTCAGCTGCCGCGAGGCCCGGATCAGGTAGGAGCGGCGGTCGGCGTAGTCGGCCACGAACACCGCGAACGCGGCCGTCGTCAACGCCACCAGACCCACCCGGAACGCCAGCGAGGGGCTGACGGGCGCACCCGAGCCCACCAGGGACGCCGCGGCCAGCGTCAGGGCGTTGAGCAGACCGTCCACCAGGCCCAGGACGAGCGGCAGCGTGGACCGGGCCACCACCCGTCGGGTGCGCGAGGTCATCGCGACCGCGGCTTGTTCTCCAGCACGTACGTGCCGGCCACCACCTCGTCGATGCTGTGGACCACGGCCCCGGTCTGCTGGATCGCGTCGGTCAGCGCGTCGACGTCGATGGCATCGCCCTCCACGGTGACGTTCGTGCCGACGGTCTCGATGTCGATCTCGGTGACGGCGATGTTCACCGCCTTCACTCCGGGCGCGGCCTCGATCACCGACGCGAGGTGGATCAGATCGGGTTCGTCGATCGTCTTGTCGACGTCCAGGACCAGCCGTCGTACGGGCATCTCCGGCTCCTCACTTGGTCACGTCCCGCACCCCGGACGACTCGACGTCAGGGCTGGGGCACAGATCGGAAGCGGCGGGCGCGGGTGCGTCCCGCGGGCTCTCGGCGGGCGGGTCCGGTGCCGGCCCGGCAGCCGTCCGGGCGGGCTCACCGAAGACGTTCCGGTACAGGTCCGCGCCGAAGCTGGTCGGCAGCGGCTCGCCGGGCACCAGACGGTGGGTGCGGGTGCCGTCGGCGCGCCGCTCGGCCCGCAGGAACACCGCCTTCCCCTCGGGCGGCCCGGCGTACAGGCCGTGGGCGAGACCGTAGAGGTGGGTGACGAGGACGACCTTGACGCCGCAGTCGAGAAGCGCACCGGTGATCTGCCGGCCCAGTTCGGAGCCCTCGCGCTCGTTGGTCGCGGCGAAGGACTCGTTGAACAGCACGAGCGCGCCCGGTGTGACCTCGTCGGCGATGGCGCTCATCCGTGCCAGTTCCTCGTCGAGCTTGCCGCTCTCCATCTCCTCGTCCTCCTCGCGCCGGAAGTGCGTGAACAGCCGGGTCCGCACGCCCGCGGTGAAGGAGTCGGCGGACACGAACATGCCGGCCTGCGTCATGAGCTGGGCCAGGCCGACGCTGCGCAGGAAGGTGGTCTTGCCGCCCTCGTTGGCACCGGTGACCACGAGCAGCGCCGTGTCCTCGGCGTCGACGTCGTTGCCGACGACCCGCTCCTCGCGGCGCAGGCTCAGGCAGGTGTCGTACAGGCCGTGGCAGACCAGGGTGGGCCGGCCGGTGGGCAGCGGGGTCGGCACGCAGAGCGGCTCGCCCTTGGCGGTGAGCTTGCGGTGGAGGTTCAGGCAGGCCAGGTAGAAGCCGAGTTCGCGGTCGAGCATCCGGAGGAAGCCGAGGATGTGATCGGCGGAGCGGGCCAGCGCGTCGGCGGCGAGAGCGACCCCGCGGTCGCGCAGTTCGGCCAGCGCGCGGGCCCCCGCCTCGTCCCGGTCGGGCAGGCGGTACGTGTACGAGGGCGGGCCCTGGCCGGCGAGGCGCTCACGCCAGGAGGGTCGGGGTCCCGGCCGGCGCAGCACGTAGCCGGTGCCCTTGCAGCCCTGGCCCAGCCGCGCGCCGACCATCACGCCGTTCCTGAACCGCAGTCGGCGCAGGTGCTCGTCCATGACGTCGAAGCAGGCGTCGTCGAGTTCGGCGCGCAGCATGCCGAGGAACCGGACCAGCCCCGGGGACCGGACGTCGTCGGCATACCGGTCGGCGATCCGGCGCAGCTCGCGCAGTCGTCCGGCGTACAGCTCCATCGCCTGCACGGCCCGGTGCATGATCGAGGTCGGGCTGCGCAGGAACGTGGGCCAGATCCGGTGCTCGGCGTCGATCGTCTCCACCACCAGCCGGTACATCTCGGTGAGCAGGCCGGGCCGGCGCAGGAAGTCGCCGAGGATCCGCTGGCGGTAGACGATCGCGTCCGGTTCGGTCAGGGAGGTCAGCACGACCTGGCGGGCGGTGTCGCGCAGGAAGTCGTCGCCGTCGGCCATGGCGTCGAAGAGCGTGTCCAGAGCGAGGTCTCGGGTCAGGTCCGCCGCCTCGGGCACCGGCGGGGCGTCCCAGTCCAGGTCGCGGTCCGCGTACAGCAGACGGGCCTTCACGAGGTCGTCCTCCCTGCCGTGCGGACGGTGATCCGGTCGGTGAGCCGCTCGTAGGTGAGCCGGTACTTCTCCGCGATGGCCAGGGCGTGGGAGAGGCCGTCCGCGGGCCGGCGCACGATGCGGTAGGTCCGCACCGCCGGATCGCCGGGGACGACGGTGCTGGTCATGCTCACCGTGGCGGGGCCGAGGCGGGACAGCTCGTCCACGAAGGTGACGCACACGCACAGCAGGTCCCGCTCGATGATCTTCCGCAGGACGCGGGTGCCGAGCAGGAGGGCGTCGTCGAGGGTGGTGGAGGTGAAGACCTCGTTCATGATGACGAGGCCGGCGGGCGTGGCGCGTTCGAGGATGGCGCGGACGCGCACCAGGTCGTCCTTGAGCTTGCCGGAGAGGTCCGCGAGGTTCTCGCCCCGTTCGAAGTGCGTGAACACCTCGTCGCACAGGAACAGGCGGGCCTCGCCGCCCGGCACCGGGCAGCCCAGGGCGGCAAGCTGGTGCAGCTGGCCGACGGTGCGGGCGAAGGTGGTCTTGCCGCCCTGGTTGGGGCCGGAGACGACCAGAACGCGTTCCGGGCCGCGCAGTTCGAAGTCGTTGGTCACCACCGGGGTGCCGTCGTCGACCAGCTTGACGGCGAGCGCCAGGTCGAACACGTCACGGCCCGCCACCGCCTTGGACGTCGTGGACACCTCGGGGAAGCACAACGGCAGCCCGGCCGCCCGCAGTCGGTCGGCCAGCTCCAGGTAGGCGAGGTAGAACTGCACCTCGCGGTCGAAGGCGGCGACGGTGGGGTCCAGCGGGTCGTGGTGCCGGGTACAGAAGTCCTCCAGCGTCCGGAACACGTCGGGGAACAGCATCGCCACCCGGTCGAGGACGGCTTCCTCGATGTGGTTCATGTCCAGGAAATCCGGGGCGGAGACCCGGGAGGACGTGGCCTCCTCCTGCTTGAACTTCTCGAACGCGGCCAGGACTTCGGCGCCGTAGTCGGCTTCCCCGGCATAGCGGGTCACCGTGACCTTGCCGGCGCCGACGGTCATGCAGTAGTGGACCGAGGCGAGGGACTCCCGAACCCGCCTCACGCCCTCGGTGAGTTCGTCGAAGGGCTCGGAGCGGACGTAGCCGGCGAGGAAGGCACGCAGCGACCGCAGCGCGCGTGAGGCCACGTCCGCCCGGTCCAGGACGTCCGCCAGCGTGCGGACCGCCGTGCAGTACGTCTCGGCGGTGTCCACCAGCAGGCTGTCCCGCTGGTGCGGGTGACGCGGCTTCGCCGCCTGGTCCCGCCGGCGGCGCATCTCGCGCATCCCGGCGGCGAACCGGGCCACGCCCTCGGACAGGGCCTGGTCCTCCAGATCCCGGAACACCTCGTGCCGGTAGGCGATCGCGTCGGCGTCGGTCAAGCGCGCGTAGAAGAACGGCTCCAGTTGGTACGACCGCCTGCCCGCGGTGAGCGAGGAGACGATCTGGTCGAGGTTGAGGTCGGTGTAACAAGCGGGTTCGCGCTGCGCCGCGACGGCGTCCCGCTGGGCGGGGTCCGCGAAGAGCACGCTCGGGAACGGCAAGGTGACGGCACCTCCCTGCTCGTGGCCGTCCGCGGGCGGTCGCCGCGTGACGGTCCGGCCGGCAGAGGCCATCAGCACGGGATGTGCGGTCAAGGGCGAGCCTCATCGCCCAATTCCATAGTGCGCCACCAAGACCGCGTTCCGTCAAACGAGCCCCGGCCGCAGCCGTCCCGGGCCCCGTCCGTCCGCTCAGTCCTCAGGCGGGCGGGCACGAGGGCCTTCCGGCGGCCGCGGACGAGGGCGCTCTCGCACGGGAGCCGTGAACACCAGGACGGCCCAGCCGCCGTACTCGGGACGGAAGACCGCCCGCGCCGCCACCCCCTGCTCCCACAGCCGGTCGGCCTCCTCGGTGGCGGACCGGCGCGCGGCCGGCCCGGTGCCGTGACGCAGGATCCGGGCGACCGGGCGGGTGAGACCGCTCATCGGGCATCTCCTTCCCCCGCAGGTCGGGGACCGCCTACGACGCCGTGCGGCAGCGGGCGGTGCGGCCGCCGCGCCGCCGGCCCCCTTCCACGCTACGAGGCGGCCGGGCACGCTGCCGGTGATGCCGGCCGTCGCGCACCGGGGACGCGGGGATTGCCGGTCCCCGCGCGGGGCATCGGGTGCGGAGAACGGCGACGGGACGCGCTGTCGTCAACCGCGGAACCCGCCCGGAACGGGCCGGCCCCGGAACCTCGCCGCGGACACGCCCCGGGACCCTCCGCGGCGGCGGCCCCGCGGCTTGGTATCGATGACACCGGGAGGAGCCTGATGAAACGAGAGTCATCGGTGCCGGGAGCGCCGTCCGAGGAACTTCCGCCCGAGATCGCCGCGGCCCGGCTGCGGCTGCTCGCCGACGCCAGCCGCGCACTGGCCTCGGGACTGGACGCGGAGGAGTCGTTGCGCCGGCTGGCCCGGCTGGTGGTGCCGCAGCTGGCCGACGCCTGCGTCGTGGACGTCGTCGAGGGCGAGGGCGTGCGCCGTCTCACGGTCACCGACCGGGACCCGGACCGTGCGCTGCGGGTGCTGTCCGGCGGGGTCCTGCCCGGCCCGGACGACTCCGCCTGCGCGCTGGCGAAGGTGCTGCGCGGCACGGGACCGGTGGTGGTGACCGACTTCGGCCCCTCCGACCCCGACGACCGGCTGAGCAGCGCCCAGGGGGCGCTGTACCGCACGCTGGGCGCCCGGACCGCGCTGGTCGTGCCGATGCGGGTACGACGGCAGGAACTGGGCGCCCTCACCCTGGTCCGCCGCTCCGGGGACGCGTTCGACGAGCAGGAGCAGAGCCTCGCCGCCGACCTGGGCCAGCGCGCCGGCCTCGCGCTGGACAACGCGCGCCTGTACGCCCTCCAGGAGCACACCGCCGAGCAGCTCCAGCTCTCCCTGCTGCCGGACCTGACCGGCCTGCCCCACCTCCAGCTCGCCACCCGCTACCTCCCGGCCCGCGAACGGGCCGAGGTGGGCGGCGACTGGTACGACGCCTTCCCGCTGCCAGACGGCTCCGCCGTCCTCGCCATCGGGGACGTGGTCGGCCACGACCTCGCGGCCGCCGTCCGCATGGGACAACTGCGCAACATGCTGCGCGCACTCGCCTACGACAGCGGGGACGACCCGGCGGGGGTCATGCGCCGCCTCGACCGGGTGATGCAGGGGCTGACCGGCATCGAGCTGGTCACGGCCGTCATCGCCCGCGTCGAGACACCCGCCGCCGGGCCGTGGCGGCTCACCTGGACCAACGCCGGCCACCTGCCGCCGCTGCTGGCCGAGCCCGACGGCCACACCCTGCTGCTCGAAGAGGGCCACGCCCCCATCCTGGGCGTGGACCCCGCGCTCACCCGTGAGACGGCGACCATCACCCTGCCGCCCGGTGCCACCCTGCTGCTCTACACGGACGGCCTCGTCGAGCGGCCCGGAGAGGACATCGGCCGCGGTCTGACGAGGCTGCGCCAGCACGCCGCCGCGCTCGCCCGGGAACCACTGCCCGTCTTCCGCGACGAGCTGCTCACCCGGTTGAGTGATGTCCAGCACGACGACGTGGCCGTCCTGGCCCTGCGCGTCCCCTGAACGACACCGGTACACAGCGACGGGGAGAAGCCGGTCGGAACACCCGCCTACGGCGGCCCGCCGGACGACTCGTCGTCCGGCGCCGGGCGGCCCCGCACGGCCGGCGGGAGCCACGTACCGACGCCGATGACGAGAGCGGCGATCGTGAAGGCCGGCAGCGGGAGGCCGAGCACGAGTACGGCCGCCCCGGCCAGGACGGCACCGCCCACCAGGCACAGTGTCAGCGTCGCGACCAGCCCGACCGGGCCCGGTCGGCTGGTGGAGTGGTCGGTCACGGCACGGCTCTCCCTGCTCGAAACCCGAAAGTCGAACAGGGACCGTTGGCGGCAGGACCGCGGTTGACGGCGAGCCCCACCGCCGTAGCGCCCTTTCACCTTAGGGGATCCGCAGGACCGGACAAGCCGGGCGCGGCCGGACGGGCGTCGTCCGGCGACGGACGGACCGAGGCCTTGACCACGGCCCCGGCTGCCTGTTCACTCGACATCGGCGATGGATCCCGCCTGGACCTCGGTCCGAACCGCCCCGCCCGGGCTGATGGTTCCTGACCATTGTCAGGAACGCATGCCTTCGGGAGGTACCGGGCGCGATGAACTGCTTCGACTGCCAGGACCTGGACATCGCGACACCAGCCGTCGCCATCTGCCGTGTCTGCGGCGCCGGCGTGTGCCATCGGCACGCGCGGACCAGGCCGCGCGTCCTGCACGAGCTGACCGGCACGGGTCTCGCGACGAAACCGCGCGCCGCACGACGGCTGTTGTGCGGCACGTGTACGGCTGCCGAGAGCGGCGGCTGACCGAACTCCCTTCCGGCGTGAGTCCCACCGAGGCGTACACCCGCGAGCCCCGGTCGCGAGGAAGGGCACGGTCGAGGGTGCGCCACCCGACAGGTGGCGCACCCTCGACGCACCGCACGCACCCTCGGCCGTCGGGGTTTACCGCGGCCCATGCCGGATACAAGTGGGACGGTACAGGCGCGTTCCTCGCGCCGAGCGGCGGTGGATCCCGCCGTGGTCACCGGTCCGCCGGCGACCGAACCGCCGACCCGGCCAATGGTTCCTGCCCCGCCCCACGTGCCCGCGCACGGAGGAGGAAGGCAGCGCCATGGCCGGCTCCGCACAGCCCACCACAGCCCAAGCCCGGCTCGGACGCCTCGCGGGTCACTCCCGGCCGCGATCCCCCGTGTCGACCAGCGAAAGGGCCCACCCGTGGCCCCGCCACGGGAACACGCCGACGGAAACGGCCTCTTGGCACGCGCTGCGCGCCGCGGCCCGCCTGGCGTTGCCTGCGGCTCTCCTGACGGCCGCCGTCCGCCGGGGACTTGTCACGCCAGGGGACATCCGCTGGGCGCCGACCGCCGTGAGCGGCCCACGCGCGGTGCGCGCCTGGCGGGCCGTCACCGCACTCGGGTCCCGGCCCGTCGCCTACACCGTCGTGGCCGGCCGGTGTCTGCTCGCGCCGCCGGGCCGAGGGGCGGGGGCGCGGCTCGCACCGCCGGCCGTACTCGCCGTCGCGGACGCCGTCCGGGAGCTGACGTGCCGGGCGGTGGACCGGCCACGGCCGCCCGGGGCCGGGCGCCGCACCGCCGTCCACGGGGCGAGTTTCCCCTCCCGGCACACCATGACGGCGCTCATCGCCTGGGACCTGGCCTCGGGAAGCCGCCCGGCGGCCGTCGCGGTCACCGCCGCCGTCGGCGCCAGCCGGCTGGCCCTGGGCGCGCACTGGCCCACCGACGTCCTGGGCGGCTGGCTGTTCGGCGCCGTCGGCCTGGCCCTGGCGGACCTGTGCGGCGGGCACCGGCGCCTCCGCACGCGGGACAGCGAGGCGAACCGGTGAAGCGGGAGCCGGTTCGGACGACGACCGGGTCCGGTCCGCCGGAAGCCGAGACGTGGCTGAGCCCCGGGGTCGGCAGCGTCGGCGCCGCGAGCTTCTGCAGCGACGCCGGGCACGAGATCACCACCGCGATCCTGCCCACCCTGCTCACCTCCACCCTGCACGCCACCCCCGGCGTGCTCGGCGTCGTCGAGGGCGTGAGCGACGCCCTGACCGGTCTCGCCAAGCTGGCCGGCGGCCCGCTCGCCGACGTGCCCGAACGCCGTGCCCGTCTCGCCACCGGTGGCTACCTGGGCACCGCGCTGGCCACCGGCGCGATCGGGCTCGCCGCGACCGTCTGGCAGGTCGGCGTCCTGCGCGCCCTCGCCTGGGCCTCGCGCGGCCTGCGTTCCCCGGCCCGCGACGCGCTGCTCGCCTCGCTCGCCCCGCCGCGGGCCTACGGGCGCGCGTTCGGCCTCGAACGCGCCGGGGACAACCTCGGCGCCGTGGCCGGGCCGCTGCTCGCGGCGCTCCTCGTCTCGCTCCTCGGGGTGCGCGGCGCCCTGTACTGCGCGGCCCTGCCCGGGCTGCTCGCGGCCGTCGCCATCACCGTGGCCGGCCGCGAGGCCCACCGGGCGCTGAGCGCGCCACGGGCCGGGGCGCGCACTCGTGTCGACCTGCGCCGGCTGCGGCGCACCGGCCTGTTCCGGGTGCTGGTGCCGGTCGCGCTGTTCGAACTGGGCAATGTCGCCGTGACCCTGCTGATCCTGCGGGCCACGCAACTTCTGCACCAGCCGGGCCGGAGCCTGGCGGCGGCGACCAGCCTGGCCGTCCTCGTCTACGCGGCCCACAACGCGTTCGCGGCCCTCGTCTCCCTGGCCGGCGGACGCTGGATCGACCGCGGCGGCCCCCGGAGCGCGTTCGTCGTCGGCGCACTGGCGTACACGGCGGCCTACGCCCTCTTCGCCGTCCCCTGGCACGGCTGGCCGCCCCTGCTGCTGGCCTTCGTCCTGGCGGGCACCGGGATCGGCCTGATCGAGACCGCGGAGTCGACCATCGTGGCGCGGACGGTCGGCGACGAGTCGCGCGGCAGCGGTTTCGGGCTGCTGGGCCTCGTCCAGTCGCTGGGCGCTCTCGCCTCCTCGGCCGCCGTCGGTCTGCTGTGGAGCCGGCAGGGGGCGGCAGCCGGATTCGGGTACGCGGCGCTGCTCACCGGTGCGTCCGCCACCGTCATGTGGGGGGTGAACCGTGCCCGCTTCCGTGCGGCGCCCACCGTTTGACGCCCCGTCGCGTCACGATCACGCTGGAGTCCCGGCGACGAGCCTCGCCGTCGACCGCGGACGCGCGCCGCTGACGGGCTCCACGGACGAAGCGCACCCTGCTGGGACGCCCTCTGCACGGGAGGCTCGGATGGCCGGCGGCCGGTTCACGACGCTCAGCGCCTCGGCACGCCCGCGCCGGGTGCCGCCTCCGGGGCGGTGGCGGCGGTGAGCCTGTCCACGTACGCGGTGCAGGCGCTGCAACCGCTCACGGTGCTGGTGGCCGCCCCCGGCCTGTCGGGGTGGATCGCCAAGGTCGAGGCGCGGCTGCAGGGGCGGCGCGGGCCGCGCGTCCTCCAGCCGTACTACGACCTGGTGAAGCTGTTCGGCAAGGAGTCGCTGGCGCCCGAGGGCACGAGCTGGTTCTTCCTCGCGGCCCCCGTCGTCGCGATGTGCTGCTATCTGACGGTGCCGCTGCTGATCCCGGTGCTGACCACGTTCGGCCTGCCGCTGGGCTACACGGGCGACATCATCGGCGGCAGCTTCCTGCTCGCCCTCGCCAGTTTCTCCGTCGCCGTCGCGGCGGCCGAGAGCGGCGCCCCGTACGCCCAACTGGGGGCCAGCCGCTCCAAGACGTTCGGGGCCATCACCGAACCGGTGATGCTGTTCGTGGTGTTCAGCGTCGCCCTGATCACCGCGACCGACCTGCCGTACGCCCAGGCCGCCGCCGTGCGCTCCTCGGGAGCCCAGGTGATCCGCCCGGCCCACCTGCTCGCGTCGGCGGCCCTGTTCCTGGTGATCCTCTACGAAACGGCCCGCATCCCCGTCGAGACCCACACCGGCACCAACGAGTTCGGCATGATCGAGGAAGCGCGCGTCTTCGAACACTCCGGCCCGCAACTGGCCCTGCTGAAATGGGGGTCGGCGATGAAACAGCTGATCCTCTACACCATCCTCATCGACGTCTTCCTCGCACCCTGGGGCCTGGCCTCCACCACCGGCGCGCTCTCCGTGGCCCTGGCCGTCGGCGCCCTGCTCGGCAAGGCGGCCCTGCTCGGCTGCGTGGTGGCCGTCATCGACAACAGCTTCGCCAAACTGCGGCTGTTCAAGATCAGCGAGTTCGTGGCGGCCGCGTTCCTGCTCGCCGTCCTCGCGGTGTTCACCCTCTACCTGGGAGGCGGCTGATGAACGCGCTCCTCGCCGCAGGCAACGCGCCCACCACCTTCGAGGGCGCCACCAACACGGTCGCCGTCCTGCTGCTGCTCACCGAGTTCGCGATGCTCCGCGCCTCCCTGTCCCGCTCCCAGGTGCACCTGTACGCCGTGCAGTCCTTCCTGGTCTCGGTGCTGGCCGTGATCGTGGCCGCCGCCCGTGACCTGCCCGAGCTGTACGCGCTGGCCGTGGTGTCGCTGCTGCTCAAGGCCGGCGCCGTACCGTGGCTGATCAACCGGCTGCTGCGGGACGCCCGGGTGGAGATCGCCGGGTCCGGCGCGATCGGCGTGGCCAGTGCCACCCTGCTGTCCCTGGCGCTGGCCGGGTTCGGCTTCTTCGCCGTCGGCTCGCTCGACATCCGCAGCCGGTTCCTGCCGCACGCCGCGCTCGGCCTGTCGGTGTCGATCGTGCTGGTGGCGTTCGTCCTGATGATCGTGCGGCGGGACGTCGTCTCGCAGGCGGTCGGCTTCTTCTCCCTGGAGAACGGCGTCTCCCTCGCCTCGCTGGTGGTCGCCGCCGGCATGCCGCTCATCATCGAGGTGGCGTTCCTGTTCGACCTCCTCGTGGCCGTCGTGGTGTTCGGCGTACTGATGCGCGTCCACCACCACCGCACCGCGTCCCTGTCCACCGAGTCCCTGACGTCGCTCCAGGGCTGAGCGGGAGCGAGAGAGGTGCCATGACCGTCGTCCTGATCCTGCCGGCCCTGCTGCCGCTGCTCCCCGCGGCGGCCGCCCTGGCCGCCCCGGTGCGTGTCACGCAGTACCTGACCGTCGGCTCGGGCCTGGCCGCCTTCACCCTCGCCTGCGCCCTCGTACCGCATGCCGGCCGCCGCGACCTGCACACCGGCATCCTGCGGGCCGACGCGCTGTCCGCGGTGTTCGTCCTGGCGACCGCGTTCGTCTACGCCGCCTGCGCCGCCCACAGCATCGGCTACCTCCGCCACGACGAGCGGGCCCGCGACTTCCCCCGCTACGCGCGCCGCTTCTACCTCGGCTTCAACCTGTTCGCCTGGTCCATGCTGTGCGCGCCGCTCGTGGACGGCCTGGCCCTGCTGTGGGTCGCGGTGGAGGTCACCACCGTCGTCTCCGCCCTGCTCGTCGCCGTGGACAACACCGAGGGCGCCACCGAGGCGGCCTGGAAGTACGTCCTGCTGGCCTCCGCCGGCCTGGGCGTGGCCCTGCTGGCCACCATCTTCATGTACTACGCCGGCTCGCAGGCCCTCGGCCAGACCTACGACCTGGCCTTCGACCCGCTGATGAAGGCGGCGGCGCACCTGCCGCCCACGGCGGTACGGCTGTCCTTCGTGCTGGCCGTGCTCGGCTTCGGCACCAAGGCCGGCCTGGTCCCGGTGCACACCTGGCTGCCCGACGCCCACGCGGAGGCCCCCACCCCCGTCTCCGCCATGCTGTCCGGTTCCCTGCTCGCCGTCAGCTTCTACGCCGTCCTGCGCTACTACCAGATCGCCGCCACCACGCTCGGCCCGACGTTCCCGCGCACCGTGCTGCTGGTGTTCGGCATCGCCTCCCTGCTGCTGGCCGCCCTGTACCTGCTCGACCAGCACGACATCAAACGGCTGCTCGCCTACTCCAGCGTCGAGCACATGGGCATCCTCGCGATCGGCGTCGGCTTCGGCGCGCCGATCGCGCTCGCCGGAGTCCTGCTGCACGTCCTCGCGCACGCCGCCGCCAAGGGCAACGCCTTCATGGGCGCGGGCGCGCTGGTGCGGGCCTACCGCACCAAGGAGATCCACCGGCTGCGCGGCGCCGCGCAGGTGCTGCCCTGGTCGGGTCCGATGTTCCTGGCCGCGATCCTCGCCCTGTCCGCGCTGCCGCCGTTCGGGATCTTCCGCAGCGAGTTCCAGATCGTCGCCGGGGGACTGGACTCGGGACAGTACGGCCCGGCCGCCGTCCTCGTCGTCCTGGTGACCCTGGCCTTCCTCGGGCTCGCGCTCGCGGCCACCCGCGTCGTCCTCACCCCGGCGCCCGCGAGCGGGGCGGGACTGCGCGAGCCGGGCGAACCCAGCGTGTGGATGGTGGTGCCGGTGGTCGCGGGCCTGCTCGCCCTGCTCGTCCTCGGACTCCATCCGCCCACCGACCTGGCCCACCTGCTCATGCGAGGGGCCACCGAACTCGGAGACCGGTCATGACAGCGGCCCAGCCGGCCACGGCACCCCGCCTCCTGAGCCCCACCGCCTGGCGGCGCGCCCTGCGCCGGCACACGTCCGGCGACGAGCCCCACCAGGCCAGGTTCGCGGGCCTGTTCGGCACCGGGGGACGTGGGGGAGAGGTGCGTCTGCTCGCCGTCCTCTTCCGCCCGGACGGCCACGATCCCCTCGTCCTGGAGACCGCCCTGCCCCAGGACGGGCTGTCGTACCCGTCGCTGAGCCCGGAGCTGCCGGCCGCGTTCTGGTACGAACGGGTGCTGCACGACCTGTTCGGTGTCGTCCCCGAAGGCCATCCCCGGCTCGACCCGCTGATGCTGCCCCTTCAGGACCCCGGCCGGATCCCGCTGCCCGGCACCGCCCGCCGGCCCGAGCCGCTCGTGCCGGACGAGGCCGCCATCCCGCGCGCGGTCACCGGGCCCGGCGTGTTCACCATCCCGCACGGCCCGGTCCGCTCCGGTGTCGTGGAGTCCGTCGAATACCTGGTGGAGACCGCGGGCGAGGACATCCCCCGCGTCCAGATCCGCGTCTTCCACAAACACCGCGGCGTCTCCAAGCGGTTCGAGCACCTCACACCCGAGGACGGCGTCCTGGCCGCCGAACGGGTCGAGGGCATCGCCTCCGTCGCGCACGCCCTCGCCTTCGGCCACGCCGTCGAGCAGTGCGCGGAGCTGGCCGTCCCGTGGGCGGCGGGTCTGGTCCGGGTCCTGTACGCCGAACTGGAACGCGTCGCCAACCACCTCGACGTCATGGTCAAGCTCACCGACGCCGCCGGGCTCGCCGTGGCCACCGCCCGCTTCGCCCTGCACAAGGAACGCCTGCTGAGACTGACCGGACGGCTGTGCGGCAGCCGCTACGGCCGCGGCGTCGTGGTCCCCGGCGGGGTGCGGGGCCTGCCACGTCTCGCACCGGCCGCGCTGGACGGCGAACTCGCCGCCCTGCGTACCGCGATCGCCTCCGACTGGCGCGCCGCCATGAACAGCCCCTCGTTCCTCGACCGGCTGCGCGGCACCGGTCCGCTCGCCCCCGGCATCGCCCGGGCGCACGGCGCCCTCGGCCCCCTCGGCAGGGCCTCCGGCGCCGGCGCCGACGTCCGCTACGAACGCCCCTACGACGCCTACCCGTCGCTGGGTCTCGGCGCGCCGCCCGAAGAGGCCGAAGGCGACGTGATGGCCCGCACCCTGGTACGCGAGGGCGAAGTCACCCAGTCCTTCCACCTGTTGCGCCAGACCGTCGCGGAACTCCGGGCCCTGGACGGCGACGCGCCCCTGCGCACACCGGTGCCGGACGACCTCACCGGCCACGGGGTGGGCAGCGCCGAGGCGCCGCAGGGCGAGACCCTGTACCTGCTGCGGATGGAGCGGGGGCGGGTCGCCCGGTGTGTGCCGCGCTCCGCCTCCTTCCACAACCTCGTGCTGTTCCACGAGGTGTTCGCCGGTGACATCCTCACCGACTTCCCCTTCATCGAGGCGAGCTTCGGACTGTCGATCGCGGGGGTGTCCCTGTGATGCCCTGGTTCACCCGCGGCCTGCGCGAAGGAATCCTCACCACCCGCTACCCCGACAAGCCCGACCCGTACGCCCGGGACTTCCCGGCCGCCGTGACGGTACGCCCCACCGCACCCCGCGTCACCCCCGACGAGGTCACCGCGCTGTGCCCCACCGGCGCCCTCACCGCCGCCGACGGCACGGCCCGCCTCGACCGCGGGCGCTGCATCCTGTGCCGGCGCTGCACCCGCGCCCGCCCCGACGTGTTCGCCGAGGCGTCCGGCACCGAGACGGCCGCCGTCACCCGCGGCGCGCTCGTGGTCCCGCGGGCACCGCAGGACGAGCCGCCCCTCGACGAGGTCCGCGCCCAACTGGCCGCCCGCACCGCCCGCTTCCGCCGCTCCCTGCACATCCGGCACGTGGACGCCGGATCCGACGGCAGCGAGGAATGGGAGATCAACGCGCTGACCAATCCGGTGTACGACATCCATCGTCTGGGCCTGTTCATGACGGCCAGCCCCCGCCACGCCGACGTGCTGATCGTGACCGGAGCCGGCGCACGCGGCATGGCCGCACCCCTGCGCCGCACCTACGAGGCGACCGCGCGCCCCGTCGTCGTCATCGCCGCCGGCACCGACGCGTGCGGCGGCGGCATGTGGGCCGACACCTACGCGACGCACGCGGGCATCGGCGGTCTTCTCGACGTGGACATCTGGGTGCCGGGCTCACCGCCCAGCCCGTTCTCGCTGCTCCAGGCGCTGCTGCTGGCCACCGGACGGCTCACCGCGCGAGCCCCCGAACCCCCGGCGGCTGCCGGGGCCGACGGTACGGAGGTCCCACGGTGACCGCCCTGATCCTGGCCGGCCTGCTGCTGTTCGGCGCCGCCGCGCTGCTCGACGTCTGCGTACCGCTGTCCGTGCTGCCGGCCCGCCTGCGTCCCGCGCCCTACCTGCTGTGCGCGGCGGGCAGCGGCTGCCTGGCCGCCGTCAGCGCCACCGCCCTGCGCGAGCCGTCCCCCGTACCGCAGGTGAGTTTCGGCGACTGGCTCGGTTTCGGCACCGCCCACCTGCGCGTCGACCAGCTGTCCGGCCTGTTCTGGCTGCTGACCTTCGCCGTCGCCGTGGCCGCCTGTCTGACCGCGGCGGGCTGGGCACCGGGACGCGTCACGAGCCGCGGCCCCGGCGCCTCCTGCGCCCTGGTGCTCGCCTCGGTCGCGGTGGTGGAGAGCGCGGACAACGCCTTCCTGTTCCTGCTGGCCTGGGAAGGCATCACCATCGGCTTCTATCTGCTGACGGCCGTCGAGCGGCGCCGCGTCGGACCGGCCGTGGCCACCTTCGGCTTCGGCAAGGTCTCCGGCGCGGCCCTCCTGCTCGGCCTCCTCCTGCCCGCGGCCCACACCGGCGGCTTCGCCCTCGCCGGCTTCGCGCAGCTGCCCGCCGGCACCGCGCGCTCGGCGGCCTGGGCCCTGCTCGTCCTCGCCTTCGCCATCAAGATCGGCCTGGCCCCCGTACAGGTCTGGCTGCCCCGCGGCTACGCCGCCGCACCCGCCGGACTGCGGCCCGTCATGGCCGGTGTCGCCGTCAACGCCGGCTTCTACGGCCTCTGGCGCACCCTGGACGTCCTGGGGCCACCGCCCGCCTGGCTCGCGGTCACCCTGCTCCTGCTGGCCGCCTTCACCGCGTTCCTCGGCATCGCCCACGCCGCCGTACAGAACCGCCTGGAACGGGTCATCGCCTACTCCAGCGTCGAGAACGCCGGACTGATCTGTACCGGCTACGCCGTCGCGCTGATCGGCACCCTCACGCACAGCGACGCCCTCACCGCCGTAGGACTCGTCGCCGGCACCCTCCAGACCGTCACCCACGCGATCGCCAAGACCCTGCTCTTCGCCGGGTCCGCGGCCCTCGAAGCCGACGCCGGCACCGGTGACCTCGAACGGCTGCGCGGCACCGCACGCCGGCTGCCCTGGGCCGCCACCGCGGTGGCCGTCGGCGCCGTCACCCTCGCCGGGCTGCCGCCGACCGCGGGCTTCGTCTCCGAGTGGTTCCTGCTGGAGAGCCTGATGCAGCAGTTCCGGCTCACCGCCTTCCCCTACGGCCTCGCCCTCGCCGCGGCCGGCGCCCTCATCGCGCTCACCGCCGGTTTCGCCTCCGTCACCTTCGTCCGGATCGTCGGCATGGTCGTCCTCGGGCCCCGGAGAGAGGACACGCCACACCGTGCCGGGCGCCGGGCCGACCTGGGCACGGCCGGACGCGTGGGCGTGGCCGTCCTCGCCCTGGGCGGTCTGGCCACGGCCGCCCTGACCCCGCTTCAGCTCCGGGTGATCGGCACCGGCCTGACCCCTCTGGTGCCCCGGCACGTCAGCGCCGGCGCGCTGGCCTCGCCCTGGGTCGTCCAACCTGTCTTCGCGGAGTTCTCCAGCCTCTCTCCCGGCTGGCTCTGGGTCGTGATGCCCACGCTGCTCGCGGCCGTCTGCGCCCTGCTGGTCGCGGCCTCACGGGGCCGGGCCCTGCACGTGCGGCGCGTCCCGGCCTGGCGCTCGGCGAGCGGCGGCGTGCACGGCGACGACCAGTACACGCCCTTCGGCTACGCCAACCCCACCCGCCGGGTCCTGGGCGCCGTCCTGCGCACCCGGACCCGGGCCACCCCGGTCTCAAGCGGCGAGACCGGCACCGCCACCGGCCCTCCACCCGGGCCGGCCCGGGACCGGCCGGTGCCGACGGCCGCGACCGGCGGCACCCTCGACTACGCCTCCGACGTGGTCGAAGTCGTCGAGGCCTACTTGTACCGGCCGCTCTTCGGCCCCCTGCGCGCCGCCGTCTCCCTGGCCAAACGGCTCCAGTCCGGCCGTCTCGACGCCTACCTCACCTACATGCTGATCGTGCTGGTCGCCGTCCTGGCCCTGGTGGCCGCCCTGTCGTGAACCGCCGACGGCGGACCGGACCCCCGAGGAGAAGCTGCCATGACCGCATCCCCGTTCCACCGGATCCTCGTCGGCTGGGACGCCTCACCGGGCGCCCGTGTGGCCCTCGCGACCGCGTCCGCCATGGCCCAGGACGGCGGCACCGTCATCGTCCGCGCCGTCCTCGTCCCCTCCGAACACGCCGAGACGGGCGGCGAGCAGAGCCGGGACCTCAGCGCCCAACGGAGCTGGTCCCAGGACCGGTTCGACCAGGCCCGGCAGACGCTGCCCGCCTCCGGCTCCCGTGTCCGCCTCGAATGGGGCGAGAGCCAGGACATCGCGTCCGACCTCACCGCGAGCGCCGCGGAACACGGCTGCGACCTCATCGTCCTCGGCCGGCACGGCGAGGACAGCCACCTCCGGTCAGGGCCCCTGGGCCCCGTGGCACGGCAGGTGGCCGACCAGGCCACCGTCCCCGTACTCGTCGTCCCCACCGCCTCCTCGGGCCGCGACCGCGCCTGAGACACCCACCACACCACAGCACCCCTGAACGGAGCCTCACCCATGAGCACCCGCACCCGGCCCGGACTCAAGGTCACCGTCTTCGTCGGCGAGAGCGACACCGCGCACCACCGGCCCCTGGCCGCCGAGATCGTGCACCTCGCCCACCAGGCGGGCATCGCCGGGGCGAGCGTCTTCCGCGGTGTCGAGGGCTACGGCGCCCACTCCCGCATCCACACCCAGCGCCTGCTGTCCCTGAGCGAGGACCTGCCGGTGGCGGTCGTCTTCGCCGACTCGGAGGAACACGTACGGGCCTTCCTGCCCCGGCTGGAGGAGGTCATCACCGAGGGGGCGGCCATCATCGAGACCTGCGAACTCGTCCGCTACGTGGCCGACGACCAGCCCGGCACCTGACGGTGCCGAGCGGCCACGGCGTCGTCGTCCGGCGCGATGGCGGGGTCGGGCAGCACCAGGCGGAAGGCGCAGCCCTCGCCGGGGCGGTTGTCCAGTTCGAGACGTCCGCCGTGGGCGGCGGCGATCGCGGCGGCGATGGCGAGCCCGAGACCCGAGCCCGGTTCGGCGGGCGGGTCGAGCGGTGTCGCCCGGTAGAAGCGGTCGAAGACGTGCGGGGCCTCGTCGGGCTGGATGCCGGGGCCGTCGTCGGCGACCTCGATGACACAGACGGGCGTACCCGAGGGCAGCGGCGGACCGCTGCCGAGCCGCCGGCCCGCCGTGGCACGGGTGGCGCCGACGCGGACGCGGACCCGGGTGCCGGCGGGCGTATGGGCGCAGGCGTTGGCGAGCAGGTTGCCCAGCACCTGGGCGAGCTGGTGGGGATCGCCCGGGGCCTCGATGACGTCCAGGTCACGTTCGGGCCCGGAGGGATGGGCGGCGAGGGGTTCGAGAGTGATGGCGTGCCGGGGGTGACGTATCGCCGTCGTGGCGATGGCGTCGGCCGCCAGCGAGAGGAGATCGACGGGTTCCCGGTGCGCGACGCGGGTGTCGCCGTCGCCTTCGCCCAGCTTCGCGAGGAGGAACAGGTCGTCCACCAGGCGGCTCATCCGGTCGGCGTTGTGGGCGATCAGGGCATGCGCCTCCCGGCGCCGCCGCCCCGGCATCCCCGGTTCCTCGATGAGGAGTTCCGCGAAGCCCTGGACGGCGGTGAGCGGAGTGCGCAGTTCGTGCCCGGCGTCCGCGAGGAACCGGCGCAGCCGCTGCTCCGAGGTCTCGGTACGGTGCAGGGCGGTACGGAGGCGGTCCAGCATGGTGTTCAGGGCCAGCCCGAGGCGGCCGACCTCGGTGTCCGGGTCCTCCACGGGGACGTTGAGCTCCAGGGCGCCTTCCGTGATGTGCTGGGCCGTGCGCTCGACGCGGGTGAGCGGGCGCAGGCCCAGCCGGACGGCCCCGTTGCCCAGGACGACGACCCCGACGGCGACGGCGGCACCCAGGCCGAGGCTCACCCAGAGCAGCTTGGTGGTGGCGCCGTCCACGGTGTCCAGGGGCAGGGCGACGACGGTGCGCATGCGGTCGGGGCCGGAGTAGGAGACCGCCCGCCAGCCGGACCCGCCGGCGCCCCCCTCGGCCGCAACGGTGCTCGGCGTGCCCGTCACCTTCAGATCGGCGGCCCGCTCGGGCAGCCGGGGCCCGGCACCCGTACCGCCGCCCAGGGAGGTGCGCAGCCGGCGCCCGCTCCCGTCGTAGAAGAAGACGCGGTAGTCCGAGGGCAGCGCGCTGTCGGACGTCGGCAGCCCCGCCGTGCCGCCGTCGGCGAGGTCCTGGTAGACGCGGTCCGGCGGCCGGAAGTGGGAGAGCCGGTCGTCCACCTGGTCGGTGAGCCAGCCGCGCAGCACGGCCAGGCCCGCCAGCTGGCACAGCAGGACGGCGCTGGTGGCGAGGAGCCCGGCGATCAGGACCAGCCGTCCGCGCAGGGAGTGCGGGCGGGGCAGGCGCGGCCGCCTCACCGGGTCACCGGGTCCGTCTCCTCGCGCGGCAGCCGCAGGCAGTAGCCGACGCCGCGCACCGTGTGGATCAGCGACGGCGCGTCGCGGTCGATCTTCCGGCGCAGGTTCTTGACGTAGGTGTCCACGATCCGGGTGTCACCGGAGAAGTCGTACCGCCAGACCTGCTGGAGGATCTCCGGCTTCTCCAGCACCCGCTCGGGCTGCGCCAGCAGGCAGGCCAGGAGCCGGAACTCGGTGGGCGACAGCTTGACGGGGCGGCCCGCCCGCTGGACCTCGCGGGTGCTCTCGTCGAGGGTGACGTCGGCGTACCGCAAGGGCGGGCGGAAGCCGCCGGGGGCGGTGCCGGACGCGGCGCTGCGGCGCAGGATGGCGCGGACGCGCAGCAGCACCTCCTGGACGTGGAACGGCTTGGTGACGTAGTCGTCGCCGCCGGAACTCAGGCCGATGATGCGGTCCTCGACACCGGTCCGCGCGGTGAGGAACAGCACCGGTGTGTAGACGCCCTGGGCGCGCAGGTCGCGGGTGAGCCGGAAGCCGTCGGTGTCGGGAAGCATGACGTCGAGGACGATCAGGTCGGGCTTGCGGCTGCCGGCCTCGAACATGGCCTCCTGCCCACTGGAGGCGCTCGCCACCGCGTAACCGGCTGCGCTGAGCGCCGAGGTGAGCAGGGCGCGGATGCTGGCGTCGTCCTCCACGACCAGGACGGTGTGCCCGGCGCCGGGCGTACGCATGGGGGTTTGCGGGTCGTTCACGTTCTGGCACCTCGGAGTACGGGCAGGTGGAGCCGCAGCGGGACGGATCCTGGTCGTGCGGCGCGATGAGAGGCGGTGACCCTGTACACAAAAGCCGTGTACAGGGTCGCCATGGCTGCGTCCCGACATTCCGTCGGAACTGTCAGCCGGTCACCTCCTTGTCCTCGGCCAGGGCCTTGGCACGCTCCGTGACGGTCTTCTGGAGCTTGGTCACGGCTGTGTCCAGTTCCCTGGAGCCGGCACCGGCGGAGCGCGCCTGCGCCGCGACGTCCTTGAGCTTCTCGGACGCCGTGCCCGAGCCGTAGAACTTCTGGTACAGCTCGCGGTACGCCTTCTTGTAGACACCGTCGAAGGCGTCGGAGTCGAGGAACCTGGTCTTCAGGGGGTGCTGCATGAAGCCGCCCTGGCCGCCCTTCGCGGTCCCGCCGCCCTGACCACCGCCGGCCGCCCCGCCGGGCATTCCTTCCGGCATCCCCGAGGGCATGCCCTCAGGCATTCCCTCCGGTGCTCCGCTCGGCAGCGCGCCGGGCTTCCCCTGGGAAGCGCCCGACGCCGCGGCACCACCACCGGGCACGCCACCGCCCATGCTGATCGAGTCCTCGGGACCGGCGGTCGCGTCCCCGCTGAAGGTGAGGTTGTAGTCCCAGCCCAGGACGGAGAACTTCTTGGTGCCCAGGTCGTACCAGAGCAGGTAGTTCTTGCCCGGGCCCGCCATGTCGTCGAAGTTCAGCAGCAGGTTCTGCGCGGCGAGATAGGCGGCGAGCGAGTCGACGTCGACGTATTTGTCGAGGTCGCGCGCGAACTCCTCGTCCGAGGCGCTGTTGACCCACTTGATGAGCTTCATGACCGGTTCGAGGTCCTGGCTGCCCTTCTTGTTGAGCTGCTTGAAGGAACTCTCGTACTCGGTGGGGTCGTTGCCGTGGTACTCGAAGCCGCCGCTCGCCTTGGCCTTGTAGAGCACGCCGTTGCCGTCGGCCACGTCGTCGGCGTAGTCGGTGTCCGGAGCCTCGACCATGAGGCGGGTGGCGGCGGGCCGGTTGTTGATCTTCACCTCGGTGAAGGCGTACCGCTCGGCCTTCTGCCCGCTGTCCTTGGTCAGCGCCAGCGACAGCGCCTCGTTGACGGGGACCTGGCCGTTGCTGCCGGGGCGCAGCGAGATCTCCCGCTCGCCCTGGTAGGCGCGGCCCTCGACATACTCGTCGACCTTGACCAGCCAGGGCAGTTCCTCGGGCTTCCGCGCGGACAGGTCGTACTGCACCATGCCGCCCATGCCTCCCATCCCGCCCTGGCGGTCCCCGCCTCCGCCACCGGCCGGAGCACCCTGCGCGCCCCCGGGCCGCCCCCGGCCACCGCCGGGCATGCCCTTGTTGCCGCGCAGGGACGACAGGGTGGAGTTTCCCTTGAGCCGGATGCCGACGTCGTTGAGGTAGACGCCGTCGATGGTGAGGTCTGCCTCGATGTAGTCCTTGGTGCCGTCCTCCTTGAACTCCTTCATCATCTTGTCGAAGTCGGTCTGCTGGTAGGTGAGCTGGACCGAGTGCGACACCGAGGTGTCGTACAGGCCCACCGAGCCCTGGACGTCGTCGGTGATGGCGTCCGCCTCGACGCGTGAGGACGACGTGACGTACGGGGAGATCCGCGCGTCGCCGAGGAAGTAGACCATCGCGGCGAGCCCGACACCCAGCGAGGCGGCCGGCTTCCAGTGATGGCGCAGGCGGACGGGCACCCGGTCCCGCAGTCGCCGTTCGCGCCGCACGCTGGCCTCGCCGCTCATCACAGGTCCGTCGTGTCGTAACCGGTCAGCACTGTCACCCGCTGGCCGGAGGTGCGTTCCTGCAGGGCACTGACCAGATCGCCGGGCTCGGCGCCCTTCTTCAGCCGGACGGTGTAGAAGATCTCGCTGAGCGCGCCGCCGCGTATGGTCTCGGTGCTGACCAGCTCGAACTCGGTGGTGTACTTGATCAGCACGTCACGGATCTGCGGCGTGTAGTCGTCGCCGGCCGGCACCTGGACCTTGACCACCTGGCGCTGCACGTTCAGCGCGAACCAGTTGAACTTGTGCATGACCAGGATGACGGCGCAGATGACGACGGCGCCCACCGCGGCCAGCGTGTAGAACCGGGCGCCGCAGGCCATGCCGATCGACATGGCGAGGAAGATGAAGCCGACGTCCCTGGTCTCCTTGACCGCGTTGCGGAAGCGGACCACGGACAGGGCCCCGACCAGCGAGAACGCGCGCGCCAGGTTCGAGCCGACGACCAGCATGATCAGCGCGACGATCATGCCGACGATGACCAGCGTCTGGACGTAGGACTGGCTGTAGGAGACGTTGCGGTGCGTGTACCGGTAGACGTACCCGATCAGCGTGGACAGGATGAACGAGAGCGCCATCGCCGCCACGACATCGGCCACGCTGAACGTGCCGCTGAGTTCCTGTAGATCGAAGTTCACTGTGCTCCTACCTTCAACGACGCGTCCTGCGCCGACCGCTGCTGCGGCATCTGTTCTCTTGTGGGGGTGAGAGGCGGGTGGTCCGCCTCGTTGATGTGGAAGACCGAGCGGGGTGCCAGACCGAACGCCTCGATGGACTGCACGTACTTGGAGACCCGGATGAGGTTGAGGTTGCGGCGCGCGGCCAGATCGGTGATCCAGTGCGGGGTGCGCTCGTTGACCTTGATCTCCATCACCGACAGGTGCGGCGGGATCGTGAACCGGTTCTCCGTCGTCGCGGTGCCGAAGTGGAAGTCCCGGTCCCGGCCGCGGATACGGCGGTCGAAGGTGACCCGCAGCCCGGTGTCGGCGTCCCGGCCCACCAGCGCCTCACGCTGGTAGCCGGTGATGGCGGTCGGCTGGAGGTTGAGCCGTACGACGAGTTCGAGGACCTCCTGGACGAAGGCGCTCTCCTTCGGCGAGTGGTCCACCATCTCCCGGCCGTCGCACAACTGGCGTGCCACGCCGTAGGGGAGGGTGATGCGGCGCTTCTGCGTGACCCGGTTGACGCGCTGCTTGATCTCCACGCAGACCGGGGACTCGTCGGTGACTCCGTCGAGATCGCCGTAGTGCCGGATGCGCAGCTTGCGGCGGAACTTCAGACCCTCGATCTTCTCCCAGTAGAACCGGAGTTGAGGAGTGTCGTAGTACAGGCTCCACACGCCGTAGCCACCGACCGGGCTGTGCAGGTCCTGGTCCATCCGCTCGGCCAGCTCGTCGCGGATCTCGGCCGCTTGCTCGACCGGGACCAGGTACTTCAGCTCGAACCGGTTGAACGCGTGCAGCCGGCTGGCCACATGCAGCGGTTCCTCGCCCGCCGCGGCTGCCTTCGACAGGAACACCATGCGCCTCCTTGTACGTACGTTGCGGACCGACGGCCCCGCTTACGCAACCAACGGCACATGAGGAGCCCATGAGAAACGTGGGTTGATTTCAGGAGTCTTCGAGAAGGCTGAAAAGTGAACGACGGGTGGACGGCTGCGGCCGGACAGGATCCCCGGGCATGGGACGGCCCCAGCGCCCCGCATACCGGGTGCGCTGGGGCCGTACCAGGTCAGCCGGTGTCTCAGCCGACGTCCGACGGGTCCAGCCGGTAGACGGCCGACTGGTTCTGCCGGGCGGAGGAGCCCGAGGAGGCGGACGAGCCGGACGACGTCTTCTTGCCGTAGGCGCTCTCCTTCACCTCGGTGCCGTGCTTCTGCACCCACTGGGTGACCTGCCGGCTCAGGCTGTCGTCGCCGCCCATCGCGCCCATGCCGCCGCCGACCTGGACGTAGTGCAGCTCGCCGCGCTTCACCAGGTCCTTGAGCTTGTCCAGCGTCATGGCCTTGTCGGTGCCCATGAAGCCGAACATCGAGATGACGGGCTTGCCCGAGCTGAGGATCAGCTGGCCGGCCGACTGCGAGTTGGAGACGGCGATCAGCCACTTGGCGCCGTCCTGGTGCTTCTCCAGGTACGAGACCAGCGCACTGTCCACCGCACCGCCCGGGCCGCCGGCGAAGCCGCCGCCACCACGGCCGCCGAAGCCGCCGCCCGTGCCCTTCTCACCGTTCGGCAGCTGACCGCCGCCGGGCATCTCGCCCCCGTTCGGCATCTGGCCCCCGTTCGGCATCTGGCCCCCGTTCGGCATCTGACCGCCGTTGGGCATCTCGTCGTTGCCGGGCATCTGGCCCCCGCCGGGCATCTCACCGCTGCCGCCCGTGGGCGCGCCGCTGGGCAGCTTCCCGCCGGGGGCACCGCTCATCCCGCCCTTGCCCCCGAATCCGAAGCCGCCGGTGGACGGGCCGGCCGTCGGGTTGACGCCGCCCATGGCGCTGTTGTCCGAGGAACTGAGCGCGGGGGAGACCGCGTAGGCCGTGGGACCGGCCAGGCCCGCCACGATCGCCGCCGCCGTGGAGGCGACCAGCAGCCACGGCCGGCGGGTGGAGCGGAAGACGTACAGGCCGACGATCGCCAGGACCGCGGCCACCCCGACGACCGGCCACAGCCAGGTGTTCCAGCCGCTCGCCCGGCGCAGCAGCACGACGGCCCAGAGACCGGTCACCGCGATGCCGGCGGGCAGCACCCACGACCAGCGGACGGTTCCGCCACGGAAGACACGCCACAGCGCGACGCAGCCGGCGCCGGTCAGCGCGGCGAGGCCCGGCGCCAGGGCGGTCGTGTAGTACGGGTGCATCGTGCCCTTGGCCGTGGCGAAGGTGACGTAGTGCAGGACCGACCAGCCGCCCCACAGGATCAGTCCCGCGCGCGTGATGTCGGTGCGCGGAGCCCGCCCGCACAGGATCAGCGCGACGACGAGGGAGAGCGCCGCGAAGGGGATGAGCCAGGAGATCTGGCCGCCGAGGACGTCGTTGAACAGCCGGCCGAGACCCGGGGTGCCCGCGAAGCCGCCGCCTCCGCCGGGACCCCCGCCGCCGCGCGTGCCGCCGCCTCCGCCGTTGCCGTCGCCGCCGAAGATCCGGCCGAGGCCGTTGTACCCGGTGATCAGGTCCCAGGCGCTGCCGTCGGTGGAGCCGCCGATGTACGGCCGCTCGTCGGCGGGCACCAGGGACACCGCGGTGGTCCACCAGAAGCTGGAGACGGCCAGCGCGACGGCGGCCAGCGCCAGGTGGACGGCCTTCTTCTTCCAGCCGAGCCGCGACGCGACCAGGTAGACGGCGAACACGGCGGGCAGGGCGATCCAGCCCTGGAGCATCTTGGTGTTGAAGGCGAGGCCGAAGCAGACCGCCGAGCCGAGCAGCGGCAGCAGCTTCCCGTCGCGGGTCGCGCGCAGTCCGAGGGCCGCGCCGGCGACCATCAGCAGGACCAGGAGCGTGTCCGGGTTGTTGTCCCGGTTGATGGCGACCGTGATCGGGGTGAGGGCCAGGACGAGCGCGGCGAGCGTCGCCGCGACGTACCCGAAGGTGCGCTTCACCGAGGCGTGCAGGATCCAGATCGAGCCGAGCGCGGCGAGGATCTGCGGCAGCATCATCTGCCAGGTGCCGAAACCGAGGACCCGGCAGAACAATCCCATGACCATCAGGGCGAACGGCGGCTTGTCGACGGTGATGAAGTTGCCCGCGTCCAGCGAGCCGAAGAACCAGGCCTTCCAGCTCTTCGTGCCGCTGTAGACGGCGGCGCTGTAGAAGCTGTTCAGGCCGGAGCCGGAGAGGTTCCAGGCGTACAGCGCCGTCGCCAGGACGAGGATCGCGAGCAGGGCGGGCAGTGCCCAGCGCGGGGCCTTGTCCCGGGCCGCGCCGGGTGGGGCCGGCGGTGCCGAGTCGGAGGTCACGGGTGAGGTGGAACGGATGGCAGATGTCACTTCCGCATCGTGCGACGCGAAGGTGAGCGGACGCTGTGCCGAGCCTGGGTGCCCCCTGTGAAACCGCTCAGGGGGCGGCGGGCGCGTACGGCGTGGGATAACCGTACCCCGGTGCGGAGAGGCCGACCGTGGGCGTCTCCTGCCCGGGCACCGGGTACGCCTCACCGGTCGTCGCCGCCGGGGCCGCGAAGCCCGCCCGGTCCGGTGCCGTGTCGGCCTGGGCGCGGTACAGCCGGTGATACAGGCCGCCCCGCGCGAGGAGTTCGTCGTGCCGGCCGGTCTCCACGATCCGGCCCTGGCCGACGACGAGGATGCGGTCGGCGGCGGGAGCGAGGCCGAGGTCATGCGTGATCATGATGGTGGTCCGGCCGCCCATCAGCTGGCGCAGGGGCTGGACCACGCGCTGGGCGGCCGACGCGTCCAGGCCCGTGGTCGGCTCGTCCAGGACGAGGACGGGGGAGTCGCGCAGGATGGCCCGCGCGATGGCCAGGCGCTGGAGCTGACCGCCGGACAGGCGCGCGGAACTCGGGTCGATCCTCGTGTCGTAGCCGTCGGGGAGCCGGCCGATGAAGTCGTGGGCGTCCGCTGCCCGGGCCGCCGCCTCGATGGCCCGGTCACTGGCGCCGGGGCGGCCGCAGGCGATGTTGGCGCGGACGGTGTCGTGCAGGACGAGGGTCTCCTGCGGGAGCAGGGTGACGTACTCGCGCAGCCGGGCCAGCGGGAAGTCGCGCAGGGGCGCACCGTCCAGCAGGATGTCGCCGGCGTCGGGGTCGTAGAAGCGCAGGAGGAGCTTGGCGACCGTCGACTTGCCGGCGCCGCTCGGGCCGGTGACGATCACCAGCTCGCCGGGGCGGGCCGAGAAGGAGAGGCCGTCGAGGGCGGGCCGGTCGGCCCCCGGATAGCGGAAGCCGACGTCACGGACCTCGACGAGGCCGTCCGGACGGCCCGTCCCGGTGTCCTGCGGCGGATCGGTGACGGAGGGCCGGGCGTCCAGGACCTCGATGAGCCGTTCGGCCCCCGCCGTGGCGGCCGTGACGGTGAGCCCGAGCTGGGCGAGGCCGCGCACCGGGGGATAGAGGTAACCGAGGAAGGCGGAGAAGGCCAGCAGCTGGCCGAGGGTCATCCGGCCGGTGGAGATCTCCCAGGCGCCGATACCGATCACCGCGAGCACGCACACCGTCTCGATGACCTGGACCAGTTGTTCGTAGGCCTCGTTCAGGCGGACGGAGCGGACGGAGGCGCGGAACCAGGCGGTGGCCTCCCGGTGCAGCCGGCGGCGTTCGGCGTCCCGGCGGTCGTAGGCCTGGGTGAGCACGATGTTGTCGAGGGACTCCGCCACGACGGAGGTGATCGCGCCGTCGGCGACCCGGCCGGCGCGGGAGACGTCCTTGATGGAACCGGAGAACCGGCGTGCCGCCAGCCAGAACAGGGGCGCGAGGACGAAGGTGGCGGCGGCCAGGTCCCAGCGCAGCCAGCAGGCGGCGGCCGCGTAGAAGAGGGCGGAGAAGGCCGCCGACGCGGCGCCGACCAGCCCGGACACGACCATCGTCTCGATCGCTTCGACGTCGCTGGTCAGCCGGGAGAGCAGGTCGCCCTGGCGGTGCCGCTGGAAGAAGTGCGGCGGCAGTTTCTGCACGTGGTCGAAGACGTGCTCGCGCAGCCGCAGCACGAACCGCTCGGTGACCCAGGCCGCCAGCGAGTTCCCCAGGTAGGCGACGATCGCACCCGCGACCGCGACCCCGAGCCAGGTGCCGGCCGGGCTCCAGAACGCGGCCAGGGAGCCCTTCTGGAGGGCGTGGTCGGTGAGGTCGCCGAACAGCAGGATGGCCTTCGTCTCGGCGAGTGCGGCGAGCACCGTGCACACCCAGACGACGAGCAGCGGCTTTCGCAGGCCCTTGGTGAGCGGCCAGAAACGACGGAAGGCCGTTCGGGCGGCAATGGTGGGGGTCTCGTTCGCGACTTCCGCGCCGTCGTCGGTCATGAATTCTTCGACGGTCACCACAACTACCCTCCGGTCGTCCGTCAGAGGTGGAATTCGATGAGAAGCGGATAAGAAAAGAGGGGGCCGACGGCATGCCGTCGGCCCCCATCAGTTCACCGCCGGGTCAGTGCTTGTCGCCGTGCACCGGCTTGGGAAGCGGCTTCGGGGCGTGCTTCCTCGGCTTCGGCTGGGGCAGCGGCGGAAGGTGCTTCCCGTGGTTCTTCGACGGCAGCGGGGCAATCTTCTTGAAGCTCATTCTCGGCTCCTTGCTTTTCGCATTTTCGGTGGCTTCGAATTCCGCGTCCGGAACCCGACACCTAAGAAGCTACATGCCTGTCGTGCCGTCCGGCGCCAAAAATGGCAAAGGAGCGCTGTGAATATCCTGAGGTACCCTGTGAATTGGTTGATAACGCTGAGATTTTCCTCCGGCGAACGCGGACGCCTCACAGGAACCCGCGATGGATCCTCTGCGCATCATCGTGTGCCGAGCTGGAGAAGTCCTCGTAATCCATGTTCGCGATGGCGAGGTTGCCGACCATCTCCGCCACGGCTGTCGGCGATATCCTGAACCGACAGGTGGACCCGGGCCCGGGGAACTCGTCGTCCCGGTCCTCCATGTCAGGGTCGGTGCTCACTGCCGGCAACGGGTGTTCGCCGCGCATCGAGGGGCCGTCAGCCAGGAAGACGACGTCATGCAGCGTCTCGTGCGGGTCCGCCGGGAGCGCGGCCAGCACCTCGTCGGCATCCGCCCCGGCCCAGCCGGGGTCGTCGACGAGGTGACACGGGGGTTCGGAGACATCCTCACCCCAGGGCTGTCGCAAGCCCACGGCGATCCGCTGCCAGCCGGCATCGTCGGAGTAGTCGGTGCGTATCACGACAGCGTCCCATTCCCCGGCATCACTCAAGTCGATGGCCGGACGCTCCCGCGGGCTCGTCATACCCGTCATGATGCTTCAGCCCGGCCGCCACCACCTCGTCGCCGTCCCGCACCGGCGCGGCCACCGTCACCGGCCCCTGACTCCGTCGTTCCCTTCATCGCAACCACCCGTGCCGACCTACGACCCGTCTCCGTACGGTGGCACTCGCGGGCGTCCCGGAAGGCCGTACCGGTGCCCGGCAAGCCGTACCGTACCGGCGCCCCACAGACCCATGGAGGCCGCACATGACCCCGACCGGACTCATCGACGTCCACGCCCACTTCGTCACCGACGGCTATGTGACCGCGGCGCGTTCCGCCGGCATCGAACACCCGGACGGCATGCCCGGTTGGCCGACCTGGAGCGCGGGACAGCATCTCGACCTGATGGACCGCGGCGGGATCGACAGGTCCTACCTGTCGGTGTCGTCGCCGGGAGTGCACTTCGGAGACGACGAGGCGGCCCGTGCGCTGGCGCGCGAGGTCAACGAGTTCGGCGCCCGCGTCCGCGCCGTACACCCGGAGCGGTTCGGCCTCTTCGCCTCCCTGCCGCTGCCCGATGTCGAGGGCGCGCTGGCCGAGGCCGCCCACGCGCTCGACGTCCTGGGCGCCGACGGAGTGACTGTGGAGAGCAACCACCGCGGCGTCTACCTCGGCGACCCGCGCCTCGAACCCCTCTGGGAGGACCTCGACCGGCGCGGCGCCGTGGTCTTCGTCCACCCCACCTCGCCGCCGCACGCCGACCAGGTTGCCCTGGGCCGCCCCCGGCCGATGCTGGAGTTCCTCTTCGACACCGCCCGCACCGCGAGCGATCTGCTCTTCCGCGGCGTACTCGCCCGGCGTCCGCGCGTCCGGTGGATCCTGACCCACGGCGGGGGCGCGCTGCCGCTGCTCACCGACCGGATGGAACTCTTCCGCACCCTCTTCGGCGAGGGCACCGCGAACGCGCCGAGCACCGCCGAGCAACTCGGCCGCCTCTGGTACGACATGGCCGGAACCCCCTTCCCGCGCCAGATCCCGGCCCTCGAAGCGGCCTTCGGCACCGAACACCTCCTCTACGGCAGCGACTACTGCTGGACGCCCGTCGAGGCGGCGCTCGCCCAGGTGGCCTCCGTCGACTCGGCGGCACGACCCTCCGCCGACGACACCTGGCGGGACCTCACCACCCGTAACGCGCATCGCCTGTTCGCCGCGGACCCGCGGTGACCGCCTGAGCGTCGTCCGACACCGGCCCCGCGCCCTGGTTCACAGCGGCGCGGGGTAGCCGCGGGCGCGGACGAGGTCGTGGGTGAGATCGGTGAAGGCGCGGGCGGCGGCGGAGCGGTACGCGTTCTCGCGGTGCAGGAGGGTGACGGTGCGCGTGGGCAGGGGCGGGTCGAGCGTGACGGGGGAGAGGTGGAGGTGCTCGTGGGTGACGGCGTCGGGCAGGACGGTGGCCAGGGAGGTGCGCCGGACGATCTCGGTCAGGGCCTGGACGGAGTTGGCCTCGACCGTGATGCGAGGAGCGGTCCGGTGCCGGGCGAAGTAGCCGTCGATGTGCCCCCGGGTGGCGAAGTCGCCGTTGAGTAGGGCGAGTTGCGCCTCCCCGAGAGCACGGACCGGTAGCGGGCCGGACATCGCCCGCCCGTGTGCGGTGCCGGTGACGAGGCTGAGGCTCTCGGTGAACAGCGTGGTGGCGGTGACGCCGGGCAGGTGAGTGCCGGCGAAGGCGATGCCGAGGTCGAGTTCGTCGGCGAGCAGCGCCGCCTCGATGCGGTCCTGGGTCGTCTCCGCCAGGGTGAGGCTGATACCCGGGTGACGGGTGTGCAGCTCGGCGGTGAGCGGGCCGATCAGATAGGCGGTGAAGGTGGGTGTCACACCCAGCCGCAGGTGCCCCCGGGACAGGTCCTTGACGTCGTGGATGGCGCGTTCGGCGGCGGCCAGGTCACGCAGTGCGCGCCAGGCGTGCTCGGTGTAGACGGCACCGGCGTCGGTGAGCCGTACCGTACGGCCGGTGCGGTCCAGCAGCTGCGAGCCCAGACTCCTCTCCAGTTGCCTGATCTGCTGGGAGAGCGTGGGCTGAGAGATGTGCAGTTCCTCGGCGGCACGGGTGAAGTTGCCGTGCTCGGCCACGGCGAGCAGATAGCGCAGGTGACGCAGTTCCAGAGCAGCCATGCCCAGAACTATAGATGAGGCCTATAGCAGCTATCCCTACTCGCTCTTGGACACTATAGGAGCAGGTCATGCAGGGTGGATGTCACCAGCCCCACCGGGGCGATCACCACCCGAAGGGAGTGACCATGCGAGACCTGACCGAAGGCGTCGCCCGTTTCCAGGAGGACGTCTTCCCGGCCCGGGCGGAGCTGTTCGCTCGTCTGGCCACGCATCACGCGCCGCACACGCTGTTCATCGGCTGCTCCGACGCCCGCGTCGTCCCCGAGCTGATCACCGGCACCGAGCCGGGTGACCTGTTCGTCGTCCGCACCGCCGGCAATCTGGTGCCCGCCCACACCCCCGGCGCCGACGGGGTGGCGGCGAGCATCGAGTACGCGGTCGCCGCACTGGGGGTGAAGGACATCGTCGTCTGCGGTCACTCCGCATGCGGCGCGATGACCGCCCTCGCCGAGGGCCACGACCTCAGCGGCGCCCCGGCGGTCGCCGCCTGGCTGCGGCACGCGGACGCCTCCCGGGCCCGCGCCACCGCCGGCCGCGACGTTCCCGCCCTGGTGCGGCAGAACGTGCTCGCCCAGCTGGCGAACCTGGCCACCCACCCCTCGGTCGCCCGCGCCCTGGCAGCGGGGGAGACCGCCCTGCACGGCTGGGTCTTCGACATCCCCACCGGCCACGTCGAGAACCTCACCGCGGCCGCTAACGCCGCCCCGCACGCGGCCTGACCTCCCGGCTTTCCCGCCACCCCCACCCACGAGAGAAGGACACACCGATCATGACGCACGCCCAGTTCGACCCCACCGCCCGCGAGACCCTGGCCGTCCAGGCCGTGGCGGCGAAGACCCGCAAGAACCTGTCCTGGCAGCAGATCGCCGACGCCTCCGGCCTGTCGGTGGCCTTCACCACCGCCGCCGTCCTCGGCCAGCACCCCCTGCCGGAGAAGTCCGCCACGGCGGTCGCCGGGCTGCTGGGCCTGGACGACGACGCGGCACTGCTCCTGCAGACCATCCCGGTCCGCGGTTCCCTGCCGAACCGCATTCCGACCGACCCGACCATGTACCGCTTCTACGAGATGCTCCAGGTCTACGGCACGACTCTCAAGGCCCTGGTGCACGAGCAGTTCGGCGACGGCATCATCTCCGCCATCAACTTCCGGCTGGACGTGCGGAAGGTCGCCGACCCCGAGGGCGGCGAGCGCGCCGTCATCACCCTGGACGGCAAGTACCTGCCGACCAAGCCCTTCTGACCGGCGCCACCACCACGTCACACCCCCCTCTCCCCGCAACCTCCGGAGAACCATATGGACTTCGTCCAGCGCACCGTCGACATCGCCCGTCGGAACGTCGCCGAGGGCGGCCGCCCGTTCGCGACCGTCATCGTCAAGGACGGCGAGATCCTGGCCGAGAGCGCCAACAAGGTCGCCCAGACCGACGACCCCACCGCACACGCGGAAGTCCTCGCCATCCGCGACGCCTGCACCAAACTCGGCACCGAGCACCTGACCGGCACCATCATCTACGTCCTCGCCCACCCCTGCCCCATGTGCCTGGGAGCGCTGTACTACTGCTCCCCGGACGAGGTCGTCTTCCTCACCACCCGCGAGGCGTACGAGCCCCACTACGTCGACGACCGCAAGTACTTCGAACTCGGCACCTTCTACGACGAGATCGCCAAGCCCTGGCAGAAGCGCCGGATGCCGATGCGCCACGAGCCGCGCGAGGACGCCGTAGACGTGTACCGCCTCTGGCAGCGACTCAACGGCGGCGACCGCCGGGTCCCGGGCGCCCCCGCCGGCCAGAAGATGGTCTGACTGGCGAAAGCCGCCGCGGCCGCCGGCGTCGAGCATCTGGCCCTGTTCTCCTCGGGCAGCGTGCTGCTCCCGTCGGCGCGCGGTGACTTCCTCGCGGGGGAGCACCGCCGGACCCGCTCGCGCTGGGTGAGCAGCGCCGGTCCGGTGAGCATGCGGCTCACGGCTTCCCGGCGGACGCCCCGCAGTGCCGCGAAGGCGACCGCGGCGATGCCCTTCTCGTGTACGGGGGCGCTGGGCGCCTCGGGGTGGACGAGGCGGACGGGCCGCACCCGGCCCCGGCGGTCGGCGCCCCGATCGCCGGGGAGGAGGCGTCGGACGAGGAGAGCTGGGCGCACTTGAGCCGCTGCATGTCCAGGCCGGAGGCGCTGACGCGCTGTCAGCCCTTCACCGTCCAACCCCCGAAGCCTTGCCGCACTCGACCTCCTGGTCGCCGGGTACGGTCGGCCGCGCGCCGGTTCAGATTCCGTTCAATGAAGGGCAAGGTAAAGGTAAAGGTTGACCGGAGATACTGCGGCAAAGGTCGCCAAATCCCACACATATTCCCGTGTCTTGTTGATCAAGATCGCTACCTTCTATCCGGCTCCCGACCTCACCGGTGAAGGGCTCCAGGACACCGACAACGGCGACGGCCACAACGTGTACATGCAGGTCAAGGTCGAGGGCCATGACTGGAGCCGGTACAACGGGAAGCAGAAGAAGACGGTTCCCCTCGACTACTACAACTGGGACGGCGCCGAGCGCTACACGGTGGACGCCTACATACGCGTCTGCCGCGACAAGGGCTCGCTCCACCCCGACAACTGCTCGGTGACCAAGCACTTCAAGCGGCCGTAGCCGACAGGTCGGCTTGCCTTCGGGCCCAGGTGTCATACCTGGGCCCCCCGGCCTTTCCTGGGGGAAAACCATCACTACCTCACACATCCTCTCCGCCGTCGGAGTCGACCTGTCCTACGGCAGCCAGCCGGCCGTGCGCGACGCCCATCTCCATGTCGCGCCCGGCGAAGTGGCGGCCGTCACCGGGCAGAGCGGATCGGGTAAATCCTCACTGCTGTACTGCCTGGCCGGGGTGCTGCCCCCCACGCGTGGACAGGTGCGCTTCGAAGGGCGGGTGCTGGGTGCCCTCTCCGACGAGGAGATGAGCGCGCTGCGCCGGGAACGCTTCGGCTTCGTCTTCCAGTACGGCGAACTGCTGCCGGAGTTGACCGTCGAGGAGAACGCCGCGCTGCCGCTGCGCTTGAGCGGCCAGGGCAAGAAGTCCGCTCTGGCGGCGGCCGGGCGGCTGCTGGAGCGGCTCGGGCTGGGCGACCTGCGCGAGCGGCGGCCCTCGCAGGTGTCGGGTGGCCAGAGCCAGCGTGTCGCGGTGGCCCGCGCCCTGGTGCACCGTCCGGCGGTCGTCTTCGCCGACGAGCCCACCGGGTCGTTGGACAGCGCCAACGCCGCGGCCGTACTGCGGGAGTTCCTCGGCCTGGCGCGCTCGCAGGGCACGGCCGTGGTCCTGGTGACGCACGATCCGGCCGTCGCCGCTCAGGCCGACAGCCGCTACACCATGGCCGACGGAGTGCTCTCCCCCGGGGGTGGCGCATGAGGGAGTTCATGCTCGGCCTGCGCCTGCTGTTCGGCGCCGGGCGCGGCAGCCGTGTCCGGTTCTTCCTCATGGCGGCGGGCAGTTCCCTCGGTGTGTGCTGCCTCGCCCTCGTGCTGACGATTCCCGCCATCCTGAACGCACACGACGCGCGGGCCGCGGCCCGGGAACCGCAGACGGCGTCGGCTGCCAAGGCCCGGACGGGCTCGACGCTCGTCCTGGAGCGCAGGGATCCGCACGGCTCCAAGCCGTTCACCCGGGTGTTCGTCGCCCACGGAACCAAGGGCACGCAGCAGCCGCCGCCCGGCCTGAAAGCACTCCCGGAACCAGGTGAGTTGTACCTCTCTCCGCGCCTGCACGAACTGCTGCGCGCGGAGCCCGCCCTCAAGGACCTGCTCCCCGGCCGGGAGAAGAGCAGAATCGGCCCCGCGGGTCTCGGCGACCCGGACGAGCTGTACGCCTATGTGGGGACGACCCGGGGGAAGATCGCCGGCGACGCGGACACCGGGGAGTTGCGGTCCTTCGGCTACTCCTACGCCCCCAGCCCCGTCGTCGAGCCGTCCACCCTCACGAACCTCCGCTTCGCCCTCGCCACTCTGGTCCTTCTCCCCCTGGCCGTCTTCCTGTCGGTGTGCGCCCGGCTCTCCGCCGCCAGCCGCACCCGCCGCCTGGCCGCGCTGCGCCTGCTGGGGCTCAGCACCAAGGGCACCCAGCGTGTCAACGCCGCCGAAACCGTGGTCGCGGCGCTGCTCGGCGCTTTCCTCGGGCTCGGCGAGTACGGGATTCTCAACCAGGTGATGTCCCGCTCCGGCCTGCCCGCGCTGCGCTGGTATCCGGCTGACGGAGCCCTGTCCTGGACCACCGTCGCCGTCTGCCTCCTGGGGTGCCCGGCGCTCGCCTGGTTCGTCGGCCGGGCCGGCGCGCGCACCGCCGCCGCCAACCCTCTGGCCGTACGGCGCACGGCCGTACCGAAGCCCCCCACGAAGTGGGGCGGCCTGTTGCTGGTCACCGGCCTCGGTATCGTCACCGGCTTCTGCGCGACCGGCCTCACGGACCACCCCGCCACCAGCGACGGCGTGTTCGCGCTCCTCGTCGTGGGTGGCGTCCTGCTGACCGGGGCGGGGCTGGTACTGACCCTGCCATGGCTGTCGTACCTCTTGGCCCGCAAGGTGGCCGGCACCACCCGGTCCCTGGCGCTGAACCTGGCCATGCGCCGCAACGAGGTCGAGCCCGGCAGCGCCATGCGGGTCGTCACCGGCCTCGTCCTGCTGGTGTACGCGGCCTCCCTGGCGCAGGGCGTGCTGATCGAGTTCGAGCAGGTGAGCAAGCCGAACAACCCTGTCCAGGACTACTCCATGCCGCTACCGGCGCTCTCCGAACGGCAGCAGGAGCAACTCACCGAGGTGCCGGGTGTCCGCGCCCACGCCCGGACGATGGTCTCCTGGAGCAAGCCCGGCCCCTCCGGCATCCCGCCCCAGGCCACAGCGCTGGTCGCCACCTGCGCCGAACTGAAGCGGCTGGTACGGCGGACCGAGGGCTGCGCGGAGGGCCGGATCATGCGGCTGGTCAACCCCGACAGCGCCGCCGATCCGGACATCCACCCCGGAGCCTCCTTCCCCTACCGGCTGAGGAACGGGCGGCGTCCGGTCTCGGTGACCTTGACGATCCCGTCCGCGACGGTCGTCATGCACCCGTACGACCCCTCCGCGGTCGGCGACGCGTCCGTGATCGTCCCGCCATCCGCGCTGCCCGCGCACGCTCGGCCGCAGTCGGGCTCGCTCGTCCTCGACAGCGACTCCGATCCGCACGTCGTCCGCGAGGTGCTGGACGGCATCGGCGCCATCACGCCGACTGTCTCCGTCGAACCCGTCGGCGTCAACGTCGACAGCCTGTCGCAGATCGCGGTCATCGAGACCCTGCTGGTGCTCGGCATGATCATGGGACTGGTCATCGGTGTCGCCGCCTTCCTGGTCGCCGTCACGGACCGGGCCGTCGAACGGCGTGCCCAGGTCACCGCGATCACGTTGATCGGGGCGCGAGCCCGCACGCTGCGCGCGGTGCAGAGCACACAGGTCGTGCTGCCGCTCGCCATCGGCCTCGTACTGGCCCTGATCAGCGGCAAGCTCGCCGAGTCCAGTTATCTGGTCACCGGGGGCGGCGAGGTCTTCTGGGACTTCGCCGGGATCCCCGTGCTGGCGTGCGCGGCGCTGGGCGTGATCGTTGTCGCGACACTGGGCACGCTGCCGCTGGTGGGCCGCCGCATCGATCCGGAACTCATCCGCCGGGACTGACCTGAGGCACCGCAGCCGCCCGGCGCCGTGTCATGGGCGCGGACGGAGTTCACGGTTGCCGCTCACGCGCCTCGGCGGCCGTCTTCAGGTCCAGCAGCCAGGCTTCCAGGCCCTCGCGCAGCACCTTGGTCGCGGTGGATACGTCCGCCTCGACCACCGGACCGGTGTGCGTCTCCTCGGTGCTCACCCGGACACCGCCCCGCACCTTGGCGAAGGTCCACACGTGGACGCCGTCGATGCGGAGCCCCTCGGCGGCCTTGGCGGTCGCGGGACCGGTCCAGCGGATGCAGGAGCCGTGCTTGAGCTGCTTGACGGTCGAGGTGATGTCCAGGTCCAGGGCGGGGGTGGTGGGCGTGGACGGCACCGGGATCGTCCAGCGGAAGGCCGAACCCGTGCGGAGGGGGCCGTGGTCGAGGCGCTCGGCGGAGGCGACGGGCTGCTGCCAGGACGGCCAGCGCTCGACGTCGGTCTGCAGCCTCCAGATGGTGCTCAGCGGCGCGTGGATCACGGACGCCGTCCGGTAGCGCACGCGGGCGGTGGGGCCGACTCCCTTGCCGCGACAGGTGAGAGACCCGTCGGACGGCGTGTCGTACCCGGCGCCCATGGCCGGGGCGGCTTCGGCCGGGGCGGCGGCGCCGAGCAGGCCGGCGGTGAGGAGCAGGGCGGCGATAACAGAACGGGTGACGCGGAGGTGAGTCATGGGTTCCTCGGTTCCTTTTCTCGAAACGGTGGGTTGGTCGACGGTGGGTTGGCCGCGACGACGCACCCTCCGAGCCGGATTCGCTAGAGGTTCCTGCGGCCGTTAGAAGTTATAGCGCCTAGCGGGTGAGAGGGTCAATCGTTTCCCTGATAGCCTCTAACTGGTTCTTGAGCGCATAGTCGTGCGCACTCGCACGGAAAGGCGGCAGTCGATGGCCAGGGCGGACGCGGACACCCAGGCGAGCACTCCCCGGGAGCGCTACCGGGCCCAGGTGCGCGAGGAGATCAAGGAGCGCGCCCGGGAGCAGATCGCCACGGCCGGGGCGTCGGCACTCTCCCTGAACGCCATCGCCAAGCAGCTGGGCATGAGCGGGCCCGCCCTCTACCGCTACTTCGCCGGCCGCGACGAACTGATCACCGCGCTCGTCCGGGACGCCTACCGAAGCCTCGCCGACACCCTCGGTGCAGCCGCGGCGGCCGGGCCCGACCCGGCCCGGCTGGCGCACGCCCTGCGTGACTGGGCCCTGTCCGACCCGCACCGCTACTTCCTCGTCTACGGCACCCCGATCCCCGGCTACCACGCGCCCGAGGACACCACCGCCATCGCCGACGAGGTCATGACCGTCCTGCTCGACGCCTGCACGACGCTCGACGCCGACCGGCCCGCCACCCCCTTCGGCACCCATCTCCAGGAGCACCGGACCTGGGCCGAGGGCCACCCCGCACCGCCCGCCGCCCTGCACCGGGCGCTGGCCTTCTGGACCCGGCTGCACGGGGTGCTCTCCCTCGAACTTGCCGGCCACTTCACCGGCATGGGCTTCGACCCCGCCCGGTACTTCGCGGCCGAACTGGAGTCCCTGACCGCGCCCCTGAGCGAGCCCCCGGCCTGACGGCGCGGGGAAGCAGAGGCGCGCCCGCCGGTAGGCTGCGGCGGTGCGCACGGTGGAGTTGTTGTTGGACGAGGCGGCTGACCTGGCGGTCCGGGAGGCCTGGCGGCGGCTCGCGGACGCCGGGCTGCCCAGTCAGGCCCGCCACCGCTCACCGACCAACAGCCCACACCTGACGCTGGCCGCCTGCCCGGAGCTGACCGCCCCGATCCGCTGGGAACTCGCCGAGGTGGCCGCCGCCCTGCCGCTGCCGGTGCGGTTCACCGGCGTGATCCGCTTCGAGAGGCCCACCTCGGTGCTGGCCTGGGCGCTTGACCTCGACCCCGCGCTGGCCGGCCTGCACCGCCGGGTGTGGGAGGCGGTGGCCTCGGACAGCCCGCCCGACACCCTCAACCCCTTCCACGAACCCGGGCGCTGGAGCCCGCACATCACCCTCGGCCGGACCCGGCGGGCCGGTGCCTTCGCCGGCCGGCGGGTGCCCGAACTGCTGCCGGCACCACCGCTGTCGGTCCGGCTCACCACCCTGCGCAGTTACGACACCGAGACCGGCGCCCTGGAAGTGCTGGAGCCCCGCCGCCCCTGAGACGCACCCGGCCGGTCAGGCGGGGCGACTTGCATGTGCATGAGGGGTGCGTACTGCTGGCCGGCATAGCAGTCGGAGTCGTGCGAGTCGCCTTGTGCGGTCGGGCCGGGACAAAGAGGCCTTCGCAGCGAGTCAATGACTCCCCGGCAGGGCGCCCCCCGTCGAGGTCACACCGAGGCCGCGATGCGGTCCGCCACGGCTGTCCCGAGTCCCGCGGTGGTGCCGGTGCCCCCGAGGTCGGGAGTGACGACACCCGGCTGCTCGTGCAGCACGCTCTCGATCGCGGCCACCGTGCCGGCCGCCGCCTCGTGTTCCCCGAGGTGGGCGAGCATCATCGCGCCGCTCCAGATCTGGCCGACGGGGTTCGCGATACCGAGTCCGGCGATGTCCGGTGCCGATCCGTGAACCGGTTCGAACAGGCTCGGGAAGGCCCGTTCGGGGTTGATGTTGGCGCTCGGGGCGATACCGATGGTGCCGGTGCAGGCCGGCCCGAGGTCGGAGAGGATGTCTCCGAAGAGGTTGCTGGCGACGACGACGTCGTACCGGTCGGGCCGCAGGACGAACTTGGCGGTCAGGATGTCGATGTGGTCCTTGTCCGCGGTCACTTCGGGATACCGCGCGGCCATCTCGGTGGCGCGCTCGTCCCAGTACGGCATGGAGATCGAGATGCCGTTGCTCTTCGTCGCCCAGGTCAGCCGCTTGCGGGGGCGGGTGGCGGCCAGCTCGAAGGCGTAGCGCAGCACCCGGTCGACGCCCGTCCGCGTCATCACGGTCTCCTGCACCACCGTCTCACGGTCCGTGCCCTCGAAGATCCGGCCGCCGATGCTGGAGTACTCGCCCTCGGTGTTCTCCCGCACGACGTAGAAGTCGATGTCCCCGGGCCGGTGATCACGCAGGGGGCTGCGCACTCCGCGCAGCGACCGGACCGGACGCAGGTTGACGTACTGGTCGAATCCCCGCCGCAGTTGCAGGAGGCTGCCCCACAGCGACACATGGTCGGGGACGACCTCGGGCCGGCCGACCGCGCCGAAGAAGATCGCGTCGAAGGCGCCCAGCACGTCCCGCCAGTCCGCGGGCAGCATCGTGCCGTGCTCCAGCCAGTAGTCGGCACTCGCGAAGCCGAACCGGGTGACGTCGAGGGCGAACCCGTACACCTCGGCGGCCGCGCGCAGACACCGCAGACCCTCGGGCACGACCTCGCGGCCGATCCCGTCACCCGGAATCGCCGCGATGCGATAGGACCTCGGCACGGTTCCCCTCCTCTGACCAGACGACCGATGCGCTCGCCCGGCGGTGAACGCTCCATCCAGGACGTCGTTCCGCCGCGCGGTGTCGCCCCACCATGGACGCCGGAGGCGGGCGTCACCAAGGGCGTGCGCGGCAAGGTAGCTTTTCTGCCATGGAAAGCCTTCGTCGCCCGGTCCGCCCTGCGGCCACGAGCCGTGGGCGAATGGACGACCTGCACCTCTTCCACGTCGTCGCGTCGAGCGAGACCCTGACGGCCGCGTCACGGGAACTCGGCTGCTCCCTGCCTGTCGTCAGCAAGCGCCTCAGCGCGCTGGAGCGCCGTCTCGATGTCCGGCTCGTCCAGCGGGGCGCCCGACGGCTGACGCTGACCCCGGAAGGCGTGCTGTACGCCGCGCGCGTGGCGGCGATCCTCGACCAGGTGGCCGAACTTGAGGACACCGTCACCGGCGGATCAGGGGAACTGCGCGGGACCGTCGTCGTGGAAGCCACACCAGGCCTCGGCCGCGCGCACATCGCGCCCCTGCTCGGTGAGTTCGCCGCCGTCCACCCCGGACTGCACGTCCGCATACAGACCTCTGAACTTCCGCTACGGCGACGTGAGTTCGACGTGGCCGTGCATGTGGGCACACCGCCCGACTCCGCACTGCGGATGCGGCGCCTCGCCGAGAACCGGCGCGTGCCCTGCGCGGCGCCGTCCTACCTCGCCGAGCGCGGTACCCCGGCCCGGATCGAGGACCTGGCCGACCACGACTGCATCGTGCTGCGGGAGAAGGAGAGCGACTTCGCGCTCTGGCGCTTCGGGAACGAGGACAGCCCTCGGCATGTGCGGGTCCAGGGCAGCCTGTCCAGCAACGACGGTGACATCGCGACCAGTTGGGCTCTCGAAGGCCGTGGCGTGATCATGCGCTCGGAATGGCATGTCAGGCCTCACCTGGAGCGTGGCGAACTCGTCCGTGTGCTGCCACATGTGCCGACACCGGCCGCCGACATCTACGCCCTGCTGGAGGGGGACGGCCATGTCACGCGCCGCGTCAGCGCACTTGTCGAGCACCTCGCCCTGCGGCTCCCTGAACGGCTGGACAGCGCGAGGCGGGAGAAGGGACACAGGCCGGTGTGACCCGAGGTCGGTGAATCGCTCGCCGGACATGGCCGCGCGGTTCGTGGGTGACCCCGGCCGGTGATCAGCTGAAGAGCGAGCGGGCTCCCGGACTGTCGCCCTTGAAGCGTTGGCCCGCCGCGATCTCGTCGCCGACCACCGACCAGACGGTCTCGTCGTCCTGGAAGGGGAGCGGGTCGACGCCGCTGATTTCCCGGCGGATTCGCTCGACCTCGCGCTCCAGGCGCTCGAACTCGGCTTCCTCATCGCCCTCGCCGCCTGCGAAGGTGAACTCCTCAAGCAGGCGCTGAAATTGGAGAGTGACCTGGACGAGGGAGGAGACATCGGTGTGAAGGGCCTGCACGGTCTCCTCGTCGGGGTCGAAGGCGTACACCTGGCCGGTACCGGGGTCGAGGGCGAGATGGGCGTTGAGCAGCCAGCCGATGACGGGCCATTCGCCCGCGTTCTCCGGGGCGTTCTCGAAGTCCTCGGTAGCGACGACGTCCTGGACGAGGGGCAGCCGGCCGGTGTCCTCGTCGGGCTCACGCAGCCCGAGCGTTCCGGTGGGGACGCCGACGGACTGCAGGAGCCGGGCGCCCACCACGTCCGCGGTGGAGGCCGGGAAGGCGGTGGCGGGCAGGGTCGCGATCGAGTCCTGGCCGAAGAAGCCGACGAGTTCGCCGCGGGTGACGTCGAAAAGCACTGTGACAACTCCGAACTCCGCGGTCGCGCAGGCGACGTGAGACACTCCGTGGATGGGGTGATCATCGCGGATCGAGGCGCTTCCGGCGACTCCGGTCCGACCCCGCCGCGCCCGCTCACCCGCCACCCCCGGGTGGGAGCCGTTGCTCTTCCGCCGTCCTCCCCTGGACGCGGCGGGCGTGTGCTCGCTCAGTGACCGGCGGGCGCGCTCACCGACATGGCGCTCCGGAAATCGGTGAGTGTGAGCGTGGCCTGGATGTCGGACGCGGACACGAAGTGGATCTGCTGGCGTACGCGCACGATGCTGCCCTCCTTGTCGATCCACACCTGGGCGTCGATCGTCGTGGCGGGGCTCAGATTGCGCCCGGTGGTCCTGTCGACCGATGCGACGTCCTTCGGCGTGAGGCGGGCCGACACACGCACGGGCTCGCTGCCCTGGTGCACCGAGGCGCCGTGACCGAGCATGAGGCGCAGGTACTGCGGAAGCCGGTCGACGGGTATGCCGCCCTTGGCCGCCGAGGCGGGGAACTCCTGCCACACACCGTGGGTTCCGCGGGCGCGCCGGTACACCTTCCGCCGGGTGATCACGACGTCTTCGGCGTACTGCTCGGTCCTCTCCGCCGTGCGCCCCGTCAACGGAGCGTTGAGGTTGACCCGTCCCTCCACGAGCTGCAATCGTCTGGTCCCGGTTTGCGTGACGGCTCTGAGCGCGGCCGAATACGGGGCGTCGTCGGCCGCGGCCAGCCGGTCACGGACCACCTGCCGGCCGGACTTCGCCCGCGCGGGCGAGCCCGAGGCGCATGCCGAGAGGATCACTCCCGAGAGCGCCAGAATCAGGGTCGCTGTCCGGTGGTGCGTCAAGTGCGGATCCTCTGTGTACTGGGCCCGGAGGAAGAACGCCCCGGGCGGCAGGCGGATGGTGGGACCATCCTCCCCAGCCGCGAGGAGCAGGGCGGCGTGCGGGGGAGGTGGTGTGATCGAGCGTGCGCCAGACGGTTACCGGATCGGTCCCCGCGCCCGTACAACCCTTCCAAAGGCCCGCACCGCGCCGCCCTACCGTGGACCCGTGCGACCGCCGAACGCTACGACGCCGAGGAGACCGAGATGTCCTCGGCCGCTGTCCTCGGACCGACTCTCGCCCTTCTCGCCCAGCTCGCCGGAGACGGCCGGGCACTGGAGTTCGCCGCAAGGTGGACGAGGACGCGCTCCCGGTGTTCATCGGAGGCATGGCCGCCACCGCCGTACCCGGCGAGTTCTCCCTTGTCCATCTCGTCTACAACACCCTCTCGAAGCCGCTGCGGTTCCTGCTGCCCGGTCAGGTCGCGGTGCCGTTCGACGTCGCCGACCGGCATCTCGGCTTCGACACCCTCGACCTCGTGGAACAGATCCTCGTCTCCCACCACCTCACCCGGGGCGGCGACGACGGCCGCTACCGACGCGACAGTTCCCGGCACCGGTATGTCTGGCCGGCCGAACTCGACCTGATGGCACGGATCGCAGGACTCCGCCTGGAACGTCGCGTCGCGGACTGGGACGGGACGCCGTTCACCCAGGACTCCGCGAAACACATCTCCGTGTGGCGCAAGCCGGCCTGAGGACGGCGGACGGCGCTGAGGCGTCAGCAGCAGGAGACGTCGCTGCCGTCGAAGAACACGGATCGGAGCCCCCTTCCAAAAGAGCACCGACCTCCCGGAACACCCCTCACCCTGTCCGGTGAGGGCACATCAAGACAGTGTCAATGTCTCCGGAAACGCCGCCAAAGAAACGCTAACGACCAGGTCGATCGCCGCACCGAGCGGCTTCCTTGACGAGGGAACCCTCCCGCGCGGGGAAATCGGATCAGTGAGCGGAGCGCGTCGGCGGCGATGAGTGATGTACGGCCCGGACGGCTGAAGGTCTACCTCGGGGCGGCACCAGGGGTCGGCAAGACCTACCGGATGCTCGACGAGGGGCGGCGCCGTGCCGCCCGTGGGGCGGACGTGGTGATCGGCTTCGCGGAGTGCCACGGACGCCCGCACACGGAGGCGATGCTCGACGGCCTGGAGACCGTCCCGCGGGTGCCCTGCCCCTGGCGGGGCGGACATGCCGAGGAGATGGACCTGGGCGCGGTGCTCGACCGGCATCCACAGGTCGCGATCGTGGACGAGTTCGCCCACGGCAACGTCCCCGGAGGCGGCCGCAACGCCAAGCGCTGGCAGGACATCGAGACCCTGCTCGACGCCGGCATCGACGTGATCACCGCGCTGAACATCCAGCATCTGGAGTCCCTCAACGACGTGGTCGAGAAGATCACCGGGGTGCCGCAGCACGAGACCGTGCCGGACGAGGTCGTACGCCGCGCCTGGCAGATCGAGCTGGTGGACATACCGCCCGAGGGGCTGCGTCGGCGCATGGCGCACGGAAACATCTACGCCCCGGAGGAGATCGACGCGGCCCTCGCGAACTACTTCCGGCCGGGCAACCTGACGGCGCTGCGGCAGTTGGCGCTGCTGTGGGTGGCCGACCGGGTCGACGAGGGACTCCAGGAGTACCGCGCCCAGCACGGGATCGGCCGGGTCTGGGAGACCCGTGAACGCGTGGTGGTGGCGCTGACAGGGGGACCGGAGGGCGACACGCTGGTACGACGGGCCGCCCGCATCGCCGACCGGTCAGCCGGCGGCGATCTGCTCGCCGTGCACGTCGCGCGCAGCGACGGCCTGGCCGCCGGTGTCTCGCACGCCTCCCTGGCCCGGCAGCGCCGGCTGGTGGAGGACCTCGGCGGAAGCTACCACTCGGTCGTCGGCGACGCCGTGGCCACCACGCTGGTGGACTTCGCCCGCGCCGAGAACGCCACCCAACTGGTGCTGGGCACCAGCAGACGGGGCCGCCTGGCGCGCTTCCTGACCGGACCGGGCACCGGTGAGACGGTCACCGAGCTGTCCGGCGACATCGACGTCCACCGGGTCACCCACGAGCGGGCCGGACGGGGCACCCTCCTGCCCTCCCGGCGGCGCACCCTGTCCACCGCCCGGCTGATCGCCGGTCCGGTGGCCGGACTGGTGCTGCCGGTGCTGCTCACGACCGTCCTCGCGCGGCTGCGGGGATCGCTGAACCTCACCAGCGAGGCGCTGTTGTTCCTGCTCGCCGTGGTGGGCGTGGCCTGCATAGGCGGGGTCGTCTCGGCGGTGATCGCGGCCGTCACGGCGTCCCTGCTGCTCAACTACTGGTTCATCCCGCCCATCGGCGCGTTCACGCTGGACGACCCGAACGCGCTGGTGGCCCTGGCGGTGTTCGTGGTCGTGGCCGCCGTGGTCGCGGCGGTGGTGGACCGGTCCCTGCGGCTCTCCCGCCGCTCGGCCCGGGCGACGGCCGAGGCGGAGACCATGTCGTCCCTGGCCGGAAGCATCGTGCGCGGAGAGGCCACCATCCCCGCCCTGCTGGAGCGGACGCGCGAGACCTTCGGCATGGAGTCGGCGGACCTGGTGGAGGAGCCGCCCGACTCGGCCGGGGTGACCACCGCCCCCGCGGTTGCGCCCGACGCGGGCGGAGTGACCACCGTCCCCGCGGACGCGCCCGACGTGCCCGACGCGCCCGACGTGGCCAACGTGACCACCGTCCCCGCCGGGCCCGGCGCCCACCTCGCGCTGCGCGGCCGCGAACTGTCCTCCTCCGAGCGGCGCGTGCTGGCCGCGTTCGCCGCGCACGTCGGCTCGGCGGTGGAGCGGGCGCGGCTGGCCGAGGCGGCGGCCGAGGTGGAGCCGGTACGGGCCGCCGACCGCCTGCGTACCGCCCTGCTGCGGGCCGTCGGCCATGACCTGCGTACCCCACTGGCCGCCGGCTGGGCCGCCGTCACCTCCCTGCGCAGCCGGGACGTCGCCTTCACCGCCGAGGACCGGGACGAACTCCTCGCCACCGCCGACGAGTCCATGGCCAAGCTCAACCGCCTGGTGGAGAACCTCCTCGACCTCAGCCGCCTGGAGGCCGGCGCCCTCACCCTGAACCTGCGCCCGACCTCCCTGGAGGAGGTGCTGCCCATGGCCCTGGCCGACTTCGCCGACGTGCGGGTGGCGGACGTGGAGAGCGTGCCCGCGGTGCGAGCCGACCCGCCGCTGCTGGAACGGGTGATAGCGAACCTGGCCGGCAACGCCGCCCGGCACTCCCCGCCCGGAAAGCAGGTGCTGGTCACCGCCAGCGTCCTGGCCGGGCGGGTGGAACTGCGGATCGTGGACCGGGGCCCCGGCCTTCCCGCCGATGGCCGCGACCGCCTCTTCGAGCCCTTCCAGCGGCTCGGCGACACCGACAACAGCACCGGCCTCGGCCTCGGCCTCGCTCTCGCGCGCGGCCTGACCGAGGCGATGGACGGCATCCTCAGCCCCGAGGACACTCCCGGCGGCGGCCTCACGATGGTGGTGTCACTGCCCACGGCCGGGCAGCGGATGGACGCCGAACCGCCCGAGCGGAGCGTGGGAAGGGCGTGACAAGCACCGTACGACGGGCGTGATCGCGGGGTCCCCCTGCTCACCGGCCCGTCAAGGTGCCGTCAAGGCAGGCCGACCGGGCGCGAAGATGCCGCAAGGAACGGCCGTGCCGGCGAGAACCGGACCGAACCTGGGTGCACCCGCGCGACCCCGACGGCCGTGCGGAGCCGAGGAAACAAGGAGTACGCACCCATGTCCGTCCTGACCACCACCGAGCAACCGGACTCCGCCCCCGCCGGCGAGGAGCCGCCTGATACCGGCGAGCGGCACCGGCTGACCGCCGTCACCGGCCTCGCGGCACTCTCGCTGGACGCGATGGCGTCGGTGGCGTACGGCCCGGAGGCGATCGTCCTCGTCCTGGCCGCGGCGGGCGCGCACGGTCTTGGGTTCACGATGCCGGTGACCTTGGCCATCGCCGGCCTGCTGGCGGTGCTGGTGGCGTCCTACCGGCAGGTGATCGCGGCCTTCCCGGATGGCGGCGGCTCCTACGCGGTGGCGAAAAGGCACCTGGGCGCACGCACCAGCCTGGTGGCCGCCGCCTCGCTGGTGCTGGACTACGTGCTCAACGTCGCGGTCGCCGTGACGGCGGGCGTGGCCGCGCTGACCTCCGCCTTCCCCGCCCTGTACGACGACCGGCTGTGGCTGTGCCTGGCGGTCCTGGCCCTGATCACGGGCGTGAACCTGCGGGGCATCGTGGAGTCGGCGAAGGCGTTCGTCGTACCGACGGTCGTCTTCGTCGGCTCGATCCTCGTCCTCATCGCCGTCGGCCTGTTCCGCTCCCACCCGGTGAGCACGGCCGCCGCGGCCGGACACGCCTCCGTCGTCGCGGACAACGCCTCCACCGTGGGCGCGCTGCTTCTGCTCAAGGCCTTCGCCTCCGGCTGTGCGGCGCTGACCGGTGTGGAGGCCATCGCGAACGCCGTCCCGTCCTTCCGGGTGCCGCGGACCCGCCGGGCCCAGCGCGCGGAGGTCGCCCTCGGCGCCGTCCTGGGGCTGATGCTCATCGGCCTCTCGGTGCTGATCGGCCGCTTCCACCTCCAGCCGGTCGAGGGCGTCACCGTCCTCGCCCAGCTCGCGGACGCCTCCCTCGGCCACAACTGGGCTTTCTACGTGATCCAGTTCGCCACGATGATCCTGCTGGCGCTCTCGGCGAACACCTCCTTCGGCGGGCTTCCCGTCCTGCTGAAGCTCCTCGCCCGCGACAACTACGCCCCGCACGTCTTCGCGTTGAAGGCCGACCGCCAGGTGCACCGGCACGGCGTCCTGGCCCTCGCGCTGGTCTCGGCCGCGCTGCTGGTCCTCTCCGGCGGCGACACCAACACCCTGGTGCCGCTGTTCGCGATCGGGGTGTTCGTCGGCTTCACGGTCGCGCAGGTGGGCATGGTGAGGCACTGGCGGCTGGAGCGCGGAGGGGGGTGGCGCGGGAAGGCGCTGCTCAACGGCTTCGGCGCCCTGCTCACCGGGGTCGCGACCGTCGTCGTCACCGCGAGCAAGTTCACCGAGGGCGCCTGGCTGATCGTGATCGCGCTGCCCGCGCTCGTCGCGGCCTTCGAGGCCGTGCACCGTGCCTACGGCCGGATCGGCGAGCGGCTCGGCCTCGGCCGCGTCCCCGAGCCTCCGCACCGCGAGCGCTCGCTGGTGGTCGTGCCGGTCTCCTCGCTCTCCCGGCTGACCTCGGAGGCGCTGACGGCGGCGGCCTCGCTCGGCGAGGAGGTCCGTGCGGTGACCGTGTGCTACGCGGATCCCGAGGACCGGGCGCGGACGTCCGCCTTCGAGCGTTCCTGGGCCCAGTGGGACCCGGGTGTGGAACTGGTGCGGCTGCCGTGCGAGCGGCGCGGCCTCGGCCGCCCGATAGCCGCGTACGTCCGTGCGGTGGCCGCCGCCGCACCCGGCACCCGGGTGACCGTGCTGATCCCGGAGGCCGAGCCGGAGCGCCTGTGGCAGCGGCTGCTGCAGAACCAGCGGGGAGCCGTGGTCGCCCACGCGGTGCGGCGGGAGACGGACGCGGTGATCTGCCGGCTCCGCTTCCGGCTGCTGTGAGGCGGGTCACCGGTACGGACCGGAGGGTGTAAGAGTCCCGTCAAGGCCGTACGGGCCGCCGTAAGAGGGCCGTCAACGACGACCGAATCCGGCCACGGAGGCGGTTTCCTCTAACCGTCCGATGCAACCGAACCTCACTCCAGGAGTTCACGATGGCCGATCTGGCCTTCGTCGTCACCGTGCTCGCGGGCTTCGCGCTGGTGGCCCTCGTCGCCAAGGGGGTGACGAAGCTGTGACCGCCGAGAACATCGTCGGCCTGGTCGTGGCCGTCGCCCTGCTGGGCTATCTCGTCCTCGCCCTGATCTTCCCGGAGAGGTTCTGAGAACAGACATGGGTCCCGTACTGGCAGGCGTGCTCCAGCTCCTCGCACTGATAGGCGTGCTGGCGCTCGTCTACATCCCCTTCGGCACCTACATGGCCCGGGTCTACTCCTCCCAGAAGCACCTGCGGGTGGAGAAGTGGATCTATAAGGGCATCGGTGCCCACCCCGACACCGAGATGACCTGGCCGGCGTATCTGCGCGCGGTCCTCGCCTTCTCGGCGGTCGGCGTCCTCTTCCTCTACCTGCTGCAGCGCCTCCAGGGTGTGCTGCCCGGCTCGCTGGGCTTCTCCTCGGTGAACCCGGCGCAGTCGTTCAACACGGCCGTCTCGTTCGTGACGAACACCAACTGGCAGTCGTACTACGGCGAGCAGACCATGGGGCACGTCGTGCAGACGGCCGGTCTCGCGGTGCAGAACTTCGTGTCGGCCGCCGTGGGCATGGCCGTCGCCGTGGCCCTGGTACGCGGCTTCGCCCGCTCGCGCACCGGTGAGCTGGGCAACTTCTGGTCCGACCTGGTGCGCGGCACGCTGCGGATCCTGGTGCCGGTCGCCGCGATCGCCGCGGTGATCCTCGTCGCCTGCGGCGCGCTCCAGAACTTCTCCGGCATCCACGAGGTCGGTCAGTTCATGGGCGGCACGCAGCAGTGGAACGGCGGCGCGGTCGCCTCCCAGGAGGCCATCAAGGAGGTGGGCACCAACGGCGGCGGCTACTTCAACGCCAACTCCGCCCATCCCTTCGAGAACCCCACCGCCTTCACCAACCTGTTCGAGGTCTTCCTGATCCTCGTCATTCCGTTCTCGCTGACCCGCACCTTCGGCGTGCTGGTCGGGAACGTGCGGCAGGGGTACGCGATCCTCGCCACCATGGGCGCCATCTGGCTCGGGTTCACCGCACTGATGATGTGGACCGAGTTCGCCCACCACGGCCCGGCGCTCCAGGCGGCGGGCGGGGCGATGGAAGGCAAGGAGGTCCGCTTCGGCGTAGGCGGCTCCTCGGTCTTCGCGGTGGCGACCACGCTGACCTCGACCGGCGCGGTGGACTCCTTCCACTCCTCCTACACCGGGCTCGGCGGCGGCCTCACGATGCTGAGCATGATGCTGGGCGAGATCGCGCCCGGCGGCACCGGCTCCGGTCTCTACGGCATCCTGATCATGGCGGTCATCGCGGTGTTCATCGCCGGACTGATGGTCGGCCGTACCCCCGAGTACCTGGGCAAGAAGATCGGCGGCCGCGAGATGAAACTCGCCGCCTGCTACATCCTGATCACCCCGGCGCTGGTCCTCGTCTTCACCGCGGCCTCGATGGCGCTGCCGACCCCGCCGCACTCGATGCTCAACTCCGGCGCGCACGGCTTCTCCGAGGTGCTGTACGCCTTCACCTCGGCCGCCAACAACAACGGCTCGGCCTTCGCCGGCCTGAACGCGAACACCGACTGGTTCAACACCATGACGGGCCTCGCGATGCTGCTGGGCCGCTTCCTGCCGATGGTGTTCGTGCTGGCGCTGGCCGGCTCGCTCGCCGAGCAGCAGCCGGTGCCGGTCACGGCGGGCACCCTGCGCACCGAGAAGCCGCTGTTCACCGGCCTGCTGGTGGGCGCGATCCTGATCATCACCGGTCTGACCTACTTCCCGGCCCTCGCCCTGGGCCCGCTGGCCGAAGGGCTGGCGTGATGACCACCCGTACAGAGAAGTCAGAGGACTCCATGTCCACAGCCACTCCCACCCGGGCGCCGCACAGCGACGTCCCCAGCGGGCACAAGTCCGCCGAGGGCCGTGTAGGCGCGGGCCTCTTCGAACCCAGGGCGCTGGTCAGGTCGCTGCCGGACGCCTTCCGCAAGCTCGATCCGCGGGTGATGGTGAAATCGCCCGTGATGTTCGTGGTGTGGATCGGCTCGGTGCTGACCACCGTCTTCTCCCTCAAGGACCCCACCGACTGGTTCGGCTGGACGATCAGCGCCTGGCTGTGGCTGACCGTGGTCTTCGCCAACCTGGCGGAGGCGGTCGCCGAAGGCCGCGGCAAGGCGCAGGCCGACACGCTGCGCAAGGCCAAGACCGACACCGTCGCCCGCCGGCTGCTGACGGACGGCTCCGAGGAGCAGGTCCCCGGCACCGCGCTGACCATCGGCGACCTCGTCGTCTGCGAGGCCGGCGACGTCATCCCGGGTGACGGCGACGTCGTCGAGGGCGTGGCGTCGGTGGACGAGTCGGCCATCACCGGCGAGTCCGCCCCGGTCATCCGCGAGTCCGGCGGCGACCGCTCCGCGGTGACCGGCGGCACCAAGGTCCTCTCCGACCGCATCGTCATCAAGATCACGACGAAGCCCGGTGAGACCTTCATCGACCGGATGATCAGCCTGGTCGAGGGCGCGGCCCGGCAGAAGACGCCCAACGAGATCGCGCTGAACATCCTGCTCGCCTCGCTGACCATCGTGTTCCTGCTGGCCTGTGCCACGCTGCCGCCGTTCGCCGACCACGCGGGCACGCATCTGACGATGGTCGTGCTGGTGGCGCTGCTGGTCTGCCTGATCCCGACCACGATCGGCGCCCTGCTCTCCGCGATCGGCATCGCCGGCATGGACCGCCTCGTCCAGCGCAACGTGCTGGCCATGTCCGGCCGGGCGGTCGAGGCCGCCGGTGACGTCTCCACCCTGCTGCTGGACAAGACCGGCACCATCACGCTCGGCAACCGGCAGGCGGCGGAGTTCGTCCCGGTCAGCGGCACGACCGAGGCGGAGGTCGCCGACGCCGCCCAGCTCTCCTCCCTCGCGGACGAGACGCCCGAGGGCAGGTCGATCGTCGTCCTGGCGAAGGAGCGGTACGGGCTGCGCGAGCGCCACCAGGGCGAGCTGGCCGGCGCCGAGTGGATCGAGTTCACCGCCCAGACCCGCATGTCCGGCGTCGACGTCGACGGCCGCGGCATCCGCAAGGGCGCCACGGCCTCGGTGATCGCCTGGGTCGGGGAACAGGGCGGTACGGTCGCCGCGGACGCGGACACCGCCGCGAACCGTATCTCCGAGGCAGGCGGCACCCCGCTCCTCGTCGCCGTCCGCGACTCCCGGGGCGCCCGCGTGCTGGGTGTCATCCACCTGAAGGACGTCGTCAAGGACGGGATGCGGGAGCGGTTCGAGGAACTGCGCCGCATGGGCATCAAGACGGTCATGATCACGGGTGACAACCCGCTGACCGCGAAGGCGATCGCGGAGGAGGCGGGCGTCGACGACTTCCTCGCCGAGGCCACCCCCGAGGACAAGATGGCCCTCATCAAACGCGAACAGGCCGGCGGCAAGCTCGTCGCGATGACCGGCGACGGCACCAACGACGCCCCGGCGCTGGCCCAGGCGGACGTCGGCGTGGCCATGAACACCGGTACGTCGGCTGCCAAGGAGGCCGGCAACATGGTCGACCTCGACTCCAACCCGACCAAGCTGATCGAGATCGTGGAGATCGGCAAGCAACTCCTCATCACACGTGGCGCGTTGACGACGTTCTCCATCGCCAACGACGTCGCGAAGTACTTCGCGATCATCCCGGCGCTGTTCGCGGCGGTCTACCCGGGCCTGGACAAGCTGAACATCATGCAGCTGTCCTCACCCGACTCCGCGATCCTCTCCGCGGTCGTCTTCAACGCGCTGATCATCATCGCGCTGGTGCCGCTGTCGCTGAAGGGCGTGCGGTACCGGCCGATGAGCGCCGACCGGATGCTCCGCCGCAACCTCGGGATCTACGGCATCGGCGGTCTGATCGCCCCCTTCATCGGCATCAAGATCATCGACCTGCTCCTCTCCCTCATCCCCGGAATCGGCTGATCGCCATGAACAACTCCGTAACGAACACCGCCCGGTTGCTCGGCGCGGCCCTGCGGGCCCTCCTCGTCCTGACCCTGGTGACGGGCGTCATCTACCCGCTGGCCGTCACCGGCGTCGCCCAGGCTCTGTTCCACGACAAGGCGAACGGCTCCGAGATCACGGCGGACGGCAAGGTCGTCGGCTCCTCCCTGATCGGGCAGCAGTACAACCTGCCGCTGAAGAAGGGCCAGGAGACCCCCGACCCCGACCTCAGGTGGTTCCAGGGCCGGCCGGCCAACGGGCTCGGCAGCAACAGCCTCAACACCCGGTACCAGCTGATCCTCTCCGGGGCGACGAACCTCTCCGCCGACAGCGGCGCCGTGCACGGCACCTGCCCGGCCGAGCCCGAGGACGGCACGCTCTGCGCCCAGGTGCGCGCCGCCAAGGCCGCCGTCGTCAAGGACAACTCGGTGCCCGGCCACCCGGTCAAGCCCGCGGAGGTCCCCGCCGACGCCGTCACCTCCTCCGGCTCCGGCCTGGACCCGGCGATCTCCCCGGCCTACGCCGGACTCCAGGTCCACCGGGTGGCCGCGAGGAACGGCCTGTCCGTCGCCGCGGTGGAGGCACTGGTCAAGGACCACACCCGGAGCCGCACCCTGGGCTTCCTCGGCGAGCCCCGGGTGAACGTCCTGGAACTCAACATCGCGCTCAAGGACCTCGCGGCGAAGCGGTGACGGCCCTGTGCGACCCACACGGGAGCCGACGGCCCGGGAGACATCCCGGACCGCCGGCTCCCGCCGCCGTGCGGTCGGCGGCCCGACGTACGACAGGAGAGGCACACTCCCATGACCCGGGTGCTCGTGGTGGAGGACGACCCGCAGCTGGTACGGGCCCTCGTCATCAACCTGCGGGCACGGCACTACGGCGCGGACGCCGCCCCCGACGGGGCCACCGCGCTTCGGCTCGCCGCCGCCCGCCGGCCCGACGTGGTCCTGCTCGACCTCGGCCTGCCCGACATGGACGGCACCGACGTCATCAAGGCCCTGCGCGGCTGGAGCCGCGTCCCGATCCTGGTCCTGTCCGCCCGCCGGTCCTCCGACGAGAAGGTCGCGGCCCTCGACGCGGGCGCCGACGACTACGTGACCAAGCCGTTCAGCATGGACGAACTGCTGGCCCGGCTGCGGGCCGCCGTCCGCCGCACCGAGGACACCCCGCTCGTCCGGGAACCGGCCCTGGTCAGGACCGAGGACTTCACCATCGACCTGCTCGCCAAGAAGGTCGCCCGCGACGGCAGGGACGTCCGGCTGACACCCACCGAGTGGCAGCTGCTGGAGATCCTGGTGACCAACCCCGGCCGGCTGATCACCCAGCGGCAACTGCTCCAGGAGGTGTGGGGAGTCACGCAGAGCAACAAGACCAACTACCTGCGGGTCTACATGGCCCAACTCCGCCGCAAACTCGAAACCGACCCCTCGCACCCCCGCTATCTGGTCACCGAGCCCGGCATGGGCTATCGCTACGAGGGATGACATGGGTACCAGATGCCAGTACGGACTGCGCGACGAAGAAGGAGCACCCCGTGACAGTTCAGCGGCTGGACAACGTAGGCATCGTCGTCGACGACCTGGAGGCCGCCGTCGCCTTCTTCACCGAGCTGGGCATGGAGCTGGAAGGTGAGGCGCAGATCGAGGGAGCCTGCCCGGATCAGATGCTCGGTCTCGACGGGGTCCGCAGCGCCATCGCGATGATGCGCACCCCGGACGGCCACGGCAAGCTGGAGCTGACGAAGTTCCACACCCCCGCGGCGGTCACCGCCGGACCGCTCGACCCGCCTCCCCACACTCTGGGCCTGCACCGTGTCATGTTCGCCGTCGACGACATCGACGACACGATCACCCGCCTGCGCCGCCATGGTGCCGAACTCCTCGGCGAGGTGGCGCAGTACGAGGACATCTACCGCCTCTGCAACCTCCGCGGCCCCTCGGGCATCATCGTCGCCCTGGCCGAACGCATCGGTTAGGTCCTGGCCCTGCGGTCATCCTCGGGTCCGGATGAGGATGCCCGCGAGAACGCCTCCAGGGCCGACAGCCGGGGCGCGGCCGGCCCGACAGCCCGCCGCGGCTATCCCCGGCGGCCTTCGGCGTCGGGCGGAACGGCCTCGAACTCCCGCTCCAGATCACGGGTGTCGAGGCGGAGCCGCAGGACGTTCCGACGGTGTACGGCCGTCAGGGCCGCATGCAGTGGGGATGGCGGAACCGCGAGGACGGGGCAGGCGGCGCGGGCGAGGCAGTAGCGGCTGACCGACGGCCACAGCGCGCGGTGCAGCCGGCCCCGCCCGCCGGCGCCGATGACGAGGAGGTCGCCGCCCCGGCCGGCGATCCGCACGAGCGCCGGTCCGGGGGCACCCCGGACGACGAGCGCTTGTCCGGGCAGCCCGGCGCCGGCGTCGCCGAACACGTCACGCAGCGCTCCCTCCAGCCGCTCCCGCGCGAGGCGCTCCCACTCCGGGAGCAGGGCGCTGGTGGCCGGGAACCTGCGGGCGGCGAGGTCCCCCTCCGGCGCCTCCCACGCGACCACCGGCCACAGCTCCGCACCGCGCAGCCGGGCCTCGTCGGCAGCCCGGCCCAGGGCAGCGAGGCTCCCCGGCGAACCGCTCACTCCCACGACGACACGATCGGTTGCGGCCATGGGGGACTCGGACATCGCCTTCACCTTCTGCACGTGCCGACCGAGGGCTGCCGGTCGGCGAACCTTCGCGGAAACACCTCCATCTCACCCTCGTTCCACGGGACTCGACAGTCCGTGCACCAGTTCTTGGCGTCCTTCTGACGGCCCTCCCGGCACCGACCCGCCAGCGCTGTCGGCATCCCGTCAAGGTCGTCCGGAGCTTCGTCAGTGTCGTGACCGGATGTCCGGCTCCGTGGGCCGGGCTGCGGCTTGTACGAGGTTCTCCTCCAGGCGCTCCAAGGTGGCGAGCGCGTCGGCGCACTCGTCGTCCGTGAGGCCCGTGGTCGAGATGTCCTCAAGCCGGCTCCAGACCCGCTCGACCTCCCGGCGCAGGGCGTGGCTGGCCGCGGTCGGCTCGATGAGCGAGGCACGCTTGTCGGTGGGGGAGGGGCGGCGGCGCACGAAGCCGGCCTGTTCGAGGCGTCGGACGGTGCGCGTCATGGTGGCGGCATCGGAGTCCATCAGGCGCACCAGGTCGATCTGACGCTGGGGGCCGAGTTCCCAGAGGTGCATCATGACCAGCTCCTGGCCCGGGTGCAGACCGATCCGGCGCAGAAGCTGTCCCGCGAACATGCGGTGCAGCCGGGCCAGCCGGAAGATGGCGTGACTGATCGGCCCACCGCCGGCGGCGCCGGGGACCGGCACGGCGGCGACCTGCCCGACTTCAGATGGGGAATCGGCCATCTCTTCCTCACTCTCCTGTTTGAACAGGGTGACTCTACCTTCCCACGAGATCGCCAGGGTCACTTAGCTCGTCCGCTGGAATATATGCGCAGTTCAGAGAGGTGACTACGGCATCGCTCCTGACTTTCGAAGCCGAATAGGAGTTGTTCACTGTCCAGACAAGTGTTTTACTTGTTCGGACAGGAAAATCGGCGGCGGACGGCATCTCGACACCTCCCGCCGCAGACCGCGACTCCTACCGAGGGAACGACCCATGACCACTGCTTTCGACCCGATCGAGCTGGGCGGCGTGCGCCTCGCGAACCGCGTCGTGATGGCGCCGATGACCCGCAGCCGCGCCTACGGCCCCGGCGCGGAGCCGACCGAGCTGATGGCGACGTATTACGCGCAGCGGGCCGCAGCCGGGCTGATCGTCACCGAGGGCATCCAGCCCTCACCCGTCGGCCAGGGCTACCCCGACACCCCCGGCCTGCACACGCCCGGTCAGGTGCGGGCGTGGCGGACGGTGACCGACGCCGTGCACCGCGCCGGCGGCGTGATCTTCGCCCAGCTCATGCACACCGGACGCATCGGTCACCCCAGCCTGCTGCCCGAGGGCCTGGTACCGGTGGGGCCCTCGCCGGTCGCCGCCCAGGGCCGGGTGTACACCCACCAGGGCCCGCGGGAATTCGTCACGCCGAAGGAACTCGGCGAGGCGGAGATCCGGCAGACCATCGCCGACTTCGCGACCGCGGGGCGCAACGCCGTCGAGGCCGGTTTCGACGGCGTGGAGATCCACGGCGCCAACGGCTACCTGCTCCATCAGTTCCTCGCGGACAACACCAACCACCGTACCGATGCCTGGGGCGGCTCCGTCGAGGGCCGGATCCGGTTCGCCGCCGAGGTCGTCACAGCCGTGACGGAGGCGATCGGCGGCCGCCGCGTCGGTCTGCGGATCTCGCCCGGCAACCCCTTCAACGACATCACCGAGAACAACCCGGGCGAGATCTACGAGGCGCTGCTGAACCGGCTCGCCGGTCTCGACCTCGCCTATCTCCACCTGATGGAGGGCCCCGATGCCGAGCTGACCGCCCGGCTGCGCAAGGCATGGCCCGGCACCTTCGTCCTCAACCCGTTCACCCACCCCGACATCACCGGCCCCGACGCGCTCAAGCTGATCGAGGACGGCAGCGCGGACCTGGTGGCCTACGGAGCGCTGTTCCTCGCCAACCCCGACCTGCCCCGACGGCTCGCCGGCGGTGGTCCGTTCAACACCCCGGACCAGTCCACCTTCTACGGCGGCGACCACCGCGGCTACACCGACTACCCCACCCTCACCGTTTGAGCGACGGCCCGACAGGCGGGCCTTGATTCTGGGAGTTTCCGATGTCCAAAGCGATCACCTTCTCCGAGTACGGCGCCCCCGAGGTGCTGCGGCTGTCCGAGGTCACCGCGCCTGAACCCGGGCCGGGCCAGGTCCGGATACGGGTGCGGGCCGCCTCCGTGAACCCGCTCGACATGAAGATCCGCTCCGGCCTGATGGCCGGCGCCGCCCCGGCGCGCTTCCCCGTGGTCCCCGGACTGGACGCGGCCGGTGTCGTCGACGCGGCCGGCGAGGGAGCCGGCGCGGCCGTGGGCGACGAGGTCCTCGGCGCCACCGCGGGCGGCAGCTACAGCGAGTACGCCCTGATCGACGCGCCGGTGGCCAAGCCCGCGGCACTGTCCTGGGAGGTCGCCGCGTCGCTGGTCACCGTCGGCCGGACCGCGTTCCGTGTCCTCGCCCAGTTGGGGGTGCGCCGGGGGCAGACCCTGCTCGTCCACGGCGCCGGCGGCAGCGTGGGCGTCATCGCGACGCAACTGGCCGTCGCGCGCGGCATCACCGTCGTCGCCACGGTGGGCGAACACGACATCGAGCGGATCACCACGCTCGGCGCCACCGCCGTCCGCTATGGCTCGGGCTGGGTGGAGCGGGTGAGGACCGTGGCGCCGCGGGGCGTCGACTTCGTCCTCGACGCCTCCGGTGCCGGCGTCCTCGCCGAATCCGTGGCCCTCACCGGCGACAGTGCGAACGTCATCACGATCGCCGACATGTCCGCCGCACAGTACGGCGTCCGCTTCAGCGCGGGCGGCGCCGACCAGGCGGAGCAAGCCCTGCCGCAGCTGGTCGAGTTGGCCGCCGCGGGGAGGCTCACCCTGCCCGTCTGGCGGACCTACCCGCTCGACCAGGCGGCTGCCGCGCACGCCGACCTGGAGGCACGCCGCAACCGGGGCAAGGCCGTCCTGCTGCCCTGACACCCCGGGCCGTACCGGCCGTCAGGGTATCGACAACCCCGCGTAGTTCAGGGCGAGTTCGGTGCTCGCGTGCGGGGAGTCGGCGATGCGGTCCAGCTGTGAGATCTGGAGCCTGGTGCCGAACTCCCCCTGGTCGGGATCGGTGTGGAGGGCGGTCGTCATGAAGGACGAGAAGTGCTCGGCCCGCCAGACCCGGCGCAGACAGGTGTCGGAGTAGGCGTCCAGGAGGTCGGTGTTGCCGGTGCGCAGGCGCCGGATGAGGGCGCGGGCGAGGACGGTCACGTCGGAGGCGGCCAGGTTGAGACCCTTGGCGCCGGTGGGCGGCACGATGTGCGCCGCGTCGCCGGCCAGGAAGAGCCGGCCGTGACGCAGCGGCTCGGTCACGGAACTGCGCATCGGCAGCACGGACTTGGCGGTGATGGGGCCGCGGGCGAGTTTCCAGCCGTCCAGGGCGAAGCGCGTGTCGAGTTCGTCCCAGACGCGGTCGTCGGGCCAGTCGGCCGGGTCGGTGCCGTTGGGCACCTGGAGGTACAGCCTGCTCACCTCGCGCGAGCGCATGCTGTGCAGGGCGAAGCCGTGCGGGGAGTGGGCGTAGACGAGTTCGTCGCAGGACGGCGGTACGTCGGCCGTCACACCGAGCCAGGAATAGGGGTAGACGCGCTCGAAGGTACGCTGCGCGCTCCGCGGGACGGCGGTTCGGGCGACGCCGTGGTACCCGTCGCACCCGACGACGTAGTCGCAGGTCAGCGTCTTCTCCTGGCCCTGGTGGGTGTAGTGGACCGAGGGCCGCGTGCCGTCCGCGCCCTCGATCCCCCGGACCTCGGCCTCGAAGTGCGGGGCCGCGCCGTCGGCCAGTTGCAGGGCGACGAGGTCCTTGACGACCTCGGTCTGGGCGTACACCCGCACGCGGCGGCCGTCGGTGAGGGAGGGCAGGTCGATGCGGTGGGCGCGGCCGTTCCAGCGCAGTTCGATGCCCTCGTGGACGAGGCCCTCGCGGTCCAGGCGTTCGGCCGCGTCCGCCTCGCGCAGGGCGTCGACGGTGGACTGCTCCAGGATGCCGGCGCGCTGGCGCTGTTCGACGTAGGCCCTGCTCCGGCGCTCCAGGAGGACGCAGTCGACGCCGGCCCGGTGCAGGAGGCGGGAGAGGAGAAGCCCGGCGGGGCCGCCCCCGATGACGGCGACGGTGGTGTGCATGGTCACTCCTCGGGTGCGGAGCCGGCGGTTTCGGCCAGGACGCGGTCGGCGATGGCGAAGGCGGCGTTGGCGCTGGGGACGCCGCAGTACACGGCGGTCTGGAGCAGAACCTCCTCGATGTCCCCGGGGGTGAGGTCGCCGCTGGTCAGGGCGGCGCGCAGATGCATCTCCAACTCGGCGTGGTGGCCCTGGGCGACGAGCGCGGTGAGGGTGAGACAGCGGCGGGTGCGGTGGTCCAGGCCGGGCCGGGTCCAGATCTCGCCCCAGGCGTACCGGGTGATGAAGTCCTGGAAGGCGGCCGTCAGCGGGGTGGTGCGGGCGAGGGCGCGGTCCACGTGGGCGTCGCCGAGGACCGTACGGCGTACCGCGAGTCCGGCGGTGTGCCGGCCGGCGTCGTCGGTGTCGGCCGCGAGGTGGGCGGCGAGTGCCCGCGCGACGGGCCGGGGCTGCTCGACGCCCGCGAGATGGGCCGCGCCGGGGATCTCCACCAGCCCGGCGCCGGGGATGGTGTCGGCGAGTTCCCGGGCGTGGGCGACGGGCGTGGCGGGGTCGTCGCGTCCGGCCACGATGAGAGTGGGGGCGGTGACGCGGTGCAGGTAGGGGCGGGCGTCGTAGCCGGCGAGGGCTTCGCACAGGCGGGCGTACGCCTCGGGATCGGTCGCCGTCCGCAGGGCCTCGACGAGGCTGCTCGCCGCCGGAGCCGAGACGAAGGCGGGGGTGAACCAGCGTGCGGCGGACGCGTGGGCGAGGGAGTCCGTGCCGTGGGTGCGCACGTCGCGGGCCCTGTCGTGCCATCCGTCCGGCTCCCCGAACCGCGCGGACGAGCAGACGACGGTCAAGGAGGAGACACGGTCGGGGTGGTGGGCCGCGAGCCAGATGCCGACGGCGCCGCCCAGGGAGATGCCCGCGTACGCGAAGCGGTCGATGCCGAGGGTGTCGGCGAGGGCCAGGACCTGCTGCCCGAGGTCGGCGACGCCGCCGCCGGGGGGCAGGACGTCCGGGTGGGTGCCGCCGTGTCCGGGCAGGTCCCAGCGGACGATCCGGTGGGTACGGGCCAGCAGCGGGACCTGCTGGTCCCAGACGGACAGCGGGGTGCCGAGGGAGGGGCCGAGGAGGAGGGGCGGGTACGACGGCGGGCCGTCCACCCGGTGGTGCGGGCCGGTGTCGGGGCGGATGGTCATGGTGCTCCTTGTGCGGGCTGCTCGCCCTCGGGGGCGGGGTCCGGTCGCCGCAGGGCCCGGTCGACGAGCGCGGCGGCGGAGCCGTGATAGGCGGACGGGTCCGCGAGGGCGTGGAGTTGTGCTGACGTCAGGAGACGCGTGACGGCCGGGTCGGCGCTGAGCGAGTCGGGCAGGCCGACGGCTTCCCGCGTGGCCTGGTCACCGGCGCGGGTGACGGCCGCGCGGGCCTCGGCGCGGCCGGCCAGCGGTGCGAGGGCGGCCACCAGGCGTTCGGCGGTGAGCTGTCCGTGGGTGGCGCCGAGGTTGCCGCGCATCCGGTCGGGGTGCACGCGCAGGCCCGCGACGAGGTCCGCCGCGGTGGCCGCCATGCCGCCGACGGTGCGCAGGGCGTCGCGCAGGGTCGGCCATTCGGCGTGCCAGGCGCCGGAGGGGCGTTCGTCCTCGGCGACGAGGCAGGCGTAGAGCACGCCGGTGAGGGCGGGTACCCGGCGCGCGGCGCCCGCGATCAGGGTGGCACGCGCCGGATTGGCCTTGTGCGGCATGGCGGAGGAGGTCCCGCCGGTGCCCTCGGTGACCTCGCCGATCTCCGTACGGGAGAGGACGAGCACGTCGGCCGCGATCTTGCCGAGCGCGCCGGAGGCCAGGGCGAGGGCGCCGCCGAGTTCGGCGACCGGGGTGCGCAGGACGTGCCAGGGCAGCGCAGGCTCGGCGAGACCGGTCTCGCGGGCGAACGCGGCGCACAACCGCAGCCCGACGTCCTCCCCGAACGGGCCGTCGGCCCGGGGCTCGTCACCGTCCTCCGCCTCCGCGTAGGCGTGGAAGGCCGCCAGCGTCCCTGCCGCGCCGCCGAGTTGGGCGGGCAGCGCGGACCGTACGGCCGTCAGCCGGTCGTGGGCGTCGAGGACGAGGGAGCGCCAGCCGGCCGCCTTGAGCCCGAAGGTCGTCGGTACGGCGTGCTGGGTCAGGGTACGGCCTGCCATCGTGGTGTCCCGGTGGGCGCGGGCGAGCCGGCCCAGGCCCCCGGCCACCCGCGCCAGGTCGGTGAGCAGGTGGTCCACGGCCTGCGCGGAGATCGTCATCATGGCGGTGTCGAGGATGTCCTGGCTGGTCGCCCCGCGGTGCACGTAGGCGGCGGCCCCGGGATCGGCCTCGGCCACCGCCGCGGTCAGGTCGTGCACCAGGGCGATGACCGGGTTGGCGCCGGCGCGGGCACGCACCGCCAGGTCGTAGGGGTCGAACCGGCCGGGCGCGGTGGCCGCCCGGCTGATCGCCTCCGCCACGCCCGCGGGGGCCAGGCCGAGGGACACCTGGGCGCGGGCGAGGGCCGCTTCGGCCGCCAGCAGGGCGCGGACGCAGGCCGCGTCGCTGGTGAGAGCCTCGACGGCGGTCCCCGCCTGCACGGGGGAGAGCAGCCCGGTGTCGGCGTGGTGCGGGAAGTCAGCCGAAGTCAAGGAAGACCGTCTCCTCGTGCTCGTCGCCGCCCTGCAGACGGATGTCGAAGCGGTGGACCCGCGGGCCGTCCGACGTGGTGATCAGGGTCGCGCGGCGGACGGGGGACAGGCCGGCCAGGAGGGCGTCGTCGCCGAGAGGGCCCGCGTCGTGCAGGTAGGCGCGGGTGTGGAGGTGGTGCAGGAGTCCGCGGGCGAACACGGCCAGCGAGATGTAGGCCACCCCGCCGGGCGGCAGGGTGCGCAGCGTGTAGTGGCCGTCGGCGTCGGTGGGGACGCGTCCGAAGCCGGTGAAGGTGACGGTGTCGCGGCCGATGACCGCGCCGGTGACCGGGTCGCGGCGCAGGGAGCCGGGGGCGCCGGTGCGCGAGCCGTCCGGGGCGGGCTGCCAGGCTTCGACGATCGCGTCGGGGACGGGCTGCCCCGCGCCGTCGAGGACGCGGCCGTGCAGGGTGAGGGTGTCCGGGTGGCCGGGCGGCGCGATGTCCCCGCCGCCGGTGAAGGGCAGCGCGTAGCCGTAGAACGGGCCCACCGTCTGCGAGGGCGTGGGCGGTTGGGGTGCGGGCGTGGTCGTCGGGGTCATCAGTGTCCCTCTTCCGTCCAGGTGGCGGCCGGACCGTCCAGGACGATGTCCCAGTGGTAGCCGAGCGACCACTCCGGCACGGAACGCTCGTGGTCGTAGGCGGCGACCAGGCGTTCGCGGGCGCGGTCGTCGGTGACGGACTGGAGTATCGGGTCGTAGGGGAAGAGCGGGTCGCCGGGGAAGTACATCTGGGTGACCAGGCGCTGGGTGAAGGCGGTGCCGAACAGGGAGAAGTGGATGTGCGCGGGCCGCCAGGCGTTGTCGTGGTTGCGCCAGGGATAGGCCCCGGGCTTGACGGTCACGAACCGGTAGCCGCCCTGGTCGTCGGTCAGGCAGCGGCCCACGCCGGTGAAGTTGGGGTCGAGCGGGGCGGGGTGCTGGTCGCGCTGGTGGGCGTAGCGGCCGGAGGCGTTGGCCTGCCAGATCTCCACGAGCTGTCCGCGCACCGGACGGCCGTCGCGGTCCAGGACCCGGCCGGTGACGGTGATCCGTTCGCCGAGCGGTTCGCCCTGGTGCTGCCGGGTCAGGTCGTGGTCGAGGTCGGTGATGTCGGTGACACCGAAGGCGGGGCCGCTGAGTTCGACCATCTCGGGGTCCCGTACGGCCACGAGGGGCTGTTTCGGGTGGCGGAGCAGGCTGCTGCGGTAGGGCGGGTAGGCCCGGTCGGGGTGGGTGCGCGCGGAGCCGCCGTCGGCGAGGTGCCGGGCGTAGTGTTCGCGGCTGCCGGTGATCTCGGTGCTGATCGTCGCCTGGGTGAGCGGGGTGGTCATGGAGCCTGGGACGGTCATGGGGCCTACCTTTCGAGTACGAGGGCCAGGCCCTGGCCGACGCCGATGCACAGGGCCGCCACGCCGGTGCCGGAGCCGGCGGCCCTGAGCTGGTGGGCGACGGTGCCGGCCAGGCGGGCACCGGAGGCGCCGAGCGGATGGCCGAGGGCGATCGCGCCGCCGCGCGGATTGAGCACCGCGGGGTCGAGGCCGGGCCACTCGGCGAGGCAGCCGAGGACCTGGGCGGCGAACGCCTCGTTGAGTTCCAGCGTGGTGAGGTCGGCGAAGCCGCGGCCGGCCCGTTCCAGGGCGCGGTGGACGGCCTGGACGGGGGCGAGCCCGAAGTAGTGCGGCTCGATGGCGGAGACGCCGTTGGCCGTTATCCGGGCCAGTGGTTCGCGTCCGGTGGCGCGCAGGCCGTCCTCGTCGGCGAGGAGCAGGGCCGCCGCGCCGTCGTTGAGCGGCGAGGAGTTGCCGGCGGTGACGGTGCCGTCGTCCGGGCGGAAGGCCGGAGCGAGCGCGGCCAGCGCCTGGCGGGAGGTGTCCTCCCGGATGCTCTCGTCCCGGCCGACCGGAACGGAACCGCCCTTGCGGCCCGCGACGGGCACGGGCACGATCTCGGCGTCGAAGAGACCCGCGTCCCGGGCGGCGGTGGCCTTGCGGTGGGAGTCCAGGGCGAAGGCGTCCTGCTGCTCCCGGCTGATGGCGTGCTTGTCGGCGATGAGTTCGGCGCTCTCGCCGAGCGGGACCGTCCACTGCGGGTCCATCGCGGGGTTGACCATGCGCCAGCCGAGGGTGGTCGAGTACAGCTGCCCGTGCCCGGCGGGGAAGGGGCGGTCGCTCTTGGGCAGGACGTAGGGGGCGCGGGTCATCGACTCGACGCCGCCGGCGATCACGAGGGAGTGGTCGCCGACGGCGATCGCGCGGGCCGCCTGCACCACGGCCTCCAGCCCCGAGGCGCACAGCCGGTTGACGGTGACGCCGGGCACGGACACCGGCAGGCCGGCCAGCAGGGCCGCCATGCGTCCGACGTTGCGGTTCTCCTCGCCCGCGCCGTTGGCGTTGCCGAACACCACGTCACCCACGGCCGCCGGGTCGAGGTCCGGGGTGCGCTCCAGCAGGGCGCGGACGGTGTGCGCGGCCAGGTCGTCGGGGCGTACCGAGGCCAGCGCGCCGTTGTACCTGCCGAAGGGGGTGCGGACGGCGTCGACGACGTAGACGTCACGCGTGCGGGAGTTCATACGGTGCTCCGCTCGGTGATACGGACAGGGGCCGCGGTACGGGCCAGTACCTCGTCGGTGCCGACACCGGGGGCGGTCTCCACGAGGAGCAGGCCGTCGTCGGTGACGTCGAGCACGGCCAGGTCGGTGATGATCCGGTGCACGCACGCCCTGCCCGTCAGGGGCAGCGTGCACGCGGGGACGATCTTCGGGCTGCCGTCCTTGGCGGTGTGGGTCATGGTGACGAGCACCCGCCGCGCGCCGTGCACCAGGTCCATGGCGCCGCCGATGCCGGTGACCAGCGTGCCGGGCACGGCCCAGTTGGCCAGGTCGCCCCGGGCGGATACCTGCATCGCCCCCAGGACGGCGGTGTCGATGTGCCCGCCGCGGATCATCGCGAAGGAGAGGGCGGAGTCGAAGAACGAGGCGCCGGGCAGGACGGTGACGGTCTCCTTGCCCGCGTTGATCAGGTCGGGGTCCACATCCTCGGGATCGGGGTAGGCGCCGGTGCCCAGGATGCCGTTCTCCGACTCCAGGACGACGTGGACGCCCGCCGGCAGGTGGTTGGGGATGAGGGTGGGCAGCCCGATGCCCAGGTTGACGTACTCGCCGTCGCGCAGCTCCGCGGCGGCCCTGGCTGCCATCTCCTGCCTGCTCCAGGCCATCAGTGCCGCTCCTCGCGCTCGCTCACGGTGCGTTTCTCGATCCGCTTGGCGGCGGTCTGCTCGGGGGTCAGGGCGACGACCCGCTGCACGAACACGCCGGGAAGGTGGACCTCGTCGGGGTCGATCGCACCCGGTTCGACCAGTTCCTCGACCTCGGCGACGGTGATCCGGCCGGCCATGGCGGCCAGCGGGTTGAAGTTGCGGGCGGACTTGCGGAAGACGAGGTTGCCGTGCCGGTCACCCCTGGCCGCCCGGACGAGGGCGAAGTCGGTGCGGATACCGCGCTCCAGGACGTAGTCCGTGCCGTCGAACGCGCGCACCTCCTTGCGCGGGGAGGCCAGCGCCACGCCGCCCGTGCCGTCGTAGCGCCAGGGCAGTCCGCCGTCGGCGACCTGGGTGCCGACGCCCGCCGGTGTGTAGAACGCGGGGATGCCCGCGCCGCCCGCCCGCAGCCGCTCGGCCAGGGTGCCCTGCGGGATGAGTTCGACTTCGAGGTCACCCCCGAGGTACTGCCGGGCGAACTCCTTGTTGGCGCCGATGTAGGAGCCGGTGACCCGGGCGATACGGCCCGCGGTGAGCAGCACGGCCAGGCCGGAGTCCATCGCGCCGCAGTTGTTGGAGACCACGCCGAGCCCGGTGACGCCGCGCTCGTGGAGGGCCGCGATCAGCACGTTCGGCACGCCGCTGAGACCGAAGCCGCCCACCGCGATCGACGCGCCGTCGGGCACGTCGGCCACGGCGAGCGCGGCCGAGGTGACCACTTTGTCCATGGAACACTTCCCTGCTTCCGGCTGCTGTTCGCCTGGTGAACTTTTTTTCGCTATGCTGTCCGTGAGTTTGCCCAGCGGCTTGCGGAACTGTCAATGGCCTTGAAACGGTGCGTTCACGCGGCCGCACCACAGCTGGAGAACAGATGCCACCGCTCCCTACCGCCCCGGCCGAGCCGCCGGCGGAGGCCGTCACCCCCCTCATCCGCGGCCTCGCCGTCCTGCGCGCGCTGAACAACGCGGACGGCTCACTCAGCCTCAGCGGCCTCCAGCACGCCACCGGACTCGCCCGCTCCACCGTCGACCGGATCGCCGGCACGCTCGCGGCGACGGGCTACGTACGCGTGGCAGGCCGCCAGGTCACCCTCGCGCCCCGCCTCATGGAACTCGGCAACGCCTACCTGGCCTCCCTCGGCCTGCCCGCCCTGCTGCGGGAACAGGCCGACCGGCTGGCCGACGCACTCGACGAGTCGGTCTCCCTCGCGGTCCCCGACGGCGACGCCATCCGCTTCGTCCACCAGGCCACCCGGCGCCGCGCCATGTCCCTGAGCTTCCGCATCGGCGACCGGCTGCCCGCCGAACGCACCGCGCCCGGCCCCCTGTTCGCCGCCGCCTGGCCCACCGGCCAATGGGAGGCATGGCACACACGCCGGACGGACGACCCGTACGGGGACACCTTCCCCTTCCTGCCACGGCGGCCGGGCCCCGACGAGGGCACCTTCCGGGCCCGCGCCGCACAGGCGCGGGCCGACGGCTACGCCCTGGACGACCAGCTGATCGAGCCCGGCCTGGTCGCCCTGGCCGTACTCGTCCCGCTGCCCCGCACCCGGACGGCATGCGCGCTCAGCGTCGTCAGCCACACCAGCCGCCACACCGCCGCCGACCTGCGGGACCACCTGCTGCCCCGGCTGCGCGCCGCCGCCACCGACATGGCGGGCCGACTCGACACGGCCGCGTCCCACACGCCGCCACCCACCACAGAGCCGCCGGCCACCTGGACGACCACGTCCAAGCTGGACATGGGCCCCGGATTCATCGAGTCCCTGGCCCGCGGCCTGACCGTCATCACCGGCTTCGACGGCCACCCGTCCCTGACCCTCAGCGAACTCGCCCAGCGCACGGGCCTGTCCCGGGCCACCGTCCGGCGCGCGCTGATCACCCTGCACCACCTCGGCTACGTGGCCGTCGAGGGCCGCGACCACCGCCTCACCCCGCGCGTCCTCGACCTGGGCTACCCCCTGCTGGCCGGCACCACCCTCGCCGGCCTCGCCACACCCCACCTGGCCGAACTGTCCGCACGGGTCGGCGAGTCCACCTCCCTCGCCCTCCTCGACGACACCACGGTCCAGTACATCGCCCGCGCGGCGACGCGCCGCATCATGAACGTCAACATCACCGTGGGCACCCGCCTGCCCGCCTACGCCACCTCGCTGGGACGCGTGCTGCTCGCGGACCTTCCCCCCGCCGAACGCGACGCCCGCCTCGACCGCACCACGACGACCGCCCTGACCCCACGGACCCTCACCGCCCGCGCCGCCATCGAGGACGCCCTCGCACGGGCGGCCCGGGACGGCCATGCCCTGGTCGACGAGGAACTCGAAGCCGGCCTGCGCTCCCTCGCCGTACCCGTCCGCAACCGCGCGGGCACCGCCGTGGCGGCACTCAACGTCGCCATGCACAGCAGCAGCCGTACCGTCGACGAATGCGCCGAACACGTCCTGCCCCTGATGCGGGACACCGCACAGCGGATCGAGAGCGACCTGCACACGGCGGAGCGCTTCACCCACATCCCGCCGACCTGAAACGGAACCAGACACCCTCGCGAACGCCTTTTGCGCGGCGACCGCGCTCCCTACGCGGCCCAGTCGGGCAGGCCCGCCACGGACAGCGTCACTCCCCTCAACGGCCGTGCCCGGCCGAGGAGTCGGGGGCCTGTGGCACGGCGGGCCCCGGCCGAAGAGGTGGCCGGGCAAGCACTCACACGCCGCTCACACGCCGCCTCGGCACTCGCCCGCGAGGCCGGCGGTTCGGCGTACTGCCCCGGTAAGGCGAGGACGCCGCGCGCCGTGGCCCTGGCGTTGCGGGCGGGCGGACCGGGGCCGCAGCACATCACGCTGCCTTCCGGCTCCGTGGGCCCCTGCCCGGAGTTCGGCAGGGGCCCACGGAGCAGAGAGCCGCGGAAGGCCGGGTCCTGCCCGGTCGAAGGGCATGCCGGCCGCTGTCAGCCACCGTCTGCGGCCGGTCCGGTAACCTGGCTCACTTCAGATGCCGGGTGAAGAATCGAGCCGCGTCGTCCGCCGCGAACCGAGGGACGCCGGTGTGCCCGCCCATGTTGGCGGACAAGGACTTCTCCGGGGAACCGAAGGCGTCGAACAGGTCCAGGGCCGCCTGTCGGTCGTTCCCCTCGTCGTCCCACTGCAGCAGGACATGCAGCGGAATGGTGACCAGGCGGGCCTCCTGGAACATGGCGCGAGGAACCAGACTCCCGGCGAAGAGACCGGCGGCCGAGATCCGCGGCTCGACGACCGCCAGCCGGATACCGATGGAGATCACGCCTCCCGAGTATCCGACCGGGCCGCCGATCTCGGGCAGCGACAGAAGAGCGTCCAGAGCGGTCTGCCATTCCGGGACCGCCCTGTCCACGAGCGGGAGGACGCGGGCGTCGACGACCTCGTCGCAGAGGGGCTCGCCTGCCCGCACGGCCCGGCGCAGGTCGGCACGGGCCTGTTCGGCGGCGGGCCAACGAGGCCGTTCGCCGGTCCCGGGAAGCTCGATGGTGGCGGTGGCGAAGCCGTCCGCCGCGGCGCGCCGTGCCCGGGCCGCCAGCCGCGGGTACATCCTGCGCAGCCCGAGCGCGGGGTGCCCCAGCAGGATCAGCGGGACCGGCGCGGACACGGATGCGGAATCCGGCGTCCACAGGATGCCGGGTATGTCACCGAAGGCGAACGCGCGCTCGAAGACACCGTCATCGAGGCGCTGTTGTGAGACGAAGTGCATGGTCATGCCTTTCGGGAGTCCACAGACTGGCGCTCCCGGGCGACGACCTAGCGCCCGACCGTGACCCCCGAGGAGAGCACCCTTGTCGAATCGTTCACGGGTACCACCTCCTCGATCTCTCGCACGGCCTCGGGAAACCTAGCAGCGGTCGCCGTGTTCCGCCAAAGGGTTTTCGCGGAGGCTGGGCGCATGCTCCGGAGACACGGTGCGGCGCCGCTCGGGGTGCCCCACGACATCCTGCGTGGCGCACCGCGCAGGGCGACGGGCCGCACCGGTGCTGTCCGCACCGTCACCGTGGCCCCGCCCTGTGATCACGCCTCCGCCGGCGGCGTGGCCGCTCGGGACGCGGGCGGGGCCGACGAGGGACGGTTTGCCGGCTGTCCTGTTTCCCGGGCGCTGCCCGCCATCCCCTCGCACCCGCGCAAGAGACCCCGCATCGCTGCCCCGGCTACCATCATCGCGTTCCCCGCCCCGCAGGGTAGGACCGTCACCGGTGCGGGCCGACCTGGCCGCAGTCGAGCCGGGCGTACCGCTCGGCCAGTGCGTGGAAGGCTTCCTTCGGCTCCCAGTGCCAGCCCCCGCGGTCCTGCAGCGGCTTCACCAGGGCGTAGCTCGCCATGTCCAGGTCGTGGCGCGGGTCGCCGGGACGGTGGGGCGCGTCCGGGGTGACGAACTCGAAGGCCATCGCCGCGTACAGGCTCATCGACGCGAAGACGTCGACCAGTTCGGCCACATAGGCCGCCTGCGTACGCTCACTGCGGACCAGACCACCCTTGATCTCGGGCGGCTCCTTCTCGTAGTCGACCACGTCCCAGCCCATGCCGGCCGATTCCGGCGCTCCCACGTACGCGCAGGTGCCGAACTCGGTGATGGCCACGGGCTTGCCGAAGCGCCGGTAGCGGGCGAGGTCGGCGAGGTAGCCGGCCCGGTCTGGGTGGTAGCCGTAGTAGTCGATGCCGACCACGTCGAACAGCGACCAGTCGACCTCGTCGTCCTGCGCGGCGGCGTAGCTCAGCCGGCCGTCGAAGACCGACCGGCCGACGGCGGCGGCCTGGGCGATGAAGCGAGTCAGGCGACGCTGCATGCCTACCGGGTCCACGGTGCCGGAGAGCAGGTTGGCGATGCGTTCCCGCGCCGTGGCGCCTGGCACGATTCCCGGAACGAACAGCCAGAACTCGCAGCCGACGCTGAGTTCGACGCTCGCCCCCTGCCGCCGCAGCCTCCGCGCGAACCGGCCACACTCGGCGAGGTGCTCCAGGATGTCGCGCTGCGGCACGTCGCCCAAGGTCGGCTGCAACCAGACGTGCAGGCCCAGTTCAGCGGCCTCAGCGGCCGTCGCGGTGAGACGTTCGACCCCGTCGCCGGTCACGTCCACGGTGTCGGCGTGCAGGTCGTGCCGGATGACACGGAGATCGGCGCGCATCCGCGCGGTGCTCCAGGCCGTTTCCGGCGTTTCTCCCGCCCCGACGGTGTAGACGACCCCCCGCCGGGACAGCCCCCGTGACGCCGCCGCCGCGCCCACGGCCGGCACTGTCACCGCGGCCACACCCACGGCCGCCGCCCCCGCCAGGAACCGCGCCCGGCTGATGCCCTTGCTCTGCTCGGTGTACTCCATGAGCCCACCGTGCCGTGGCCGGCCGGTCGGTGCGATCCGCCATCGGTCTACGGCCCCGCGCCGAAAGTCGCAGCCGTCCGCCGCCCGCTCGCGGCCACCACCGGCCGCACATCACTGCCCTCTTCATCGATCAGGCGGTGTGCGACCCGCTGACCGTCGCGTGACGTACCGGCACCGCCGGCGCCGTGGACGAGGGCAGTGCCACGCGGGCGCCCGGTCTGCTCCGGATGACGCCACCCGCGGTCACAAACGGCATCCAGGCACTGGAGCGGTCGCTCGGCCCGGTACTGGTGGAGCGCCTGCCCGGCGGCGCCGGGCCGACCAGACTCGATTCCACCATCGTGGTGCAGCGCATGGCCGAGAGCGGCACCGGTGCCGACCTGCTCCCGAAGTCACCCTGGCCGAGGGCACCGCCGACGGCCGGCTCCCCGGGTCGTGAACAGGAGAGCCGCCGCGCACGCCTACACGCAGGCCCTGTGACGGTGCGCCGAGGGCGGACAGGCCGTTCCCGCGACCCTGTTGAAGACCGTCTCCGCCGTGTTGAGCGCGAACTGAACAGAATCCGGACCCCTTCCCTGGCCTCCGGGCGGCGGTCGGTTTCGCCATGCTGGTTGACGGGGCCCTGCCGAACGGCTCACTCGGGCGCACGGACGCACCAGCCCAACGATCAGATGACCGGCAAGGAACTCCCTGGCACATCTGCCACGACGGGGCTGCGGAGCCCCCGGTCACCACTTCGACCTGGGGCCTTAACACTTCGAAAGCTAACTGTTAAAAACTGCGCACCTTAGATCACTTGAGGCTCACAGCTGACTCATTGAAACATCTGTCTGCGCCCCACCCCGAGCAGGTGGCCGGGTGTACCCCCACTTCCCCTCAAGGAGGCGAACCATGCGTTCGCACATAGCCGTCGGTGTCACCGCAGCCCTCGCACTGTCGTGCATGACCGCCGCCACGGCGACGGCTGCCGAGAAGACCGTCGCCCCCCACACCCAGCACGACGGCCACGGCTTCGGACTCAACCTGAAGGCCCTGCACGGCAAGCACACCCTCACTCGGGTGGAACGTCACGGTGCGAAGCCGGTGACCCTGCGCCTGGGCAGCACCGCCCCGGCGAGCGCGGACCTCACCCGGTACGCCCTCACCCCGGGCGACCAGGGCCAGGTCGGCTCCTGCGTCGCGTGGGCCACCGGCTACTCCGCGTACGGCATCCTCATGAACGAGCAGGGCATCAGCGGCGCCCCGATGGCGCCGATGTACGTCTACGCGCAGATCGCCAGAGGGAACGACCAGGGCACTCTCGCGAGTGTCGCACTGCCCATGGAGCAGAAGCAGGGCATCGACACCAAGGAGGACTACTGGCAGGGCGACTTCGACTACACCACCCAGCCGGACTCCGACGAACGCGCGAACGCCGCCCATTACACGCTGTCGGGCTACGACAAACTGCCCACCAAGGGCAGTTCGGCACGCACAGCCATCCAGAACGCCCTCTCCCAGGGCGAGCCCGTGGTGATCGGCTTCCAGGCCCATCAGAGCTTCCGGAGCCTCAACTCCCAGAACGCCTCGAACTACAGCTACCTGCCGGGCAATTCGTCCAGCGACAAGGTCATCGGTGGCCACGAGGTGACCATCGTCGGTTACAACAGCCAGGGCGTGAAGATCGAGAACAGCTGGGGCACCAGGTGGGGTGCCGGCGGCTTCTTCACGGTGCCGTGGAAGTTCTTCGACACCGGTGACGTCATGGAGGCCCACGCGGTCGGGGCGCTCAACTCCTGACACCTTCGCAGGCGGCCACCGGCGGCGAAGGAAATGGCCCGCTGCCGCCCGGACGGTCGGCATCAGTTCTTCCCCGCCACACCGCTGAGCCCTGGTGGCCGGCCTGCCCGCCCGCACGTCGGCCCTGGCCTCTCGCCCAGCCCGGGCCGGCAAGGACCGGAGGCCGACCGCGCCGACGGCGCCGCCGTCCGGCCGTGCTTCGCTGCCACCCCGCACACGGGCCGACGCCGACCCCGGCGGCACGACGGTGCGCAGCGAGGCTTCAACGGGCCCCGCCGCGGAAGGGCCGCACCTGATGGTGATGGTGCCGGTTCGCCGCGGCGGGGTGGACGGCGAGGGGCACACTTCGGACCAGCGTCAAGTCCTCCTGACTGGTTTTCACCGCTTGGGTGATTTCGGTGGAAGACCGCCCTGAGGCGCGACATCGTTGCTCAAGGCGCTGACCACGAAGCGTCCATGAGATGAGAGGGCAGGGGCTGCTATGGCCGAGCGGGCGACATGGACGACGCAGGAGTTCGGCACCTCGCATGCGGGTGCTGTCGGGGTACTGCTGGCCGATGGCACCGTTCCGGGCGCCGTCTTCTTCGACGCCGGCTCCGGCGCGGGCGGCGAGAGGGTGACCGAGTGGAGCGTCTACGACGGCCGTGACGGGTACGGGCCGAGGGCGGCCGCGTTGCGCGCGGTGTGCTCGTGTGGCTGGGCCGGCGTCAAGCACCCGCTGGCCTGGGAGGAGATCGGTGAGGAGGAATTGGCCATCGCGGGCGCGGGGGTTGCGGACACCTGCATGCAGGACTGGGACACGCACGCCGCCGAGGTGGACACCTCCGCCGTCGCGCTGCCGCAGTCGGTCACCGGACTGCTGGACCAGTTGGAGAATGAGATCGAGAAGCTGACGAAGACCTCCCCCCTGGCTGCCGTGCGGGCGGCCCGCCAGTTGGAGGTGAGCGCCGTGCAGGTCGGCTACTGGGCCGCCCGGGATGCCCGGAAGGAGGCCACCCCCGCGCAGGCCGCCGCCGCTCTCGGACTCAGCGAGGACGCCGCCCGGAACCTGCTGGCACGCTTCGGCCGCTGGAGCCCCTACCTCCACTGACGCCATGCACCTGCCCGTGGCTGATGCTCCCGCCGGCCGCTTGCCGCCAAGCCCGGTGACGAACGGCCAAAGGCGGCATGCCTCGCTCCGGGCCCCACGCCGGACGACGGCACGCCTCGCTGCTTGTGGAACCTCGTCGCGATCGCGCGGGCCTGCTTGAGCCGTGCAAAGCATCGCTCGACCACGTTGCCGACAAGGCGTCGATGCTCGCCAGCACCTGCCGACGCCAGCCGGTCACCACGAGATAGCGCCAGCCCGCGGCTGCCGCCACCTGCGCGGCCGCGGCGAACCGGACCTCGTCCGCCTCCTCGACCAGATCCCCTGGCCGCACGTCCACCAGCCGGCAGGCCCCCGCAGCGAGCACGAGGAAGTCCGGATGTGTGAGCCCTTCCCCTCCGAGGAGAAGAACCGCAGGCGAAACGGCTGGGACAGCACCTCGTCGAACCCACCCACGAAGTCCAGGACCAGCAGCAGCCACCGCTCGGCCAGACTCTCGAAGCCGTGCTGCCGCCCGGTCGACACCAGGCACTCCAGCCCCGGCCGATGACGCTGACCGGCCCGCTCGGACGTACCAGCTTTCCACGTCACCGTCCATGTACGCGGCCATCCCGGCCCCAGATCCAGGCACTCGGCGGCACGGCCGGGCAGCGCGTACGACAGCACGAGCTCATCGAGCAGGCAGGAATGCGACCACACCGGAGCTTCCAGTACGTCGATGCCCTGTACGTCACCCATGACGACAGCACCCTGCGCGGCCGAGCCGTGTACCAAGGAAACACGGAAGCCAACATCAACACGCGCGTCCGGCCGGTACCCTGCCCCGCCAACGCTCAACTGGCCAACTGAAAGGCTCAGTCACATCGGTGCGGCGGAGCGCTCGGCGAGTGATCGGCCGGCCCGGCGACCCTCGCGCTCGGCCGCTCTCCCCGCTTCGACGGCCGGCGACGCGCTTACGGCGTCTTGTGCGCCGTGGCCACCAGGTAGCCGAACTCCGGCAGCGCGGAGATCGGGTGGACCAGGACCTCGATCAACTGCCGGGCCGCGTCACCGAACTGCTCCTCCAGGGAGCTACGGTGCTCGCTCGCGCCGTCGGCCATGATCCGCAGTGTCCGCCTGGTGTGCTCACTGACGTCCAGCAGCTCGTCCAGCTTCAGGCCCGCGTCGGTGATCAGGGCCCGGTAGTCGTCGATGCCGGGAAGCTCGACGATGGCGAACTTCCCCTTCGCGTCGTCGAGTACGTCCTGGTACTCCGGCCTGATCGGCTCGCGTTGGCAGGTGTCGGCGATCACCAGGCGGCCGCCGGGGCGCAGCACCCGCTTCATCTCCGCCAGCGCGCGGGAACGCTCCATGTGCAGGAGCGATTCGAACGCCCAGGCCACGTCGAACGAGGCGTCGGGATAGGGCAGCGCCATCGCGTCGGCGTGATCGAACCGGACGCGATGGGACAGGCCCGCCGCCGCGGCGCGGGCATTGGCCTCCCGCGCCTGTCCCGAGTTGATCGTGACGCCGGTGATGTCCGCCTCGACCGTACCGGCCAGGCGGAGCGCGGGCGTTCCGATACCGCAGCCGACATCGAGCATCCGCTGGCCGGGCCGCAGCCCCAGTTGCTCGATGAGCACGTCGGTGAGCCGATCCGTGGCGACGTCCACGGAACTGTCGTCCTCGTCGGAAAGCCAGTATCCATAGTGGAAGTTCTCACCCCAGAAACGCAGGAACATGTGGGTGAACACGTCGTAGAAGTCCGAGACCCGCTCCGGCTGGGCATCCATGTGGTCAGTCATGTCCTTCTCCTCCATGGCGTGATCAGTAGCCGCGTGTCCGCGTGCGGGGCTGTTCGACCGGCGTGTGTCGGTCACGGGGCGTCCTGCCTGATCGAGTCGGTGTGCCGGGGACGGACGGGCCGCCGGGCCAGCCAGCTGCTGATTGCCGAGGCGGTGCTCGCGGCGTGTTCGTCGATCATGCTCAGGTGGGTGCCGGGCACGTCGATGGTGTCATGGTCGGGGCCCCAGTGGGCCCGCCAGTGCTCGCCCGTGCGGGGCTGGCCGCCCATCCGTCCGGTGGCACGCAGCAGCAGCGTCGACACGCCGTCGATGTCGGTCGGTGCCCAGTCGTCGAACAACTGGAGGTGGTGCGCCATCGCGGTCAGTTCGGCGCCGCGCGGCGGCTGCGTCGCGGTCCATTCGGCATACGCGTCGCCGAGCAGGTCGAACTGGATCTCGGCCAGACCCGTACTGCCCGGCAGGTGGCTGTCCAGCAGCACGAGTGACTCCGGTGGGGTGCCGAGATCCTTGAGCCGGGCGGCTGCCGCGTGTGCGATCCAGCCGCCGGAGGAGTATCCGACGAGGACGTAGGGGCCGGTCACGTGGGAGAGCACCGTCTCGGCGACCGCAGCCACCAGATCGGTCCGGGTGCGGTGAAGGGACTCGTGGTCGGCGTAGCCCGGCAACGACAGCACAGCCATGTTGTGCGTCGTACGCAGCGTGTCGGCCGTCCGAGCGTACTGGTAGACATTGGAGGGGGCCATCACGGACGGGACGCAGACCAGGGTCGGGCCCGCGAACCCCTGGGAGAACCTGACCGGTTCCCGCATATGGGGCGAGCCGGCACCCACGCGCATCCGGGCGGCGACGGCCAACAGCTCCAACCCGTCCTTCACCTGGTTCTGCGCGCACGCCTGGGCGAAGAGGACCGGCAGCGGATCGGTCGCGGGCGGCGTCGCCCGGTCCGCGCCCGCCGGCGTCGGACGCGCCGGTGCGGCGGCGGGGGCGGCCGGTGGTGTCTCGAGGTCGCCGAGCGCGGCGAACCGGTCGGCCAGATGTGTCGCCAAGGCGTGCGGCGTCGGCCAGTCGATGACCAGTGTCCGGGACAGCTCCAGCCCGGTGACGGCTCTCAGGCGCTCGGTGAGCCAGACTGCGGTCAGCGAGTCGAAGCCCAGCTCGGCGAAGCCCCGCTGGGGGTCCACGTCCTCGGGCGCGTCGTAGCCCATCAGCTGTGCCGCTTGGTCGCGCACCGCGGCGAGCAGGATCTCCGCCCACTCCTGGCGCGGGCGATCGGCCATCGTGGCGCGTACGGAGGGGATCCCGGGGACCGTCTCGGCCGTCACCGCGTCCGACAGCGGGGCGCCCGTCCCGCCGACGACCCCTTGGTCGGCCAGCAGACTCGCCCCGATCGGCAGGTGATCGACCAGCCAGTAACGGCGGCGCTGGAAGGCGTACGTGGGCAGGTCGAGCTGGGCGGCGCCGGAGCCCGCGTAGACCGCGCGCCAGTCGACCGGCACGCCGCGGACGAAAAGGGCGGCCACCGCGTCCAGCAGTGCGGCGGGCTCGGCCCGGCCCTGACGCAGCGTCGGCACGAAGACCCGCTCGGGCATGCCCGGACCGGCCGGCGGCAGGCAGTCCCGGCCGAGGGCGGCGAGGACCCCGCCCGGCCCGAGCTCCAGGAAGGTGGTGACACCGGCCTCGCTCAGGCGCACGACACCGTCGTGGAACCGCACCGCCTCACGGGCCTGCGCGACCCAGTAGTCCGCCGAACGCATCCGCTCGCCCCGGTCCGCCCCGCCCGGTGCGAGCGGCACGATCGGGATGCGCGGCGCGGCGTACGAGAGGCTTTCGATCGCCGACCGGAAGCCGGCCAGGATCGGGTCGATCCGCGGTGAGTGGAAGGCGTGACTCACCCGCAGTCCGCGCGGGCGGAGACCCTTGTCGGCGAGCGTCGCCGTCAGCGTGGCGAGTGTCTTCTCGTCGCCGGAGAGCACCACCGAGGCGGGACCGTTCACCGCGGCCACGGACACGAGGCCGGTCAGCTGATCGAGCATCGGCAGGATGTCTTCTTCGGCCGCACGGACAGCGACCATCGCGCCGCCGGGAGGCATGTCCTGCATGAGGCGCGCCCGGGCGGCGACCAACGCGCAGGCGTCCTCAAGCGACAGTATCCCGGCCACGTGCGCGGCAGTGACCTCGCCGATGGAATGCCCCGCGACGAAGTCCGGGCGTACACCCCACGACTCGACGAGCCGGAACAGCGCGGTCTCGACGGCGAAGAGGGCCGGCTGGGCGAATCCGGTGCGGTCGAGCAGGTCCGGCGGGTCGTCCCCGGCGAAGGTCAGGTCACGCAGCGAACGCCCGAGCGGACCGTCCAGGTGCGCGCAGACGGCGTCGAACGCCTCGGCGAAGACGGGGTGCTCCGCGTACAGCTCGCGGCCCATGCCCGGCTTCTGCGCCCCCTGGCCGGTGAACAGGAAGGCCAGCCGTCCGCGCACGGTGGTGCCTGTCGTGACCGCGGCGTGCGGTGTGCCCCCGGCGAGTGCGCCGAGCCCGGCGAGCAGGTCGTCCCGATCGGCGGCCACGACGACGCCGCGGCTGTCCAGGGCGGCACGCGTGGTGGCCAGTGAGTATCCGACGTCGGTGGGGTCGGCCGGCTCGGCCCGGTCCGTCAGGAAGGCGGCCAGCCGCGCGGCCTGGGCGCGCATCGCGGCCGCCGTGCGGCCGGAGACCAGCCACGGAACGGCCGCGAGCGTGCGGTGCGCGACGCCGTCGCCCTCCCTTCCGGGGTCGTCCTCGGGCACCGCTTCGAGGATGGCGTGCGCGTTGGTGCCGCCGATACCGAAGGCGGAGACCGCCGCACGCCGTGGCCGGTCCCCCGTCTCCGGCCACGGCCGAGACTCCTGCAGGAGTTCGATGTCGCCGGCCGTCCAGTCGACCTCGGTGGACGGCGGGTCGGCGTGCAGCGTCGGTGCCAGCGTGCCGTGCCGGAGCGACATCACCGTCTTGATCAGACCGCCCACGCCGGCGGCGGACTGGCTGTGGCCCAGGTTGGACTTGAGCGACCCCAGGAACAGCGGACGGCCGGGCCGCCTGTCACGCCCGTATGTGGCCAGCAGCGCCTGGGCCTCGATCGGGTCGCCCAGTGTCGTGCCGGTACCGTGTGCCTCGACGGCGTCGACGTCGGAGGACGTGAGCCCGGCCGCGGCCAGCGCGCGCCGGATCACCCGCTGCTGGGACGGGCCACTCGGCGCGGTCAGCCCGTTCGACGCCCCGTCCTGGTTGATGGCCGAGCCGCGCAGCACCGCCAGCACCGGGTGCCGGTGGCGGCGGGCGTCGGAAAGCCGCTCGACCACGACCAAGCCGACACCCTCCGCCCAGGCCGTGCCGTCCGCGGCGTCGCCGAAGGACTTGCACCGGCCGTCCGCAGCGAGCCCGCGCTGGGTGCTGAACTCGACGAACGAGCCCGGCGTGGCCAACACGGAAACGCCACCGACCAGGGCGAGTGAGCAGTCCCCGGCGCGCAGCGCTCCCGCCGCGAGGTGCAGGGCGGTGAGCGACGAGGAACAGCCGGTGTCGAGGGTCACCGCCGGACCCTCCAGCCCCAGAAGGTAGGAGATCCTGCCCGAGATGATCGCTCCTGCCAGGCCGCCGAGCAGGAGCCCTTCGAAACCGGCCGGGTAGCGCGCCAACAGGGCCGCGTAGTCGGTCACACTCGGGCCCACGAACACCCCGGTCTCGCTGCCGTGCAGCGAGTGCGGATCGATCCGGGCCCGCTCCAGGGCCTGCCACGACGTCTCCAGCAGCAGCCGCTGCTGTGGATCCAGGGCGGTGGCCTCACGGGGCGAGATGCCCCAGAACTGCGCGTCGAAGTCCGCGACGTCGCTCAGGAAGCCGCCCTGCCGGGTGTAGCTGGTACCCGGGCGACCGGGGTCGGGGTCGTAGAGCGAGTCGAGGTCCCAGCCCCGGTCCTGGGGGAACGGGGTGATCGCGTCCCGCCCGGTGACCGCCAGCTCCCACAGATCCTCCGGTGAGCGCACGCCGCCCGGATAGCGGCATGCCATGCCGACGATCGCGATCGGCTCGCCGACCCGCCGCTCCAGCTCCTCCGACCGCTTGCGGGCCTGTACGAGGTCTGCCGTGACCAGGTTCAGGTAGTGCCGCAGTTTGTGATCGTTGTCGTCCATCTGCTCCTCGACCTCTCGTCCGACGCCCCGGCACGTTCCACGTGCGTACGGGGATCACTCGTCCCGGCGGCCGAGCTGCGTGTTGATGAAACTGAACAGTTCGTCGTCGGAGGCCGCCGTCAGTGTCGCCACGTCGCCCTCGGCGCTCGCCGCCTCCGCCGGGCCCGTGAGCCGGCTCAGCAGGTCTCGCGCCCGGCCGACGAGCACGTCGCGCACTTCCGTCTCCTCGGTCGGCAGTGCGGAGAGCGACGCCTCCAGCCGGTCGAACTCGGCCAGCGCCGCGTCCGTCGGCGACGGCACGGCGGCGGCCACCTCGGAGCGCAGGAACGAGGCCAGGATCGTCGGATTCGGGTAGTCGAAGACCAGCGTCACCGGCAGCCGCAACCCGGTCGCCGCGTTGAGCCGGTTGCGCAGCTGGACGGCGATCATCGAGTCGAAGCCGACGTCCTTGAAGGCCCGCCTGTGATCGACTTCCTCCGGAGAGTCGTGGCCGAGCACGGCCGCGACGTGCGTGCAGACCAGATCGAGCACGGCCGGTTCCCGGTCCTCCTCCGGCAGCGCGGCGAGCTTCTCGATCAGGGCCGCGCCGCGTTCGGCCGAGGCCGGGGACTCCGCCGTCCGCAGCCGGCGGACGTCCGGCAGGTCGGCCAGCAGCGGGCTGGGCCGCAGTGAGGTGAAGCGGGCATGGAACCGGGCCCATTCGACTCGTGCGACGACCGGGCACGGTTCGTCCTCGGCGACGATCCGGTCCAGGGTCGCCAGACCGGAGTCCACCGGCAGCAGGGGCAGACCTCCGCGGCGCAGCGAGTCGGCCATCTCCTCGTTCTCGGCCGGCATTCCGGCCTCCCACGGGCCCCACGCCACCGAGACGGTGCGGCCGCCGCGGTCGTGCCGTTCCCGCGCCAGGGCATCGAGGTAGGCGTTGGCGGCCGAGTACGCGGACTGGTTGCCGACGCCCCAGGTCGCCGAGATGGAGCCGAACAGCAGCACGGTCTCGATGCTGTCGTGGTCGAGCAGCTCGTCGAGGTGCGCCGCACCGAGCACCTTGGCGGCCAAGGTGTCGCCGAACTCGGTCAGCGTCGTGTCGGCGATCGGGCCGCCGTCGAGGCTGGCCGCGGCGTGCACGACCGCGGTCAGCGGGCGCTCGGCGGGAACGGAGGCCAGCAACTCGACCACGGCGGCCCGGTCTGTGATGTCGCAGGCCGTCACCGAGACCGAGACGCCCCTGGCGGCCAGCTCCTCGACCAGGCGCTGGGCCCCGGCCGCTTCGGCGCCGCTGCGGCTGGCGAGCACCAGATGTCCGGCACCGCGGTCGGCAAGCCAGCGGGCCACTTCGGCACCGAGGCCACCCGTGCCACCCGTCACGAGCACGGTACCGCGAGGCCGCCACTCGGGCGGCTCCTGGTCGGGCGCTGCCGCCCTGACCAGACGGCGGGCCAGGACGGCCCGGGAGCGTACGGCGACCTCGTTCTCGCCGTTGCCCGCGAGCACACCGGCCAGTTCGGCGACCGCGTGGTCGTCCACCGTCTCCGGCAGATCGATCAGGCCGCCCCAGAGCCGCGGGTGTTCGAGCCCGGCGACACGTCCGAATCCCCAGACCAGCGCCTGGGTGGGCGAGCCGATGCGGTCCTGGGGACCGGCCGCCACCGCGCCCCGGGTCACCGCCCAGACCGGGGCGTCGAGTTCGGCGTCGAGCAGGGCCTGGGTGAGCACCACCGTGCCCGCGAGCCCTTGGGGCAGCGCCGCCGCGGCCTCGCACGGCGTCTCATCCTCGGCCAGCAGCGACAGCACCCCGACCGGGCTCGTTCCGTTCGCCGCGAGCTCGCGGAGCCGCTGGGCCAGCGCCGCCCGGTCGAGGTTCCCGCACGGTACGACCCAGGTCTCCAAATCCGGCGCGTGGGCGGCGAGGCGGCGCACGGTCTCCGAGGCCCAGCCCTCGGCCGGCTGCCCCTCGGGGACCACCGCCAGCCAGGTACCGTCGATCGGCGTACGCGTGCCGCCGGGCAGCGCGCGCCACGTGACGCGGTAGTTCCCGTCGTCGGCGTCGGTGTCGGCCGCGGCGTTCACGGCGCTCCGCAGCTGTGCACGACTGACCGGCCTCGCGACGACGGAGTCGAAGGAGGCGACGGGGTCGCCCGCGCCGTCGGTCAGCAGCATCGTGGAGGAGTCGGAGCCGTTGCGCCGGAAAGCGACCCGAAGCGAGTTCGTTCCCCGGGTGTGCACGGTGATGCCGTTCCAGGAGAACGGCATCACCGCCTCGCTCTCGCTGTCGATCAGCCCGGCGACCGGCACCTGCAGGGCGGCGTCCAGCAGCGCCGGGTGCAGGCCGAACCGCCCCGCCTCGGCACGGACCGTGTCCGGCAGCGCGACCTCACCGTACATGTCCTCGCCGTCCCGCCACAGCGCACGGATCCCGGCGAAGGCGGGCCCGTAGGCGTATCCGCGCTCGGCGAGCCGCGCGTAGAGGCCGGTCACCTCGACCGCCTCCGCGCCGGCCGGCGGCCAGACCCTCAGGTCGCCCGGCACCGGGCCGGTACCGACGGGGGCGAGCGTGCCTTCCGCGTGCAGGATCCACCTGCTGTCGGCGCCCGACCCGGTGCGCCGCGAGTGCACCGTGACCGGACGCCGACCGGTGGAGTCGGCGGCGCCGACCGCGACCTGCACCGCCACCCCCGACTTCTCCGAGAGCACCAGCGGCGCCTGGAAGGCCAGTTCTTCCAAGCGGGCGCAGTCGACGTGACGCCCGGCGTGGGTGACCAGCTCGACGAAGGCGGCTCCGGGCAGCAGGAGGGTGCCGAGCACGACGTGGTCGGCCAGCCACGGATGGGTCGCCAGCGACCACCTGCCGGTGAAGAGCACCTGGTCCTCGCCGGCGCGTTCCACGGCGGCACCCAGCAGAGGGTGATCCGCGGACACCAGCCCCAAGTCGGCGGCGCTCGCGGTCACCGCGCCGGCGGGCTCGACCCACAGCCGGCGGTGCTGGAACGCGTAAGTGGGCAGGTCGATTCGGCCACCGGCGGGAAACGCCTTCCCCCAGCCGACCGTTGCCCCGTGCACGAAGGCCGTGGCCAGAGAGCGGGTGAACGCGACGTCACCGCCGTTCCGCCGCAACGACCACGACGCGGCGACCTCGGCGTCCCGGGCCTCGGCCACCGCCTCGACCGCGTCGACGAGGGCCGGGTGCGCGCTGAGCTCCACGAAGCAGCTGTGCCCGTCGTCCAGAAGAGCCTCGACGGCCGCGCTGAACCGCACCGTCTCCCGGAGATTGCGGTACCAGTAGTCGGCGTTCAGATCGGTGCCGTCGACCCGCCCGCCGGTGACCGTGGAGTAGAACGGCACTTCCGCCTCGGCGGGCACGACGTCGGCCAGCGCGTCGACGAGCTCGGCGTGCAGTTCCTCCACCGCGTTCGAGTGCGACGCGTAGTCGACCAGGAGCGTGCGCACCGGGACCTCCTCGGCCGCGAGCGCCGCGCACAGGCTCCGCAGTTCGTCGGCGGCGCCGGAGACGACCACCGACCGCGGCCCGTTGACCGCGGCGACGCCGAGCCCCGGGTAGTCGGCGAGCCGTTCCCGGACCCGGGCGACCGGCAGGCCGATCCAGCCCATCCCGCCGCGCTCGGTCAGGCCGGCGATCAAGCGCGAGCGCAATCCGGCGATGCGGGCGCCGTCGGCCGGCGTGAGGACACCGGCCACCACGGCCGCCGCGATCTCGCCCTGCGAGTGACCGACCACCGCGGCCGGTTCGACCCCGAGCGACCTCCACAGCCGTGCCAAGGACACCATCACCGCGAACAGCACGGGCTGCACCACGTCCACCCGCTCCAGGCTCGGCGCGCCCGGAGCGCCGGTGAGCACGTCCGACAGCGAGGCGCCGTTCCAGTCGACGTGCGGGGCCAGCGCCGCGTCGCACTCGGTCATGGCGGCGGCGAACAACGGGCTGGTGTTCCAGAGATCGAGGGCCATGCCACTCCACTGGCCACCCTGACCTGCGAAGACGAAGACCGGCTGGTTCGTGTCGCCGCCGTTGCCCAGCACGACGTCCTCGTGGGAGTCCGTCGTGCCGCCGGCGATCGCCGTGAGCCCCGCGGTCAGCGTGCCCAGGTCCTCGGCGAGCACCACGGCCCGGTGCTCCAGCGTGGCCCGGCCGCCGAGCGAGCGGCCGAGGGCGTCGAGGTCCACCTCCGGGTGCTCGGCGAGGTGGGCGCCGAGCCTGGCCGCCTGATCGCGCAGTGCCGCCGCGCCGCGAGCCGAGAGGACGAACGGCTTGACGGACTGCGCGAGTACCTGACCGGGCGCGTGCGGAGCGGGCGGCCCCTCCGGCTCCGGTGCCTGTTCCAGCACCACGTGCACGTTGGTGCCGCTGATTCCGAACGCGGAGACGGCACCGAGCCGGGGCCGGTCGCGCTCCGGCCACTCCTGTGCCTCGGTCAGCAGCTTCACGGCACCGTCCGACCAGTCCACGTGCGGGGTGGGTTCCTCGGCGTTCAACGTCCGGGGCAGCAGGCCGTGCCGCAGCGCCTGGACCATCTTGATCACCCCGGCCACGCCGGCGGCCGCCTGCGCGTGGCCCAGGTTCGACTTCAGGGAGCCGAGCCAGAGCGGGGTCTCCTCGGTGTGCTCCCGCCCGTACGTCGCCAGCAGGGCCTGCGCCTCGATCGGGTCGCCGAGCCTGGTGCCGGTGCCGTGCCCCTCCACGACGTCCACATCGGCGGCGGAGACACCGGCATTGGCCAGCGCCTCTCGGATCACCCGCTGCTGCGAGCGGCCGTTGGGCGCGGTCAGCCCGTTGGAGGCGCCGTCCTGGTTCACCGCGGAGCCCTTCACCACCGCGAGGACCTGGTGGCCGTTGCGGCGGGCGTCCGACAGACGCTCCAGTACGAGCAGTCCGACGCCCTCGGCCCAGCCGGTGCCGTCCGCGTCCGCGCCGAACGCCCGGCAGCGGCCGTCCGCGGAGAGGCCGCCCTGCAGCGCGAACTCCTGGAACACCACCGGCGTGGACATCACGGCCACACCGCCGGCCAGCGCGAGGTCGGACTCACCGGTCCGCAGCGCCTGGGCCGCCATGTGCAGCGTGGTCAGCGAGGACGAACAGGCGGTGTCGACCGTCAGCGCGGGGCCCTCGAGGCCGAACTCGTAGGCGATGCGGCCCGAGGCCACGCTGGGCGCCGTCCCGGTCAGCAGGTGGCCGTCGAGACCGCGCGATTCGAGCGCGAGCAGATTGCCGTAGTCATGGGCGCTGAGGCCGACGAACACGCCGGTCTTCGTGCCGCGCAGCGCCACCGGATCGATACCGGCACGCTCGAACGCCTCCCACGCCGACTCCAGCAGCAGACGCTGCTGCGGGTCCATCGCGGTGGCCTCACGCGGTGAGATGCCGAAGAACTCGGGATCGAATTCGGTCGCTCCGTGCAGGAAGCCGGCCGCCCGGGCGTTGGTCGTGCCCGAGCGGCCGGGCTCGGGATCGAACAACTCGGCCAGGTTCCAGCCGCGGTCGGACGGGAACTCCGTGGCGGCGTCCCGGCCCTCCTCGACCATCGCCCACAACGCCTCCGGCGAGTCGACCCCGCCGCCGTAGCGGCAGGCCATGCCGACGATGGCGATCGCGTCGCCGCCGGTGTCCGCCGCGGCGCGCGCGGGTGCCGCCGACGCGGAGGAGCCGGCGCTGACCACCTCGCCGAGCACGTACTCGGTCAGCGAAGTGAGGTCCGGGTAGTCGAAGACCACCGTTGCGGGCAGCCGCAGGCCGGTGAAGGCGGTGATCCGGTTGCGCAGCTCCACCGAGGCCAGCGAATCGAAGCCGATGTCCTTGAACGTCCGGTCCGGCGGGAGTTTCGACGCCGACGCGTGCCCGAGCACCGCCGCGGTCTCGGCGGCGAGAGCGTCCAGGACGATCCGGTGCCGGGCGGCCGGCGGCCGGGCGAGCAGACGGCGGGTCCACGAGCCGGCACCGCCGCCGCTCGCGACGGCGGCACGCCGCACCCGCCCGGAGACCTGGTGGCGCAGCAGGGGCGGCACCTCTCCGCGGAACGCGGCCAGGTCGAGCCGGACCGGCAGCACCACCGGGGCCCCGACGGTGAGGGCCGCGTCGAAGAGGGACAGGCCTTCCTCGTCGGACAGCGGCTTGATGCCGGCGCGTGCCATCCGTTCCCAGTCGGCCTCCTTCAGGGAGGTCGTCATGTGGCTCGTGGCGGCCCAGAGGCCCCAGTCGAGCGAGACGGCGGGCAGCCCCAGCGCGCGGCGGTGCCGGGCGAGAGCGTCCAGGAACGCGTTGGCGGCGGCGTAATTGGCCTGGCCCGGTGCGCCGAACGCCCCGACGGCCGAGGAGAACAGCACGAAGGCGGAGAGGTCGAGGTCCTTGGTCAGCTCGTGGAGGAGCCAGCCGGCGTCCACCTTGGGACGCAGCACGGTGTCCACCTGCTCGGTCGTCAGCGAGCCGACGACACCGTCGTCGCTGATGCCCGCGATGTGCACGACCGCCGTCAGCGGATGTTCGGCGGGGATCGCGGCCAGCACCCCGAGCAGCGATGCGCGGTCGGAGACGTCACAGGCGGCAGTCGTCACCGACGCGCCCAGCCCGGTCAGCTCGGCGGCGAACTCGGTGGCGCCGGGGGCATCCGGGCCGCGCCGGCTCACCAGCACGAGGTTGCGCACGCCGTGCTCGGCGACCAGGTGCCGGGCGACCAGGCCGCCCAGTGCGCCGGAGGCGCCGGTCACGAGCACAGTCCCGGCCGGATCGGCGGGCACCGGGACGGTCAGGGCGATCTTGCCGATGTGCCGGGCCTGGCTGAGGAACCTCAGCGCGTCCGGGGCCCGGCGGACGTCCCAGGTGGTGGTCGGAGGCAGGGTCAGAGCGCCCCGGTCGAACAGGTCCAGCAGCTCGGTCAACATCTCGTGGACCCGTTCGGGGGCCACTGCGAGCAGGTCGAACGCCTGATAGCGCACACCGGGGAACGCCTCGGCCGCCCAGTCGGCGTCGCGGATGTCGGTCTTGCCCATCTCGACGAACCGGCCGCCGCGCGGCAGCAGTCGCAGCGAGGCGTCCACGAGCTCGTTGGTGAGCGAGTTGAGGACCACGTCGACGCCGCGGCCGTCGGTGGCGCCGAGCAGATCGGACTCGAACTGTGCGGTGCGGGAGTTCGAGACGCGTTCGCCGGGGATGCCGAGCTCGCGAACGGCCGCCCACTTGGCGGGGCCGGCGGTGGCGAAGATCTCGGCGCCCAGATGGGTGGCCAGCTGCACGGCCGCCATGCCGACACCACCGGCGGCGGCATGGACGAGCACGGACTCGCCGGGTTGCAGGTCGGCCACGTCGACGAGCCCGAAGTACGCGGTCAGGTAGGTGATCGGAACGGTCGAGGCCTGCAGGTACGACCACCCGTCCGGGATCGGTACCACCATCCGGTGGTCGCCCACGGCCACCGGCCCGAACGGCCCGAAGAACAGGCCCATCACCCGGTCTCCGGGCTCGAGACCGGTGACTCCCGGGCCGACCTCGGTCACCACTCCGGCCGCCTCGCCGCCGAGCACTTCCTGACCGCGGACCAGGCCCAGGGTGGACATGACGTCCCGGAAGTTCAGGCCGGCGGCCCGGACGGATATCCGCACCTCGCCCTCGGCCAGTGGCGCGGCCGCCTCCGGCGACTCGATCAGGGCGAGCCCGTCGAAAGTGCCGGGGCGCGGGGCGGACAGGCGCCAGGCGGCCGTCTCCGCCGGCACGGTGAGCGTCGTCGAGGAGGAGACCCTGACCAGGCGCGGCACCAGGGTCGTGCCCGCGCGTACGGCGACCTCGTCCTCCCCGGCGCTGAGCGCCGCCTCCACGGCCGTGTCGGGCTCGCCGGGCGCGAGGTCGACCTGGACGAGCCGGCCCGGGTTCTCGGCACGCGCCGAGCGGAACAGGCCGTGCAGGGCCGCACCGGTCAGGTCGCCGACGTGCTCACCCTCGTACGTGGCCAGCGCGCCCCGGGTGACCAGGACCAGCCGTGAGGCGGCCAGCCGTTCGTCGGCCAGCCAGTGGCGCACCAGTTCCAGCATCCGGTTGACACCCGAGTGCACGCTCGCAGCCACGTCGTGGTCGTGGTCGGGACCGGGAGCGGCCAGCACCACGGTGGGCACCTCGCCCCCGGCGTCGAGGGCGGCCCGCAGCGCGGGGAAGCCGTCGTACGCCGTGCCTGTCGTGGGCGCGCCGCCGCTCAGGTTCGCCCAGCCGGCGGGCGACGAGGCCTCGGCCTCACCGGCGGGGACCCACTCGATCTCGTAGAGGGGGCCGTGGGCCTGGGAAGTACTCTCGGCGATCTGCTCCGCGGTGGCGGACCGCAAGGTCAGCGAGTCGACGGACAGCACCGTGCGGCCGGTCCCGTCGGCGACCAGCAGTGCCACCGCGTCGGTCCCCACCGGAGTCAGCCGTACGCGCAGCGCGGAGGCACCGACGGCGTGCAGCCGGACGCCCGACCACACGAAGGGGACGACACCCTCGGTGGCGCCGGTGACCGCGATCGCGTGCAGCGCGGCGTCCAGCAGAGCAGGGTGCATGCCGTACGCGCCGGCGTCGCCCACGTGCTCGGGCAGCGCCACCTCGGCGAAGATCTCCCCGTCACGCAGCCAGGCGGCCTTCAGGCCGCGGAACACCGGCCCGTAGCCGTACCCGGCCGCGGCGAAGGTCTCGTAGAAGTCGCCGAGTTCGACCTCCTCGACACCGGCGGGCGGCCACTCGGCCATCTCGGGGTCGTCGCGGCGCACGCCGGCGGTCCCCGAGACGAAACCGCCGGCGTGCCGTGTCCAGGCCGCCTCGGTGTCGGGGGAGTCCGGGTCCTGCTGCTGCGACCAGATGGTGATCGATCGCCGGTCGGTGGACTCCTCCGGCTCGCCGACCACGATCTGCAGCGCCACGCCGCCCCGCTCCAGCAGCAGCGGAGCCTCGATGGTCAGGTCTTCGACCAGCTCACAGCCGACCTGGTCCGCCGCGCGCAGCGCGAACTCGACGAACGCGGTGCCGGGCAGCAGGGTGCGGCCGAACAGGGCGTGGTCGGCGAGCCAGGGCTGGGCGGAGAGCGACAGCCGGCCGGTGCACAGGAAGCCGCCGTCGTTGGCGAGCGAGACGCCGGCACCCAGGAGCGGGGCGTCCACCGAGCGCAGGCCGACCGAACTGAGGTCGTGCCCTCCGACGTGGCTGGTCTCCAGCCAGAAGCGTTCGTGCTGGAACGCGTAGGTGGGCAGGTCGACACTTCGCGCGCCGGTGCCGGCGAAGAAGGCGGCCCAGTCCACCTCGACACCGGCAGCGTGCAGGGTGGCCATCGCCACGGCGATGCATTCCACCTCGTCGCGCCGGCTGCGGAGGGACGGCGTGACCACCACCGACTCGTCGCCGTAGCACTTGCGTACGTCGCTGCTCATCGACGCGGCGGGCGACAGTTCGACGAGTCGGGTGACGCCACGCTCGCGGAGCCGGGCCACGCCGCCGACGAGGTCCACCGGGTCGCGCATCTGCCGGACCCAGAACTCGGGGGTGCACAGCACCTCGGCGGGCACCACCAACGGGATGGTCGGGGGCGAATAGGTCAACGTCTCCACCACGGCCCGGAACTGGGCCTGGATCGGCTCCATCGTGACCGAGTGGCCCGCGACGCCGACCCGCAGCGTGCGGCACGAGTGGCCCAGCTCGGTCAGTCGCGCCACGGCCGTCTCGACCGGGCCCTCCAGCCCCGAGAGGGTGACTGAGCCCGGGCTGTTGATACCGGCGAGCGAAACGCCCTCGAAGTCGGCGATGACCGGCTCCACCACGTCGGCGCCGGCCGCGACCGAGACCATCACGCCGGCGGCCGAGGTCTGGATCAGCCGTGCCCGGGCGGTGACCATGGTGGCCGCGTCCTCGAGCGACAGCACACCCGCGACGTGCGCCGCCGCAATGTCCCCGCAGGACTGACCGAGCAGGTGGTCGGGGTGCAGCCCCCACGACTCGACCAGTCGGTAGAGTGCCACCTCGATCGCGAACAGCGCGGGATGCGCGTACTCGGGCCGGTCCAGCGTCGGGCCGCCCTCGGCGATGATCCGCGGCAGCTCGGGGTCGAGCCGCCCCAGCACCTCCGAGTACGCCGTGGCGAAGACGGGGAACGCGGCCGCGAGCTGGGCGCCCATGCCGGTGCGCTGGGAGCCTTGTCCGGGGAACATCACCGCGGTGAGACCGCGGGACTCGGTGCCGACGACCGCCGTGGCACCGCTGCCGCCGCCGGCCAGCAGGTCGAGCTGCGCGAGCAGGTCCTCCTTGTTGCCCGCGACCACGGCGGCGCGGTGCTCGAACGTCACACGGCGCAGCGCGAGCGACTTCGCGACGTCGAGCAGGGCGACGTCCTCCTCGGCGAGCCAGTCGCGCAGCCGCGTCGCCTGACCGGCCAGGGCCTGCGGAGTACGGGCGGAGAGGAGGAACGGCAAGGCGGTCGGCTGCGTGCTCACCGGCTCGGCCTCGACCGCCTCCGGCGCGGGCGCCTCCTCGATGATGACGTGCGCGTTGGTACCGCTCATGCCGAACGACGACACACCTGCCCGGCGCGGCCACTCGTTCTCCGGCCACGGGCGGTTCTCCGTCAACACCTCGACGCCGCCGACCGACCAGTCCACTTCGTGCGTCGGCTCGTCCACGTGCAGCGTCTTGGGGAGGACGCCGTGGCGCATGGCCATCACCGCCTTGATCACACCGGCGACGCCCGCGGCCGCCTGGGTGTGGCCCACGTTCGACTTCAGGGAGCCCAGCCACAGCGGCTCGCCGTTCTTCTTCTTGCGTCCGTAGGTGGCCAGCAGGGCCTGTGCCTCGATCGGGTCGCCCAGCCGGGTGCCGGTGCCGTGCCCCTCGACCAGGTCGACCTGCTCCATCGGAACCTGGCCGTCGGCCAGCGCCGCCTGGATGACCCGTTGCTGGGAGGGTCCGTTGGGAGCGGTCAGGCCGTTGGAGGCACCGTCCTGGTTGATCGCCGAACCACGGATGACGGCCAGCACCGGGTGGCCGTTGGCCTGTGCGTCGGAGAGCCGCTCGAGCAGGACCAGGCCGACCCCCTCCGACCAGCCGGTGCCGTCGGCGGTGTCCGCGTACGCCTTGCACCGGCCGTTGGGCGCGATGCCGCGCTGCCGACTGAAGTCGACCATGACCAGGGGCGAGCACATCGACGCGACACCGCCGGCCAGAGCCATCGTGGACTCGCCGCGGCGCAGGGCCCGAATGGCGTAGTCCATCGCGACCAGCGAGGAGGAACAGGCGGTGTCGACGGTGACAGCGGGGCCTTCGAGGCCGAACGTGTACGCGACCCGGCCGGAGAGCACGCTGGGTGCGTTGCCCAGCAGCAGATAGCCGTCGACCTCGCGGGGGGCCGTGACGGTCAACGGCACGTAGTCATGGGTGTTGGAGCCGATGAACACACCCGTCTCGGTGCCGCGGAGGGTCTCCGGGTCGATGCCGGCACGTTCGAACGACTCCCAGGCGGCCTCAAGGACGATCCGCTGCTGCGGGTCCATGGCGAGAGCTTCGCGTGGGGAGATGCCGAAGAAGTCCGCGTCGAAGTCGGCCAGGCCGGACATGAAGCCGCCCTCGCGGGTGTACGTCTTTCCGGGCTTCCCGGGCTCCGGGTCGTAGATGCTGTCCATGTCCCAGCCCCGGTCGGTCGGCGAGTCGCCGATCGCGTCGGTGCCACTGGAGACCAGTTCCCAGAGGTCCTCCGGCGACCAGACGTCGCCGGGCAAGCGGCACGCCATCGAGACGATGGCGATCGGCTCGGTGTCCTGGGCCTCCCTCTCCGTGATCTTCTTGCGAGCCTGGTAGAGGTCGCTCGTGACCAACTTGAGATACTGGCGAAGCTTGTCCTCGTTCTCCATACGAGCAACCCCATCTGTCTCTGTCTGTTCCAGTGGCCCGTGGGACCCCGGAGTGGTCCGGCATACCCCGGACTTGTCATGCCTGGACACGTGGCAGGCGTCTGCTGAGGCCGGCGGTCCGGCGAAGAGCTGCGCCGAAAAGGCCTGGGTGGGAGCACGATCAGAACCGCCTCTGGGCGGTCGCGTGAACAACCATGCTCTTACGACGTTGTCGCGGGCACCCCCTAACCCCCCTATTCGCCCTCCCGGTCGGCGCGCGGTTTTTCGGGGTGTCGTTGTCGCAGTCGCACTGCGAGCATGAACCGCGAAAGCCAGACCGGTGTGTCTCGCTGGTCGCCCGCAGCGGACGAGCGAAGGGACAGCAGCATGACTGCCGAGGTGTTGGACAACGAGGAGAAGCCGACGGGGACGCCGGCATTCATCTTCCGTCAGACCGCGCCAGGGCCGACACAACCGTGGAGCTGGGCGGAGAATCTGCTGAAGTCCGCGGCCACTTACTGGCTGGTCACCACCAGCCCGGACGGGCGCCCGCACAGCAGGCCCCTGTGGGGTATCTGGGAGCAGGACACCTTCTGGTTCTCGAGCCAGAACCGCTCCGGCGAATTCCTGAAGGTCAACCCGCGGGCCTCTGTGAACCTGCAGGTCGGCGAGGACGTCGTGATGATCGAGGGCAGTTGCTCCCGAGTGCTCGGGAACGACGACATCAACGTGCTCGCCGAAGGCGTCGGGGTGAAATACGACTGGGAACTCACGGTGAGCGAGGATCGCGTCCACACGCGTTTCGGCCAGAGCGCTCCGGTGTTTCGGCTGAATCCCGAAAGGGTCTACGGGTGGGCGGGCATTGCCGGATGGGAGTCCGCGACCAGGTGGGACTTTCCGCGGCCCTGACCGGCTGAGATCGGCCGTGCGGTAATTACGGCCCAGGTCTCTCCATTGCTCCATTTCGTGGACCGGTGGTGGCGCGCCCCGTGTGCATCGCGCCGCGCCGGTTCGGCCAGAGCGTGGCCCCGGCGGGCCCTCTTGCAACTCACGTTGTCCTCTGACGACTCACGGTGAATGACGCTCGCTGCCGTGGACCTGCAAGACGCGATTCGAACGTGGAAGGGGACGATCCGGGTGGATGTCCGGGCCCAAGACGGCAACATCGCGGTGGTTGGTGCGTCCTGCCGTTTCCCCGGCGCTGACGGTCCTCGGCAACTGTGGCGCCTCCTGGCCGCGGGACGCCACGCGATCACCGAGCGCCCGCCCGGACGACGCGGCCCGAACAGGACGGTCGCGCCCCCCTGGGGCGGATTCCTCGACGCCGTCGACGAGTTCGACGCCGAGTTCTTCGGTATCTCCGCCCGCGAGGCGGCATCCGTCGACCCGCAGCAGCGACTCGTACTGGAGCTGGGGTGGGAGGCGCTGGAGGACGCGGGGATCGTGCCGGACAGCGTGCGCGGCGGCCGACTCGGTGTCTTCGTGGGCGCCTTCGCCGACGACTACGCCCACCTCGTGCACCGCGACGGTGCCACTGCGGCGACCCGGCACACCTACCCCGGTACCGAACGTTCGCTGATCGCCAACCGGCTCTCCCACTTCCTGGACGTGCACGGGCCCAGTGTGGGCATCGACAGCGGTCAGTCGTCATCGCTGGTCGCCGTTCACCTGGCCTGCCAGAGTCTGCTCACCGGTGAGTCGGACCTCGTCGTCGCGGGCGGCGTGCAGCTCAACCTGCTGCCGGAGTCCGTGGACATCGCAGACCGTTGGGGTCCGCTGTCACCGGACGGCCGCTGCTACACCTTCGACGCTCGCGCCAACGGTTATGTGCCGGGCGAAGGCGGCGGGCTCGTCGTGCTCAAGAGGCTCAAGGACGCCCTGGCCGACGGTGACACTCCCCAATGCGTGATTCTCGGGAGCGCCGTGAACCACAGCGGCAACGGGCAGGCCCTCACCCAGCCCGATGAGCTCGCACAACAAGACGTCCTGCGCCGCGCTCACGAGCGCGCTCGCATCAGTGCCGCACAACTCCAGTACGTCGAGTTGCACGGAACGGGAACACCCGCCGGCGACCCCGTCGAGGCCTCCGCGCTCGGTGCCGTTGTCGGCTCCGCCCGGCCGCGAACGCGACCGCTGCCCGTCGGATCGGTCAAGACGAACCTGGGGCATCTGGGGGCAGCCGCGGGGATCGCCGGCCTCATCAAAGTGGCGATGGCGATCCGCCACCGCGAACTCCCGGCCAGTCTCAACTACGAGCTGGCCAACCCGGACATCGCGCTGGACGAGCTCAATCTCCGAGTGCAGCAGGACCTCGGTTCGTGGGAATCGGCCGACAGCCCTCTGATCGCCGGCGTCAGTTCCTTCGGCATGGGCGGCACGAACTGCCACCTGCTCATCAGCGATGCCCCGCCCGCCTCGGCGGCGCCGCGCAGGGAACCTGAGACCGGTGAGGCGGACTCCGGGCAGGCACCGG
>NZ_JANUGP010000015.1 GCF_024753135.1 Streptomyces pyxinicus | reverse complement strand
ATGAGGGGGGCCGGGACGGAAGGGGGCAGTCGGCGTGGCCAAGAGGGCTCCCGTGGTCGCGGTGGGCGGGCTGAGCGGAAAGGGGGACCTGGAAGGAGAGGAACCGGCAGAAGGACTCAGCAGTGCGGGGCGTCCGGGCCGGACCCGAACCCGTAGGCGCGGGTGACGAGCGCCGTGTCCAGGTCGAGGAGGTCCTCGGCCGGCCCGAGGAGTTCGACGAGGAAGCCGTACACGTCCGCCTCGCGCGGCAGACACACCTCGGCCAGCAGGTTGTACGCCCCGGTGACGGCGGTGCAGGAGTACACGTCCCGGTGTCCGGCCAGGGCCGTGCTCACCTTCTCCACGCCGCCCGGACGGACCTTCAGCCGCAGCAACGCCCGTGCCGGGCGGCCGAGTCGGGCCGGGTCCACCACGGTGCGCAGCCGCAGCGCCCGGCGCTCCAGCAGCGACGCGACCCGGCGGCCGGCCGTGGCCGTGGAGAAGCCCAGCTCCCTGGCCAGTTCGGTCAGCGAGATCCGGGCGTTGTCCCGGAGCAGGGTGGCGACCCGCTGGTCGGTGGGCGTGGGGTCGTCCCGGTCGGCGAGGACGGGCAGGGGCCGGACCAGGCTGGCCCGCACGAGCTTCTCCTCCTCGTCGGTGAGCACCGGGGCGTACCACTCGGCACCCGTCTTGAACGGCCGCAGGGTGACGCACACATCGAGCACCTCCGCGTCGGGGAGGTCCGGGACACCCTCGGCCAGGGCATGCAGCAACGGCTGGGTCGGTACCACGAGTTCGCACCACAGCAGACCCGCCGCACCGCTCACCGAGGCGACGCCGAGGGCCCTCTCGCGCCGGGCCAACGCGTCACCGACGGCTTCCAGACAACCGGGCCGGGCCTTCAGCCGTAGCCACGCCGTGCGGCCCAGCCGGCAGCGCGCCCGGTCGTACTCCGCCGTGAAGCGGACGATTCCGAGGGCCGTCAGGCGCTGGAGTCTGCGGGCCACCGAGCGTTCGTGTTCACCGAGGATGCGTCCGGCCTCCGCCACCCCGGCCCGGGGGTTGATCTGGAGGGCAGCGACGATCCGCTGGTCCATCACATCGAGTATGTCGGAATCATTCATCAGGACCCTATGATGGCAGGATCTTTATCAAGCAGGGAAGGGGTGTTGTCGCAACCAATCACATGCGACAGACTGTTGTGTTGTCACCAACCGTGACGCGTAGTGGGCTGCTTGTATCCGCACAGGCCGAACAGGCCGAGAGGACAGCACGTGTTGGGCGAGAGCACCTCCGCAGCAGTAGACAACCCCGTCACCTCCCGTCAGTTCCGCGCCGTACTGGGTCAGTTCTGTACCGGCGTCACCGTGGTCACCGGAATGGGGGCCACCGGAATGGGGGCCATCGGCATAGGGGCCGAGGCGCCGATGGGCTTCACGTGTCAGGCCTTCTCCTCCCTGTCGCTCGACCCGCCCCGCGTCGTCCTGTGCGTCAGCCGTGACTCGGTCAGCTGGCCGTCCATAAGCGCCGGCGCGTTCTTCTGCGTCAACGTCCTGGCCGAGCGACAGGGGGCGCTCAGCGACCGGTTCGCCCGGTCCGGCGGCGAGAAGTTCCGTGGCGTCGACTGGGAGCTGTCCCCCGACGGCGCGCCCCGGCTCGCCGGAGCGTGCGCGTGGATCGACTGCCGGGTGCACACCGAGCACGACGGCGGCGACCACCTGGTGGTCATCGGAGAGGTGCGCCGCCTGGCCGTACCGGCCGACGACCGCGCGCCCCTGCTGTACCACCGCGGCCGCTACGCGCGGCTCGACGCGGCCCCCTGAACTCCGACTCCCGTACAAGCATGTGCCGTTGAGGTGGTCAACGGCCCGTGTGCGTCCGCTGAGCAGCCGACGCCGGGAGGCTTCCCACTCCCTCTCACCCCTGCCGGGCCGTCCGCACGTGGCTCAGGCGTCCCGCAGTCCTGGCCGCAGGGCTGTCGCACCCCCCAACAGGAGCAGCACACATGGCAGAGAACATCGCCGTCGACGCGCCCGCACCCGTCGACGGCGCCCTGACCGGCCTCGACGTGTTCGTGGGCGGTCCGATCCAACACGCCATCCTCAGCACCGGGTTCGCCGGAGGTTTACAGGCCGCCATCACCGTGGCGATCGGCACGGTGACCCAGTACGGAGCCAACGTCTTCTCGGCGCACGTCGTGGAGAAGTTCGGCGAGCAGACGGCGGCCTTCACCCCGGAACAGGTCTCGGTGCGCGACTTCCGCTGGATGAGGAAGTGCGACGTCTTCGTCCCCGTCCTGCCGCTGCTGGACGACGGCACCCTGCGCCGCACCGACGGCACCCATGTCGAACTGGGCTGGGCCACCGCGTTCGGCCGTCCCGTGGTGATGATCACCAAGCAGCCCTTCGTCGAGTCCGCCAGCCATCTGCTCAAGGGCCTGTACCGCGTGGGCGCCGTCCAGGTCATCGACTTCGACGCCTTCACGCAGCGGCCCTCCCTGCTGGTCGACGCCGTCCTCGCGGCCACCGAACGGCAGCGCGAGGCCATCGTCGCCGGCCTCGTGGCCTGACCCGCCCAGCGCCCCAACCAACCGCCGGACGGAGTGAGAAGTGCCCGACATGGCCGTACTGGGCCTGCCGATCGCCAACCCCGTGATCGTGGGATCCGGGTTGCTGACCGACCAGGAACGCAACATCCGCCGCCTGCTCGAAAAGGGAGCCGGCGCCGTGGTCACCAAGACCATCCACCCCAGCCCGCCGACCGGACTCGACGAACGCATCCTGCGCCTGCCCGTCGGCATGCTGAACAGCACCACGTACTCCAAACGCCCCGTCGACCACTGGCTGGGAGTGCTGCGGTCGTTCGCCGAGGAGGGCCTGCCCGTCATCGCCTCCGTGCACGCCGACAGTCCCGCCGAACTCGCCGCCCTCGCCGCGGACATCGAGGGCACCGGCTGCCGGGCGCTGGAGCTGGGCATCTCCTGCCTCAACGAGGAGGACGGCCTGGACGACGACAACCCCGACCGGGTGTACGCCTACACCGCCGAGACCCGCGGCCGTACCCATGTCCCGCTCGCCGTGAAACTGGCCATCGGCGAGGGACTGCACGACCGGGTCCGCGCGGCCATCGCCGGCGGGGCGGACGCCGTCACCGTCAGCGACACCATCCCCGGGGCCGCCGTGGCACCGGGCACCGGCGACCTCGAACTGGGCGGCGTCTACGGCTACTCGGGCCCCGGCATCAAGCCGCTGGTGCTGGCCGCCATCTGGCAACTGCGCCGACGCGGCTTCGTCCTGCCGATCCTGGCCAGCGGCGGCGTCACCGGCGGCCGGGACGTGGCCGACTACCTCGCCGTCGGCGCGAACGCGGTGCAGGTCTACACGGCCCTGCACACCGACATGTACGACACCCTCCAGCGCGTCCTCACCGAGACCCGGGACATCACGGACCCGGCCGACCGCACCCCGGCACCCACCGACCCCACACCGGAGGAGGCACCGGCATGACGCGCGATGACCGCACCGGCACGACGGCCGGCGAACACCCCGGCCCCCTTCGGCTGACCGACCTCACCAGCACGCAGGTCACCGACGCCGTGCGCGGCAGGACGGTGGTGTGGCCCGTCGGCGCCGTCGAACAGCACGGACCGCATCTGCCGCTCTCCGTCGACCTGTTGCTCGCCGAGGCGTTCGCCGACGGGATCGCCCGCGAGCTGGACGCCTTCACCCTGCCCGCGCTGCCCATCGGTGCCCGCTCGCTCCCGCAGAGCGGCGGCGGCCTGTACTTCCCGGGCACCGTGCACCTGACCGGCGGCACCCTGATCGCCTTCCTGCGCGAGACGCTCACCTCCCTGGTCCAACTGCCCATGAGCCGCCTGGTCGTGGTCAACGGGCACTACGAGAACGAGCCGTTCCTCTTCGAGGCGCTGGACCAGGTGCGCGGGCAGGGCCTGCTGGACAGCACCGAGGTGTTCGCCTTCAGCTGGTGGAGCCTCGTCCGCGACACCTGGACCGACGCCGAGATCACCGCCTTCCCCGGCTGGCACGCCGAGCACGCCGGTGTGACCGAGACCAGCCTGATGCTGCACCTGCGACCGGACCTGGTCACCGACGAACGCCCGGGCCACGACCGTCCGCCCCGGGCCGGCGTGTACCTGCACCCCGTCGACGTCGGGCAGATCAGCAACCGCGGCATCCTCTCGTCCACCGCGGGATCCAGCGCCGCCCTGGGCGAGAAGCTGCTGCGCCATGTCGTCGACGAGGCGGTCGCCCTGGTCCGCGAGGGCGAGGGACTGCTCTTCGCGCAGACCCGCCCCGACCGCCGTACCCGCACCACCCAGCCCGGAGGGAAGCGCCCGTGACCCGGAAGTTCCACCTCGCCTTCATCTTCAACTTCACCCCCGACGACTGGCAGGGCCCCTTCGGTACCGGCGGCTCCCCGTGGGACGGCCGGTTCCACACCGAGGTCGCCCAGGCCCTCGAACGCGCCTGCTTCGACTACGTGATCGTCGAGGACAAGCTGATGGTCCCGGAGAGCTACGGCGGCACCTCCGAAGCCGCGCTCAAGCAGGCCATGGTGGTCCCCAAGCACGACCCCGTGCCGCTCGCCGTCGCGATGGGGCTCGCCACCACCCGACTCGGCATCGTGGCCACGCTGTCCACCCTGGCCTACCCGCCGTTCATGACCGCCCGGCTCTCCTCCACCATGGACAGCATGCTCGGCGGACGGTTCGGCTGGAACATCGTCACCAGCGCCGAGGACCTCGCCGCGCAGAACTTCGGCATGGAGAAGCTGCCGCCGCGGGACGTCCGGTACGCCATGGCCGACGAATACGTGGACGTCGTCAAGCAGTTGTTCGCGTCCTGGGACCCGGACGCGGTCGTCCTGGACCGCGAGAACGGTGTCTACGCCGACCACACCAAGGTGCGCCCGATCCACTTCCGGGGCAAGCACTTCAGCGTGCGCGGCCCCCTCAACACCGTCCCGTCGCCCCAGCACCGGCCCGCGTTCGTACAGGCCGGCGCCTCACCGCGGGGCCGGGCGTTCGCGGCGCGCAACGCCGACTCCGTCATCGCCATCGCCGGCGGCCCGCAGAACATGCGGGAGTTCCGCGAGGACGTACGACGCCGGGCTGCCGAGTATGGCCGCGACCCCGACTCCGTCAAGGTGCTGTTCTGCGTCACGCCGACGCTCGGCGAGACCGAACAGGACGCCCGCGACAAGCAGGCCCGCATGGTCTCCTCCCCGCAGTTCATCCAGGACATCCTGGCCCAGGTGTCGGCGCTCACCGAGATCGACTTCGCCCGGTTCGACCTGGACAAGCCGCTGCCGCACGAGCTGACCACCAACGGCGAGCAGGGCACCCTGGACAAGTTCCAGCAGTGGGGGAGCGGCAAGAGCTTGCGCGAACTCGTCATCGACGGGGCCGGCGGACTCGTCTCCTCCATCGACCTGGTCGGCACACCGGACCAGGTCGCCGAGCAGATGGGCGAGGCGATGGAGGAGGCCGGCGGCGACGGATTCATGATCACCACCCCGCTGCTCCGCCTCAACCGGCGCTACATCGCCGAGGTCGCCGACGGCCTGGTCCCGGCACTCCAGCGGCGCGGACTGACCCGCGACGCCTACACACCGGGCAACACCCTGCGGCAGAACCTCGCGGAATTCTGACCGGCCCCGCGATGCCGACCCCCACCACGCACCCGCTGGCCCTCGACCCGGCGGCCCAGGACCTGCTCTTCCGGCAGGCCCGCACGGCCGACCGGTTCACCGACGAACCGGTCCCCGACGAGGTGGTCCGGGCCGTCCACGAACTGGTGCGCCACGGCCCGACCGCGTTCAACCAGCAGCCGCTACGACTGCTCATGCTGCGCTCCGCCACGAGCCGGGCCAGGCTCGCGCCCCACCTCTCCCGGGGCAACCGGGAGAAGACCCTGCGCGCGCCGCTCACCGCACTCCTCGCGGTGGACACCCGGTTCCACCAGAAACTCCCGGAGCTTTTCCCGGCCTATCCCGGAGCGGCGGAACTCTACGCCGCCGACGCGGAACTGCGCGAACACTCCGCACTGCTGAACGGCGCGCTCCAGGCGGCGTATTTCCTCATCGGGATACGCGCGGCCGGGCTGGCCGCCGGGCCCATGAGCGGATTCGACGAGAAGGGCGTCGAGCGGGAGTTCTTCCCGGACGGCGCTCTGCGCGCCCTGCTCGTCGTGAACATCGGCAGACCCGCCGGCCCCCCGTCCCGGCCGCGCGGCCCCCGGCTGCCGTACGACGAGGTCTGCACGACGCTGTGACGGTCGCGGACCGTCCGGCCCCGCCCTATCGACCCCGGGGCCGCGAGCCGGACGGCCCATCGTCGGAGGGGCCTGGCCCGCCCACCTGCTCGCGATACCACTGCCCCCATTTGTCCAGCTCATCGGTGATGGCGTCCAGGCTGTGGCCGATCTCCGTGAGGGTGTAGTCGACCCGCGGCGGCACCTCCCGGTACACCGTGCGCGACACCAGCCCGTCCTCCTCCAGCTCACGGAGCTGACGCGTCAGCATCCGCTGGGTGACGCCGGGCAGGGCCCGCCGCAGTTCGCCGAACCGGTGCGTGCCGGACACCAGCTGCTTCAGAATGGCCAGTTTCCAGCGGCCTCCCAGAATCTCCATCGCGAACTCGACGGCGCACTGATCAGGTGAATCCTCGACCTTGGAACGCACCGCTGACCTCCATCGGTATACCGAATGGCACTAGGACACAGAAATGACCGTACTTGCGGCCCGAGTTGATACCTCCGGAAACTGAGAATATGTCACCCGAAGAAGCACCGGCGGCGCCGCGCACGCTCGACGGAACGGCACGGCCGGCCAAGTCGGAGGAAGCGGCCCGCGTCCACCGCAGGCGCTGGCTGGTGCTCGCCGTGGTCTCCGGCAGCCTGCTGCTGTGCGGCACCGACCTCACGGTGCTGCATGTCGCCGTCCCCCGGATGAGCCAGGAGTTGCAGCCGTCGCCCGCCGAGCTGCTGTGGATCGTCGACGTCTACTCCCTCACGCTCGCCGCGCTGCTGGTGACCTGCGGCACCCTGGGCGACCGGATCGGCCGGCGGCGCATGGTGCTCAGCGGGTTCTTCACCTTCGGGCTCGCCTCCACGGCCTGCGCCTTCGCCGCGACCACCGGACAGCTGATCGCGGCACGCGCAGCGCTCGGCGTCGGCGCCGCCATGATCATGGCGTCCACGGTGGCGATCATCCGGGTCGTCTTCAGCGACGACCGGGAGCGGGCCGTCGCCATCGGCATCTGGACCGCCGCGCACAGCGTCGGCGCGACGATCGGCCCTCTCGTCGGCGGCCTCGTCACCGAGAGATGGGGCTGGGGCGCGGTCTTCCTGATCAACGTGCCCGTCATCGTCGTCATCCTGGCCGTCGGCGCCCGGGTCATCCCCGAGTCCCGCAACCCGCTCCCGCGCCGCTGGGACGTGGCGAGCGTGGCGCTGTCCGTCACCGGCCTGGCCGCTGTGGTCTACGCCCTCAAGCAGGCCGGCGAACACGCGGGCGTCAACGCCGTCATCCTCGGCTGCGCGGCCGTCGGCGCCCTGCTGCTGTACGTGTTCGTCCGCCGCCAGCGCCGTATCCCCGAGCCCCTGCTGGACTTCTCCCTCTTCCGTGAACGCCGGTTCACCACCGCCACCCTGTGCGTGATCGGCTGCTTCGGCAGCTACGTCGCCCTGCTGTTCTTCCTGACCCAGTGGCTCCAGCAGGTCGGCGGGTACTCCCCGCTGCGCGCCGGGCTCGCCCTCATGCCGCTGGCCGGCGCCAACGCGGTCGGCGCGGTGACGGCGCCCTGGGCCGCGAACCGCTGGGGCAACCGCTGGTCGCTCACGGCAGCCCTCGCCCTGTTCGCCGCCGCCATGGCCGCCATCGCCGTCACCGGGGACACCGGCCACTACGCGGTCCTGCTCGCCCCGCTCGTCTGCGCGGGCTACGGCGCGGGCATCGTGATGACCCTGGGCGCCGACTCCATCATGAGCGCCGCCCAGCCCGAGCGGTCCGGCGAGGCCGCCGCCATCCAGGAGACGTCCTTCGAACTCGGCGCGGGACTCGGCGTGGCCGTCCTCGGCACCGTCCTGACCGCCGCGTACCGCACGGGCCTGCCCGCCGTCGCCGACCTCGACCACGGCGACCGGGCCAGGGCCGCGCAGTCCTTCGCGGCGATGGAGGGGCTGATCCCCCACCTCCCGGACCGCACCGCCGACGCCCTCCTCCGCGCCGGACAGCACGCCTACGACCGGGGCTTCACCGCCGTCACCGCCATCGCCGCGATCGGCCTCGCCGGCACGGCCCTGCTGGCGGCACTGCTGCTGCGCCCGCGCGCCACGGAGAAGTGAGCGGTTGCCCCCTGCCCGCCGACCGACGACAGCCGGGAGGCGCGCCCCGCAGGTCAGCCGAGCAGTGCGGTCGCCTCGACTTCCACGAGCACGTCCGGCTCGAAGAGGTACTCGACGCCGATGAGAGAGGCCGGCGGCATGGGGAGCGGGAGCCCGATCTCGTCGGCGACGGCCTCCACGCCGGCCATCAGGTCGCCGATCTTCTCCGGGCTCCACCGGGTCACGTAGAACGTCAGACGCAGCACGTCCCCGAAGGACGCGCCCGCCCCCGCGAGCCCCAGGGAGGTGTTGCGCAGTGCCTGGGCGACCTGCCCGGCCAGATCGCCGGGCGCGACCGGAGTCCCGTCGGCCCGGCGCGCGATCTGCCCGCTGACGTGGACGTGTGTCGTACCGGTGCCGACGGCCACGTGGTGGTACGGAACCGGGTGCGGCATGCCTTCCGGCGTGAAGTGCTGGACAGCCATGAGTGGTCTCCCTCAGTGGTAGGTATCCGTAAGCTACTTAGTGGAAGAAGGACACTTCAACGAGACCAGGTTTCACCATGGATACCGAGGGCGGACACCTCATCGGCCACCCGCACCGCGAACTGCTCGACCAGGTTCTCGACAAATGGTCGTTCAGCGTTCTCAGCGAGCTGTGCGAACGCCCCTGCCGCTTCAACGAGTTGCGCCGAGCCATCCCGCGGGTCACGCAGAAGTCGCTGACCGCGACACTCCGGCGACTCGAACGGAACGGCGTGATCGAGCGCGAGGTCGTCTCCACGCGCCCGGTGGCGGTCAGGTATCGCATGACGCCCCTGGGCAAGACCCTGCGGCCTCCCGTCGACGTGTTGCTGGCGTGGGCCGCGGAGCACATGCCCGCCGTCACGCGCGCCCGTGAGGCCTTCGACATGCGGGAGGAAGCGGGCGGCTGAGGTCCCGCGTGCACGGCCGGGACCGGGGCGGGTCAGAACAGGCGGGCGTCCGCCTCCGGAGCGGGCTCCTCCAGCCCGAGCAGGTAGCGCTTGCGCTCCAGCCCTCCCGCATAGCCCCGCAGGCTCCCGTCGGCGGCGATCACCCGGTGGCAGGGCACGACGACGCAGATCGGGTTCCTCGCGTTGGCCGCACCGACGGCCTGGGCCAAGCCCGGGTCGCCGAGTTCCCCGGCCAGGTCCCCGTACGAACGGGTCTCGCCGTAGGGGATCTCGGCGAGCAGGTCCCACACCTTGCGCTGGAAGGCGTTGCCTTGCGGGGCGAGGGGCAGGTCGAACTCGGCGCGCCGGCCGGCGAAGTACTCGCCGAGCTGCCGGCGCACCTCGTCGAAGCCCTCGGCCGTGCGTGTCCCGAGGGAGTCGGCCGCAGGGCCGCCCTTGTGGTCCTCGAAGTACAGGCCGACCAGCGAGCCCCCGTCGGCGACGGCGGTGAGCTGCCCTACCGGCGACTCGATCAGGGTGTGCGTGCGCATGTTCTTCCTCCTGGGTTCCCGCGGCCCCTCAAGATCACGGGGGTCTGTCGCGCGTCCATGGAGTAGACGCGTCGGCGCGGTGGAATGTGAGGTCCGCGGAGACGGCTCTCGACACCTGCGGGAGTTCGACGGGAACCGTGCGGCAGTATGTGTCCGCCGAACGGTCCCCGCGGAGAGAGACAGAGGCCATGACGTTCAGCGACCTCCACCACGGAGGAAGGCTTCCCCTCCTGCTCCCCAACGCCTGGGACGTCGCCTCGGCCCTCGCCTTCGCCGCGGCGGGGTTCCCCGCCATCGGAACGACCAGCTTCGGCGTCGCGGCGGCCGGCGGCAGCCCCGACGGAGGCCGCACGTCCAGGGCGGCGACCCGCGACCTGGTGCAGCGGCTCGCCCCCCTGCCCGTCTACATCTCCGCCGACATCGAGGACGGGTACGACGACGACCCGCGCCGGGTCGCGGACCACGCCGCCGGCCTGGGCGCCGACGGCGTCAACATCGAGGACAGCTCCGGCGAGGAACTCGTCGCCCCCGACCTGTACGCGGCCAAGGTCGCGGCCATCAAGGACCGGGCGCCCGCGCTCTTCGTCAACGCGCGCGTGGACACCTACTGGCTGGGCCGGCAGGCCACGGTGGAGGCGACCCTCGACCGGGCCCGCGCCTACGTCGCCGCCGGCGCCGACGGCGTCTTCGTCCCGGGCGCCACCGACCCCGACGTCATCCGGGCGCTGGCCGACGGCATCAACGCCCCGCTCAACGTCCTCGCCCACCCCGCACTCACCCTCGAAGAACTCGCCGGGCTGGGGGTGAGGCGCGTCAGCACCGGGTCCCTGCCGTACCGCGCCGCCATCGACGCCGCCGTGCGGGCCGCCACGGACGTCCGCGACGGCGGGACCCCGCCGGCCGCGACGCCGTACCCCGAGATGCAGCAGCGCCTGGTCCGCTTCGCCGGGGCACCCTGCGACTGACGGCCGTGGCCCCCGCCCATCGACCGGAGAGGGCCTACGGGCCTCCCTCACCCGTCCCCTCGGAAACCGGACCTCACATCTCCCGCGACCGGAGCGTCTACCTGTTGTGAGCAAGCCGCCGTTCGAACGCGTCGTAGCCGAGCACGGTCCCACCGTGTACCGAGTCGTCCGCGCTGTGACGCATGCCCATGACGCGGAGGACGCCTGGTCGGAGACGTTCCTCGCGGCCGTGCGCGCCTACCCGGACCTCCCGGCGGACGCCAACGTGGAGGCCTGGCTGGTGACCATCGCCCACCGCAAGGCCATCGACGTGGCGCGGGGCAACGCCCGCAGGCCCGCGCCGGTAGCCGCCCTGCCCGACGCCCCGACCGGCACGGGCCGGCCCGAGGACGCCGACCCCGACCTGTGGCGCGCGCTGAAGGCCCTGCCGGAGAAGCAGCGACACGCGGTGGCCTACCACTACCTGGGGGGCCTGCCCTACAAGGACATCGCCCAGATCACCGGCGTCACGGCCGCCGCCGCGCGCAGGGCGGCGGCGGACGGCATCCGCAACCTGCGCCGCTCTTACGCAGAGGAGATGGGAAAGTGACCACGACGCACCCGCCCGATCCGGACGGCACCGGGCTCGATCTGGCCGTGCCGTGGCCTGACGAGGCCCTGATGGGGCGACTGTACGCGCGCCTGGGACGGGAGGCCGAGGCAACCGGCGTCCTGGACATCGCCTACGGGACCCTGGACACGCCGGTCGGCTCGCTCCTGCTCGCGGCGACCGAGCGCGGCGTCATCAGGGTCGCCTTCGCGGCGCAGGACCACGAGGCCGCCCTCCAGCAGCTCTCCGACAAGGTGAGCCCGCGCATCCTTCAGGCCCCCGCACGGCTCGACGTCGTCAGCCGGCAGCTCGACGAGTACTTCGACGGCCGGCGGCACACCTTCGACGTCCCTCTAGACTGGACGCTGGCCAGCGGATTCCGCCGAACCGCCCTGGACCGCCTGTACGACATCGGCTACGGACACACCGCCACCTACGCGGAGCTGGCGGCCGCCGCCGGCAGCCCCCGGGCGGTACGGGCCGCGGGTACCGCGTGTGCCACCAATCCGCTGCCCCTCGTCGTGCCGTGCCACCGCGTCGTGCGCGCGGACGGCTCCATCGGCCGGTACGCCGGGGGTGTCGACGCCAAGCGCTACCTGCTCGGCATGGAGTCCTCGACCTGACGCCGCACGACGTGACCGCCCCGGCGGCGCCGGCCCGTCGGGATAGCCTGAGGTCGAGGACCGTTCGCCGGGCGTCGAACCCCTGCGCCGACGCGGCCGGGCGCTGTCCCGAGGTCCGGGCGAGGAGGCGGGTGTGCCGGGCAGGTACCAGCGTGAGTACGAGCAGTTGGCCTCCGCGGAGCCGGTTCTCGCGGAGCTGGTCGAGAGGTACGGACGGCCCGACCCCTACGTGTGGTTCGACGGAGGGCGGACCGGATCAAGCCTGTTCGCCGCCATGCTGCTGCACCTGGTCGGCCAGCGGATCTCCGCCGCCGCCGCGTTCACGGTGTACGACAGGATCGCGGCCGAGCTTCGGGGCGTGCCGGACCCGGAAGGCGTCCTGTCCCTGGGGGCCCGGCGCCTTCGCGCCCTCGGCCTGTCGGACGCCAAGGCGCGGTACGTCCTCGACCTGGCCCGTCAGCAGGCGACCGGGACAGTGGACCTCGGCTCCCTGGCGGCCTTGGACGATGCCGGAGTCGTCGACGTGCTGACCACCGTCGAGGGCGTGGGCCGCTGGTCGGCGCAGGCCTTCCTGATGCGGCAGTTGCGTCGCCCGGACGTGCTCCCGGCAGAGGACAGGGGCATCCGTGAGGCCATCCGCCGGCAATGGGACTTGGACCGCCTGCCGACGGTGGGGGAGACGCGCGGGAGGTCGTCTCCCTGGACGCCGTACCGGAGCTTCGCGTCGGCGCTGCTGTGGAAGTCGCTGTACCCGCCCGGCGAGGCCTCGGACCCGAAGGAGCGGGCGCTCATCCGCCTCGGGAGCCACCGGCCCACCTCCCACGCCTGACCGGCACCGAGCCCCTGCCCGCTGCTCCCCCTGCGCACCTTGGGGCCGTCCGGCACCAGGAGGGCGCGGCAACGGTCAGCGGGGGACGCGCAGCCCTGTCAGCAGGACCTCCAGCATCAGATCCGTGGCCTCGTCCACCGGGGTGTCGTCGAGCAGTCCGCCCACCGCGAGGGCGGCCAGGCCGTGCACGGCGGAGAAGGCGACCTGCGCCAGGCGGACGGGATCGCCGGGACGGACGACTCCCGCCTGCTGCGCCTCGGCGAGCAGGCCGGCGGCGATCTCCAGGCTCAGGTGACCGAGTCGCTGGAGTTCCTCACCCGGGTCCTCCTCGTGTTTGGCCGCGAACATCAGTCCCAGCAGAGCGGCCCGCTCGGTCGCGAAGCGCACATAGACCCGGCCGAGTTCCCCCAGCCGCTCCTCCACGGAGCCCGAGGTGCCGGCCGCCGCGCGCATGCGCCGGTTGAGATCGGTGAACCCGGTGACCACCAGTGCGTCGAGCACGGCCTGGCGGTCCCGGAAGTGGCGGGTGGGGGCGGCGTGGCTGACCCCGAGGTCGCGGGCCAGACCACGCAGGGAGAGTCCGGCGACGCCGCTCCGCGCCAGCACGACCTCGGCCTGCTCCAGCAGGGCGGACCGCAGATTGCCGTGGTGGTAGGAGCCTTCGGCCATGGTGCTCTCCTCGCTATCTCTTCGTCGCTGCGCAATCTTGTCAGCTCACTCCTCGATCTTGTCAGTTGACTACAATGATGGCACGCGCCTACATTGCGGGGGTCGTCGCAGCCCGGACCCGACGGAAGCGGAGTGCCGCCGATGCCCATCTCTTACCAGGGGACCCGCGCCCTCATCACCGGCGCCAGCTCAGGCCTCGGCGCGGAGTTCGCCCGCCAGTGGGCCGAGCGAGGTGCCGACGTCGTACTCGTCGCCCGGCGCCTCGACCGGCTGGAAGCGCTGGCCGCCGAACTGGAGAAGCGGTACGGCGGCACCGCCACGCCGGTCGCCGCGGACCTCGCCCGCCCGGGAGCCGGCGCCGTGCTGCGTAAGGAGCTGAACGGCCGGGGCATCACGGTGCAGACACTGATCAACAACGCGGGCTTCGGCAGCCACGGGTCCTTCGCGGAGCAGGACCCGGATCACATCGCACGGATGATCCAGCTCAATGTCGGCGCGGTCGCCGACCTCACCCGGGCGTTCCTCCCGCAGCTGACCGCCGACGGCCGCGGCGCCCTCGTGACGGTGGCGAGCACGGCCGCGTACCAGCCCACTCCGGCCATGGCCGTCTACGGCGCCACCAAGGCCTTCGTCCTGAGCCTGACCGAGGCGATCGCCTACGAGACCCGCGGATCGGCCCTGCGGGTACTGGCGGTGTCCCCGGGCCCGGTCGCCACCGAGTTCTTCGACGTCGTGGGCACCCGCGACGCGGTCGTCGGACGCGTCGCCACAGCCGCCCAGGTGGTCACGGCGGCGCGGCGGGCCCTGGAGCGACGCAACACGCCGGCCAGCATCGTCGCCGGGCTCGGCAACCGGCTGTCCGCCCGCGCGGCGCAACTCGCGCCGCGGCGCCTCGCGCTGGCCACCACAGGACGCGCGCTCAAGGCCTGACCAGGCGCGGCACACCCGGCCCCCCTGCCCACGCGGGCACGACCGCATACGAGGGAGACGATGACCGACGACGCCCGAGCAGCGCTTGCACACCTGCGCGACGCCGATCAGTTCAAGTGGTACGTGATCCCGCTCCTGCTGCTGGTGCTGTACGCGTACGCCACCGAAGCGCAGCGCAGGAACTGGGACGTGCTGTTCGCCGGGCTCGCCCTGTGGGGCATGGACTGGTTCAACGAGACATGGAACGCGCTCGTCTTCCACTTCACCGGGCGCGCACCGGTCTGGGGCGCCCGGGGGAGCACGGCCTACCAGATACTCATCGGCCTGAACATAGAGATCTGCTTCATGTTCGCCGTCATGGGCATCGTCGCGGCGAAGTTCCTGCCACCGCGCGAGACCCGGATCCTGGGGCTGCCGAACCGGCCCGTCCTGGTCGTCCTGAACTCCGCCGCCGCGGTGGGCGTCGAGATCCTGCTGAACAGGGCCGGTGTGCTCACCTGGGACTGGGACTGGTGGTCGGCCGACTTCCCGCTGCTGATCCTCCTCATCGGCTACGCCCCCTTCTTCGTCGCCTGCTTCGCCGTCCACGACCTGCCCAGGGTGCGCACGAAGGCCCTCGCGGTGGGCGCCATCCTCGGTGTCGACGTCCTCGCCCTCGCCGTGTGCGGGGCCCTGGGCTGGCTGTGAGCGGCGGCCGGGGCCGGGTCGGCGTGTGTCGATCAGGGTGTACCTCGTGCTAGCAAGAGACATGCCTCGTGAAGCAGCGCTCTCCAAGGACGTCTACGACGTCGTCATCGTCGGTGGCGGTCACAACGGTCTGGTCGCCGCCTCCTACCTGGCCCGCGCGGGACGCTCCGTGCTCCTGCTCGAACGGCTCGACACCACCGGCGGTGCCGCGGTGTCGTCCCGGGCCTTCTCCGGAGTGGACGCGCGCCTGTCGCGCTACTCCTACCTGGTGTCCCTGCTCCCACCGAAGATCGTGGACGACCTGGGACTGCGCTTCCAGGTACGCAAGCGGTCCATCTCGTCCTACACCCCGGCCGAGCGCGCCGGCCGGTGCACCGGCCTGCTGGTCGGCGGCGGCGAGGAGCGCACCCGCGCCGCCTTCCGGGACTTCACCGGGTCCGACGCCGAGTACACCGCCTGGCGGGACTTCTACGGCACGACCGGGCAGGTCGCCAAGCGGGTGTTCCCGACCCTCACCGAGCCGCTGCCGACCCGTGAGGAACTGCGCGCCCGGATCGGCGACGACGCCGCCTGGCGGATGCTGTTCGAGGAGCCCCTCGGAGTCGCCATCGAGGACCGCTTCACGGACGACGTGGTCCGCGGTGTCGTCCTCACCGACGGTCTCATCGGCACCTTCGCCGACGCCCACGACGCGGACCTGGCCCAGAACATCTGCTTCCTCTACCACGTCATCGGTGGCGGAACGGGCGACTGGGACGTGCCGGTCGGCGGCATGGGCGCCCTCACGACCGAACTGGCCCGGGTGGCACGGGAAGCGGGCACCGAGATCGTCACCGGCCACGAGGTCGTCCGTATCCAGCCCGACGAGAGCCTCTCCCTCGTCACCCACGACGACGGGTACGGCGAGGCCACCGTCGGCGCCCGCAAGGTCCTGGTGAACGCCTCACCCGAGGCCCTGGCCGGCATGCTCGGCGACACCGTCGACAACCCCGCCGAGGGCGCCCAGCTCAAGGTCAACATGCTGCTGCGCCGCCTGCCCCGGCTGCGGGACACCTCCGTGGACCCCAGGGAGGCGTTCTCGGGCACGTTCCACATCTCCGAGGGGTACGGGCAGTTGCGGCGCGCCTACCGGGAGGCGGCCGGCGGCCGGCTGCCGTCCGCGCCGCCGTCGGAGATCTACTGCCACTCGCTGACCGACCCGTCCATCCTCGGCCCCGAACTCGCCGCCCAGGGCTACCAGACCCTGACGATGTTCGGCCTGCACACCCCGGCCCGCCTGTTCGTCGAGGACAACGCGGCGGCCCGGGACGCCCTGACCAAGGCGGCCCTGGCCGAACTCGACTCGGTGCTGGACGAGCCGATCGCCGACTGCCTCGCCCTCGACGAGGACGGCCGCCCCTGCGTCGAGGCCAAGTCGCCCATCGACCTGGAGAACGACCTGCGGCTGCCGGGAGGCCATATCTTCCACCGCGCGCTGGCCTTCCCCTTCGCGGGCGAGACCACGGGCCGGTGGGGCGTGGAGACCGCCTACCCCAACGTGCTGCTGTGCGGAGCCGGCGCCGTACGCGGCGGCGGTGTCAGCGGCATCCCCGGTCACAACGCGGCGATGGCCGTCCTGGAGGGGTGAACCCCGCGATGGCGGTCCACCCGTCCCGTACGGAGCCCGCCTTCCGCTGAGGGATCGCGAGTGGGCCGCCTTGCCCTCCCGTCGAGCCGCGGGGCCGGCCCGGCCGCGCGTCCTCCTGCCCCGAGCGGAGTCCCGGTCGGACGCCCCGCACCTCAGGGCCCCTGGCCGCCTCGTACGCCCGGGGCCCTGAAGAGAGGTGGCCACGATCAGCCGTGGAAGGCACCCGTACCGTTCGGGGTGCCGAGCCCGGTGGGACCGTCGTAGCCGGGCTGAGCGGTGCAGAAGTAGGCCGGAGAGCAACTGCCGTTGTTCCCGGCCGTGACGTCATGGAGATCGGCCGGGTCGGTGTAGGGGAAGGAAGCGGGATTCGAGCCGGGTGAAGGCGTCCCCGCGTCCGCGTAGACGCCGGCTATGACCGGAGTGGACGCGCTCGTCCCGCCGTAGATGCCCCAACCGCCGCTCTGGTAGCTGTCGTAGACGGCCACGCCATCGGCGGGATCGGCCGTGGCCGCGACATCGGCGGTCATGCGTTGGGCGCAACCGGTGTCCTTCTGCCAGGCGGGCTTCGGTTCGAACGCGGAACATCCCGAACAGGTGCCCTCGTTGGACTTGCTGTTCCATACGGTCTCGCTCCAGCCCCGCTCACCGGACGACCTGACCAGCGAGGTGCCGCCGACCGAGGTGACGTACGGCGAGCTGGAGGGATAGCCCATCCCCCAGGCGTAGTTCCAGTCACCGGTGCCGGCGACGACCGCGACACCTGGGTGGTCGTAGTACTGCCTGTCGTAGGTCGGATCGGACGAGGACTCCTTGAAGATGTAGCTGTTGGAGACGAACTTGGCTCCGAGCGTCACGGACTCGTTGACGGCCTTGCCCATCTCGGTCATGGTGCCCTTCGACGCCTCGACGAAGAGGATCCTGGCCCGGGGCGCGACGGCGGAGACCAGGTCCAGGTCGAGGGAATCCTCGGCCCCTTGGTTGGCACTGGCCCGGGACGGCAGGGGGCTGGTGCGTCCGGAGGAGTTGACCTTCTGGAAGCAGCCGTTGGACGTGGTGCAGGAGGGCAGGCCGTACTGCCTGCGGTAGGTCGCGAGGTCTTTCTCGGCGTCGGGGTCGTCGTAGGCGTCGATGACCGCGATCGTCTGACCCGCACCGCCGTCCGTCGGCAAGTGATAGGCGCTTTGCAGGTCAGAGGGCCCGTATCCGGAGGGTGCGGCGCCGGCGGTGACGCCGAAGGCCGCGATCCGCTCGTGCGGCTTGTCGACCTTCAGAACGTCGCAGGAGGCGACAGCGACCGTGGGCGCGGCACACAGCCGGTGCCAGTCGAGTGCCGGTGCGGTGGGAAGGGAATGGGGTGTGCCGGCCTGGGCCTGCCCGGTGAGGGTGAGAGCGGCGACCGTCAGGACGCCTGCCGCGCAGGCAGGGAGTGTGAGCGTCCTCGGCTTGCGAACGTGCTGGTGCATCAGGTTTCCCCTTCGAGGGAGAGGAGCGATGTGCGGAGGAGACGCGGCGGAGGGCGTGGACGAGGTGTGGCGTGCGAGCGGCGCACCGGGCGGTGGAGCCGGTTACGGCGACGTGGTCGGGTGACAGGTCGTCCGACGGGCAGGCGCGGCCCCGCCCCGCCCGGTTTCAGCTCAGGGCACCGTCGTAGTCGGGGATTTTGAACCCTTGCTCGTAGTGGCCGCCCTGGAAGTCCGTCGACCGGTTGCCCACATTGGCGACCAGGGTGAAGCCCTGGCTCTCGTACTGCTTGCGGCAACCGAGCTTGACAGTGGCCTTGTCCGGGTGGCCGCTCTCGGGTTTCAGGCACAGTCCGTCGACGGTGTATCCCGCGGACCGCAGCTGTCGGGTGGTGGAGGCGCGGCTGCCGGCGTCGCGGTAGGAGGCGAACAGGATCGCGGCGCCGTGCTGGTGTGCGTACCGGGTGGCGCCCAGGATCGCCTGGACCGGTTTGCCGGGCTCGTAGTGGGTGGCAAGCGAGGTGTTGTCGATGTCCAGGACGACGGCGAGGCGGTCGCTGCTCCGGGCGCCGGCGAGGCGCTGGTCGAGGTAGTTCCCCAGCGACGAGGCGACAGGGGAGACGTCCGAGAGCCACTGGCTTTCGCTGGGTGCGCCGTCGGCGGCCACTTGGGAGGCCGACGACGCCCAGGCCGGCGCCGTCGTCGGCGTCGTCGCGATGGCGGCCGCGCAGACCAGAAGACCGGTGAGCGCTGTTCGCTTGGTGAAGAGCATGAAAGGTCCTTCGGCTGTGAGATGGCTGGGGGCGGCTGGGGGAGAGGCCGGGTGTGCCCGCTGCGCGTCAACCGGTCGGTGAGAGAGGTCAGTAGACCTCGACGCCGTAGCGCTGGAGGGCCTCGGTGACCGGCTGGTAGTAGGAGACGCCGCCCGAACCGCAGGACAGGTTGCCGCCGGAGGTGATGCCGTAGGCGGTCGTGCCGGAGAACAGGGGACCGCCGCTGTCTCCCTTCTGGGAGCACGCGTTCGTCTTGATCAGACCGCTCACGCTGCCTTGGGCGTAGTTGACGGTGGCGTTGAGCGCCGTGACCCTGCCGGTGCTCACGCCCGTCGTGGAGCCGCTGTGGGTGACGCTCTGGCCGACCAGGGGAGTGGCCGCCGAGGTGATGTCCTGGAACCTGCCGTTGCCCAGGGACACATCGCCAGGGGGTGTGGAACTGGTCGAGTACCGCACCAGCGCGTAGTCGTTGCCCGGGAAGCTGGACTCCGCGGTGGTGCCGATCGGGTGCTGCTTGGGCTTGTCGGAATACCAGGTGGCGGCGTCGTTGCCGCAGTGGCCCGCGTCCAGGAAGTAGTAGCCGGAGCCCTTCTTGACGTTGAATCCCAGCGTGCAGCGGTACGAGCCGAAGTAGACCGGGTCACCCCCGCTGACGGTGGGAGCGAAGCGTCCCGGGACGTGCTCGATCCGCACCGCCTTGCCCAGGGCTCTGACGACTCGGGTGAGCACCGCCAGCCGGGCGCCGGTGAGGGTGGCGTCGGCGGACACGACGACCTGGTCGGATCGCGGATCGATCGCCCACGCGGTGCCGGGTATGCGGGCGTTGCCGGCGAGCGCGGCGACGGCCGCGTCGAGTCGCGAGCCGCTGCGGCGCACGATCCTGGGCACGGCTCCGCGTTCGCGCACCTGCGTGGCAGAGGCGGAGTCGGTCACCGTGACAACCAGGCGTCCGTGGTCCAGGTAGGAACCGGCACTGTGTGTCCGGCCGAGGGCCCCTTCGACCTCGGCCACCAGAGCGGAGACACGGGAGGCTTCCACCGACTTGGCGGCGGATCCGGCGGCCTGCGCCGGGGGCAGAGCCAGGGTGCTCATGATCGCGGCCGTCGAGATGGCCGGCAGCAGCGTCCACCGGTGAGTGAAGACGTTCACGGGATTACTCCAGGGGGGAGGCGATGACGGAGCGTGGGGGGACGGCCGGCCGATGCGCGGGGACCTGTCATCGGTGGACGGGGACGCACGGCGGCCGATTCCAGGACGGGAAGAAGAGACCGTGTCGGCCGGCCGATCCTGGTGCTTCCCTGACGCCGAGCACGACTGTGGCCCCCGAAACCGTGCCCGCGCAAGACATGGCAAGCCGACGGTTTTCTACGACTGAAGCGACAACTGTCGACGTCGCAGGCAGGCTTCGTACGGGGGCCACCGCACGGTTGCCCTTCTGTCCGGCCGCCCCGGGGGCGGTCGGATCCCGGGCGTGGTCCATCATGCTCGGAGCCGGAGACCACCGATCGACGGGGGAACCGATGTCCCAGCAGACGACACCTGGCCCGGACGATTTCGCCCGTACGCTGAAAACCGGGCTGCAGCGGAGCGGCTTGTCACTGAACCGTGTCACGACCCGCCTGGCCGACCGCGGCATCTCCCTCAGCGTCGCGACGCTGAGTTGCTGGCAGCGTGGTCGACGCCGTCCGGAGCAGGCGGCTTCCCTGAGGGCCGTGGAGGAGCTTGAACCCATTCTCGGCCTGGCTCCCGGAACCCTGACCACCGTGCTCAGTCCCGCTCCGCCGCGGGGGGCCGGACTGCTCACGCCGGCCGATCCGACCACCATGCGCCGCCTTCTGGGAACCGGTTCGCCGGCCGAACTGGCCCTGGGGAAACCGGTCGAGCGACTGAACGAGGACCTGCGGCCGATCGGCATCCGCGATGTGGTCCACCTCGATGAGCAAGGGCGCGTGAGCAGGCTCGCCGTCACCCATGTCATGCGTGCGGTGCGCAGCGGCGTCGACCGGATGACCGGAGTCTTCCAACTCGACGAGGGCCAGGACCCCGGCGGCGGCATCGTCGTGCGTTCCGGGGGACTCGCGGCGTCTTCCTTCGCACCCCGTTCCCACTGCCTCGTCGTGGAATTCACGTTCGGGCGGACCCTGGCCCGAGGCGAGACCTCGATCATCGAGTACGAGATGCCGATGGGAGGAGCCGGCGCACCGGCCGCCCACTGCCAGGAACGCGTGGTCAAAGCCCGCCTGCGGGACCTTGTGATGCAGATCCGCTTCCACCCCGAGGCCGTGCCCACACACTGCTCGGTCCACTACCGCCGTCGACTGGGCGCGGAACCCGAGAAGATCCGTCGCATTCCTGTCGACGACTTCCAGCAGACCCATATGGTCGTCAGCGACGCGACGCCGGGCGTCCACGGCATCTCGTGGGTCTGGCCGGCGGATTTCCGGGGGCCGTGACCGACGCGTACAGCGGTTCGGCACTCCGGGTAGGCCGATTCCGGCTCGGTACGGCCCCTCGCGGGTCGTCCTCGGAGCCCTCGGTGCGGGTCGCCTCCGCCGGCCGGCCCGGTCGGCGTTCGGTTCAGATCCACCCGTTCCGGACGGCGTACAGTGCGAGCTGGAACCGGCTGCTGGTCCCGGCCTGGTGGTTGAGCTGCTCCAGGTTGCGGGAGAGCGTACGCCGGCTGATCCCGAGCAACTGGGCGACGGTGTCATCGCTGACGCCGGTACCGAGCAGCTCCAGTATCCGCAGGTGCAGCGGGCGCAGCGAGAGCGGTACCCGGTCGCCGACGTGCATCGGGTACGCCGCCCGCCAGGCGGCTTCGAAGAGCCCGGCGAGGGCGGACAACAGGCTGGAGGGGCGTACCACGAGGAGGGAGTCGTTGACCTCGGCTTCGACGAAGGACATCGACACGATGGCCAGGCGACGGTCGAACACCGTCAGTTTCACCGGCACCGTCGGCAGTACCCGGGCGTGCTCGCCCGCCGCTATGCAGGGCTGGATGTTGGACGCGTAGTAAGAGCGGTTCTGCACGGCGGATTTCGAGTAGACGACCCGGTACTCCACGCCGCGTGCCAGATTGTCCAGCTCGGTCGGATTGGCGCCCGCCGGGATGTGGTAAGGCGGTGAGTCGAACCGCAGCACCTGGGAGTCCGCCGTACCCTCCACACGCAGGATCCTGTCGGCGATACGGGGGCCCGTGATCACCTCGACGAGATCCTCGGTGGACTGCGGGGACACCGAACGCCGGTAATCCCGATACGCGTTGACGGCCGAGGCGTGGGCCAGCTCCAGCTCCGCGGCCCTGGTGTGGGTGAGGTGGTCCCACGCGATGGTCGGGTCCACCGGCACAGCGCTCACGCCGTCGGACCCGAGCGCCGAAGCCAGTCCGACTTCGATGAGACGGCCGACGCATCGTGCCGTTTCCCCGGATGGCCGGCCGAGGTGCTCGGCCAGGGCGAGGGGACTGGTCAGACCGGTGCGGAGCATGGCCAGATAGGTCCCGGCTTCCTCGGGGGTCAGGCCGAGCAGGGTCAGATGCCCGGCCAGGTCGTCGTCGCCCATGAAGGCCCCCTCACGTCGGCGCGGAGGCGCACGCGGGAAAGCGGGGAGGGGTGCGTCTCCGGTGAATCGAGGCCGAGATACTGGCACGCCCGGACCCTCGCCGCAAAGGGCCCGGTGGCGGTGATCTCCGGCCGAGGCAGCGCGGGACCGCGGTTTCGCTCTCGACTGGCCAGTTCTGGCAACTGGCGACGCCTGGCCACCCGGTGTGCCCGCGCGGGTGTACACATGCGGAGCCGGCCCCCTGCTCGCGGACCAGAGCCCTCCCCTTTCTGGAGCCGATGTGATGTCCCTTGCCCGCATACCGGTTCCGGCCGTCCCTTCCGCGGCCGTTCTCACCACCTCCCCTGTGCCGGTGCCCCACGCCACGCCGGATCTCGCACCCGTCCGTGTCCGCGGTGGCGCCGATCCCTCGGCCGCCCACCACCTCGTGACGCTCAGGCACACGAAGTCGTCCGTCACCTCCGTACGCGACAATGCCGCCCGGATCATCCACGCCCTCGGCGCGCGCATCCGCCACAGCGACGCGACGCTGACGCACGGCTACGCCGCCGGGACGACCGCCAGGCAGGCCCGTCGGATCGGAGGCCGATCCGAACGTGGCCCCCGTGGAAGTGGAACAGGACGCGGAGATCCACGGCTCCGCCCCCGGGCACACCCGCCGTCCCGGGGCCCGGATCGCATCGACCAGCGGGACCCGCTCCTCGACCACCGCCCCAGCTACGTCGCCACGACGAGCGGCAGCGCGCCGTGCGGCATCGCCACCGCCGGCGTCCTCTTCGAGGCCCAGGTCGGCGACCCCGACCTCACCCGGAGCTGACTCCCGCCACCCCTGCCACTCTCGCCGCCCGCCGTGGACGGAGAAACAAGCGCGCCCCCCACGGCGACCCATCCCTTCTCCGAGGAGGTCACCAGACATGCGGTCATCCCGCATCGCAACCCTGGCCGGAGCCACGGTCCTCACCGTCGTGACGGCGCTGGGCATGCTCCCTTCGCACCAGGCGAGACACCTCGCCGACACACCCGTCGCCTCGGCCGTGCCGCAGTTCGACCATGTCGTCGTCGTGATGTTCGAGAACAAGAACTACTCGACCATCAAGGGCGGCTCCAGCGCTCCCTACCTCAACTCCCTCGCCACACAAGGAACGCTGTTCACCAACGCCTTCGGAATCACCCATCCGAGTCAGCCGAACTACATCTCCCTGTTCTCCGGCTCCCAGCAGGGCGTCAGCAACGACGACTGCGTCACGTCGCAGTTCAAGACCGGCAACCTCGGACAACAACTCCTGAACGCGGGCCGCACCTTCAAGGGATACTCGGAAGGCCTGCCCAGCGCCGGGTACACGGGATGCAGCAGCGGCAACTACCGCAGCAAGCACGCCCCCTGGGTGGACTTCCCCACCGTCAGCGGCTCGGCGTACAACGTGCCGTACTCCACCTTCCCGAGCGACTACGGCAAACTCCCCACCGTCTCCTTCGTCATCCCCGACATGTGCAATGACATGCACGACTGCTCCGTGGGGACCGGCGACGGCTGGATCAAGAAGAACCTCGACGGGTACGCGCAGTGGGCCAAGACCCACAACAGCCTGCTGCTCGCCACCTTCGACGAGGACAACTTCACCTCGGTCAACCAGATCTACACCGTGGCCGTCGGCGCACACGTCAAGGCCGGCTACCAGTCCGGCACCCAGATCGACCACTTCAACGTGCTGCGCACCATCGAGGACATGTACGGTCTGACCCCGCTCGGCAACGCCGCGAACAAGTCGCCCATCACCGACGCCTGGACGTCCTCCACCTCGGCCCTGGCCGTCACCGATCCAGGCGCCCACCGCGGCCGAGCCGGTCAGGCCGACTCCCTGCAACTGTCGGCGTCCGGCGGCACCACCCCCTACACCTGGTCCGCCGCCGGACTGCCCGCCGGGCTGTCCATCGACTCGGCGACCGGACGTGTCTCGGGCACGCCGACGACCTCCGGCAGTTCCAGCGTCACGGCGACCGTCAAGGACGCCGCCGGCGCGACCGCCTCCACCACCTTCACCTGGACCGTCACCGCGTCCGGTGGCGGAACGGTGGTGTTCACGGACGACTTCGAGTCGGACCAGGGCTGGCGGGTGAACGGAGCGGGTTCGGACACGGCGACGTCCGGGGCGTTCGAGCGGGGCGTGGCACGGCAGACGACGTCCACGCACAGCAACCAGGTCAAGCAACTCCCGGCGGCGTCGGGATCGTACGCCCTGACCACGGGAGCGGCGGCCGGCAGCGCGTATGGGGACAACGACCTGGACGGCGGCAGGACAACGGTGTTCTCGCCGTCGATCACGCTGCCGACGGGTGGTCCACTGGCGCTGCGGTTCTCCTACAACGTGGCCAACGGCGACAACTCCGGTGCAGACGACTACCTGCGGGTGCGGGTGCTGGACGGCACCACGCCCACCACGGTGTTCGAGCAGACCGGTTCGGCCAGTGAGGTGGCCGGCCAGTGGCGGACCGCGACCGCCGACCTCTCGGCGTTCGCGGGCAAGTCCGTGCGCGTCTATCTGGAGGCGGCCGACGACGGCACGGCCAGCCTCTTCGAGGCCCAGGTCGACGACCTCAGCATCACTCAGGACTGAGGGCCTCCCTGTCACCGGCCGGGGGCGGCACACCACACGCGTCCCACCCCCGGCCCGCCCCCTTCCCGACCGCTGCCCGAGGAGGCGACGTCCGGCCGTGTACCTGTCCACCATCGACCGACCCCGAGGCGACCACACGCGCCGGGGCGTGCGCGGCACCGTCGCCGCGGTCGGCTCCAACGTCCTGGCACTCGGGACGGTGAGCCTGCTCACCGACGTCTCCGCGGAGATGGTCACCGCCGTCCTGCCGCTCTACTTCGTCCTCGCCCTGCACCTGGGGCCCGCCGCGTACGGCTTGATGGACGGTCTCTACACCGGGGCGACCGCCCTGCTGCGGCTGGCCGGAGGCTACGCCGCCGACCGGAGCCGCAGACGCAAGGCCGTCGCCGGAGCCGGCTACGGCATCTCGGCCCTGGCCAAGCTGGGTCTGGCGGCCGCCGGATCCTCCCTGCCCGCCCTCGGCGCGGTCATCGTCGCCGACCGGGCCGGCAAAGGACTGCGCAGCGCGCCACGGGACGCGCTGATCACCCTCTCGGTCCCCGAACCCCTGCTGGGCCGCGCGTTCGGCATCCACCGGGCGATGGACAGCATGGGCGCCTTCGCCGGGCCGCTGGCCGCTCTCGGCGTCCTCGCGGCCGTCGGCACGGCATCGCCGGCCGCCTTCCACGCCCTGTTCCTCACCAGCTTCTGTGTCGCCGCCGCCGGGCTGCTGGCCCTGGCCGCTCTCGCCCGCGACCACCACGACGAGCGCCCGGTCCCCCCGGCCGCCGTCAGCCTCCGGAAGGCCGCCGCGCTGCTGCGGTCCGCGCCACTGCGCAGGCTGCTCTGTGCCGCCGGGCTGCTGGGCATGGCCACGGTCGGAGACGGCTTCGTCTACCTGCTGCTGATGCGACGCCAGTCCATGCCCACGGGCTGGTTCCCGCTCATGGCGGTCGGAACCAACCTCGTCTACCTCCTCCTCGCCGCGCCGCTGGGCGCACTCGCCGACCGGTACGGCCGTCGCACCGTGCTGATGGCCGGCTACGGCGCCCTCCTCAGCGTCTACCTGCTGCTGTGCGCTCCCCTGTCCGGCGCACCGGTGACCGTGGCGGCACTGTGCTGCTACGGCGCCTTCTACGCCGCCACCGACGGCGTGCTGATGGCCCTGGCCGGCCCCCTCCTGCCGGCCGGGCTGCGTACCACCGGCCTGGCCTGCGTGCAGACCGTCCAGGCCCTCGCCTACTTCGGTTCCTCCGCGGCCTTCGGTCTGGCCTGGTCCAGTTGGGGGAGCGGCAGGGCGACCGGAGCCGCCGCCGGAGCCACGGTCCTGGCACTCATCGCCACGGCGCTCCTTCTGCGGGGCCGCACGGACCGGGGAGCCGGCGCATGAACCTCCGCGGCGCACGCGTGCTCGCGGGTGCGGCGGCCGTCGTCGCACTGGCTGTCCTGGCGGCCCTGTCCATCGCCCACGCCCGAGAGAACGCGTCCCCCGCCCGGTCCGGGGCCGGAGGGGTCTCGCTCGCCCCGGGGCCACGGCTCGTGGCACGCAGTACCGCGCCGGGCACCGACGGACGTCTGATCTCCGTACCGGCGGCCGCCCCGGCGGGCAGACGATCCGTCTCGTCCCTGTCGTGCGCGAGGGTGTACGCGGCCGGCGGCACGGGGCTGTGCCTGCACCTCGACCACGGGCTGACGACGTATCGGCTCGCTGTCCTCGACACGGGCCTGCGGACCACCCGGGACATCCCCCTGGTCGGCGTGCCCAATCGGGCCCGGCTCTCGCCCAGCGGACGGATGGCAGCCTGGACCGTCTTCGTCACCGGCGACTCCTACAACGGCGGACGCTTCTCCACCCGCGCCGGCATCCTCGACACCCGCACCCGGGAACTCGTCCCCACGCTGGAGGACTGGCCGGTCACCATCGCCGGCAAACCCCACCGTGCCGCCGACCGCAACTTCTGGGGCGTCACCTTCACCCCCGACGACCGGCACTTCTACGCGACCATGTCCACCGCCGGCCACCGCTACCTCGTCGCGGGCGACATGGCGACCCACCGCATGCGCGCCCTCAGAGACAACGTGGAATGCCCCTCGCTCTCGCCCGACGGCACCCGCATCGCCTTCAAGTCCGCCCGCCACGGTGACCCCGCCCGCGGCTGGCGCCTGTCCGTCCTCGACCTCGCGACCCACCGAGTGACCCCGCTCGCCGAGACCCGCAGCGTGGACGACCAAGCCGCCTGGACCGACCTGCACACCGTCGCCTACGCCCTGCCACGAGGGCGGGGCCGCGCCGACGTGTGGGCGGTCCCCACCGACGGCACCGGCACTCCCCATCTCCTCATCCCCGACGCGGAATCCCCGGCCGCCCTCGGCACCACCGCCCCAGAGGCCCAGTGACCAGCGCGTCCGGCCTTCACCGTGCGCAACGGCCCCGCCGACTCCGGCACGGTGGGCCCTGACGCGCCGCTCGTCTCTCCGCGATGGCACAGATCGTCAGGTGGCCTGCACCCTGTGCCGTGCGCACGGACCGACCTCTGCGGTTCGCCCGGCGCCACCGGCCGGGCCACAGCACCGGCACCCTCGTCCCCGCGATGAGCGCCGATCGGGCCGGCAGCATGGTCGACGTCACCCTCATGGCGGTCTCGACGGGCGTCCCAGGAGCCTTCGGCCACCGCGTGGGCACAGCCGCCCTCAACGCCTTGACCCGCGTCTGGACCGCCGGATTCAGCCCTCATGGTGTCCGCGTCAACTCGGCAAGAACGTGCCTTTGGGCCGTACCGCGCAGCCCCGACGCAGGGGCCCGTGCGGCGTTGCCGAAGGACGGCAGCGTTGCCGTGCAACACCCCGGCAGCAGTGGGTCCCCTAGGACGCCGACCTGCTGGGACCCCCGAAACGGCCAGCTGCAACGCCCGGTGACGGCCCGCGGTTCCGCGCCGTGGTCCAGGGTGGGGAGCAGCTTGCCGGGCTCGCCGGACACCCCGGTCAACTCGCGTCCGAGACACAGGTCCCAGGGGACACGCATGGCGTCGGGGACCAGCGCGTCCTGCTGTCCCAGCAGCCGGTCCTGCTGTCCGACGACGGTGACGTGGCTGCCTGCGGAGTGGCAGACATGGGCCGGCTCGGCGGCGATGTATCCGCCGCCGAGCACGACGACCGGGGGGACGACGGGCCGTCCGCCGGCGGCGACCACGACCCGGTCGGCGCCGACCTCCACCGGACCGTCCTCCGTCTCCACGCGACGCCGGCGGTCGCCGGTGAAACGCGTACGTCCGGGGGACGGTGACGCCGTCCGAGACCCGCCTGCCCTCCCCGCCGTCGTCGGAGACGGTGCCGAGACGGCCGAAGACCCGGTCGCGAACGCCGGGCCGGCGGATCAGCCGCAGCTCCGCGTCGGGGCCCGCAGGGATGACGGCGACGTCCAGATGGACGAAGCGGGCGTCGATGAGAGCGTGACCGTGCCCGCTACGACGACGATCAGATCATGACGGCGCACGCCCGGAGAGCTTCCGAAGAAGGAGGCCGGACACACGATCGGTCAGCGGACAATCCGAACGAGCTTGTGGTTGGCGAACTCCTCCATTCCGAACCGGCCCAGCTCACGGCCGAAGCCCGAACGCTTGACCCCGCCGAAGGGCAGCTCGGCGGCCGTGCCGGCCGGTCCGCCGACGAAGACCATGCCGGTCTGGAGCCGGTGGGCCACCCGCTCGGCCTGCTCGGCGTCGTCGGTCTGCACCGAGGCGCTCAGCCCGTAGGGGGAATGGTTGGCGAAGTCGACGGCCTCGTCCTCGGAACCGACCTTGAACAGCAGCGCGACGGGACCGAACAGCTCCTCCTGGTAGGCCCGCATGTCCGGGGTGATGCCGGCCAGCACCGTCGGCTCGTACCAGGCGCCCGGGCGGTCGATGCGCCGACCGCCGGCCAGCACGGTCGCCCCCTTGGACACGGCGTCCTGGACCTGCTCGTCCAGCGCCCGCACGGCCTTGTCCGAGGAGAGCGGGCCCATGAAGGTGTCGGGGTCGGTGGGATCGCCGGGGACGATCGCGCGGACCGCCTCGGTGTACTGCTCGGCGAAGGTGTCGTAGTGCTCGTCCAGTGCGATGATCCGCTTGGCGGCGTTGCACGCCTGGCCGGCGTTGGCCATCCGCCCCATCAGGGTGTTCTTCACCACCCGGGACATGTCCGAGGCGCCGAGAACGAGGTAGGGATCGGAGCCGCCCAGTTCCAGCACGACCTTCTTGAGGTGCCGGCCGGCGATCTCGGCCACCGCCGCTCCGGCCCGCTCGGAGCCGGTGAGAGAGACACCTTGGACGCGGTCGTCCCCGATCAGATCCGCCACCTGGTCATTGGTGGCGAAGACATTGACGTACGCGCCCTTGGGCAGCCCCGCGTCCAGGAACAGCCGCTCCATCTCCAGGGCGGACTCCGGGCACTGCGGCGCGTGCTTGAGCAGTACGGCGTTGCCGAGCATCAGATTCGGCGCGGCGAAGCGGGCCACCTGATAGTAGGGGAAGTTCCACGGCATGATCCCCAGCAGCGTGCCGACCGCTTCCTTGCGAATGACGGCTCGCCCGCCGGAGGCGACGTCGATCTCCTCCTCCTTCAGGAAATCCTCGCCGTGATCGGCGTAGTACCGGTAGATCGAGACGACCGTGCCGATCTCGCCGAGGGCCTGCTTGACCGGCTTGCCCATCTCCCGGGTGATGACTGCGGCAAGCTGTTCCTTGCGCTCCTCGTACAGATCGGCCACCCGGTGCAGCACGGCCGCGCGCTCCGACGGTTCACGGGCGGCCCACGCGCGCTGCGCGGTGTCGGCGGACTCCAGCGCCGCACGCAGATCGGCGTCGGTCGCGGTCGGGTACTCCCGCACGGTCTCGCCGGTCGCGGGGTTGACGATTCGGTACTTCTCCATGACGTGTGACGTCCTCTCGTTGTCCGGCCCGCCCCCGGTCCGCTTCGTCCGGGTCGCCCCGTCCGGAAAGCCGCAGGTGGCTGCGCTGAAGCCGTACGTTTTCGGGTGGTATGGGCGACCGCCTACCCGCCGGACGGACCGGGACACCCGGACCTGCCGTCTCCTTTGAACCATCCGAGGTCCGGCCCGGGCGCCCGTCGAGCGGCGCGACCGGCCCACGGGCGGTGTCCCGCGTGCACCGTGGGGCCGGCGCGGCCCGAACACCGAAGGCCTGGTCGGCTCAACCCGCGCAGGGTTCGGTCGCACCGCCGCGTGCGCCCGGTCGGCGCACGGCCCACCGGGCGCACGCGAAGCGGGGCCGGCCGGGACGTCCCGGCCGGCCCCGCTTCGCGGTACGACTGTGGTCAGGCGCGGCGCTGGTTCTGGTAGTAGCCGCCGATCTGGTCGTGGTAGCCGGTGTCGCCGACGTGCTTGTCCTTGTCGAACTCCGGGGAGTCCTTGATCTGGTCCTTGGTGAGGGCGACATAGATCTTGCGCTCGGCCTCGTCGACGGACTGCACGGTGCCCGCCGGCAGCAGGACGTGCTTGCCGAAGATCCACACACCGGTGTCGACGACCAGGTACGAGGAGTTGACGTCGTCCGAGTGCTTGTCGACCTTGCCGATGCTGCCATCGGTGGCCTCGACCTTGTATCCGATCAGGTCGGTGCCCGCGACATAGCCGGCGGTCGGCTGGTAGCCCCAGATGTTGTCACTCATGAAGCGGCTCCCTCTTCGAGATGGGTACGGCTCAGGTCACACGGCTCGGAATCGGCCGGATATCGAGGACTTGGAATTCTGTGATTCACCCTCAGGGCTCCGACTGCCCCATGTTCCGGATCCGATACATAGAAGAGGCGAGGAAAATTCCTGGCCGCTCACCAGCCGCTCCGCCTCCCCCAGGACGCATCACGCGACCGAGAGGGCGCACGACCAGGGGATTGCGCCTGAGGAGGTGGTTCGGGGCGCCGCACACCTTCGCACACGGCCTGAGCGGGTCTGTTGCTTGGTCGCACCTGGCCGGTGGCAGGGCTGTCTACGGCTGGCGCGTGCCTTCGCCGGCGGGGAGTGTGAAGGTGATGCGGGTGCCGGGTCCGGTGGGAGGTTCGAGGGAGATGGTGCCGCCGTGGTGTTCGACGACCTTCTTGCACATGGCGAGGCCGATGCCGCTTCCGGGGTAGCGGTCCTTTGTGTGCAGGCGCTGGAAGATGACGAAGATGCGGTCGGCGTATTCCGGATCGACGCCGATGCCGTTGTCCGTGACGGTGAAGCGCAGCAGGGTGTCTTCGAGGCTCACGCCTATATGAATCTCGGGGGTGCGGTCGGGGTCCCGGAATTTGACGGCGTTGGAGAGCAGATTCTGCCAGAGCATACCGAGTTGGCTGCTGCTTCCGGTGACGACGGGCAGGTCGTCGCGGGTGATGCGGGCGCCGGCTTCCTCGATGGAGACGCTGAGGGTGTCCAAGGTCAGGTCGACGAGGGCGTTCAGGTCGACGGACTCGGTGTCGTGGGGGACGCGGCCGATCCGGGAGAAGGCGAGCAGGTCGTTGATGAGGACCTGCATGCGGTTCGCGCCGTCGACGGCGTAGTTGATGTACTGGTCGGCGCGGGCGTCGAGATGGCCGGCGTAGCGACGCTGGAGCATCTGGGTGAAGGTGGAGACCTTGCGCAGGGGTTCCTGCAGGTCGTGGGAGGCGATGTAGGCGAACTGCTCCAGTTCCTCGTTGGACCGCCTGAGATCGACCGCCTGTTCGTCCAGGAGCCGGCGCCGGCGCTCGCTGACGGTGAGTTCGTCTGCCAGTCGGCGGCGCATCGACTCGATGTCCGACCCCAGGTGGCGCAGGTCCGCGGGTCCGGACGCGGTGATGGGGTGGGTGAAGTCACCGCGGGTGACTCGCCCGGCGTCCTCGCTGAGGCGGCCCAGCGGGGTGGTGACACCGCGGCGCAGGCCCTCGGACACGGCCGCGACCATCAGCACGATCACCAGCGCGATGGCGGTGAAGACCCAGTTCCGCAGCCGCTGCGCGGCCGTGAGGTCGTCCACGGCGTCGACACGGGCCTGACGGAAGTGGTCCTGCTGGGCCGTCATCGCCTGCCGAAGGTGGTCGAAGCGGGCCTTGCCCTCGGCAGCACGGTCCGTGGCCAACTGCACCGGAGCACCCGCGGGAGCACTGGACACCGGGGTGGCCACGCGCCGCTGCCACGTCTGCGCCCGGCCGAGAACGGCCGCGAGGTCGGCCCGGCCGCGAGCGTTGCCGGCCAGCAGCCGGCGGAGCGTGCCGACGGCCGTCTTCTCCTCGGCCAGTCCCTGCCGGTAGGGCTCCAGGAACTGCTCCTGGCCGGTCATGCCGTATCCGCGGACGCCGGTCTCCTGGTTGACCAGCGCGGTCTCCAGCCGGATGGAGTTCGTCAGCGAGGGGGAACGGGTGTTGACGAGTTCGTCGGTGATCGAGCTGGCGCGGGCCATCGCCCACACTCCCACAACGCCGAGAAGGATCAGTACGACAAGGGCCGTGCCCATGCCGGCACGCAGCCAGTGGCGGGTCGTCCAGTGCGCTGGGCTCGCCTCGCGGCCGGCCATCTTCCGGCGTGCCTGACCTGCGGTCATCCTCGGTACTCCTCGCTCAGGTGGCCGCCCAGACGTGTCCGCGGCGGACACACTCTACTGGCATGACAACGACAGTTGTCATCGAGGAGAAAGTGGTCATACAGTGAGCCGTATGCCAGGCATCCACTTCTCTCTACGGATGACCGACGACGAGATCGCGGAGATCACGATTCGCGAGGTCGACGAACTCGTCACACAACTCGTGTCGGAAATGTGTGTGCTCCAGCGTGGCCCCGTGGAGCACACCCGTGAGCAGGCGACCGCCCTGGCACACCTCCATTTGCTCACCCACCTGAAGCGGGCGGTGGAGGAACTGGAAGCACAAGCAGCCCACTGGGCCGCGGGCGCTGGAGCCGGCTACCCCCAGATCGGCCGGGCTTCCAACATGACCCGCCAGGGCGCCCGCCGCCGCTGGCCGGGACTGCTCGACCAGCAACCCCGTCCGCCCCGAAACCGGGAGTACCCGATGATGACAGCCCCTGCCCGCCCCTACGACGTCCTGCTCGTGGAGGACGACGAGGCCGACGCTCTTCTCATCGAGGACGCCCTCCTGGCCCGTGGTGCCCGCAATCTCACCCAGGTCCACGACGGCGTCGCCGGCCTCGCCTACCTGCGCGACCCGGCCAGCCCCCGCCCCGACCTGATCGTCCTCGACCTCAACATGCCCCGCATGAACGGCCGCGAACTGCTCACGGTCATCAAGGAGGACGCGGACCTGCGTACCATCCCGGTCGTCGTTCTCACCACCTCCTCCGCCCCGGACGATGTCACCGGCGCCTACCAGAAGCACGCCAACGCCTACGTCACCAAGCCCGTCAACCTTGACGACTTCGAGCGCGCGGTCCAGAGCATCGACGCTTTCTACCTGGAGACCGTCACCCGACTCCCGAGCAGCTGACAACCCTGATCCTGGGGGCCGCCGGCCCGAACGAACCGAAGGGCCGGGGCGCACGACCACCTTGCCCCGGACTCGTCCCCGGCCTCGAACGCGCTCCCTCACCAGCGCGGGCACATGCGGGCCGGATACGGCCGCCCAGGCCATGCAGAGTATGTACGTGCGACCGTGGTGGGGCGAGAGACCGTCCGCCCTGTATCGCGGGAGCGATGGCGGCATGGGTCTGGAAATCGCCCCTCCAAGGGCATCCGGGCTCGACGGCTGCCCCGCCCTTCCTACTCCGATGGTCGGCTGAAGCCCCGCATCACGTCTCGCCGGGTAGTCGACTGCCCTTGACGACCACACCTCTTTCAACGGTTCAGCCCCGGCGAGCGCTGCTGTCCGCGCCGTCCTGTTTCCGGGGCACGCTGGGATGGCTGTCTCTGTCTGCCTGCCGAGTGGTGGCGGCCATGCCCTTTTCGACGATTGCCGAGCCGCAGGTCGCGCCGGTGGCGGATGACGGGCTGGTGGGGAGAGCCGGAGCGGGTGCAGGAGGAGAACCGGCACGCCGTCGCCCTTCAGCACTACGGCGAACTGAGCCGCCACTCCGCCATCAGATCGTTCGGACCGCGCGTCGGCACCGGAGTAGGGATGCGCCAGACGAAGATCCCGCGAGCCCGCTCGGGAAGTGTCACGCACCCACCGTCAGCGGGGTGTCGTGGCCGTCGGCGAGGGGGAGGCGGGCGGTGATGCGTTTGCCGACCGTGGTGGGCTCGGCTTCGAGGCTGTGGGCGACGGCCTTGACGATCTCCAGACCGTGCTGCCCGACGCGGCCGGCATCGGCGGCGCGGGCCTCGGGAAGGACGGGGGCGGAGTCCCACACCGCGATCTCGACCATGCCGCCTTCGACCCGCAGATCCATGAGCGCCGGGCCCGGCGCGTACTTGCCCGCGTTGGTGACCAACTCGCTCACCACCAGTTGGGCCAGATCCGCGGTGCGCTGGGAGACATCGAGGCAGTGGTCGGTACGGGCCTGTTCGAGGAAGCCGAGGGTCAGATGCCGTGCTTCGGCGATACAGGCTCCGCTTCCGTCCAGCTCGACCGTCACCTGGAGCGGCCGCTCACCGTCGGTCACCGCCGCCTCCTCATGAACGATCCGACTTTCTGCCCACAAAACACCCCGCCCCGATCGCGCGTACCCGGCCCAGCGCGACTGATTCCCTGCCCCCGGGACGACCCTCAGCGCCTCGGTACCGTTTCGGACGCGGGGCACGGTGTGCCAGTATCGGGCACGTGACTGATGGATCAAAGACCGGGGCGGAGGACAGCGCGATGGCTGGTCCGCTGCTGGTGGCCTCCGCCGTGAGCGGCGGCGTACGGGTCCTGACCGTAAGCGGTGAAATCGACCACCACACGGGCGGAACGCTGCGTGAGGCCCTGGGCGCCTCGGGAACGGCTCATCCACGGGTGGTCGCGGATCTGCGCCGGGTCTCGTTCATGGACTCCAGCGGCATCAACATCCTCATCAGCGCCCACCGCTCCCTCACCGAGGCCGGCGGCTGGTTGCGCCTGGCCGCCCCCTCGGCACCGGTCCTGCGGACGGTGCAGATCGTCGGCCTGGACGCGGTCATCGACTGCCACCCCACCGTGGACCAGGCCCTGGACCGCTGACGCCGGCCCGCCGTCGCCGAGTCGCCCCGCACCGCCGGGGAACGCGAGCCGAGGTGGAAGAACGCGTCGGTCAGGGTGGGCTGCATGCCGAAGAGCCCGTCAGCCGACACGACAGCGCCTTCCTCACTCACCTGTCCACCATGACCGGACGCCGAAGCCGGGTGGGGCCGCCGAGGAGGGAAGCCGTTCGAGACGAGGATGCCCGACTCCCGGCCGGGAGAGATCAGTGGCGGGAGCCACGCGCCGTGGGGTGACGCTCTGGACCGGGGGAGGCGGGACGTCGGCGTACCGGGCCACCGCTCCTCGGGGATTCGCGAGGATCGTCCCGTAGGCGAGCTGCGTGAGGCGCTCGATCTGACCGGGCGTCACCCGGCGAGGTCCGGCGCGCGTGCGGACGGTGGGCACGACAACCGCATAGGTGCGCGACTGGGGTAAGCCGGTGCGATTCCGGCGCTGACCCGCAACCGTGTGCGGCCGTGCGGCCGCGAGTCGGGATGCCCGGCGTGTGCCGTGATCGCTTCCCACTGTCATGGTCTGCAGCGCGGAGCCGAGAGCCTGGTTCGGGTCGGCCCTGGTGCGGTGTGTCCGGTCGGCGTACGCCGCGAAAAAGGACCCGCTTCTCAGGTGCCGGTCCCCGCGCGTACGGCGACGGGCTACGGGCCGCCCCATAGAGAGGCTCCAGCCATGCACCGTACGTCCGTACACCGAACCCTGATCGCCGGGACCGCCCTCGGACTCGCCCTCGCCTCCGCGCCGGCGGTCGCGCATGCCACGAGCACACCCGGCACGAACGCCCCGGTCCGGGTGACCCTGACCGTGCGGGGTCCCGACGGGGTGCTGTTCAAGGCGAAGATCAGGACCCGGGGTCACGAGGTCACCACCGCGACCGGCGGCACGCACAGATGCGACGGCACCAACGGCGGGGCCAACCCGTCCGCCGTACCCACGCCGACGGCGGCCCTCGACGACGCCGCGCGCAAGCGGCACGTCACCTGGGACGGCACCTGGTACGCGTCGTTCGACGACTTCTCCGTCGACACCATCAAGAAGGTCAGCGGGGGCGGCAGCGCCTACTGGAACATCTCGGTCAACGGGACCCCCACCCCGGTGGGCGGCTGCCAGTTCAAGCTGAACGCCGGTGACAAGGTGGCGTTCGCCTGGACGGCGTTCTGACCCCGCCCGTCGTCACCGGCCGGGGTACGGACGTGCCTCGGCCGGTGTGACCGGCTCTCCCGCCCGGACGCCGTGCAGGACGTGGGCGAGCACTTCGGCGCCCCGCACCACGCGTGGCCCCGGGCGGTTGAAGTAGGACGGGCCGTCGAGCACCCACACCCGGCCGGACCGGACGGCGGGGAGATCCGGCCAGCCGGGCAGACCGGTGAGCAACTCCGTCTCCCGAAGGGTGCGTTCGGGCGGGAAACCGCACGGCAGGACCAGCAGCACGTCCGGCCGCGCGGCACGTACCGCCTCCCAGGTCATCGGCTTCGTGTGCTCGCCGGGCGCGGCGAGGAGAGGCTCGCCGCCCGCGGTCGCGATCTGCTCGGGCACCCAGTGCCCCGCGGGCCACAGCGGGTCGAGCCACTCGATCGCCACCACCCGGGGCCGCACGCGCCCGGCGACCGCGTCCCGGACCCGGTCCAGCCGGCCGAGCAGCGCCGCCCGCCTGGCCTCCGCCCGCGCCCGGACGCCGAGCAACTCGCCCACGGTGACCAGGCAGTCCAGCACGTCCCCGAGGGTGCGCGGCTCCAGGCTGAGGACCCGGGTGCCGGCGTCCAGCAGGCGTACCGTCCGGCTGACCTTCTCGTACGACACCGCGCACACGTCGCACAGGTCCTGGGTGAGGACCATGTCGGGGCGCAGTTCCGCGAGGGCCCGCGTGTCCAGCGTGTAGAGCGACGAACCCGCATGCGCCGAGCCGCCGACGGCGTCCGAGATCTCCCTGCTGGTGAGCGTGTTCTGATCGAGGTCCGCGCCGGTCACCACGGGTACCGGCGCGACGTCACGCGGTGGCCAGTCGCACTCGTGGGTACGGCCGGCCAACTGGCCCGACAGTCCGAGTTCGGCGACGATGTCGGTCGCGGCGGGCAGCAGGGAGACGATGCGCATATCCCGACTGTAGATCCCGCCGCTTCCGGCCGCCGCTGCCGTCAGGCGCCCCAGCGCACGGCGATCGTGTCACCGACGCCCACGGCCGTGCCCCTCGTCGCGGAGCTGAACGCCGAGCCGTCGATGCTCACCTTCCAGGTGTTCGATCCGCTGTTGGCCTTGCCGTTGACGGCCGTGACGGTTCCGCTGCCGGAGGCCGGGGTGACGCTCGTGACGCAGCCGGACGGCGTGGCGGCACCGGTCGCGGCATCGAGGACGGCGCCCAGCGTCGTGGTGGAGCCGGTCGGGGTGAGGGCCACGGAGCACACCTTCAGGCCGCCCGCGCCGTCGTCCACGGTGAGCGCCAGCTTCGTGGCCGTACCGGAGGTGAGGGAGGACTGGGCCACCCACTGCGGTGCGCCCGGCGTGGTGGGGACCGGCGGGGCGGCCGTGAAGCCGCCGCCGGCGACGGCTCGCAGCCCGTCGATCGAGGAGTACGCCGTCGGGGAGGTGTCGGAGGGCAGGTACTTGAAGCCGCCGCCCGGGTTGAACTGCTGGGCGATCAGGAAGTCCACCGGCGTCTTGCCCATGGAGGTGAGGAAGTCACCGGTCTGCGGGTTGATGCCACAGGCGTTCAGACCGGACACCGCCCAGCCGTTGGAGTCGGTGTTGATGCCGAACATGGCGTTGAACGCACCGCTGCCGGGCACCAGCTTGCTCTTCAGGAACGCCTTGGCCTGCGTGATGTCGGTGTCGGTGTTCGGCACGCCCGACACACACAGCGCCGCCATCGCCGCGCCGGTCATGTCGATGTCGCTCGCGGTGGCCAACTGGCTTGCGTTTCCTTCGGCCTTGCCGTAGTTCCAGCCGCCGTCGTTGTGCTGGTTGGCTCGGATCCGGGTCACCACGGCGTCACGCAGCGCCTGTGGAATACGGGCCTGCCCGGACTGGGTCTTCGCCCCGTTCAGGGCGAGCGCGGCGAACACGGTGCCGTTGAAGTTCGCCGACGGACCGAAGTAGCCGGGCTCGGCGGTCTGCCAGTAGCCGTACTGGTCGGCGATCAGGTTGCGGGACGCGGAGACCCGGGCGGGGTCGATGCCGGCGGCGAAGGCGTTCAGCGCGGCGCGTTCGTAGTCGGTGACGACGGGGCTGCTGGACGGCCAGCCGGCGGTGGACAGCAGGTTGCGGTAGACGGTTCTCGCGTTCTTCGTCGTGTCGCCTCCGGGTGTGACGTCCACGGCGGCGGTCCCGGCCGAGGCGAGGGCGCTGAACGCCCACTCGTTGGACAGCCCCGAGCCGGCGTACGAACCGTCCGGCGCCTGAAGGGACTTGAGGTAGGTGACGCCGTTCGTCCTGGACGTGGCGATCTGGGCCGGGGTGGAGGTCGCCGACGCGGGCACCGTGCCGAGCACGAAGGCGCCGAGTGCGGCGGCGACGGTGAGGGCGGTGCGGCGGTGGGACAGCGAACGGGGCATGGCCTGCTCCTTGGATGGAGGACGCCGGCCGGACCCGGTGCCGGCCGGTCGAGGCCCGGAGCAGCGGGGATGGCCGCCGTCCGGGACGCGTGGACCGGCTTCCAAAGGTGCTTCACCGCTTGGGCATTCGGGCTCGGAACGGCCCTCCGCCGTCCCACACCGCTGCGCGTCAGCCCCGGACTCCCACCGGGTTCCCCCACTCGGCAGACCGGGACGGTACCCGACGCCCGTTCGGGCCGCCACCGCCCGCCCCGGTCAAGCCCGGCCACGTGGGAGAAAGCCTTGACGCTCGTGGTGAAGCGTGTTCAAATCCGGCTGATACGCAAGGAGTTCCAGGGGAAGCCGGTCGAATCCCGGCGCTGACCCGCAACCGTAGGCCCGGTCCCGCCGGGCGAGCCGGAATGCCTGGAGCGTGTTCATCAGCGACAGACGCCGTCGTGGACTGCGGCGTGGTGCGACCAGCTTCCGGAGCTGCCGGGTCCTCCCGTGCGCCGGAGGCCCCCTGCCACGTACACGTCCGCCTCGGGCCAGGCGCGAGGGGGCCGTGGTGGTGGAGACCGTGGAGCGAAGAAGCGGAGCCGTGGCAGCGGCCCCGCGACAGGTGCTGGCGTGGGCATCGGCCCTCTTCGTCCTCCTGGCCGCCTGCGTGACCTTCCTCACGGCACCCCCGGCCGCGGCCGACGGCACCGGTGACTGCACCGCGAGCCACGGCGCCGTTGTCGCCGTCGACTTCGGGCCGTTCGGCGGCAAGGTCGAGCGCGGCTGCGACACCACCCCCACCACCGGCTACGACCTCCTGCACGACGCCGGTTTCAGCACCACCGGCACCCAGCACGACGGCCCCGCCTTCATCTGCCGCATCGGATACGGAGCCTTCAACTCCGGTACGCCGTACCCGACTCCGGACAAGGAGCCCTGCGTCCTGACACCGCAGGCCACCGCCTACTGGTCGTACTGGACCGCCTCGCCCGGCCAGGACGACTGGACCTATAGCCAGTACGGCGCCATGGACCGCAAACTGAAGGACGGCGACGTGGACGCCTGGGTCTACGGCGGCACCGACGTCGGCGGCACCACCGGCGAGCCGGCCTTCACCCCCGACGACGTACGCGCCGCCGGAACCGGCACCCCCACCCCCGACCCGGGCCAAACCCCCACCGGCGCCCCGGGCAAGGTCGACCTGACCGCCGCCGCGACCTGGCTCAAGGGCCGCCTGACCGACGGCGAACGCATCGTGGACGACGGCGCCACCACGGCGAACTACCCGCTGACCGCCGACACCGCCTACGCGCTCGCCGCGACGGACGGCACGAGCGCCACCCTCGACAAGATCACCGGCTTCCTCGCCGCCCACGTCACCGACTTCGGCTACCCCAACGGCACCGACCAGGCGCCCGACGCCACCGCCGTCGCCCGCCTGGCGCTCCTCGCCGAGATCACCGGACGCGACCCGCGCGCCCTCGGCGGCCACGACCTCCTCGCCGCCCTCACGAAGAACGTGTGCGCGGCCGGCCCCGAATCCGGTGACACCACCCCCGGCTGCACTGCCAAGGGCGACTTCCGCTCCGCCTCGTACACCGAGGGCCAGGCCCTGTCGGTGCTGGCCCTGCTGCGCGCCGACGCCACGCCCCCGGCGGCCGCCGTCGACCGCCTCACCCAGCTCCAGTGCCAGGACGGCGGCGTCACCAGCATCCTCATCCGTCCCGGCGAGCACTGCGACGGCGACCCCGCCACCACCGCACTCGTCGCCCTGGTGCTGCACCGGGCCGGCGGCCACGACGACGTGGTGACCAAGGCCCGCGCCTACCTGACCAAGGGCCAGCGGACGGACGGCGCCTTCCCCGGCTACACCGGCGCCACCACCGGCGGCGTCACCGCGACCGCCTACGCCGCCCAGGCCCTGCGCGCCCTCGGCGCCACCGGCCGGGCGGACGCCGCCGTCGGCTGGCTGTCCCGGCACCAGCTCACGGGTGGCGGCTTCGGCTTCGAGGAGGGCGACACCGACCCCGCCCTCTACGCGACCCCGCCCGCCGTCCTCGCCGGCGCCGGCACCAGCCTCGTCACCCTCACGACGAAGAAGCCCACACCCCCGACCACACCCCCGACCGAGCCCACCGGCTCACCGGGCACGAGCACGCCCGCCCCGGGCGCCGGACCCGACCTGAAGAAGGGCGTCGCCTACCTCACCAAGGCGGCGAGCCTCAAGCAGGGCCGGTACTACACCGCCGGCACCGGATCGGCCCGTGCCGACTTCGGCCTCACCATCGACGGCGCCTACGCACTCGCCGCCACCGGACTGGACAACGCCGCACTCCGCGGCATCGTCGACTTCCTCGACCAGCGCGGCAAGGACGGCGAGGGCCGCACGGTCGACGACTGGACCGGCGTCGGCACCCGGTACGCGGCGGGCGGCTCGATCGGCAAGACCGCGCTGCTCGCCGAGGCCGTCGGCCGCGACCCCCGCCACTTCGCCGGGCACGACCTGGTCGCCGCGCTCGCCAAGGCCGTCTGCGCCGAGCCGAGCACCGCTCCCGACCGCTCCTGCGCCGCGAAGGGCGCCTACACCTACGCCCCCTCCGTCTTCGCGCAGTCCCTGGCCGTGATGGCACAGCTGCGGGCGGGCGAGAAGACGGCGGCCGCGCGGCCCCTCGCCTACCTGGAGAGCCTCCAGCAGCCGAGCGGAGCCTGGCCGAGCCTGATCCCCGCCACCGGCGACTCCGACGTGGACTCCACCGCCATCGCCGCCATGGCCCTCGACCTGGCGGGCGGCACCAAGGCGGACAAGTCCGTCGACAAGGCACTGACCTGGCTCTCCGCCGAACAGCTGGCCGATGGCGGATTCCCGGGCGCCGCCGGCGACTCGGTGAACTCCGCCGCCCTCGCCGTGCAAGGACTGTCCCTGGACGCGGACACGTACGCGGCGAAGATCGCCAAGGCGCGCGAGTTCCTCGCCTCCCAGCAGAACGCGGACGGCGGCTTCAACGTCGCCAAGGGCGGTCAACGCGGCTCCGACCTGCGTGCCTCCACCCAGGCCGTCGGCGGCTCCACCGGCATCTCCTTCGGCCGGCTGGAGCGCAGCCTGACCGGGACCTCGCCGCAGCCCGTGCCGAGCGCCCCGGACATCGTCACCACCGGTCAGTCCGGCGGCGGCGACCTTGGTACCGGCGCCGGGACCGACGGCGGTGGCGGGGTGCTCGCCGCCACCGGCGTCCAGGTCGCCGGCCTCGCGGCGATCGCCGCCCTGCTGGTGCTTGTCGGCCGGCGCACGGTGACCGCCGCCCGCCGCCGTACCGATGCGGGGAGCGAGCGATGAGGGGCGGGCGCCTGCTCCGGATGCTCGCCGCACTCGGCCTGACGAGCGCGGCGGTCGCCGCGACCGGCACCCCGGCCGCCGCCGCGCCCCAGCCCATGGGCCGCTGCACGAGCACCTCCGGTGCCGTCCTGGCCGTCGACTTCAGCCACTGGGGCGGTCCGGTCCTGCGCTCCTGTGGCACCACCCCGACGACCGGGTACGAGCTGCTCAACCAGGGCGGCTGGAGCACCACCGGCACCGGACACGACGGCCCGGCCTTCATCTGCCGCATCGGCTACAGCGGCTTCCAGCGCGGCAGGCAGTACCCGACGCCCGCCCAGGACGACTGCGTGCTCACCCCGCCGGCCTCCGCCTACTGGTCGTACTGGCACGCCGACCCGGGCGCCCGCGACTGGACCTACAGCCAGCTCGGCGCGATGCTCTACAAGCCCAAGCCCGGCAGCGTCGACCTGTGGATCTTCGGCGGTACGGACATCCAGGGCACCGAAGGCCGCCCGAAGGTCACCCCGGACCAGCTGCGCGCCCACAACACCCGGCCGCAGGGCGATGCCGGCAAGCCCGCGTCCACCCACAAGGCGCCGACGCTGCCGCCGGACGCCGACACCGGACCGGCTCCCGAGCGGCGGACCCCGCCTCCGTCCAAGACAGTGTCGCCCCAGCAGAAGCAGGGGCCGAGGACGTCCGAGAAGCCGAAGGCGCCGAAGCCGAGCAAGTCCCCGACCGGCAAACCGAGTACCCCCGCGCCCGCTGCCTCCCGCACCGGCACGCGGGTGGTGAACGCCGAACCCGCCGCTGACGCCGAGCACGACGCCGGCTCGCTCCTGCCGGTGGCCACAGGTGCCGGCCTCGTGGTCCTGATCGGCGGCGCCGCCGGATACGTGGCGTACCGGCGCCGGCGGGCCGGGTGAGCGCGGTGGCCCGTACGACCGTGGCGGCGGCGCCTCCCGCCACGGTGCCCGGCGCCGGCGGCCGGCGCCTCCCGCGCACCCTGCACCCGGTGGCCTGGTGGGTGTGGGCGCTCGCCCTGGCCACCGCCGTCAGCCGCACCGCGAACCCGCTGCTGCTGTTCCTCGTCCTCGCCGTCCTCGGCTACGTCGTCACGGCGAGGCGCACCGAGGCACCCTGGGCGCGGGGCTTCAAGTACTACCTGTACCTGGCCCTCACGGTCGTGGCGATCCGCGTCGTCTTCCGCGCCGTCTTCGCGACCGGCATCACCCCGCACGACCACTTCCTCTTCTCCCTCCCGCACCTGCCCACACCCGACTGGTACGCGGGCATCCGGATCGGCGGCCCGGTGTCGCTGGAGGCCCTGCTGTCGTCGGCCACCGACGGACTGCGGCTGGCCTGCATGATGTGCTGCATCGGCGCCGCCAACACCCTCGCCAACCCCAAACGCGCCCTACGGGTCCTGCCCGGGGCCCTGTACGAGCTCGGCGTGGCGGTCACCGTCGCGATCAGCGTGGCGCCGCAGCTCGTGCAGAGCGTGCAGCGCGTCGCCCGCGCGAAACGGCTCCGGGCGGCCCGCGCCCACGGGACGAAGGCGCTGCGCGGCATCGTCGTACCGGTCCTGGAGGACGCCCTCGAACGCTCCCTGCGGCTGGCCGCCGCCATGGACTCGCGCGGCTACGGCCGGGCGGGCACCGCGACCCGGCGCTCCCGCCGTGTGACCGGCGCGCTGATGCTGCTGGGGATGTGCGGCCTGTGCGCCGGCGCGTACGGCCTCCTCGACGCCACCGCGCCCGCGTTCCTCGGCCTCCCGGCGATGTCCGCCGGAGCCGCCCTGTGCGTGGCGGGACTGCGCCTCGGCGGCCGGCGCGTCACTCGTACCCGCTACCGCCCCGACCCCTGGAGCCTGCCCGAGTGGGCCGTCGCGGGCAGCGGGGTGCTCTCCGCCGTCCTGCTCTTCGCGAACCTCGGCTACGACCCCGCCCAACTGAACCCCAGCTTCTACCCGTTGACCTGGCCCGGTCTTCCTCTCGTCCCGACCGCCGCGATCCTCCTCGCCGGCACGGCCGGCTCCGTCGCCCCACCGCCCACACCCGCCCCCGCCCCCGCCTTCGCCCGGAGAGCCACCACCCCGTGATCACCTTCGACCAGGTCACCGTCCAGTACGAGGACGCGGCCGAACCCGCCCTGCGCGATGTCGACCTCACGGTGGAGGAGGGGGAGCTGTGCCTCGTCATCGGGCACACCGGGGCCGGCAAGTCCACCCTCCTCGGCGCCGTCAACGGACTGGTGCCGCACTTCACCGGCGGCACGCTGTACGGCCGGGTCACCGTCGACGGCCGGGACACCGCCGGCCACCCGCCGCGTGAACTCGCCGATGTCGTCGGTGTGGTCGGGCAGGACCCCATCGACGGCTTCGTCACCGACACGGTCGAGGAGGAACTGGCCTACGCCATGGAGCAGTTGGCCATCCCGCCCGCGACCATGCGCAAACGCGCGGAGGAGACCCTCGACCTGCTCGGCCTCGCTGACCTGCGCCACCGCGCCCTGCACGAACTCTCCGGCGGCCAGCAGCAGCGCGTCGCCATCGGCTCGGTCCTGACCGCCCACCCGCGTGTCCTGGTCCTGGACGAACCCACCTCCGCCCTCGACCCGACCGCCGCCGAAGAGGTCCTCGCCGCCGTCACCCGGCTCGTCCACGACCTCGGCGTCACCGTCCTGATGGCCGAGCACCGCCTCGAACGCGTCGTCCAGTACGCCGACCGGATCATCCACCTGCCCGGCGACGGCCACGCCCGCACCGGCCCGCCCGCCGAGATCCTGCGCACGTCCACGATCGCACCGCCGATCGTCGAACTGGGCCGTATCGCCCGCTGGTCCCCGCTGCCCCTGTCCATCCGGGACGCCCGCCGCGCCGCCGCACCGCTGCGGGCCACACTGGCGGACTGCACCGCCCCGCCGGTGCGGCCGCCGCTCCCGCCCGGCGACCGGGAAACGCTGCTGACCGCGCGCGGCATCACCGTCACCTACCACGGCGTCGCCGCCGTACGCGAAGCGGACCTCGACCTGTACGCCGGCCAGGTCACCGCCCTCATGGGACGCAACGGCTCCGGCAAGTCCTCACTCCTGTGGGCCCTCCAGGGTTCCGGACCGCGCCGAGCGGGACGCGTGCGCGTGACCGGCGGGACGAAGGGCGACGCGGATCCGCACACGGTGCCGCCGGCCGAGGCCCGCCGGCTCGTCGGACTGGTCCCGCAGACCCCCGCCGACCTGCTCTATCTGGAGAGCGTCGGACACGAACTCGCCCAGGCCGACGCCGAGTCGGGGACCGGACCGACGGCCCGCGCCCTTCTCGACCGGCTCGCGCCCGGCATCGACGACGCCGCCCATCCCCGGGACCTCTCCGAGGGGCAGAAACTCGCGCTCGTCCTCGCCATCCAGCTCACGGCCGCACCCCGGGTCGTCCTGCTGGACGAGCCGACCCGGGGCCTGGACTACCAGGCCAAGACGGCGCTGACCGACATCGTGGACGCCCTCGCGGCGGAGGGCCGCGCGGTCGTCATCTCCACACACGACGTCGAGTTCGCCGCCCGCGCCGCCGACCGTGTGGTGGTCATGGCCGAGGGTGACATCGTCGCCGACGGCCCGACCGCCGAAGTCATCCTCTCCTCACCCACGTTCGCCCCTCAGACAGCGAAAATCCTGTCCCCACTGCCCTACCTGACGACCCATCAGGTGGCACGCCGATTGACAGCGGCCGCAGGCGACGAGGAGACCCGGCCATGAGCACACCGACGGGCACACGCACCGGCACCGCCATCCGGCTGCCCCCGCGCGCCGGTGTCGTCATGGCGCTGGCCGCCTTCCTCGGACTCGTCGCCTTCTTCTGGCCGTTCGTGGTCGCGCCGGGCACGTTCGGTGCCAACTACGCGCCCCCGCTCATCTTCGGAGCCCTCCTCGTCCTCGTCCTGTGCGTGGTGCTCTCGGAGATCGCCGAGGGCGGCATCGACTCCAAGGCACTCGCCATGCTGGGCGTGCTCTCCGCCGTCAACGCCGCCCTGCGCCCGCTCGGCGCCGGCACGGCGGGCATCGAGACCGTCTTCTTCGTCCTGGTCCTGGCGGGCCGGGTCTACGGTCCCGGTTTCGGCTTCGTCCTCGGCTGCACCTCGCTGTTCGCCTCCGCCCTGATCACCGGCGGGGTGGGGCCGTGGATGCCGTACCAGATGTTCGGCTGTGCCTTCGTCGGCATGCTCGCCGGATTCCTCCCCCGGGCGAGCGGCCGGCGCGAGGTGCTGATGCTGGCCGGCTACGGCTCACTCTCCGGCTTCCTCTTCGGTTTCCTCCTCAACCTCTCCTTCTGGCCCTTCTCCCTGGACCCCAACAGCTCGATCGCCTACCTCCCGGGCCTGCCCTTCACCGAGCAGTGGCACCGCTACGTCGCCTTCGACCTGGCCACCTCCCTGGGCTGGGACACCGGGCGCGCGATCACCAACTTCGTCTGCGTCCTGCTGGCCGGCCCCGCCGTGCTGACCACGTTCCGCCGGGCGGCACGCAAGGCCCGCTTCCGAGCACCGGCCCGCTTCGCGGCGCGACGGGACTGAGCGGACGCGGCGGTCGGGTGGGGCACCGCTGCTCCGCCACCGCCGGCTCGGCGGTCAGCGTGGCCCGGTCGGCAGGCCGGCCCGGCCGCAGGTCCCGCGCGGCAGTGCGCGACACCTGTTCACACCGGCACTCCGAGCCGTCCGCCCTCTGCGCGGCGCCGTCCGGCAGCCGCGCCTCGCGGCTGGAAGTCTCCCGGCACGGATGCGCGGAGAGGGTAGTGAAGGCGCGATCGGGCAGGAGCGCCACGTATGGAGGGGAGGTGGGGCGGTGCCGAGGAAGGAACGGCCGCTCGATGCGGGGGACGGCCCGCTGTTACGGCTGGCGGAAGACCTTCGGCGACTGCGGAGGGAGGCGGGGGGCCCGACGTACCGGGAACTTGCCAGGCGCACACACTATTCGGCGGCGACGCTGTCCGCGGCGGCCGGCGGTCGGGTTCTGCCGACGCTGGCGGTGACGCTCGCGTACGTGCGGGGCTGCGAGGGCGCTACCGAGCAGTGGGAGAAGCGCTGGCGGACCGTCGCGGCCGAACTGGCTCACGACGATTCCGTACAGGCGGAGCGGGAACAGCAGGAGGAGCCGCCGTACACGGGGCTGGCGGCGTTCCGGAGCGAGGACGCGGAGCGGTTCTTCGGACGCGAGCGACTGGTCGCCGAGCTGGCCGGGCGGCTGGCCGGCGCACGACTGGTGACCGTGGTCGGAGCGTCGGGCGCCGGGAAGTCCTCGCTGCTGCGGGCCGGGTTGGTGCCCCGTTGGCGGGCCGAGCACCCCGGGCACCCGGTGGTGCTGTTCTCCCCGGGGCCGCACCCGCTGAAGCAGTGTGTGACGTCGCTGGCCGGGACCGACACCCCGCCCGCGGACGGTCGGCCGGGGGAGGGCTCGCCGGATGGTGGTGGCCGCGCCAGGCCCGCGGCCGAACGTGATCGGTCCGGGAGAGTGTCGGCTCCGCGAGATTCGGCGGCGGCCGGGCCGACCGGCTCCCGTGCTCTGGACAGCGCTGTACGCCGGCTGCTGGACACGGCCCCGGATACGGCCGAGATCCTGCTGGTCGTCGACCAGTTCGAGGAGGTCTTCACGCTGTGCCGGGACGACACGGAGCGGTTCCGCTTCGTCGACGCCCTGCTCGCGGCGGCTCTGTCGGCAGGGAGCCGCTGCCGGGTCGTCGTGGGCGTACGCGCCGACTTCTACGCACACTGCGCCGCCCACCCCGCTCTCGCGGCAGTCATGGCCGACGCCCAGGTGGTGGTCGGCCCGATGTCCTCAGGCGAGTTGCGGCGCGCGGTGACCCGTCCCGCCGTCCGGGCCGGCTGCACCGTCGAGGGCGCCCTGCTTGCCGACATCATGACGCAGGCCGACGGGCAGGCGGCGATGCTGCCGCTGGTGTCGCATGCCCTGCTGGAGACCTGGCGACGGCGGCGCGGCAACACCCTCACGTTGTCCGGCTTCCAGGCGGCCGGCGGCCTGGACGGCGGTCTCGCGCACACAGCGGAAGAGGTCTGGGGCACGCTCGACCCCGTCCAGCAGCGCATCGCCCGCCAGGTCCTTATGCGGCTCACGGCGCTCGGCGAGGGGACCGAGGACACCAGACGCCGTATCCGGCGCGACGAACTCGACTCCGGTGGCCCTGTCCGGATCGGCGGCACCGCCGGCACGGGCGGCGCGGAGCGCGGTGTCGGCCCGGATCCCGCGCCCGGCGACGACCGCACGGACCACGTCCCGGACCACGACATGGAAGCCGACACCGCACTGGTGCTGGAGCGGTTCGCGCGCGCCCGGCTGCTCACTCTCGACCGGGACACCCTGGAAATCACCCACGAGGCACTCATCCGCTCCTGGCCCCGGCTGCGCGGCTGGCTCACCGAGGACCGCGACGCCCTGCGCGTGCACCGGCACCTCACCGAGGCGGCGGCCGACTGGGAGGCGGTCCGGCGCGACCCCGGCGCGCTCTACCGCGGCGTGCGGCTGGACCAGGCCTGTGAGTGGGCGGCGCGAGCGGGCGCGGAGCCGCTCAGCTCGCGGGAGCGGCAGTTCCTCGCCGCGAGCCGCATGGCGCGGGAGGCGGAGGTGACCGCCGCGGCCCGGGGCACGCGGCGGCTGCGCAGGCTGTCCGTGCTGCTGGCGGTACTGCTGGCGGGCACCGCCGCCGCCACCGGCGTCGCCGTGCGTGCCGAGCGCCAGGCGTCGCGGCAACGCGACACCGCCATCTCGCAGAGGGTCGCGCAGGACGCCGTGGCCCTGCGCCTCACCGATCCCGCGCGCGCCGTGCAACTGGCCCTGGCCGCGTACCGGCTGCAGCCCACCAGCGCCGCCCGCAGCGCCGTTCTCAGCGCCTACGCCACCCCGTACGCGACCCAACTGACCGGCTCCGACACCGTCGAGGCGGTTGCCTACGCCCCGGGCGGCCGGCTGGTGGCCACCGCGGGCGACGACGGTGCCGTGCGGCTGGTCGACACCACCGACCCCGGCCGTGCGCGCCAGGTGGCGGCGTTCAGCGGGCACACCGGACCGGTACGTGGCCTCGCCTTCAGTCCCAGCGGCAAGCTCCTCGCGTCGGCCGGCGCGGACGGCACCCTGCGCCTGTGGGACCCGCACGGCGCCCCGCGGGCGGCGGGTCGCGCCGTGGGCACGGCCGCCGCCCTTCCGGGTTCCACCGTGCCGCCCGCCCTGGTCTCGGTGGCCTTCAGTCCGGACGGCGCGACGGTGGCGGCGGCCGGAGCGGACGGGGCCGTCCGCATCTGGCGCACCGCCCACGCGGACGGCGCCCCGGTCGTCGTACTCGCGGACCGCCCCGGTGAGCTGCGTGCGCTGGCCTTCGCGCCGGACGGCCGTCGCCTGGCCGCCGCGGGGCCGGCCGGGACCGCGCTGTGGCGGCTCGGCCCGCGTACGGGGCGTGTCACGGCCCGACTGCCGGCCGCCAACGCGGTGGCCTTCGCGCCGGACGGCCGCACCCTCGCGACCGCGGGCGAGGACTACGCGGTCCGGCGGTGGCGGCTCGACGGCGACGGCGGCGACCGGCATCCGAGCCGGCTGGGCGCTCCTTTGACCGGCCATACCGACACCGTGAACGCGCTGGCGTACAGCGCCGACGGCCGCGTCCTGGCCAGCGGAGGCGTCGACGCGACCGTACGACTGTGGAACGTCGCGAAGCCTGGCTGGAACCTGCCGCCCACGGTCCTCTCCGGCCACACCGGCTACGTGTCCTCACTGGCGTTCGCCCCCGACGGCCACACCCTCGCCTCGGGCAGCAGCGACCGGACGTTACGGCTGTGGGACCTGCCGGTACCGGCCCTCACCGGCCACACCAGCTCCCTGTACGCTGCCGGTTTCTCTCCCGACGGCCGTACCTTGGCCACGGGAAGCTACGACCACACCGTCCGCCTGTGGGACGTCAGCGATCCGCGGCGGCCCGCTCCAGGTGCGGTGCTCACCGGCAACGACGCGGCGGTCAACGCGGTCGCCTTCGCGCCCGGCGGACATCTCCTCGCCAGCGCCGGCCTCGACCGCACGGTGCGACTGTGGGACGTCGCCGACGTCCGCCACCCGCGCCCGACGGACGTGACGACCGCCGGGACGGACGCGGTCAACTCGCTGGCGTTCGCGCCGGACGGCCATACCCTGGCCACTGGCGGAGCGGACCGGTCGGTGCGGCTGTGGGCGGTTGCCGGCAATCGGCTGCGGCCGCTGACGCGGGCGGCCGCGCACCGCGACCAGGTCGGCTCGGTGGCCTTCAGCCCCGACGGCCGCCTGCTGGCGAGCGCGAGCCGGGACCGGACCGTACGGCTGTGGGACACCGCAGGTGGCAGGCTCCGGCCGGTGGCGGTGCTGACCGGCCACAGCGACGCGGTCAAAGCGGTGGCGTTCGCACCGGACGGCCGTACTCTCGCCACCGCATCGGACGACCGGACGCTGCGGCTGTGGGACGTACGCGCCGCCCGGGACGGTCACCCCGTCCGCCCGCTTGCGGTGGTGGAGGGCCATACGGACGCGGTGAAGGCGTTGGCCTTCACCGCCGACAGCCGGACGCTCGCCTCGGGCGGAGCCGACCACAGCATTCGTCTCTGGGACGTCACCGACCCGGGCCGGCCCGCACCGAGGGCGGTACTGAGCGGACACGGCAAGCCCGTGGACGCGCTCGCCTTCGCCCCGGACGGTCACACCCTGGCCAGCGGCAGCGAGGACTGGACCGGGCTGCTCTGGGAGACCCGGACGGCCAGGGTCGCCGCCCGGATCTGCCGGACGATCCGCGCCCCGGGCCTGACCCCCGCCGACTGGCAGCGCTACCTGCCCGGTCTCCCGTACCGGCCACCGTGCGCTCACCCGCGGTGAAGGGACCGGCCGCTCCGGGGACGACGAGCGAGGTCAGCCCTGACTGCAGTAGTCGACCCAGCGGTGCGAGGAGATGTTGTCGTTGACCGACTGGCCGAAGCCGCCGAGGCCCGATCCGTAGGTGAACCTCCACTGCCCCGACGGCAGGTTGTTCCAGGAGTCACCCCGGCCGATGCAGGCATGCGCCCCGGTGGCGTTGAGACCCCAGTAGAGGTCGACAGCGTCGAGGGTGACGGCGTAGCCGTTGTTCCATATGTCCGAGGCCTTGTTCCGGCACGGGCCCCAGGTGTCGGCGTTCCCGCCCCAGAAGCAGGGGGTGCCGCCGCCGTAGGGGTCGGTCCAGGCGTGCAGCAGCCCGTCGGCCGCAGCCGCGCCTCGGGAGGCGGAGTCGTGTGCGGCCGACCCGGTGGCGGACGGGGTCGCCGCGGCCGACGCGGTCGTCGGGAAGAGCGCGAGCGCCAGGCCGGCGGCGACGGCCCCGGTGGCGATGAACTGCTTGACTGACATGGTGTTCTCCCTGTCCCGGACGGCCGACGCCGTCCGTGCTTCGGTGGCCTGGTCGGCCGTTCCGCGGCGGGGACCGCCGCGGACATCTGAGGGGTGAGCGGCGGTCAGCCGCGATCCACCAGGGCGCGGGCCCGGGGCAGTGCCGCCGCCTTCAGCCGGGCGAGGTCCCCGTAGACGCCCGGATAGCGTTTGCGGAGCCGGACGTCGTAGGAGTGGTCGAGGTCCGCGGCGACCCGGGACAGACCCGTGGACACCGCGCAGGTCGCCTCCGCCACCGCCAGCCGGATCTCCCGCGCGCGGCTGACGCCCTGTGCGGAGGCGGCGGCGCGGCTGTCCTGAGGGTCCGCGTACGGGAACCCGGCAGCTTTCATGCACCGCGCCCAGCGGTCCCGGGCGCCGAGGTAGCGCGGATCCCGCTGGACCGCCGCCACGCGTTCGCCATCGAGAAAGGCGGTGGTGCGCGTAGCGCGGAACCAGGCCGGCAGATCGCCGTACAGGCTGCGTTCGGCTTCCGCCGTGCAGCCCTCGTCGCTGTGGCTGACCCGGGCGCCATTGGGCAGGTCGACGGCGAGTCCGCTGGGGCGCGATCCGTTCAGCGCGGCGACCAGCGCGGTGCGGCGGTCGGGCCGCAGCGACAGCAGATAGCGCTTGTTCGGGTTGGTTGAGTCGGCCCGCCGGAGCGCCGCGTACCGGTCTGCGCCGTAACCGTGGGCCCTGGCCCATCCGACGTCGTCGACCGCGTACGGGAAATCGTGGCGCGTCGTGGACGCGGCCGGGGGAACCACCCAGAACCTGAAGCCGTGCCGCCGCATGCAGTCGCGTTCCAGCAACTGCTCGGCGATGTCGAGGGCCTGCTGCGGCTCTACTGCCCGCACGCCCCGAGGGCTCGTCGTCGGCCGGGCAGCCGGGCCCCCGTCGGCGTGTGTCCCACATCCCAGGAGCAGCGACATGGCGGCCGCAGCACCCACCGCCCACACTCCGCCCCGCGCCGTCTGCCGCATGCCCCGGTTCCCTCCGTGTCGTCCCGGTCGTTCCGCCGTCCGGTGATGGGAGGTGTCTAGCCCGATGGCGTTGTCCGGTGTCGGCGGGATAGGGCCTTACAAACAAAGCCCCGACAACGGAGCAACACCCCCGGCGCCCAGCGGCACCTTCAGAGAAGGCGCTTGACCTGCCGCTTCACCCTCGCTCCCGGAACGCGTCGACAACCTCGCTCGGCGGGGCGCTGCCGCTGACCTTGATCGATACTTGACCCGTGTGACGGCGACCGGCGCCGTCCGGACGGCATCCCCACGCGGAGACCCCCATGATCTTCATCACCGTACGGTTCACCATCCGCCCCGAGCACGCCGAGGAGTGGCCCGAGCGGGTACGCGACTTCACGGAGGCGACCCGGGCCGAGCCGGGCAACGTCTTCTTCGACTGGGCAAGGGACCTGGAGCACCCCGACCGCTATGTCCTCGTAGAGGCCTTCGCCGACGCCGACGCGGGCCGTAAGCATGTCGAGTCGGCCCACTTCAAGACGGCGATGTCCTGGATGCCGGACGTGGTGGCGAGCACACCGGAGATCATCAACACCGAGGTCCCGGGCACGGGTTGGGACCGGATGGGGGAGGTCACGCCCCGCTGAGACCAGGCCGGGGATCGGGTGTCCCCGCTCGACGCGGTGCGGGGCTCGGCGCTCGTTCTGCGTACGGGCGTTCCGGCAGACGTGCCCCGGCGCCGTCGCCGCGTTCGCCCGCCCGGCCCGGCCGTGACCAACCGGCGGTCGCATCCCACGAGGTATCGGTCCACGTCGGGTGCCGCGGCGGGGAGAACCTCCTGAGATCTGGTCGTGTCCGGACGGAAGGTCCAGCGTGGACTGCTCCGCAGACGGGGGCCGCCCGCTGTCCACGCCCGGCAGCCCGGTCCACGGACACGGCAGCGGGGTGGCCCTTCTTTACGGTCGGGCCTGCGTGGGCAGAGTCAGAATCTCGGCTCCGTCGTCGGTGATGGCGATGGTGTGCTCGCTGTGCGCGGTCCGGCAGCCCGTCGCGCTGCGCAGCGTCCAGCCGTCGGCGTCGGTGACGAGAGCGGCGGTGTCGGCCATGACCCAGGGCTCCAGTGCGAGCAGCAGTCCGGGGCGCAGTTGGTATCCGCGGCCGGGCCTTCCGGTGTTCGCGACGTGTGGGTCCTGGTGCATGGTCGAGCCGATGCCGTGACCGCCGAACTCGGTGTTGATCGGGTAGCCCGCCTCGCTGAGGACCGCGCCGATGGCGTGGGAGAGGTCGCCGACGCGCGCCCCGGGCCGGGCGGCGGCGATGCCGGCGGCGAGTGCGCGTTCGGTCGTCTCGATCATCGCGACGCTCTCCGCCGGCCTGGCCCCGCCCACCAGAAAGCTGATCGCGGCATCCGCGGCCACCCCGCCCCTGACGACGGCGAGGTCGAGGGTGAGCAGGTCCCCGTCCGCCAGCGTGTAGGGGTGAGGCCGCCCGTGGAGCACTCCGTCGTTGACGGCCGTGCAGATGTAGTGCCCGAACGGACCCCGCCCGAAGGACGGCGCGTAGTCGACGTAGCAGGACTGGGCTCCTGCCTCGGTGATCATCTCCTTGGCCCACCGGTCGATGTCCAGCAGGTTCGTCCCGACCGTGCTGCGCTGCTTCAGCGTGTGCAGGATGTCTCCGACCAAGGCGCCGGTGTCCCTTGCCCGTCGCAGCCGGGCGGAGTTCAGGATCTCGATCACGGGGACCTCTCGTGGGTATGCAATAACTATCCCGGCTAACTATACCGGTATTAGAATGGGGCGCGGTCGGGTCGCTCCTCCCTCGCCGAGGACGGCCCCTCCGGCGCCCTGCTCCGCCGCGCGGGATCGGTGAGGTGGAGCAACCCGTCGAGGGCCAGCCGGTCCCGCCCGTCACACGGCATCCGCCGCCGGCCTCGTGCCGCCGCACCCAAGCTCCCTGTCCGTGATCGTGCAGCGCCCAGGCTCACCCCCGAGGGCGCCCGTGACCACCCCCCGTCTGCGCCGTCTTCCGTGAACCGGCATCCGCCGCGCGGACGTTGGTGGATCGCCTGCGCCCGGTCACCGCCCGGGTGTCTCTCATCCCCCCCGACACCGACTTCGCCGACCTCGTCGTCCTGCGGCCGACGACCGGCACTCCAGGACCACGGCCACCTCCCGCCCGGCCCCCTCCGACGTGCCCGCTGGAGCCCGCGCTCGACTGCCGCTCCACCGCTCCTGACCTTCGGCGCGGACGCCTGCCGTAAGTGACTGAAGTGCCCGACAGGGCGAGTCGTTCGAGTCGGAATGGCCTGACAGGCGGGCCGAGTTCGGCCGAGTTCGGGGGACGGTGTGCCTTCGGCGGTGGTGTGGTGACGGCGTCGTAGACTTCGGGACAGCCAGCCCGTTCCGTGGGGAGCGGCCCAGTAACTGAGGCAGCCTCAGTGAACGGAAGGGACACATACGCTCGTGAGGACCACCGTCATAGGGAAGCGTGCCGGCACGGTTCTCTCCGCCACTGCCCTCGCGTGGGGAGCCGTGTTCGCCGTCTCCACTCCAGCCGTGGCGGTGCAGGGCGGCAAACCGGCCCGGGCGGCGGACTACCCCTGGGCCGTCGCGATCAAGCCGCCGCTGCTTCCGTTCGCCTACTGCGGCGGCACTCTGGTCGCCCCGACCAAGGTCCTCACCGCCGGGCACTGCGTGGACGCCTTCCGCAAGGCCCCGGGTCTCGTCGAGGTGGTGGCCGGCCGCGACCGCATACGGTCCACGGGTGGTACCAGGGTGGGTGTCGCCCGCGTCTGGCGCGATCCGCACTTCGCCAAGTTCACCGCCCAGGGCGAGACCGGCTATCGCAACGACGTCGCCGTCCTCACGCTCAAGTCCCCGATCAACGCCCCGGTCCTGTCCCTCGCGGGCCCGCACTCGAAGGACCTCTACCGGCCCGGCCGCACCGCGCGGATCCTCGGCTGGGGTACGACCGCGTCCGGTGCCCTCGACGGCGGCACCCTGCGCACCGCCACCACCCGGGTGATAGCCGACTCCTCCTGCGCGAGTGCCGGTTCGTACGCCGACGCGTACGATCCCCGCCAGTACACCTGCGCGGGCGACTTCGCGCACGGCGGCGTCGACACCTGCGACTTCGACAGCGGAACCCCGCTGGTGATCGACGGGGTACTCGCCGGCATCACCTCCTGGGGCGTCGGCTGCGGCAAGCCCGGCCACCCCGGTCTCTACACCCGAGTCAGCACGTTCTCCGCAGAGATCACCGCCCAGTTGGGCAGCCGATGAGCGGTACCCGTCTGACCGGAGCCGTCCGGACCTACCCGAGACGCTCACCCCTCACCCTCGGATACGTCGGCCTCCTGCTGCTCACTCACGCCTGGATCACGTACGGTCTGACGGCGGCCCGAGCCGACTCCGTGCTGCGCTACATCAGCACCGACCTCGACAACCTGGCCGACCACCCGTTGACCGCGCTGCTCGGCAGCGCGCTGTTCTTCGACGGCACGCTGACCGACGTCACCTCGCTGTACTTCCCGGCCACCGTCATCACCCTGGGCATCGGAGTCTGCTGTTGCCTGGCCTGGGCCGAACGGCGGTGGGGCCCGCTCCGGGCGTTCGCGGTGTTCCTCGCGAGCCACATCGGCACCACCCTGCTCACGGCGGCCGTCATCGCCCTGGCGCTACGACAGGGCTGGTACGCCGATGACGTCCGCCGCACGCTCGACTTCGGCATCAGCTACGGCGCCCAGACCATGATGGCCGCCGCCACACCCGCGCTGCCGCGACGGGCCCGGCTGCCCTGGGCGGTCTTCGTGGTCGCCTGGCCCTTCGGCGGGGCGGAATGGGAGGGGCCGCTGCCCGACTTCACCACTGTGGGTCACGTGCTGGCGGCCGCGCTCGGCTTCACGCTCGCGCTCCCGCCCGTGGCACGCCGACTGGTCCGACGCCCGACGCCGGCCGGGACCGAGGGTGACCGGCTGGCCCGGTCCGGTCGGTCGGCCTCATAGGGCAACGCCGACAAGGCTTGCGGAAGGGGCGGCGGCTCGATGTACGCCCCGTTGCCGACAGGTGTTCGAGTGGCGGCACCGCCCGCCTCCGCGGGTCACCGGACTCGGCGGTCGGACAGGGTGCCCGTCAGACCGCGGCGACGGGTTGGAGCCGGAACGCGTCGCCCGCGGTGATCACGCGGCCGGCGGTCGGCGCCGCGAAGTGGGTGCCGAGCAGCAGCGTGTCCGTACCCGCGAGGGAGCCGAGCAGCCTGCGGCGGGAGGCTTCCGACTGCTCCGGGTCGATGTCGACGCAGGCGCCGATGGCAGGGTGGGCGAACTGGACCGGGTGGTGGATGCAGTCGCCGGTGATCAGGGCCCTCTCGCCCCGGCTGGTCAGCTCCACGGCGACGTGCCCGGGGGTGTGCCCGGGCGTGGGTGTCAGACGCAGCCCGGGGGCGATCTCCATGCCGTCCGCCGGTACGTCGGCCAGGTCCAGCAGACCCGCGCGTTCGACCGGGATCACCGAGTCGCCGAACATCTGCTCGCGCGCGGCGTCCATGTCGTACGAGGCCCAGAACTCCCGTTCGGCGCGACTGGTGAGGTAGCGGGCGTTGCGGAAGGTGGGGACCCATGCGCCGTTCACCGCCCGGGTGTTCCACCCGACGTGGTCGGCGTGCAGGTGGGTGAGGATCACCAGGTCGACGGAGTCCGGGGGGAAGCCTCCCGCTGCGAGGCGGTCCAGGAAGTCCGTGTTCAGGTTGTGCCAGGCCGGATTGGCCCGCTGCTTGCCGTTGCCGATCCCGGTGTCGACGAGCACACGCAGTCCGTCGACGTCGAAGGCGAAACTGTGGCTGTGGAGATGCAGGATGCCCTCGTGGTCGGCGAAGTGCGGGTGCAGCCAGTCTTCACCGGTCACCACGTCGGGGGTGGCGCCGGGCAGCAGCCACGCGCCGGTGGGCGGCGGCAGCGGCACCTCGTCGACGCGGTGAACGGTCACGTCGCCCACGGTCCAGCGGGGAAGGGGTGCGCCGGGAGTCTGCATGGTCCACCGTTCTTTCGTACCTGCGCCGTTCGGCGCGGCGGCCTCCTGAACGCCACCGCTTAAAGCAATCGGCTTGCTTTAAGGTCACCGTAGCCCCTACGGGCCCTTAAAGCAAAGCATTAGCTTTTGGTGTGACGGGGGTCCTGCCACACTCACCAACTCACCGCAGCGGCAAAAAGAAGCCTTCCCGTGGGGCTGAAGGACCTGATCGACGTGGCCGGAACAGCCACCACGGCCAGCTCCCGTGTGCGCACCGGTCACCTTGCCGCTGCCGACAGCACGGTGGCCCCAGCGCCTGTCGGCGGCCGGCGCGATCCTGCTCCTGGAAGCCGACGATCGGCATGCAACTGCTCGCGGCCCCGCTCAGGAACGAACTCTGCTGCGGGTCGGGCACACCTACGAGCGGACACAGCCCCTCCGGGTGCTTGCCCCGGCGGGAGGAACATGGCACGGCTAAACGCAAGGACTGTGCTTTAAGGTGGATGCATGAGCCGCAAGCCGATGGTGCGCCCCGGCGGGCGCAGCGCCCGGGTCCAGACGTCGGTGCACAGCGCGGTGCGCGAACTCCTCTCGGAGACGGACCGCGCCGCACTGACGGTGCCGCTCGTCGCCCAGCGCGCGGGAGTCACCCCTTCCACGATCTACCGCCGCTGGGGCGACCTGCGGGAACTGCTGTCGGACGTCGCCGTGGAGCGGCTGCGCCCCGAGACCGCACCGCCGGACCTCGGCGATCTGCGCACCGACCTGACAGCCTGGGCCGAACAGTTCCTCGACGAGATGGCCTCGCCCGCCGGCCGCGACTACGTCCGCGACGCTCTGCTCGGAGACCCGGACGGCGGCAACGCCGGGCAGTGCTCGGCCTACGCCGCCGACCAGATCGACGCCATCCTCGCCCGTGCGGCCGGCCTCCAGGACGCCGTACCCGGCACCGAGACGGTCATGGACCGCGTCGTCGCCCCCCTGATGTACCGCATCCTCTTCCGCCCCGCCGGCCTCGACACCTCCTACGCCCGCCGACTCGTCACCGACCTGCTGGGCACCGGCACGGAACCCGCCTCGACGACCGGCTGACGGAAGGTCGCCCAGGGGCGTTCGAGACTTGGCGGCTGTGTAGTGAACGCGTAACGGTGCCGGGCGAAAGGAAACGCGCGAGCCGGCCGGCCCATCTGGTCAGTCAGCGAGACGCACCGGGCGTCTTCGCGAAACGCATGGATCTCACAAGCCGGGGGATCCATGGGAGGGAAGTAGTCCATGACCAGGACGAAGAAGACCGGAGCAACGACACGGGGCGGCCGTGTGGCGGTGATCGGCGCGCTGGGCCTGGCCGCGGTCACCCTGGCCGTCGCACCGGCGTTCGCCAAGGGCGCTGTGGACATCACGGCACCGCACATGGCACATGTCGGCAAGACCATCACCGTCCAGGCGCACGGTGGCGACGACAGCGCCGGCTACCTGCACCAACTGTGCATCGAGGAGAACGGGTTCGGCGAAGGCTGGCACCAGGAGAACTGCAGTGCCGTACGCAAGGGCAACGCCAAGGTCACCGCACAGGGCACGTCCGCTCGCCGCGGCAACCTGGAGTTCCGTGCGGTGCTGTACGGCCTGACCAGCGCGCACGACCGTAATCCCGCACGTCTGCACACCTCTGACGTGGTGACGGTGCACGTTCGCTGAGCCGGAACGCGGCTGCGGACGGCCGACTCGGCGTCCGCGGCCGCACGGTGTGCCGACCGGCTCTGCGCACATCAGGGGCGGGGACACGCGACAACCCGGTGCACGCCCCCTTGTCAGCCGGGTCGGCGCTCCCTACTTTTGTGCCTCACGCTCGTGGCTTCGGCCAGTCCGCCGGTCCCGCAGCGCTCACAGCCACACCCCGGTGCACACCAGACATGGAGGCGTCACATGCCCTCACCCGTGCAGGATCTTCCCAGAGCCCGCGATGTCCGCGACGCCGGCCCGCTGGAGCTCGACGACGAACTGATCGTGTTCGAGGACGACGACCGCGGCGACCGCGAGCACACGGCGTGTCTGGCCGACCCCTGGGTGACCGCCACCACCCGTTTCGCCTGCGACTTCAACTCGTAGCGGCGACCGTGTCCATCGCCGGCCGCGCCGAATGGTCCGACAGCACCTGGTCGTACCTCAACGATCCGCGGATGCCGGCGATGGAGCACGGGTGGAAGCTGCACGTCTCGACGCGCCCCGGCGACCTCGACGCCGTGACCGGGCTCGTCCTGCGAGTGCTGGCGCGACACGTCTGCCACGCGAAGTTCGCACGCGATCCCGAGACGCTGCTCCGCATCAACTCCGGTTCGGTGAGCGGCGGTTGCGTGGGCAAAGCGATCACGGTCTACCCTCCGGCCGGCGCGGTGGTCGAGATCGCCCGGGAACTCGCGGCCGTGCTGCGAGGCCGGGAGGGCCCGCGAGTCGTCAGCGACCGGCGGGTCGACCCCCGGGCCCCCGTCTACTACCGTTACGGCCCTTTCACGGGCGACTACCGGACCGGCCGCAGCGGACGAGTCGAATCCGTCATGACCGGACCGGACGGCCGGATCTTCGACGGCCTGGCAGTGGGCCGCTACCGCTGCCCGCCCTGGGCGGAGGACCCCTTCACGACCGGACCCGCGCGGGACGAGGGACTGCCCCCGCCCGGCCCCGGCGCCGGACGCTTCGGTGGCGGCCGTTACACGGTCACCGCCGGTATCGCACGCAAACCCCAGGGCAACGTCTACCGCGCGGTCGACCGGGCGCTCGGGCAGCCGGTGGTGGTCAAGCAGGCCAGGGCCTTCGTGGGTGAGGACGAGACCGGCGCGGACACCCGGGACCGGCTGCGCAACGAACACAGGGTCCTCACCGCGCTCGACGGCGTCGCGGGAGTGCCCCGCGCACGGGACTACTTCCGTCACCACGCGGACGAGTACCTGGTGACCAGCGACTGCGGCGACCGTGACCTGCGGCGCGAGGTCCTGGACAACGGCCCCTACCGGGACGACAACCCCGACATCGGCCGCGACGACGGCCCTAGCCCGGAAGACGACCCCTACCGGGACGACGGCCCCCGCCCGGACGGCGCCGCCGCAGGGGCCGCCGGCGTTCACCGCGCCCCCCACGCCCTCACCACCCTTGCCTCCCGCCTCCTGCGCATCCTGGACGCCGTCCACGCCCGGAACGTGGTCATCCGTGACCTCAAACCCGACAACATCGTCCTCGACGGCCCCGACCACTGCCACGTCGTCGACTTCGGCATCAGCGAGCTGGACGGCATTGGCCCGGCCGGATCGACCCCCGGCTACAGCGCCCCGGTCGCCCGCACGACCGGACCGGCCGTGCCCGCCGACGACTACTACGCCCTCGGCGCGACCCTGTTCTTCGCCGCCACCGGCCTGGACCCCGTGATCGTCGACCCCGACCGGACGGTCAACAGGGACCGGACCCTTGACTGCCTGGCCTGGGCCCTGCCCGGCCCCGCCCACCAGCGGATCCGCTCGGCGATCACAGGTCTCCTGAGCTTCGATGCCGCTGTACGGACCGCCGCGGCCGACAGGCTTCGTACCGGCGCGGTCGGCGTCTCCCGCCGGCCCCCGGAGCCCCGGCTCGACAACGATCTCCTCGAAGAGATCATCGAGCACACGGCCGAGTTCTGCGTCACCGAAGCGCTCGCGATCGCGGACCCGGTACGGGCCGCACACCTGGACATCCCCACACCGGTCGACGTCTACGGCGGCAGCGCGGGACTCGGCCTGGAACTCCTGCGCCACTCCCACCGCCCCGGCGTACGCCCGGCCGTCGCCGCGCTGGCGCAGTGGACGGCGGCACAGCGGTTCAGGAGCCTGCCACCGGGCCTCTACTCGGGGCGCACCGGCGTCGAACTCTTCCTCACGGAGGCGGGGACGGAGCTGACCTTCGGTCAATCCGCACTGCCCGGCCGCGCGCCGGACGGCGGCCCGCCGGAGGCCGACCTGATCGCGGGCGCCGCCGGCATCGGCCTCGGCCAGCTGCTGCTCGCCCGGCGCGCCCACGAGCGCGGCGACCGCCACACCGCCGACCGGCACCTGGCCAGCGCCGCCGACTGCGACCGGATGCTGGCCTCCGGCGCCGCTCAGCTGACACCGGCCGGCTCCGGCACGCCCGGCAGCGCCGCGCTCCGTGAGGGCCTCGCACACGGAGAGGCGGGCATCGTCCACTTCTTGCTGGAGTACGCCGCCGCGACCGGGGACCCCGCCGCGATCAGCCGCTCCCAAGAGGCCGCCGCACGCCTGGCCGCCCGCACCCCGGACATCCTCGCGGCAGCGGCCGGGCCGGGGGCGACCCGCCGCTACGGCTCGTGGTGCCGCGGCCTGGCCGGCATCGGGGCCGTACTCGTCCGCGCCGCCGGGCTCCTGGACGAACCCGCCCACCTGGCACTCGCCCAGCGGGCCGCGCGCGCCTGCGCCACCCTGGCCCCGCGGATGCCGCTGGTCACGCAGTGCTGCGGACTGGCCGGGGTGGGCGAGCTGATGGTGGACGTCGCGCAGGCGTCCGGGTCCGAGGAGTTCCGTCGGGCCGCCGAGACCGTCGCCCTGATCATCCTGAGCCGCTCAGGCGGCACCTGTTCCCGGCCCATTTTCCCGGACGCCGGTCTGGCCCGCCCGAGCGCCACCTGGGCCGGCGGGTCCGCCGGCGTACTCGCCTTCTTCCGGCGCCTGCACGACCACGGCGGCCCCCGGCTCGGCCTCCTCACCTGACGGCGCCCTCGTTCGCGGGAGCGCCCGGGCCCGCCGGACAGCCCGGCCCGGACCCCCGCTCACTCCGTGGCCGGTTCTGCATGCCGGGGTCCCGCCCGAGTTGATCCCGGTGATCAACGAGTCCTAGCCTCCCTTTCGTTGCCTTCAGCAACCGAAATAGGAGGCCCGGGACCGGACCGCACCCGCCGCCTCACCGCCGGGAAGAAAGGCCTGCCGTACCCATGGCTCACGCACCGTTCCGCACGTACGTCGAGGAGACCCTCGACGCACTGGCCGCCGACCCGAACCGGGAGACCCTGGTACACCAGGGGCGGCGAGTCAGCGCCGGAGAGTTCCGCGCCCTGGTGCACCGGCTCGCCCGGGCCCTCGCGGCACACGGCGCACAACGGGGCACCACGGTGGCCCTGCTGGCCGGCAACCTGCCCGAGACGCTGGCTGTCCGGTACGCCGCCCACCTGCTGGGCTGCCGGGTCACCCACCTCTACAGCCGGATCTCCGCCGACGTACAAGCCGCCATCGTGAGCGACGTGGACACCCGCATCCTCGTCACCGACCCCGAACACCAGCAACGCGCCGCCGAGATCACGAAGCAGACCCCGGTCGAGACCCTCCTCTCCCTGGGCGAGACCGAGACCATCACCGACCTGCTCGACCTGGCCGCCCGGGAATCCGATGAACCGGTCACCGGCCAGGCCGAACCGGACGACATCTGCATGATCCGCCACACCGGCGGAACCACCGGCCACCCGAAGGGCATCTGCTTCACCCAGGCACACATGCGCGGACTCGCCCCCGGCCACCCCACCGACGAACAGCACGAAAGCACCACCCACGATCACCCCGCAGCCCCGGAACGCGCCACCTTCCTGGACGACGCACCCCGACTGCTCGTGAGCACCCCCCTCGCCCACCTCGGCGGTGTCCTCGCCGACATCGCCCTGCGCACCCGCGGAACCGTCGTCCTCCTCCCGCACTTCCAGGCGGCCCAGGCCCTCGACACCATCGAGGACGAACGCATCACCCACCTCTTCCTGATGCCGCCCCTCGTCTACGAACTCACCGAGGAGGCCGCAGCCCGCCCCCGCGACACCTCAAGCCTGCGCTCCCTCCTCTACGGCGGCTGCTCCTCCTCACCGGCACGCATGGCACGCGCGGTGGAAGTCCTCGGCCCGGTCCTGACCCAGTTCTACGGACAGAACGAAGTCGGTGGCATCAGCGTCCTGCCCGCCGACGAACACGACCCGGCCCACCCGCAGCGCATGCGCACCGCCGGCCGCCCACTGCCCGGCGTGGAAGTGACGGTGCGCGCCGAGGACGGCCGCGAACTGCCGTACGGCGAACACGGCGAGATCTGCGTGCGCACCCCGACGATGATGCAGGGCTACTGGAAGCAGCCCGAACTGACCGCCGAAGTCCTGCGGGACGGCTGGCTGCACACCGGCGACCTCGGCTTCCTCGACGAGCACGGATACCTGACGATCGTCGACCGGATCAAGGACATGATCGTGGTGGTCGGCGGCCACGTCTACACCGGCGACCTCGAAGACGTCCTCAACACCCACCCCGACGTCCGCGCCTGCGCGGTCCTCGGTGTCCGCGACGCCGACAACGTCGAACAGGTCTGCGCGGTGATCGTCCCCGCCGACGGCGCCGACCTCGACGTGGCGGGGCTCGGCGACTGGGTCGAAGAACGCCTGGGCACCATGTACCGCCCCCACCGCGTCCAGCTCGTCCCCACCATCCCGCTGACGGACGCGGGCAAGCCCGACAAAAAGCACCTGCGCCGACACCTCACCACCACCTGACCCGCGCACGCGGCCCGCATGCTCCGCAGCCGCACCGGCCACCCGGGCGCGTCGACGGTGATGCCGGGACGGTTCCGGGCGGCTCTGTGCGAGCGTCCGGTGGAGGAGAGATCCTCGTGGCCGGCTGCACCCGTGGATGCCTCGCTTCGAGGCACTGGGGCGGCTGCCGGCGCCTCCTCAGTGCTGACGAGGCCCGAACCAGTGCTCCGGTCCCGGTGCGCCGCCACGTCCGGCTTGCGCGCGCCGGGAACATTCGGTCCGGCCGGCGCTGTTGCATGGATCGCGGCAGGCCCGCCGCGCACTCGGACCGAGACGTATTTCTGGCGGAGGACCTTTTCATGACCGACCGGCGCTTGACGCTCATGGCAGTGCACGCCCACCCCGACGACGAGGCCACCGGAACAGGAGGAGTCCTCGCGCGGTACGCGGCGGAAGGCATCCGCACGGTTCTCGTGACCTGTACCGACGGCGCGTGCGGTGACGGGCCGGGCGGTGTCAAGCCGGGCGATCCCGGGCACGATCCGGCGGCTGTCGCCCGGATGCGTCGCGAAGAACTCGAATCGAGCTGCGAGGTCCTCCAGGTCAGCGATCTGGAGATGTTGGACTATGCCGACTCCGGGATGATGGGCTGGCCGAGCAATGACGCCCCCAATTCCTTCTGGCAGACCCCCGTGGAAGAAGGCGCCGCCCGACTCGCGGAACTCATGCGGCACTACCGGCCCGATGTGGTCGTCACCTACGACGAGAACGGCTTCTACGGCCACCCCGACCACATCCAGGCCCACCGCATCACGATGGCGGCACTGAAGTTGACCACGTTGACTCCGAAGGTGTACTGGACGACGGTGCCCCGTTCGGGCATGCGGCGGTTCGGTGAGATCATGCGCGAGTTCCAGGGGGACATGCCGGAGCCGGATCCTGCCGAGGCCGCCGCGATGGCCGAGATCGGCCTTCCGGACGACGAGATCACCACGTGGGTGGACACCACGGCGTTCAGCGGTCAGAAGTACGACGCGCTGGCCGCGCACGCCAGTCAGGGCGAGAACATCTTCTTCCTCAAAATGGGCCAGGAGCGGTTCGGCGAGCTGATGGGCATGGAGACCTTCGTACGCGTCCAGGACGCCACCGGAGCGCCCCTCCCCGAGAACGACCTCTTCGCCGGCCTGCGCTGATCCGACTCCGGGGCCGGTACCCAGGCCTACGCCGCCCTCGTCAACGGAGGCTCGCTCGCGTGATCGACGCCGGCGTGGCGCGGTCACCTCGACCGTTCCCGCCGGCGTCGCCCCGCACGGGGCGGCGCTTTCGCCGGACGGCACGCTCTTGTACCGACACGGCGACGGTGATCGACACCCTCACCGGCAACGGCCCCTCGGCCCTGACATCCGCTGCCGTGCCGTGCGAGATGAGCGCCACCAGCGACTCCCGCACCGTCGGAACGCCGGCGGCCGACGCGAGCACCACCCGCACCCGTTCGCCGAGGACGAGGCGACCACCCCGGGAGGGGCGCACGCTCAACTCGCCCCCCACTCACCGTACGCGCCGGTCTCAGCGCCCGCCGGAGCCCCGGAGAGCGGCCAACGGGATGACGGCGAGGGCCAGTACGCCACTGGCGATGGCGAGGAGAGGGTAGCCCGCGCCTGCGACCGCGAGGCCGGAGACGATGCCACCGGTGGCGCCCGCGAGGGACATACCGGTGTCGACGTGGCCCTGGAGCGTGGCCGCCGTGGCGGGTGGCGCGGCGTCCGTGATCATGGCGGTGCCGCTGACGAGGGCGAGGTTCCAGCCGAGGCCGAGGAGCACCAGTGCGATGGCCAACGGGGCGATGCCGTGCGGCGGGGCCAGTCCCGCGAGGAGTCCCGCTCCCAGGAGGACGGCGCCGGATGCCAGAGCGACAGGCGGCCGTCCTACCCGGTCGGTCAGCGTCCCGCTCAGCACAGAGGGCAGGAACATCGCTCCCACGTGCAGAGCGATCACGAACCCGGCGGACTGGGTGCTGTGGCCGTGCCCGGTCATGTGTACCGGCGTCATCGTCATCACGGCGACCATGACGAGCTGGGCGGTGATCATCACGGTGGCGCCCGTGACGACACCGGCCGGCCACCGCCCCCACCGCTCGGAGGCCGGGGGCTGTGCCAGAGGTGTCGTCCTCACCGGCAGCTCCGTCCCATCCGGCTTCCGAGCCCGCTCCGGATCGGCTGCCCCGTCGCCGGCGGTCGCCGCCGTGGCCGTCCGCGGGCTGTCGCCCTGTCCGCTCCCGCGTTCGCCCGCGGTGGCGCGGGCCACCGTCGTCGGATCCGGGCGCAGCCACAGCAGGAGGACGAGGCAGGCGGCCGTGAAGGCGACGCCGGCGAGGAGGAAGGGGCCGGTCAGCCGCGGCAGGCCGCACGCGTCCGCGAACTCCCCGGTGGGACCGACCAGGCTGGGCCCGGCGACCGCACCCAGCGTGGTCGCGAGCAGCACCGTACCGGCCGCTCGGCCGCGCCGGTCCGGCGGGGCCAGGTCGGCCCCGGCGTACCGGGCCAGGAGTGCCGTCACCGAGCCCGCCCCGTAGACGAACAGCGCGCCCAGCAGCAGTGCCGCCCATCCGGCGGCCGCCCCGGCGACGACTCCGGCGCTGCCCAGCGCCGCGGCGCCATGGCCGAGCGCGAGGCCCGGGCGGCGCCCCCGGCGCTGGGAGATCCGCCCGATCGCGGCGGCCCCGACGGCGGCGCCGCCGGTGTACAGCGCGGCCGGCAGCCCCGCCAGGCCGGTCGATCCGAGCACGTCCTCGGCCAGCAGGGCGCCCACCGTGATCCCAGCGGCCATGCCGGCGCCGCCGAGCGTCTGGGACAGGACCAGGACGGCCAGCAGACGCCGCGGCGTCCCGGGCGCCGGAGCGGCGGGACCGTACGTCTCCCCGGACGGTCGGGCCGTCGCGGTCACGGAGCCGTCGCGCCGCTGAGGGCGGCGATGTCCGCCAGGGAGAGGCCGAGTTGCTCGTGCAGGAAGCGCACGACGGTCCAATGCGGCAGCGCGTCCTCGTCGAACGGGCCGAATGTCTCGACGTACAGCGGCACCCAGCGCAGGGCCTCCTCGGCCGCCGTCTCCCGGCCCGGCTCCTCGTGGTAGTCCCCGTACGCGATGCTGCGGTGGTGGATGAAGTGGCCGCCGGGCAGCCGCTCTTCGCACAGCGCGCGGTACTCGCGGGTCTGGAGGATGAGGTAGTGCCAGATCTCGTCGATGTCCTGCTCGACGGGGAGGAAGAGGCCGGCGAGACGGTCCGGGTGGCGGGAGACGAGGTACAGGTAGCGGGCGCATTCGCGGACCTGGTGGGTGACGACGGCTTGTGGCGGTGCGTCGGGCTTGCCGGCGAAGTGACTGACGACCTCGTCGTGCAGTCCGGGGCCGAGCAGGTCCCTGGCTGTGGCTGCCGGAGGCGCGGCGGCGGCGGTGTCGGGAGCGGTGCGGGCCGGGGATGCGGGCATGGCAGTCCTGTCCTGAGGGCGGAGTGGGTTCGGTCGGCGGGAGGTGGACCCCGTGGGACGGGCGGGGCCGGGGCGTGGCGCCACCGTGGGCCGCCGGAGCGCCGTACGGTCAGGCGGCCTGGACCGGCCGGCCCAGCCAGGCGTACTTGCCGGAGCGGCCGACCGGGATGCGGGTGGTGTGGGCGACCCGGCACCGCATGCCGGTCAACTCGCCGACCGACGAGGCGAGGTGTGCCTCCTCGTCGGCGCTGAGCGGGGTGCCCTCGAAGGTGTCGTACCGCAGTGTGCCCGTGGCCGTCCCCACGTCCCGGCCGCTCGCGCCGTCCGGCTGGTCCGGCGTGAACTGGTGCAGGAAGACGCGCGCGGACACCTCCGCGATACGGGCGTCCAGGTCGGCCTGTGAGACGGGTCCTTCGGGAGTGGGCAGCAGTTCCTTCTCCCGGCCGCAGAAGGAAGCGATGCGGGTGGGGTCGGCGCTGCCGTCGAGGGTGCGGACGCAGTCGCCGGAGCGGTACCGCACCAGCGGCATGTACGGGTTGCGGATGCTCGTGACGATGAGACTGTGGATGCCGCTGCCCGGCGCGACGGGGATCAGCTCGACGCTCATGCCGTGCAGGTACGGGTGGTAGCGGCCGGCGGCGTCGCTGTAGAAGAGGTAGCCGAGTTCGGTGCTGCCGAAGAGGTCGATCACCGGGCAGCCGAAGTGGCGCCGCAGGTAGGCCCGGACGTTCGCCGGGGTGTACTCGTAGGCGTGGACGATGCCGGCGGGGTGCGGGAAGGCGTCCTCCATGCCCCAGGCGAGGACCTTCCGGACCAGATGGGCGAGGTGGTAGCCGGAGCAGTCCAGGAGGTAGGCGCCGTCCGGGTGGGCGGAGGCGGCCTCCTGGAGGTCCGTGAGCATGGCCTCGACGTCCGAAGGGTCCCAGTCGGCCGGCTCCAGGCGGCGGTTGAGATAGAGGGTGCGGTCGTCGAGCCAGCGTTCACCAGGGGTCGTGCCGGGCCGGGCGGCGTTCACCCGGGCGACGTGCTCGGTGGCGAGCACCGTGGTCAGCGAGGCGCGGCGGGCTCCCGTGTGCCACAGCGGGCCTAGGTCGGGGTGTTCGCTCCACAGGCGGTAGTAGGAGCGCAGCAGGAACAGCGGGGGCCGGATCAGCTGCATCCGGGCGTGGTTGGTGCCGGTGGACAGAACGAACTCGGCTTCTCCCGCCTCCAGTGCCCTGGCCAGTCCGGGCGTCATCCAGTTCTCCGGAAAGCCCTGGGCGATCTCCGGCTTCTCCAGGACGGGGAAGTCGCCGCGCGCGACGGAGTCGCGGTAGAGGGGGATGTTCCGGACGAGGTCGAGGACGTCGGGGCTCGGCAAGTGGTTCACGGGACCTCCGGGGAAGGGCGACGGGGAGGCGCGGCGCACGGTCGCGGGGCTCGAACGGTTCGGCGGGGACGCCGGATCCGGTCGGGCCCCTGCGACGGCCGCGAAGCCGCCGCAGGGGCAACGGGTCAGCTGATGCAGCCGGACTTTCCGGTCGCGCTGATACAGCCGTCCTTCGCACCCGTACCGTCCTTGGCCCGCGCCGAGTTGGCGGCGACCCACTTCCGCCAGACGGACTCCTCGGTCATCCGCTTGATGAGCTGTTCCATGTCGTGACCTCCGTAGGACGAAGAGAGCACTTCTCAACAGAACGGCGGATCGCTCCGCCGAACCCAAAAGTAAAGAGAAGGTCAAGCGACTGTCAAGGGCAGTTGATATCGCTGGCTTGAACTGCACTCTCGCCTAGCGCGGACGCGAATCTCGCGATGTTCGAAGGCGCCGAACCGCCTAGTTGAGGATCTCGCCCCGCTCGTCCGGCGCCTTCGAGATCAGCCGGTCGCGCCACGCCTGCAGCGCCTCCGGTGTGAGCCTGGTCCAGTCGGTGACTTCGCGCACGACACGGAGCGGCTCCGTGCTCCGGAAGGACCGCGTCGGATTGCCGGGGAACTTCCTGTCGGTCACGTTCGGGTCGTCCTCGAACGCACCCATCGGCTCGACCTCGTACACGCGGGGCACCCCGGTGTTGCCGAGCAACTCGACCGCCAGCTCAGCAGCCAGTCCGGCACCGTCCCGTAGCGCCGTGAAGTAGACGTGGTTCATGACGACCTCCGGCCGATAGTTCGACGGAAATCCAGCGATGAGCAGGTCACCGGGGTGCAGGAGGGCCGCCGTGCCGTGGAAGAACGGGCCGTCGTCGAGCGCGTCAGTCATGCCGCAAGGCTAACGTGACCACTTCGGGTCCGGAGGCGCGAGCGGCGGCGCCGCGAGAGGGCGTTCCTTCCGGTCGGTGTTCCGCGGGGGGCGGTAGTCCCGGGAACGATGGTTGCGGTCCGCCGGCGCGGCGGCGCGCCGATCGCCACGACGGCGCCGAGCACGACGAGGGCGGCCGGGGCGGCCGGCCCGAGGGAGCCGCCGAGCCGGCGCGAGCTGTTCATGAGTTCGCAGGTCGTGCCGGCCTCACCCGCGGCGACGCCTGTGGTCGACGCGGGGCGCCGAGGACCAGGGAGGCACGCGGGGTGCGTGCCGCGGTGAAGCAGCCCAGGGCCGGATCCGCGACCACAGGGTGTGCGAGCTGACGGGCCACCAGGACTGGTGTCAGCGGAGCGGGGGCCGATTCCTCGGTGCTGTGCGCGGCGTCAACGGGGACCGGCGTCAATGGGCTTCATCTTGCCTGAGCTGACATCGCGGGCCGGCAGCAGCCTTTCGAGAGCGTCGAGCACATGGCCGACGACGTCGTCGGGTGCCGCGCTCGCCAGCGGTTCCTGGCCGACCACAACCCGCATCAGGCCGATGCCGAGCAGCCAGGCCATGGCCAGCTGGGCGCGCAGTTCGCCGTCGTCGGCCGACGAGAGGGCGGCGAGCGCGGCCGCGTACTCCTCTCCCAGCTCACGGACGGTCTCCGGGGCCGCGTCGGCGCTCCCGATGGAGCGCAGATACACGGCCAGCAGCCGGTCGGTGTCGGCGTCGCCGCCCTCCGCCAGGACGCCGCGCAGCGCTGCCTCGAAGAGCCGGTCCGGGGGAGTGTTGCTCACCTGCTCCCTGCCCCCCTCGGTCATCACCTCGGTGAGCAGGGCCTTCTTCGAGCCGAAGTAGCGGAATATGAGCGCCTGGTTGACGCCTGCGCGAGCCGCGATGTCCCGGACGGTGGCCGCCTCGAACCCTCGCTCGGCGAAGACCGCGCCGGCCGCGCGCAGGATTCGGGCGCGGGTCTCCCGGGCGTCGCGCGGACGGTGTCGGGCCGCTCCGTCCCCGAGGCCGTCGGTGAGCCGGTCCCGGTCCCGCGTCTGCTCGTCCACCCTTGTGCTCCTTCTGCCGCCCTGAGCCCGGCCGCGCCTGCCGAGGACCCGCAAGAGTAACGGCTGATTAGCGTCGTTGACCGCCCGCCCACCAGCTCCTAGCGTTGTAAGCGTGTGCTTACACAAGGGAGGCTGTAGTGACGGCAACGGATCACCACCCCCTCGACTACCCCTTCAACTCCGGCCAGGACCTGCGTCTGTCCGCGGCGTACGAGCGAGCCCGTGACACTCCGGGGCTGGTACGCGTCCAGCTGCCGTACGGCGAGCCGGCCTGGCTCGCCACCCGGTACGCGGACGCCCGGCTGGTCCTCGGCGACCAGCGTTTCAGCCGCGCGCTGGGGCTTGAGAGCGATGAGCCGCGGGCCTCCGAGGCCCGGCGCGACAGCGGAATCCTCAGCATGGACCCGCCGGACCACACCCGGCTGCGCTCCCTGGTCGCCAAGGCGTTCACCGTGCGCCAGGTGGAGAGACTGCGCCCGCAGGTCCGCGCGCTGACGTCGGCGCTGCTGGACGAGATGGAGACGGCGGGGCCGCCCGTCGACCTGGTCGACCGCTACGCCCTGCCCATCCCGGTCGCGGTGATCTGCCGGCTCCTCGGGGTGCCGGAGGAGGACCGTCCGCGGTTCCGGGTGTGGAGCGACGCGGCGCTGTCCACCAGCTCGCTGACCGCCGAGGAGTTCGACCGCAACCGCGAAGAACTGCGGGCGTACATGTCCCAGCTGATCGCGCTGCACCGCGACGAGCCGCACGACGACCTCATGACGGCGCTGATCGAGGCGCGCGACCACGGGGACCGGCTGTCGGAGCTGGAGCTGATCGACCTGTGCGTCGCCGTTCTCGTGGCCGGTCACGAGACCACGGCGACCCAGATCCCCAACTTCGTGCTCACGCTGCTCGACCATCCGGAGGCGTTCGGCCGGCTGCATGCCGAGCCCGAGCTGATCAACGGCGCGGTCGAGGAACTCCTGCGTTTCGTGCCACTGGGCAGCGGGGCCGGTCAACCACGCTACGCCAAGGAGGACATCGAGGTGGGCGGCACCCTGGTGCGTGCCGGGGAGCCGGTGCTCGTCGCCATCGGCGCGGCCAACCGGGACGCGCTGCGCTTCACCGACGCGGGTACTCTCGACATCTCCCGGAGCGGCAACGCCCACCTGGGCTTCGGCCACGGTGTGCACCATTGCCTCGGGGCGCCCCTGGCCCGGCTCGAACTCCAGGAGGCGATCGGGGCGTTGGTGGCCCGCTTCCCGCGCCTCAGGCTCGCGGGAGACATCACCTGGAAGACCGAGATGCTGGTACGCGGTCCTCGCGTCATGCCGGTGGGATGGTGAGCCCGCCCATGACCTGGCACCTCGACGTGGCCTCCGACCGCTGCATCGGCTCCGGCATGTGCGCCGGAGCGGCACCGGACCTGTTCGCCCTGGACACCGATCACGCGCACCCGGTACGCGCTGACATCCCCGACGACGAGCGCGCCCTGGAGGCGTCCGACATCTGCCCGATGCTGGCGATCACCGTCCGGGACGCCGAGGGGAAGGAGATCGGGCCTCGCGAGTGAGCGGCCCGCGGTATCGGCAGAGCGGGTGACTTCCACTCCTGAGGTGAGTGCGCCGCGCGATTTCCGTGTGCAGAAGGAGAGTTGGGTAGTGACAGTGGCGCCTGCGATACTCTGGCCATGGCTGACATATCTACGGCGGACGACTACGCCTGGTTGAGCGACCAGTACGAAGACCTGATGGACGCATACTGCGTCACGCTCGTCAACAGAATCACTCCTGAGGAACTCCTCGAATCGCTCGGCGCGGAAACGCGCGTGCGTATCGCCGGGGTGGCCGGGCTCTGTGAGCCGTCGTTCGACGTCCCGGACGATCACAAGATGTTCGTGGGGGTCGCCCCTCTCGGCGAGTGGTCCCTGATGGTCGAGTACAACGGCTACCTGGGCATCACGGGCCAAGCCATGCTCCCCATCTCATCCGGACGCACCGTGGTTTCGCACTTCTATAACGTCAACGGCGTAAACCGCTTCTGCTGGTACGAGAATGGCGACGCACGCCTCACCTTCGAGCCTGACGCGGCTTCCCATCGTGAGGGCAGTAACCCTGACGACCTGCTGACCGAGATGCAGGAATGCGGATTCGACCTGACCGACGACGACTGGGGCTCCGAAACCCGGTTCGAGGCTCCCTTCGCCCTCGCCGAGCGCATCACAGGCGTACGCCTGACGCCCCAGATCTTCGCATCCGCCGAGTTCCTGTGCGGCCTCGTGCGCGAGCCCCGATAAGCGCTCCGCCGAATTACTTTAGTGCCGGCCGGGGGAGGGGGATGCTACGGCAGATCCCGGCGCATCAGGTCGGCGTAGGTCTCGCGGCGTACCACGGCGCGGTGCGCGCCGTCGCGGACGAACACCACCGGCGGACGGCGCGCGCCGTTGTAGTTGTTGCTCAGCGCGTAGGTGTAGGCGCCGGTGACCGGTACGGCGATCAGGTCTCCGACGCGCGGGTCTGCCAGCGGGACGCCGGCGCTGAGGGTGTCACCGGACTCGCAGTGCCGGCCCACCAGGTGGCACAGCTCGCCGCCGCCGGTCGGGCGGACGGCGACGGCGGCCTCGAAGCGCTGCTGGTACAGGGAGACTTCGAGGTTGTCGCCCATGCCGCCGTCGACGGCGACGAAGGTGTGGCCCGCGCCGCGTTTGACGGAGACGACCCGGTACAGCGAGACCCCGGACTCGGCCACCATCGAGCGGCCCGGCTCGATGAGGATGCGGGCGCCGGCGGGCAGCAGGCGTCGGGCGACGTCGGTGACGGCGTCGAGGTACGCCTCCACCGTCGGCGGCCGGTCGGCGTAGGTATAGCGGGAGCCGAGCCCGCCGCCCAGGTCGTAGACGCCGAACTCGCCGAGTTCGGCGACCGCCTCGACGGCCTGCGCGAAAGGGGCGAGGTCCAGGATCTGCGACCCCACGTGCACGTGGACGCCGTCCAGCCGTAGCCGGTCGCTGCCGCGCAGCCGCGCGATCGCAGCTCGCGCCTGTGGCAGGGGCAGACCGAACTTGGAGCCGTTCTGGCCGGTGGAGACGGCCTCGTGGGTGTCGGGGCGGATGCCGGGGGTGACCCGGACCAGTACCCCTTGCTCCGTCGCGGTGTCGGCGAGGATCTTCTCCAGCCGGTCGATGTCGTCGAAGTTGTCGACGACGACCGTCCCGGCGCCGGCCTCGACGGCCAGGCGCAGCTCCTCCTCGGTCTTGGCGTTGCCGTGGACGATCAGGCCGGCCGGGTCCGCGCCCGCGGCGAGGGCGAGGGCCAGCTCGCCGCCGCCGGCCACGTCGATGCCGAGGCCCTCCTCCGCGAGCAGCCGGATGACGGCGGTGCAGGGGAAGGCCTTGGAGGCGAAGGCGGCGCGGGAGTCGGGCCAACGGGCGGCCAGGCCGTCGGCGTACCGGCGGGCGCGGGCGCGGACCGACGCCTCGTCGAGGATCAGCGCGGGAGTGCCGTAGGACTCGGCGAGTTCGGACACCGGTACGCCACCGATCACCAGTGCGCCGCTCCCGTCCCGGGTGGTTCCGGGCGGGAACAGCCCCAGCAGTTCCTGGCCTGCCTGCGTCTGCGTCGTCGCCATCCGGGCTCCTCGTGCCACTGATCCGTCTCGTACTCCTGCCATGCTCCCGCTGCGGTCGCTCCCGATCATCGTTGACATCGTCAATACGCTCCTCCCAGAATTGACGCCCACAACAGTCCGTCGAGTAGGAGGTGCGTCGTGCGGGAGTCCGGCGCTCGGGGGCACCTGTCCGTTCGTCAGCTCGTGGACCACATCGGTCCTGCGCTGCTGCGCCTGGTCCAGGAGGGGACCGGCAGCGGCGCACCGCTCACCGACATCGCCATCCATGCCCCCGGTGCCCCGGCACAGTTCGGACCGGGATGCGTGGTGCTGGGGGTCGGCGTGACCACGGAGGCCGAGCTGCGCGAGCTGACCGCGGCCATGCGGGAGTCCGGCGCGGAGGTGCTGGCGGTGAAGGCCCCGGTGCCGCCGTCGGCCGACGACAAGCCGACGATCATCGAGGTCAACCGGGACGCGTCCTGGATGCATGTGGCGACGACCGTCCGTGAGCAGTTGCTTGAGTACGCAAGGACGCGCGTACGTTCGGCCGGCAGTGGCGCGGAGCTGTTCGCCCTCGCGAACGCCGTCTACGAGGCCATCGGCGCCCCGGTCACCATCGAGGACCGCTTCTCCGCGCTGGTCGCCTGGTCGGAGGGCCAGGACCGGACCGATTCCGAGCGGATCGAGACCATCCTGGGGCGGGCCGTGCACCAGCGGACGCTCGCCGAACAGCGCGAGCGGCAGGAGTTCGAGCGGCTCCATGCCAGCACCGGACCGGTGTACATGGAGGCGACCGGAGCGGATCAGCTGGCGAGAGTGGCCATCGCGGTCCGGGCCGGTTCGGACGTCCTCGGCTACATCTGGGCCGCCGTCCCCGGTCCGCTCGACCAGGCGGCCACGGCCCGGTTGCGCGAACTCGCGCCCGTGGTCGCGCTGCAACTGGTCGGCCTGCGCACGGAGACCAGTTACGCCCGGCGCCAGCGCGGCGAGCTGGCCGCCGCGGTGCTCGGCGGGGCGGCCGACCCGGTGGAGGCGAGCCGCCTGCAACTGGGCTCCGGCCCGGTCTGCGTTCTGGCGGCTGCCCCGCGGCCGGCCGGGAGTGCGGACTCCGACGCGCTGGACGCCGCCGGGCTACGCCGGTTCGCCGACACGCTGGAGTACTTCCTGGCGGCCGTCCACCCCCGGTCAGCCCTGGTGACGGGCACCGGAGCCGTCTACGTGCTGGCTGCCTGGCCGCCGGAACACGCCACGCCTCTGGAGTCGGCCGTCGCCCTGGCCCGCGATTTCCTCACGCGCACACCGCTGGCCGGTGACTACGTGGTCGCCGTCGGCGGCCCGGCCGAATCCCTGGGCCGGATCGCCGACGTACGGGCTCAGGCGGACGCCGCGCTGCGGGCGCTACGGCACCCGGCCGTCCGCGGACCGGCCGTGCGCACCGTGGAGGACATGGCGCTGGCGGTGCTGCTGCTGCACCTCGCCGACGCGACCGAGGCGCTCGGCCTGCCGGACACCGGCGGCGCGCTGCACCGGCTGCGCCGGGAAGAGGGCCCGGACGGTCCGCTGGCCGCGACCCTGGCCGCCTACCTCGCCGCCGCGGGAGCCACCGACACCGCGGCGAAGGCCCTGAACATCCACCCCAACACCATGCGGTACCGGTTGCGCCGCATCCGCGAGGTGTCCGGACTGGACTTCGCCGATGCCGACGCCATGCTGCTCGCGCACCTCCAGCTCCGGGTGCGCGAGCTGCGGACGGGCGCTTCCTACGGCTCCGGCTGATCCCGGAACGAGCGCGTGTAGCGGCACCCGTCCAAGTCGACCCAGAGCACCGCGCCGTCCAGGGCGGGCCCGGACGTCAGGCGCTCCGGCAGCCGCGGGTCGGCTCCGACGCGGAACGTCCCGTCGTCGAGGGGGATGAGTTCGGGTTCGTCGCAGGGCGCTTCCACGCCGGTCGCGGCGATCATGTGCAGTCGTCCGGCCCGCTGCACGATGCTGAAGCAGGGGTACCAGGGGGTGTAGCTCCGGTAGTGGCCTGCGAGCGCGTGCGGGGGAGTGGCCGGCGCGGAGGGCCCCGGGCCCAGTGACTCGGGTCCGTAGAGCCAGCGTCCGTCCAGCGAGTGGTGGTAGGCGGACCATCCGGGGTGATCGCACACCAGCCGCCCGTCTCCGCTGTCGTACAGCCTGCCGGTCACGCCGTCCGAAGTGAGCGAGAGACGGTCGTCCCCCGTGGCCTCGACCCGGATCTGACGCGGCGCCGTTCCGTGGACCCCGACGTGGCGCTGGGCATCGGGAATCCGCTCCGGGTCGAAGAGCGTCGGATCCGCCGGGGCTCCCTGGACGACGGCGAGCACATGGCGGGCGAAGCGGTCGATGACGGGGCACTCGCCGGGTGCGTTGGTGAGTACGGCGACACCGTGCCCGCCGTCGGTGTCGACGGCGAGGTACGACCGGTATCCGACCATCCCGCCGGCGTGCGTCAGCCAGGTGTGGCCGTCGACCACTTCCACGTCCACGCCGAGCGCGTAGGTGGAACTGGCACTGTCGGCGGGTACCGCGACGATCTGCCGGAAGCGCTCGGACTCGATGATCCTGGTGCCGTCCAGGGTGCCCCGGCCCAGCAGCATACGGGCGAACAGGCCCAGGTCGGAAGCGGTCGCCAGGACGTTCCCGTCGGCCGACGCGTACTCGAAGAAGCCGGCCGGCGCGAGCGGGGCCGACGGCGGCGGCGGGCGGTCGTCGCGCTGGAACCGGTACCCGGTGGCGAGTTCGGCGACGTCCTCGTGAGTGATCCGGGCCGCCGAGTCGCGCATGCCGAGGGGGCGCAGCAGGCGTCCGGTCATGGCGTCCGCCAGCGATTCCCCCGTCACCTGCTCGACGATCAACCCCAGCAGGTTGTAGCCCTCGTTGGAGTAGTGGAACAGTTCACCTGGCTCGGCCCAGGTCCGCGCGTCACGCAGCGCGTAGCCGCGTGCGGTGGCATCGGGCAGCGCGTCGGCCCCGGCCACCAGGCCGGAGGTGTGCCGCAGCAGGTGCCGGACGGTGATCGGGCGGAAGCCGCCGCTCGGGGCGAACCAGGGCAGATGGTCGGCGGCCGGCGCGTCGAGGTCCACCTTCCCCTCGTCCGCCAGTACGCCGAACAGGACGGCGGTGAAGGTCTTGCTGATGGAACCGATCTCGAACCGCGTACGACGGGAGACCGGCACCCTCGTCTCCGCGTTCGCGAACCCCGCGGAGACGAACGCGGACTCGCCGGCCCTGTCGACGACGCTGATCGCGATTCCCGGCACCGGCCACCAGGCCCGCAACCGCTCCGCAAGCCCGGAGACCACCCCTTGCGTGTCCATCCCTTGCGTGTCCATCAGACGCCCGCCTTCCGCGAACCGAATCCCGCGAACCGGTCCGGACCCAGCTCGACCTGGGAAGAGTCGATCTCCGCGTCCGGCCGGTCACCTTTGACCAACCGCCGGCACAGCGGATACAGCAGTACGGCCGACAGCGCCACCGCGAGACTCGCGCCGAACATCGCGGCGTCATCGACCGCCGTGCTCCACGCCAGGTACACGATCATCGCCGTGGGCAGCACGACGACCAGGACCGCGCCGGGCCAGCCGCCGGGGACCCGAACCGGCCGGAGCATCCGCGGATACCTCCAGCGGAGCACCAGGAAGGCCGCGAACTCCAGCAGGATCGAGGCCAGGGTGAGCAGCACCGTGGCCCGCAGGATCGAGCTGAAGTCGACGGCCGAGAGCACGACGACGACGGTGGTACTCGCCAGCAGCGCACCCACCGGCGTGTCGAACCGTTTGCTGTCCCGGGCCATCCAGCGCGGCAAGTACGCGTCCGCGGCCAGCGCCCGCGGAACCCGGGTGCTCGTCAGCAGGATCGCCATGAACAGCCCCACCAGGGAGAGCCCCGATCCCAGGGAGATCAGCACCTTCAGCCAGATCCCGCCCAGGGCGTCGCCCACCACGATGAAGTCGCCCCGTTCCCAGTCGGCGGGCGCGCCCTGGTGCAGCCCGCTGCCGACGGCGGCGAGCGTGGGCAGCAGGTAGGCGGCGATGATCAGCGGAACCGAGATGACCAGGGCCCGGGTGTAGGTCCGGTGCGCGTCGGCGACCTCGCCAAGGACGGTGCTCGGGCCGTCGAAGCCGAGGTACAGCCATACGATCACGCCGAGCGCGCCGGCCACCGACGAGTGGACACTCTGCCCCGGCACCATGAAGGGCGAGAGCACGTTGACCCCGTGGCCGACCGCATGCCAGATGCCGAGGACCGTGAGGACCGCGAAGGGCGCGAGGATCAGCAGCATCATCCCGACCGAGTACTCGCTCACCGCCTTGGAGCCGCGGTAGTTCAGATACGCCATCGGGACGATGAGGGCGACGGTGACGATCCAGTGCAGGTCCACGACGAAACCGCCGTGGAACAGGTCCACGATCACCAGTCCCTTCCCGCGGGCGATGCCCGGGACCCAGGTGGCCAGGTAGTCGACCAGCAGGATCGGGTAGAGCGCGAGGTTCAGCACCGACCCGATCGCATTCCACGCCCCGAACACGAATGCCGCGCCCCTGCCGAGCGCGATCTTCGTCCAGTGGTAGTAGCCGCCGTCGACCGGTATGGCGGCACTCAACTCCGCCGCCACCAGCGCGTTCGGCACGCCGAAGACCACCGGCACCAGGGCGATCATCAGCAGGGTCATGCCCGGACCGGCGCTGGAGAGTGAGGCTTCGAGCCCGAAGGGGCCTCCGGACACCGTGAAGAAGAAGATTCCGACCAGGGGCAGCACGCCGAGCGTGCGTCGGCCCGCCTCGGGCGCCGACCGCGTGATCTCCGGCGGGACAAGTTCGGTCATCCTGGGCTCCACTCTCCGTTCGCGCCTGGTCGGCACAACGTAGGGGGGTGTCACCGAGGCCGTCCTCGTCGTGCGCGTCAAAGCCGAGGCCCGTCGGTTGTCGCTGTCACCAACGCCGGCCTGAACCGCCCCGGACGCGACGAGGCTCCGGACGACGAGGGCATGCGGACCAGCTTGCCCGACGACTCCTCCGAGGCGCCGACGTCGTCCTCGCCGACGAACAGCTTGGTCATGCCGTTCCAGCCACCGATGCCGCACCGCGCTCGGCGGCCCCCCACCCATCAGCCGCTTGGACAACGCTGCGGGTCGACAGAGCCGGCGGGGTCTACGTCGCCATGGGCGACCGGCTCGGGACCGGCGTCGAGCGCGTCGAGCACCGCTTCGCCGTTCGCCTTCGCCCACTCGGTCAGCACATGGATCGGATCGATCAGCGTCGCCCCGAGCGGAGTGAGTTCGTACTCGACGCGCGGCGGCACCTCGGCGTAGGCGTGGCGCCGGACGAGTCCGTGCGCCTGAAGCCGTCGGAGCGTCTGCGTGAGCATCTTGCGGGAGATGCCGCCGATCAGCTCGATCAACTCGCCATGGCGCACCGGACCCCTACTGAGTCCGGCGAGCACGACCACCGTCCACTTGTCGGCGATGAGTTCGACCGCCAGACGCGCCGGACAGTCGGCGAGAAAGGGATCACCGGGACCGAATCCGCTCACGACGCCAAAGGTACCTGCTGGTTCCTGTCGGGAACCTAGCCTGGGTTCTCTCCCCCTTCCCAAGCCAGGAGAGTCATGCGAGCTGTCATCCAGGAGACGCTGGGCGGTCCGGAGGTGCTCACCATCGTGGACGTGCCCGAACCCCAGCCGCTCCCGACCGAGGTCCTCGTCCGCGTCAAGGCGATCGGACTGAACCCGCTGGAGGCGCGCCTGCGCGCCGGCGAGTTCCCGCTGATCGGCCGGCCGCCGTTCATCCTCGGCTGGGACATCAGCGGCGTGGTCGAGGAGTCACCGCGGACGTGGCGGTTCAGGCCCGGCGACGAGGTGTTCGGGATGCCGCTGTTCCCGCGGGCGGCAGGCGGGTACGCCGAGGTCGTGGCCGCGCCCGCGCTGCACCTGGCACGCAAACCGGCGTCGCTCTCTCATGTCGAAGCCGCTGCGCTGCCGGTCGTCGGGCTGACGGCGTGGCAGGGCCTCGTCGATCTCGGCGGCGTGACGGAAGGCGACCGCGTCCTGGTCCACGGCGGCGGCGGAGGCGTCGGCCACGTCGCGATCCAGATCGCGAAAGCGCTCGGCGCGCACGTGATCGCGACCGCCGGCGCGGGCAAGCAGGAGTTCGTCGCGGGCCTCGGCGCCGACGAGGTGATCGACTACACGACGGTCGACTTCACCGAGGCGGTCCGCGACATCGATGTCGTACTCGACACGATCGGCGGCGACACCGTCGAGCGGTCGCTCGCGGTGCTCCGTCCCGGCGGTCACCTGGTGACGGCGGTCGCCGAGGAGGACGCGGAGCTCACAGCCACGTACGAGGCGGCCGGCATGCGCTTCAGCGGCATCGCGGTCGACCCCGATCCGGTCGCCCTGCGCGGTCTCGTCGCACTCGCCGAACAAGGCAGGCTCCGGGTCCACGTGCACGAGACGTTCCCGTTCGAGCACGTCGCCGACGCGCACCGACTGCTCGACGGCGGCCACCTCCGGGGCAAGCTCGTCCTCACCCTCTGATCCCGTCGGCGCACAGCCATGCCGAGCCGGGCACACGACCCGCGGGTATCCCCGTTCCCTGAGGGTCTGCCGCCTTGCACTGAGCCTGCTGGAGCACAGGGCCGGTCCTGCGGTCGCGTCGACCACCGCCGCACCGCCAACCCGCGACGCCGGTTACGACGGTCCGCCCATGGCGAGCGCGGTGCGCGCCAGCCCGCGCAGCCAGACGTGGGCCTGATCGGTGTCGTAACGCTGATGCCATGAGAGGTACACCGGTGCCGAGGGCAGTTCGAGCGGCAGCGGAAGTACGGCCAGTCCGAGGCCGGCGACCGTGGAGCGGGTGGTGGCTTCGGGGACGCTGACCAGGAGGTCGGAGTCGCGCGCGAATGCCAACGCCGCCGCTTCCGTGGACGCCGTCGCCACCACCCGCCGAGTGAGGCCGAGCCGCGCCAGAGCGTCGTCGAGGGCGTTGCCGAGGTTTCCGCGACGGGAGACGGTGACGTGCTCGGCGTCGGCATAGCGCTGTGCGGTGACGGCTTTGACGCGGGTGAGGGGGTGCCCCTGCCGCACGACGACGACAAGGCGGGACTCGCCCACCTTCTCGGCCCGGATATCGGGTGCGCTCGGGCGGTTGGCGTTCGCTTCCAGGTCGACCTCGCCGCGCCGCAACTCGGGGGTGTCGACGCTCGATTCCGCGACGAAGCGCAGGCGCACGCCCGGCGCCTGTCCACGCACGGCCGCGAGCAGTGCGGGCCCGCTCAGGGCGACCAGGGAATCGTGCCAGCGGAATGTGAAGGTCCGGTCCAGCGTCGCCAGGTCGAGTTCACGGCTCGGTGCCAGCACCGCCTGGACCTGGTGGAGCAACTCGTGCACCTGCTCCCGTACGGCGATCGCGTACGGCGTCGGCGTCATCGTACGGCCGGTGCGCACCAGGATCTGGTCCCCGGTCGTGCGCCGGATCCGGCCCAGACTCCGGCTCATGGCGGGGGCGGTGACATGCAGACGCGCGGCCGCCCCGGCCACGCTGCCCTCCTCCAGCAGCGCGTCGAAGGCGGCGAGCAGATTCAGATCCAATTGCATCCGAGTAATCCTAGCCGTGCCTGACATGCATTTGAAGTCAATCACGAGGCTCTATACCGTCGTTGTGAGAGCGCAAGACGGAGTCCACGGCTTGGCTCGACCGGCCTCATCACCCCCTGCTCAGACGGGAGCACCCCTATGTCCGAAACGCCTCAGTCCACGGTCGCCGCCGCCTCCGACGCCGACCTGCTCGGCCAGACCGCGAGTGCCGTGCGCGCGGCCGGTGCGGCGCTGCGCGAGCGCTTCGGTGAGGTCGTCCGCTACGAGAGCCGCGAGGAGCTGATGCGCGCGCTCGCCGCCAACGACGACACGGCCCTTGCCCTACTGCGCCCCCGCCTCACAGTCCTGCGTCCGGACGCCGGCTGGGTGGAGGACGAACTCGACGGCGGGGCCCTGCCGCCCGGCGAATGGTGGGTCGTCGATCCGGCCGAAGGCAACGTCAACCACCTGCACGCCCTGCCGGAGTGGGCGGTGACCGCCACCCTCGTGCGCGACAACCAGCCGGTGCTCACCGCCGTCCACCTGCCCTTGACCGGTGAGACGTACACCGCGCTCGCCGGCGCCGGCGCCCACCTCGACGGCCGGCCGCTGCGCGTCGCCGGTACCGGGGACCTCGGCCTGAGCATCGTCGCCACCAGCCAGGCCCGGCCGGACGAGGACGAGAAGGTCGTGCGGCGCGTCGGCGCCTCGATCACCGCGATGCTCTCCGACGCGCTCGTCGTCCGCACCGCCGTCCCCGCGACCCTGCACCTGGCGAACGTGGCCGCCGGCCGGATCGACGCCTTCTGGCAGTTCGCGGGTGCCCGTGCGGACTTGCTCCCCGGGGCGCTGCTCGTCACCGAGGCCGGCGGCCGGATCTCCGACGCCGAGGGCCGCCGCTGGACTCCGGAGAGCGAGAGCTTCCTCGCCGCCGCGCCCGGCATCCACGCCGAGGCCGTCGTCGCGCTCTCGCGCTGACCGCACACCACCACCCGCACACACGGAAGGACCAGCTCATCATGACCACGATCGCGGTTCTCGGAAACGGCCGCGTCGGCGGCAACCTGGCCAGGGCCCTCACCCGGGCAGGGCATGAGGTCACCGTGGCGGACCGTACGCCGGGCGCTGCCGCCGATGCCGCACGGACCGCCCGGATCGTCATCAACGCCACCCCGGGCGCCGGCTCGCTGGACCGGCTCGCCGCCCTGCGTGCGGAACTGCGGGGCAAGGTCCTCGTCGACGTTTCCAACGCCACCGTCGACGGACCGGACGGGCTGCCCGCCGGCCTGCTCCATCCCGGCGCGAGCCTCGCCGAGCAGCTTCAGGAGGCGCTCCCTGACACACGTGTCGTCAAAACCCTCAACACCATGCTCTTCCCGGTGATGACCGCGCCCGCCTCCCTCGCCCAGGCACCCGACGCGTTCCTCTCGGGCGAGGACGCGGAAGCCAAGCAGACCGTCCGCGAACTGCTCGCCGACCTCGGCTGGCGCGACGAGTGGATCACCGATCTCGGCGGGATCCGGACCGCGCGCGCCACGGAGGCCGCGATCCTGTTCGTACCACACGTCATCCGGTCCAGCGGATTCGCCCCCTTCGCGATCTCCATCGCCCGCTGACGGCGCACCGAAACCGTCGGCTTCAGCCTTCCGGAGTTCCCGTCGCCGCACTCACGCGCATGCGCTGGCCGAGGAAGAGGGCGGCGCGCTCCAGCGCCTCGTCCGCCTCGTCCAGGGTGCCGGCGAACGCCTGGAAGACATGGGGGACGTCGGCGGTGACGTCGAGGATGACGTCCACACCGGCTTCCCTCGCGCGCGTGGCCAGGCGTGTGGAGTCGTCCAAGAGGACCTCGTTGGTGCCCACCTGGAGGAGCATCGGGGGGAAGCCGGTGAGGTCGGCGAGGGTGGCGGGGCTGAGCATCGGCTGGTGCGGGTCCTGCCCCGCGAGATACATGGCGCCCGTGTGTGCCATGCCCTCACGGGTCAGGAGCGGGTCGACGTCCGCCTTGGTGTCCATGCTCGCGCCGGTCCGCGTCATGTCGAGCCCGGGGGAGAACGCCACGACAGCGGCGGGCATGGGCAGTCCGGCGGTGCGGGCGGCGAGGCAGGTGGTGACGGCGAGGCCGCCGCCGGCGGAGTCCCCGGCGAACGCGATCGCCGACGGATCCGCACCGCTGTCGAGGAGCGCCCGGTACGCGCTCAGCCCGTCCTCGATCGCGGCCGGGAACGGGTGCTCGGGGGCGAGCCGGTAGTCCAGGGAGAACGCGCGGAACCCGGTTCGGGCCACCAGGTTGCCGGTCAGCGACATGGCCGTCTCCGGCGAACCGACGACGTAGGAGCCGCCGTGGAAGTAGAGAACGGTCCCGGCCTTCGGCGCGTCGGCCGCCTCGACCAGTACGGCAGGCATCTCGCCGAGCGTGACAGCCCGGGTGCGGATACCGGCCGGGACGATCATTCCGGCCATCATCGTTCTGAACCGGAAACGGAGTTCCTCCACCGTCGACGGACCCTCGGGTCGGGGCCGCCGGAGCATCTCGTCGATCTCCACACGCTGTTGCCTGCTCATCTTCTGCTCCGTCATCGTAAGTGCCTGCCCTGGAAGTATATGCCCAGGCATGTAGGTTACGATATATGCCATGGCAACCAAGTCAAGCGGCGGCCGGGCCCACCTCCCCGGCTTCTTCGCCGATCTCGTCCGCTGTGAGACACGCCTCTACAACGCGCTGAACGACCGTCTCCGCGCGCGGCACGGGATCGTGACCTCCCAGTTCGAGTTCCTGCGCTGCCTGCGTGACCACCCCGGGTCCCGGGTGGCGGACCTCGCTTCCGAGTTCGCCATCGGGATCGGCGCGGCGAGCAAGGGCATCGACCGTCTGGAGAAGCAGGCATGGGTCACGCGGCGGACCAATCCGTCGGACCGCCGCTCATCACTGCTGGACCTGACCGATGACGGCCTGCGCCTCGTCGAGGCGGCGGAGGTCACCTTCACCGAGACGCTGGCCGAACTGACGGCGGGCAGCCTCGACGGCCCCACGGGTCTCGCCGCGATGCAGGCTCTTTCGGCGCTGCGTTCCGCGCTCGAACGCGACCAGGTCGGACTTCCCGCGGGCTGACCAAACGCGTGGCCTCAGCGTCGGCGCGGTTCCGGGTCGTCGTTCTGGAAGGTCCCGTCACGACCCCGGAGGTGACGCCTTGGCGCGGCGGAGCGGCCCGAGGAGGCCAACCGCCTGCTGATGACCGGCCGGTTGGCCTCCTCGGGCCTGAACTGCCAGGTGTGCCGCGGGCTCGGCCGTGGCAGGACCCCGTCCTACTGGGGTTTGAACGAACGGATCTGGTAGTTCCCCTGGAGGTTGCCCTTCCCGTTGCTGGGTGTGGACCCCACGCGGTTGTGGTAGTTGGTCTGCGTGTAGTACTGCACACGGTGGTTGGTCCTGTTGAAGACCGACCGCACGTTGTGTCCCCGCTGGATGAAGGAACAGTTGTCCGCGGTGTTCGCTAACCGGTCCTGGGACCACTGGCACCGCGTCCCGGTGCCGTTCCAGTCGCTGTAGATGCAGAAGTAGCCGGAACTGCAGCTGTATGCCGCCCGGCTCTCCACGGTCTGGGCGGTCGCGGATGCCGCGGGCGCCATGCCGAGCACCGTCAGTATGGCGGTGGCCGTGATGGCGAACAGAGAAATGCGACGCACAAGTCCTCCTGGGCTTCGTGGGTTTGGGTGAGGAGTGACGATTCACCCCACAAGCGGAGAACTTGCCGCGACGAACCGCGGGCAAACGGCGGTACGGCTTAGCACACAGCAGCGACGCGTCACCGTTTCGACAAGCCGCGCAGGTGACTCCCTGCTTGCCGACTGAGCATGCCTCTCCCTCGATGAGGTTCACCCATGCCGCGCTGGCTCGCCGGCCCCCGTAGCCGTCAGCCGCCCGCTCCCGGGTGACCCTGCCGAGTCCGGCTCTCCTCACGCGCCTGCTGATAGGCATCGGAGAACGCTTCCGCCGCCCCGGACAGCAGGCCACGGGACGCGCTGCGGCCGTCACCCTCCGCGAGCTGCCGGGGAGCCTCCGCGTGCGCAGTCGCCCGGCGTGGTTCCGCCTCCAGATCGAGACGGTTGCAGGCCTCCGCGAAACGCAGGTAGGTGTCGATGCTGGCGACCACGACCCGGACATCGATCGTGATCAGCTCGATACCGATGAGGGACACCCGTACGTGGGCGTCGATCACCAGACCACGGTCGAGGATCAGCTCCAGAACGTCGTAGAGACCGCTGGAACCGCCCCCGCCGCCCTGTGCTGCCACCGTCATCACGACCAACCCCTTGCGAGCCGGGCAACGCACCCCGCGCGGCACAGCACCCGGCCACGAAGCACACCGTCTGCTCCGCGTGACCCCCACCGCCCGCGAGCAAACACCGCCCGCGATCAAACGTCGGAGCTGCGGCGGCCGAACTGCGCACGGTGCCCCCTTCGGCCGGGCACGAGAAGACGGCTCTGGATGATGCGGTGACTCGGCGAGAAGGGGGCGAGGCCCTGTCGTCAAACTCCCGCCTGCTCCGCGACGCCATGCACGCACTCTCGCCGCACCGGGCCCTGACCCAAGTACGTCCAGTACGAGGATCAGGGCCCGGCACGCCGAGAGCACGCACCTGACGCCGCGAAGCCCGCCCTCCGGGCGAACGGCGGGAGTTTGACGACAGGACCTAGGACCGGCCCGTATCAGGAGGCCGCCAGGCGCGGGTCCCGGTAGACCGCGTCGAGCGCCAGGTGCGCCCCGCCGCGAGCCGCCGCGGTGAATCCCAGCGTCGACAGGGAGACACGGCAGCCGCCACCGTCCGGTGCCATCACCCGGTCCCGGACCGCTGTACGGACGTCGTCCAGCATCAGATCGCCGATATGGCTGAAGTACCCGCCGAGGACCACGGCCGCCGGATTGAGGACGTCCGCCAGCAGGGCGATTCCCACACCCAGCCCGTCCGCCACCCGCCGCAGCGCCTCCGCGGTGCGCGGGTCGCCGGCCGCCGCCCGGCGCCGCAGCTCGCCCAGCCGCTCCTCCAGCGGCACGGTGTCGTCATGCACCGCGTCCGTCCCGTCCGCGGCGTCGGACAGCAGGGCCCCAAGCCCCACCACCGTCTCCCAGCAACCGCGCCGCCCGCACACGCAGACGCGCCCCCCGGCGCCGAGCGGCATGTGCCCGACCTCGCCCGCGTACCCCGCGAAACCCCGCAGCAGCCGGCCCCCGCTGATGATGCCCGCGCCGATGCCGCGCTCCCCGGTGACGCACACCAGGTCGTGCACGTCGGCCTTCCGTGCCCGCAGATACTCGGCGACGGCGCCGGCCTTCGCGTCGTTCTCCACCGTGACGGCCAAGGCGGTGGCGCCGAGCCGGTCGCGCAGTCCGCCGACGACCGGGACGTCCCGCCAGCCGAGCGCCGGCGCGTACGACACCATCCCGCGGGAGGCGTCCACGACGCCGGGCGCGGCGAACGTGAGCCCGACGGCACGCGACCCCGCCGCGTCGAGAGCGGCCAGGCAGTCCCGTACCGCCGCCGCCACGAGGTCCAGTACGGCGCCGGCGCCGGCCCGTCCGGCGGCGAGGGCGGTACGGGACTCGAAGGCGGTCTCCCCGTCCAGACCGAGCGCGATGACGTGCAGGTAGCTGGTGCTCACCTCCACACCGACACCCGCGATGTCCCGGCCGTCGAGATGCACCAGCGCCCCGGGCCGCCCCACCGACCCCTCCCGCCGCGCCACGCCCTCGCGGACCAGCCCCAGCCCCGCCAACTCGGCCACCAGGCTGGTGACCGTGGGCTTGGGCAGCCCGGTCTCCTCGGCGATCCGCGCCCGTGACCGGGGGCCGGCGTCCCGCAGCAGCCGCAGCAGCACGGCCAGGTTGGCCCGCCGTACGACCCCTCGCCCATCGGCGGCCGACGGCGCCCTCGACAGCGCGCCGATCACCTGCGGTCCTTGCTTCACCCGCCCGCCTCGATCATCACCCGCTCCTCCACACCCCGGCAGCAGACCGTGCCCATCTTGGCACCCGGCTTGCATGAGATACCCCACCGCTGCCGTGGGACTTGACACCCACCTCGATTAATTCGGATTGTAATCGAACTAATTAACACGGGAGAGGAGCACGTCTGTGTCAGCCCGTTCAAGAGCCCGGATCGCCGCCATTCTCGCCGTCGCTCTCGCCGCGGCGACCGCCCTGCTCATGGGTGCCGTCCCGGCTTCCCCGGCAGCCGCGAGCCACGACCCCGCCTACACCGTGACCATCGGCCGGAAGGGGCCCTGGACCCACCCGGACGATTCGCCCGCCGCCGCGTTCACCGACAAGGACGGGTCCTTCCACTACCAGTCCGCGCACGCCCTGTACGGCGCGGACGACCCACGAGAGTGGGTGTTCTCCTCCGGCACCGACTTCGACAAGGCCACCCGCGACGCCGGACTCAGCGAGGCGGCCGATCCCACCGACCCTCGCGACCGCAACGACGACACCACCTGGCGGTGCGACAACAGCCCCACCGGACGCGAAGCCACCGCCCCGCCCGCAGGATCCCGCTACGCGCGGAAGAACTACTGCGACCTGATGGGCGTCTGGGTCGACCCCGACACCGGCGACTGGATCGGCCTGGTCCACAACGAGTTCACGCCCGACCCGTTCGGCGACGGACTCCACTACGACGCGATCGACTACGCCGTCTCCACCGACCAGGGCCACACCTGGGACATCAAGGACCACGTCCTGACCTCGCCCTACAGCACCCGACGGGGCGACACCGGGACCTTCGGACACGAGACCTACTACTACGGCGACGGCGACCCACGCCTCTTCGTGGACACCGCCTCCGGATACTTCTACGTCTACTACAACTCCCGCGTCATCCCGAAGGGCGGCGTGCCCGGGGGCTGGACCGACGGCAGCCGCGCCCACGTGGCCCGCGCGCCCATGTCCGCGAAGATGGCGCCGGGTTCGTGGCGCAAGTGGTACGACGGTTCCTGGTCCCAGCCCGGACTCGGCGGCCTGGAAAGCAACATGGAGCCCGTCGACGCCGGCCACACCACCGGCTACACATCCGTCGCCCACGACTACCGCCCCGAGAACGCCGGCACGGTGAAGCAGCAGCAGGACGCCGGTTTGCTCCCCGCCAAGTCCGACCTGCTGACGATGAACATCGCGTACGACGCCTACCTGGGCCTGTACATCGGCCAGCCCGAAGCCCTCACCCAGGACAGCGGCGAACCCCAGCGCTTCTACGCCACCGACGACCTCAGCACCCAGAAGTGGCGGCTCCTCGGCGACTCCGGGACCTACCTCAGCGGCTCCTGGTACCGCTGGGTCCTCGACCCGGTCAACCGCACCAACTCCACCATCATCGGCAAGACCTTCCGCAGCTACTGCTCCTTCCAGTGCTCCGGCGGCGCCGACGGCGAGTACTACGACACCACCATCACCACCGGCAGCCCCGCCGCCGTCGTCACCACGGGCCGTCCCACCACCATCCGCAGCGGCACCGGCCGCCTCCTCGCCCAGACCACCGGCACCTCCGGCACCACTTCGCTCCCCGCCGGCTCCACCTCCGCCCGCGCCCAGTGGGTGTTCACCGCCGACGGCGACGGCTCCTACCGCATCACCAACGCCGCCACCGGAGGGCTCCTCGGCGTGGACTCCACGCGCGACGAGGGCCGTGCCTGGGGCGCGAAGCCCACGGTGACCGCGTCGCCCGCCGCCGGCCCCTCCGCGGGCCGGCAGTGGTTCGTCGTACCCGGCCGGGACAGCCGCGGACACGCCACCGGCACCGTACGCCTCGTCAACCGCTACAGCGGCCTCGTCCTCGGCCTGTCCGGCAACCCCGGACGGCTCGCCGAGACCACGCCCACCCGCGCCTGGACCGACAGGGGCGGCAGCGCGGTCGGCGGATCCCGGACGGCGGCCGAGCAGACCCTCACCCTCTCCACCGCCCGACCGCATTGACTCCCCGGAGGGGCACCGCCCGCCGCCGGCGCCCCTCCACCCGGCCCCCGGCACATGACGAGGGACCCGGTTCCACCTGCAGTTCCAGCTCCTCCCCGGCAGCGACACCGTCCGCCCGCCGGAGTGACGAACTCACCGCGGTCCGCTGTGAGTCCGACCTCGCCGTGGCGGTCGACCAGCGGTCGGGGGGCCGTACGCGACTCGGTCTCCGGCTACGCGGCCACCCGAACCGGGCCGACGCCATGCGCAAGGGAGCCAACGCACGTATCCACTGGCTCATCTCACGACGACCAACTCGTCACGATCGTCGCCCTGCTGGCCACCGATCTCCGGGCCTGTCGACCTGAGGGTGAAACGGGTCGCAACAATCAGGTGAGCGAACGCAGTTGATCCAGTTCGTGCAAGAACGGGTCCGTTGTTCTCCAGGATCTCCAGATTCACCCGGCGGAAAGCCGGGTCCAGCCGCCGACAGGCACGCTCGACCGCTTCGCCGAGCTGGTCCATGTCAGACAGGAACGACAGCCGCTTCGCCCTCGGCAGGTCCGACAGCCGCTGCACATCCGGCTCGTCCGCGAGCAGAACCGAGCAGCCAGGCAGGAATTGAACGTCGTGATCAAAGAACCGCTCACACGGTTCGCAGACCAGCAAGTGCGGCGAGCACCGTCCCCGCGACTGCTGGTGTCTCTCGCGTTCTCCGTGGCTGTCCGCTGCTACGGGGTTTCACGCCGGAAGGTCGTTCTCGCTGCTCTTGACGGCCTCTGCGATCCGCAGGGCTGTCTGCGCGGGCGTGAGGTGGGTGGTGTCGATGACCTCGGCCTCGGCGTGCAGCCATGTGCGGGCGGCCTCAGCGTAGGGGTCGAGATAGCGGAGACGGAACGGGGAGTTGGCGCCGACAACGGTGTCGCCCGCGATACGCCCGCGCAGGGTGTCCTGGTCGGCGTGGAGGACGAAGTGCCGGACCGGGATGGCGTGCTGGGCAAGACCTGAACTGATCTCGCGCCAGTACTGCTCGTCCAGGACCGTCATGGGCATCACCAGGACACCGCCGGTGTAGTCGAGGACGCGTCGGGCCGTCTCGACGACGAGCGGCCGCCACGGCGGCCAGTGCTGGAAGTTGTCCGTCACGGGCAGCCCTGGCTTGATGTCCATGAGTGTCTCGCCGACCTTTTCGGCGTCGAACACCCGTGAGCCCGGGATCAGCCGCTGCACGAGTGCACTGGTCGTCGTCTTGCCTGCGCCGTGGGTGCCGTTGAGCCATACGATCATGAACGTGACGCTAGCGTCGTGCGGGCCGCGGAGACAGATGAAGTAGCGCATCCGGTATGGCTTCGGCGTGTCGCAGGGCCGGGTACTTGTCCGTTGGCTGTCCGGGCCGACGGTCGGTGGGCCTGGCATCGCCCGGCCGGGCTGGTGTCCGGCGATGGCGGGGCCGGCGGGTGTGGTGGGTATGTGCCTGACAGAGCTTCACCTTGGACGGGGCTCGTGGTCGTGCTGGTGGTTGCCGTGGTGTGGCCGGTCAGTGGTTGGTGTCCGGGTGGTAAACCTTGAGTTCCCCGTATGCGGACAGGACGCGGGTGAGGTCGACGGATCGGTGTCGCAGCGTGGTGTCCAGGAAGGCGAGCGTGGTCGCGGTGACGACGTGCGGGCTCTCGGTGCGGCTCAGAGAGCCGGTGATCGAGGGCACGGGCGGCAGGTAGAGGGGGCCGTCCATGAAGGTGAGGTGTGCGGCGCCGGGGATGGTGAGCCGGTAGCTGGTCCGGGTGCTGAGTTCGAGGGCCTTGGTGAGGCGGGGCAGGTATCGGGGGTCGGTCGCGGGGGTGATGGCCTGGGTGAGTGCGAGTGCCGGCTGATGCAGGAGGGGGGAGGTGGGGCCGTGGGGGTAGCCGTCCAGGTCGATGACGGCGTCGAATCGGTGGTCCTGCCGGGCCGCCTGCAGAGCGGAGGCACCGCCCAGGGAATGGCCGGCGACGGCGACCCGGCCGGTGTCCAGGCGCCCGGTCAGCGGTCCGGGGAGCTCACCCCGGCTCTGCCGGTCCAGCCGGGTGAGGACGAAGCTGAGGTCGGCGGCCCGAACAGCCGTCCAACCGGCCGCCAGCTTGTCGTCCTTGTCCCGGTCTCCGGTGGAGACAGTCCTGGTGCGGATCGTCCGGCCGTCGGTGAGGACGACCGCGGCGGAGTCGTACGGGTGGTCGAGGGCGGCGACCACATAGCCGTGGCTGGCCAGTTCCTCCGCCCAGGCGCTGTTCTGGGTGCGCACTCCGCCCGACCCCGGAGAGAACAGCACGACCGGGAACCTTTCGCTCCCGCCGGCCACCGGCGCGTCGAAGACCGCATGGGTGTGGGCCCGCCGGACGCCGTCGACCAGGAAGCCGGGCAGGCCGACCTCGCGGGCGAGGGCGTCGGAAACGGTGTGCGCCTCGCGTTCCGTGCGTCCGAGGTACTGGGCCCGCCGGGTGCCGGCGGGAGCCTTCCGCGCGGGGTACCAGAGCTGGACCACGACCGTGCGCCGGTCGTTCGGATCGGCGGTGAAGCTTTCGGGGCGGTGGGGGTCCGTCCACTGCACCACGCGGGTGCCGACCGCGAAACGGCCCGACGGCTGGGGGAACACGGGCACGGGAAAGGCCCAGGCGGCCACGGGACCCGTGGCGATCAGTACGGCGCAGGCCACCGACCCCGGCAGCGCCAGCCACCAGCGGGCCCGCCACGCCGGCCGGCCGGTACGGCGTCGCAGCAGGGGAGAGAGGGCGAACGGCAGCGTGAGGGCGGCGCCTGCCAGTACGGGCAGCAGTTGCCAGCGGATTCCCGTCACGCACAGCACGATCACGGACGGCACGAGAACCGCCCCCGCCGCGATCGTGACGCGCCGGCGCGCAGTGGGGGGAAGCCAGCGCGCCACCACCAGCGCGACGGCATCCAGCACGACAAGCACTTCCAGAGGGGACATGTACAGCCCCGTGATGATCTCGGTCACCCGGCCATCCTCAGGGCGGGACACGCGGCGCCACATCGGTCCCGGGTCGGCCTCGTATGCGACCGCGGTCCCCATCCTGGGCATGTCCCCGGTGCGACCGCGGTCGCACCCGGGCGTCCCGCCGTACGACCGGAGTCGTCACCGAGCGCGCGAGATCGGCTCCGGCCTTGCGACCGCGGGAGGTAGCGGGACTCCTCCTGAGGTCGTACTCGGGCGCGGTGCCATCAGACGGTGGGCTCATGTGCTCGGCGGCCCCGGGGCCCTAGCGTGAGCTGGGCGGTGGCGGCCCCGGCCGGGGTCACCATGACGCCGAATCGACGGGGACGTGTGATGACCGAGGCGCCCGCAGAGCCCGGCACCGCTCAGCCGGCGCGCGACCGGGACCGCGTGCGGCGGACGCGGACAGCCGTACGGCTGACGAGGTACGCCCGCCTGGTCTTCGCGCGAACGGCACGAGGGGTGAGAGCATCCCGGCGCCGGAACCTGTGCCCGCCGCCCCTGGTGGGGGACCTGCTGCTGCCGGCGCTGTTGCTGCTCGACATCGTCACCACGCGTGCGCCGCACGAGCTCCCGGTGGCCGTGACCCTGACCGCCGCCCTCGCGCTGCCCCTGGTGTGGCGGCGCCGGGCCCCGCTCACGGTCTTCGGCGCCGTGGCGGCCGCGGCCTTCGTCCAGTGGCTGACGGACGTCCAACTGCCGGCGGACATCGCCTTGCTGGTGGCTCTCTACACGGCGGCCGCGCACGCGGGCCGGCGCGGCGCGCTCGTCGCCGCTGCCGTCGTGGAGGGCGGGGCCCTGCTGGCCTGCCTGCGCTGGGCGACGCACGGCGCGTTCCTGACCCCCTTCGTCGCGGTGAGCGCGATGGTCGTCGCCGCCGCCGTCCTGGGAGTGAACGCGCGGACCACACGCGCCTACCTCGCGGCCCTGGAGGAACGGGCCGCACGCCTGGAGCAGCAACAGGACCAGCAGGCGCGACTGGCCGTCGCCGAGGAGCGGACGCGTATCACCCGGGAGATGCACGACATCGTCACCCACAACCTGTCCGTCATGGTCGCGCTCACCGACGCCGCCCTTTACACCCAGCACCGGGCCCCGGAGAAGACCACCACCGCGATGCTCCGGATCTCCGAGACGGGCCGGCAGGCCCTGACCGACATGCGGCGCTCCCTGGGAGTTTTGCGGACCGACGAGTCCGACGCGAGGCGCCACCCGTTGCCCGGCATCGCCCAACTGGACGCCCTGGCCGACCAGATGCACGCCGCCGGGCTGCCGACCCGCATCGAGGTCCAGGGCGGCCACACCCACATACCCGCCACCGCACAGCTGACCGTGTACCGCCTGGTGCAGGAATCCCTGACCAACACCCTCAAGCACACACCGGCCGGCACCCACGCGAAGGTCCGGATCCAGTGCTCGACCGACACCGTCGTCGTGGACGTCACCGACAGCGGCCCCCGCCGGCCGCGCCCCGGTGCCACACCATCCGGCCACGGCATCTCCGGTATGCGCGAGCGATCGGCCCCCTACGGCGGGACGTTGCGGGCCGGGGCGCTTCCGGGCGGCGGCTGGGGCGTCCATACCCGCCTCTTCCTCGGCAGCGGCGGAGTGGGATCGGCATGACGATCCGCATCCTGATCGCCGACGACGAAGCGCTGCTCCGCATGGCCTTCCACACGGTTCTGGAGGTCCAGCCCGACATGGAGCCGGTCGGCGAGGCCGCGGACGGCGTCGAGGCCGTACGCCTCGCCCGGGACCTGCGCCCCGATGTCGTCCTCATGGATGTCCGGATGCCCGGGACCGACGGGATCGAGGCGACCCGGCAGCTCATCCGCGTCTCCCCGCAGAGCAGAGTGCTGATCCTCACCACCTTCGACCTGGACGAATACGCCTTCGCCGGACTCGGCGCCGGAGCCTCGGGCTTCCTGCTGAAGAACACCAGACCCGAGGAACTGCTCACCGCGATACGCAGCGTGGCCGCCGGCGACGCGGTGGTCTCCCCGCGCATCACCCGCCGTCTGCTGGAGAACTTCCGCCCGTACATCCCCGACGGCAGCGGCGCCGACCGCGACGAACGGCTGGACCGGCTCAGTCCCCGGGAGCGCGAGGTGCTCGTCCAGGTGGGCTGCGGCCTGTCCAACACCGAGATCGCGGCCACCCTGTACCTCGCGGAGGCGACCGTGAAGTCCCATCTGGGAAGGATTCTGCAGAAACTCGGACTCCGCGACCGGATACAAGCCGTGATCTTCGCCTACGAGAGCCGCCTCATCCACCCGGCGTGACACCGCCGCCCGATGACACCCGCGCTGTGGCGTCTGGTTCCCGGTGCGGAGAGGCGGAACTTGCGGACGACCACTCACCAGCCCCCGAAGCCGGCACAGACAGCGCAGAACCCAACGAAGCACTACGAAGCACTACCAGGCCGTCTCCGGCGTTTCCCCGGCCCCGACGGTGTAGACGACGCCTCGCCGGGAGGGCACCCGCGGTGCCGCCGAGGCGCCCGCGGCCGGCAGGATCGTCCCCGCGGCGCCCAGGGCCGCCGCTCCACCGCGCCACGGCCATCCGGTCGGCGTGGTCCGTTCACGGGGGCGGAGGCGACAGCCGGTTGAGCGGTCCGGCATGGCCGGTACGGCATGCCGGACGCCGGGTCTGCGGCCATGTCCCTTCCGGTGCCCTTCCGGTGTCCTGCCGGTGTGACCGGACACTGCTTCGAGCAGCCCGGCGGATGTCAGTCCCGTCCGGTGCAGACTCCCGCCTCCCAGGCCCACGCCGCGATCTCGACGCGGTTGCGGGCGGCCAGCTTGCGCTGGATGTTGCCCAGGTGGGTCTTGACCGTGGAGTGGGTGACGTAGAGCTCGGCCGCGACCTCTTCGTTGGTGCGTCCCCGGGCGACCAGGCGGACGACGTCGAGCTCGCGCTGGGTCAGGGGTTCGGCGAGCCGGCCGCTCGCGCGGGTGGTGGAAGGGGCAGGGCGGGAGCCGGAGTCCGCCTGCGGGGGCGGCGCCATGTGCTGCAGGAGGCGGACGGTGATGGAGGGAGAGATGAGGGAATTGCCGGCGGCCGCCGCGCGCACCGCCTCGGCGAGGAGTGCGGGGGCGCCGTCTTTGAGGAGGAAGCCGCAGGCGCCGTTGCGCAAGGCTTGGTAGACGTATGTGTCGAGGTCGAAGGTGGTGGCGATCAGTACGTGGAGCGGGTCGGGTACGTCGGGGCCGGCCAGCAGGCGGGTGACCGCCAGACCGTCGATTCCGGGCATGCGGATGTCGAGCAGACAGACGTCCGGGCGGAGCCGGCGGGCTGCTTCCAAGGCGTCGGTCCCGTTGGCGGCCTCGGCGATGACGTTCATGTCCGGCTGGGCGCTGAGGATCATGCGGAAGGCCGACCGGATCATGTCCTGGTCGTCGGCGATCAGGACCCGGATCTTCATGTGCCCATGATCGCAGAGATGATGGGGATTCCCAGCCCCGGCGTCATGGTCAACTCCCTTGCGACGACGGTGGGAGAGGGATCTCGGCACCGACCTCCCAGCCTGGGGCCCCGCGCCGGGGCCCCGCGATGAAGTGTCCGCCGATGGCCTCGATCCGTTCGGCCAGTCCGATGAGGCCGTAGCCGCCGCGCTGTCGGCCGGGACTGGGCCGGCGGATGAGGTCCGTGTCGCTCCAGGTGGCCGGTGGACCGCCGGGCGTGCCGGCCCGTGGGTGGAACGCCGGGCCGTCCGCGGCCCGGCCGTCGTCCGTCACCAGGACGTCCAGCCGACCCGGGTCGTCCGCGCGGAGCCGGATGTCCACGGTGACCTGTGCGGAGGTGTCCGTGTACTTGCGGATGTTGGTGAGCGATTCCTGCACCAGACGGTGCACGGTGGTGCTGATCTCCGGCGGCACGGAACGTTCCGCGAGCCGGGGATCCAGGGTGAGCCGGGCCGGCCGGCCTGCGGCCGCGAAGCTCTCGACGAGGCCGCGCACGCACGTGAGAGCACTGTCGGGGCGGATGGCGGCCGGCTCCCTGGGAGTGCGCAGCATCGAGACCATGCCGCGCATGGACTGCATCGCCTGCGAACCGGCTTCCTCGATCCCGGCGAGTACCCGGTCCAAGTCCGCGGGGGCCAGTGCCTCGCCGGCCGAGGTGACGTAGCGGGCGGCTTTGGCCTGCGCGACGATCGCGGTGACATGATGGGCCACGAAGTCGTGCAACTCCCTGGCGTGCTCCAGCCGTTCGGTCTGGCGGGCAGCCTGCTCCGCGGTCTGACGGTCGCGGTCGCGCAGGGTGTCGGCGAGCCGCAGATACAGGCCCAGGCCGATCATCAGCACGAAACCGAAGAGGACCGCCGGCGCTCCGATGGTCTTCACCGGCTCGTACTCGGTTCCCGGAACCCGGAAGAGCAGCAGCAGGGCAGCCACGCCGGTCGGGGGAGCCAGAGCGATGATCCGCACCGGGGAGTGAAGGCGCACGGTGCGGGCGACCACCAGTAGGAGAGCGCACAGTTCCGTCAGCCCCGGAGTGTTCTCGGGCCGCTGAGCCAGTTGCAGTTCGGCCACCGACAGTGCGAGGGAGGAGGCCACGGCGCAGCCGGCGACCGGGAGAAAGCGCGCGGCCGGGACGAAGAGAGCCGCCATGCTCAGGCCACCGGTGACGATGGTGGCCGCTGCGGTCGGGGCGAAGCCGGTGTTGAGCCCCTCGGCGACCAGCAGGGTGAGGACGGCTGCGCCTGCCAGCACGAGCAGGACCTGATGTGTGCCGGAGCGGTCGCGGAATGCAGGGATCATGCCACCCCACGTTACGACGGTCCCGGGTAGGCCACCTCGGCTTTTCGGCCGATCCATGAGGTCCAGGCCGTTCGGCATTCCGGTTGATCCGCAGGAGCCTTGTCCCGGCGGATGATCGAGGGGAGCGGGACGAGGGCCGAGCCCACCGTCCCGCTCCCACACCCGCAGGAACCCCTGCCCACCTGTGGACTCTCCGTGCCCGGTAGCCCTCTCCTCCCCTGAGGACCGATCGCCCATGTTCCGTACCGCCCTGCGTAATGTGCTCGCACACAAGGCCAGGCTGCTGATGACCGTCCTCGCCGTGACACTCGGCGTGGCCTTCGTCGCCGGCACCCTGGTCTTCACCTCGACCGTCTCCGCCGCCTACCGGAACAGCGCGGAGAAGGCGTCCGACCGCGTGGACGTCGCCGTCCGGTCGGACGGCGCTCGTACCGGGCCGGGTACAGCCCCTGAGCTGACGCCGGAACTCGTACGCCGGATGGCGAGGGCGCCCGGCGTGCGGTCGGTGACCTCGGTGGTCTCCGGGTTCACCGCCGTGGCCGGCAGGGACGGTGAGCTGGTGGGTGCGGGATGGTCCACCCAGGGCGCCAACTACACCGTCGACAACGGTGCCGACGGAGCCTCGGATGCCCGCTACCCGCTCAAGGGCGGCCGCTTCCCGCACGGGCCGGACGAGGTGGCTCTCGACGTCAGCACGGCCGAGCGGGCGGAGTACCGTATCGGTGACACCGTCCGCCTGTCGGTCGACGGGCCGGTGCGCACACCGCGGCTGGTCGGCATCTTCACCACGGACAGCGGTGAGGTCGCCGCGGGCGGCACGCTCGCCCTGTTCGACACGCCCACAGCGCAGCACCTGTTCACCCGGCCGGGGACGTTCACCGAGATCGATGTCGAGGCCGCAGCGGGCACCTCCCAGACCGAGTTGGCGGCAGCCGTCGACACGATGCTCCCTGAGGGCCTCCGCTCGACCACCGGACGAGAAATCGCCGAAGAACGCGCCCTCAGGGTCGAGAGCAGCCTGACCAGCCTGCGAACCACCCTGCTGGCCTTCGCCGGTGTCGCGCTGTTCGTCGGGATCTTCCTCATCGCCAACACGTTCACCATGCTCGTCACCCAGCGCACCAGGGAATTGGCCCTGCTGCGCGCGGTGGGCGCCACCCGCCGCCAGGTGAGCCGCTCTGTCCTCATCGAGGCGTTCGTCGTCGGTCTGGTGGCCTCGGTCGCGGGACTCGCCGCCGGCATCGGCATCGGCGCGGCGCTGGGACCGCTGACCTCCTCCCTGGCAAAGGGGGGCCACACCTTGCCCGACGGCCCTGTGGCCGTCACCCCGGCCACGGTCATCACCTCGCTCGCCCTCGGGATCGGCATCACGATGCTGGCCGCGTGGCTCCCGGGCCGCCGCGCCGCGAGGACCGCGCCGGTGGCGGCGCTGGGCAGCGTGCACGCGGCGGCCACCCCTCGCTCCCTCCTCCTGCGCAACGTCCTCGGTGTTCTGATCACCGTGGCCGGCACCGCCACTGTGCTGGGCGCGACGGGAATGACCATGGACGAGGGCCAGTTCGTCATGGTGCTGGGCGGTGCCGTCCTGATGACCGGCGTCGTCGTCCTGACTCCCCTGTTGTCCCGCCCTTTCCTCGCCGCCGCCGCACCCGTGCTGCGCGCCTTCGGCGTCTGCGGCAAGCTCGCCCGGGAGAACGTGCTGCGCAATCCGCGCCGCACCGCGGCCACGGCCTCGGCCCTCACCATCGGCCTCACCCTCGTCACCGCGCTGACGGTGCTCGCGGTCAGCGGCCAACGCGGCATCGATGAGCGGGCCACCGCCGCCCTCTCGGCCGACTACGTCGTGCGGACGGCCACCTACGAGCCGCTCTCCGGGGTGGTGGAGAAGCGCCTCGCGGAGTCGGACGGGGTGAGCGCCGTCAGTCCGCTGCGCGAGGTCCCGGTCCGCGTCACCGGCCGGGAGACCTTCGTGACCGGCGTCGACGCGGCCACCATCCGCCGCCTGCTCCGGCCCGACTTCAGCGACGGCTCGCTCGCCCGCTTCGGCGGCCGCGGCGTCATCGTCTCCACGGACACCGCACAGCAGCGCGGATGGCACACCGGCAGCACGGTGCCGGTCACCTATCCGGACGGAGCACGGGGCCAGTTGACCGTCGTCGGCATCTATCGAGCCGACGACCTGCTGAGCGGCATCATCACCGACACCCGCACCCTCGACCCGCACCTGAAGACGACGACCGCCCGGCAGATCCTGGTGAAGACCGAAAGCGGCCCCGGCGACACCGCCAAGCGGCGCATCGCCAAGGCGCTCGGCGACAACCCGGCCGTGCTCGTCCAGAGCAAGCAGGACGTCTCCGACTCCATCGCCCGCGGTACCACCACGATGCTCAATCTCCTCTACGGGCTGCTCGCGATGGCCGTGATCGTGGCTGTCCTCGGTGTCGTCAACACCTTGGCCATGTCGGTGGCCGAACGAGCTCCGGAAATCGGCATGCTGCGCGCCGTCGGGCTGGGCACACACCAGGCCAAGCGCATGGTGCGCCTGGAATCCCTGGCCATCTCCCTCTTCGGCGGCCTGCTCGGTGTCGTGCTCGGCACCTTCTTCGGGTGGGCCGGAAGCCGGCTCCTCGCCTCTGACATGCCCGGATTCGCGCTGGTCGTGCCCTGGGGACACCTGATCCTCTTCCTGGCGCTGGCCGGCCTGGTGGGAATGCTCGCCGCCCTCTGGCCCGCCCGCCGCGCCGCGCACCTGAACCTGCTCGGCGCCATCAAGGCGCAATAGGTGCGGTCGCACTCAGGGCGGCGAGCGCGGGCTCCGGCGCGGCGGTCACCGCGGGCGCCGACGACGAGCGGGAGCGGGGTGTCCACCGGGCCGCCGGCACACACACCACGTCACGTCGGCCCGTGTGCTCACGTGGTGTTCAGGGACTGCTCAGTGGGGTCCACGGGGTGAGGCGGTGACCTCCTGGGATGTTTGGATGATCGCGACAGCAGGCGAGAAGGGCGGAAGACCATGGCTGACCAGCCCCCCGTGAGCGTCGGAGGCGTCACGTATCGCGTGACCCCGGAGTACCTGGCCAAGGCGTCCAGCAACACGGCCGGTACCGCGACCGAGATCGCGACCCAGCTCGGTGAGCTGAAGACGTACGTGCAGAGCCTGGAGGCGAGTTGGCAGGGGATCGCCCACACCCAGTTCCAGACCCTCATGGCCGAGTACGACGTCTACGCGCGGATGCTGCACGACGCGCTGGAGGGCATCTCCAAGGGCCTTCAGGGCAACTACGTGAACTACAAGGAATCCGAGCAGCAGAACATCAACAACCTCGTCGCGCTCGGCCAGGACGTGCCGAAGGCGCCGTCGGGAACCAACTTCAGCTGACCCGCTGCCCGGTGCGGCCCGCGTGGGCCACGGTCCGGGCACGACCGAGGAGAAGCCATGCCCAATGTCGACGGTACGCCGATCTACGTCGGTGAGGGCCTCGCCGCCGCCGGTGGCACGCTCAACGCCAGGGCCGGAGAGATCTCCGGCGAACTCCAGGCGCTCAAGTCGCAGCTCGCCCCGCTCGCCGACGCCTGGCGAGAGAGCCAGGCGGCGACGTACTACCAGGACCTCCAGAACGAGTGGGACCTGGCCGCCGACGGACTCTTCGGGCCTGACGGCGTGCTCGGCCGCATCGCCCAGGCGATGCACGTCAACTGGAACAACTACAGCGACGCCGAGTGGTCGAACGTGTCGACCTGGCGGCACTGAATCCACCCCGGCTCGCGTGCCGGCGGCCTCGTCCCCTCCCGGCGGCTTCGTACGCACACCGCAGATACGGCCCCGTACGCTCACACCGAAGGAAACATCCGTGCCCGATGAACGCTGCCGGGTCACCGTGGTCGGCGAGCGCAGACGCGTCGACCTCGCGCTTCCCGCGCAGGCCCCCATCGCCGAGTACACCCCCCGGCTCGCCACCCTGTGCGGCCAGTCGGAGCCCGAGGACCTGGCCCCCGTCTGGTCGCTCGCCGAGTCCGGCGGCGCACCTCTCGCCCCCGGTTCCTCGCTCGCGGCGGCGGGCGTCCTCGACGGCGCCGTGCTCTACCTGCGCGACCAACGCGCCTCCGAGCGTGACGAGTTGCACGTCACCGACCTGGACGAGCAGGTCGCGGAGGCCCGCAGGGACGGCGCGCTGTGGGACGCGCGGCGACGCGCGCAGAGCGTCGTGCTCGCCGGGCTCCTCGTGGTACTCGGCTCGGCGTCGTGGCTCGGCGCGTACCGGCTGACGCACACGTCCTGGGTGCTCGTCGCGCTCACGTCGCCCGCCTGCGCGCTCCTGGCCTGGTACGCCACCCGCAAGAACTGGCCGGTGCCGCCCGTGGTGCGCCGTCTCGTCGCCCTCGCCGCCTGCCCCCTGATGGCGGTCGCCGGGCTCGGCGCCCCCCTGCACGGCCCGCACGCGACGCCGGTGGTGGTCGCCCTCGCGGCTGTCGTCGGTGCGTTCGCCGGACTCCTCGCCCTGCCCACGGCCGCCACCGTGCTCCTGCAGCTCTTCACCGTCGTCGCGGCGCTGTTCGTCGTCCCGCTGGCCCTGCTGCACGCGGGTGCCGTCGGCTCGGCCGCCGTGCTGGCCTCGGTGCTGTTCCTGCTCGCCGGGCTGCTGCCCCGGCTCACCAGCCAGATCGCCGTGCTCGTCCCGACGCACGCGGACACCGGCGCTGCCGTCATCGACGCGGACGACGTGGCGGCCGTCGTACGGCGCGGCAACCGGCTGCTCACCACGCTCAGCGCCGCGACCTCGGCCGGACTCGCCGTCTCCCTCCTCGTGCTCGCCTTCACCGACGACGTCTACGGCCTCGCGCTCGTCACGTGCGTCAGCCTCGGCCTGCTCTTCCAGGCGGGGACCGTCCGCGTGCTCAGCGCGGTGGGCCCGCAGCTCGCGGCGGCCGTCCTCGGGCTGCTCGCGCTCGCCGTGCGCGTTCCCGAGTACGTCCTCGACTCGCGGACGGCCGGGCCGCTCGGCGCCTTCGCCGCCGGGGTCGTCCTGCTCGCCTGCGGCCTCTTCCTCGCCTTCGGCGCGGCCCTGCGCCCCGCCGAGCAGGAGCGGCCGAGCTGGCCGGGCGGCCTCGCCACCTTCCTGGCGGTCGTCTCCGTCCCGCTCGCCGCCGGGGTCTTCGGCCTCTTCGACACGCTCGCCAACCTCGGGAGCAGCCTGTGAGGCCCGGCTCGCGCCCCGCACCCGCCCCGCCCGGCTCCCTCCGGACGGCGGCGCGGCAGCCGTGGGACCACCGGGCCGGGGCTCGGCGGACGGAAACCCGATGAGGCTCGCGGCCGAGCGCGTCGCGCCGGGAAGCTGGGGCGGCCACCGCACGATCGGCTCGGCGGTGCGGGCGGCCAAGCCCGGTGCCGTCGTCACCGTGCAGGCCGGCACGTACACCGAGAGCCTGGTCCTGGACCGGGACGTCCGCCTCGTCGCCAAGGGCGTCGTACGGCTCGTCGCGGCCCGCGGGCCGGCCCTCACCGTGCACGCGGGGCACGCCGAGATACGCGGTTTCACCGTCGAGTCCGACACGACCCGCGAGCCCGCCGTCCTGCTGCGCGGCGGCGAACCCGAGCTGCGGGAGTGCGAGATCACCGGCGGGCGCGTCGAGATCGCCGGGACGGCACGCGCCGTGCTCGCCGACTGCGCCGTGCGGCGCTCGGGCGCTGCCTCGCTGCGCCTGACCGGCACCGCCCGCGCCGTGCTGGAGAACGTGACCCTCGCCGGAGGCACCGGCGAGGGGCTGCGCGTCGAGGACGAGGCGCGCGTCGAGGCGGCCGGCTCCCTGATCGACGGCGTCACCGGCCACGGCGTCCTCGTCACCGGCGGGGCACACGCGCGCCTGAGCCGCTGCGAGGTACGCGCGTGCGGTGAATCGGCCGTCCTCGTCGCCGGCCACGCCACCGCGAGCCTCGACGAGTGCCGCCTCCACCAGGCGGGCGGCCAGGGCCTGTGGACCCGGGACACCGCCGGTCGGCATGCTGCTGACGCCGCCCGGGACGCGGCGCGGGGCGACGGCGCCGTGGGGCACGGCGTCCGCCTGCGGGCCTGTGAGATCTTCCGCACCACCGGCGCCGGGGTGCTCGCCGAGGACGGCAGCGCCATCCGGCTCGACGACTGCCATGTCCACCACACCGACGGCGCCGCCGTCCTGCTCACGGGCGAGGCACGCGGCGAACTGGTCTCCCTGCGAGCCGTGGACTGCGCCGACAGCGCCCTCGTGGTGCGCGGCACCGCGCAGGTGACCGCCCGCGAGTGCACCCTCGCCCGTACCGGAGCCAACGGCCTCTACGCGGTCGGTGAGCCCGACCTCGCGCTCACCGGCTGCACCGTCCGCGACACCGCCTACACGGCCGTCCACCTCGGCGGTTCCGCCCGCCTGGACGCCCGTGACTGCCTCGTCACCGGCACCCCCGAGTACGGGCTGCGCGTCACCGCGCGCGCGGAACTCCTCGCCACCGGCTGCGAGGTGAGCGGCGCCGAGCTGGCCGCCGTCGTCGTCGAGGACGGCGATGCCGCCCTGCGCGAGTGCCGCCTGACCGGTGGCCGCGACGGCGTCCGCCTGCGCACCAGCCACCGCCCCCTCCTCGCCCGCTGCACGGTCTCCGAAAGCGCCGAGAACGGCATCCGGGTCGGACCCGGCACGGGGGCCGTCCTGGAGGCCGTGACGGTCACCGGCAGCAGCGGCGCCGGAATCCTCCTGGAGGAGGAGAGCACCGCCGTCGTCCGGGACGGTACCGTGACCGCCCCCGGCGGCAGCGGGCTCGTCGTGCGCGCCGGGGCCCGCCCCGAGGTGCGCGGCCTCACGGTCGAGGACGCCGCGAAGAACGCCCTGTACGTCGACGAGGGAGGCAAGGGCGGCTACGAGGACTGCCGGTTCAGCGGCAGCCGCTTCCCCGCCGTCTACGCCGCCGCCCGCGCCGACGTCCTGCTGCGCCGCTGCACCGTCACCGGCACCGAGAGCGATCTGCTGCGCGCCGAGGGCGCCACCGTGCGCGCCGAGGACTGCCGCGTCGAGGACGTCACCGAACCGCTGCTGCCCGGACTGGACCACGGGGACCGCACGCCCGCAGCGCGAACCGCCACGCCCGCGCGCCGCACGCCGGGCGCGCCGGAGAAGAAGGAGCCGGACGCCGAGGAGACCGGTGAGCGGGACGAGGACGAGGCCGCAGCCCGGCTCGCGGGACTGCACGCCGAACTCGACCGCCTCGTCGGCCTGGACGGCGTCAAGCGCGAGGTGCTGACCCTGACCCGGCTCATGCAGATGGTCAAGGTGCGCCAGGACGCCGGGCTCGCTCCGCCGCCGCTCAGCCGCCACCTCGTCTTCGCGGGCAACGCCGGCACCGGCAAGACCACCGTGGCCCGGCTCTACGGCGGCTTCCTCGCCGCCCTCGGCCTGCTCAGCCGGGGCCACCTCGTCGAGACCGACCGAGGGGACCTCGTCGGCGAGTACGTGGGCCACACCGCGCCCCGCACCACCGCCGTCTTCAAGCGCGCCCTGGGCGGTGTGCTCTTCATCGACGAGGCGTACTCCCTCGTCCCGGAGGGGCAGGCGACGGACTTCGGCGCCGAGGCCGTCTCGACGCTCGTGAAGCTCATGGAGGACCACCGCGACGAGATCGTCGTCATCGTGGCCGGCTACCCCAGCGAGATGGACCGCCTGCTCGGCTCCAACGCGGGCCTCGCCTCCCGCTTCACGCGCACCCTCCACTTCGAGGACTACTCCTCGCCCGAACTGGTGCGCATCGTCGAGTACCAGGCGGCGCGCCACGAGTACACGTGCGCGCCGGAGACGCTGGAGGCGCTGCACGGCTACTTCGAGACCCTGCCGCGCGGCGAGCGCTTCGGCAACGGACGCAGCGCGCGGCAGGTATTCCAGCGGATGACGGAACGGCACGCCCAGCGCGTCGCGGAACTCGACCTCGGTCCGGCCGGACTGGCCGCCGCCGAACCCGGGCTCCTCACGACGCTCCTGACGGCCGATCTCCCGCCCGAGGGCACGCTGTGACCGGCGCGCCCCTTCACCCCGCTCGCGTCCCGTACGCCGCGTCGCGACCGCAGACCCCGGCGGACCGGGGGAGAGGAAGGTGTGCCACGCATGGCTGAGGAGATCACCTTCGAGGAGTTCAAGGCGGACCTGGCGGAGCTGCGGGACACGCTCGGATACGTCCGCACGTCGTCCAGGCACGTCAACGAGCTCATGGACGGCATCGACGCCGCCATGAAGGGCGTCGGCGCCGACTGGAACACCCCCGCCTACGGCACCTTCGACGAGGTCGAGGCCTGGTTCCACCGGTGCCAGAACGACCTCAGGAACATCCTCGCGGACATCATCGTCAAGATGCAGACGAGCTACGACAACTACCACGCGGCCGAGGAGCAGAACGAGCGCAACGTGCACGACCACGGCGGCGGGGACGCGCATGGCTGAGCGCCCGCGCGTCCCGGTACGCGCCGGTGCCGCCCCGGGGACCCGCCCCGCCCGGCGGCCCGCCGCTCCACGCGTGCGCCGCGCGCTGTTACGCCGGCTTCCCGGCCGCCCCGCTCGGGGCGGGACGGCGGGGACGCGGGGCTCAGGCGTTGCCGGGCGGAGCCGGGAAACGCGACTCGCGGTCGGTGTGCCCGTAGGCCTGCCCGGAGTGGTTGACCAGGGCGATGTACTCGCCGAACTTCTCCAGTGCCGAGCCGACCTGGAGCAGCGCGCGCTCCATCGCGGGGTTCATCTCGGCGGCGAACTCGCGGGCCGCCGGGGCGAAGGGGTTGTCGGAGGCCTCGGCGGGGGGATGGTAGCCGGCTTCCAGGCTCGTGTGCCCCTCCCCGTCGTCGGGCTTGTCCTTCGCGGTCTGCCCGAAGACGGTGTCCTTGGCGGCGACGACGTGCGTGCGCACCTCCTCGTACTTGGCGACCATCGCGCGCGCCTCGACCAGCATGGACGCCTCGGCGGTGCGCAGCGAGGAGAGGCTCACGCCGAAGTCACCGGCGGGCGGCCCCGGATCCTTCTTGTCCGGCTGGTCCCCGCCGTCGCCGATGTCCTGCGGATCCTGGTTGAAGGAGGGCGCGGTCTCCCAGGCGACCTTGTCCTCCGGGACGAGGCCGCCGAGGTCCTTGCCGTTGTCGGCGCTCTTCTCCTGCGAACCGTCGCCGTCCGACTCGTCGGGCTCGGGCAAAGGCGTCGTGTCGTACGCGGACTCTATGGGGCCGCTCATGCTCACTCCCTCGTCTGCCCGGCACCACCGCGGTGCCGTGGTGGCCGGGGACCTGTTCTGAAGAACTCTGCCAGGCTTACCACTTATGTGGGCAATTGTCAGCGCGAGAGTGGTGCCGAGCACGGGATCAAGTCCCGTATCGCGCACCGCATTTCGCCGGAAAGGTGCGTCATGGCCGCCAGCGGTGAGATCGACTACGACTCCTCCACCTTCAAAGTCTCCCCGCAGGGGATGGACTCCTCGGCGAGGAAACTGGTCGAGCTGAGCAAGGAGGTCTCGAAGACCTCCCAGGCCATCGGCGACCGCATCTTCGGCCTGCGCCTGCGCTGGGAGGGCAAGGCTGCCTCCGACGCCCAGGCCGTCGTGGACGAGTGGAACCGCGTCATGCGCGAGCTGTTCGGCTTCAAGGACGACGACACCCCCGCCGTCCTGCCCGTACTCGCCGGCGGCGTCTCGGACGCCGAGCACAACTACAGCCTCGTCGAGAACGGCATCAAGAGCGGCTTCGACAAGTTCCACGACGCGCTCACCGCCGGCGGCGGTGACGACGCCCCCAAGGACACGCCGCCCGACGAGGAGACCGACACCAACAAGACGGCCATCACCATGACCTTCCCCGGCTGAGCCCGCGCCCCGCCCGGCCCCCGGCCGGGGCGCACCAGCCACCCCGCGTCACCGCGCGCCCCGGCACCCCGCCCCACCCGCACCCCGCTCCGTCCGACGACAGCCCGCTAGGCAGCCACCGTGAGTCGAATCCCCTTCCACCGTCCCGTCCGGATGACGCCGCCCCCCGCCCCGCAGGGCGGAACGACGCTGGCCGCCCCGCCCCAGCGCCCCCAGCCGCAGGGCGCGGCGAGCTGGCTCATGCTCCTGCTCCCGCTGCTCTCCAGCGTCAGCATGGCGGCGTACATGGTCGCCTACGGGCGGGCCTGGATGATCCTGCTCGGCCTGGCCTTCGTCGTGGTCTCCGTCGGCATCACCATCGGCGTGCGGATGCAACTGCGCGGCAGCCGCCGCCGCAACCAGTTCCGCCAGCGCGACCGGTACATGGAATACCTCGCGGGGATACGCAAGCAGGCCCTGCACACGCGCGCCGAGCAGCGCGCCGCCGACGCCTGGCGCCACCCGCACCCCGACCGGCTCTGGGCGCTCGCCACGCGCCGCCGCCGGGTCTGGGAACGCCGCCCCGGCGACGACGACTTCCTGCGCCTGCGCGCGGGCACCGGCACCGTGCCGCCCCTCGCCCCGCTGCGCCTGCACGAGCAGAGCGACCCCACCGTCGAACTCGACACCACGTGCCGCCACGCCGCCGCCGAACTCGTCGAACAGCACTCCGCCGTCGAGGACCAGGCGGCCTGGCTCGACCTCGGCAACTCCGGCGTCGTCAGCGTCCTCGGCCCCCGTGCCAAGGGCCGCGAACTCGCCCAGGCCCTGCTGCTCCAGCTCTCCACGCTGCACGCCCCGGACGACGTGCGGGTCGCCGTCGTCACCGGCGGTCACGCCGCCTGGGACTGGGCCAAGTGGCTGCCGCACGCCCAGCCCGCCGAGCAGGAGGGCCGCCCGCGCGAGCAGGAGATCGTGCCGATGCTCGCCGACGACCTCACCGGCCTGCACGACCACCTCCGCGCCCTCCTCGACCAGGCGCTCCTCGCCCGCGCCGAGCGTGCCAACAGGCTGCTCACCCAGCGCGGCGCCGCCGCCCGCCGGCACCTCGTCGTCTTCCTCGACGACTACGAGCCCGAAGCCGCCTGGGCCCGCTCCCCGCTCCTGAACGACCTGCTCACCGAGGCCGGCCCCGACATCGGCCTGCACCTCGTCTGCCTCGTGGACGAGGAGCGTTCGGAGCCGGGCCGCGTCGACGTGCGTGCCCGTACCGACGCGCGTGGCGGCCTCGTCCTGGAGAGCCGCGACCCCGCCCTGCACGCGAGCGTCGAGAAGGCCACCGCCGACACCGTCGACCCCGGCGTCCTGGAGGCCGCGGCCCGGGCCCTGGCCCCGCTCCAGCTCTCCGGCGAACGCGAGCAGGTCCTCTCCGAGCACGTGTCGCTCTCCGGGATGCTCGGCATCGCCGACATCGCCTCCTTCGACCCGCGCGAGCGCCGCCACGCCCCCGACGACCGCGAACTGCTCAGCGTCCCCATCGGTGTCACCGGCACCGGCCAGCCCCTCGTCCTCGACCTCAAGGAATCGGCCCAGGGCGGCGTCGGACCGCACGGCCTCGTCGTCGGCGCCACCGGCTCCGGCAAGAGCGAACTGCTGCGCACCCTGGTCACCGGGCTCGCCCTCACCCACTCGCCCGAACACCTCGCCCTCGTCCTCGTGGACTTCAAGGGCGGCGCCACCTTCGCCGGGGTCACCGAACTCCCGCACGTCTCCGGCCTCATCACCAACCTCGCCGACGACCTCGCCCTCGTCGACCGGATGCGGCAGGCTCTCCAGGGCGAACAGCAGCGCCGTCAGCGGATGCTGCGCGAGGCGGGCAACGCCGACTCCGTGCGGGAGTACCAGCTGCGCCGCGAAGCCGGCGGCACCGACTCCGAGGGCCGCCCACTCGAACCTCTGCCGCACCTGCTCGTCGTCGTCGACGAGTTCGGCGAACTCCTCTCCCAGCGGCCCGACTTCATCGACCTCTTCGTGCAGATCGGCCGGGTCGGCCGCTCGCTGGGCATCCACCTGCTCCTCGCCACGCAGCGCCTGGAGGAGGGCCGCCTGCGCGGCCTCGAATCACACCTGTCCTACCGGATCGGCCTGCGCACCTTCAGCGCCGCCGAGTCCCGCGCCGTCCTCGGCACCCCCGACGCCTACAGCCTCCCCGCCATCCCCGGCTCCGCCTACCTCAAGGTCGACGAGACGGTCTACGAGCGCTTCCGCGTCGCCCACGTCTCCGCGCCCTACCACCGTCACGACCCCGAGGCACCCGCCGCCGCCCTCGCCCCGCTCCCCTTCGTCGTCCACGGCGAACTCGCACCGGCGGCCCCCCAGGAGGAGAAGCCGGACTGGGAGTGGACCGGCAAGGGCACCACGACCGAACTCGCCCTCGCCGTCGAGCGCCTGCTGGGCGAGGACACCCCCGGCCACCGGGTGTGGCTGCCGCCGCTGCCCGCGCACTTCGGCCTCCTGCCGCTGCTCGGCGAACCGGAGGAGGACCCCGAGCGCGGTCTGGTCGGGCCGCTGTGGCCGCTGCCGGGCACACTCAAGTTCCCCGCCGGCGTCATCGACGTACCGGCCCGCCAGGAACAGCGCCCCATCGGCATCGACCTCACCGGACGCCAGGGGCACATCGCCCTCGTCGGCGCCCCGCAGAGCGGGAAGTCCACCTTCCTGCGCACCGCGATGCTCAGCGCGATGCTCACCCACACCCCCGACGAAGTGCAGTTCTACGCCATCGACATGGGCGGCGGCACCCTCCACGGGCTCGCCGACGCCCCGCATGTCGCGGGCATCGCCGGACGCCGCGACGAGGAACGCGTGCGCCGGGTCCTCGCCGAGGTCGGCCGCCTCATCAGCGCCCGCGAGACGATGTTCCGTGAGCTGCGCATCCAGTCCGCCGCCGAGCTGCGCTCCCGCCGCCTCGCCGGCGACCTCCCGGAGGGCGTGCGGGGCGCCGACGTCGTCCTCGTCGTCGACAACTGGGCGGCCCTGCACGCCGCCGAGGACGACGCGGCCGCCGCGCTCACCGACATCGCCGCGCGTGGGCTCGGCGTCGGCGTCCACCTGTGGCTCACCGCCAACCGCTGGGCCGAGATACGCGTCGGACTGCGCGACAGCATCCCCGGCCGCCTCGAACTGCGCCTCAACGACCCCACCGAGTCCGAGATCAACCGCCAGGCCGCCCGCGGCATCGGACAGGGCCTGCCCGGACGCGGCATCCTGCCGCCCGGCCTCACCCACCACGTGGCACTTCCCCGCCTCGACGGTGTGGACTCGGCCGAAGGGCTCGCCGAGGCCGAGCGCGACCTCGTCGCCGCGATCGCCGCCGCCTGGAAGCGGCCGGCGGCCCCGGCGCTGCGCGTCCTGCCCCGCCGCGTCACCGTGCGCGAACTGGCCGCCGCCGCCCCCGCGTCCGCCGGCCGCTGGGAGGGCCACGGCCCCGGCCTGAGCGGACGCGAGGTGCCCATCGGGCTGCGCGAGTCCGACCTCACCCCGGTCGGCCTCGACCTCACCTCGGGCGCACCGCACTTCGTCGTCCTCGGCGACTCCGGCTCCGGCAAGACCGCCTTCCTGCGCGCCTGGATGCGCGGGCTCGCCGACCGCTACCCCGCGAAGGAGGCGCGCTTCATGGTCGTCGACTACCGGCACAGCCTGCTCGACGCCGTCCCGCCCGAGTACATCGGCGCGCGCGGCGGCAACGCCGACCTCGTCGCCGGCCAGGCCCAGGCTCTCGCCGAGACCCTGCGCAACCGGATGCCCCCGCCGGACATCACGGCCGCCGAACTCGCGGACCGCAGTTGGTGGCAGGGACCCGAGCTGTACCTCGTCGCGGACGACTACGACCTCGCCGCCGGAGGCATGGGGCAGGGACCGCTCGCCGCGCTCGCCCCGTTCATTCCGCAGGGCGAGGAACTGGGCTTCCACCTCGTCCTCGCCCGCCGGGTCGGCGGCGCCGGACGCGCCCTGCTCTCCGACTCCCTGCTGAGCAGGCTCAAGGAGAACGGCACCAGCGGCCTCGTCCTGTCCGGGGACCACCGCGAGGGCGTCCTCCTCGGCGACCAGCGCGCCCGGCGCGCCGACCCGGGACGCGGCATCCTCGTACGCCGCGACCACGAACCGACGGTCGTACAGATCGCCCTCGACGAACGCGACGAGGGCGGCGAAGCCGAACAGTCCGGGGACGTCGCCCGCCGAGACAGCGGCCTGCCCCCGCACGAAACCGTCGTCACCCGCTCCTGACCACCCGCTCGCTCCCCCCACCCGAACCCCCAGCAGTACGCCCAAGGAGGGCGTTCCTATGGCTTCCGCGGATTCCGTGCTCAACACGATCAAGATCGAGGACATCTACGCCCTGGGCAACGCCTGGATCAAGCTCGGGGACGAACTCCACGAGCGCCGGGTCGCGGTCGACTCGGACGTGGCGGGCATGGAGTGGACGGGGGCGGCGGGCGACGCGGCCCGGCGCGCCTGGTCGGACGCGACCGCCAAGAACCTGGACGATGCGATCGAGACCGCCTGGACCATCGGCCAGACGATCAACCGGTACGCGGACAAGCTCCACGAGGCGGCCGCGGAGTACGCGAAGAAGCTCAACGCGATGATGTGGGCGGACATCCTCGGCGCCCTCCTCAGCGCGGTGTTCTTCTACCTCGGGCCGCTCCTCGAAAGCGTGCTCGCCATGATCGGACAGCTCATCGCCCGGCTCATCCCGGTCATCGCCTCGATGGCGGGCCGGCTCGGCCCGGTCGGCAGCGCCGTCGTCGGCTCGGTCGGCGGCGCCGTGATCGGCTCCGCCTCCGGCCTCGCCTTCGACCTGGGCGTCGGCGCGGCGGGTGCCGGGATCGCGCACACGGACTACGACATCGACTGGGGCTCCGAGGCGCTGACCCTCGGCATCGGCGGCGGCTTCGGCGCGGTCGCCGGCGGCCTCGGCGGCTACCACGGGGTGCCGAAGCCCGGCTCGCCCGGCGGCATACCGAAGGGGAGTCCGCCGGTGAAGACCCCGCCGGTCCCCAAGACCGACCACACGGGTGGCTTCACCACGGCCCCCGGCGGCGGCAAGGACAGCTCCTTCACCCACGCGCCCGCGCAGAGCAGGCGCGGCGGCAACGACTCCGTGCCGAGCGGCTCCGGAAAGGCCGTGCCGCCGGTCAGGGGCGGTGTCTCCGCCAACGACTCCACGCCCACGAGCAGCGGCCCGGCCACCGGCAACCGCACGCACGACGTCGGGATGCCCCCGCCCCCCGTGTCGCGCCGCGAGGACTCCGGAAACCAGCGCACCACGGGAGCACCCGCCCCGTTCACCACCAGGACCGAGTCCGAGAAAGCCTCGTACTCCCCGGGCGACCGCTCGGGCGGCGACGGCGCGCGCTCCACGCCCCCACCGGTCACGACCCCCCGGCAGGGCAAGCCGGACGGGGCGGCTGCCGGGGGCACCCCGCCACGCCCCGCCCCGGGCGACCGCGTCACCGAACACCCGCTCCCGGGCGGCGACGGCTCCGGCGCGGGCGGCCGCGACCAGGGCTCGCGCACCGTGCCGCCGCCCACGCCGGAACAGGGCAGGCCGCAGTCCGCACCCCCGGCCCGCGAGCCGGGCAAGCCGGCGCCCGGCCTCCCCGGCGGCGACCGCACGCAGCACGAGGGCACACGCGGCGACGCCCCCGTCTCCAAGCCGCCGGTCAGGGACCAGGTGCCGGGTACGACTACGCCGCCGACGGAGCCTGTCGGGCCGACGCCGGGCGGCGGACGTCCGGGGAGCGACGGCACGTCGCGGACGCCCGTACGCGGCGATTCGGTGACACCGCCGCCCGCCCGCGACCCGGGCTCGCATTCCACCCCGGTGACGCACGGCGACACGCCCCCGCCCGCGCGCGGTGAGCGTGGCGAGGGCGACGGCCCGCTGCCGGGCACCGGCGGGCGCGGCGGGGACACGCACGCCATCGTGCCGCCGCCCGCGTCCGAGCGCCCCGGCAACCGCCCCGGCGGGTCGAGCGGCCACGGCGACGACACGAGCCGCGTCACCCAACGCCCGCCCACGGGCGGCCACTCCGAGCGCACCGACGACCAGGGCGTCCCGATGCCGCCCAGGCACGGCGACCCGGCCGAGGGCGTGCGCACGGGCGGCGGCTCGGACCACGTCACGCAGCCCCCGGCCAACCGAGGCGGCGACCACGGGGTGACGGGCGACCCGGCGCGCCAGTCCGGCGGCGCCGATCGTCCGGGTTCCTCCGCACCGGGCGGCGGCCCCCGTGCCACGGACGACGCGGGTTCGCGCGACGGTTCGCCGCGTGCTTCCCGCCCGGCGCCGGGCGACCAGCCCGCCACGCCTCAACCCGCGCGCCGTCCCGACTCGGACGGGCGGACGCAGCAGTCTTCGGCAGGCGAGCGGTCCGTCCCCGGCACGTCCCGTACCGGTGACGGCCATGAGACGCACTCGGCTCCGCCGGCCCGTGGCGACCGGCGTGGGCCGGGCGCGGACGGCGGCGGCGCGAAGAGGACCGGCACCGAGGGCGAGAGCCGCGTGGGCAAGCCCATGGCGGATTCGGACGGCACCGGACGCGCTCCGTTGCGGGAGAGCCCCGGGTGGAGTCAGCGGCGTGTGGACCGGATGTGGCGGGACGCCCAGGACAGCGGTCTGCCGGAGGGCAGGACGCGTGCGCTGTACGACGACTGGGTGGACGCCCGTATCTCCGGGGACAAGACGGCAGAGAACCGAGCCGCTTCCGCCTGGGCCGACGCCCTGGGCGACGCACGCCGCGAGCAGCAGCTGAACGGCATGCGCGACCAGCGGATTCCCAGGACCCCAGGGCACGACGACACCTCCTCGTCGGTGCTCCCGAAGCCCGCCGACGGCCGGGGGACCGGTGGCGGCACCCGCGAGGGCGCCGCTCCGGATGGCTCGCGCTCGGGTGGCTCGCGCGAGGCGGGCGCGGGCCGGGGGAGCGGCGGCGACGGTTCGCGCACCACGCGTACCGGTTTCGGCGACGGCGAGGACGGTGGCCACGAGAGCCGTACCGGTCGGGACGGCGACGGTGCGAGCCGCGTGGGCGAGCCGGGCTCGCGGGAGGAGGGCCTCGGCGCCTCTCCCCTCCGGGAGAGCCCTGGGTGGAACCGTCACCGCCTGGACGCGATGTGGGAGGACGCCCGGGGCAGCGGGCTGCCGGCGGCCAAGACCCGGGAGCTGCACGACGACTGGGTGCGGGCGCGGGCCACCGGTGACTCCGCGGCCGAGCGCAGGGCGGCCTCGGCCTGGTTCGATGCCGTCGGCGACGCGCGCCGCGAACAGCAGCACGACGACCAGCGCGTGACCGGCTCCCGGACGCGGGACGACACCTCCTCGTCGGTGGGCCCGAAGCCCGCCGACGGTCTGGGGACCGGTGGCGGTACCCGCGAGGGCGCCGCTCCCGGTGGCTCGCGCTCGGGTGGCTCGCGCGAGGCGGGCGCGGGCCGGGGGAGCGGTGGCGACGGTTCGCGCACCACGCGTACCGGTTTCGGCGACGGCGAGGACGACGCGCGCGGCGGCAAGGACGGCGGGCACGGGGACCGGACCGGGCGTGACGGCCGCTGGGACGACGACGCCCGCGACCGGCGCACGGAGCGGGGCGGCGAGGACCAGGACGAGCACGGCGACGGCTCATGGCGATTCACGGGCGACGACGGCCTCGTGCCCGAACGGTCCGGCGACGTCCGGGTGACGTTCGCGGAACCCGAGCGCTCGTCCGTCCCGGACTGGCTGGACTCGCTCAACAACCGGAAGCGCGACGACCTGTGGGACGAGATACACGGGAACAAGGGCGCGGACACGCAGCCCCCTCCCGCTCCGGCCCACGAGCGCGGTCCCGCCCCGGCCCGGGGGAACGAGTCCCCCGACGTGGCCCCGCCCGCCCGGGACCACGACGACACGTCGTCCGTCCCGGTGCCGAGGAACAGCGGCGACAGCACCCCGGCGCCCGCCCCCCGTCCGGTCAAGGACCCGTCGGCGGCCCCGTCCGGACCCGAAGTCCACGAGGGCGTGCTGCGGGAGCAGGGGACCCTGGACGACAGCCAGGGCCGCCACCCCCGCCACCGCGACGACGGGCACGAGCCCGTCGCCCGGAAGAACCCCGCTTCGCCGGATGAGTGGGGCAGGGCGATGGAGCGGTACGCACGGGGCCAGGGCCTCGACGCGCACGAGGCCGCCCGCTTCGGTTCCGCCTACCGCGAGGCGCGGACGCACACCGACGAGGCGGCGTGGAGCCGTGTGGAGGAAGGCCTGTCGCAACGGCTCCTGGACCGGCAGATCGCGCAGCGGGTGGCGAACCGTACCCCGGCGGAGTGGGGTGATCTCGTCCGGCGTTACGCCGAGAGTCATGGCATGACGCCGAAGGAGGCCGCCGGCTGGGCGAAGCAGGCGGAGCGGGCGTGGGGCCCGGGCGGGGACGTCGCTCGTTTCCGTGAGCGTTTCGATCAGCGCGTCGAGGAGATCGGGGCGAAGCGGCAGGAGGGCGTGGCGGGGGAGACGTCGCGTCCGGTGGGGGACGAGCCGAAGGCACCGGCTCCCGCCGAGGGGGCTCCGGCGCCTGCCGAGGACGCCCCCGCGTCGCGGCCGGTGAAGAAGGAGGACGTGTCGGCGCCGCCGTCCGGGCACGACGTCTACGAAGGGGTCCTGCGGGATCAGGGCATCCTGAAGGACGACCAGGGTGTCCACGGACATACCCGCGACCGCGTCCACGAGGAGAAGACCCCCGTCTCGGAGCCGGAGAAGGCCCCCGTCGCCGAGCCGGTGCGGAAGCCCGTCGCCGACGAGGGGCAGCGTGAGCGGATCGCGGAGCTGTCGCCGGACGCCTGGGGCAGGGCGATGGAGCGGTACGCGCGTGGGCAGGGTCTCGACGCGAAGGAGGCGGCGCGCTTCGGCTCCGCTTATCGCGAGGCGCGTATGGAGGGCGACGAGTCGGGGTGGAGGCGCGTCGAGGACGGCGTGGCGAGTCGTCTGCTGGACCGGGCCATCGACAGCCGGGTGGCCAACCGCACTCCTGGGGAGTGGGGTGATCTCGTCCGGCGGTACGGCGAGAGCCATGGCATGACGTCGAAGGAGGCCGCCGGCTGGGCCAAGCACGCCGAGCGGGCATGGAGTCCCGGCGGTGACGTGTCCCGTTTCCGCGAGCGCTTCCAGCAGCGCGTCGAGGAGGTCGCGGCGGCGAGGACCACTGACGAGGAGACGCGCACGCCGCCCCCCGCGACGAGGACCGGGAAGGACGCGGGTACGCGAGCCACCGCCGTGCCGGTGAAGGACGGGGAGCGGGCCGCCCCCGCCTCCGACCCCGCCGCCTCCCACGAGCAGCGGCCCCGAAAGGGCGAATCCACACGCGACACGGCATCGAAGGAAGCCTCTCCCCGCGACACCACCGCCGCGGACGAGCGCACCACGGCGCGGACGACCTCCGACGAGACGCGAACCCCCTCCGGGGACATGCCGACGCGGGGCCCGGACGATGTGGCGTCCATGGAGGGTGAACCGAAGCGCGAAGTGGGCGATTCGATCCCTGCCGGGATCAGGTCGACGTCCGAGGCGGACGGTTCGGCTCCCGCCGTGGCCAAGCCCGCACCCGAGACGGACGAACCCGCTGCGGGGACCGTCGCGCCCGCCCCTGCCGCTCCCGCGACGACCGCGCCCGCCCGGCCCACCTCCGACCCGGCGAAGGAGCGTCCGGCGACGGACGAGCCGACACCCGCGAAGGCGAATCCCAGCCCGGCCACGCGCCGGCCGGCGCCCGCCTCTGCCGAGTCCGTTCCGGCAACGAGTGAGCCGAACCCGGCGCATACACGTCCCACTTCCGTCACCGGTGAGCCGACGTCCGCGCATACACGGCCCACTTCCGTCACCGGTGAGCCGACGCCCGCGAACGCCGAGCCCGTCGGCGCGCCCGACTCCGCGCCCGCCAGGCTCGCCCCCACCACGGACGAGCCGGTCCCCGCGCCCGTCGCGCCCACGGCGCACACGCCCGCGCAGACGCCCTCCGCGCGGGTCGTCGGCGACGACAGCGAGGAGCCGGTGCGTCTCGTACCACATGCTCCCGGGCAGTCCTCCGCCTCCGGCCGGCCGCCTCAGATCATCGAGAGGTGGCTGGAGAGTTCGGGCACTGCGCGTCGTTCCGAACCCTTGCGGTCGGTGGACCGCGCGGTGCGCCGGCTCGCCGAGGGCTGGGGCGGGGCGGACGAGGCCGCATTGCGTAATCGTGTGACGCGTGAGATCGAGTCGTGGCAGGGGACCAAGAGCGGCAAGAGTTCCCGCGACGACGCGATCAGTCGTCTCAAGAGGGCGATCGGGCAGCGGGCGGCGGAGTCGGCGGCCGCGACGGCCATGCCCGCGCCCGCTCAAGGCCGTCGGCCACGTGATCTGGGGCGGGCCAGCGCCCTGCCGCTGTTGCCGGTGCCCGGGCACCGGGTCGAGGTCGAGGGCTTCGCTCCGGCGCGCGGCTTCGAGGCCGAGGTCCACCTCATGCGCGTGGCCGTGCCCCACCATGTGGACGACCGGTCGTTCGACACACTGGTGAGTGTCAACGGCCTGCTCGACATCACCATCGACCACGTGGGTCAGCACGCCGTCCTGGAGATCGTCTCGCGCCCGACGCGTTCCCTGGTACACGGCGAGGACGACGGGCGCGCCGAGCCGGAGGCGGTGGAGACCGCTTTCCGGGACGCTCTGTACCGGATCGCGAACGCGGCCCCCACCATCGCCTTCTCGAAGATTTTCCCCAAGTCACACGGTTACACGGTCGACATGGACGCGGACGGGCTGTCGCTCCAGGAGCACCCTTCCGCACAGATGCTGGTGCATCACACGGTGGCCGTACCGGTCGCCGGCTATCCGGAGTTGCTGAGGCACGTGCTGGAGCACATGCGTGCGGCGGCCGGTGCCGAGCTGAAGGCCGCGCACAAGGACGGCCACCAGGCGCTCGTCCGCGGTGAGGCGGGCGGGCAGCGCTTCCTGGACTGGCTGAGGGCGAACCCCGAGTACGGAGCGAATGTCCCGGCGTCCGACCTGCCGGACCTCGTGGGCGCTCTCACTTTGGGTTATGTGCAGGCGGCGGCTGCTTTCCGGGGCCGCCGCCCGGGGAGCCACGCCAAGGACTGGGCCGCTGCGACCTCGCGCGATTCGCTCGGCGCTGTCCGCGCCTCGCTCGGTGTGGCGCCGCGCGCGTTCCTGGAGGATCAGGCGGATGTCCTGGCGCGGGAGATGGCCGGTGCCCTGGACCTCTACGGTGATCCCCTGGCGCAGCCGCTGCGGAAACTCGGGCCCGAGGATCCGCCCACGCTCGGGGAGTACCTGGACAACCTGCTCCGGGAGCGGCCCACACGCGCCGTCAGGCAGTACGAGGCGCTGGAGGTCCGCTCCGACTTCGACGAGCTGGACAGCAACCCCGACCACAAGGGGAAAGCGCGTATCGTGCCGGCGGTCGTGCGGGTGGAGGTGCGTTCGTACGCGCCGGCCGACTCACGCGACGACGACGTCATCGCCCAGTCGGCCACGCTCGCGAAGGTGTCGTTGGAGACCTACAACGAGGCGCGTGCGCGGCGCGACCTGCCGCCGGTGGGCGGCCCCGTCCTTCACTCCGCGCCCCCCGCGCCCGTACTCGACCGGCCGCGCGGGGCCGGCTTCGAGTCTCCGCGCCCCGGATCCGCACCGTCCTCCGTGCCGTCGTCCGCCACGGAGCTGCCCCCGGCGCTCGCCGCGCTCGCCGCTGCTCTGCCCGGCATGAGCGCGCGGGAGCGTTCCGCGCGGGTCGCGGCCCTCGCACCGGGCGAGCGCGCCCGACTCGTCGCCGATTCCTCGCTCGTGCGGCAGCTGCGCGGGACGCTGGGCGACGACGCGTTCCGGCAGCTGGCCGCCGAATGGCTGGTCGTGGTGCCCGACGGCGTCCACGACCCGGTGGAGGCGCGCGCCGAGGCGCAGCGCCTGGTCGAGGAGATGACCGCCGACGCCGATGTGGCCGAGGCCCTGCTCACCACAGGCCGCCAGCTCCTCGTCGTACCCCGGGTCGTCCCGTTCACCGACCTCGACGCCTTCCACGGACTCCACGGCACCCCCGGCCGCTCGCTGACCACGGCGCGCGGCGGCTACGCCCGCGGGCGCGCGGGCGTGCCCGAGGAGAACCTGCTCGGCGAGCCCGCCACGGTCCACGGCGCGGGCACGTACGCGGACGGCTACTCCAGCGCACGCCACGAGTGGGCACACGCCGTCGAGTCCGTCCTGGACGCGGCCGACCGGCAGTGGATCAAGGAGGTCTACGACGCCAAGCGCGCCGCACAAGCCGCGGGCGAGTCCGTCCACTGGCCCGACGGCGCCTTCCCCAACTACTCCTCCTCTGACCCGCACGAGTACTTCGCCCAGCTCACCACCGCCTACCACGCGGCCAACGCCGGAATCGACGAACTCTCCGGATCCCGCCGCAACAACGGCGCCGACTGGGTCGAACAGCACGACCCCGCGCTCCTGCCCCTCCTCCAGCGCGTCTACGGCCCCGGACGCCCCGCCGCACGCGACGGCCTCGACAACCCGCTCACCCTCACCGCCTTCCGTGCCTTCTGGGCCCGCGTGGAGGAGGCGTCGGCGCCGGCGCCCGCCCCCGTCGCCCCTGTCGCCTCCGCCGACGAGCCCCACCCCCTCGTGCCGCGCACCGCTCCCGGGAGCACGGTGCGGCACCTCGCCCCGCCCGCGGGGGACGGCTCCGCCGCGCGGGCCGCCATCGATCCCCGCATGGCCGGCGTGCTGCGGCGCGCCTTCGGCGCAGGCATCGAGGGAAGCGGCCAGTTCCTGCCCCTCTACACCGCGCTGCACACACTCGTCGGCGCCCACCAGGCCACCCCGCGCTTCACCGGCACTCCCTTCGACTTCGACACGGTCGCCCGGCGCGTCCTGCGCGTGGACCCGGGGGAGCGGATCGGCCCGCAGCGGCGCATGGAGGCGTTGCAGACGGTCTCCAGCGCCTCCCGGGCAGGGTGGACGGGAGACCTGCCCTCGCTCGTCGCCTACCGCGTGGGGCGCTTGGGGGCCCTCGGGCCCGGCTCGGTGCTCACCGACGCCCACGGCGGCTTCCTCGGCCGCAACCTCACCAGGCGCCCGGGGCTCACGCTGGACGCGGGCCGCGTCCTCGCGCCGGGGGACGACGGCCTCCTGTACGCCGCTCCCGGCCCCTGGACCGGGACCCGCCCGCACGTGGTCGTCGCCGAGCGCGACGACGCGAGCGGCGGCGTCCTGGTGGCACTCGGCAACGGCGGCACGATCCCGCTCGACGAGGACGAGTTCGCCGCGCTCATCGCCGCCGACCCGTGGCGCGACCCCGACGCCGCCGTCGTGGTGGGCGTCGTGCCCCGCACCGGCGACACCTCGGAGGTCCTGACCCGGCTCGTCGCGGACGCGGCCCGGACGCGCGCGTGGGGCGTCACCCGCCCCTACCGGCTCCAGCCCGGCGCCGACGGGGTCCGCTTCTTCGCCTTCCCACCGGTCGCGGACGACGAGACCGTCCCCGTCGGCCTCTGGGTCCCCGGCGACCCCGGACTCGTCCCCGCAGCCGGCCCGACGATCCAGGCCAGCGACGGCACGACGTTCACCGACGAGGACGTGCGCTCGTACCCGATCGTCACCTCGGACGGCCGCGAGCTGACCGGCCGCGCGCACCCCGACGAGGGCGACGTCGCCCGCCGCGAGGAGGCGCTGCGCCAGGTCTCCGACATGCTCTACTACTACGACGACCTGGAGGCCATCCCCGGCCTCACGCGCGGCGCCTCGGGCCCCTTGCTTCTGCTGCCGCGCGGCCTCGGCGGCGCGTATGTGTCCATCGGGCACGGCGAACGCGGCCGCATCGTCCTGCCCCGCCGCAGCACCGACGCCAACCACGCTGTCCCGCCGCGCGAACTCGGCGGCGTGCTCGCGCGCCGGCCCAGCGTCCAACGCCTCGCGCCGGACGTTCCGCTGTGGCTCCTGTGGTGCGAGATCGCCATGGTGCGGCCGGGCGCCGACCCGCTCGTGCGCCCGGCGGCGGCGCAGGAGGTCGCCAACCAGACCGGGCACCCCGTGCTCGCCTCGGACGCCCCCGTCGCCATCGAGGAGGCGCACGACGGGAACCCCGCGCGCGTCGTCAAGGTCGACAACCCGGCACGGCCCCGGTACCGGTGGTACCAGTTCCTGCCCGAGCCGGACGGGCGGCGTCTCGGCGCGCTCGCGGACCTCGCCGGGCTCCCGGCCGACACGGCGCGGCGCACCACCCGCGTCCTGCGCTGGGTGCGCGCGCTGCGTCTCGCCCACGGCTTCGACATCGACACGCACCCCGAGCGCCAGGAGGAATTCCATGCCCTCCTCGCCGGTTTCGGCGCCCTGGAGCGGCAGCGCCTGTGGCAGGGGGCCGAACCGCTCACCTGGCACGAACTCGAAGACCTCACGCACGCCTCGGCGCGGCAGTCCGGCATCGAGCCCGGCCCGGTGACCGCCGGGACGCTGCACGGGATGCTCTACGCCGCGGGCGCCGGCACGCTGCGCCTGCCCGCCCCGCGCCAGGGCGGCGAGGTCCGGCAGGCACCCCCGGTCCCCGAGCGCGCGGCCTCGGGCTCCTCCGACGTCCTGCTCGCCCCGCCCACGCCCCCGGCCCCGACGCGGGAAGCACCGGCGGGCAGCGACCGTGTCGCCGACATCGTGCGCATGTTCGAGGAGATGAGCCGCCGGGCCGAGGAACACGAGGCAGCGGAGACCCGCTCCGCGCCGGAAGCGGGGACCCGCTCCGCGCCGGAAGAGGAGAGGAGCGCCGGGACGGAGACGGCGCCTTCGGACGAGGCGGCCCCCGAGACGGTGCCGGTCACCCGCGCACCGGTCCCGGCGGCCGAGCGTGCCGTGCCCCTTCCGGCGGACGAGCACCCTGTCGCCGTGCGGGAGGACCCCGCCGACCCGGAGGCCCACGTGCGCGCGACGCAGGACGCCCACCTGGAGGAGTGGGGTCTCGAGCGCGTGAACACCCTGTCCGGCGGCGACACGCTGGCGAACGTGCTGATCGCCGTGGCCCCGGCCGAGACGGCAGCGCTCGTGGAAGACCAACCGCTCGCCACTCCGAGCCAGTTGCGGACTGAGCTCGCGCAGAAGCTCGCCGCAGACCTCGCCCGGCCCGAGGCACAGCGCACGCTCGGGCTGCCCGCCGACAGCCCCTCGCCCGGCGTCCCGCTGCTCCCCGAGGCCGAGCCGGACGACCTCGTCGCCGGGGTCCGGTCGGGCGATGGGGCCGTCGCCTCCGAGTGGCTGACGCTCGCGGTGGCCGCTCCCGTGCTCGGGCTCCGCCTCACCGTCCTCCTGTCGGACGGCCGGACCTGGACGGTCGGCCCCCGCGAAGGGCGCGAGGCCGTGCTGCTGCAGACCCCGCCCGACAACCCCCTCACCGCGCTGTGGTCCGCCACACAAGCGACGGATGCCGCCCGCGGCACGGCCCGGACGACCCCACCCCCGCCCGCCGTGCGCCCCGCCGCGACGACGGCGCCCCCGCCCGCGCGGACGGTGCCGGAGACCTTCTTCGGCACCGAGACCCGCCCGGTGCCCGAGAGCCGGCGCCCGGCCCGGACCACGCCCGCCCCGCACCCGGCGGAGACCGCCCCGGCCCCGCGCACCACGCCGCTCGACCCCCGTACCGAAGAGGAGACCCCGGCCCGGACCGGCACCACGCCGGAAACCGGGACGGTCGTCCCGGCACGGGAGGAGACCACGCCCAGGGAGACCGGGACCGGTGTTCCGCCCAGCGAGGCGGCGTCCACCGCGGAGACGGAGACCGTCGTGGGCCCCCGGGAGGAGGTCACGACTCGCGAGACCGGTGTTCCGCCCCACGAGGAAGGCACCACCAGGGAGACGGAAACCCTGCTCCCGCCCCGCGAAGAGGTCACCACGACGGAGACCACCGAGCCGCCCGTCACCACGGAGACCCGCGAGACCACCGAAACGCTGCCCGCCTTCTCGCCGTACATCCAGGCCTACGGCACGCGCCACGACGGTTCTGTGGGCTTCGTGGCATGGGAACTGCCCTCCGCCGAGGTGCTGGACGGCCTGCGCGCGCAGATCATGACCGCGTTGCGGATCGAGCCCGGCAGCACGCGGGAGGAGGTCCGCACCAGCCTGGACGAGGCGCTGGGCTCCGCCGAGATCGCCGAGAACCTTCCGCAGGTCCGTGGCCGCCGCGGGCACCGCCTCACGGTGCGCGTCGGGGACGTCGCACACACCGTGGACGTACGGCTGCGCCTCACCGCGCCGAGCCCCGACCTGCGCACCGGCATCACCCGGAACCTGCCGCACACCCGGCGCCTGGAGCGGCAGAGCGAGGGCGTCCAGGCCCTCACCTCGACGCAGGGCTCCGGCACCTCTCGCACCTTCACGCTGCCCCACGTCATGCTGCCCGAGCCGCTGAGGGGCCCGGTGCGCTGGGTCGCCGTCACGGTGGCGCCGAGCGTGACCCTGCGCCAGCGCACGCTCAACGTCGGCCTCAGCGAGAGCCTGTCGGTCAAGGTCCTCCAGCGCGCGGGCGACGACGCGGGCGCCGTGCGCTTCGACGCCGTCTGGCAGGTCCGCGTGGACGCCGGCGCGGACAACGCCGAGGGCTGGGGCGAGGAACGCGTCCACGGCCCGATGTACCTCTGGTTCCCGGGTAACCGGATCGGCGCGGAGGGCACAGCGGTGACGCTGCCGCGCGCCGCCGGGCTCGACACCTTCCCGCTGTGGGGCGTCGAGGACGTGCTCGACACCGATCTGCGCCCGGCGCAGGTCCTCGGCCACCCGGAGCTTCCCGGGCTGCGCGACCTCGGCGAGGGGTCACGCCAGGCCCTGGAGGACTTCCTCGACGAGCAGCTGAACCGGGGCTCGCTGCACCTCCAGCGTGACCGGGGCGTCATGTCCCCGCTCCTCACCGACGACCGGGGCACGGCCCTGGGCCTCGTCCGCGTGCGCGCCGTCGTCACGCCCGGTGAGCCGTCCGCCCGGACGGCCGATGGGGACAAGTCCCTCGAAATCCGGTTCACGCACAGCACGGGTACCGACCGCACGGCGCGCGTCGTCAGCGGCGCGGGACTCAACGTCAACGTGGCCCCCGGCTTCACCGCCAGCACGGCGGCCGGGCACCCTGGCGCGGCCGACCGCTGGGGCGGCCGGGTGTACGGCAGGTTCCTGGGCTCCTGGCAGTCGGGCGACACGCTCACCACCGGCTCCAAGGCCGGGCTGATGCACGGGTTCACCACGAACCGCGGTCAGTTGCTGACCCCGGCCGCCGTCACCTACGAGTTCACCTTCCTGCGCGCGGGCGGCGGGATGCAGGGCCCCGTCCGCGTCGAACGCGGCGAGGAGAGCGTCCGGCTCCGGCTGCTGCCGCAGGACACCGCCGCGGGAGCCGCCCCCGCGGACGAGGAACTGCGCGCTCTGCCACCGCACCTCGACAGCCTCGCCGCCATCGGCTACACGGCCGTGCCGCTCACCCTCGACGGCGTGGACGAGATCTTCGACCGCGCCGAGAGGCGGCTGCGGGAGCTCCACTACCTGCCGCCGCTGGAACACCGGGGGTGGGAGGGACAACTCCAGGCGCGGCGCGCCCGTGCCCAGCTGGCCAACCTCCAGCGCTTCGAGCAACTGCGTTCCGCGATCGGCCGCGCCGCCGCGCTGCCGGACGGCGTCGAGGGCGGGCGGCCGCTGTGGCTCGAACTGCCCACGAGGACCGGCACCACCCGCGCCGAACTGCGCCTGACCGTCACCCGGGACCGCGTACCACGCGCCGGGGAGACGGGGGCGCCGGCCGCCCGTCACGAGCTGCGGCTGCCGGAAGTCGGCACGACCACGACCGGCTCGCACGAGGCGCGCGGCACCCGCGAGCGCTCCAGCGTGCTCGGCACCGGCGCCGGATTCGGCGGCGGTCCCCGCCAGCCGGCGGGCAACTGGGCGGTGGACTACGGCGTCGACGGCGTCCTGAACCGCACGTGGACCCGTTCCGCCACCGCCGGCTCCACCGTGGCGACCGAGCAGATCCTGGTCAACTCGAAAGACGGCACGGAGGTCTTCGCCGTGCCCGCCCGCGTCGCGCTCGACCTCTACGAGGGCACGTCGCCGGAGCCGGTGGCCCGCTTCGCCGAGCCCCCCGCGCCGCCGCGCCCCGCGACGGGGACACCGCCCTTCGAGGGGGTCGTCATCGATACGGAGACCGAGGAGGACACGCCGGGCCTCGACGTCCCGCCGGGCACGGAGACCATCCGGCTCGGCGACCTCCCGCCGCGCCCGGACACGGCGCCGGGCACGGGAACCACCCGCGCGGACGACACCGAGGGCACCGGCACCACCCGCACAGAAGGTACAGACGACACCGAAGACACCCGCACCGAAGGCACCGAGGAGACCGCGCGCGAGCGTGCCGGCACCGAGGAAGCGGTCGTCCCCCGGCCGCTCCAGGCCCCGCCGGGCACCGCGCCCGCGACCGTCCGCCTCGCCGTCTCGTACCACCGCACGGAGCCGGGCGCCCCCCGGGCCCCGGAGACCGGCACCGGTACGGAGGCCCCGGCCGGACCGCGCGAGGTGCCGGAGGTGCCCGCGTACACGATCCGCGCGCCGCGCACCGGTCCCGGACAGGACAGCGACCGCACCCGGCTCGGCCTCGTCGACGCCGACGGCAATCCGCTGCCCGGCGTCACCCGGCTTCCCGACGACGCCACCGCCGACGTCTTCCGGGGCTCCGAGGCGATCCAGGAGGCGCTGCGCCTCGTCGCCGCGGGGACGTACCCCGGGCGGCCCGACCCCGGCACCTTCGGCCACGTGGCCGGTGCCCTCGCGCGCGGGGCCGCCGCCCTGCCGTTCGTCTCGTCGGCCGGCGCGCACCTCGCCGGCCAGGACCCGCGCGACCGGGGCGCCTTCGCCAACGAGAGTGCCTACCAGCAGCTCCGCGTCGCGAGCCTCCTCGCACGCGCCCACCAGATCCTCAACGGCGTCTACACCGCCGAGGGGATCGTCCTGCCCGGGCTCGGCGCCGACCGGCACCTCGCCGTGGACGTCAGGGGCTACCTCCACCACCCGACGGTGCAGGCCACGTTCCCCGTCTCGGGCCGGAATGACGTCAACGCGACGGACCTCGCGGCCACGCGGCGCACCCGGGGCAGCGCCGTCACCGGCAATTTCGAGCTGACCGCTCAGCGCGGCGCCGCCCGCCCGACCCCGCAGGGCACGGTGGCCCGGATCATCCAGGGCAACCTGGGCGGCACGTTCTCGCGCACGCACCGCGGCGAGCACTTCGACGACGTCGCGGCGACCAGCGCCACCATCCGCGGCGCCAAGGAAGGAGCCGGCCAGCACCTCGTCACGGCGGACCTCACGCTGCTGCTCACCGTCCGGCGCGGCACGGCCAACGTCCTGGGCAACGCCGTCGGCCTCGGCGGCGCGGAGGACATCACGCTCGCCATCGACGTACCGCGCGCAGTCCAGTTCCGGCTCTCCCCGACGCAACTCCTGCGTGAGGCACGCTGGTTCGCCGGAATCGAGGGAGTGGCCGTCCCGGCTGCCCCGTCGGAGACGGTGCCGCTGCCCGACGACTTCGCCCGCACCCGGGCCCCGGGCTTCGGTGCCGTCCTCGCCGTCACGCAACTCGACGACGCGATCACCCGCAGGCCGCGCCGCGACCGCCTGGGACGGGAAGCGATCCAGCTCGTGGAGCGCGTCGCCCCCGGCGTCACCCGGCCCGGCCACATCGCGCACCTGCCGGGCGTCGCCTCCCGCATCGCGGACCTCACCGCCCCGCCGGGACTGCGCGCCCTCGTGGCGCGCGGCTCCGTCAGCCTGTGGTTCCGCTACGGGGCCCGGGCCGACGCCCAGCTCGTCGAACTGACGCTGCACGCCGAGACCGAGGCCCAGACCCCGGCCCTGCGCCGCGTCCAGGGGCGTCCCGGCGCGCAGAAGACGGGCATCGAGCAGCAGTCCACGCACGCGCCCGGGAACAGGATCGAGAGCGACACCGTCTCGCGCGTCGTCACGGGCCTGCTCGACCTCGGGCTGCGCGCCCCGCGTGTGCGCTCGACCGGCTACACGGACCGCTGGTCGGCGCTGCCCTCCGCGAGCCGCAGCCACGCGCTGACCCGGCGCTCCGACCGCACCGCCGACGAGCGCTTCTGGCAGCGCACCGACAGCGTCGCGGACTTCGACCGTGTCGGCTACCGCCTCACCGCCTCGGTGCGCACCGCCCTCATCCCGTCGGACGTGTTCGACCTGCTCGGCGGTCTCCTCGGCCGGGCGCTGACGGCGGTGGCGAACCGGGGCGAGAACTCCGTGCCCCGGGCCGCCCTGGACGGCCTCCTCCGCGGGGTGCCCGCCCAGGAGGTCACCGTCCCGGCCGACGTGGCACTGCGTTTCGCGGCGGCGGACACCCTCGCCCACGCCACCGGGGAACGGACGGCGGAGGCCACCGCCGAGTGGACCCCGCTGCGCCCGCGCGTGAGCGAGGAGGACCCGCGCCTGGCGCCGGCCGACGAGGAGAGGGCGGAGGACGAACGCCCCTTGCGGGTCCATCCCCGCTTCGTGCCCACCGGCACCACCCCGCTCAGCCACTTCAACGCCTTCCCGGAACTGGCCGAGGCGATCCGCGCCGTCTCGCCCGGCGTCGCGGGGCACTGGGGCCTGACGGCCGACAGCAACCCGGACGCGGCCGACGCGCGCCTGACCGAACTCGCCCATGCCGGACGCGGCGCGGCGCTTACCGCGCCGGGCACGGCCGCCGGCCTCCATCCCCGGATGCCCGGCAGCTGGCCCGTCCTGAGCGAGAACGGCTCACGCGTCTCGCTCCAGGTGAGCCTCTACGCCCCGCGCCCCTTCGCGCCGGGCACCTCGGACATCGCCGCGGACAGCGCCAGGACGCGCACGCGGGTCAACGTGAGCACCGCGAGCAGCAGCCAGGGCCTCGAACTCGGCCAGCGCTTCGCGTTCAGCGCCACCCGGCGCAACCATTACGTGACGGGCGGCGGCCAGCCCCTGCTCTCGGGGCAGCCCGTCACCCGGGGCACCGACAGCAACGTGACCACCGGCGCCCAGCACCGCGTACAGACCGGCACCGCCTCCGGCGGCGACACCTACACGCACCTCGCGCACGCCGACGTGGTCGTCACCGTCAGCGGACCGGAGGGCGTGCGCTACGTGACGGGGAGCGTCACCGTGCGGGCCGGGGAACGCGACCTGCTCGGCTACGGCGTCATCACCACGCCGTCCCAGCCCTGGGCGTACGACATGGCCGCGCTACTGCGCGAACGGCGTCCCGCGCCCGCGGACCCCGGCGAGGCGGGCGTCGCCCCGGCGCACGACGCGGCCGATCCCCGCGCCTGGAGCCGCGAACCGGCCACCGAACTGCCGCGCGTGCTCGCCTCCGGCCTCTCCCCGGAACCGGACGACGTGCAGCTGTGGGTGGATCTCGGCGACGACCCTGACGGCTCCGTCCTCGCCCATGCCCTCTACGTGGGTACCCGCGTCGCCGAGATCGCCCACCGCCGGGTGGAACTGGCCGTGCGCGATGCCACCGGGCTGCGGTTCTGGCCGCTCGACGCCGACGGTTCCCTCGCCGACGTCACCGTCACGACCCGGCCGGGCTGGGAGGAACTGCGCACGGCCGGCCGCACGTACACCGCCGAGACCGCTGCTGAGGCGACGGCCGTGGAGCAGCGGCAGCCCCTGGAAGCCCGGCTGGACGGCCTGAGCACGGCCGCCAGCGAGACCGCGGTCGAGAGCGAGCGGCTGCGGGTCCTCGCGGAGGAGGCGGAGACGCCGTACGAGGAGGCCCGGTCCACCGAGGCCGGTGTCCGCGACCGGCGCGGGGACGTGGCAGACCGGCTGAAACGGGCCGAGGAGGACATCCCCGCGCGCGAGGACCAGGTGAAGGAGGCCAAGCGCAAGCTCGACGCAGCGAAGGAGCACCTGGATCTGGCGCAGAAGGCCGCCGCCCCGGTCCCGGACGGCACGCCCGTCCCGGACGCCACGGTCCGCGCCCTGCGCGAGGCCGAGGACGCCCGGAGCGAGGCAGTGCGCGTACTCGGCACGAGGGAAGGCGCGCTGGAGACGGTGCGCGAAGACATCGACCGGCTCACCGAGGAGCTGGGCCACTTGGACGAGGAGCTGAAGGCGGCCGAAAAGGCCACGGAGACCAACTGGCTGACTCTCGCGAAGATCCAGAAGTCCCACCGCACCGCCGCCGAGAAGCACGAGAAAGCCGCGCGTGAACTCGGCGAGGTCACGGAGGAGGCGCACCGCCTGCGGGAGGCAGAGCAAGGGCACCACGCCCTGGCGCAGCAGACGTGGCAGAGGATGGCGGGCCTGGCCGGGCGCCTGAGCACCGACCGCTGCGCCGAGCTGACGGGCGGTTCCGGCTTCCCGCTGGACACCCTGACGCCGAGCCCCCGGGGGAGGTGAGCACGGCCCGCCCGGGGCGGGGACACACAAGGGCCCCGACGGGGATTCGCCCCCGCCGGGGCCCTTGCGATGACAGCCGCTCCGTTCAGCCCGGCACGGCCCCGCTCAGCTCAGCACGGTCCAGCGGCTGTCGGCGTCCGTACCGCACTTGTCGAGCTGGAGCTGCGCGGCGCGCTCCGTGGAGTCGTCCTTGACCTCCAGGCACAGGTTGTCGCTCGCCCGGTTGCGAACGCGCACCGTGCCGCCGCCCGCCGGGTCGAGCCACCACTGCTGGTTGTCGGGGGTCGCGGTGTTGCAGGTCCCCTCGACGGCGCCCCAGCCGGCCGGCAGCCCCGCGTATCCGGGCAGGTCCAGACACAGGCCGTCCTTGATGTTGACGAAGGAGACGAGGTCGGAGCCGCCCGGCCCCTTGCCCGCGCCCCGCACGACCAGGCTCCACACCTGGTTGTCGTTGGACGTCCCGTCGCAGTAGTACTGCATGATGCTGTCGTCGGGCCGGCCTCCGTCGTAGCCGGTGACATCGGCGCACATGCCGCTCTTCGCGTTCTTGAGCAGCACGCGGGAATGCCCCGCCGACAGGAGCTTGTCGACTGTCCCCCTGGCCGGCTTCTTCGGCTTCGACTTCGCCTTCGCCCTGGGCGAGTGGGAGGACTCCGTCTCCACCAAAGGCACGTCGTGAACCGCTGCCCCGCCCCCGCCCCCGGCCCCGGCCGCCGGCCGCTTGGCCGGCGCCGTCTTCTTCTCCTTCTTGTGCTCCTCGCTCGCTGAAGGCGACGCCGGGGGTGCGGAGGGAACGATCCGCCGTTGCTGGGCGGCCTTCTCGGCGGCCAGATGCTCCTTCGCGTCCTGGTCGGACTGGTAGCTGCGCCAGGCGCCGAAGCCTAAGGTGGCCCCGGCGGCGAGGGCCAGCACGGCCGCCGCTCCCGCGACCTTCGTGCCCACCCGGGAGCGGCCCCCCGGCTGCTGTGCCGTCTTCGTCAGCGCGTCGACGAACCGCGCCCTCTGCCGTCGCTTCGCGTCGTCCTGTTCTGTGTCACTCAACGCTCATCCCCAAGTCAACGATGATCCAGTTGCCAACAGCCGGTCGCCCGCGCGCCCGACTTCACCGCCTCGCTCCCGCCCGGTCCGGCGGGGGAGGGGCTGCTCACTGCGCACGGCGGTGCCGTACGGCGGAGTCCTTCACCGGCGGCACACCGGGGCGGCGGGCCCCGACGCCCGTACGGAACCGTCCCGTTCACCGGGCCTCGACACCGTACAGCTCCCGCTCGCGCAGGAGTTCCGCCGCCTTCGCCAGCGCCTGCGTCAGACGGCGCCGGTAGGTGCTGAAGGAGAGCCGCGCGTGGCTGGCCGCCGCCCGCTGGCTGCGCGGCCCGCTCAGATACGTGATCTCCAGGACCTCGCCGAGCTGCCGCTGCCCCGCGTACCCCGACAGCCGCTCCACGGTCTGCACGAGCACGTCGCGCAGCGCGGCCGCGTCTCCTCCCGGAGGCACCAGGCGCGTCCCGAGCAGCGGACTGTCGGCGAGCAGCCGCAGGTCCCGCGCGTCGCGATAGGCGTGCTTGACGGCCTCGGCGAAAGCGGGCCAGGGCAGTTCGGCCTCCGGAGGGCCGCTCGCCGAGGCGGTCGGCGCCGTGGGGTCGTCGGTGAGCAACTGCTCGCACAGCGCCCTCGCCCAGGCGACGAAGCCCGTGCCGCGCCAGTCCTGCACGTACGGGAGCACCACCTCGCCCTCCCGGCCCGCCACGGGGGCCTCGCGCCACTGCCCGTACAGGCCGAGGAGCGTGGGCAGCCCGGACTGCCCCGCGTGGGTGCACGTCCAGCTCACCGCGAGGCGCGGTACCGTCGCCCATAACGTCGTCAGCGCGAAGGCCGCCGCCGCCGGGGAGCCCGTGCTCCACCGCGCGAGGAGCATCCGCTCGCCGCGTCGCAGTGGCGCCCGCTTCCGGGTACGGGCCAGCGCCGCCTCCGCGACCGGGTCGTCGGGCAGCTCCGTCACCCCCGCCTCCAGCCAGGGGGCGACGAGGACGGCGGCGAGGGCGCCGCCCTCCTCCGCGAGCGAGAACGCGGACGGCTGCCGCTCCCACCAGGCACGTGCCGTGGCGGCTGCCGCCGGACCGTACTCGGTGCCGAGCACGTCGAGGAGCGCGTCCCTGTCCTCCGGGCGGGCCGAGCGCACGTGCAGCCGGTCCGTTCCCTCCCACTCCACCGCCTCCCGCACCGCCCGGCTGACGCTGCCCAGGTGGGCCAGGCCCGCCCCGAGTGCCCAGCGTCCCCCGGTGCGCCGCGTCAGCCGCTCCGTCACATGGGCGTGCAGCACCCGGTGCAGGCGCTCGTACTTCTCCAGCCCGCGCCAGCGCAGGTCGGCGAGGAGCGCCCGGCGCACGAGCGGGTGCGGCACCAGGCCCTCGGTGGTGCTCTCGACGAAGGAGAGACCGCGCAGCCAGTTCCCGAGCGCGTGCGCCTCCGCGACCGGCACGCCCAGCGTGTGCCGGATCAACTCCTCGGTCGTGACGCGGGCCAGGGCGAGTACCGCGAGCGCGTCGCTCCGAGTGGGGGAGAGGTTCTCGCGCAGCAGCAGGCGCAGCAGTTCACCCACCAGCTCGGGCGACTCCTCCAGGGTGCCGGCCGGTCCGACCCCCTCGGCCTCGGCCTGCTGGCGGGCCTCGGCGAAGAGCGCGAGAGCCAGGGGAAGCCCGTACGCTGCCCGTATCAGGGACGGAACGGTCGCTTCGGGCACACCTCGGTCACGCAGCAGCCTTCCCGCCTCGGCGTCGCTCATCGGGCCCAGCACAGCCGTGTGCAGCACGTCCCACCACTGCGGATCGGTGCGCCACTCCGCCGAGGGCGGCCGTCTGGCGCCGACCAGGACCGGGCGCCGGACGGGCAGTCCCGGCAGGTAGACGTCCCGCAGCCACGATTCCAGGGGGCCGAGCAGTTCCCCCGAGTCGATGACGAGCAGTTCCGGGTCCTTTGGCCCGCCGGGCGCCTCCAGCGCGCCGAGGAAACCTTCCGGCGTGGGTGCCGTGCTGCGCATGTCCACGACGCGGACCGCCTTGCCCGCCTCCCGCGCCTCGGCGACGAATCGGCGCAGCAGTGTGCTCTTGCCGACACCGGCCATCCCTTGCAGCCACAGCACCTGGCAGCTCGGCGGCGTGCCGAGCAGCGAGTCCCGCAGCAGGTGCAGTTCGGCCGCCCGGCCGGCGAAGAGCCGTTGCCGCCGGGCCGAGGCCACCCCCGCGCGGTGATCGGCGCGCGCCGCGTCAGGGGAGGGGGCTATGTGCATGGTCTACCTGTCAGATGTTCAGTGGCGCCGTCGGGTCGGCGCCGGACGGGTGGGAAGGGGAAAAGGGGACGCTCGAAAGGGCTCGCGGGGGGACCGGTCGTGCCGCACTGCTCCGCGAAGTGTCCGTGCCCGGGCGCTACGGAAGGCACAGCCACCGACCTCACCGGCTTCGCGGCACCGGCTCGGCCGGAGCCCTTCCCACCACCCCCACGGTGCGTGCGGCACCACCAGTCGCCACTCCCGGTCCGCTGCACCCGGCGGCGAACGGCTCGCCGCCCACGAGGGAAGACGCCATAAGCGACCGGACCGTTGCCCCGGCGACTGCCCTGTGTGCGAGGACCACATGCGTCACACATGAGAAGGACCGTACCTTCCACCTTTTGCTTACTCCCACCCGGGAAGCTGACGAAACGTCACCTCGGCGGAGTCGCGGTGCCCGCTTTCTGCCCGCATCGGAACGGGGAGGGCCGGCCGCACGCGTGCGCGACGATCGGGGGCGGGGCGAGGACCCGCCTGCGGTCCTCGGCCACGTGCGGGACCTCTCCGGGGCGGCGGTTCCCGCAGCAGGGCGGCGGCGTCCGCGTGCGGCGCGATTCCGTCGAGCCGCTCGGTCAGACCGTGCGGCGCGTCGCCGTGGACGTGGATGACATGACATGGGTCCGTCGGACGCGGGTGTCGTGCTGCTGAGGCGCCCCGTTGAGTCGGTGCATGACAGTCGGTAACGGTTCTGGGTCAGGGCCCTGCCCGCCGCCGGTCCGTGACGGGGTCGGGGGGTGCGTGATCCCCAGGTGTCGCGGGCGATGAGGTTGTTGACGGTGCGATCGGAAATCACGTCGTCCCGAGCAGCGTCGCGACGGCTGCGCGCGCGTGACGGGCTGGGGCCGAGTCGCCACTGATGCCGGCCGTCACGATGGCTCCTTCGGCGAGCAGGTAGACGGGTTCAACCACCGGTAGCCCGGTGGTGTGAACCCACGCCGCGATCTGGTCGTGAAACGCCTGTTTGTGCGAACGGACTTCGGCCAGTACCGCCTCGGACGAGGGGCCGAGTTCGCCGTAGGCATTGATCCAGGCGCAACCGCGGAAACCGGGTTCTCCGAACCACTCGGCAAGCCAGTCGAAGACCGTGAGCACGCGCTCGCGGGGATCCGGAACCCGCTCCACGTGGGCGGCCAGGTTCCCCCTCCACCGGTGGTCGCGACGCCTGAGCACCGCCACCACGAGGTCTTCCTTCGCCGCGAAGAACCGGTATATCCGCTTCAGCGGCAGGCCCGATGCCGCACGGACCTCGTCCATACCCACCGCCTGGATGCCCCGCTCGTAGAAGAGCCTCTCCGCTGCGTCGAGCAGTGCCTCGCGGTCCAGGCGGTTCTGCTCGTCGGTGATCGGTGCCGGCATTCCAAGGTCCTCCTTGACGTTGAGAACGACCGTTCCCTACCTTAGTGCACTCATGGAGAACAATCGTTCTCAACGCGAGGAGGTCGCAGTGCCGAAAGATCACCCGCCCTACCCGCCGTTCACGCGGGAATCCGCCCTTCAGAAGGTCCAGGCCGCTGAGGACGCATGGAACACCTGCGATCCCCACCGGGTGGCCCTGGCCTACACGCCGGACTCCACGTGGCGGAACCGGGACACGTTCGTCAGCGGCCGCGAGGAGATCGTCGCTTTCCTGACACAGAAGTGGGAGCGCGAACGGGACTACGCGCTGCGCAAAAGCCTCTGGAGCTTCCACGAGCACCGGATCGCCGTCCGGTTCCAGTACGAGTGGCACGACGCGGAGGGCCAGTGGTGGCGCAGCTATGGCAACGAACTGTGGGAGTTCGACGAGCACGGCCTCATGCGACGCCGGGAAGCGAGCATCAACGACCTCGCCATCACTGAAACCGGTCGGCGTATCCGCGGCCCCCGGCCCAGGGGTGAGTACGGAGCCGACATCCCGCTCCGGTAGCCCTCACCACGCCACCCGTTATGGGGAACGCGTTCGTCACCGCCAGGCCCTGGTCATCCCCGCCTGCCCACGATGCCGGCTCCCGTGATACTGCGGACGCGATCCAGGAGTCCGTGTCGAGTCGACGTAGGTGGCATTCTGCGGCGTCGTGCTGTCAGCCGTCGGTGAGGCGCTGGATGGTGATGCCGAGCCAGTCTTCGAGCGCGGCGGGGTCTCCGAGATCCTGACGCAGGACGCGTCGGCGGGTGGAGACACCCAGGACGAACGCGTCGATCGCGGCAGCTCGGCTGTGGGCCTCGGTGTCATCCAAGCCGCTTTCGCTCAGGTAACGGCGCAGCGGCTCCAGCGAGTACGTGTCCAGGAAGGCAGCCAACGATTCCGCGGCTTCCGGGCGTTCACCGGACGATGGGGTGTTGCAACGACTCCTGGAACCCAAGGATGCCGGGCCCCTCGCATGGGCCACGTTTCTGGCGAGTGGTCGGGAGGGAACGGGCTTATCGGACGCACCTCCGGGTAGGTGAGTCATGCACCGGCCCCGCGGACCCAGCAGTGGAACCCTGCTCCTCCTAGTCCGCGGGGTCGTCCGCGGGGTCGCTGCATGCCGTTGGGGCGTACCGTCTCACGTCCTCTGAGGGGGCGCTCCCACAGCGTCGCGCTGATGGATGTTCTGGTGTAGGGGCCGGAGCCGGGGGCACTCAGGTGCGCGGGTCATTGGTCGATGACGACCACGGGAGGGTTCCGGCTGACGGGCCGGTTCGCCGCGTGGGAGACGGGCGGACAGCGCGGCGCCCGGCGGGCGTCGTCTCGGATAGCGAGGAGTACCACCTGTGCAGGAAGGCAGACTTGTGGCGGCCGGCGTCGCATCGTCCCCAGCCGCTGAGGATGCCGCGCCCGGCTCGGAAGCGCGCAGGGTTGCCGCCCGTTTCGTGGAGTACGTCGACACGAAGGCGGTCGAAACCGGTGACTGCCCGCTCCCTGGCAGTGGCCGCACCCGTGCTCGGCTCGACGCGCTGCGCGCGGTTGCCCGTGACGACCTGGCCGTGGCCAGGCTGGTGGAGGGCCACCTTGATGCCGTGGCGATCCTCGCCGAGCTGGGACAGGCGCCCGTCGGAGTGGGGGAGTACTGGGCTGTGTGGGCCGCTGAGCCGCCGGGTTCGGGGCTGACCGCTTCTCGTACGAGCGACGGCTGGGTGCTCGACGGCCTCAAGCAGTACTGCTCGGGTGCGCACAGCTGCACGCACGCCCTGGTCACCGCGTGCGCCGACGACGGACGGCGCCTGTTCGCGGTCCGCAATGGGCCGGCCCACGGCCGGGGTGACGCTTCGACTACCCCTGCTGCGGGCGACGGACCCGGCTGCCGTCCGGTACCGGGGACCTGGCCGGCGGTCGGTATGGCCGGCAGCGACAGCCCGGACGTCCGCTTCACCCTGGTGTCCGCCGTCCCGGTCGGCGAGGCGGAGGCGTATCTGCGCCGGCCGGGCTTCCATCACGGCGGTGTGGGCGTGGCCGCCTGCTGGCTCGGCGGGGCGGAAGCGGTGGCGCGCGCCCTGTTCGAGCGGGCCGGAAGCCGGGCCGACCCGTTCACCGACGCGCACGCGGGCGCCGTCGACCTGCGGTTGCACGCGGCGCGGACGGTGCTCGGCCAGGCGGCTGAGGAGATCGACGCCGACCCCCTGGACAGGGCCGGTACGGCGGCCTTGCGGGCCCTGCGGGTGCGTGCGCTGGTCGCCGACACGTGCGCCGAGGTCCTGGACCGGGTGGGACGTGCGACGGGAGCGGGGCCCCTGTGCCACGACGGGCGGCACGCCCGGGCCGTCGCGGACCTGGCCGTTTACGTACGCCAGCACCACGCCGAACGGGACTTGGCAGCGCTTGGGGAACGGGTGACCCGCGGCGACCGGGACGGAGCGGGCCGATGAGCACTGAACGGTGCGCCGAGCCAAGCCCGTACGCCGACCCGATCCAGGGCCCGGGCACCGAGGAGGCGCGCTGGCGGGCGTGGGACGGCTGGCTCCGCATGCCCGCGTACACCCTGCCCGAGGCGGGCCGGGTCGTCGTGGCGGCGGCCCACCCCGACGACGAGGTGCTGGGAGCGGGTGGCGCTCTCGCGATCCTGGCCGCGTCGGGAGTCGCGGTGACCGTGGTGTCGGTGACGGACGGGGAGGGCTCCCACCCGGGCAGCGCCCGGTTCACGCCGGAGCGGCTCGCCGAGGTGCGGGCCTGCGAGTTGCGCGACGCCCTGGGCGAACTGGGCCTGCCGGACGCCGATGTCGTCCGGCTGCGGCTTCCCGACACGCGAGTGGCCGACCACGAGGAGCGACTCGTCGGCGAGCTGACACAGCTGCTGGACGGGGCCGCGTTGTGCCTGGCCCCGTGGACCGGTGACGTGCACGGTGACCATGAGGCGGTGGGACGCGCGGCGCTGGCCGCCGCGCGCGCGGCTCACGTGCCGTGCCGGCTGTACCCGGTGTGGCTGTGGCACTGGGCCGAACCCGGCGATCCCCGTGTGCCCTGGGCGACAGCCTCCCGGATCGTGTTGCCGGCCGCGGTGCAGGCACGCAAACACGCCGCGGTCGCCCGCTTCACCAGCCAGATCCGCCCCCTCGGCCCCGGTCCGCGGGACGCCGCGGTTCTGCCCCCCGAGGAGCAGGCCCACCACTTGCGCGGCTGGGAAGTGGTGTTCGGATGAGCCGCCCGCGCACCCCCGACGCGTACTTCGACGACATGTACCGCGGTGCGGAGGACCCGTGGCACCTGGCGGAACGCTGGTACGAGCGCCGCAAGTACGACCTGACCGTCGCCGCCCTGCCCCAGCCCCGCTACCGGCGGGCTTTCGAGCCGGGCTGCTCGGTCGGCGAGCTCACCCGCCGACTGGCCGTCCGCTGCGACGCCGTGTTCGCCTGTGACCGGGTCGGCTCGGCGGTGGCTACGGCCCGCCACCGCACCCGAGACCTTCCCCACGTGGAGGTCCGGCGGATGGTGCTGCCCGAGGAGTGGCCGACCGGATCCTTCGACCTGATCGTCCTGTCCGAACTGCTCTACTACCTCGACGACGCCACGTTCGACCGGTTCGTGCGGCGCACTGTGGCGTCGCTCGAACCGGGCGGCACCCTCGTCACGGTGCACTGGGACCATCCGGTACCCGAGCACCTGACCACCGGCAGCGGCATCGCGGACCTCCTCGCCGCACGGTTGGAACTCGACTTGCTGGCCGACCACCGCGAGGAGGACTTCGTCCTCCAGGTGCACCGTAGACGCGGGCCGGACGGCCGCCGCGCGATCTCGGTCGCGGCGGAAGAGGGCCTGGTGTGACCCCGTACGTCACCGTCGTCATCCCGGCCCACGACGAAGAGGCACTCCTGCCGCACGCGCTCACCGCGCTCGCGGTGGCGGCCCGCCACCCTGGCCTCGCCGGTGTCCGGGTGGAGACTGTCGTGGTGGCGGACACCTGTCGCGACCGGACGGCGGCGCTGGCCCGTGATGCCGGTGCCCACGTCGTCATCACTGACTGCCGTAACCCTGGAACGGCCCGGCACACAGGCGTCCGCCATGCGCTCGCCCGAGGGCCGCAGAGCCCGGCCGACACCTGGATCGCCACCACGGACGCCGACAGCACCGTTCCGCCCAACTGGCTGGCCCATCAACTGGACCAGGCCCGCCAGGGCTGGCAGGCCGTCGTCGGCACGGTGTTCCTGCCACCGTCCTCACCCCTGGCCGCACCGCACCGCGCCCTCTACGAGGCGACACGACCAGCCGACGGCGCGCCCTGGCACCACCCCCACGTGCACGGCGCCAACCTCGGTGTCGCCGCTGACGCTTATCTGGATGTCGGCGGCTTCCCCCCGCTGGCCGCCGGCGAGGACCGCGCGTTGGTGAGGGCACTTGAACACCGAGGACACCGTGTCCTGCGCACCGCGCACGCGCCGGTACTCACCTCACCCCGACTGCAAGCCCGTGCCAGCGGAGGCTTCGGGGACTACCTGTCCGCGATGCCGCATCCCGCGGGAGGTGTTGACGGGTTTGGTGGGCTTTCATCGTGTGGTGCTGGGCGTGGGCCTCGCGGTAGGCCTTGAGCTCCCGTGCGAGTTCTTCGATGGCGCGGGCGCGGATGTGCCTCTTGTACTCGCTTCCCGGCTTTCCCTCTTGCGCTGAGAGGGACAACTGGCAGTTCAGAGCCCGAATCACCACTCCGCTGGAGGCTGAGGGCTGTCCCGTAAATGATCTTCGGCGCGACTCAAACACGGTTGGCCGCCGTGAGGCCCGCTGACCTACCCGGCGAGGGAAAGGTCGTACGTCCGGGCGATGCCGAGGATGGCGCGGTGGACACCATCGCCCTTCAAGCGGCGGTCGCGGAGGATCTTCCAGGTCTTCATACGTGCGAAGACGTGCTCGACGCGGGCGCGGACCAGCTAGTGGGACTTATTGTGGTCCTCTTTCCAGGCCGGGAGTTCGCTCTGGCCGCGCTGCCGGCGGTGCGGGATGACGAGTCCGGTGCCCGGGTAGCCGCCGTCGGCGATCGTCACGGTGTTGCCCACGGCAGCCTTGGCGCCGGATTCCTCCCACGCCTTGCAGTCGTTGCGGTTCCGGCGAGCGGCCGGCCGACCAGGACGACCAGGCGGGTGTCGGCGTCGATGACGACCAGGTGGCTGGTGGAGTACCGGTAGTTCTTCGACCGCTCGGCAATCATTTGGTCCCGGGTGGGGACCAGCGTGCCGTCTACGATGAGCGCGGTGTCCTTGGCGAACCGCTTGCGGGGCTGGAGCGCGAGCATCGGCACGAGGTGGTCGATGATGCGGTCCGCTGCCGACTTGGACACCCCGAACAGCGGGGCGAGTTGCCGCATGGTCGGGTTCGTGCGCCAGTAGGCCGCGACCAGAAGGGCCCGGTCCTCCAGAGGAAGCTCCACGGTCGGCCCTTGCGGATGGCGTCCGCACCTTGGCGCCTCGGAACGGTCACCAGCTTGCCGAACCGCCTCGGCCTCAGCCCGCTGAACAGGGGCATCAGGCCGGCTTCGAGGCCGTGATCACACCAGCCACGGCGAGATCGTCTCATCTTGATCATGGTGCAGGGCCGCCAGCCTCTGTCGGGACACATCTCGGTCGCCCGGACGGATTCGACATGAGAGCCTCACGCCCGTGGCTACTGAAACCGAGGTGGGAGAGCGGTTGCGCCAGCGCGGCTGGAGGACGGCGTTCACGGTCGCTGAAAGGGTGAACGCGTGGGCGGCCCTGGTGAGCTCCATCGAGCGCGGCTACGGCGACGACGTCTGCGAATACACCAATGGCCTCTACTGCCGAAACTGGCTTCACGAGGCGTGGCTCCTGCTGGACGAACACGTCGTTCAGCTCTGGACCTCGTGGATCAAAGCCTTGGACGCGCGGTACAAGGCCGCGACCCTGGCCGACCATGATTGACCTCAGCGCCAACCGCTCTTCCAATGTTGCTACCGACGCCACATCCGGGTGACCGTGCCGGACAGCGGCATCGTCACGGTTGACTTCGTGCGGGGGGCGGCTCACCAGCCGCAGGTCAACGTGCTGGCGTTGGTACCGACGGGTCCTGACCCTGATGCGGCTGCCGAAGAGACGGATGAGCCGAGGGGGCAGATGAACTGCCCTGTGGGGCAGAGTTCCGACAGGACGGGTGTCCGCATGGTGCAACGCCACTGATGAGGCGCGTGTCGCGGGGGCGGGCGTTCTCCGGTCCGTCGGCCGGCGCTTTCGATGCGATGCCAGTGGTTCTACCGTCGATGTCATCGTTTCGGTAAGGGGCATCGATGAGGGCGCACGACAGGCAGCGTTCGGAAGCCGCGGACGGCCGGGAAAGGACCGTCCGCACGGCCGCGCCCGGCGGGTTGCTGGGGTTGCAGGCGAGCGTCGGCAATCAGGCGGTGCTGAGGATGATGCGCCGCGAGCGGGAAGGAGACGGGCCCCGCCGGGGAGAGGCCGTGCAGCGTGCTGATGCCGCGGCCGGCTCGCACACTCCCGACCGCTCCGACGTGGAAGCCGGTCTGCGCGCGCCGGGCCGCCCTCTGGACCAGGCGACGCGGGTCCGCAAGGAGGAGCAGTTCCAGGCCGACCTGTCCGGTGTCCGGCTGCACACCGGCCCGTCTGCGGAGCAGGCAGCAGCCGCCGTGCAGGCCCGGGCGTTCACGGTGGACCAGGACATCGTGATCGGTGAAGGGGGCGGCGATTCCCAGACGTTGGACCACGAGTTGACGCACGCGGTCCGCAACCGGCAGAGGGCCTCGGTCGGGCATCCGACGGGCGGCGGGTTCAACATGACGCGCCCGGACGACAGCGAGGAAAGGGAAGCGGAGTCGAACGCCTCGCGGATGCGCTCCGGCGGCACCAGCACGGTTCTGGGGGAGGGAGCGGTCCACCGGGATGCCGCCGAGGGCCACGGCCACCCGGGGGCTCGGTCCGCGGAGACGGCGGTCCAGCGCACGGGACCGACCGACACCGCCGAGGAGTCCGCCGCAGAGGCGGCCGGACCGGCGGAGGGAGCGGCTCCGAAGGGCAAGGAGATCATCGCCCGCCTCAGCCAGTCGATCGAACAGGACACCGTCCAGACGACGTCCAAGCGGAACGTCTTCGCACCCGGAACATGGTGGCCCGAGCAGTGGATGGTCCAGGGCCCCATGCGGCTGCGGAAGACCCTGGACCGACGGGTGATGCGGGGTGAGGCGTTCGGCGACCAGGACCTGGACGACATCAGGCAGCTCTCCTCGGTCAACCAGCAGTGGCTCAAAGACGTGGGGATCGGCACGTACGACGAGGCCGAGAAGTACACCGAGGGGCCGTTCAAGGACTGGTTGAAACTGGCTGCCGGCAAGCGTGTCCTCACCGCGACCCTGGCCGTCCGCAAGAACCACCCGATCCTGCGGGAGCCGGGAGTCCTCACGCCGACGGACCCGGCCTACACGCTCGGCCGGTTCATGCTCACCCAGGCGCCCGGCACCACGCCGGAAGAACGGCAGGGCCTGGAGCGGGAGCGAGACCAGCAGATCCGGGACACCGCCGTCGACACCCTGTATCCGGAGGGTGTGGCTGACGCGCGCCGGCATGAGGGTGCCGTACCGGCCGAGGGCGCCGCGTTGGGCAAGGGCAAGAAGAAGGCCCCCGACTACGCGAAGAAGGACGCCCAGAGCCGTGAGATGCTCACCAAAATCCTTCTCGTGCTGCGTCACGGGCTTGAGCTCTACAACCCGGCGAAGGGCGCGCACGAAGCCAACTACGAGCAGGACGTCATCCGGGCACTGGCCCACGGAGGTCGCGTCAACGTCCGTATTCCCGCCCTGAGCTCGAAGGACGAGGCAGCCTACCGACTGCCGCACTTCCTGGGCGTGACCAAGGACGACACCAAGGGGGAGCCCGCAGACGGTGTGACGGAACGGGACTTCGCCACCCACCGGACCTCCATCGGCGCCAACAAGGGTGAGACGTCGGGCAAGTTCAAGGAGAAGGGCGGCGTCATGGCGTCCCTCACGAACAAGCTCTCCGTCGGCGCCGCCAGCCCCAAGCTATGGGGTCAGGACATCTCCGGTGGCGGATTCGGCTCCAAGGACTGGAACGGCGACATGGTCCTCCCCAATGGCTCGTACGGCCATGTGCTGCTGGTCTACCACCGCCCGACCACGGAGAAGGACGGCTCTCTCCAGATCGGCATCGAGACCATCGCACCGCACGCGGACAGCCCCGTCGGCTACGAGCACGACTTCCGCTCCACCGAAGCCACCTCGAACCCCGAGTCGGTTCTGCACGGCCACAAGGGAGACAAGATCGGCTCCGGCGGCCTCGGCAAGAACGAACGCCTCGTCGACCTGCGGGCGATGGGCGCTTCCCACCCCAGTGGCGACTGGCGAACCTACCTGGACGAAATCCAGCGCGACTGGGAGAGCGCACTCGCCAGGACCGACGAGGTCTCACCGCAACGCCGAGCGCTGTACGAGGAGTTGGTCGGACCCCGCGCCCGGACGTGACACCGGCGGGCCGCGGCGGCACCGGGGCCGGTGCGGGCCCCTCCGGGGCGGGCGATGTTCGCCGGGCCGGCCACCACCCGGTGTCAGTTCGGCGTCCGGGGCCCAGGACGACTGGCGCGGAAAGCTCGCAGCACACCGTCTTGCCTGCCGTCCGGTCCCAGGTCCGCCCCCACCTCTCCGCCGGGGTGGTTACGCGTGTCAGGTCCCGATGATCCGATGATCCGAAAGAAGCGGCCCAGCAGGGCGAGGCAGGCAGCCGTGAAGGCCAGGGAGGCGAGGAGGAACGGGTCGCTCGGCCGCGCGGTAAGCGGCACGCGGTGGCCAGTTCCCCGGCGCACCCGATCGAGCCGCGCCCAGCGATCGCTCCCGCGCTGCCCAGAGCTGCCGCGCCATGGCCGAGCGCGAGACCAACGCGGCGCCCAGGGCGCCGGCAGATCCGCCCGATCGCGGCGGCGCCGGGTAGAACGCGGTCGGCAGTCCCGCCGGGCCCGTTGAGTCGAGCGGGCTCCTGGCGAGCAGCGTGCCCAGGTGTCGCGGCCCGCCGGGCACCGGCGCGGGGCCGTTGGCGCGTATCCGCGCCGGCCCCGCAGCCGAGTGCCCCCGTTTTCGATGACCAGCCCGGTGGGGGATGATCCCCTCATGACGGACGAGTGGTTGTCGGAGCGGGCGCGATCGGCAGAGGCTTCCGCCGGCGCGGGCTTCGACCTCTCGCAGTGTGTGCGGGAACGGATCCATGAGCTCGGCGGCGTCCAGTCGCACGGGACGCTGCTGGCGGTCGACCCGGCGAGCGGCCTCGTCGACACCGCGGCCGACAACGCCCTGACACTGCTCGGCGCGGCGGCCGAGGACCTGATCGGCCGGCACGTCACCACCGTACTGGCGGAGTCCGACTGGGCCGAGGCCCTGGACGCCTCCGCCGAGGGCGACTCCATCGCCGTCACCTTCCCCGTCACGGCCGGCTTCGCCGGTCACCGGACCGGCTTCGACCTGTCCGCCCACCGCCGCGATGGTCTGGTGCTGCTGGAATTCGAGCCACGTGACGAAAACGACGCGTTCCGGTTCGCCGGCTTCTACCAGGAGGTCCGCCGTGCGCTGCGCCGGCTGCGGTCCTCCGGCACAGTGCTCGACTGCTGTCGTGCCGCAGTCGGGGAGGTACGTCGGCTCACCGGGTACGACCGGGTCGTCGCCTACCGCTTCGACGGTGTCGACGGCCCCGGCGAGGTGGTCGCCGAGGACGTCGGGCAGGGCTGGGAACCCTGGCTGGGCCTGTGGTTCCCGGCCACCGACATCCCTCCGCAGGCGCGGCGCCTGTACGAGGAGAACTGGATCCGCGTCATCTGCGACGTCGACGACCCCACGGCCCGGCTCCGCCCTGCGCGCCGCCCCGCCACCGGCGCCCCGCTCGACCTGTCCGGCGCGGCGCTGCGGACCGTCTCCGGATTCCACCTGGAGTACCTGCGCAACATCGGAGTCCGATCCTCGATGTCGGTCTCTCTGCTGCGGGAGGGCCGGCTCTGGGGCCTCATCGCCTGTCACGGTGCCGCACCGCGCACCCTGGCGCCGGAGGTACGGTCGGCGTGCGAGCTGTTCGGTACGGCGTTCTCCATGCAACTGGCCGCGATCGAGGAGCGGCACCGCGCGGATGCCCTGGAACGTTCGGGCCAGGAGGTGGCCGCTGTCGCCGGGCTGCTGGACGAGGACGTCGACGCGTCGCTGCTCCGGCATGAGGCGCTGGTCCGCGAGCTGGTGGGCGCCGACGGTGTCCTGCTGGTACGCGGGGGCCGTCTGTCGTCCGCCGGCCTGACCGTGGCCGAGGAGGTCGTCCTGGCTCTGAGCCGGTACGCGACCCGTGCGAGCTCCGGTGGCGTGTGGTCCACCGACCGGCTGCCGGAACTGCTGGCCTCGGACGGTGCCACCACGCCGGCGGAGGGCTGCCCCGCCGGTGTCCTGCTGTTGCCCGTCGGACGCAGCGGCGACTACCTGGCCTGGGTACGGCAGGAACGCCAGACACCGCGCGAGTGGGCCGCGGACCCGTCCCGACCCGTGCTCGTCGGCCCGGCGGGCGAGCGCCTGACACCGCGCGGCTCGGGCGCCGTCTACCGCTCCATAATCCGTGGCCGCAGCCTGCCCTGGACCGCCCGGGACCAGGCGGCCGCCCTGGAGATGGGGCGCCTCCTCACCGAACTGGTGCTCCGCCACGCCGACGAGGTGGACCAGCTCAACGACGAACTGCGGATGACCAACCTGGACCTCGACTCCTTCGCTCACGTCGCCGCGCACGACCTCAAGGAGCCGCTGCGGGGTATCGCCAACGCGGCCACGTTCACCCTGGAGGACGCGAGGGACGGCCTGGACAGCCTGAGCGTGCGCAGGCTGGAGACCATGAAGCGGCTCGCCGCCCGCATGGACGACCTGCTGAACTCGCTGCTGCACTACGCGCGGATGGGCCGCACCGGACTGAGGCTGGACGACATCTCTCTCGACGACGTTCTCGACCAGGCCCTGGAGGTCGCCGGGCCACGTCTCGCGGAGGAAGGGGTGCGGGTGTCGCGCCCGCGCGTCCTGCCACGCGTACGCGCCGACCACGACCGGATCTTCGAGATCCTGCTCAATCTCCTGGTCAACGCCGCCAAGTACGCGGGTGACCGGCCCGACCGCATGGTGGAGGTGACCGTGGAGGACGTGGTGCCACCGGGAGCCGACCGGGTCGCGCAGGTCGTCGTGGTACGCGACAACGGCATCGGCATTCCCCCCGACAGGCAGGAGGAGGTCTTCGCCCTTTTCCGCCGGCTGCACGGACCGCAGGAGCATGGTGGCGGCACCGGCGTGGGCCTCGCCGTGGTGAAGCGCATCGTCGAGCGCCACGGTGGCCGGCTGTGGCTGGTCAGCGAGCCCGGCGAGGGCACGGCGTTCTACTTCAGCCTCGGCGAGGACGCTCAGGCGGAGCCCGGCGGTGCGGAAGGCTGACCCTTGGCCTCCAGCCAGTAGTCGACGGCGCCCTTGAGCACCGTACGGAACAACTCGAAGTTGAGCGGCTTGTAGACGTAGCTGTCGGCCCCGGCCGCGTAACAGGCGTCGACCTCCGGCGGCGCCGTCGAGGAGGTGAACACCACCACGGCGATGTCGGCCAGCTCCGGCCGGGCGCGGATCTCCCGGAGCACTGTGTGGCCGCCGACTCCAGGCATGTTGAGGTCCAGCAGCAGGATGCCGGGCACCTGCTCCTCGCCCAGCAGGCGGTCGACGAGGCCCTCGCCGCGGTCGAGAAACTCCAGGCGCAACTGCGGATGGCTGCGCGAGAGCGCGCGCTCGATCGCCTCCGCGTCCTCCTTCGAGTCCTCCAGTACCAGGATGCGGCCGATGTCCAGCTGCTTACCCGGTGCGTGCGCCTGGTTCACGGTCGGTCCTTCAGGTAGGCGATCAGTACGGCGGCGTCATCGTCACCCATGTCGCGGAAGTCGGAAGCGGCGGCGACCAGCCGGGCCGCCGAAGCTTCGGCGACCCCTCCGATCCGTCCCACGGCTTCCGGCAGACGGTCCTCGAAACAGGTTCCGTCCGCTGCCCGGGCCTCGGAGAGGCCGTCGGTGAACAGCACCAGGGCGTCCCCGTCCGCGAGCCGCACACGGTGCGGTGCGTACTCGGCGCCGGGCACGACGCCCAGCAGCAGGCCGCGGGCCGGCAGCTCCTCCACCGACCCGTCGGCGTGGCGGACCAGCGGCCACGGGTGCCCCCCGCCGGCGATCTCGGCGTCCCAGCCGGCGCCGGCGGCGGGAGTGAGGGTGACGACCAGGGCCGTGACGAAACGGGAGGCACCCTCGTCGAGAAGTGCCTGGTTCAGCCGGGCCAGGGTCCGGCCCGGAGCCATGCCGTCCGTCAGCAGGGTGCGCAGGGTGTGGCGGGCCAGCGCGGTGTATGCCGCCGCTTCGGCCCCGCGCCCGCACACATCGCCGATGAACAGCGAGATCCGGTCGCCGGTGATCACCGCGTCGTAGAAGTCGCCACCGACGTCGAGACTTGGGTCACCGACCTGGTAAGCGGCGCTCAGCTCTACTCCTGGGGCCTCGGGCAGGACGCGGGGGAGCAGCTGACGTTGCAGCGTCTCCACATGCTGGCGGCGCTGGTCGTAGAGGGTGGCCGTGTCGATGGCGAGAGCGGCCCGGCCGGCCAGGTCGGCCAGCGTCGGCAGATCCGCGAGGCTGGTGTCGTCGCGGTGGTAGAGGAAGGTCAGTGTGCCGAGGACACGGCCCCGGGCCCGCAGCGGGCTGACACTCAGCGCGCGGATGGTCTTGCCGTCCCCGGTGGCGTCGGGCCCGAAAGGGCTGCCCGACAGGTCCGCGTCCTTCAACACCTGACCCCGGGGCTGGCGGGCGATGCGGCGGAGCTGGGCGGCCAGCCAGGCGTCGTGCAGAGCCACGTCACCGAGCCAGGTCTGCGCGTGTGCCGCGACATGGGCGGTGGCGACGGGTTCGAGTTCCCCGTCCGGCCGGAAGAGGTGCACCGCACAGCCCTCGGCCACTGCGGGCACCGCCAGACGCGCCACCCGGCGCAGCGTCTCCTCGACTTCCAGGCTTTCGTCCATCTGGAGCGAGGCCTCGGCGAGGAAGGCGTCGCGTGCCTGGCGCCGCTCGTGGATCTCGTCCTCCACGATGCGCCGGTTGCTGGCCATGAGCACGTCGGCGATCTGAACCAGCTGCTCGCCGAGCCCGCGCCGCTCCTCCTCGGACGGCACGTCCCCCAGCCCCACCCACAGGCCCGCGGCGTCGTCGGCGCCGAGCGGGAAGACGCACTCCATCGCGGCGACCGTGCCGGTCTCCCGCAGCGAGGGCGCCACCAATGCCGCCACCGGGTCCGGTCCGTCGAGTGCGCACAGGCGGACGCGAGGCGAGTCCCCGTCCACGGGAGCGGCCGGCGGCGTGGAGCCACCGGGCCAGTCGACCGCCGTCGGATACCAGGTGACCTGCTCGTCGGCGTCCGGAGTCCACCGTCGCAGGTAGCGCGTCCGACGGCCCTCCCACCGCGCTCCTACGACGGCGACGGCGCCTGTGACCTCGGAAAGGCCGGAGTAGACGAGCGTGGCGAGCGTGGTGACGTCACGCGCCCGCACGGCCGCGAGCCACAGTTCGTGCAGACGCTGACACCATCCCGGTGATGTCTCGGGTCCCTCAAAGGGGTGTTCGGTCACGCGGTCCTCTCCATCCGCGCATCCTACGAGCGGACGCCACTCGGCAGCACCCTGACGGGACGGATCAGATAGAACGTACATCCCCGCGTCACCCGATCCTGTCACCCTCACCCTCACCCGAAGTCACCGGACACCACCGTGCGGATCGCCTTCCCCACCCGTGCCCCTCGACGATCCGACGGCCCTTGCGGGGGTCTAGCGGGAAGGAGTTCGCCGTACACCGGCGCCGAGGGCGTGAAGTCCACCGGTGCCCCGCCACGGATGTGAGGTCGCGCCCATGTCTCAGGTCGAGGAATCCATCAAGGTCGGCGTCCCCGGCAGCACCGCGTACAACCAGTGGACCCAGTTCGAGGACTTCCCGCAGTTCATGGACGGCGTCGAACGGATCGAGCAGCGCACCGGCACCCTCACGCACTGGAAGACCAGGATCGCCGGGGTGGAGCGGGAGCTCGCCGTCGAGATCACCGAGTAGATCCCCGGCGAGCGGGTGGCCTGGACCAGCATCGAAGGCGAAGCACGGCAGGCCGGCGCCGTCACCTTCCACTACATCGACGACCACACCACCAAGATCATGCTCCAGCCGGACTACGACCCGCAGAGCCTGGCCGAGTCCGTCGGCGACAAGCTCGGCTTCGTCAAGCGCCAGGCCACCGGTGACCTGAAGCGGTTCAAGGAGTTCATCGAATCCGGGGGCGGAACCGAGACGGGCGCGGGGCGGGGCGGCCAGGGCGCGGATCCACCCCGTTCGCCCCCGTACCGGCGGATGTGAGCCGTGCCCTTGCCCGAGCCGATCACGGGCAGACGATGGGCGACACGGAGCCGGTCGAATCGGGAGCAGTGGTGACAGAGGACGCTTCGCTGAGAGCGGTGGGCTGGGCGCGGTCGCTACCGCTGAGCACGTCGGTGAAGGCTGCCCGAGACTGGACGCGTGAGCACCTGCGGACGCTGGGCTGGCCCCGGACCGCACCGGAGACGGCGGACGCGGTACTGCTCACCGTCTCCGAACTCGTCACCAACGCCCACGTACACGCGCACAGTGCCGCGCAGTTGATCCTGACCTGGGACAGGGACTGTCTGCACGTCACCGTGCACGACACCAGTGACCAGGTACCCGAGCGACGCGGGTGCGACAGCGAGGCGACCGGCGGGCGCGGCATGCTCCTGGTCGACGCGCTCGCCGACGCTTGGCAGACGCGGCACTGCCCCCGCGGCAAGGACGTCACCGCCTGTTTCCATCCACCGTCGTCCGCTCCCGCAGCGTGATCACCGACAGGGTTCTGCCATGGTGTCGGCTCTGAGAGCCGGGCCGGGGGGCGCGGACCGATGAGGCCGCTGTCCGTCGTAGAGTGCCTCATCGCGGCTGCCGGTCCGTCCGCAACCCGAGGGGTCTTCTACGCGTGGGGTACCCCGGAAAGGAGTATGGCCCCCGCCGTCCAGGACCGCGTCGAGGGACCCGGCGCCGCCCCTGTGGTTTCCGTCAGTGCAGGAGAGGTGTGGTGGAGCGGGCGTGCCCCCACATGCCATGCAGCTGTTCCAGGGGCCGCTGCTGTTCGCCGTGCAGCGCGTTGAGGGCCACGAGGCATCCGGTGAGGGCGGGAACCGCCCACTGCACCCAGGTGAGGTGTTTCCGCGCCCGGTCGGTGTCGACAGGATTCCGAACCGCCCGTTCGACGTCCTCGGGGTCGGGGGAGGAGGCGAGTTCGATCCTCTTGCCGAGAACGCGGGCGCAGGCGGTGGCGGCGAGCGCCGCGGCGGTGACGACTGTCTTCGCCGTGGTGGAGGCGGCCACCCCCTGCTGGTTGGCGACCCGGTGGGCGTTGACCGCGAGCAGGCCGCCGCCCCCGTACAGATGGGCTCCGATCGCGGCGGCACTGACCGGCATCCACTTCTCCCAGCCGGCCGAGGCGATACGAGCCCTGTCCGTGCTCGTGGCGCCCTCCTGCCGTGCCGCGGCATTGAGGCCGACCGCGCCCATCAGGGAGCCGCCGAACCACGCTGCCAGTCCCAGATCGTGCAGGCTGCGGATGACGGTGTTGCGTCCGGACATGGCCGTGCTCCTTCGGAGGCGGAGAGCGAGCTGACAGGGAAGGGAAAGCTCCCTCCACCCTCGCTCCACCGTGGGACGGCCGCTATCGCGGTGACCCAGATGAGCACAGCCCGGTGATGTGCGGTATCCCACCGAAGAGAGCCGATAGACCGGCGGGTGGCCCGCCGGCGCGCCGGTCGGTCCCGAACGGACACGACCTGGGGCCTGAGGTGGTTGACGGCGGTGAGGTAGGTCATCGGGGCCGGGGGACCTGACCCTCTCCACAGCCGGGTCGGTGCCCGGCCGCCAGGCTGCCGTGGACGACGGACGGGCGAGTCCGATGGCGGGTACGCGCAGGGAGAAAGAAGAGAGGATGGAATCGGCGAGAGACTCCGCGGGGATGGAGACAACCGACCGGCCTCCGACTGCGCGGCACGTGGACTCACCACACCCTTGGTGCACTGGGCCGAGCACTACACCTGCGGCACATCGGTGTGATGACTTACCGCCCACCGACGAGAAGACGGCCTGTAATACCCGCAGCAGAGCTGCGTCAACCAGAAGCCTTCGCCGGAGGCGGCCGTCAGACACCTGTTGGCCCCGGTCGGCGCTGAAAGGACTCGGCTGCTTCGAACGGCCGTCCTCAGCGCCGACGGGCGACGCAAGCGGGTGCGGTGCAGCCTCAGCCGCGGCGGAGCATCATGACGACGAGGACGACGAGGACGATGACGACGACGGTGCCCAGACCTATGTACACGGCTCCTGCTTTCTCTTGAGTGAGTGACACCACCGGTGTCTCGGAATCCCCATTGCCCCCATCGGACTGGTACACGCCACCATCTGGGTAACGGATAGTTCCCTACTCGCACGGCTACCGCGGAGCCGCCGGTGCATCGGGTGTGCCATCGGTGCGCAGCTGTCAGCGGGACTCGGTGCCACCGCGGCCGTCGAAGGCGCTGGAGGCGGTGCCCCTCTGCGTCACCGGCGGGCGCCCGGACCAGCGTCGCCCGGGCCCCGGCTGCGTCAGGCGGCACAACTCCGCCGCGACTGTCGGCGCGAGCGCTTCGTGCTCACGGCCGCTTGCCGCTGCCGCAGGTTCAGGCAGGTGGGTTCGCGCTCCGGCGAGCCGCCCGTGACCCAGACGGCCGCTGAGGATGCCGACCGAGTCGGAGGCACTACCCGACTTGCCCGGGGCACCGACATGGCGTCGTCGTCCGGTCGCGCATGCGCCCAGGTGCCGAAACCCCTCGGACTGGAGTTCCGCTCGGAGCCGCCGGGGCGGGGACGGTGTGCCGGCACGATCGCTCGACTCCCCACCACTGTTGGCCACATCGGTAGATGCGGTGAGATGTCGGCGCAGACGGAAGGGAAGGGAGAGGACCGTCCTCCGCCTCGCGCAGCGGCAATGCACGCCCGCACCACCGGGGCGGTCACCGCGCGACCACGCTGACGGGGCGGCCCCTGCGCGCACTGTGCAGCGCGGAAGACCCACGGTCCGCCAAGTCGCAGCCCGGGACAACGGTGCCGGCTCCGGCGGCGTCCAACGGGGCTTCCAGGCAAGCACCTGGGGGTAGACGTGCGCGAACAGGGGCTTCAAGCAGGTGGACCACGGGAGGCGGCGATATGTCGTCTCACGGGTTCGGCGTCGGGGCTGCGCGGGGTGGGGTAGTCGGCGTCCGAGCCCGGCCAGGGGCGCGTCATGCTCGTCGCCGAGCAGTCGGTGACCCGTGCCGGGCTCCGCACGATCCTCACCTCGATGCGCGAACTGCGCCTGGTGAGCGGCTACGGCGGCCTGAAGCAGGCTGTAGGGCGATCCGCGCCGGGCAGCCGGAGGCCATCCTCGCCGACGCCACGGCCATCGCCCGGCACCTGGTATCGGCGACCGGCATTCCCCCGACGAAGGCCATCCTGCTGCACCCGGCCGAGACCGGCGTGGAGGTGTCGCGGATCCTCATGGGCGGGCTGCACGGCTGTGTCGACTCGGCGATGGACGAGGAGCGGATCGTACGGGCGGTGACGACCGTCGCCCCGGGCGGTGCGGTGGTGCTGCCCGCCCCTGGGCGCGACGGGCGGAGCGGATGCTGGTGATCGACGGCCCCAGCCCCGACGAGGTCGGCTTGACCGAGCGGGAGCGCGCGGTACTGGGCAGACTGGCCTGCGGCCTCGGACGCCATTTCAGTCGGCGTGATCTTGCGCCAGCCTGGGGTGATGACTGCCGCGCTTGTCGAGCGGATGGCGCCGGAAGAGTTCTGGAGAATGCCGTGCGGGGCGTCGACGGTGGAGTCGATGGAGAGGTCGGCGGTCGCCCAGTGGAAGGTGGTGCCGGGGGCGAGCGGGCCGTCGGCCGGGACTCGGTGATGTCGGGCTGCCAGTCCGGCCAGAAGCCGATTGCGGTGTGTAACTGCCAGACCCGCTTGAGGGGGGCGGCGATGCCGAGGGTGTGGTCGGCGACGACGGGAGCGGTCTCGCCGATGGCGGTGGGGCTGGCCATGGTGGGTCCTTGGGGTCAGGGCGGGGGTGGGGCTGGGTACGCGCCCGGGCCGCCGCTGAGGGAGAGGGCGGCGGCCCGGGGATCGGGGTGGGCGCAGGAGTCAGGCGGACTGGTGGGCGTCGGGGATCCAGTGGCCGTGGATGCCGGCCGGCACCCGCCGGGGGAGTTCGACGGCGGCTACCTCGCTGAGGTCGCCCGCGTCCAGGACGAGCAGTTCGGAGGCGTCGGCCTCCAGGTCGCTGACGATGGTGAGCAGGTAGCCGTCGTCCTCGGCGGTGCCGCCCTCGGCGGGTGCGAAGACGGCCTCGCCGGGCATCCGGCCCTCGCCGTGGGCGAACAACCGCTGCCGGCCGGTCCGGGTGTCGAACTTGGCGGTGTGGTAGCCCGACAGACCCGAGCCGGGGAAAGCGATGGCGTAGCTGTAGCGGTAGTCGGCGCCGGTGTGGGCGTCGTTGATCGACGGGAACTCGGTGACCAGGTCGTTGACGGCCTCGGTGGTGACCGTCCCGGTCGCCGGGTCGATGATCCAGCGGTGCAGGGTCGAGCCGGTCGCCGGGCTGGTGCCGTAGCCGGGGGCGCCGACCCACCATTTCCAGGAGCTCTCCCAGCTGGACCGGTCCAGGCGCGGTGCTTCGAGGACGATGCGGCCCCGCGCGTCGGTGTAGGCGTTGGCGACGTGCAGCAGCGCCGCCTGGTCGGGCACCTCGTACCAGGTGGTCCAGCCCCCGGCGCGGGGCAGCACGCCGATGCGCAGCGGAACCTCATCGTGCCAGCGGTAGGGGATGCCGGACTGCTCGGCGTGGTCGAAGACCACCGGGGAGTCGATGAAGACGACGTGCTCGCGGGTGATGGCGAAGTCGTGCATCAGGGACGGGCCGGCGCCCTCGACGATCTCCGACCTGACGATGTCCCCGGAGGCGTCCGCCACGTAGTAGCTGAGGTGCGGCGGGAAGGGGCTGTAGCTGAAGAAGTGCAGCTCGCCGGTCTCCGGGTCCTCCTTGGGATGCGCGGTCATCGCGCTCGTGAGCTTGCCGCCGAAGTCATGGACGCCGAGGGTGTCCAGCTCGGCGCTCACCTCGTACGGCAGGTTGGCCTCCTGGAGGGCGAGGTAACGGCCGCCGTGGAAGATGATGTTGGTGGCGGCGGCGCTGACCTCCAGCTCGGTCCCGGTGAACGGCACGCCCTCCAGGAAGGGTGTACGCACCCAGCGGTTGCGGTACCACTCGGCCCGGCCGTCGGTGAGGCGGATGCCGTGCAGCATGCCCGCGCCGCGGAACCAGTGGCTGGGGGTGATCCCCGGCTTGGGGTTGTGGCCGTTGCGGAAGTAGCGGCCGTTCAGCTCGGGCGGGAGGGTGCCGCGTATCTTCAGGTCGTGCCCGGTGATCTCGTCGGAGACAGGGCTGAAGTGGCCGCTGATGAAGGGCTTTTCGAGAGCCATGGTCAGGCCTTTCGCAGGGGGAGGGTGGAAGAGGTCGGGTCGGTGGCGGTCGCCGGCGGGGTACGGAGGGCGGAGAGGGCGGTGAGAAGGAGGGCGAGGGCGGCGCAGGCCAGGAAGGCGGCGCCGGCGGAGGGGAGCAGGGTCAGGAAGGACAGGCCGACGGCTCCACCGATCTGCCGGGTGGCGTTGACCAGTCCACCGGCCAGGCCGTTGTCGGCGGCCGGCACACCGGTGGAGGCCAACGCCGTGAGCCGGACGAAGGCCACTCCCAGTCCGGCGCCGATGAGGAGTGTCGGGCCGAGCAGGTCTGCCAGGAAGGTGCCGTCGGCCGGGGTGCGGGACAGCCAGGCCAGTCCGGCTGCCAGGACCAGCAGGCCCGCCGGGAGCGTCCGGCGGCCGGGCAGCTTGCCGGTGGCCCAGGAGGACAGGGTGATCACCAGGGCGAGGGGCAGCTGGGTCAGCCCGGCCTCCAACGGCGAGTAGCCGAGGGCCCGTTGTTGGTAGAGCGGCAGGAAATAGAACAGCCCGAGCCAGACCGCGCCGAGCAGGGCCATCAGCACGTTGGGCACCGCCACCACGCGCATCCGGGCCGGCAGCAGCGGGTCGGCGGCCCTGCGCTGGAGCACCGCGAACAGGCCGAGCAGCACCGCACCGACCACCGCGAGCACCCAGCGGCCCGACAGGCCGTAGGTGAGCGACACCAGGCCCGCCGTCACCGTCACCGCGCCCGGCGCGTCCAGGCTCCCGCCGCGCGGCCGGTCCGCCGCGACCAGCAGCCGGGTGGCCACCAGGGCGAGCAGGGCGAGCGGCACCATCACCACGAACACCGCGCGCCAGCCGAACCGGTCGGTGAGCACCCCGCTGAGCAGCACGCCCGCCGCCCCGCCGGCGCCGGACACCGCGCCCCATACGCCGAGTGCGGTGCCGCGCCGCCCGCCGTCCGGGTAGAGCGTCAGTACGAGCGCCAGCGCCGTGGGCGCCAGCAGCGCGGCCCCGATGCCCTGCGCCGCCCGGCAGGCGATCAGCACGGCCGCGGTGGGCGCCAGCGCCGCGCCGAGCGAGGCGGCGGCGAACAGACCGGTGCCGAGCAGGAACACCCGGCGGAGCCCGTACACGTCGCCGGCCCGCCCGCCGGGCAGCAGCAGCGCTCCGAAGACCAGTACGTAGGCGTTGACCGTCCAGGCCTGGCCGGTGTCGGACAACTGGAGACCGGTCCGGATGCCGGGCAGGGCGACGTTCACGATCGAGCTGCTCAGCACGACCAGGAACTGGGCCGTGGCCAGGACCGCCAGCGGCGTCCACCCGCCGGTGGTGTTCCCTCGTCGTAGCGCGTTGCTGTTCATGGCTCGACCTTCGCAGCGGGCGCCCGCCGCTCGCGTCGGTGAACATCGCCTATACGGAGACCCGGGGCGCGAGTCGGTGACAGGGGACCCGGCCCTGTCACGGCGCCGGGGCCGCGATCACGCCACGGAAGCCGTGCGCCGCAACCTCCCGGCAGTCGGAGGGCTTTGCCGGATTCCGCCAGGGAGCGTCACCGCATAGGTTGTCGAGCATGCCCGGGACACGTGCGGAAGTGCCGACAGGCCGACGCGAGGAACTGACCGGCCGGCAGGACGAGCTGCGCCGGCTGGACACCTTGCTCCAGGCGGCGAGGGAAGGCGGGGGCAGTGCCCTGGTCCTGCGGGGCGAGCCGGGCATCGGCAAGAGCGCGCTGCTGCGCCGGCTGGGCGAGGTCGCCTCCGATGTCCTCGTCCTGCGGGCGTCCGGCGCGGAGTTCGAGATGGAGCTGCCGTTCGCCGCACTGCACCAGCTGCTCGCGCCGGTCACCGACCGGCTGACGGCGCTGCCCGCGCCGCACCGCGCCGCGCTGGAGATCGCCTTCGGCCTCGACACCGGCACCCCCGACCCGTTCCTGGTCGGCATCGCGTCCCTGGGCCTGCTGACGGAGACCGCCCGGGAGCGCCCGGTGCTGTGCGTCGTCGACGACGCGCACTGGCTGGACCGGGCCTCGGCCAAGGCACTGGCCTTCCTGGCCCGCCGGGTGTCGGCCGAGCCGGTCGCCCTGGTGTTCGCGGTACGGGAGCCGAGCCGGCTGCCCGAGCTGGACGGGCTGCCCGGCCACCGGTTGCGGGGACTGGGCGAGGCGGACGCCCGCGCGTTGCTGGCCGCGGCGGTCCGCGCCCCGCTGGACGAGCGGGTGCGGGACCGGGTGCTGGCCGAGGCGCGCGGCAACCCGCTCGCGCTGGTGGAACTGCCCAGGACCGCCGGGCTCGCCGGCATGGCGGGCGGGTACGCCCAGCCCGACTCGGTGCCCGACGCGATCGAGCACAGTTTCCGCTCCCGGCTGGCGCTGCTGCCGCCGGCCGCCCGGTTGCTGGTCACCGTCGCCGCCGCCGATCCGATCGGCGATCCCGGTCTGCTGTGGCGGGCGGCCGGGGACCTGGGCATCGACGCGGACGCCACCGCGCAGTCCGTCCCACTGGTCGAGTTCGGCACCCGGATCCGGTTCAGCCACCCGCTCGCCCGCTCGGCCGCCTACCGGGCCGCGACGCCGCAGGAGCGGCGCCGGGCGCACCGGGCGCTGGCCGCCGCGACCGACCCGGTTACCGACCCCGACCGGCGGGCCTGGCACCTCGCCCAGGCCTGCGCCGGGCCGGACGAGCAGGTCGCCGCCGCGCTGGAGGCCTCCGCCGCCCGGGCCCGGGAACGCGGCGGTGTCGCCGCGTCGGCGGCGTTCCTGGAACGCTCGGCCGCACTCACGGCCGACCCGGCCCGACGAGCCGAGCGGGTCCTCGCCGCGGTGCAGGCCAAGCTCTCGGTGGGCGACTTCGACACCGCGGCCGAGCTGCTCAGCACCGTCCCGGCCGACGATCCGGCCGACGGCGGCACCGACCGTCCGGCCGGTGACCGCGCCGATGATCAGAGCCGGGCGGCCAGGGCCGACCTGCTCCGCGGCCGGCTGTCCTTCGTCCGCAGCCGCGGGGAGGAGAACCCCACCACGCACCTGTTGCGGGCCGCGTCCCGGCTGGCGGCCACCGACCCGGTCCGGTCGCGGGAGTGCTGCCTGGACGCCATCGAGATGGGGCTGCTGCTGGGCGGGCTGGAAGACGTGGTGGCGGCCGGCCGCAAGGTCGCGCCGCCGGACGGGCCGGAGCCGGCGTCCGGCGCGGCGGCGGTGCTGACCGGTCTGGTCCGCCTGGTCGGCGAGGGGCACGCGGCGGCCGGGCCCGTCCTCGGACCGGTCCTCGGCTCCATCGAGGAAGCGGTGTGGGCCAGGCGGCCGTCCCTCGGCTTCATGGTGGCCACCGAGCTGTGGGACTTCGCCGCCCTGCGGGGCATCTCCGCGCGGGCGGTCGCGGCCGGCCGCGAGTCGGGCTCCTTTCACGCGCTGCCCATCGGACTGGCCATGCGGGCCACCGCGTCGGTGCACGCCGGCGAGCTGGGCGCCGCCATGGAGCTGATCTCCGAGGAGGAGGCGATCGCCGACGCCACGGGGGCGGCTCCGCTGGTCTACCCGCGCCTGCATCTGGCCGCGCTGCGCGGGCGTCGCCGGGAGGCCGCCGAGCTGTTCGAGACGGTCGACCACCGGATGAGTCTCAGCGTGCGGTGGGCGACGGCCGTGCTCGGCAACGGGCTGGCGGACTACCCGGCCGCCCTGCAAGCGGCGCGGCAGGCGGTGGAGTACGGCGCTGTCGGCACTGCGGGGCTCGCCCTGCCCGAGCTGGTGGAGGCGGCGGTGCGGTGCGGCGAGAGGGAGGTCGCCGCCGACGCCCTGGCGTCCCTCCGGGAGCGTACGCGGGCGGGCGGGCAGCCCTGGGGGCTGGGCGTCGAGGCATGGGCGCGGGCGCTGGTGACCGGGGAGGAGTCCGCGTACCAGGAGGCCGTCGATCTGCTCGCGGACGGCGCGCTGGTCGTCTACCGCGCCCGGGCGCTGCTGCTGTACGGGGAGTGGCTGCGCCGCCAAGGCCGTCGGCGCGACGCCCGCTCCGCGTTGCGGCTCGCCCACGAGGCGCTGTCCGACCTGGGCGTAGAGGCGTTCGCAGAACGCGCCGCGGGCGAGCTGCGGGCCACCGGCGAGCAGGCCCGCAGCCGTACCTCCAAGGCCTCGGACCAGCTGACCATGCAGGAGGTGCACATCGCCCGTCTGGTGGCCGACGGCGCCACCTCCAAGGAGGTGGCGGCCAAGCTGTTCCTCAGCCCGCGCACGGTCGACGCGCATCTGCGCAATATCTTCCGCAAGCTCGGACTCACCTCACGCAGGCAGCTGCGCGGCCTCCCGGAGATCCGCTAGCCGCATGGTGGTGGCCGCGGCCTCGTACGCGTTCATCGACTCCACCGGACCGGGCCAGCTCAGACCGTACTTGGCCCGGTAGGCGCCGGAGACGCGCTGGACCAGATCCGGGTCGTCCACCGGCCGGAGGGTGACAGACCGCCGGATCCCGGCCACCTCCACCTCCGTCTCCGCGTCCCGCAGGACCTGGCGGTACCACGCGCTGCGCCGCCCGAAGGCCGAGCGCACGTACGCCTCCCCGTCGACCGCCACCACCCACACCGTCCTGGCCGACCAGCCGCCGGTCTCCCGCCTCACCCACAGGACGATCTCCGTCCACTCCGAGACGCTGTCCAGATCCATGTCCATGCGACCCACCCTCGCCGGGCCGGCATCGCGTACGCATCGGTAGTCGTCGCCTAGACGGGCGTGGACGGAAGGGGGACAGGCAGCCTTCGTCGACGCGAGGGCGAGGCCGGCGGCACGAATCTGGGGCCATGATGACGGAGTCTTTGTCCCGGCGGCACGACGGTCCACGCCCCCGTGCGCAGTGCAGCCGGTTGTGCGACGCCGACCACTGTCTGCCCTCGCCTCGCGGCTCGTTCGGGCCCGGCGTAATGCCAGAGCGCGGATGGCTTCGCCTTCACGGCGACGCGGGATCAGGGCTGCCTCGATCGAAATCGTCTGATGGTCCGGGGGCATCTCCGGCCTCAGGGGAAGCCCGCCGCCTCAGCTCGCACATCGCTCGGACCTGCCGCGCGCCGGCTTCGGCGATATCCGGGTCCACTCGCCTGTCGGGGACGCCGGCCAGGTGTGCGGCCATCGCCTGTGGGTAGCCATGCGAGGCCGTGTCACGGGTCTTCACCGGAGCTTGAAGCGCGGCGACAGCCTTCTGGGTGGGCTCTGACACGAGGGCCGAGGGTACGGCGCCGGCGGCCAGGACCCGGATGGCGCGGACGGCATCGGTGCCGACGTCCCGGTTCGCTGCGGCGATGCCCCGGAAGGGTGCTCAGCCGCAGTTGGATGGCGTAGGCGGGCGAGTCCGGGAGCAGGTCCAGTTACCCGCTGTCGGGGTGGAAGGCGATGCCTGGGCGTGTGCCTGACGGCAGACCGACAGCAGGTGATCCACCCTGAGACGGTGGATGCCGACGTCGTCGACCACATCTATCCAGCGGTCAGGCCGTAGTTACTCGTGCGGGTGCGGGTGCGGGACGACCGAATCCGCCGCCGACCCGGGGCGGGTGCCGGTGGGCCAGTCGGAGGAAACGGGACCTTGGTCCCGTGTGGACTGATCCCGAGCGGATATCCGTATGCCGCTGGTCGTCGGCACGGAGCAACCGGCGGGCAGCCCCGGCGGCACCCTCGTCGGGTCTTTATCGGCCTCACCTATAGCAAAGGACGCACATCGTGGGCATCATCGCGTGGATCCTCATCGGCCTCATCGCGGGCGCCATCGCCAAGGCACTCACGCCCGGCAAGGACCCAGGCGGCTGCCTCGTCACCATGCTCATCGGCATCCTTGGCGGTCTGCTCGGCGGCTGGCTCGGCAAGGTGATCTTCGGCGTGCACTCCATCAACGGCTTCTTCCACCTGTCGACGTGGATCGCCGCGATCGTCGGCTCGGTGATCGTGCTCCTGTTGTACCGCCTCCTCACCGGGCGGCGTTCGCGCTGACCGCGACCGGCGATCCATTCCGTCCGCAGCCGGCTCTCTTGCCAGTGCCCCGTGTCCGGGCGCGCCGCAGACCAGCGCGACGGACACGACCGAGGTGGTGGCTGGCAGACGGACAGCGGAGGCCTCCGGGCCCGATTACCTTGACAACGGCGTCGAATCCCGAGCCGCCTGTCCTGCGGGCGGGCACTGCGTCTACGGCATTCGCATGGGCGCCACCTTCCAGCTCCCCGGCAACGGCACGCGCTCGAAGCACGGGCCACCGGAACCGCTGACGTCCCGCCCACCGTGTGGGAGGCGGCAGCAGCCGGGGCCGCCGGACGGACGATGACCGGCACCGTCTTCGCGACCTGGTGGTCGGGGCCGCCCGTACCGCGCTGCTCAACGTGACCACCGACGACGACCGGCACAAGTGCTGTTCAGCCGGGAACCATCTGAGCCGCAACGTCCTGCCGGCGGTCGTCGGCCAAGTACTGGCAGACACCCCGAAGGGGTACGCACCGAGGTTCTGCGCGCGGTGGCCTGCACCCGCCGCTCGTCAGGACAGCGCGTCGACCTAGGTGCGCTGTCCGGACAGGTTGGTGACGCGGCTGGCTGGTGGGTGGCCGCTGATGCCGGTGTGGGGTCGGTGGTGGTTGTACCAGTCGAGCCACTCGTGCAACGCTTTCTGGCGTTCGGCATCTGAGGTGTAGGGCCGCTGGTAGGCCCATTCGTCGAGCGAGGGTGCGGTGGAAGCGTTCGGTCTTGCCGATGGCCTGCGGTCGCCAGGGCCCGGTCCAGTGGGGGCTGCTGCCAAGGTCGTGGCAGGTGTCGCGCCAGGTGAATATCGGCGTCCGGTAGGCCCAGTTGGTCGCCGGGACCTCCCATTTCCCGCTACACGCAGGACACGCGCAGGGCAACGGCGTACCCGCCGATGCCCCGCCGGTCGCCCGGCCAGGTGCGTCGTCGGGGACGCGGCCCCGGCCGCCGAACCGCCGCCTCGCGATCGCCGGGCCGAGCCGGAGCCAGGGGGTCTTGTTCACCGCGCCGCTCCAGCCCCGTTCACCTCGTGCAGTGCTCGGTTGAGGTCGAGTGGCGGCAAGCGGGACAGCTCGCTCCCGGCGGCGCGCACCGCGTCGGTGTAGCGCGGAGTGTCGAGGACGGCCGTCACGGCGTCGGCGATCTCCGCACGCGTCGTCCGCAGTTCCAGCGCCCGGCCGAGGCCTCGTCGGGTGAAGGCAGCGACGTTGGCGGGCTGATCGGCCAGAACTCCCATGCCCAGGACGGGTGTCGAAGCCTGCACCGCGTCGAGCAGGGATGCCCGGCCCCCGTGTGTCACGAACAGGTCGGCATGGCGCAGGAGCGCGGGTTGCGGGACGTGTTCGACGATTTTGATGCGAGGGCCGCCCGCATCCCGCAGGTGGTGCGCGAGACGGCCCGCGGACACGATCGCGTCGCAGTCGATGCCGCGGAGCGCGGCCGTGATCTCCCGGTACGCGCTCTCGACGATGGTACGCAGGCCGGGCAGAGCGGTGGTCACGGTACCGAGGCTCACGTAGACGAGCGGACGGGACGAAGGGTAGCGGGCCGGGTTTCCGGGCAGGGCCCGACGGTGTTCGGCGACCGTGCGCTGTACCCCGCGGATGGCCGGCGGCTGTGTCCCGTAGAACCACGGGATCGGCGTCGGCGTCAGCAGCGGAGGCAGGGCCGGTACGTCCTGTCCGTGCCGCTTGTAGAGGGCGGCCAACCCGGGGACCACGTCGGTGTCCCAGAGGTCCAGGAGCACCGGAGCCAGGCCGTTGTCCGCCGCGAGCAGCGGCAACCGCATTACGCGAGCCGCGAGGTGGGCACCTGGATCGCTGCACTCGGCGATCACCAGGTCGGGCCGTGTCCGTGTCCACGCGGCGACCAGATGGCGGGCCTTCGCCTCGGCCCGCTCCGGCCAGAGCCGGCCGAAGACGTACCGGTTGAAGGGACCGTTCCCGGCCTCCCGCCAGATGTCGCTCGCCACTCGCTGCACAGCGGGGTCGCAGGTCCAGTCGGTTCCCGCAGGACGGAACCCCATCCCGCGCCGCCCGGCCTCGTGCCGGAACATGGTGGGGGCGTGCAGCACCACCTCATGGCCCTGTTCAAGGGCCGGGCTGATGACATAGTCCAGGGCGGACACATGTGAGGGGATCGGCTCGGCGGTGACGGCTATCCGTAAGGTCACGGCTGCTCCTGTACATCTGCTTGGGTGTGGTCGGTACCGACGCCGGTGCCTGGGGTCCTCGGGAGCGGGCCTGTGAACGAGAGTGGGCCGTCCCCGCGGGGTGCGGGGACGGCCCGGGTCCGGTGGATCAGTACGCGGGTGGCGTGTGGTAGGTCGTGGTGAAGTCCTGGGTGATCCAGGAGGCACCGATACCGGACAGGTAGGTCTCGCTCAGGTGGTTGTCGTCGGAGTTGACGGTGTAGACGCTGGTCCAGGTCAGGCCCCCGTTGGCGTCGTAGTGGACGAGCGCGGTCGGGGCCTCGCGGGCCGGCGGGGTGTGGTATTTGTCGGAGAGGTCCTGGGTGGTCCAGTCGTTGCCGATGGCCGGCAGGTAGGTCTCCTGTAGGTGGTGGTCCTTGTCGTTGATGGTGTACACGCTGGTGTAGCCGGTGTGGTAGAGCGCCACGGGTGGCATGCCCGGCGCCACCTTCGGCGTCTGGTACTTCTCGGACAGGTTCTGGCTGGTCCAGTCGTCACCGATGGCGGGCAGATACGTCTCCCGCAGGTCACGGTTGGCGTCGGATGTGTAGACGCTGGTCCAGCCGTCATGGACGACGGCGGTCGGGCTGTTGAACGGATTGGCCGCCGGTGTGTGGCACTTCGCCGTCAGGTCCTGGGTGGTCCAAGGGGCACCGACGGCGGGCAGATACGTTTCCTGTAGGTGGTCGTCTCCTGCGTCGATCGTGAAGACGCTGGTCCAGCCGTCGTGGACGACGGCGGCTGGAGAGGTCTGGCTCTGCATGGCCGGGGTGTGGTATTTCCCGGACAGGTCCTGGGTGACCCAGTCGGCACCGATGCCGGGCAGGTAGGTCTCCTGGAGATGTCCGTCCGCGTCGTTGACGGTGTACACGCTGGTATAGCCGTCGTGGTACACGGCGGCCGGGGAGCTGACTGTGGCGACGGCCGGGGTGTGGTAGTTCTTCGACAGGTTCTGGGTGACCCAGTCAGCGCCCATGCGGGGCAGGTAGGTCTCCTGCAGATCGCCACCGTCCTGGTTGACGGTGTACACGCTGGTGTAGCCGTCGTGGGTGACCACGGCGGGCGTGGTCATATAACGCACTCTGGGGGTGTGGTAGTTCTCGGTCAGGTCCTGCGTCTTCCACGGCTTGCCCATGGCGTCCAGGAAGGTCTCGTCGAGGTGGAGGGTCTTCACGTCGACGGTGAAGACGCTGGTGTAGCCGTCATGGACGGCCGACCACTGATGAGTGGGGACCGGTGCGACCAGAGCCGGTGGCGTGCCGTACTTTGTGGAGAGGTCCTGGACGGTCCAGGGATCGCCGATCCCGGGCAGGTAGCTCTCCTTGAGGTGGTTGCTGAACTCGTCGAACGTGAACACACTGCTCCAGGTCAGAGCGCCGTCCGCGGCGGGATGCAGCAGCGGGATCGGGGTCGTCGCGGTGGCGGGGCTGCCGTACTTGGCGGTGAAGTCTTGGGTGGTCCAGGGATCACCGATTCTGGGCAGGTAGCTCTCCTGGAGATGTCCGTTCACGTCGACGGTGTAGACGCTGGTGTACCCGGTGTGGAAGAGGGCCGCGGGGACCGTGCCCGCCCGCACCGCGGGGGTGCCGTACTTGGCGGTGAAGTCCTGGGTGGTCCAGGGGTCGCCGATGGCGGGGAGGTAGGTTTCCTGGAGGTGGCCGTTGGCCCCGTCCACGGTGTAGACGCTGGCGTAGCCGTCGTGCACCACGGCGCCCGGTGTCGTGGTCGTGACCGGGGTGCCGTACTTCGCGGACAGGTCCTGGGTGGTCCAGGGGTCACCGACGGCGGGCAGATAGGTCTCCTGGAGATGGTGGTCGCCGCCGTTGACGGTCCAGACGCTGGTGTAGCCGCCGTGGACCAGCGAGACCGGAGACGTCCCCGCCAAGACCTGCGGGGTGCCGTACTTCGCGGACAGGTCCTGGGTGACCCAGGGACTCCCGATGACGGGCAGATAGGTTTCCTGAAGGTCACCGTTGGTGTCCACCGTGTACAGGCTGGTGTACCCGCCGTGCACCACTGCGGTCGGCGTCACGCGCGAGCGTGGGGTGCCGTACTTCGCCGAGAGGTCCTGGGTGATCCAGGAGGCGCCGATGCCGGTCAGGTACGTCTCCTGAAGATGACCGCTGCCGGCGTCGATCGTGAACACGCTGGTGTAGTCGGCGTGGACCAGTGACACCGGTTGTGTGCCCGGCATGACCTTCGGGGTGCCGTACTTCGCGGAGAGGTCCTGGCTGGTCCACGGGTCGTTCATGGCCGGCAGGTAGGTCTCCTGCAAGTGGCCGTTGGCCGCGTTCACCGAGAACACGCTGGAGTACCCGCTGTGGACCACCGCCTGTCCCGCCGCCGAGGCCGGGAGTTCGCTGCCTGCCGAGTTCCCGGCGTATCCGGCTGACACGATGTCGGCCTGGACGGCGTCGTCGGCGTCGTCTCCCGGGTAGCCGTGGGTCATCACACCCTCGAAGAACGACCCGATGGACCGGTTGCTGTTGTCGCCACCCGTGCCCAGCACGACGGCGCCCTCTTTCTGCATGGGTTTGTACCCGCCGCGGTCGGGCAGGTCCCCGTCCCACCAGGTCGACAGCTTCCCTGACTGTGCGTCGCCGCCTTTCAGGGCGTAGGTGTTTCGGCCGTCGTTCTTCAGCAACGCGGTCACGAAATTACTGCTGTTGCCCTTATTGGCCAGGTTCGAGCCGTTCGCGCCGGAGAACAGTCCGTTCTCCAGGTCGGCCTCGACCCAGGGGCCCTGCCCGGTGCAGGGTGGGAAATAGCATTCCGTGCCGAGGTTCACCGCGTCCATGTGACCGTTGCCGGTGTCGGTGGTGCTCGTCTCGGCGTTGCCGAAGTCGAAACAGCAGCCGCTGTTGACGTGGGTTCCGCTGGCCACCATGTACATGCCCTCGGGTTCGGCGCCCTTGGCGATCCCCTGCGTGCTGTTGTTCCGGTAGCCGACCTGTCCGGTGACGTTGATGCCGTAGACCTTGTGGCCGTTCACCGTGACCGGCAGGGTGGCGGCGTCGGCGGGGTGGTCGGCGTCGCCGGCGCTGCCCTTGCCCTCGACGGTCAGGTCATTGTGCAGCGGTGACTGGTCGTAGACCTTGGTGATGAGGCAGGTCGCGTCGGCACAGAAGGAATCCTGGGACGCGGCGTCGGCGTATCCGCCCGCCGCCAGCGGACGGATGTCCTTGGTCGCCTTGTCCGCGGCACGCTGCACCTGGTACAGCGGCCCGTCGTAGTCGGAGTACAGCGCCCTGGTGGTGCTGACCGCCTCCACGCAGGGGGTACTGAAGGAGTCGTAGATGTCGCACGGCCTGCCGGCGGTGGACCCCCCTCCGTGGGCCGTGTCGTCGACTCCGCTGCCGTCCACGATGATGTCGGACGGATTCACGACGACGTCACCCGGATCGACGATGGTGCCGTCCTTCCACAGGCTCATCAACTGGGCCCCGTAGTCGGCTGTCATGGCCTTGTAGCCGTCGTAGTTGGGCACCCCGTCCGCCTTCTGGCCGGTGTCCAGGTCACTGACGTCGTGCTCGAAGTCGAGGACGACTTTGCTGATGCGGTGGCCCGCCCCGGCCTCGGCCGCGATGATCTGGTCGGACTGCGCAATGTAGGAAGCGTCCCCGGTATAGATCTTGTCCTGGATGGACTGCTGCCGGGAGGGAGCCGGGTCGCCGACCAGAACCGTGGTGTTGGGCAGGTCGTAGTAGATCTGATCGAGCAGATTCTCCAGCTGTGTCGCTTCTTGAGTGGTCGTCAGGCCGGAGTGACTGGCCAGGTCGTTGGCGACGTCGAGTTGCAGGAGCACGACATTGGGCTTGTACGTACGTAGGTCGGTGACCATGTGCTGGCGGATCTGGTCGATGCTCTGACCGGGATAGGTCTCCTCGTCGTTGTCACCGTCGCTCGTGTTCCCGCCGGTTACGGCACCCACGTAGTCGAACGTGCCTCCGGAACCGCCCGTCGCGCCCGCACGGCCGGCCGCCTTGGCACGGCTCTTGATGGAACCCCAGTTACAGGGCGGCAGTGTCAGTACGTAGCAGTTCCTCAGCGGACGCCGCATCCCGGTGCCATTGACGGGAACGGTGGAGATGTTCGCTCCGTCCATCGCGAATCCACCGGCCGGCATGGCGGCGATCTGCGGCTCGCTGCTCGAAGAACGCTCCGATCTGGGGACGAACTGCACAGGGTCATGGTCGGACGAGAGGTAAGGGTTGATCCGGTTCGCCTGGATCACTTCGGGGCGCCCCGTAGTGGTCACGGCATAGTCGAGTTCCCGGTCGTAGTGCCCCTCGGAGTTACGGTGCGTGGGCTGGCCGGTGGACACGATATTGGGTGGACCACCGGACGGCGTGGGAATGCCGCCGTAGGCACGCCTCCTGACGAGGCTGTTGGGTTCGGTGTTGAAGTCCCCGCCCACAGTCCAGTTGTACTGATGGCCCGCTGGTGGTGGTGCGTCCCGGACGGCTCCGCCGATCGCGGCGAGCATGGCGGCCGCGTCTCCGCCTCCTCCGGACAGTGCGTGGTAGCTGAAGAACCAGTTGTCTCCCAGCAGGACGCCCAGCGCCGGCCGGCCGCGGGTGCCGGGCAGCGGGTTGTCCACCACCAGAATCTGGTCGACCGGTCTGCGCGCCATCACGACCGTGTTGACCCGACCGCCCGGCGCCAGCGGATCGTGGGTCTGGAGGAACACCATCCACCAATAGGTCTCCCGGCCTCCCAACTGCCGCCATCGGCCGTAACTGACCAGCGGATTCTGATTGCCGGGCGGGTTGTCCAAGTGCACGGCGCTTCCTGGGAGACCTGCCCCCGACTCCTGCAGCATGACGACGTCAGCCGGAGCTCTGTTCATGAGCCCTGGAAAATAGTCCGTCCACAGGCTCTGGCCCAGTGAGGTCGCGCCCTGCATGTTCCAGGTGAGGAAGGGCGTGTCCTCGGGTGAGACCGCGTGTGCTGCTGGTGCTTCGAGAAGGGTGAGCGGCACGACGAGAAGCGCGATGAGGAGCGCGTAGGCGCCGGACAAAGATGTCAGTCTGATGTGTTCTCCTCCGCGCCGCGATCGGCCTGGAGGGAAGGAACCGAAGAATCTGCGTCTGGCCAACCCGTCGACTCGCAATCTGCTCGGAGATATCCGGTACGGCTTGTCATGTGGGCGCTCGCGGGCTTTGGAGCAGGGGTGAGCCGTTCCCCACGCCTTCGTGAAGCGAGGTCCGCAGGGGGGCGTGCTGATCCTGGCGCAGCGGGGGACCGCGCCACCTCCGTAAGAACTGCGTAGAGGCGCGGCTACGTAATCCGGTGCGGGACGGTCACCAGGACATGCCGCGCAGCTCGCGACGCGACGAGATGCCCAGCTTGCGATAGACGTTGCGCAGATGTGTGTCGACAGTACGTGGGCTCAGGAACAACATCGCGGCGACGTCCCTGGAGGTCGCCCCGGTCGCCGCCTTCTCCGCGACGATCCGTTCCTGCGGGGTGAGTTGACTGATCAGTCGCTCCCCGTGTCGGTGCGACACGGCACCGGTGGCCTGTAGTTCACGGCTCGCGCGGTCGGCGAAGGCGTCGGCGCCCATACTCGACAGCATCTCGTACGCCGCTCGGAGTTCGGTTCGGGCCTCTCCACGTCAGTTCTCACGACGCAGCCACTCCCCGTACGTGAGGCGAGCACGGGCATGGAGAACGCGGACCCGGGTCTCGGCGAAGGAGTCGATCGCCGCCCGGTGCATCATGTCCCGGTCGACGTCGTGCCCGAGCAACGCCTGGGCCTGCCGCCACTCGGCGACTGCCCACGGCAGGGGATTGGCCATGGCCAGCGCCTCCAGATGGTGCAGGGCGGTGGCGGCGTCTTCGCCGCGGCCGGCGCGCGCGGCGGCCTCGACCAGTTCGGAGTAGATGGCCCAAATCGTGTACGACCCTGCCTGGTGACGGCATTGGGCGGCGAGTGCCGAGCCGAGCGCCTCTCCGTAATTGCCGAGTCCATTGTTCAGCACGGCATTCGCGTAGTACTCGCCGGCGATCTCGAACGGCCGTCCACCGCTGCCCAATAACGACTGCAGTTCGCGAAACCGGTCGACGTCACCACGGAAAGCGGCGTGCACCAGCTCGGGACCCACGAGAGGGGGCGTACCCGCCGCCTCATCGATGTGCCGAGCCTCTCCGAGCATGGCGGCCGCCTCATCGAACAGGCCGACCGAAACCCGCGCGATCGCCTGATAGCGCAGCGCCTGCGGCAATGAGGCGAGAGCGCCCTGGCGGCGTGCCACCTCGACCTGACGGTCCGGGATCTCCACCATCGCCTCGTCATCGCGCAGATCGATGACGAGTTGGCACAGAAGATTGCGCCACGGCCCGGTCGCCCGGGGAGCCGCGCGGCACGACTCCACTGCGGCGCGCATCGCCGGCACCGCCTGCTTCACGGGGAGCATCGTCTGATCAAGCAGCCCGTCGAGCAACAACTCGCAGGGACGGGCTGACGGGCCTCGCGGGGACTGGTCGCGGATGCGTGTGGCGAGTTCCCTGAGACGGCCCGGCTGGTGCTCGTTGTACATGAATGACGCGAGCGCCTCCAAATACGTCTCCGGGGCCTGATCCGGCGCCGTCCGGCCGACGACGTCGACGAGGGTGGTGGTCGCTCGCAGGGTGTGAGAGATCTGGAAGTCGATCCGGGCGCGCAGCAGGTCAGCCGCGGCGCGGTCCCGAAAGTTCAGGCAATGGCGCTCGGCCTCGGCCACGAGTTCACGGGCGGCTGTCGGAGCCCCGGCCCGCAGCCGCAGCAGTCCCGCGGCGAGGAGCCGTCTGACCTTCGCCTCGCGCGCCGGTGTCAACTGACTCGCTCGCTCCATGAAAGCCGCGGCCGCGCCGAATCCACCCCGGTTGTAGGCACGGTCGGCCGAGTCCTCCAACTCGGTGGCGACCTGTTCATCGGCGTCGGTGACCGAGTGGGCTCGGTGCCAGGCCCGACGGTCGGGATCGGCCTCGCTGTCCGTCGCCTGTGCGAGTGCACCGTGCACGCGCCGGCGCACTCCCGATGTGGCCGACGCGTAGACGACCGAGCGGACGAGAGGATGGCGGAAGCGGAGCCGCGGGCCGAGGGTCAGGAGCGCGGCGTTCTCGGCGTGCACCAGGTCTGCCGGGTCGCTTCCGAGCAAGCGTGCCGCACGACGGAGCAGGGAGAGGTCACCGACCGGTTCCGCGGCGGCAAGCACCACCAGCATCCGCGTGGCATCCGGCAACTGTTCGAATCGATGGATGAACTGCTGTTCCAGCGCCTCCAGAACACTGGCATGGACCCGGTGATGCCGGGTTACACCGAACGGCTCGGCCTCGTGGGCGAACTCGTGCAGCGCCAAGGGATTGCCACGCGCCTCGGCCAGGATGCGGTCGGTGACCTCGGTGTTCACTCCGACATGGACCGTCGCGCCGAGCAAGGCCCTGGCGTCCTCGTCTTCCAGGCCCGACAGACTCAGCCGGGGGAGACCTTCCAAGCCCGCCAGCGAGCGGACGTCACGGGCGGCGAACACCAACGCGATCCGTGCGGCAGTCACCCGCCGGGCGACGAACACCAGCACCTTCCGCGACGCCTCATCGCTCCACTGGGCGTCATCCACCACGCAACAGACCGGTCGCTCGCTCGCCGCCTCGGCCAGCAACCCCAGAACGGCCAGATTGACGGTCAACTGATCTGGCGAGAGGGAACCGGCAAGGCCGAATATGGCCTCAAGAGCGCGCCGCTGCACCGCGGGGAGGTTCAGACGGTAATCCAGCAACGGCGCGCACAACTGGTGCAGGACTGCGTACAGGAGATCTTGTTCGAACTCGGCGCCGGAGGCCCGCAACACCTCGAACCCCTCCAGCGCTCCCACCGCGGTGTCGATGAGCGTGGACTTGCCTATCCCCGCTTCACCATCCAGAACCAGCGCCTCACCATGCCCGGCGGCTGCCGAGCCCAGTAGGCGTTCCAGTTCGCGCAACTCAGCGCGCCGGGCCACGAACGGCATCGGCACCGGCCTGCCCGCACCACGAGACTTCTGCACGCCCCCATCCTATGGATCTCCTGTGAACCCACCCCTGTCGCATTCCTCGCACTCATCGGTTCTGGCCGCGCCGCCCCGGCCGACAGCGGGACGCGCGCAGCCGACAAGCGCCACCCGAGGCGGCACCCGACTCGTCGGCCAGGTCATGAACGTCACCGAGGCCACCGGCCCCCGGGCGGCCAGACACGCGAGCCTGGTGGAGTCCAGACCCGGGGGCGACCATCTCGGCGAACCGGGCTCGCACGGCCGGGGCCTGCTCCCGCAGGTCCACTCGCGGGCGGGAGGCCGGCTCGTGCCGCTCCACCGCTACGCCGTGGGCGGCCGACGATCAGCAGACGCCCGCCGGGAACCCGCTGCACATCGGGGAACAGGCTGCGGTCGGCGAGCGCGTCGGCTGGCTGTCCGCTGGCGAGATGGACGGGAACCCGAAGGACCCGACCCGGGGCTCATACGGTGAGTGCGGGTGCCGGATTCTTCCTGACGGGACCGGTGATCGAGGACAGCCTGTGCAAGTCGTGCCACACTGGCGCTGCCACCTCCGTCGTTCCGCAGCCGAAGCGGACGGCCGACTGGAAGCAGCACCTGGCGCTGCTCGCACGTCAGCCGCTGACCGGCAGGGCGTCGTGAAGTCCCGACCGGCAGGCGCGAACACGTCACGCTGCTCCTTCCCTACGGCTTCGACTGCCATCACCCGAGTTGGAAGGGACTCTTCAATGACGGTTACAGAAGCTCAGCCGATTGCGCGCTGGAGACGCTGAAGCCGGCGATGAACGGCGGCACCACCCTGCCCGGGACGGCGACCGTCTGGGCGGAACTGTGCAACGCCGTGGCCTGCGGCCTCCAAGGTGCGAGGGATAACGAGTCCGCAACCTCAACGGGAGCGAGGTTCCTGACCTCCCGGCCGGTGAACAGTTCATGGATGCGGCGAAAGTGCAGGCAGCCGTCCTCAGCGAACTCTTCGACATCGCGTTGGAGAATGAGCCGCAAGGAACCTGGGGTGCCCTGATCCGAATCCTCCCCTACTCCCAGGCAGGGACGAGCAGCCCGGAAACGGTCGGCTTCACGGCGCGTTCCACATCCTTCAGGCGGCCGACGCAGTTCTCACCGACGACCGCGGGCCCTCCTCAGCCAGAAGGGAGGTCGCTGATGAGGCGGCCCATCACCTGGGTGTTGCCCGCCACTACGTCGAACTTCTCAGCGAGAGTGCCTCATCATGACCGCGTCCGCACCGCCGCCAGGCGTGCCCGGGCCTCAGGATCGCTGAGTGGTGGCTGCGCGCAACAACTCGGCCATCGACCGGCCGGCCACCCGCAGTGGTTTCGGATCGCGGGCGGCTCGGCTGAGCATGAAAGCCCCCTCCAGCATCATGATCATCGAGTACGCGAGGGAATGCGCCGTCTTCGGTTCAGCCACCCAACGGCCGAACCACCGCGTCGCCGTGCCGACCCACTCCTCGAAAACCTCAGCCGTCGCGACCCGCAACACCTCATTACTGCTGGCGACTTCCAAGGCCACCGTCCCGATCGGGCACGCATCGGCATAGTCGGCCGCCGCAAGGTCGTCCGCGGCCGCTTCGAAGGCGTGCACAAGGGACTCCACCGGGTCCGGCACACTGTCCAGCAGAGCCAGGACCATGCGGCCGTACTCGGCTCCGGACGTGCGGATCGTGGTCTCGGCCAGTTGCTGCTTGCCGCCGGGGAAGAAGTGGTAGATCGAGCCGAACGGTGCGTCCGCCTCTGCCGCAATCCGCTTCAGGCCGGTGGCCGAGTAGCCGTTGCGGCGGAACAACACCGTGGCGGCGCCCTGGATCCTGGTTCGTGTGTCCGACTGTCCCATTGCTTTCCACCCCTCTTTGCTCCAAGCTTACAGTAGAACGATCTATCAAGAGAGGGTTGGGATGCCGAGAATCGAGTTGTCATCCGGACCGATCGACTACCAGGACACCGGTGGTGAGGGGCCTGTGCTCGTATTCGGCCACGGTTTACCGATGAACGAGACCCAGTGGCGCAAGGTGGTTCCGCTGCTGGACGGATACCGCTGTGTCCTGCCCACGTTGCCCCTGGGTGGTCACCGGCAGCCGATGAGACCGGATGCCGATCTGTCCCAGCGCGGTGTCGCCCGGCTCCTGGGCGAGTTCATCGAGCGGCTCGGTCTGGGCCAGGTGACCCTCGTCCTGAATGACTGGGGCGGAGGCCAGTTTCTGGTGCTGGAGGGGCAGGGCCGGCACATCGCGCGCCTGGTGCTGGTGGCCTGCGAGGCCTTCGACAACTTTCCTCCAGGGCCGGCCAAAGCCATGGCGCGGGTGTGCAGGGTTCCCGGCGGCGTCTGGCTCCTGACGCGGTTCATGCGAGTTCCCGCCTTCCGTCACAGCCGGGGCGGATACGGTGGAATGAGCCTGCGGGGGGTACCCGACGAGATCATGGACGACTGGTTCGCTCCGGCCACCCGCAGCAGAGCTATCCGCAAGGACTTCGCCAAATTCGCCACCGGAGCACCCGGACGGAAAACCTTGCTTGCCTGGAGCGAGCGACTGCGTGAATTCGACCGCCCGGTACTGGTCGTCTGGGCGGCCGAGGACCGGTTGATGCCGCGTGAGCACGGCCCCCGGCTGGCGGAGCTGTACCCGCAGGGCCGACTGATCGAGATCGCCGACTCGTCCACCCTCATCCCCGAGGACCAACCCGAACGACTCGCCCACGCACTCACCGGCTTCCTGATCCAGACCGGAGCGGAACCAGTCGGACACGTGTCCTGAGCGCGGCAGCGGCAGCGGCAGACGGATCCGACCGCCACTGCCGTCCTCCCGTCAGAAGTGAAGCTGCATGTCGGGCTCATGTCGCTCGGCTCCGGGGGAAGTGACGTATTGGATCACCGAGAATGCGGCGGCCGTCCTCCAGGACGCCCGAGGAACACAACCGTGGCGGCCGTCCTCCTCTACCGGCGCCGGACCGAGACCGCGATCGTGGAAGCTGGGCTGGTCGCGGCGACCTGATCGACCGATCTGACCGACCAAGCCGGCGTCGCCGCCGTCACCACCGAGGTACGGGCGACGATAGAGCGCGAGATCGCCGACGCCCGCGCCACCTACCTGCGCGCCATGGACCCGGCTGGCCAGGAGGCCGATCCGGTGGCTGCCGGGCATCGTTGGACGTCTCCACCCGTTCGACGGAGCAGCAACTACCCAGCCCGGGTGCGACCGCCAGGCCGTACGTGAGGTCGCTGCGGCGTGGCAGGTGACGTTCCTCGACCCGGTATACCCGGTATGGACGGGGGCCGGAGTGGGCGAGAGCATCAGCCGGCGCGCGACGGTCGCGACCTGAAGGGGGGATCGCATGACTCCGGGTCGAAGCAGCCCGCACGCCCGCCGGCAGCCGGAAGCGACACTATTCGTCCCCTGCTCATGCATCGTTCATGGGCCGAGGCGAGACTGCCTGGTGGCCGGGCGGGGGCACCGTACGACGGGGGAACCGGCTAGGGGAGTTTCCGGGCGCCCGACCCCTTCATAGGTATGGGAGTGGGAGATGCGTGGTGGCGAGGGGTCTGCCAGGTCACACGGGTCGGTGGGCAGGAGACGACCTTCCCACGGCGGCCGAAGGGGCGCGGCCCTGGTCACCGTTGTCGCGGTGGTCTGGGCGGTGCTGTCCGCGCTGGTCCTGCCCGCCGGTGTCGCGGCGGCGGCTCCGCTGACCAGGCCGCAGACGACGGTCTTCACCGAGGGCGAGCGCGAGGCCGGGGCGTCCGCCCCCTATGTGTGCTTCCGGGCCCCCGCGGTGGTCGAGGCCGCCGACGGCACCGTGCTCGCCTTCGCCGAGGGCCGGCTTGGCAGCTGCTCCGACACAGCCTCCATCGACATCGTCGTGAAGCGCTACGTCAACGGCGCATGGAGTGCCTTGCAGGTGGTGGCCCGGCACAGCGCCGGGCACATTTACCACAACGTGTCACCGGTGGTCGACGCCGCCTCGGGGCGGGTCGTCGTGCTCTACACCGAGAATTACGACCACATTCACCGCACCACCAGTGAGGACGACGGCCTGCACTGGACGGCCGCGGCCGATATCTCCGCCAACGTCTGGTCGACCGCCTGGGGAGTCCTGTACGCCGGTCAGATGTCGACAGGTCCCGCGAGCGCCATCCAGCTCACCCATGGCCGGCATGCCGGACGCCTGGTCGCCGGCATGACAGTTCGCGTGGCGCCGGGGGCCGCGCCGGCCAACCTGGGCGGAGCGCTCATCTACAGCGACGACGGCGGCCTCACCTGGAGGCTCGGCGCCTCCTCTCTCGGCGCCGAACCCGCCATCGGTGCACAGGAGCTGAGCTTGTTCGAGCGCGGTGACGGCAGTCTGTTCGTGACGGCGCGCAACGAGGAGGGCGACCCCGGGACCAGGGACAGGGCGGTCTACGCGGTCTCCGGTGACCAGGGGCTCAGCTTCAAGTCCGACTTCGCACTCCTTGCGGACATGGACCTGCCCGACGGCGGCGTGCAGGCGTCGACCCTCGCCCTCCGGGAGAAGGGCCGCGACGGCTACGATCGGGCCCTGTTCGCCGCTCCGGCCGGCGCCAGCCGCGAGGACCTCACCATCCGCTCCTCCTTCGACGGCGGCCTCACCTGGCAGGACCCTGAGGACGGCGCCCTGGTGAAGGACGGCATCTCTGCTTACAGCTCTATGACCTCCCTGGGCGGCGGAACCTACGGCATCCTCTACGAAGCCGGGACCACGGATCAGCACGAGGACGTCAGGTTCACCACGTTCACCGAAGCCGACCTGGACCTCCCCGCCGGCGCCGGCTCCCTCACCCTGAACCAGAACACCGGAGCGCTGGCCACCACCAGCCCCGACCAGCTGCACCTCTTCGCGCCGACGCCCACGGGCGACCTGGGCCACTGGTTCGAGGAGGCCGACGGCAGGGTCAAGCGCGGCACCTGGGGCACGGGCACCTCGGGCAAGGCGGTCGCCTTCAACGATGGCGCCCAGCAGCACGTCCTGGCACGCGGAACCGATGGCAGCCTCATCCATCGGTTCTGGGGCACGTCCGGCCTCTCGTCCCAGACCTGGCTCGGCGCGGGCACGGTGGCCGGGGCGCCCACCGGCTTCGTCGCCTCCGGCGAGCAGCACGCCTGGGTCCGCACGACGGACGGGCGCCTGCTGGACACCTGGTGGGGCCCCACCACCGTCTCCGTGAAGCAGCTGACCTGGGCCGGTGCAGGCACTCTCGCCGGCGACCCCGTAGCTGTGCGCTACGGCGAGCAGCGGCACGTCTGGGCCGTCGGCATCGACGGCCGGCTCCACCACTGGTGGTGGACGAAGGGGCCGGGCATCCGGCACGAACTCTGGCCGGGATCGGCCAAGGGCGCTGCCACCGCCTTCGTTCAAAGGGGTCAGCTGCACGTCTATGGGGCCGACCCGCAGAACCGGCTCATCCACTGGTGGTGGGACAGCGCGGACCAGGTGGTCAAGAGCCAGGTGCTGAGCACCCCGACCGCGCTCGCCGGCCCCCCCATCTCGTTCGTGCACGGGGGGCAGCAGCATGTCTTCGCCCGCACCACGGGTAACACTCTCGCCCACTGGTGGTGGGATCCGACCACGGGCAACAACTACGCCGTGTGGTCCGGCACGATCACCTCGGACCCGGTGGCGCAGGCGGCGGGCGACACCCAGCACGTCTACGGCGCCGCGTCCGACGGGACACTCGCGCACTGGTGGTGGAACTCCGCCGGGGGCACCAAGCAGGAGACCTGGGGCGGCAAGATCGCCACGACACCAGGCTGGTGACCGCCTGACCGGCGGAGGGTGACCTCACCACAACGTGCCCTGCGGGCGGCTCCGGTGCGCCGCCCGCAGGGCACGCGCCTTGCCTTGACCGCTGCTGGCCCGCGCCGCCCTCCGCACGCAACTCAGCCCGAGGTGGCAAGTACTGAACCGCCCGCCCTTGGCAGCCGCTCCGGGACGGCCCGAGGCCCTGCGGATCCCGCCGGCGCATGGCCGCGAATGCCATATACGTAATGCAAGTTAATAATAAGTGAATTCGAAAACTTAAACAGGGGAACGTCGCGATATTGACCCGGAATTCTCAATTCCGATCGAATGGAGGGCTTCCGGCTGACTGAAAATCGTTCGCGATTATCGCCGAAAATCTCTGGGGCCCTTTCTTGGGTTGCTGCTAGATTCGCGCTGGCTGATCGCGGCCGGGCCATGTTCTTTCATCAGAAACGGAGTCACACATGCGCATGCGACGGGCTTTCTCTGCTGTCGCGCTTTCCGCCGCCATGGCCGCCACCTTCCTGGCCGGCTCCAGCGGAAGCGCGTCCGCCGCGTCGTCGGACTGCAAGAGTGGTTGGGTGTGCCTCTGGGACTACCCCGGCTACGACGGAGCGGCGTGGTCCGCAGCTTCCGGGCCGGGCTACTACACGGTGGGCTCCAAGGTGCGGGGCAAGGTCTCCAGCGTCTGGAACAACACCAGCCGCACCGTCTACCTATGGTCTGAGTGCGACAACTCCATCGTGCTGGGGCCGGGGGCTGCCGTGCGCGACCTCTCCGACTACAACTGCGGCGGCACCGTGTACAACACCTGGAACAACCGGGTCGACAGCCTGGACATCGTCTGACCTTGACTGGTCGCCGCAGCCGCGGAGTTGATGCGTAGAGCAGCTGCCGCGAACAGTGCCTGATATCGGGTGGCGAGTCGGGCACGCAGGCGCAGTCTGCAGCGGGCTACGCCCGGCTCAGGCCACGAGAGCCCCGCGCGGCCCGCCTCGTCCTTCCGCTGGTCACGTCCAGGCATGCCCTCGCTCTCCTTCGTACGGAGCGTGGCGTGCAGGCTCCCGAAGTTCTGCTCGATCGTCATGTACGTGGTGATCTGGCCCCGGTTCCCTCCCTCCGGGATGTGGCTCTCCGGGCTCGGGACAAGCACTACCCGCCAGGTGCCCGTGACCGGATTACTCGTTGCTATCGTCCTGGTAGGAAGGTCTCTATGGGAGACCTCTTCGCCATGGCGATTCGGCAGTTGCGGTTGCGTGCGGGGCTGACCCAAGAAGC
>NZ_JANUGP010000014.1 GCF_024753135.1 Streptomyces pyxinicus | reverse complement strand
GCTCGTGGAGTACGTCGAATACCCCCGCGACGTCCACCCCTACCTGGTCGCCACCCAGGCCCACCCCGAACTGCGCTCCCGCCCCACCCGCCCCCACCCCCTCTTCGCGGGCCTGGTCAAGGCCGCCGTCGAGCGGAAGGTCACGCAGTAGCACGAGAGTTGCCCGGCGACCGGGGCGGACCCGACCGCTACCCCCGCACGATGCGCTCCACCAGCTCCGGGACCCACTCCACGTACTCGACCTCCGCGCCGCCGCGATGACGCGCGTACAGGAACCGGCCGGTGGCGCTCGTGCCCTCCGGTGTGGTGATCTCGGCGCCGGCTGCCGCGAGCGTCTCGGTCAGCGCGTCGAGGTCGTCGACGATCACGGTGGCGCTCGCGTGGGCGTAGCGGGCACGCTCCGCGGGCGGCCCCGCGATGACGAGGAAGTCGCCGACCGCCGCGATCTCGACGGAGTCGAAGGCGAAGCGAAGGTCGGGCTCGGCACCGGTCAGTTCGCGCAAGAGGCCCAGCGACATGTCCAGGTCGTCGGTCCACAGGCGGGCGTACGTCTTGAGAATGGTCGTCTTGTGAAAGGTCATGGCCTGTCCTCACGGTAGGTTGACAACGTGGGAACCGTAGGAGAGCCGCGAGGTCAGAGGGAAGAGAGCACTTTTCCGAAAGAAGGGCACCCGGTGGTTACCGAAGAGGTCGGGAGCGTTCCGGAGGACGCCGAGGTGACGCGCGCGCATTCCCTGGCGCGGGAGATCTTCTCGGGTATCGCGAACAAGTGGACGCCGCTGGTCGTCAGCGTCCTCGGCGAGCGCACCCTGCGCTTCACGCGACTGCGCGGTGAGGTGGAGGGCATCAGCCACAAGATGCTCACGCAGACGCTGCGCGGACTCGAACGGGACGGCCTCGTGCGGCGGACCGTCTACCCGACCGTGCCGCCACGCGTGGAGTACACGCTGACGGAGGCGGGACAGGAGCTGCGACGCACCATCTACGGCATGTGCGCATGGACTCGCCGGTATCTGCACCACATCGAGGAGTCTCGCGAGCGGATGCGCTCAACTTCGGCCGCAGGAGGACTGTTTGAGCCACCGGAAGATCAATAATCTGCTCCTTGAAAGATGTACGTCTACTTCGAGGAGTTCCGTGTCCACTGCCCGGCAGGCGCCCGACATCCTCTCACCCGAGTTCGCCGCGGACCCCTACCCCGCGTACGCGGTCATGCGGGAGGAACAACCGCTGATCTGGCACGAGGCCACCCAGAGCTACATCATCTCCCGTTACGACGACGTCGAACGGGTCTTCAAGGACAAGAAGTCCGAGTTCACGACGGACAACTACGACTGGCAGCTGGAGCCGGTCCACGGCAAGACGATCCTCCAGCTCAGCGGCCGGGAGCACGCGGTGCGCCGGGCCCTCGTCGCGCCGGCGTTCCGCGGCGGCGACCTCCAGGAGAAGTTCCTGCCGGTCATCGAGCGCAACTCGCGCGAACTCATCGACGGCTTCCGCGAGTCCGGCTCCGCCGACATCGTCCGTGACTACGCCACCCGCTTCCCGGTCAACGTCATCGCGGACATGCTGGGGCTCGACAAGGCCGACCACGCCCGATTCCACCGCTGGTACACGGCGGTGATCGCCTTCCTCGGCAACCTGTCCGGCGATCCCGAGGTGACCGCCGCCGGCGAGCGCACCCGGGTGGAGTTCGCCGAGTACATGATCCCGATCATCCGGGAACGGCGCGACAACCTCGGCGACGACCTGCTGTCCACCCTCTGCGCCGCCGAGGTCGACGGCGTACGGATGAGCGACGAGGACATCAAGGCGTTCTGCAGCCTCCTGCTGGCCGCCGGGGGCGAGACCACCGACAAGGCGATCGCCAGCATCCTGGCCAACCTGCTGCTGCATCCGGACCAGTTGGCCGCCGTCCGCGCGGACCGCGGCCTGATACCGGCGGCCTTCGCGGAGACCCTGCGCTACACCCCGCCCGTGCACATGATCATGCGGCAGGCCGCCGCCGACGTCGAGGTCTCCGGCGGCGGCATCCCGAAGGGCGCCACCGTCACCTGCCTGATCGGCGCCGCCAACCGGGACGAGCGCCGCTACCGCGAACCCGACCGGTTCGACATCTTCCGCGACGACCTGAGCACGACGTCCGCGTTCTCGGCCGCCGCCGACCACCTCGCCTTCGCCCTCGGGCGGCACTTCTGCGTCGGCGCGCTGCTCGCCAAGTCGGAGGTCGAGATCGGCCTGAACCAACTGCTCGACGCCATGCCGGACCTCCGTCTCGCCGACGGATTCGACCCGGTCGAGCAGGGCGTCTTCACCCGTGGACCGCAGTCGCTGCCGGTGCGATTCACCCCGGTCGCCGGCTGACCGCCGGCCGGTCGGCCCGCTCGCGCGCCCTCCGCGTGCCGGGCATCGGCGACGATGCCCGGCAGGCCCGTGGCGGGCGTGGTCAGTGCGCCGACGGTGTGAAGCGCACCGGCAGGGACGCCAGTCCGCGCATCCAGATCGACGGACGCCAGGTCAACTCCGCGGTGTCGACGGCCAGTACCAGGTCGGGCAGCCGCTCCAGCAGGGTCTCCACCGCCGTCCGCGCCATCACGTCCGCCAGGAGCGGGGCCGGATAGGGGCAGCGGTGCTCCCCGTTGCTGAAGGACAGGTGGGCGGAGTTCTCGGCGCCCACGTGCGAGTCGGGCCAGATCTGCGGGTCCGTGTTGGCCGCCGACAGGCCGAGGACGAGGCAGTCGCCCTCGCGGATGAGCCGCCCGCCGAGCTGGGTGTCGCGCACCGCCCAGCGGCCGATGAAATTCTGCGTCGGTGTGTCCAGCCACAGCACCTCCGTGAGCGCGTCGCCGACGCTCACCCGGCCGCCGGAGACGTTGACGGCGAACCGCTCGTCGGTCAGGAGCAGCCGCAGGGTGTTGCAGATCCAGTTGGCGGTCGGCTGCTGGGCCGCCGCGATGACGGAGATCAGGTCCTGGACGATCTCCTCGTCGCTCAGCCCGGCCGGGTCGAGGATCATCCGGGAGGTGACGTCCGGGCCGGGACGCTCCCGCTTCTCCTTGACCAGCTGCGCGATACGGGCGCCGACGCGCAGATACGCCGCGACCGGGTCGTCCCCCTCCTCGGCGTCCAGTGAGATCCGCAGGTCGTCGACGAGCCGCTCGGTGTCCGCGCTGTCCTGCGGCATCCCGCACATCCACAGCACCGCGCGGGCGGGCAGGGCGTGGGCGAACACGCCCATCAGCTCCGCCTCGCCACTGCCGGCGAAGCCGCTGATCAGCTGCTCGGCGATCGACTGGCACTCACGGGCCAGTTCGAACTGGTCGACGCCTTCCAGGGCATGCGTGATGACACCGGCGCGGCGCTGGTGCTCCGGGCCCTCGGTGAACAGCACGGACGGCTGGTAGCCGACGAACGGCAGCAGGGGCCAGTCCTCGGGGATGTTCGGCCACTGGTTCCAGCGCCGGGAGTCCCGGGCGAACAGCTCGTCGTGGCCGGTGACGTAGCAGACCTCGGGGTAGCCGAGGACCAGCCAGGCGGGGATGTCGCCGTCCAGCAGCACGGGCGCCACCGCGCCGTGTTCCCGGCGCATCGCGCGGTACAGCTGGGAGGGGGTCTGCTGGTACTCCAGGCCGCCCAGCCGTACGGCGGAGCCGTGCGCGGGGCAGCCCGCCGGCGGTGTGGTCGGCGACGGGGCGTCGGTGTGCTCGCTCACTGTGTCCCCTCCCGGGACAGGGCCTGCGTGTAGAGGTGGTCCACGAGCGTGATCAGGACGTCCTTCCCGGAGGACCTGACGCGTGCGTCGGCGTCGACCATGGGCACGTGGTCACCGAGGGCGAGCGCCTGGCGTATCTCGTCCAGGGAGAACCGGCTCGGGTCGTCGTCGAACCGGTTGACGGCGACCACGAACGGCGTCTTGTGGTGCTCCAGCCGGTCGATGGCGTACCAGGAGTCCGCCATGCGGCGGGTGTCGACCAGGACGACCGCGCCGAGCGTGCCGGAGAACAGCCGGTCCCACAGGAACCAGAAGCGTTCCTGTCCCGGTGCGCCGAACAGGTAGAGCACCATCCGCTCGTTCAGGGAGATACGCCCGAAGTCGAAGGCGACGGTCGTCGTGGTCTTGCGCTCGACACCGGCCGTCTCGTCCACGCCCTGGCCCGCCTGCGTCATCACCTCTTCGGTGTTCAGCGGGCGGATCTCGCTCACGGAGCGGACCAGCGTCGTCTTCCCGACGCCGAATCCGCCCACGACGACGATCTTCAGGCCGATCTCGGCGGCGTCGGCCAGCGGCGTGCGCTGGGAGGGCACCTCAGAGGTTGCGGAGCCCATGGAGCACCTCCTGGAGCAGGGCGGTTTCGGGAAGGGCCGCGACGGAGCCGGCCGCGCGGGGGTGACGGGCGCTGACCTTGCCCATGTCGATGAGGTCGCCGAGCAGGATCCGTACGACGGTGATGGGCAGCTTCAGCTCCGCCGAGACCTCGACCAGCGCGGTGGGGTGCCGGCACAGGTCGAGGATCCGCGTGTGCTCGGACTGCATGCCCGCCGTGGGCTCGCACTCGCTGACGATCAGCGTCACCAGGTCCAGTGAGTTGTCTGCCTCGCTCCGGCCGCCCGTGACCATGTACAGCCGGTCGGGTACGCCGATGTCGACGGGCTTGCGGGTCATGTGGAGGCATTCTGGATCACGGGGGTGCGCGGTTCGGCGCGCAGGTGCTCGCCGATCTGGTCCACCAGCTCCGTCATCTGGTGGCCGACCACGCCCGGGTCGGCGTTCTCGTCGGCGATGACGGCGAGGTGCGCGCCCTGTCCGGCCTCCACGATGAACAGCAGGCCGCCGTGGAACTCGGTCATGGAGTGCCGGACGCCGCCCGAGCCGTCCCCGAACTCCACCGAGGCGCCCTGCGCCAGAGCCTGGATGCCGGAGCAGATGGCGGCCAGCTGGTCGGCCTGGTCCAGGGTCAGGTGTTCCGTCCAGCAGAGTTTCAGGCCGTCCCGGGACAGGACGAGTGCGTGACGGGTGCCCGGCGTCCGCTCCAAGAGGCTCTTCAGGAGCCAGGTGAGGCTGTTGTCAGTGGTGTCCATGACGGGCGGGGCGGGTCATGACCGGTCGACGGTCACCCGACCCGTTCCTCCAATCCAACGTGGTGGCGCGAATCAGTGGGGGGTGAGGGGCTGTGAGCGCCTCGGGTGGTGTGCGGGCCGGCTCTACTCGTCCGTCCCGGGGACGGCTTCGGGTCCGCCCGGGACGCCGCCGGACGCGCCGTCGACGGCCGCCGACCCCGACTGGCGGCCGCGGTGGAAGGCTCCGAACCGGCTGCCGGCGTCACGTGCGGGCCCGGCGGCGCCGGGTTCCCGGCCGGTGCGCTCGGGCGCGGCCTTCGGCCTCGTGCGCTCCGCCTCGGCCATGGTGCGGCCGGGGGCCCGGACGGGCAGCCCGTTCGGGGTGGCGGCGCTACGGACGCGCGGGTCGTCGGCGCGGGGGTCGTCGGCGCGAGGATCGTCGGTTCGTGCCATCACCTCGGCCGGTACGACCGCCCGCGGGCCGGCCGGTACGACCGGCCCCGGGCCGGCCGCCGGGACGGCCTCCGCAGCGGGGGCGACGGCGGCGGGACGCGGCAGCTCCGCGCTGGGCCGCGGGGGCTCCACGGTGACGGGCTCGCGCTGCTGCGCCACGAGTTGAGGCGGCAGCAGGACGACGACGCCGGTGCCTCCGCGGGAGGACGGCCGGTAGTTGACGCTGATGCCGTACTTGGCGGCGAGCCGCCCCACGACGCCCAGGCCCAGCCGGGTGCCCTGGAGCGAGGCGAGGTCGGTGGTACGGCCGGAGACCGACTCCTCCGCGCGGCGCATGGCGGCGTCGGACATCTTCAGGCCGCTGTCCTCGATGGTGACGACGAGGCCGGCGCTCCGCTCCTCCACGTACACGTGGACCTCGTCGATGGGCGGCGAGAAGTTGGCCGCGTTGTCCATGAGTTCGGCCAGCAGGTGCATCACGCCCTCGGCCGCGAAGCCCGCGATGGCGCCCTTGCTGGAGTTGTGCAGCCGCACCCGCCGGTACGCGGCGATCCGGCCGACCGCGCCGCGCAGGATGCTCTCCATGACGATCGGCTTGTTCCAGACGCGACTGGAGCGGCCGCCCATCAGCAGGGCCAGTCGGTCGGTCATGAGGCCGAGCTGGGAGGTGGCGTGGTCCAGGCGCAGCAGGTCGCCGAAGACCTCCGCGCCGTGCCGCTCCTGGAGGTCGCGCAGCTCGGCGAGCATGCTGACGATCTTGGCCTGCACCCGGCTCAGTGCCTTGGCGGAGGCGGCCTGGGCGGCGGCGGAACGGCGTTCGCTGTAGGCGAGTTCGCGGACGAACGACTCGCCGGGGCCGCGCAGCAGCGGGTGGGCCGGCCAGTCGAGCTTGGCGAGGACGGTCTCGGCGGAGCTGCCCTCGCGCAGCAAGGTGACGGCGGCGGGCAGCGTCTCCTTCGTCACGTGGTCGAGCTGGGCGGTCCACTGGCCCATCTCGGCACGTGTCCGCTCCAGTTCGGAGCGGGCCTCGGCGGTCTCCCGGGCCGACTCGGCCATCTCGGTCGCGAAGACGTGCAGCAGCCGTCGCAGGTACGGGTCGGAGGGCGTGGGCAGCCCGGACAGGGCCTCGCCGGGGCCGGTGCCGCTCTTCACCTGCCGGACGACGGCCGGCAGTGTCGTGGTGACCAGCTGGTCCGTTTCCGCGCCGTGCCGCATCCAGTGCGCCTTGGTCGTCTCCAGCTCCTCGCCGCGCGACTCCGCGCGGCGCAGGGCCCGGCCCAGCCGCGCGGACGCGGTGCCGGCGACGACCACGACGCAGACCCACGCGACGATCACCGTCCCGGCCACCCAGGCACGGGCGTTGTGGGGCGCGAGGGCGACGGCCGCGGCGGCTCCCGCGGCGGTGACGACCACCACCGCCCAGGGAAACACACCCGGTGAGCGCGTCCCTCGCGCGGATCGGCGCTGGCGGGGGCGAGCAGTCACTGGCATTCAGCGGTCCCTCGGTCCGAGAACAGGAGTACGTCCATGACGGGCGCATCACTGAGACACTGAAAGACGGTAGGCCGTCTTCCGGTTCGAGTACGCCGCTCATGGTAGTCACTCTGTCGGGTGACGGGGCCCGTCAAAGTGCCTAGCCAACGTACGAGTTTACTTCGTCGTGAAAGACGTTGTCACAACGCCCGGGTGTGGTAAGCGCCTTGTCGCCGCGCCCAACTGGGTTGTAAGCGGCCCAGGTTGGCCACCTTGACACGGTTTGCCGGACACGCGGGAGCGGGGCCCGACGGTGGAAGGCGTCCTCAGGTCCGTTCGCTGATCGTCGGCAGAACCTTCTCGGCGATGCCGCGGAGAGCGATGTCGTCCGGGAGGGCTCCGGACTTGCTCCACACGGTGAGTTCGAAGTAGCCGCCCCGGTCCTTCGGGTCCAGGGCCACGGACAGGGTTCGCGCCAGGGGGCCCTGCTCGACCGGTCCGCTCGATCCCTCGCCCCCGAGGCTGAACTCGATCTTCATGGTGTGGTCCGAGGAGAAGACGGCGGGCCGGCCGAGCACCGTGAGGGTCTTGACGTCCTGCTCGTCGCCGAACTTCATCAGCTTCACGCGCTGGGCGGTCGACAGCTCGTTGTAGGTCGCCGACAGGTTCACCGTGTACGTGTCGAACATGATCTCGGCTTCGGGCTGGGCGACCTTCCCGTCGGTGAGGAGCCCGGTGTTGTTGCTTCCGGAGGCCGTGGTCGCGATCTCTCCGGGGGTCCCGAGAAGTCGGGCGAGATCGGGCCGGTTGAGGGCCTCGCACAGGTCGTCGCCGGTCGCCGGCCGGGGCGCCTTCGTGAAGGACCTTGGGCAGCTTCCCGTGTTCTTCCTTCTCGCACGAGGCGACCCTCGGTGTGGTGTCGTTCGACGGGAGCACGCGCGGACCCAGCCATATGGAGCCCGCAAGCGCCGCGAACACGCCCAGGGCCGCAGCCGTTTGGCCCCACGCGTTGGGTTCCTTCTCCGGGGCGGCCGGGACGGGACGCGGTCCGGGTGCTCCCTGGGGCGGGGCGGGTACCGGCACCGGGGCAGCGGTGCCGCTCGGGTCCGCGGGGGCCGTCCCGTCCCCGTTCCGGCGTGCGCGCAGCGCTCGGACCACCCCGTGGACCCGTACGGCGGTGAACAGGAGAAATACGGCGCTGATAGCGGCGACCACCAGGTCCTGATCGTCGATGGCGAGATGGACGAGACGTACGCCGAGAACCGACCCGATCACGATGAGCAAGGGCTCACGGACCCAGAACGGCAGGAAACGAAGGAGGACTCCGAGCATTCGGCGATCTCATCAGGTCATGATCATGTCCGCCGTGATGGAAGCCACAGTTCCGGGGTGGACCCTCACCGTACGAAGAAGGCGGACATGCCGTCGACGTCCGAGAGGTAGCTGTCGATGGTGGCGATCAGACCATGCCGGATGCCGAGGACGGTCGCGAGGTGTTCGTCGAGGAGGCGTCCGTCCGGCGCTTCCGCGGTGTTGCGCAGCGACAGGGCGACGCCCCGGGCGCCGACGAGGACGTGGAGCAGCTCGGTGCGCACTCCGCCGGCCGCGATCTCCCGGGCCCGGCGCAGCGCCTCCTCCGGCCCGTGCGCGTTCCCGGAGATCGTGCCCGAGCCGGGCATGCTCCAGGCGATGTCCTTCGCGAACAGTTCACCGAGAGCCTCCCAGTCCCGGTCGCCGAACGCCTGGAGGAAACGGTGGGCGACTGCGGCGGGCGTGCTGTGCTCGGGCATGAGACCTCGCAGGTCGGGTGGGGTGGCCAGGTAGCCCGAGACTACGGCGGTGCACGCCGCCTCAGGAGCGCTCAGCCTGGTGCTCTCACTCCCGGTCAAGCGGGCGACGCCCGTACTGGTGAAGGGGCAGTGTTCCAGGGCTGCGCTATTCGGCCGCCTGGAGGATCGACGTATGAGCACCGACCCTTTGCCAGCGTCCGGGTGGCCGAGGCGCTCACCCGGCGATTCCCGGGCCGAGACGCACCTGCGGTGTGCACACACTGCCGTCCAGCTATGCCCGTGACACCGACTGCCTCCGAGGCGAGCCTCTCGTGAAGCGCCTTGAGAGGCCATGGCTGATGCCTCGTTCAGATCGCGCTTTCAGGAATGCTCGTCAGCTTGGTCTTCGAGGGATCGCTCTTTGAGAACTCCGACAAGGGCTGAGGCGACGAGGGCGACAGCGCTGTCGTCGTCGTGGGCCAGTTGGCGCAGGACCTCCTGCGCGGTGGTTCCCGCGAGCTCGACCAGCGCCTGGGTAAGGCGGATCCGTGTCACGGAGTCCGCGGTGGGCGCGGCCAGTTCGTCGACCAGGGCGGTCGTGATCCAGTCCGTGCACCGGGGGTCCAGGGACAGCGTTCCCAGAACCTCCGCGGCGTCCACGTCGTTGGAGCCCTCCACCACCATGCTGACGAGTGTGGGCACGGCCGCGGCCTCGCCCTGCCTGCCCAGAGCCAGAGCAGCGTGCCTGCGCACCGTCGTGTCCGGGTCCCCGAGGGCGTCCGCGAGCACCGCCGTAGCACCCGGAGCCTCTGGCAGCTCGGCGATCGCCAGCACCGCGCGCCGCCGAATGTCGGCGTCCCTTGAGTGCGTGCCGGCGTACAGCGTCGCCACACCGTCGCCGCCCGATCGGGCGAGCGCCCAGCGCAGGGCGCCTGCGACGTGAGGGTCTGATTCGGTCAGGACCGCCCCAACCAGCAGTTCGGCGGATACCGGCACGTCCTCCGGCCGGGCCAGGACGGCCTGCTGTCTGCGCGCGGCGCTGGGCGAGTTGAGTTCCCGCATGAGTGCGACGATGCGCAGCACTCCCTGCCAGTCGGTGGGGGCCGACGCGTCGATCGCATGGAGCCGCTCGAGCAGCTCCTGTTCCCGCGCCAGGCGGTCCTCCGTCCGCCGGATGAGGTCGCTGACCAGGGTGGACGGAGTGAAGGCTGGGTCCTCCAGCGCGCGCCCGATCTGCTTGAGCGAGAGCCCGAGGGACCGCAGGCTCTCCACATGGAAGATCCTGCGGACATCCTCGGCGGAGTACTCGCGGTAGCCACCGACAGTGCGGCCCGTGGGCCGCACCAACCCGAGGGCGTCGTAGTGCCGGAGCATCCGGGTGCTCACCCCGGAGCGACGGGCCACATCGCCGATCAGCAATCCCCGCCCTCCGATGCCTCTGCAGCCTCCGCGGTCTCCATCGACTCGGTCGTCTCCGCGGGCTCAGCGGCCTCCGAGGTTTCGGTGCCTGCCGACGCAGCCGCGGCGGCAGCGGCTCGTTCCGGACCGAGTGCGACCATGCGCTTCGCCTCGGCGAGGGCCACGTCGAAACCGGTCTCCGGGTTCTGCCGGAGCAACTCGGTGGCACGGGCGTGCGCGGCCACCGCCGGGTCGGAACTCTCCGCGGCCCTCTCCAGAGCCGACCTGATCACGTCACCGAGGTCGGCCAAGGCCCGGCTCAGACTCAGCTGCACAGTGCGGTCGCCGCGGCCGAGTTGCTGAACCAGTTCGTCGGCCAGGTCCTTCTCCTCGCCCTCGGGCACGAAGACGACCGCGACGCGCCACGCGGTCCGCGCGACCTCGTCGTCGGCGTCCCGCAGCATGTCGCGGGTGACCCAGGCCCACGTGCTCTTGTCGCCGATCTTGGAGAGTGTGTGCAGCGCCTGGCTGCGGGCCTGGGTACGCTCGGAGGCGAGCTCATGGCGGATCCGGGGCAGGGTGGCCTCCGGCGGGAGGCGGGTCAGCGCCCAGGACAGCATGTCTCGTACGAAGAAGTCCGGCTCGACCGCGCACCGCTCGACGAGCGTCTCCAGAAACACGGGGTCGGGATTCGAGCCGACCGCCAGGGCCGTCTGAAGCCGGACTGACAAGTCCTCGGCGCCCAGGGCGTTGGTCACACGGGCGTTCTGCGGGGTTACGTGGGTCGTGTTGATCGGGACCACCTCCTGCGTCCAAGTGAAAACCTTGTCATCGTGTCAAGGTCAAGTTAGTGACCGGCGAATACGGCGACGTCCTGGTCGCAGCGCGGCGTCCAGGACTGCGGGTTCTTGCGGGCGGTGAGCACCGCGCGGAACGCGTCGACGGCGGCCTGGTCTCCTGATGAAGGGGCTGCGTTCCGGCCGTGCGCTATTCGGTGGCTTTCCGGGCTGCCCGGTAGAGCGGGCGCACCGCTTCGCTTCGTCCCGTTCCACGCACCAGCTGCAACAGCGTCCTTGCGGTGACAGACGGTTCAGTTCCCGGGTTGATTCGCCGCAGACCGCGCAGCCAAGGGGGGTGATGGTGTCGCCGTGGCCAAGGGCCGTGAGATGTTGGAGCAGACGGGGCAGGGTGGCTGGGCAGTGTGGGGAAGGAGCGGTGAGCGCGGAGGGGTTCTCGGTGAAGTGGGCATCCAGCACGCGTGCCGCCTGGGGAGACCAAGCCCGGACATGCTCCAGAGCGGCCTGGGTCTCTTCCTCGGTCAGGGCCGGAACTGCCTGTACGATTCGGGTGATCAGTCGTGCCCGTGTCTCGGCGAGTTCGAGCCTCCGGAGGTGCGGGGCTGGCACAGGACGTCTCACTTCTTGCCTGGGCGGCGAACGACGCTGCGGGGCGCGGCGATCGGCGTCGGCCCCGTCTCGCCACTCGCGGTCTTGCGGAGCTGAGTGTTGACGACTTCCGGTTTGATCAGATCGTTCGGTGTGCAGTCGAGTATGTCGCAGAGCGCCACGAGGGTGTCCATGCTCATCCGCTGCGGTGCCTGGGTCACCAGGCGGTAGACCTGCTCACGCGAGAGGACGATGCCGCGTTCGGCAAGCAGCGGGACCAGGTCGGAAGTCTGGAACATCTGGCGCGCTGCCATCAGCTGCCGCAGCTGCCACTGGTAGCCCATCTTTTTGATCACGGTGTCACATCCCAGTAGTCGCCCAGTCGGTTCTTCAAGGAAGCCTCCAGCATGGCGTTGCGGTACTCGTTCGAGACCCCCATGTAGATCGCCGTGGTCGATGCGTGAGAATGTCCGACATTTTCCTGAACGAACCGGGCCGGATAGCCGAACTCGGTCGCGTGCGTGATCCAGCTGTGCCGCAGGCAGTGCAGGTCGAGATCCTCGTCGAGGTCGGCGTCCCGACGGGCGGCGATGAACGCCTCGTTGATCGACCGTGGAGACAGTCGGCCGACCCGTTCGGTGACCCACAGAGCAGGGTGCCGCCCCGGGGTGAACTGCGGGCGGACGTCGGTCAGATAGTGATCCAGACTGTCGGTGAACCAGTCCATCTCCGGGATCAGCAGCACGGTCCTCCGTTTCGGTGGCGCCCCCTTGCTCGACTTGCCGAACCGCACCATGACGCTGCCGTACTTGCCGAACTGCGGCATCTTGCGATTCCGGCGCAGATCAGCGAGATCGACCTTGGACGACTCGGTGCGACGTGTGCCGTAGGCGTAGACGGTCTTGATCACTGCCGCGTCACGCAGGGCTGCCAGGGCGCCCTTGCGGCCCTGGCCGCGTATTCGACTCGGCCGGGCGTCGGCGGCGTCGAATAGGGCCTGGACCTCGTCATAGGTCAGCGGACGACGCCGCGGGTCCGCCTCGTACTCGACCGTGTGTAGAACCGAGTTACCCTCATGGAAGACAACCTGCGGAACCTCCCCGAAGCGCTCCCGGCACGCGTCGATCCACTCGTAACGAACGTCGAGGAGGTACTCAAGGAACAGGCTGATGGTCACCTCGTAGGTGCGGGCCGTGGACATCTGGATCGCACTGGTTCCGCTCCGCAGATGCGCGATGAACGCCTCACCGTCCACAGGAGTCCACTGCCATGGGTACAGGCCGGTGAACTCCTCAAGCCGTTTGATCAGCCGCAGCCGAGGTCTGATCGTCTTCTCCCTCAGGAACCGGGCGGACTGCTGCCTCGCCCACCCCTCCAGCATCGCGTCGAACACAGCCGGCGCCGGGTCGAGGTGGATGACATTCCACGCCAGCACAAGACGAGCCGAACCCGGCGCTTGCACATTCACACTCCTGTTGTATCAGATGCATCATTGTTGAGTCTGCATGCTAGGTTGCAGGTCAGTACAGTGATCATCCTGTCGCCAGGACCAGCACGGGGAGTTGCCGACCAGGGGAAACATCACTGCCGCCACCATGCAAAATGTTGCATCTGATGCAATTCAGCGCGTTTCACCGCGCCGACGGGTCACGGGGTGTCGCCGGAGTGGTGGAAGCGGCAGGTCACCCCCGGACCCGGGGTGCGCGGTTCGCCGGGGCGCGGTTCGTACAGCGACCGGCCGCCGGGGAACCGCCCCAGCTCGGTCGGCAGGGCCACGCCGTCGTCGGCCTCCTGTGGCCGCCGGTCCGTGATGTCCAGCAGCAGTCCGTCCAGCGGGCCGCCGGTCAGCGCGGCGTACGTGCGGTGCGGCAACGGGCCGGGGTCGGGGTCGTCGTGGTCACGGCCGTAGACCCGGCCGCGCAGAAGTTGCTCATCGCCGTTCATGCCGGTCAGCTTCGCAGGCACCACCGACAACGGGGGCTCACCGGTGTGTGCGTGATGTCGTCGACGCGGTCACCGGGGGAATAGCGACCCGGAATGGCGGGTTGCCGAACCCATAAGATCGCTACGGCAGACCGGGAGGGTTCATGGCAGTCCACGGTACGGTGGCCGCCGGTTTCGAGGGAGTGCGGGAGGAGTTCGCCACGTTCCTCGCGGGCGAGGAGCACGCGCCGGGTGCGCAGCTGGTGGTGCACCGGGGCGCCGAGCGGGTGGTGGACCTGTGGTCGGAGGGGGTGACCGGGGAGACGCTGCTCGGTGTCTTCTCGTCCACCAAGGGCGCGGCGTATCTGGTGACCGCGCTCCTGGTCCAGGACGGCGTCCTGGAACTGGACCGCACCGTGGCCTCGTACTGGCCGGACTTCGCCGCCGAGGGCAAGGGCGGGATCACGCTGCGCGAGCTGCTCGCGCACCGGGCCGGGGTGATCGGCCTGGACGCCGGGTTCACCCCGGACGAGGTGGGCGACGACCGGGCGATCGCGGCCCGTCTGGCCGGGCAGCGTCCGTTCTGGCAGCCGGGGCGGTTCTTCGGCTACCACGGGCTGGTGATCGGCGCGCTGGTCGGCGAGGTGGTGCTCCGGGCCACCGGGCGCACCCTGCGGGAGTGGTACGAGGAGCGGATCCGGGCCCCGTACGGCCTCGACCTGTGGCTGGGCCTCCCGGAGTCCGAGGAGCCGCGTTTCCTCACCACCCTGCCGATGCTGCCGACGCCCGAGCAGCGGGCCGAACTCGATGCCGCCGAGGCCAGCCCGTACAGCCTGGGCGGCATCGCCTTCAACGTGCACGCGCCGGGCAACGGCGAGCTGTACGACTTCCCCAACTCCCGTACGGTCCGCGCGAACGGCCAGGCGTCGGCGGGCGGTATCGGTTCCGCGCGGGGCCTCGCCGGCATGTACGCGGCCGCCGCGTTCGGCCTGGATGGCCGGGGCCCACTCCTGAAGCCTGACACGGCCGCCGAGTTCGCCCGGATCCACTCCGAGGGCAAGGATCTGGTGAGCGGTCAGCCGCAGGCGTTCGGGCTGGGCTTCCACACCTACGGCCTCCACTACCGCTCCGTGGGCGCCGGTGCCTTCGGCCACAGCGGCGCGGCGGGCTCCGCCGCCTTCGCCGACCCGCGGCAGGGCTACTCCTACGCCTACACCCGCCGCCGGTATGCCTTCCCGGGCGGCTCGGCCCCGGAGAACACGCGCCTGCTGTGGGCGGTGGTCCGGGCGCTGCGCTGACGAGCGCGGGGCGCGGCCGGCTACCGCGCGGGGGGCGGAAGTTCGGGGAGACGTCCGCCGTGCGTTGCGTACCGCCGTGCGGTGGTCGAAGTACGCCCAGGCGCCCACTGCCGGCAGGGCCGTGCCGACGATGGCGACGACGCGGAACGGGTGGACTGCGCCTGCCGTTGCGGGCGTTCCGTCCGGACGGGGAGGAGGGCATGCCCCGGGAGCAGCGGCGGGAGGCCTCACTGGTCCGTCGGGACGAGCCGGGCGGCGCGGTGCGTGCGACCGGCCTGACCTGCACGTGTGTCGCGAGGGTGACCTCGGCGAGCGGCCGGCCGCGCTGGACCTGGCGGCATACCGGATCGTTCAGGAGGCCCTCACCAACGCGTTGCGCCATGCGGGCCGCCGCCCTGATCGACCTCGCGCTGCGCGACCGGCTGGGGGAGGCCGGCGGCCGGCGGCCGGGTCACCGTCGTCGGCGCGGGGCCGACCGGCAACCCCGTCCTGGACGGCGTGCAGCGCGACGCCGGCGCCGGGCACGGACTCGGCGGGAAGCACCTGATGCGCCACCGGCCCGAGCGCACGCTGCGGGAGGTGGAGGACAGGCTTGCCGCGACCGGCCTTCTCACCGTGACGGCGCCCCGGACCCGCTTCGGCACCCGTCGGCTGAACGTCGCGCACCACGCCGTACCCGCAGCTCCGCGCGCGTGGCGGCGGCACTGTACGGGAACGGCCCCGCCGCGGAGGTCCCCGCGACCGACGCCGCCCTGCCGACGCTCGCCGCGGCGGGCGGTGTCCGCGCGGTCGTGTCCCGACGGGACCAGAAGCCCTGCCGATGACCATGATCGCCGCTCAGGGTGGGGTGGGCGGCAGCTGAATCGAGGGGGAGCCGGCCGGCATGCACCGCCTCCTGACCACCCCTGGGCCGCGCCTTGGCCGCCGCTCTGCTCGCTGCGGCTTGGCCGGCGTCACCGCCGTGAGCCCGCCCCGACCACGAGGTCACGCAGCTACCGGGTGACAGCCGCTGTCTCGTTGCCCTTCCCCACCGGTCCCACGCACACGAACCAGTTCACCGGGGAACCCCCTGCCGGTGTGGGCCGGACGGTGGTGTCCGTGCCGTCCGTCCAGGTGCAGCGGACCTGCTGGGCGGTTCTCGCGACACGGCCCACCACGAGCCGGTCGGCACCCGCCGCGTCCGATCGCTTCAGCGGCACGGAGTTGTAGACGACGTCGTGGCCGGACATGGCGTCCCACTTCTGCACAGTGTCGAGGACGAGCACCCGGGGGCGGCGTTCGTCACCGTAGTACAGGCTCACGAAGTACGAGGTGCTGCCCACCAGTTGGCGCTCCTTGGTCACCGGCTGGAGGACGCCGTACGCCTTCATCGCGGCCGCCTGTCCGGACGCCTCCTCGTCGTCACGCGGCGCCTCCCACACGGAAAACTCGACGCGCCAGTTCGTGCCCCGGTCGACTCCGTGCGCCAGCTCAGTCCGCTGCGGCACGTACACGTGCCGCGTCTGTGGCGACACAGGAAGTTGCGTGGCCGTCGTCCGGTGCTCCCCGGGCAGCCCGGCGGCCATCAGCGTCGCTCCCGTCGAACCGGCCAGAACCAGGGTCGTGGCCGCCGCCACCGCCCAGCGGCGCGCCCTGCGACGACGGCCGCCGCGGATGACCGCCTGTACCGGGGCCGCGCCGATCTCGACCTCGTCCGCGACGTCCGCGAGGAGGAGGGCGATGTCCGTCGGCGTCGTCCGCGTCATCTCTGTCCCCTTGTCGTTCTCCCGCTCCGCGCCCATCACTTCCGCCCTCCCAACGTCACCGTCTCGGCCAGTCCCGGTACGGCCCGCAGCTTCGCGATGCCCTTGGCCGTGTTGCTCTTCACCGTGCCGACCGAGCAGCCCATCGCCTGCGCCGTCTGGGTTTCCGTCAGGTCCTCCCAGTAGCGCAGGACCACCGCCTCCCGTTGGCGTGCGGGCAGTTGGGCGAGGGCCTTGAGCAACGCGCCACGGTCGTCGGCCTGCGCAATCCGGTCATCCGTGTCCGGCACTTCGCGCAGCACTCCCGAGTCGTCCTTCGGCGCGAGGAACTCCTTGAGCCGTCTTCTGTGTCTGCGCGCGTGAGCGTTGATCATGACGCGCCGTACGTACGCCTCGGGGTCGTTGGCCGAGCCGACCTTCCGCCAGTGGACGTAGACCTGTTCGAGCGTCGACTGGACCAGGTCCTCCGCGGCGTGCTGCTCCCCCGCGAGCAGGAACGCCGTGCGCATCAGCCGAGGCCAGCGACCGACCACGAAGCTCTGGAACTCCTCGTCCCGAGTCCTCTTCCCGTCCCCCATGGGCACCTCCTTGATGTCAGAAGGAGTCCACGGGCCACTCGGGCCGTTGCCTCTGTTCGCGGAACTCGTGGAGATTTTCCACGGCGGCCACGGCAGCGGGTCCTTCAGCCCCTTGGTACCGACGGCTTCGGGCCAGCTCAGGGCGTTTTCGGCTTCCCGTGCTTCGCCGTGGCCCGGTCCCCCGCTCGCCGAGGGCCCGGAACGGTCCAAGCTCAAGTCTTCCTCAAAACAGTTGGCTTGGCGTGATCGCCTAACGCTACTTTGACCTGGCTCCGTCACCGACCGGGTCGGAGCGGGTGGTGCGGCCCTCGTACGAGCGGGCCGCCCAAGCGAAACGGGGAAGTCCTATGAGCATGAAACTGCTGTCGGTGGCCACTGCCACGGGTCTGGCCGCGGCCTCCGTCGTGGTGCTCGGGCCTGTGGCATCGGCGGGCGCGGCCCCGCTCGTTTGCGAGCCGGGTTACAAGAGCGCCACCTGGACCGGCCTGAGCAGCGGCTGGGTGATCACTCACGCCAAGCAGATCAATATCCCTCAGGGCGGCACGGGGACTTACACGAAGACGGCGGTCTACCGCAAGACGGTCACCTCGGGCCGTGAGGTCACGGCCGGTGGCAGCTACTCGGCGAGCTGGGTCATCTCCAGCATGGACGCCCATGTCTCCGGGACCCTCTCCAAGGCCGGGGAGAAGACCAAGGAGCGGAGCGAGTCGGTCACCTACAACTTCAACAAGCCCGGCACCTATGTCGTCTTCAGCGGCGTCAAGAAGGCTTCCGGCTACTACAAGGCCAAGACCTGCAACTCGCGTGGTACGGGCTTCGGCAACGTGGGTTACGGCAAGTCCCACAGCTGGAACATCCAGGCGGAGGGTGCCGTCAAGTGCACCGAGAAGCCGAAGAAGGGCACCGTGAAGCTGGCGGCCAAGAAGGGCTACTGCTGACAGCTGCGTGCCGCCGGGCTGGGCGGTGTGTTCCGCCCAGCCCTCTCCATCGGCCCCGCCGGCCCGCCGTTCGCGGTTCATCGGTACGGCGTGTCGGTGAAACGGAGCGGCCCGGAACGGCGTCTGACGGGGCGTACCGGTGCGGGTGCCGTGCCGGTTCCGTTCCGACGCGAGGAGTTGTCCGGATGCTGCATCGTGTTCGTGTTCTCTTGCTGACCGTCTCGCTGCTGATGGCGGGGGGCCTGGCGGCGGCCGCGCCCGCCTCGGCTGTCATCGGCGGGAAGGTCAGCGGGTACGGCCCCTGGGCGGTGCGCATGCTGGTCGACGGCAAGCCGCAGTGCACCGGGACGGCGATCGCCCGCCAGTGGATCATCAGCGCCTCGCACTGCTTCTTCGAGACGGCGCGGCCGATCGCCGACTCGCGGATCACGTTCCGTGTCGGCAGCCTCGACATGCGCCGGGGCACCACGCTGCGTCCGGTGCGCGGCAGCCGGGTCGGCAGCGCGAAGGCCGACATGATGCTGATCAAGGTGCCGCCGATGCGGGTGCGGACGGCCCGCCTGTCCACGGCACATGTCCACACCGGCCAACTCGTGCGCCAGTACGGCTGGGGAGCGACGTGCACCGGCGAGGAGGACCGCTGCCAGTCCCCCGTGCTCAAGCAGTCCGACCTGCGGGTCCTGCGGCCGGACGCCGCCCGCTGCTTCGGGTTCGCGGTGCCCGGGGGCTCGGACTTCTGCATGGCGAAGGTCCACGGCGTTCCCGCCGGCGGCGACTCCGGAGGCCCCGTGACCACCATCGCCGCTCACGGCCGGGAGACCCTCCTCGGTGTCTTCGATGCCTCCGACCGGGAGAAGACCGCCGGCGCCGGCGAGATCGCCCAGCAGATCAAGTGGATCCGCTCGGTCGTCACACGCCACTGAACGGGGCCCGGCGCACGGGCGCCGGGTCAGCCGGCGTCCAGGACGCGCAGGCCGCGAGGCGTGGCGGTGTGGACCGTGTACTTCCCCGTGCGGTGGCTGCTGACCAGGGCGCTCTCGGGCAGGACCGCGATCTCGTACGAGACGCTGGACTGCGCCACACCCACGGCGTGGGCGACGTCCGAGGACGTACGGCCGTCCCAGTGGGCGATCGTGGACAGGATGGCGGCCTGCGTGCGCCCCGGCACCCCCACGTCTGGGCCAGGTCCCGGGGCCGCTTGGCCACCGGATAGACCAGGACCGGCTGGAGCGCCGAGTCGGCCGGGGCCGTCGGACGCCGCCAGCGGAACAAGGATGGGGCGAGGGCCAGTTCCCGGCCGTTCGGGAAGACGTCACGGTCGACCGGATAGTCCACATAGTCCACTTCGAGGACCGGCTCCCATCACGGCGTGCAACCGCGTCCAGTGCGGCCGAAGCGTCGTCTCGAAGTACGTTTCCAGAGCCCCGGCGACTTCATCCGGCAGATACTGCACATGATCTCCCAGGCGGGGTCGGGGCCGCGCAGGAGCCGGATCTTCGTCAGGTCGTCGGCGGTGAAGTGCAAGCGGAGCACGGCTGACGCCCGCGGGGCGTGCGGTCGTCGCGGAGTCCCGGGCGGTGGTGGAAGGGCTGGAGCGGCTGTTGCGGGTGGCCGACGCGCATGCCGGGGCGGTGACCGGGAGGGTGCGGATCGGGTCGCTCGGTGCCGAGGCCGCCATGCCCCATGTCGGCGCCGTGCTCACCCGTCTGCGCGACCGGCATCCCCAGCTGGAGGTCGAGGTGCGTACCCTCGGCTTCGTCCGGCGGTTCGGCGCCCTCGCAGGCGGGGAGGTCGACGCGGCCTTCCCGCGCGGTCCGCTGCCCTCGGGGTTCCAGAGCCGTCAACTGGCCACCGAACCGCGGGTGATGTGCCCCGCGCCTGGTGGGACTATCTCACCGTCATACCCCGGCCCGACGGAAGCCCGGTGCGCTTCGGGCCCGTGGTGCGGGACGCCGAGGCCATGGTCCTGGCGGTCCCGCGAAGCGGGCCAGCACCTTCCTTCCGGCTTCGGCACGCCGCCTCTACCCGCGCCCCGGACTCGTCCACGTGGACGTCCCCGGGCTCGGCGAGTCGGTCTCCTTCCTCGCCTGGCTCCCCGCCAACCGTGCCTTGCCCGCCGCGCACGTGACAGGCCGGAGGCGGGCGGACCCGAAGGAGTCCGTCACAGCCAGCCGTTGCGGCGGAAGGCCCGGTACAGCAGTCCCGCGCCGAGTGCCATCGCGGCGATGGCGCAGGGGTAGCCGTAGCGCCAGTCCAGTTCGGGCATGTGGGCGAAGTTCATGCCGTAGATCCCGGCGATCATGGTGGGGACGGCGAAGATGGCGGCCCAGGCACTGATGCGGCGCATGTCGTCGTTCTGCCAGGTGCCCACCTTCGCCAGATGGGCGTCCAGGACGGAGGCGAGCAGGTCGTCCAGGGCGCGGATCTCGGTGTCGGTACGGGTGAGGTGGTCGGTGACGTCGCGGAAGTACGGCACGACCTGCTTCGGCCAGTCCTCCCGTTCCGTGGCGAAGGGCCGCATCACCGGGACGAGCGGCTGGATGGCGTCGCGGAACTCCACCACCTCACGCTTGAGGGAGTAGATCCGCTCGGTCAGGTCCTCGCGGGCGGGTGAGAACACGCACCGCTCCAGTTCCGTCAGATCCGTCCGGACCTGGCCGGCGGCCTCCGCGTAGGCGTCGATGATCACGTCGGTCACCGCGTGCAGGACACTGACCGGCCCGAGCCGTGCCATCTCCGGCTGCCGCGCCAGCCGACGAGCGGCCTCCACCGTGGGATCGTCCGTCCCGTGCCGTACGGTCAGCGCGAACGACGGGCCCAGGAAGATCATCACCTCGCCGGTCTCCACGTCCGCGGTCCGTTCCACGAACCACAGCGTCTTCACGGCGACCGCCAGCACGTCGCCGTAGCGCTCCTGTTTCGGCCGCTGGTGGGCGTTGACCGCGTCCTCGACGGCCAGCGGGTGCAGGTTCAGGTGCTCGCCCAGCCGCCGCAACTCCTCCTGGCCGGGTTCGTCCACGCGGATCCAGGCGAACTCGTCCTGCTTCAGCACGGTCAGTCGGTCCAGGGTGGCCTGGCATCCGTCGTCCGCCTCCCCGCAGTCGATCCGCTCGCTCTCTCCGGTCTGCTCTTGGTAGATGACGCATTCCATGCCTCTCACATGCTTCCGACGGCCGATTCCATGCGTCGCCGGTCGTCGCCGGACCAGCGCGAGTGGGTGAGCGGCGCCGACTCGTACGCGTGTTTGGTCGCGCGGGGTCGGGTCAGACGTACCAGGCAACCTTCGTCGCGGCCAGGCGCAGCGTCGGCGGGACCTTCCGGATCTGATGACAAGGGGTCGGTCGTGATGACTGTCGCGGCACAGCGTGGTGGCGGAGGCGGTTCCAGTGGCCTCTACGACGTTCTGGAGCTGATTCTCGACCGCGGGCTGGTGATCGACGCGTTCGTCCGGGTGTCTCTCGTCGGTATCGAGATACTCAAGATCGACATCCGGATCGTGGTCGCCAGCGTCGACACCTACCTGCGCTTCGCCGAGGCCTGCAACCGCCTCGACCTGGAGTCGGGGCCGCGGAAGCCGGCCGGGCTGGCGGAGCTTCCCGGTCAGCTCCGGGAGTCCGGCGGGAGCGGCGTGGCCAAGGGTGTTCTCTCCGGTGCCGCGGAGACGATCTCGGACGCCTTCCAGCGGGCGCGGGAGGAGGGCGGCCGGGGGCGGTAGCCGACTCGCGGCGGCGCACACGGCGGCTCGCGGCGGTGCGGAACGAGTGAGGCGGCTGCCCGCCGGCAACCGCCTCACTCGCTGACGAAGTCCTGTCGGGTCAGCCCCGGACGATGTTCTGGGCCTGGGGGCCCTTCTGTCCCTGACCGATGTCGAAGGTGACGTGCTCGCCCTCGGTCAGCTCCCGGTAGCCGTTGCCCTGGATCTCGGAGTAGTGCGCGAAGACGTCCGGACCGCCGCCGTCCTGGGCGATGAAACCGAAGCCCTTCTCGGAGTTGAACCACTTCACGGTGCCGCTGGCCATACTTGTTCTTTTCCTTCATCCATGCCCGGAACAACCGTCGCCGGGCATCGCTACAGCTCCCGCGACAGCGGGCGCCACCACACGTTGTACCCCGGTACGGCGCGGATATCCGGCATCGTCGCGAAACGGCGGGGCGCGTGTGGCGGCGAAGGATGGCTGCGCCTCGTGGGACGGGCCGGAGAGTGGGGGCCGCCGGCCCGGTGAGCAGGGTGGTCCGCGGCTCCGTGGGCGTCCCGGGGGCGGATAGTCTGCGCGGCATGGGCAACGAGGTGATCCGGCTCGCGCGGGCCGTCGACACAGCGCGCGTGCGGACGGTGACCGACGCGGCCTACCACCCTTACATCGAGCGCATCGGGGTGGTGCCGCAGCCCATGGAGGCGGACCACGCGGCGAACGTGGCGGCGGGCAGGGTGTTCGTCCTCGGCGAACCCGTGACGGGGCTCGTCGTCGTCGAGCCGCGCGAGGACCACCTGTTCCTCGACAGCATCGCCGTCCACCCCGACGCGCACGGCACGGGGGCGGGCCGGCGCCTGCTGGTATTCGTGGACTCGCACGCGCGAGCGCTCGGCCTGCCCGAGGTCAGGCTCTACACGAACGCCCTCATGTGGGAGAACCAGCGGATCTACCCCAGGTTCGGCTACGAGGTGGTGGAGCGCCGTGTGGACGGCCCCTACGACCGCCTCCACTACCGCAAGCGGCTGGTCTGACGGACCTGACAGGTCTGACAGGTCTGACGGCAGGGGCCGGCCTGATCGCGGCGTTCCGCGGGGCCTCGGCGCACCGCGTTCCTCAGAAGCCTCTCAAGTCCCTTGAGCCCCAGGTCCGTGGGCACCGACGATGGGATCATGTTCGGACTACGACGCACACCGGAACTCCATGTCCTCGTCCTGCGGGACGCGGACGCCGTCGCCGCGGCCCTGCGCGACGCCCTCGCCGAGGCGACCGACGCACAGCGTCCCGGTCTGGAGCGCGCCGCCGCCTTGGTCGCGGAGGCGGCCACCACCCCCGACGCGGTCCTGCGCGCCCGCTGGGTGCACCAGCGCCTCGCCGCGTCCGGGTACGCGGGCCCCGCGGACTCGGTGGCCGCCGTCAAGGCCCTGCGGGAGGCGGAGCCCGGCCTGAGCCTGCTGGCGGCCGTCCGGTTGTCCAGGGACGCGGCGGCGCACCCGGCGTAGGGACCGCGTTCCCTGGCGGGCGGCGGCACTCTCCCCCATCGGCCGGACCACCCCGGCCTGCGCACCGCCGTCCTCGCTGTCAGTGCGCTGTGCGATCATGCGAATGCGGCCTCGGGGGTGGGCGGCGAGCGACAGCGGATCGCGGGGGGAACATGGGTGCCAGTGCGGAGCCGAGCGGCTCGTCCAGGTCGGACGAGGAGTGGGAGCGGTTCCTGCGCGAGTCGGTGGCGGGGGTCGCCGACGCGCCCAGGGAACCGTCGGCGCGGGCCCGCGAGGTGGCGAACCGGCTGCACGACGCACCCGGCCACCCGGAGGGCCGGCGCAGTCACACCCCCGGTCGGCCCAGGCGGCGCACGCGCTGGTACGTGATCGGGCTGCTGGCCTCGCTGGTGCTGCTGGCCGCGGCGCTCGTCCCGGGGAGGATCACCGGCCTGTTCGGCGACGACGATTCCGGCTCCCGGCCGGCGGCGGCCGAGACCAGCCGCCCGGACGGGGCACCTCCCACGGTCTCCGACCGGCAGCCCACGCTCGACGAGCCGTACCGTGGTTCGCCGGCGGCGCGCTGGGCGAGCGGCGCAGCGGGGATCACCGTGCCGCGAGCCAAGGCGGTCGGATGGATGAGCGCGGCCGAGGTCGAACGAGCCCTCGCCCGCAGCCGGGACTTCCTCGTGGCGGCCAACCTGGACCGCGAGGTCCTGCGGGGCGAGCGCCCTGAAAAGGCGATCGCACTGGTCAACCCGCACCAGAAGGACGTCAAGGCCTTGCTGAGGACGGCGTTCCGGACACCGGGCGTGGACAGCGACCCCCTCCTGCTCTTCAGCCGCTTCCAGCCGTCACGCACGCGTCTGGTCGGCGACGACATACGGACCCGCGGCCGGCTCACCTACCGGGAGGGCGAGCGCGGCGCGCTCCAGGTGACCGCCGACGTCACCTTCGTCTACCCGGTGACCCGCGCCGACGGAGGCGGTGACGACGAGGTCATCCGTACGATTCTCCGGCGTGAGCTGGTGCTGAGCTGGGACGATCCCGGCAAGGTGATCACCGAACCGGGGACGTTCTCCATCGTGTCGTACAAGTACGACGCGACGAACGGCGGGTGCGGCGCTCCCACCGGCTATCTGACTCCGCCTTTCGGCACCGAGCAGTCGACGGACGCCGGCACGGAGGTCGATCCCTACGACCGCAGCACACCGGTCGGACAGGGCGGCCGGACGGCAGGCGCCGGGTGTGCGACGGCCACGCGATCCTGAGGGCACCTCGGATGTCGGACCTGACCGAGTCGGGACATGCCGCGCGAGTCGCCGCCTACGCGGACGTCGGGACGCGGCTGTCCCTGCTGAGCGACCGCCGGCTCAAGGAGGCGGTGGCCGCAGCGCCCACCCTCGGTTCCGGCATCGGCGGCAGGTCCGCGGAGCTGGAGGTCGCGGGGGTACGCGTCTTCGTCAAGCGGGTGCCGCTGGCAGACCTGGAACTGCGGCCGGAGCATGTGCGGTCGACCGCCAACCTCTTCGGCCTTCCGCTCTGCTACCAGTACGGAATCGGGTCGGCGGGCTTCGGGGCCTGGCGTGAGCTGGCCGTGCACCTCATGACCACCGGGTGGGTGCTGAAAGACGCCTACGCGGGTTTCCCGCTGCTCCACCACTGGCGGGTGCTGCCCGACAGCCCGCCGGCCGGCTTCGTCGACGGGTTCGGTGGCGTGGAAGGGGCCGTCGCGCACTGGGACGGGTCACCGGCCGTGCGGCGGCGGCTGGAGGCCATCGGACGGTCCGCGTGGAGCCTGGTCCTTTTCCTGGAGCACGTGCCCCAGACGCTGGCCGAGTGGCTCTGCGCCCGACGCGACGCGCCCTCGCCGGAGCCGGGAGGCGCGTCGGCCTATCGGTGGGTGGAGGACCAACTGCTCCGGGGGACGCGCTTCATGAGCGGGCGTGGGCTGGTCCACTTCGACACGCACTTCGCCAACCTGCTCACCGACGGCCGGCAGGTCTACTTCGCGGACTTCGGGCTCGCGCTGAGCCGCGACTTCGCCCTCTCGGCACAGGAGGAGGCGTTCCTCACCGACCACCTCCTGTACGACCGCTCCTACGCGCCCACCCACCTGCTCCGCCATCACCTGCCCGACGAGATACGCGGCGGCGTCGACCCCGGGACCTTCCTGCGTGACTGGGTCGGCGGGCGTCGCTCCGACCGGGTCCCACCCGACATCGGCGCGGTCATCGACCGGCACGCCCCGCACGCCGTCGTCCTGGACGACTTCCACCACCGCCTGCTCACCCACGACAAGCACACCCGGTTTCCGGTGACCGAGATCGAGCGGGCCCTGAGAACGGGGCTCGACCGGGAGGGCCGGTGACAGGTGTCCTGCCGCTGTTCGCCGGCTTCCGGCGAGGCTCCGGCTAGAGTGCCGTCCACTCCGTCGAGGTCGTGACCTCCTTGAGGACGTCGGGCAGCGGGTCGACGCCCAGTCCCGGGCCGGTGGGGACGGTCAGGTGGCCGTCGGTGAGGACGAAGGGCTCGGTGATGTCGGTGGCGAAGTAGCGGTGGGAGCCGGAGGTGTCGCCGGGGAGGGTGAAGCCGGGGAGTGCGGCGAGGGCGACGTTGGCGGCGCGGCCGATGCCGGTCTCCAGCATGCCTCCGCACCAGACCGGGACCCCGTGGGCGCGGGCGAGGTCGTGGATGCGGCGGGCCTCCAGATAGCCGCCCACCCGGGCCGGTTTGATGTTGATGACGGAGCAGGCGCCGAGGGAGATGGCCGCCGCGGCGTGGGCGGCGGACTCGATCGACTCGTCCAGGCAGATGGGTGTGCGCAGCAGCTTGGCGAGCTGGGCGTGCTGCACCATGTCGTCGTTGGCCAGGGGCTGTTCGATCAGCAGGAGGCCGAACGCGTCGAGCCGGGCGAGGTGCTGGGCGTCGACCAGGGTGTAGGCGGCGTTGGCGTCCACCTGGAGGAGGAGGTCGTCGCCGAAGCGTTCCCGGACCGCGCGGACGGGCTCGACGTCCCAGCCGGGTTCGATCTTCAGCTTGATCCGGAGGTAGCCCTCGGCGACGTACTGCTCTACGGCGTCGAGGAGTTGGGGGATCGAGTCCATGATGCCCACCGAGACGCCGCAGGGCACGCGGTCGTGGGCGGCGCCGAGGTGGGAGGCGAAGGAGTCGCCGGACGCGCGGAGTTGGGCGTCCAGGACCGCCGACTCCAGCGCGGACTTGGCCATCTGGTGGCCGGTGAAGGGGGCCAGGGCCCGTCCGACGGCGGCGGCGGCGACGCCGCTCTTCGGCAGTGCGGGGATGAGGAACCGGCGCAGGACGTCCTGGGCGCCGTCGACGTACTCGGAGCAGTACCGGGGCTCGGACATCGCCGCGCACTCGGCCCAGCCCTCGCCCTCCGGGGTGACCACCCGTACCAGGAGGACGTCGCGGCTGGTCTCGGTGCCGAACGAGGTGCGGAACGGTGCGACGAGCGGCATCGCGATCCGGCGCAGTTCGACGCCGGTGATCTTCGTCTTGGTCACTGGTGGCTCCTGGTGGAGAGAGGGGGCAGGCCCCCGGCGGGGGTGCGGTGGACGACGTAACGGCGCCGGTCGTGGAATCCGGTCACGCGTGCTCCTTCGGCGAGCAGGTCACCGAGGACGTGGCGGACGGCGAGCCGCCAGCTCCGGGCCGCCGCCGGGTCGGTGCGGCGCAGGGCCTCGATGTCGTCGGGCAGGTCGATGAGGATGAACTCCTCATCGAGAGTTCCGAGTTCGGGGCGGCCGTCGCGGTTGCGGATGCCCTGGACGGCTCCGGCGGGAAGGGTGGCGGCGGCGCTGTCGCGTGCGTGGGTGTCGAGAGGGGTCGTGAGGTCCCAGGCCGTCAGGACGCGGTCGGACTCGTCGCCGCCGTTGATGGCGTCGTCCATGGCGCCGTAGAAGGACGGCAGGTACTCCTCGGGGCGCGCGCCGAGCTTCGTGAGGTTGAAGTGGGCGTTGCGGCGGATCAGCGGGTCGTAGGTCCAGGTGATGCGTTTCAGACCGCGGTCCAGGGCCCACTGCCGCTGGTGCAGTTTGAGGGCCAGGCCGATGCCGCGGCCCATGGCGGTGCCGGTGATGTGGGAGTGCAGGGTGATGCCGGTGGGTTCGCCGAAGAAGCCGACGGAGGCTCCGACGAGGTGGCCGTCCTCGTGGGCTCCGGCGATGTAGTTGCCGGCGTGGGACAGCGCCCGCATGATCTCGGCGGAGACCGGCGCGGTGTCCGGCTCGGTGCCCCAGATGCGGGCGAAGAGCAGGCAGACGCTCTCGAACTCCGCCATGGTGTGGAGTTCACGGATGGCGGGGCGGTTCACCGCACCGCTCCGACCAGTTCGGCCAGCAGCCGGGCCCGGACCGGCAACGCGGCGGTGACGACGTGCTCGTGGTCGGCGTGGGCGCCGTCGCCCACGGCGCCGAGGCCGTCGAGGGTGGGACAGCCGGCTCCCGCCGTGTAGTTGCCGTCGGACGCTCCGCCGACGGCCGCCTGCTCCAGGGGGTCCATGCCCAGCCGTACGGCCAGTTCGGCGGCCAGCGTGAACAGACGCTGGGAGGAACCGGTGTCCAGGGGCGGCCGGTTGGGGCCGCCGGTGATCTCCAGGCGGGCGCCGGGGGTGCGCGGCTCCAGGGCGCGCAGGAGTGCGTCGGTCTCCGCCTGTGCCGCCGGTGTGGGCACGCGGACGTCGACGCTCAGGTCGGCGCGGGCCGGGACGGTGTTGGTGGCGGTGCCCGCCGACATCACGGTGGGCGTGACGGTCGTACCGGGGCCGGTGCGGGCCGTGACGGTGTCCGCGACGTGCTGGAGGGCAAGCAGTTGGTGGGCCAGTTCCGTGGCCGCGTTGACGCCCTTCTCGGGTTCGAGGCCGGAGTGGGCGGCGCGTCCGTGGACGGTGATGTCGTAGGCGGAGACGCCCTTGCGACTGGTCTTCAGTGCCCCGCCGGCCGCCGAGGCCTCCAGGACGAAGGTGGCCGCGCACTGCCGTGCCGTGTCCTCGATCAGCGCCCGGGAGGTGGCCGAGCCGACCTCCTCGTCCCCGGTGACCAGGACCGTGACGCCGTCGAGCGAGGGCAGCAGGGTGAGGGCGTGGAAGAGCTGGACCAGTCCGGCCTTCATGTCGAAGACCCCGGGGCCGCGGGCGATGCCGTCCTCGACGCGCCAGGGGTGGGTTTTCAGTGAGCCGATGGGCCAGACGGTGTCGTGGTGCCCGAGGAGCAGGACGCGCGGGGTGCCGAAGGTCCAGTGCAGGTGGGTCACGCCGTCGATGACGAGCGTCTCGGGCCGGGCGTCGAGCAGTCGGCCGCCCTGTTCGGCGACGACCCGGGCGCTGCGGGCGACGGCGGCGTGGTCGGCGGAGTACGACTCGCAGGTCACCAGTTCTTCGAGGTCGGTGAGCATGGCGTCGAGGGGCGATGGTGCGGGGTGGGTGGTGTGGTGGGCCTGCACGGGTGGAGTCCTCCAGGGTGGGATGGCTGCCACGTTAGGCAGTGGGGGGCGAGTGGAGTTGGTGCGCGCGGTACCGGGCTCGGGGGCGGCTTGGTGCCGGGGTACCAGACGGAGGCCCGGAGCTGGGCGGGTCAGCCCATGGAACGGCTCAGCAGTCGCCTGAGGTTGCCGCCGAGGATCTTGAGGATGTCGGTCTCGGGCAGCCCTCGGTCGAGGAGCGCGTCGGTGACCAGGGGCAGGCCGGCCGGTCCCGCCAGGCCGGGGAAGGTGAAGAGCGGGTCCTCGTCGTCCAGGGTCTCGCAGCAGGGCGGCGTGAGGTCGGCCATGATCTCCTGGACGAAGTCCGAGCCGAGTCCGACGTGGTCGATTCCGGCGACCGAGACGATGTGCTCGATGTGGTCGACGATCAGCTCGACGCCCACCTTCTCCTGGGTGTCGGTGAGGAAGTCCGGCACGAAGTTCACGCAGACCACCCCGCCGGTGCCGGCCACGCCGCGGATCTGCTCGTCGGTGAGGTTGCGGTGGTGGTCGCGCAGGGCGCGGGCGCAGGAGTGCGTGGCGAGCAGGGGGCGGGTGGCGAGTTCCAGGACGTGGGCGACGCCGGCGGCGCCGAGGTGGGAGATGTCGAAGAGCATGCGCAGGCGTTCCATCTCCCGGAGGGCCGCGACGCCGGGCGCGGTGAGGCGGCTGCCGGTGGCGTCCTCGCGGCTGCCGTCGGCGAGCGGGGTGCGGCCCCAGTGGGCGACGGACGCGATGCGCACGCCGAGCCGGGCCATGGTGGCGAGGAGTTCCACGGAGGCGTCGATGCCGGGTGCGCTCTCCAGGGCGAGGACGAGGGCGATCCTGCCGTCGGCGAGGGCCGCGTCGATGTCGTCGCCGTCGCGGCACAGGGCGACCTGGTCGGCGTTGGCCTCGGCGAGGACGTGGGCGCACTCGATCATGCGCAGGGTCTGGCGGAGCGCTCCCTCGGGGCGGTACTGGTCGTCGATGAACACCGGCAGCACCTGGAGGTCGATGCCGCCCTCGCGCAACTGGGGCAGCCAGCGTTCCCGGAAGAAGCTCCCCCAGCGCCGGGGCGGGCGGGCGGCGACGGCCATGAGCAGGTCGTTGTGCGCGTCGGCGACGACGGCGCGGTGATGCAGCGGCTGGGGCACGGCGGGGCCTTTCGGGTGCGGGGGCGTGTGGTGTCGGACGGCACGGTCAGGCGCGGGCCGGCGAGGGCACGGCGGCCAGCAGCGCGCGGGTGTACGGGTCCCGGGGCGCGGCGATCACGTCCTCGACGGGCCCGGTCTCGACGAGCCGGCCGTGGCGCATGACGGCGATGGTGTCGCAGACGTAGCGGACCACGGCGAGGTTGTGGGAGATGAACAGCATCGTGAGGCCCAGTTCGGCCCGCAGGTCGCGGATGAGGTTGAGGACGGCGCCCTGCACCGAGACGTCGAGGGCGGAGGTGACCTCGTCGGCGATGAGCAGGTCCGGTCCGGCGGCCAGGGCGCGGGCGATGGCCACGCGCTGGCGCTGTCCGCCGGAGAGTTCCCGGGGGTGGCGGCGGGCGTACGAGGCGGGGAGGCAGACGAGTTCGAGGAGGCGGGCGACCTCGGCCGCCCGCCGGTCGCGCGGCACCCGGCAGCCTTCGGCGATGGCGTCGCCGACGCGCATCCGGGGGTCGAGCGAGGAGTAGGGGTCCTGGAAGACCATCTGGACGCGCCCGCGTTCGACGCCCTCGATGGTTCCGCTGTAGGGGGTGAGCCCGGCGACGGCGCGGGCCAGGGTGGACTTGCCCGAGCCGGACTCCCCCACCAGGCCGGTGACCGTGCCCGGCGGGATGTCCAGGCCGACGCCGTCCACGGCGGTGAACCGGCCGAAGCGCACGGTGAGTTCACTGATCAGCATCATGCCTCCCAGCAGGCGACCGTGTGTCCGGTGCCGCGAGTGGTGAGTGCGGGGCGGGTCGAGCAGCGCGCGCCGGCCGAGGCGCACCGGTCGGCGAACGGGCAGCCGTCGTGGACGTCGGCGGGCGAGGGCTGCCGGCCGGGGATGGTGGCCAGCGGCCGGGAGCGGTCGGTGTCCATGCCGGGCAGCGAGCCGATCAGGGCCCGGGTGTAGGGGTGGCGGGCGCGGTGCAGGGCGTCGGCGGGCAGTTCCTCGACGACGCGGCCGGCGTACATCACGGAGACGCGGTCGCACAGTTCGCCGACCACGGCGATGTCGTGGGAGATGAACAGGGCGCCGGCCCGGGTGTCGTCGACGGCCTCGCGCAGCACCCGGAGCACTTCTCGCTGGACGGTGACGTCGAGCGCGGTGGTCGGTTCGTCGGCGATGATCAGGCGGGGGGTGCCCATCAGGCCCATGGCGATGACGGCCCGCTGGCGCATGCCGCCGGACAGCTCGTGCGGGTACTGCCGTGCGACCTGCTCGGGCCGGCGGATGTGGACCCGGGACAGGCGCCGTACCGCGCGGCTGCGGGCCTCGGCGCGGGTCGCGCCGTCGTGCTGGGTCGCCACCTCGGCGAGCTGGCCGCCGACCCGGAGGGCCGGGTTGAGGGAGGCGGTGGGGTCCTGGAACACCATGGCCAGCGAGGAGCCGAGCAGTGCCCGGCGTTCCGGGGGCTTCAGGGCGTCCAGGTCGGTGCCGCAGAGGGTGCTGCGGGCGCTCGCGACGAGCCCCGGGTGGGGCACGATCCGGCCGATCGCGGCGGCCGTCATGCTCTTGCCGCTGCCGGACTCGCCGACCAGTCCGACGATCTCGCCCGCCCGCACGGTCAGGGACACCTGGCGCACCGGGGTGACCCCGCCGGGGAACGCCACGGTGAGATCACGGACTTCGAGTACGGCGTCCGGGTCGGGAGCCTCCCGGGCGGGCGGCACGGTGGGCGCGCGGGTGGGCCCGAGGGGCTCGGCGGAGCCGGCGGCGGCCTTGGCGAAGGTGTCGCCGAGCAGCATGAACCCGAGTCCGGCCAGCGCCACGGCGAGTGCGGGGGCGACGACCACGGCCGGGGTGACGTAGACGTGCCCGAAGGCCTCGTTCAGCAGCCGGCCCCAGTCGTAGGACGGTGCCTGGACTCCCATGCCGAGGAACGACATCGCGGACAGGCCCAGCAGGGCGGCGCCCATGGACTGGGCGGTGTTGAGGATGAGGGGTTCGGCGATGTTGGGCAGGATGTGCCGGGTGAGGATGCGCCGCCTCGGCACCCCCAGCATGCGGGCGGCGGCGATGTAGTCGGCGCCGGCGACCGAGGCCGTGAGGGTGTGGGTGAGGCGGGCGAAGGCGGGGGCGAGCGCCACGCCGATGCCGAGGACGGCGCCCCGGGCGCCGAGGCCGGTGACGACGGCGGTGAACATCGCGAGCAGCAGGGCGGGGAACGCCACCAGGATGTCGACGGTGGCGACGACGAGCCGGCCGGCCCGCCGGGGCAGCACGGCGGGCAGCGCGCCGAGCAGGACGCCCCCGACCGTGCCGATCAGCGTGGCCAGGAAGGCCAGGCCGAGGGTGAGCCGGGTGGCGACGACGGTGCGGGCGAGCAGGTCGCGGCCGAGGGCGTCGGTGCCGAGCGGGTCCGTCGCGCTCGCGCCCTGGTTGATGCGGTCCGGGTGGATGGCGGCGGCCTGGTCCCCGAACAGCGGCGGGCCGACGAGTGCGAGCAGGACCAGGACCGCGATCAGTACGGCGGCGGCGAGGCCGAGGGGGTTTCTCAGCAGGCGGCGCATCAGCCCTCCTGGCGGGCGGGGGCGGACAGGGCGGACTGGGGGTCGAGGACGCCGAGGGCGATGTCCACGAGGAAGTTGACGACGAGGACGAGGGCGCCGTAGACGAGGATCATGGCCTGCGCGACGGGATAGTCCTTCTGGGTGATGGCCTCGACGGTCCGCTGCCCGAGTCCCGGCCAGGCGAAGACGTTCTCCACGAGCACGCTGCCGGTGATGAGCCCGCCGAGCAGCAGACCGCCCATGGTGAGGGTGGCGGTGAGGGTGTTAGGTAGCAGGTGGACGGCGTACAGCCGCCGGGCGGGCAGGCGCTTGGCGTGGGCCAGGCGCATGTAGTCGGTGTCCAGTTCGCGCAGGGTCTCCACGCGGGCGAGGCGGGCGATCAGCGCCGCGGGGGCCAGGGTGAGCGCGGCGACGGGCAGGACGTAGGAGGCGGGGCCGGTCAGGCCGGCCGGCGGCAGCAGGCCGAGGCCCAGCGCGAAGACGAGGAGCAGCGCGAGGCCGTACAGGTACTCGGGGATGGCGACGGCCGCGCCGGTGAGGGTGGTGAAGGCGGCCTCCGTACGACGGCCCCGGCCGCCGTGGGTGCGCACCGCAGCCCACATGCCCAGCGGGATCGCCACGGCGAGGGCGGTGAGGGTGGCGAGCACCGCGAGGGAGAGGGTGTTCGGCAGCCCCTGCGCGATGATGTCGCTCACCGGCTGGGACGAGAAGAACGAGGTGCCGAGGTCGCCGTGGGCCAACTGCGCCAGATAGTGGCCGAATTGGGCGGGCAGGGAGTCGTCCAGGCCGAGTTCGGCGCGCCGTTGGTCGACCAGGGCCTTCGGGGCGGTCGGGCCGAGCATCTGGCGCAGCGGGTCTCCGGGGATCAGGTGGATCATCGCGAACGACGCGGTGACGAGCGCGGCCAACGAGAGGGCCAGGCGCAGCAGTTGCCGGAGGAGGAAGCGGAGGCTCAGCCGTCGGGGGACGGTGGTCTCGGGCGCGGTGTCCGCGGGCGGGGTCACTCGGTTCCTCCCGTCATCCGGATCGACGTCGGATCGAACAGTCCGGCGGTGATGCGGAAGGTGGCGTCGTGCGCGGCGGTGACGAGGGTCTTGTCGACCACCGGCACGAGATCGCCGCTGTCGATCAGCGCGGATTCCGCACGGGCCCACAGCGTGCAGCCCTTGGAGCCGGGGAGCTTGCTCGCGGCGGCCGTCAGCCGCTCGTAGGCGCGGTTGGCCAGGTGGGCGAAGTTGCCGCCGTCCGGGGTGAAGGGCCCGGAGAGCGTGCCGAGCAGTTGGGTGGGCAGGGTGACGCCGAGGGGTGCCCAGTCCACGTCCCAGTCCTGGGTGACGGCTTCGGTCTCGCCGTAGGCCGCGTCGGACAGGGCCCGCAGCCGCACGTCGGCGCCGGCCTCGTGCCACGCCTGGGCGAGGTACTCGGCGGCGGCTGCCACGGTCTCGCCGCCGGAGGTGGGGTAGATCATCCGGAGGGTGAGCTTCCGGCCGTCCTTGCGGCGGATGCCGTCGGCGGCCCGGTGCCAGCCGGCCGCGTCCAGTGCCGCTCCGGCCGCGCCGGCGTCGAACGCGGGCAGGTGGCCGGTGACGGTGTCCTGCGGGCAGGGGCGCGGTCGCATCACCAGGCCCGTGGGGGTCCGGCCGGTTCCGCCGGTCGCGATGGCGCCGAGGTCCTTGAGGTCGACGGCGCGCAGCAGGGCCTCGCGTACGGCGGGGTCCTGTCCGGGGTGTCCGGCGCCGTGGTGGAAGAAGAACTCGTGGGTGCCGTTCGCGGCGACGGTGGTGGCGATGCCCGGGACGTGGGTGACCCGGGCCCGGTCGGGGCCCGCGAACTGGGCGCCGTTGAGTTCGTGGGACAGCAGCAGGTTGGCCGCGGTCGCCTCGCTGCCGACGACCTTCAGCACCACCTCGCCGGGCAGGTCGGCGTCGCCGCGCGTCCCCTCGGGGCCCCCGGTGTGGTCCTCGCGGCGGGCGAAGGTGTAGCTCTGGTTCGGGGTGGCGGAGGTGAGCCGGAAGGGTCCGGATCCGGAGGTGGCGTGCCGGAGCAGGGAGCGGTCCTTGAGCCCGGCGCCGCACACGATGAACAGGTAGCGGGTGCTCTGGAGAATGAACGCGAACGGCTCGGGGGTGGAGAGCGTGACGGTGCCGGCCGTGTCGTCGGCCCTCGCCTTGAGGCCCTGCGGTACGACGACGCCGTAGGCGGGCGACTTGGTGGCCGGATCGGTGAGGTGGGCGACGTTGGCCGCGATCGTGCTCGGCGTGACCGGGGTGCCGTCGGAGCAGGTGACGCCCCGGCGCAGGGTGAAGGTGACAGAGGATGGACCGACGGCCCACTTCTCGGCGAGACCGGGGGTGACCTCGCCGTCGGCGGCGATGCCGACCAGCGTGTCGTAGGCCAGCGACAGCGCCGTGTAGGTCGTGGTGTTCTGCACCTGGGCGGGGTCCAGCAGCCCGGGGTCGCTCCTGATCGCGAAGCTGAAGGCGTCGCCGCCCACCGATCCGGCCTGGCCGGTGCCGCAGCCGGCCGCCAGCAGCGACACCGCGAGACAGACGCCGGCTGCTTTGGCTCTCTTCATAGGGGCTCCTTGGGGCGGATGGGTGGCCTCACCTCGATGGATGGCCTCACCTTCGCCATTCCTGGCCGGAATTGATTCAGCCGGGGCGACAAAGACGCCGGGGGGTTTTGGTCCGTCGCCCCAAGCGGCGGGCGATGGCGGGGCGGAGACGGGTGAGCGCGGCCCCCCGCTCGCAAGTCGGAGACGAGTGCGCCCCGGACCGCACTCGCAAGTCGGAAACGGGTTCGCCCCGGACCGCGCTCGCGGGCCGGGGCGTCGAAAGAGGGGACGGGTCAGAGGCGGGCGCGCAGGTGGTCCACGGCGGTGCGGGCGGCCCGGCCGATCGCGCGGTCGGCGAGTGGCTGCCGGGTGTCCGGGGAGCCGGTGCGCAGGAAGACACCGACGGCGTACCGCCCGCCGTCGGGGTACTCGACCACCCCCGCCTCGTTGCGGACGGCGAAGTCCGTGCCCGTCTTCCCGGCGACGCGCACGCCGTCCTCCGGGAAACCGGAGACGAGCCGGTGCTGCCACACCTGCTGCCGCATGAGGGCACGGACCTCGGCGCACGCCCGCGCGGAGTCGGCCTCGTCACGCCAGACGGCGGCGAGCAGCCGGGTCACGTCGCGGGGTGTGCTCGACGGGCTGCGTTCCGGGTCGTTGACGCTCAGCGCCATCAGGCGTTCGGGGGCGATGCCGGCGAGCTGGTCGTCAAGGGGCCGGTCGGCGGCGAGGCCGAGTTCGCGGCGGATGTCGTCGTCCAGCGCGGCGCAGGAGGAGACACCGAAGTCCCGGAGGCCGAGTTCGTCCAGGGTGGCGCGGACCCGGTCGAGGCCGACGACGTGCAGCAGCAGGTCGGTGGCGGCGTTGTCGCTGATCGTCATCATCAGGAAGGCGAGGTCGCGGGCGCTGATCTCGACGTCGTCCAGGCATCCGGCGGTGGCGCTGCCACCCGAGCGGTACGCGGCCGTCACCGTGTAGCGCCCGGCCGGATCGAGGTGTCCGGCCGCCGCCTGCCGGGCGTAGGCGAGCGCGATCGGGATCTTGAACACGGAGGCCAGCACCACGCGTTCGTCGGCGCCGTACCCGAACTCCGCCCCGGAGTCGAGGTCCCGGGCGTGCACGAAGCCCTCGACGCGGGCCTCGGCGAACTGGGACGAGAGGGCGGCGCGGACACCGTCGGTCGTGTCGAGGGTCATGCGGAGGTCTCCTGGCGTGCTGCGGCGGGCTGGACCGGGACGCGGCGCAACCGGTCGACGGCGGTGCGGGCCGCGCGGCCGATCGCGTCGTCGGCGGCCGGGTCACGGCCGGTGAGGGTGCGGGTGCGCAGGAAGACGGCGACCGCGTAGCGCCCTCCGTCGGGATACTCGACCACGGCGGCCTCGTTGCGGACTCCCCACAGGGCGCCGTTCTTCGCCGCGACGCGCACCTCGTCGCCGAAGCCGCTCACCAGGCGGTGCTGGGACAGCTGATGCCCCATCAAGTCACGTACCTCGGCACACGCTTCGGCGGGCCCGGCGCGGTCCTGCCAGATCGCGGTGAGCGCGGTGGTGATCTCGCGTGGGGTGCTGGAGGCGGAGCGGGCCGGGTCGAGCATGGCGAGGTTCCGGATGCGGTCCTCGTCGACGGCGTCGAGTTGGGCGTCCAGGTCCCCGTCCAGGTCCAGGCCGAGTTCCTCCCAGACGGGGTCCCACAGGTCGCGGTAGCGGCCCACGGGGACGCGCGGGCAGCCGAGTTCCCGCGCCACGGTGCGCACCAGGTCGGTGCCGAGGATCTCCATGAGCTTGTCGGTGGCGGCGTTGTCGCTCAGGGAGAGCATGAAGAACGCCAGGTCGCGGGTGCTCAGGGTGACGTCGTGCAGGAAGCTGTCGGTGCCGATGCCGCCGCCCTCGCGGTTCGCGGCGGTGACGGTGTGCCGCGCCGCCCGGTCCAGGGCGCCGCTCGCCGCCTGCCGGGCGTAGGCGACGGCCACGGGGAGCTTGCGGATCGACGCGACGATCACCGGCTCGTCGGGCCGGAAGCCGACCTCGCGCCCCGTGTCGATGTCCCGGGCGTGCAGGAAGCCCGCCACCCCGGCGGCGTCGAAGACCGCCCGGAGAGCGGCGGCCGCCTCGTCGACGGCGCGGGCAGGTGTCATCGGGGGCTCCGTTCGTGACGGTCGGACGGTCGGAGGGTCGTGGCGCTCGTGAGGTTCGTGTCGTGTGCGGCGGGGGTCAGCCGGTCCTGGGGGTGGCGCGTCCGCTGTAGTGCAGGTAGGAGGGGCCGCCCGGCCGGTGCTCGAACACCACGGCGTCCCAGGTGGGGTCGCCGTCCTCGCGGCCGACGAAGGTGTGCGGGTCGAGGGGGACCAGGTCGAGGCTCCGGGGCCGGGCGAGGCCGACGAGGATGCCGGTGGGTTCGGTGCGCATCCGCAGCCGGCCGTTCTCGGCGGTGACGTGGATACGGCTGCCGGCCCGTTCGTAGACACCGGTGCAGGGCTCGGTATCCACCTGGACGGGGTGGGCCGGTGGCGCGAGTGGTGCGGGCACCCGCACCTCGTGCAGGGCGCCGAGGAGTTCGCTCACCAGCCGGTGCTGGAAGTCGGGGGCGTGTCCGCCGTTGACCAGGACGGCGATGACGGTGCCGGTGCCGGGCAGCGCCCACAGGGCGGCGTGCTGGCCGATGGTGTCCCCGGTGTGCGAGATCACCTGCCGGCCGTCCCACTCGTCCAGGCTCCAGCCGATGCCCCACTGACGCCCGCCCGTATGGGGGTTGGGCAGGTCGACCTGTGCCTGCCGCATGAGCGCGGGGTCGGCGAGCAGGACACCGGGCGTCAGAAGGGCACGGCCGAAGGCGACGACGTCGGCGGCGGTCGAGCAGATGAGCCCGGCCGGGCCGACGGACCGCGGCAGCCCCCAGGCGGGTGCCGGCGCGCCGTGCTCGACGTGTCCCATGGCGGCGCCGAACCTGAGCACGTCCTCGGGCAGCGTCCAGGTGTGGGTGAGCCCCAGCGGCTCGCAGATCTGCTCGCGCAGGGCGCGGTCCCAGACCTCCCCGGTGAGGTGCTCGACCAGCCGGCCCGCGATGACGAAGCCGGAGTTGCAGTAGGAGTGGGAGTCCCCCACCGGGAAGGTCTGTTCGAGGCCGGCGCACGCCTCGACGTACCGGCCGAGGCAGTCGTCGCCGCGGCCGGTGTCGAGGAAGAGGTCGCCGTCGATGCCGGACGTGTGGGTGAGCAGGTGGCGCGGGGTGATCGTCGCCGTCGCCCGCTCGTCCCCGACTTGGAAGCCGGGCAGCAGGCCGGCGACGGGGGTGTCGAGGGTGAGGCTCCCCCGTTCCACCAGGAGCATGAGCTGGGTGGCCGTCCACACCTTGGTGACCGAGCCGATCTGGAACAGCGAGTCGGTCCGTACCGGGGCGCCGGTGGCCGTGTTGAGCACACCGGTCGCGCAGGCGTGCACCTCGCCGTCGTACCAGAAGGCCAGGCTCGCGCCGGGTACGCCGCAGTCGGACGCCAGCTCGGTCAGGCGCTGGTGCCAGTGGCCGGTGTCGACCTGCACGGGGTCCTCCGGTGGGTTCGGGTCGGCGCGGGTGGGGCCGTCGGGATGCGCGCATCGGACAGCGCGTCGCCAGCGTGGCATGGAGGGCGCCGGACAGCTTGGTGCGGGCGTACGAAGAACCCGGTCCGGGCTTGGCCGGTGGGACGACCGCGGTGGTCCGCCGCCTTCCTAGGGTGGCCGCACCCTGACGGACGAGGAGACGACCGTGCCCCTGATCGACCGCGACGACTGCGCTTTGGTGATCATCGACGTGCAGAGCGACTTCTATCCGCCCGGCCGGCTCGACGTGGACCGGCAGCGGTTCCACGACATGGTGCGGCGCATCGTCTGGATCACCGCGCTGGCCGACCGGCTGGGCATACCGGTGGTGGTGACGGAGGAGGACCCGGCGGGCAGCGGCCACACCGTGCCCGAGATCCGGGACGCGCTGCCGGCCACGGCGGTCACCCTGCCGAAGAACGCCTTCGCCGTGTGGGACAACCCCGGCATCGCCGCCGCGATCGAGGCGACGGACCGGTCCACGATGGTGCTCACCGGCATCGAGACGGACATCTGCGTCGCCCACTCGGCGATCCGGCTGCACCAGTCCGGCCGGCGCGTCGCCGTCGTGGACGACGCCGTCTACTCCCCCGGCCCGGCCCATGAGCGCGGGCTGCGGCGGCTGGCCGGCGAGGGCATCGAGACGCTGTCCGCCAAGGAGTTGTTCTACGACTGGGTGCGGACGATCGAGGAGGCGAACGCCTTCCACGACACCCACGCCGACCTCGCCGTGCCGCCCGGCGTGCGTCTCTGACCGCTCGGTCGACGTGCGGTCAGCGGTCCGGCCCCCCGGCGGGCCCCTGGCGCGAGTGGGCCTCACGACCGCCACCGCCACCGCCACCGCTGCCGTCTTCGTCGTACAGGCCCATCAGGCGCAGTTGCAGCATCGCCCCGAACCGGGCGGACGGGTCCCGCAGGTCCAGTTCGCCCACCTCGGCCACCCGGCGGATCCGGTAACGGAAGGTGTTGGGGTGGACGAACAGGCTTGCCGAGGCGGCGATGACGTCCCCGAACGCGTCCAGCCACGCCCGCAGCGTCTCCACGAGATGGGCGTTGTGCCGGGCGTCGTAGGCCACCAGCCGGGCGATCGGCCCCGACACCTCGTCCCGGCGGGCCACCGCGAGGTCCCGCATCTCCATCAGCAGGGCGTCGACGTGGACGTCGGCGATCGGGGCCACCCGCCGGCCGGTACGGCCGCTGAACACCACCCGCAGGGCCCGGTCGGCGTTGACCCGCGACCGTGCGAGTCCCGCCGGCTCCGCCGCCACCGAGCCGATGCCGATCACGGCACGGGTCCTGTCGCCGGTGCGCTCCAGGAAGTTGGCCGCCACCTTCACCGCTCGCTCGCGCGCGGGGCCGGAGTCCTCCGGGACCGGGAAGAGGGCGTACGTCACGTCGCCCACCAGCGCCACCGCGCTGCGCGGCCGGACGGCGGTGAGGTGCACCGCCAGCGCGCTCGCCAGTCGTTGCCGCTCCGCGGTGACGTCCGCGTGGTCCGCGTGATCCATGTGCTCGGCGTCGCGGGCGGGGGTGAGCCCCATCGCCATGACCAGCAGGGGGTCCCGCTCCAGGCCCAGCCGGGCCAGCGCCTCGACCGCGCCGGCCCCGCCCTCCAGCGCGGTGGTCACGAGGTCCGCCCGCAGCCGGTTCTCGGCGTCCGAGCCGGCCCGGAAGCGCAGCATGTGCAGGGCCACGAGTTTCGCCGCCTCCCGGAACGCCCGTTCCCGCTCGGGAGTCAGCGGCTTGCGCAGCGCGGCCCAGACGGAGCCGAGGATCTCGTCGCCGGCGCGCACCGCGATGGCCGCCCGGGGCAGCGCCACCTCGTCTCCCAGGGCCGGCGGCGGAATGTGCACGGGCCCGTCGGTGCGGTACAGCTCCTTCAGGACGCCGTGCTCCTCGTGGATGCGCAGATAGCGTTCGGGGACGCGGCGGGCGAGGATGCTCGCCACCCGCGCGGCGTCCGCCTCGTCCTGGCGGCCGGAGAAGGCCAGGATGCGGTAGCGGCGGTCCTCGATGGTGACCGGGGCGTCCAGCAGGGTCGCGATCGCGTTGGCCAGGGCGAAGAGATCACCGGACGGCACCCCGCCGAGCGTCTGGTCCCGCTGTTCGCCGACGTCGCCCTCGGCGAGCAGGGTGCGCAGCATCGCCGCGAGCTGCGCCCAGGACGCTCCCCGGGTCAGCGCGAGCAGGGCGACGCCGGTCTCGGCCACGACCGCTTCCAGGTCGGCGCCCTCGTCGGCGGGGTCGCGCACCACGAGGGCGGCGGCTCCGTGACCGGCGAGGTTCCGCAGCAGCGCGGCGATCTGCTCGCCTCCGTGCACGCCGACCCCGAGCACGACGGCGTGTTGCGGGTAGTGCTGTTCGTCGTACGGGTCGTGGATGCCGACGCCGCCCAGCTCGCCCGCCCGCTCCGGGTCGCCGTGGAGCAGGTCGAGAAGGGTCGGTCCGAGATCGTCGAGCACCCGGCTCAGGCTCCGGGCGGGGTGCGTCGACATATGCCTGATCATCTCCGCAGGTTAGGGCTGGTGCGGCCCCGCGCGTCCGTCCGTCGGTACGAGCGTACGCGCCCGTTCTCGTCCCGGGGGACGAACCTCACGCGCCGGCGGCCGCCACAGCCGGGCCACGGCCGCGTCGGCGAGGGCGTCGGTCGAGTCGACCAGCGGAAGCACCCGCGCGGCCACCCCGGCGACCAGGGGGATCTCGGTGCACGCGGCGACGGCCACCTGCGCGCCGAGTCCGCCGAGCGCCTCGGCGGCCGTACCGACCCACGCCTCGGCCCGCCGCCGGTCCGAGCCTCCCTTGACCGCCCGGACGGCGGCGTCCACACACTCCTCCTGCACCCGCTCCGGAACATGGACCACCTCCACCCCGAGCCGTGCGGCGGCCCGCTCGTACAGCCCGGCCCGGCGGGTCCCCCGGGTGGCGAGGACTCCCACCCGCCGCACACCGGGTGCGGCGCGTACGGCGGCCCGCAGCGCCGCGTCGACCATGTCGAGCACCTCGATACCGGTCACCCTGGACACCTGCCCGAGGTAGGCGTGCGCGGTGTTGCACGGTACGGCGAGACACGTGGCCCCGGCCCGCCGCAGCCGGCGCGCCCCCTCCACCAGGGACGGCAACGGGGAGGGCCCGTGCCCGAGCAGCGCCGCGGTGCGGTCGGGGACCGCGGGATCGGCCCACATGAGGACGGGCAGATGCGCCTGGTCGTCCTCGGCCGGGGTGCGTTCCACCAGCCTGCGGTAGAAGTCGGCTGTGGCCAGCGGCCCCATACCGCCCAGCACCCCCAGCATCGGGCGACGGTGTCGGTGCGACTCACCCACGGTTCTCGGCCTTCCGCTCGGTACGGGTCACTCCCCCGATCCTGACGCGGGCGTCGGGCCGGCAGGTGGTGGCCTCGTCCGAAAGGAGGGGCCGGGGTTGGGATGTCGGGCCAACGAGGGCCGGCCTCACCGCCCGGGCGGTGGCGGTCAGTGGAGGATGCTGACGGCCCGGGCGATGACCAGGAGGGAGGTGAGCAGCGCGGAGACGCTCTGGACGCTCATCATGAGCTTGGCGCGGGTGGACAGCGGCATGGTGTCGGTCGGGCTGAAGGCCGTGGAGTTGGTGACGGACACGTACAGGTAGTCCGTCAGGGTGGGCACCCAGTCCGAGGAGCGGCTGGCGCCGTCGGCGACCTCCTCGACGGCGTCGTCGTTCTCGTCCTGCGAGAAGCGGAAGTCGGCCAGGGGCAGTTCGCCGCGGGGTACCTGGGTGCGGCTGACCGGTCCGCCCCGGTCCAGTTCCCAGTAGGCCAGCCCGAAGACGATGATGTTGGTGAGCCAGACCTGCAACGCCGCGACGAGCAGCCCGCGGCCGTCCTTCACGCCCGCGTAGACGAGTTCGTGGATCAGCAGGCCGAGCGCGACGAGATTGCTCGCCGCGATGACGGCGACCAGGGTCAGGGACAGCGCGCGGAACGTCTTCGTCTGGCGGGTCAGCCGCTTGGGGTTGATCGCCACGAGGGGTACGAGGAGGAGGAACTCCAGCGCCGGCAGCACGTACCGCGGGGCGAGCAGAAGCCGCTGCGGCAGGGCGAGGTAGAGGACGATGGCCGCGAGCGTCGCGAGCACCGCGGGCAGCCTGGCCTCCCCTCTGCGTTCGTGCCGGGGGTGCCGGGTGCGGGCGTCCGCTCGCTTGCGGGTCATGTGTCCTCTTCTCCTGCTGCTTCCCCGGCTTCGGCTCTGCGGGCCATCCTGCACCGGGCCACGCCGGAACGTTCCGGATCTCTGACACGTTGCGCGTGACAGACGCGACGGTGTGGAGCGACTGCCCCGGCTCACCGAAGGCAACCCCAGCTCTCAAGGTGCGCATCGCCGGGCCGGCGGCGGAGCAGCGGTGCTCCCCGGCCTTCGACTTCCGCCTCCCGATGACGGCACCGGGCTGCTGCCGCACATGGGGCCGCCGGAGACCCCCGACGCGGCATCGTCGTCCGCCGGTCAGCAAGCACGGCGTGCCCGGGAAGTGGGAGGGTGGGCAGGGGCGGAAGCCAGGCGGAGTGAGACGGAGTGGCTGATGGACTGGCGTGAGTTCGGGCAGCAGATGGCGTCCATGGCGCGCAGGCTGCTGGCACAGGGTTCGGTCGAGGACACGCTGACGTGTGTCACGTCGTCGGCGACGGAGCTGGTGGCGGGGTGTGACGCGGCCGGCATCCTGATCATCCAGGGCGGGCAGGTGCGGACACTGGCCCCGACCGGCCCCCTGGCTGTCGACAGTGATCACTTGCAGGGGCGGCTGAGCGAGGGGCCCTGCTTCGACGCGGCCCGCACCCGGCACGGAGAGCGGATGTACCGGATCGCCGACCTCACCGGGGAGGAGCCCCGCTGGCCCGCCTACGCGCCCCGGGCCCGGGAACTGGGCGTGGGCAGCATGATGGGCTTCCTGCTCTTCACGGACAACGAGGATCTCGGCGCGCTGAACTTCTACTCGTGCCGGCCCGGAGCGTTCGACGATGTCAGCGAGACGGCCGGATGGCTGCTGGCCTCGCACGCCGCGGTCGCCTTCGCCAGTGCCCGTACCCACGCCCAGCTGGAGCAGGCCGTCGCCACCCGCCACATGATCGGCGAGGCCATGGGCATCCTCATGGGCGGCCATCACCTCACCGAGGAGCAGGCCTTCGACGTGCTGCGCCGCTACTCGCAGGAGAACAACGTCAAACTGCGGGAAGTCGCCCGGCAGGTGTGTGAGAAGGGCGGTTTGTGAGGCACCGCCGCCGGTGGGCACGGCTCACGTGTTGGAGCCGCCGTTCGTGCGACGCTGCCCGGAAAGGCTGCCGTGCCAGTCGAGTACGAGGGTCGTGGCATCGTCCGGCAGCACCCCCCGGCACGCGGAGTGGACCGCCGCCGTCAAGGTCCGGACGACTTCGCGGGGATGTTCGTCGCGGGTCTCATGGATGAGGGCCGGCAGGTCGACGGTCGCGGCGGCGCGTTCGCGCATACCGTCGGTGATCAGCACCAGGCGGTCGCCCGGTTCCAAGTGAAGCCGCTGCGCCTCGTAGCGGACCGGGGCGGGCACCCCGAACGGCATGTTGATCTTGAGGGTCGGCTCCTCCACGCGGCCGTCACGCAGCCGCAGGGGCCAGGGGTGACCGGCGTTGACCAGTTCATAGACACCGGTGTCCAGCTGGACGCGCAGCAGCTGGCCGGTGGTCATACCGCGCCCGTGTCCGATGATCGCCCGGTGGGCGGCGTACGCCTGGTCGACGACGCCGAGCCCGGCGCGACGGGCGCCGCGCAGGGCGTTGACGGTCAGCGTGGCCAGCAGCGCGGAGGCCGTGTCGTGCCCCATCGCGTCCGTGATCGACAGGTGGAGGAAGTCCTGGTCCAGGGCGTAGTCGTAGGTGTCGCCGCCGATGTCGTCGGCCGGGACCAGACCGCCGGCCAGGGTGAACTGAGCGGCCTCGCAGCAGGGCGCGGAAGGGAGGAGCTGGTGCTGGATCTCCGAGGCGAGGCTCATCGGTGTGGTGCGTCTGCCCCAGTGGTAGAGGTCGGTGAAGCGGCGGTCGGTCACCACGATGTACGCCAGCGCGTGCGCCGCCTGCGTCACCGCGTCGCGGACCGTGCCGTCCGCGTAGGGGAGCACCAGGTCCAGGACGCCGAGGCAGTCGCCGCGGTTCGTCACGGGCGCGACCATCCGGCAGCCGCCCTCCGGGTCGTCCTCCTGGACGAGGCGCTGAGAGCGCAGCACCCGGTCGTACACGCTGCCCGCCAGTTCGATCGTCTCGGCCTTGCCGCGCGCCTGACCGGCCGTACCGGCCCTGGGCAGCCGTACGGCCGCCCAGCCGAGCGTGTCGGCGAGCCAGAACGACACCTCGGTCGCCGAGAACCGCTTCTCCAGGTTCCTGGCGACCACGTCGACGGACTCACTTGGTGAGGCGTCCTCCGCCGCCCGCAGTACTTCGTCCAGTCCCAAACCCTCACCCACTACGGATACCTCCCCGGTCCTTCTGTCCCGGGTTCCCGGTCCGCCGGGCGAAATGCGCGGACAGGCGAACACCTGAGCGGCGGCCGGCCCCTTCGCACGGGCATGGGCTGCGGCACTCCCGCTGAGCTTACGGTTCCCTCGGTCGTCCCGTTACCCCAGGTCCACGGGGCGGCCGGTGGTCCAGACGCCTCGGATCCGGCGGGTCGCGGTGATGTCGAGGGCCGGCGCGCCGGAGACCAGGAGGAGGTCGGCACGCAGGCCGGGACGGATTCCGCCGCGGTCGTGCAGGGCGAAGGCGCTCGCGGCCACGCCGGTCGCGGACCGCAGCGCCTCGGTGGGGCTCAGTCCGGCCTCGACGAGCAGGGCCAGCTCGTCGTGCAGGCTGCTGCCGTGCGGCACCGCGGCGGGGACTCCGTGGGCGTCGTTGGCGTCGGTTCCGGCGACGACGGTGGCACCGGCCCGGTGCAGGGCGATGACCGCGTCGCGTGCGTGGTCGTAGGAGAGGGCCGGGTCGCCGAGGTTGCGCGCGGTGCCGCGCATCATGGTCAGGGTCGGTACGACGACGTGCCCGCCGTCGCTGAGCGCCCGCAGCAGGCCGGCATCGAGGCCGGCGTCGAGCGGGGCGTGGGTGAGGACGTCGGCGCCGGCCCGCACGGCGAGCGCGACGGCGGCGGTGTGACTGGCGTGTGCCACCACCCGTAGTCCGGCCGCGTGCGCCGCCTCGACAGCCGCCGTGGCGGTGTCCAGGTCGGGTCCGCCCGCTCCGGGGCGTTCCATGATCAGCTTGATGTAGTCCACGCGTTCGCCGACGCGGGCCGCCACGCGGCGGCGGGCCTCCTCCGGGCTCGTCACCAGGCTGTCGGCGGGGAAGCCCGGGATGCGGGCGTGCGGTCCGCCGGTTCCGGCGATCGGGGCGCCGGAGCTGCGGATGTCCGCGCCGGTGCCGGCCGCGCGCAGTGCCGACACGAAGGGCGGGGGCCAGGTGCCCATGTCGAGTGCGGTGGTCACGCCGTACCGGGCGAGGGTGGAGAGTTCGTCCGGGCGCAGGAAGTGCACGTGTGCGTCGATCAGTCCTGGCAGCAGGGTCGCACCCGTGCCGTCGACGGTGGGGCCGGCGGCCGGTGCGGTGCCGGCCGACCGGATCTCGGTGATGACGCCCTGCTCGAAGGAGACGTCCCGGGTGCCGTCGAGGATGCCGGCCCCGTCGAACACCGTGACGTCGGTGATCGTCGTGCGGGTCATGCCGCCGCCTTCCCGTGCAGCCAGGCGAGGGCGGATTCCTTGATGTCCCGTTCCAGGCCGCTGCCCTTGGTCGCGAAGACACGGCGTACGGGGAACCCGCTCGCCTCCAGCAGGTAGGCCAGGGCGGCGTATTCGCGCGGGTGGCGGGCGACGGCCTCGCGGTCGACGTCCACGACGCCGGCGGGGAAGGTGAAGGTGCCGAAGTCGTAGACGCTCTTGCGGTCGAGGATGCGCCAGGTGCCGTCCCGCTTCTCCAGGCGGTCGATGAACCGGTTGTGGCCGTTGCAGCCGAGCCCCAACCGGACACTCTCGCCGATGATGACGGCGTTGGTCTCGGCGACCGCGCGCGTTCCGTCCGCCGAGAAGCTCACGACGGGTGACGTGATCAGGTGCTTGGCGCGGAAGTCGGAGGCGCCCATCCGCTCGGACGCGTCGACGAAGTCGTACGCCAGGCCCTCGAACCAGGTCACCTCGATCCGCCCGTCCGGGTGGAACAACTCCCGCAGCCGGTCCCATGCGCCGAGGTCCCGGTGGATCCACCCGGTCATGAGATCGGCGATGTCCTGCTTGTCCAGCAAGGTGGTCGGTGCCATGCCTTCAGCATCCGATGGCACCGGCAATCGGTCAAACGGGTTGATACCATCGATCAATCGATTTGGACGATGGAGGGCGTATGGAGCTACGGCATCTGCGGTACTTCGTGGCCGTGGCCGAGGAGCGTCACTTCGGCCGGGCGGCGGCCCGGCTGCACGTCACGCAGTCGACGCTCAGTGCCCAGGTGCAGGGCCTGGAGCGGGAGGTGGGCGGTCCCCTGTTCGCCCGGACGAGCCGGCGGGTCGAGCTGACCGAGGCCGGAGAGCTGCTGCTGCCCGAGGCCCGCCGGGTCCTGGCGCAGGCCGGGCGGGCGCTGCACGTCGCCCGGCAGTCCGTCACCGGCGAGATCGGCACCGTCCGCATCGGGTTCTCCGGCGTCGCCGTGCTGCACGGGGTACTGGCCGCCGACCTGCACCGGTTCCGCGCGGCCCACCCCCGGGTGGAGGTCACCGTGGCCGAACTCCCCCCGACCGCCCAGCTCCAGGCCCTCCGCGACGGCACACTCGACATCGGCTACTGCCCCGACCTCGGTCTCCGGCCCGGGGACGACCTGGAGATGACCCTGCGCGCGCGTACGACGCTGTCGGTCGCCCTGCGCCACGACCACGAGCTGGCCACGGCGGGCGCGGTCACGACGAGCCGGTTGGCGGAGCGCGACCTCATCGTCTTCGCGGCGCGTGAGGAGGACGAGACCGTCCTGGCCCGGCTCGGGCCGGCCGCCACCGGCCACCGCGCCCGCGTCCAGGTCGTCAGCGGCACGCTCGGCGTCCTGGCCCTCGCCGCGGCCGGCGCGGGCGTGGCCGTCGTCCCCGCCGTCACGGAGCGCATCGCGCTGCCCGACCTCGTCTACCGGCCCCTGCTCGGCGCGGACGGGCCCGACGTCGTCTCCGTCAGCCGGGCCGAGGAACTCTCGGGTTCCGTAAAGGCGTTCGTCAACTGTCTGAGCGCGCCATGCCGTCCCCGGTCGGAACCGGGGTGAACCTGTACCCGGTGAAGTCCGCGACGCGGACGTAGCCGAGGCGCTGGTAGAGCGCGTTGCTGGTCGGGTTGCCGGGGTCCGCGAACAGGACGACGTCCGTCGCGCCGGCGGCCAGCGCGGCGCCGCTCACCTCGGCCGTCACGGCGCCCGCGTAGCCGCGGCCGCGGAGGGAGGCCGGGGTGTAGACGGGGTCCACCCGGACCATGCCGGCGAGCATCGTCGTCGAACCCGCCAGGGAGACGGGAGTGCCGTCCGGGGTCCGCCAGAAGGTGACGTGCTTGTCCGCGAAGCGGGTGTCGGCCCAGTGGCCGGCGTCGATGGCGGCGATGGTGGCCTCCTCCGCGACGTCGACGCAGAACGCGCGGCACCAGCGCACGACCTGCTCGTGATCGGGCGTGCCCGCGATCCGGCTCCGGCCCGGCGGGTGCGGCTCGGGCGGGACGAGCCGGTACAGGTGGGTGCGCCAGAACACGGCCGGTGCCGCGCCGGTGTGCCGTTGCCACGCCTCGGCGAAGGCGGTGGCGGTGTCGTGGTCGGCGACGACACTGGCCAGGGAGTGGCCGAGGGCCGCCAGGTGGGCGGCGAGGGCGGCGGCCTGCCCGGCGGAGAGCGGGGTGAGGGTCAGGCCGCCGCGTGGGGTGCGGTAGAAGGCGGCGCGGACCTCGCCTCCCGACTGGAGGCGGCCGAAGACGGTGACCTCGGTGACGGCGGCGTTCGCCTTCCGGTCACGCAGCCTCCGGAGGGTCGTCAGCGGTGTGTTGTGCAGGGCGGGGCGGGAGCGCAGGAAGTCTCCCGCTCGGGCGTGGAAGTCCTCGACGTCTTCGGTGAGTTGCCAGTCGTCCGGGCGCATGCCTGAGGTTATCCGGGAGGTGCCTTGTGCCATCCGGGAGCTGCCTGATGCTCTCCGGGAGGCCGGGGCGGCGGGCCGTCGCGGATGTCGTGGTCCGTGAGCCGGTTCACCCGGGGCAAGGGGGTCGCCAGTGCTCCGTGGACGGCCACCGCCGCCGCGTAGCCGCGGTCCACCGGGATGTCGAGCAGCGTCCAACCGGTGGGCGGATACGGCCCGTTCGGACCTCCCGAGCCCACGTAGTCGGCCGCCGGGTCGCGGCCGAGGCCGGTGCCGAGCCCCTTGAGGTAGGCCTCCTTCCGGGTCCACAACCGGGCCAGCGCGCGGGGCCGGCGGACGGGTGGCAGGGCCTCGATCTCCGCCTGTTCGGCCGGGTGCAGCATCGCGGCGAGTTCGGCGGCGCTCCCCGGGTCGGCGATCAGGTCCACGTCCACACCGATAGGGGCCACCGCCGTCCCCATGAGGACGAGGTCACCCCGGTGGGAGAGCGAGAAGTGCAGTTCGCGGGCGGCCCCCAGGACGGTCGGGCGGCCGTGCGGTCCGCCGCAGCACGGGCAGGTCTCACGGCCGTAGCGGATGTCCTGGGGGCTGGTGCCGAGGTAGGTGCCCAGCAGCCGGCGCAGCGCCAGGTGGGCCGCGGTGAAGCGGATCCGGTCGCCGACGTGGGCGAGTTCGGCGGCGCGCCGGCGTTCGGTGGAGTCCAGTACGGCCGTGTCGAGGGCGGTGCCGCGGACGTCGGGGACCCTGAGCAGGTAGAGGTCGAGGGAGCCGGGCCGGGGCAGCAGGCGTCCCGGTGGCGGCACCGCGTGGGGCAGGGTGGCACTCGCGGAGGGCGGGGAACCGCTCATGGGATCACTCACCGGCCCCTTCCTGGTCGACGGGGACGCGCGAGCCGCCGTCGGTCGCATGCCGGTCGGGGGCACGCGCGCCGGAGGTGACCAACTCCCCGCGTTCTGCGGGCGGTTCGCTGGGCAGGTCGCGGTGAGCGCGCAGCGGGCCGGCCAGGAGCAGCGCGGAGCTGACCGCGAGGCCGCCGGTGAGCAGCCACAGCGCGGGGCGTACGCCGAGCGCGCTGCCGAGGACGCCGCCGAGCAGCGAACCGACGGGAATCGCGCCGAAGTTGGCCACGGACATGCTCGCCGTAATCCGGCCCAGCAGCCCCGGCGGGCAGTACTGCTGGCGGAAGGTGCCCTGGATGACGTTGGCGGAGACCACGCCGAGGGCGAGGATCGCACCGCCGAGGGCGAGCAGGCCGACCCGCCATCCCGGTTCGGCCAGCGGGACGAGCAGGCCGAACGGCGCGGTCGCGAACTTGCACAGCAGCATGCCGCGCGCGGAGCCGAACCGGCGGGCGAGTCCACCCGCGACGACGGCGCCGAGCAGCCCGCCGACGCTGGCGCCGGCCAGCAGCCAGCCCACCGCGGCCTCGCCGACGCCCAGGTCGCGGACCAGGAAGACGGTGAGCAGGGCCTGGTAGCCGGTGAGCAGCAGGTTGGTGACGGTGCCGTACGCGGTGAGGACCCGCAGGTACGGGTCGCCCATGGTGTGACGCAGGCCGTCGCGTATGTCCTGGCGCAGGGCCCGGGGCGCGGGCGGGGCCTCGGGGCGGGGTTCGGTGCTGCGGATGCCGAGCAGGCACAGGGTGGAGGCCAGGAAGGTCGCGGCGTCGACGAGGAGGCCGCTGACCGCTCCGAACAGCCCGGCCAGCATGCCGCCGCCGCCGAGCCCGGCCAGCTGGGCGGCGGACTCGCTGCCCTGGAGTTTGGCGTTGGCCTCGGCGAGGTCCTCGCGGGGGACGACGGAGGGCAGGTAGACCCGGTAGGCGATGGAGAAGAAGACGTTCGCCAGGCCGGTGAGCAGCGCGACGACCATGAGGTGGGTCATGGTCAGGGCGTCGAGCCAGGCCGCGAGCGGCACGCTGGCCAGCAGCACCAGCGAGCCCAGGTTGCACACCAGCATCAGCGGGCGGCGCGGCAGCCGGTCCACCCAGGCTCCGGCGGGCAGGCCGACCAGCAGCCAGGGCAGCCAGGCGGCGGCGGCCAGGGCGCTCACCCAGAAGGTGCTCGCGTCGAGGCTGACGACGGCGACCAGCGGCATGGCGACGCCGGTGATGTTGCTGCCGAACCGGCTCGTCGTCTCGCCGGCCCACAGCAGCCGGAAGTCGCGGCGGCGCAGCAGTCCGCCGCGCGGCCGTGGCGCGGGGACGGTGGTGGTGCTCGTCGGTCCGGCGGTGCTCATCGGTACGTCATCACCTTGGTCACCTCGTCGGTCAGTCGGTCGGCGGCAGCGGCCCAGCGTGCTCGGCGCGCCTCGAACTCCGTTTTCGCGGATGCCAGTTCAGCACGTGCGCGGGTCAGGGCGGCGTCGGGTGCGGTGCCGCCGGGTCCCCCGCCGTGGGCGCAGGCGGCGGCGACGGTCTCCGGGTCCAGCCAGTCGGCGGGGTATCCGGCGCCGGCGGCGGCCACGGCGGGCTGTGCGCGGGCCGCCTCGGACAGCGGGAGGCCGCCGTCCAGGGCGGCGAGGACGGTCTCGCCGACGAGGTGGTGGGCGGTACGGAAGGGCATGCCGTCCACGACGAGGCGTTCGGCGAGGTAGGTCGCCGAGGTGAAGCCGTCCCGGGCACGGGCCCGCATGCGCTCGCGGTCGGGTTCGGCGCCGGCGACGACGAGCCGCAGCAGGGTCGCCGCCTCCTCGGTGCCGGCCAGGCCGGGCCACAGGTGGCGTACGGCCTCGGTGCCGACGGCGATGGCGTTGGTGTAGCCGGCGGTGGACATGGCGGTGGCGGCGCCGGTGAAGCCGGCCAGGGCGGCGCTGGAGCGGCCCTGGATGTGCTCCAGCAGGAAGGGGTTGCGCTTCTGCGGCATCATCGAGCTGGAGCCGACCAGGTCGTCGGCCATCCGCAGCAGCCCGAACTCCTCGGTCGTCCACCAGGTCAGGTCCCGGGCGACGCGGGCCATGAGGACCCCGAGCACGGCGGCGGCCGACAGCATGCGCAGCGCGAAGTCGCGGGAGGCCACGGCGTCGACCGAGTTCGGCGCCGCTTCCGTGAAGCCGAGGAGCTCACCGGTGCGGCCCGGATCGACGGGCACGGAGGTGCCGCCGACGGCTCCGGCGCCGAGCGGGTTGACGTCGATCTCCCGCCCCGCGTCCAGCAGCGCCCCGGCCGAGCGCAGCACGGCGCCGGCGACTGCGCACAGGTAGTGGCCGTAGCTGATCGGCACCGCGGGCTGGCCGTGCGTGTAGGCGGGCATGGTGACGCCCCGGTACCGCTCGGCCCGGTCGAGCAGGACCTCGGCCAACTCCACTACCTCGGAAAGCAGTCGGGCATAAGGGGCGCGCACCCGCAGCCGTACGGTGGTGGCGCTGAGGTCGTTGCGGGAACGGCCGGTGTGCAGCACCCCGCCGGTCTCCTGGCCGAGGCGGTCCACCAGCCGGCCCTCGTACGCCAGATACAGTCCGCGCGGCATGGGACGGTCCCGGACCGGCGCGAAGTCGTCGGCGCGCAAGGCGTCGATGGCGTCGAGGAGGGCTCCGGCGCGGGCGGCGTCCACGATGCCGCGCTCGACGAGCATAACCAGGTGCGCCCGGTCCACCTCGCTGATCAGCCGCAGTTCCTGCCCGACCGGGTCGTCGGCGCCGGTACGGTACTGGTCGTAGACGATGCGATGGGCGCGGGCGTCGAGGGCGGTGCGCAGCCGCCCGGTGTCCACTCCCCCGGCGTCGGCAGAGCGCGGTGCGGTCGTCATACCGGCATCGTCTCCTTCGCCGAGGCGGGTTCGAGGGCGGTGGCCAGGCCGAGCGTGCGGGCGGTGTCGGCCGCCCGCCCCGCCTCCCCGGGGCCGGCCGCGACGGCGATGACGTGGCCGAGCCGGCCGCGGAAGTCCTCGGCCGGTCCGACCCGGGTGCCGGGCGGGCGGTAGAGGGCGGCGTCCACGACTCCGGGTACGGCGAGCGCGGCGGCCTCGGCCGCGTCGGTGTCCCCGAGGACGGTGTCGGTGTCGGCGGTGAGGAACCGGATGGCGGCCGCGCCGGCGGCGTCGCTCGTGTCGGTGAGGTCGACGGGCAGGCCGAGTCCGGCGCGTACCTGGGCGCCGACCAGGTCGACGCCCCGGGCGCGGCGCACCAGTTCCGGGATCATCCCGCCGGCCAGGCGCGGGTTGACCTCGATGACGCGGGCCACGCCGCCGTCCAGCCGGAGTTCGACGTGGGCGGCGCCCCAGCCGAGGCCGAGTGCCTTGACCGCGTGCACGGCGCTGTCGACCAGCGCGGCGGCCTCGGACGCGGGTAGTACGGCCGGCACGTCATGGCCGGTCTCCACGAAGACGGGCGGTGCGCCGACGTGCTTGGCGACGGTCACCACGGCGTCCTCGCCGAACACCTCGACGGAGAACTCGGGCCCGGTGAGGTACTGCTCCACGAGGACCCGGGCGGGCGTGCTCAGCCCGCGTTCGTTGGCCGTCACGCCCAGCAACTCCTTCGCGTGCGACACGACTTCACCGGTGTCCCGGCACAGGCGTACGCCCAGGCTGCCGGAGCCCTGCACCGGTTTGACCACCACCGGGGCGCCCTGCCACTGCGCGGCGGCGACCGCCTCGGCGACCTCGCCGGCCACCGAGAACCAGGGGACGGGCACGCCCGCCTCGGCCAGGGTGCGGCGCTGCACGGACTTGTCCCGGCAGGCGCGCACCGCGTCGGCGGACGGCCCGGGCAGTCCGAGCCGTGCCGCCAGCTCGGCGGCGGTGGCGACGTAGTACTCGGAGCTGGACAGCACCCCGGCGACGCGCGTTCCGGCGGCGAGCCGCTGTACGGCGGCCCACAGCGCGTCGCCGTCCGCGGTGTCCACGACGACCGCGCGCACCTCGTCCTCTGCCGCGTACGGGTAGCGCCCGGGGTCGGCGCCGAGCAGCACCGGCTCGGCACCGAGCGCACGGGCCCGCTGCGCGAACTGGCGTCCCGTACCAGTGGTGTTGGACTCGACGAACAACAGCAGCGGGGTGTTCACGCGTCCGCCTCCGGCATCATCACGTCGTCGAAGCCGCGCCGCGCCCAGACCAGGCGGGACCAGGCGGCCGGGGCGTCGAGGGGGTGCGCGACGGTCACCGGGCCGCCCGGGGTGGGCGCCGGTTCGATGCCCTGCTCGCGCAGCCAGTCGGTGTTGTAGACGGTCGACTGGTAGCGGTAGCCCTCGTCGGGCAGCACCATGACGACCTTGCTGTCGGGGTTGCGCGCGGCCCACCAGGAGGCGACCTGGAAGGAGGCGCCGCTGGTCGGGCCCATGAACAGGCCGTGGGTGCGGAACAGTTCGTGGGTGGCGTGGAAGGCCTCGGCCGCGGTGACCCAGTGCACCTCGTCGTAGGCGGCGTGGCGTACGTTGCCCGGGTGGATGCTGCTGCCGAGGCCGCGCAGGGTGCGCGGTCCGTCGGGGGTGCCGAAGATGATCGAGCCGTGCGTGTCCACGCCGACCAGGTGCAGGGCGGGGTCCACGGGGCGCAGGGCGGCGGCCAGGCCTCCGGTGGAGCCGCCGGAACCGACCGGTCCGACCAGGCAGTCCACCGAGCCGACGGTCTCCCCGATGAGTCCGGCCACCACCGCGTAGGCGCCCGGGTTGTCCGGGTTGTCGTACTGCCCCGGGACGAAGCTGTCCGGGTGCAGCCGGCGCAGTTCCTCGACGCGGGCCAGCCGGGCGCCCTGGATGCCGCCGGGCTGGCCGGCGTACTCGACGATCTCGACGGTGGCGCCCAGCATCTCCAGCCGGGTGCGCAGGTCCCGGTCTATCGCGCAGTCGCCGACGATGGTCAGGTCGTAGCCGCGCAGCCGGCACACCATCGCGAGGCCGAGCGCGAAGGTGCCGGAGGAGGTCTCGATGATCCGGGTGCCGGGCCGCAGCTGCCCGGCGGCCTCCGCCCGGTCGATGATGAACCGCGCGGGCAGCAGCTTCATCAGGCTGAACGCGGCGGCGTAGAGGTTCTCGGTCACCTGGATGATGCGGGGCAGCTCGGTGGCGTCCACCACGGAGTCGTGCAGCCGCGCGGCGCCCGCGATCGTGGAAGTGGTCATGTCAGTCACCCGTCGTGAAGATCCACTGCTCGTGGATGCCGATGTTGTGCAGCAGTCGCCGGCCGTGCTCGGTGCGGGCGTCGACCTCGGGGTCGTCGCGGTCGTAGAGGAGTCCGGCGATGTCCCCGCTGTGCGCGGCCTGGATGCCGAGGGCTCCGGTCTCCCGTTCGATGGCGCGCAGGCCGTCGAGGCGCGGGATGGGCAGGTGCCGCTGGTTGATCTCGGTGCTGGCCGAGGCCACCGCGCCGACCAGGGCCACGTCCTTGGTGTGGATGGCCTCGCGGAGCATCGCGTGCAGCTCGGCGAAGACCCCGGCCTCAGTGCTGTCGTAGCGGGCCGGCGGGAAGGCCAGGGTGTCGACGCCCTTGCCGTCGTTCTCGGGCCGGGAGCCGAAGCCGAGGACCCGCACGGCCGGCATCCGGTAGCCGAAGTCCTCGATGACCTTGCCCTCGCGCTGCGCGAACAGCACCGAACTCTCCTTGAACATCAGGGAGTCGGAGGCGGTCTCGGCACACACCGCGATCCGGGCGACGGCCTCGGGCGGCAACGGACGCACCAGGGCGTCCTGTACGGCCCAGATCGCCGCCAGCACGTCACTGGTCGAGGAACCGAAGCCCCGGCACAGTGGGACGTCACCGGTCAGTTCGAGATGCCCGCCGACCGGACCCTCCCCCGGCCCGGCACAGGCCTCGACGGCGAGCTGCGCCGCGCGCCGCGCCTTGGTCTTCCAGGGCGGCGAGACGGTCAGCTCCTCGCCCCGGGCGGGGATGAAGGACGCCTGGGTGGTGTGGACGGTACAGGGCATCGTGACCAGCCCCCGGGTGAGCTGACCCTGGTGCGGAAAGACGCCCTGGAGAATTTCGCCGTGATGTATCGGCGCGGAAGCGACGCCGACGCGCCAACCGGAATGATCCACCATGTCCTTGACTTCCTCTGGGGGCCGGACCGGACCGCTCACGGGGCCTGGCCGATCATGCGGACCCCTCCACGCTAGGCAGGACCGGCGGCCGGATCCGGCTGCCGAAGCGGCAGTATGCGGGCAGTTCGCGGCCGGGCACGCGACAGGTCGATGGGGGTGCCATCGGGGCCCGCACGGCGTCGAGTCTGCCGTACGGGCCCCGGTGGCATGCCCTGGGTCAGATACGAGCCGGCCGCAGCCGGCGCGCGAGCACCTCCCCGATCGCCCGCAGCGGCTCCGCCTCGGTCATCGCCGCGTGCTCGCAGTCGACCGCGAATTCCTCGACCCGGCCCGCGATGTACGGCGCCCAGGCCGCCGCCCCCGACCGCGCCGCCGGGGTGCCCGTGGCGTCGAAGAACAGCGCGTCACCGCCGAACCGGACGTCCGGCACGTACCGGTAGCGCATCCGCAGGTTGTCGAGGGTCGCCGCCACCACGGCCGCCGCCTGCGCGTGCTCCAGACCGGCGAGCACCGGGTCCGACTGCCGCAACGCCTCGGCGAGTTCGGCGATGTCCGGGACGGTGTCCGCACACCGTACCGGCACCGACTCGCCCCGGCCGCCGAGCAGGGCGGTCAGCACGTGCCTGCCGTCGATCTCGGGTGCGTCAAACCCGTCGGGCAGCGGATAGGAGTCGAGGAGTGCCAGCAGGGACACCTCCTCGCCGGCCGCTTCGAGCCGGGCGGCGATCGCGTGCGCGACCAGCCCGCCGAAGGACCAGCCGAGCAGGTGGTACGGGCCGTGCGGCTGGACCTCGCGGATCTCGGCGAGGTAGTCGTCCGCCATGTCCTCGATGGAGGCCGGCGCGCCCTCGGTACCGCCGAGCCGCCGCGCCTGGAGGGCGATGAGCGGCCGGTCGGCACCGAGATGCGGCAGCAGCCCGGCGTACCCCCAGCTCACCCCGGAGACGGCGTGCACGCAGAACAGGGGTGCCGCGTCCGCGTCCCGGCCCGCCGCCCTGATGGGCAGCACGGTGTCCAGCGGGTTGCCGCCGCTGCCCGCCGCGATGTGCTCGGCCAGCAGCGCCGGGGTGGGGCTCTGGAACAGGTCGCGGATGGTGACGCGGGTGTCCCAGACCGTGCGGATACGGCTGATCAGCCGGGTGGCGAGCAGGGAGTGACCGCCGCGGTGGAAGAAGTGGTCGTCGATGGTGACGGAGGGCAGCCCGAGGGTGTCGGCGAACAGACCGCACAGGATCTCCTCGGCCGGGTTACGCGGGGCCCTGCCGTCGGACACGGCGGTGAGGTCGGGCGCGGGCAGGGCGCGGCGGTCGAGCTTGCCGTTGACCGTGCGCGGCAGTCCGTCCAGGACCACGATCGCCGCCGGGACCATGTACTCGGGCAGGCGGGCGGCCGTATGCCGCAACAGGGCCGCCGTATCGGTGACGTCACCGACGACGTAGGCGACGAGGCGCCTGTCACCGGGCCGGTCCTCCCTGACCACCACCGCCGCCTGCCGCACCCGCGGGTACGAGGTCAACGCGGCCTCGATCTCACCCGGTTCGATCCGGAACCCGCGCAGCTTGATCTGCTGATCACCCCGGCCCAGGTACTCCAACGCGCCCTGCTTGTTCCACCGGGCCAGGTCACCCGTGCGATACATCCGGGAACCAGCCGGACCGTAAGGGTTCGCCACGAAACGGTCGGCGGACAACCCCGGCTGCCCGATGTAACCATGAGCCAGCCCATGCCCGGCGACATACAACTCACCCGGAGTCCCCGGCGGCACCAACTCCAGGCTGCCGTCGAGTACATAGGCGTGCTTCCCGGACAGCGGACCGCCCACCGGGATACTGGCGGCGCCCTCGGCCGTCCCCGGCTCGATCGTGAACGTGGTCGTGAAGCCCATGCTCTCCGCCGGGCCGTACCCGTTCAGCAGCCGCAGGTGGGGGAAGTGGGCGAGAACCTTCGCCACGTGGGACGGGGACGCGGCCTCGCCGGCGGTCATGGCCTCGCGGAGCTGTCCGAAGACGGCGGGGTGTTCGTCCAGCATGTGGTTGAACAGGCTCGCCGACATCTGGAGCGTGGTCACCCCGTGCCGCTCCACCAGCTCCACGATCTGATGCGGATCGGTGTGCTGACCCGGCTGAAGGACACAGACACCCCCGTGCAGGAGCGGGCCGAAGACCTCCAGCGCGAACGCGTCCCACGACACCGGTGAGCACTGCAAGAACGTCTGCTGCGGGCCGAAGGCCAGATAATCCGGGCCCACGAAAGTCGCCGCCAGCGCCCGGTGCGACGCCGCCACCCCCTTCGGCACACCCGTCGAACCGGACGTGAACATCACACACGCCACCGACTCCGGGCAACCGCCCGTATCCACCCCCGCACCCGAGACGGCACTGATCTCCGCCACCTCACGCGTCAGGTCGACCGGTGCCGCCTCCGACCGCAGCACCGGAAGGTGGGACTGCGTGACGAGCGCTGTGGGACGCACCTGCTCCAGCACACCGTTCAGCCGCTCTTGCGGAAACTGCGGGTCGAGCATGGTGTAGCCGGCACCGGCCTTCAGCACTGCCAGGATGGCGGCCACCATGTGCGGCGAACGCTCCAGGTGTACGGCCACGAGGTCACCGGGGCGTACACCCTTGCCCGTCAGGTACCGGGCCAGGCGGTTCGACCACACCTCCAACTCGCCGTAGGTCACCTCCTGGTCCTCGTAGATCAGGGCCGTCGACTGCGGTGAGCGCGTAGCCTGCCGCGTGAAGAGCCCGTCGAGGCCGAGTTCGGGAGCCTGGGTTCCGGGCCCGGCCCAGGCGTCCAGTAGCTGCCGCTCCTCCGGGGCGAGCAGCGGGACAGAGCCGACGGCGGTGTCGGGATCGGCCGCGGCCGACTCCAGCAGGAGCAGGGTGCGCTCCAGCAGGAGTCCGACCGTCCTCGGCTCGTACAGGTCGGTGGCGTACTCGACGGTGATGTCGAGCCCGTCCGGGCTGCCGTCGGCCGCCCGCCGCTCACCGAACGCGAAGGTCAGGTCGAACTTCGCGATGCTCAGCTCCGGGTCGAGGAAGGCCGCTTCGAGGCCCGCCAGATCCGGGGCGCCGGCGGCGGTGTCGCCGACGGTGAGCATGACCTGGAACAGCGGATGCCGGGACGCCGAACGCTCGGGGTTGAGCACCTCGACGAGCCGGTCGAACGGCAGGTCCTGATGAGCCCACGCGGCAAGATCCGTTTCCCGCACCCGGGCCAACAGCTCACGGAAGGTGGGATCACCACCCACATCCGTACGCAGGACCAACGTGTTGACGAAGAAACCCACGAGATCGTCGAGAGCCTCGTCCGTACGGCCCGCGACCGGCGAGCCGATCGGGACATCCGTACCGGCGCCGCACCGCGAGAGCACGGTGGCGACGGCGGCCTGGGCGACCATGAACAGGGTGGTTCCGGTCTCGCGCGTCAGCCCGGTCAGGGCGGCGTGCGTGGCGGCGGGGGCGGTCACCTTGTGGGTGGCCCCGCGATAGGAGGCGACGGCGGGGCGCGGCCGGTCGGCCGGCAGCGTCGCCTCCTCCGGCAGTTCGGCCAACTCAGCTCGCCAGAAGTCGAGTTGTCGCTCCTCTTCGGTGGTGAGGAGACTGCGCTGCCACAGGCTGTAGTCGGCGTACTGGACCGGCAGCGGCGCCCACTCGGGGGCCGCGCCCCGCGAGCGTGCCGCGTACGCCATGGTGAGGTCCCGCAGCAGCGGGCCGTTCGACCAGCCGTCGGAGGCGATGTGGTGCATCACCACCAGGAGTACGTGCTCCTCGGGGGACAGCGCCAGCAGATCCGCGCGGATGGGCAGATCGGCGGCGAGGTCGAAGGTGACGCCGGCCAGCCGGGCCAGCGCCTGGTGCAGGGACTCCTCCGTCACCGGGGTCACCGGGAGCGCGAGGTCGGTCTCCGCGAGGGAACGGACGGCCTGGTGGGGCGTGCCGTTCTCGGAGGGGAACGTGGTCCGCAGGGCTTCGTGCCGGCCGATCACGTCGAGCAGGGCGCGGCGCAGCGCCTCGGCGTCGAGCGTGCCGGTGAGCCGGACGGCCAGCGGAATGTTGTACGTCGGTGACGGGCCCTCCAACTGGTCGAGGAACCAGAGCCGTTGCTGGGCAAAGGAGAGTGGCGGCCGCTCGGGCCGCTCCCCCGCCACCAGTGCCGGCCGCTCGTCCGCTCCGGCGCCGGCCGCGATCAGTTCGGCCAGCCGTACGACCGTGGGGTGCTGGAAGATGTCGCGCACCCCGAGCCGTACCCCGAAGGCCTGCCGGATCTTCGAGGTGAGCCGGGTGGCGAGCAGGGAGTGTCCGCCGCGGTGGAAGAAGTGGTCGTCGATGGTGACGGAGGGCAGCCCGAGGGTGTCGGCGAAGAGGCCGCACAGGATCTCCTCGGCCGGGTTGCGCGGGGCACGGCCGTCGGAGACGGCGGTGAGGTCGGGGGCGGGCAGGGCGCGGCGGTCGAGCTTGCCGTTGACCGTGCGCGGCAGTCCGTCCAGGACCACGATCGCCGCCGGGACCATGTACTCGGGCAGGCGGGCGGCCGTATGCCGCAACAGGGCCGCCGTGTCGGTGACGTCACCGACGACGTAGGCGACGAGGCGCCTGTCACCGGGCCGGTCCTCCCTGACCACCACCGCCGCCTGCCGCACCCGCGGGTACGAGGTCAACGCGGCCTCGATCTCACCCGGTTCGATCCGGAAGCCGCGCAGCTTGATCTGCTGATCGCCCCGGCCCAGGTACTCCAACGCGCCCTGCTTGTTCCACCGGGCCAGGTCACCCGTGCGATACATCCGGGAACCAGCCGGACCGTAAGGGTTGGCCACGAAACGGTCGGCGGACAACCCCGGCTGCCCGATGTAACCGTGAGCCAGCCCATGCCCGGCGACATACAGCTCACCCGGAGTCCCCGGCGGCACCAACTCCAGGCTGCCGTCGAGCACATAGGCGTGCTTCCCGGACAGCGGACCGCCCACCGGGATAGTCGCCGCACCCTCCGCCGTCCCCGGCTCGATCGTGAACGTGGTCGTGAAGCCCATGCTCTCCGCCGGACCGTACCCGTTCAGCAGCCGCAGGTGCGGATGCGCTTCCAGGGCGCGGGCGACGTGCGCCGGTGAGGCCGCCTCGCCCGCGGTCATGGCTTCACGGAGCTGTCCGAAGACGGCGGGGTGCTCGTCCAGCATGTGGTTGAACAGGCTCGCCGACATCTGGAGCGTGGTCACCCCGTGCCGCTCCACCAACTCCACGATCTGATGCGGATCGGTGTGCTGACCCGGCTGAAGGACACAGACACCCCCGTGCAGGAGCGGGCCGAACACCTCCAGCGCGAACGCGTCCCACGACACCGGCGAACACTGCAAGAACGTCTGCTGCGGACCGAAGGCCAGATAATCCGGGCCCACGAAAGTCGCCGCCAGCGCCCGGTGCGACGCCGCCACCCCCTTCGGCACACCCGTCGAACCGGACGTGAACATCACACACGCCACCGACTCCGGGTAACCGCCCGTATCCACCCCCGCACCCGAGACGGCACTGATCTCCGCCACCTCACGCGTCAGATCGACCGGTGCCGCCTCCGTCCGCAGCACCGGAAGGTGGGACTGCGTGACGAGCACGGCCGGACGCACCTGCTCCAGCACACCGTTCAGCCGCTCCTCCGGGAACTGCGGGTCCAGCATCGTGTAGCCCGCGCCCGCCTTCAGCACCGCGAGAATCGACGCCACCATGTGCGGCGAACGTTCCACATGCACGGCGACCAGATCACCCGGCCGCACCCCCTTGCCCGTCAGGTACCGGGCCAGGCGGTTCGACCACACCTCCAGCTCGCCGTAGGTCACCTCCTGGTCCTCGAAGACCAGCGCCAGGGCCTCCGGTGAGCGGGCCGCCTGGCCGGTGAACAGGCCGTCCAGGCCGAGTCGGGGTGCCTGAGTGGCGGGGCCGGACCAGTGGGCGAGGCGGGCGTGCTCGTCGTCGGTGAGGAGGGGCAGGCTGGAGACCGGCTGGTCGGGTGTGGCGACGGCAGCGGTGAGGAGGCGCACCAGGCGGCCGGCGACGGACTCGGCGGTGGCGGGGTCGTAGAGGTCGGTGGCGTACTCGACGGTGATGTCGAGCCCGTCCGGGCTGCCGTCGGCCGCCCGCCGCTCACCGAACGCGAAGGTGAGGTCGAACTTGGCGACACGGATCTCGGGGGTGACGAACCGCGCGGTCAGGCCCCCGAGTTCAGGTTGGCTCACCGTCGTGTCGCCGACGGTGAGCATGACCTGGAACAGCGGATGCCGGGACGCCGAACGCTCGGGGTTGAGCACCTCGACGAGCCGGTCGAACGGAAGATCCTGATGAGCCCACGCGGCAAGATCCGTTTCCCGCACCCGGGCCAACAGCTCACGGAAGGTGGGATCACCACCCACATCCGTACGCAGGACCAACGTGTTGACGAAGAAACCCACGAGATCATCGAGAGCCTCGTCCGTACGGCCCGCGACCGGCGAACCGATCGGGACATCCACCCCGCCACCACACCGCGCCAGCACGGTCGCCACAGCCGCCTGGGCGACCATGAACAGGGTGGTTCCGGTCTCCCGCGCCAGCCCGGTCAGCGCGGCGTGCGTGGCGGCCGGGCAGGACAGGGTCAGGGTCGCGCCCTGGTACGAGGCGACGGCGGGACGCAGCCGGTCGGCCGGCAGCGTCACCTCCTCCGGCAGGTTCGCCAACGCCTGGCTCCAGAAGTCAAGTTGGGGAGACTGCTCGTCCGCCAGCAGCTTCTGCTGCCAGAGGGTGTAGTCGGCGTACTGGACCGGCAGCGGTGCCCACTCGGGGGCCGCGCCCCGCGTGCGGGCCGTGTAGGCGCGGTCGAGGTCGGTGAAGAAGGGGGCGTTCGACCAGCCGTCGGAGGCGATGTGGTGGGTGACGACGACCAGCACGTGGTCCTGGTCGGTCAGCCGCAACAGGGCCGCGCGCAACGGGAGTCCGGCCGTCAGGTCGAAGATCTTGGCGCTCTCCTCGGCGAGCAGCGCGGGCAGGGTGTCCTCGTCGGCCGGGACGACCGGCAGGGGTACGGCGATCTCGGCGGCCGGCAGGACGAGTTGGTACGCCTCGCCGTCCGCGACCCGGAAGACGGTACGCAGTGCCTCGTGCCGCCCGACGACGTCGGTGAGGGCGTCGCGCAGGGCCGTGGTGTCGAGGGTGCCGGTGAGGCGGAGGGCCAGGGGGATGTTGTACGTCGGTGAGGGTCCCTCCAACTGGTCGAGGAACCAAAGCCGTTGCTGGGCGGAGGACAGAGGGAGGCGTTCGGGGCGTTCGCCCGCGATGAGTGCCGGGCGGGGCTGGTCGCCGTTGCTCGTCTGGATCAGGTCGGCGAGCTGGGCGACGGTGGGGTGCTGGAACATGTCGCGGACGGTGATCCGGACCCCGAAGGCGGTGCGGATGCGGCTGACGAGGCGGGTGGCGAGCAGGGAGTGGCCGCCGAGGCGCAGGAAGTGGTCGTCGATGGTGACGGAGGGGCGGCCGAGGACGTCGGCGAACAGGCCGCACAGCACCTCTTCGGCGGGGTCGCGGGGGGCGCGGCCGGTGCTGTCGGCGCCGAGGTCGGGTGCGGGCAGGGCGCGCCGGTCGAGCTTGCCGTTGCCGGTCAGGGGCAGGGTGTCGAGGGGGACGAAGGCGGCCGGGACCATGTAGTCGGGCAGGGCCTCGCTCGCGTGGCGGCGCAGGGCGGCGGTGTCGACGGCGTCGCCGACGACGTAGGCGACGAGGCGCTTGTCGCCGGGGCGGTCCTCGCGGACGACCACCGCGGCCTGGGCGACGGACGCGTGCGCCACGAGGGCCGACTCGATCTCGCCGGGCTCGATGCGGAAGCCCCGCAGTTTGACCTGCTGGTCGGCGCGGCCCAGGTACTCGACCTCGCCGTCCCGGGACCAGCGCACCAGGTCGCCGGTGCGGTACATGCGCGCGCCGGCCGGGCCGTGCGGGTCGGCGACGAAACGTTCGGCGGTCTGGGCGGGGCGGCGCAGGTAGCCGCGGGCCAGTCCGGCGCCCGCGATGTACAGCTCGCCCGGGACACCGGGGGCGACCAGGCCGAGGTGGTCGTCGAGGACGTAGAGGCGGGTGTTGTCCAGGGGGCGGCCGATGGGCAGGGCGGCCGGGTAGTCGTAGGGGCGGCGGACCGGGTGGGAGGTGGCGAAGGTGGTGGTCTCCGTGGGGCCGTAGCCGTTGACGACCTGGAGGTCCGGGCAGGCGTCCATGACGCGTCGTACCGCCTCGGGCGGGACCACGTCGCCGCCGGTCCACACCTCGCCCAGGCCGGTGAAGGCGGCCGGGTCCTCCTCGGCGACCAGCCGGAACAGTCCGGCGGTCAGCCACAGCCCGGTGACGGACTCCTCGGCGAGTACGGCGGCCAGGGCGGCGGTGTCGAGGACGCCGGCCGGTGCGACGGCGACGGTGCCGCCGGTCAGCCAGGGCACCCACAGTTCGAAGGTGGAGGCGTCGAAGGTGTGCGGGGAGTGGAAGAGGACGCGGCGGTGCGCGGGGCGCCTCCAGCGGTGATCCAGGGCGAGTTCGGCCACGTTGCGGTGGGTGACGGCGACGCCCTTCGGCACGCCCGTCGAGCCCGAGGTGAACATGACGTACAGCCACTGGTCGGGGTGCGCGGGGACCTCGGGGGCGGTCGCCGGGTACGCGGCGGTCTCCGGGTCGGCGGTCAGGTCGTCGACCAGGAGGACCCGGGTGTCGCCGGCCTCGGTGACGATCTCGTGGTCGGCGAGGTGCGGGTCGACCAGGAGGAGGGGGGCGGCCGTGTCGGCGAGGATGCGGGTGAGCCGGGAGGCTGGGTCGACGGCGTTGAGGGGGGCGTAGACGCCGCCCGCCTTGACGATGGCCAGCAGGGCGAGGACCAGGTCGGCGGAGCGTTCCATCAGGACGGCGACGACGGTCTCCGGGCCGACGCCGAGACCGGCGAGGCGGTGCGCGAACCTGCTGGAGACGGCGTCGGCCTCGGCGTACGTCCAGGAGCGGCCGGCGTGGGTGAGGGCGACCGCGTCGGGGGTACGGGCGGCCTGCTCGGCGAAGTGGGTGGCGAGGGAGGCGTCCGGTACGGGGGTGGCGCGGCCGGTCCAGGTGTCGAGCAGGAGGGCGCGGTCGGCGGGGTCGAGGAGGTCGAGGCCGGAGAGCGGGGTGTCGGGGTGGGCGGACGCCTCGCCGAGCAGCCGCAGCAGCCGGCCGAGCAGGGCTTGGACGGTCTCGGGGTCGTAGAGGTCGGTGGCGTACTCGGCGGTGATGTCGAGGCCGGCGGGGCGGCCGGCGGCGGTGAGGTGCTCGTCGAAGCCGATGGTGAGGTCGAACTTGGCGGTGCGGGTGGCCGAGTACTCGGCGCGGGCCCGCAGTCCGGGGATGTCGGTGCCGGGGTCGGTGGAGCCGGCCTTGACCAGGGTGAGCATGACCTGGAAGAGGGGGTGGCGGGCGCCGCTGCGCTCGGGGTTGAGGGCTTCCACGAGCCGGTCGAAGGGGAGGTCCTGGTGCGCCCAGGCGGCGAGGTCGGTCGCCCGTACCCGCTCCAGCAGTTGCCGGAAGGTCGGGTCGCCGGCGACGTCGGTGCGCAGGACGAGGGTGTTGACGAAGAAGCCGACGAGGTCGTCCAGCGCTTCGTCGGTGCGGCCGGCGACCGGGGAGCCGATCGGGACGTCGGGGCCGGCGCCGGAGGCGGCGAGCACGGTGGCGAGGGCGGCCTGCGCGGCCATGAAGAGGGTGGCACCGCCCTCGCGGGCCAGGTCGGCGAGCGCGGTGTGCGTCTGGGGCGGGCAGTGCACGGTGACGGTGTCGCCGCGGTAGGAGGCGACGGCCGGGCGCGGCCGGTCGGCGGGCAGTGTCGCCTCCTCCGGGAGACCGGACAACCGCTCTTGCCAGTAGGCGAGTTGGCGGTTCATGAGGCTGTCCTCGGCGTCCGGTTCGCCGAGCACCTCCTGCTGCCAGAGGGTGTAGTCGGCGTACTGGATCTCCAGCGGCTCCCGCTCGGGCGCGTGCCCTGCCGCGCGGGCCCGGTAGGCGTGGGCGAGATCGCGCAGCAGCGGGGCGATGGACCAGCCGTCGGAGGCGATGTGGTGCATGACGACGAGCAGGACGTGCTCCCGGTCGCCGAGCCGGATCAGGCGGGCCTGGAGGGGCAGGTCGGCGGCGAGGTCGAAGACGTGCGCGGACTCGGCGGCGAGGACGTCCGCGAGGGTGTCCTCGCCGGCCGCCAGGACGGGCAGGGCGGGCCGGGCGTCCTCGGCGGGCAGGATGTGCTGGTACGGGGTGCCCTCGTGCTCGGGGTAGACGGTGCGCAGGCTCTCGTGCCGGGCGACGACGTCCGCGAGGGCCAGGGTGAGCGCCCCGGTGTCGAGGTCGCCGGAAAGGCGCAGGGCGAGCGGGATGTTGTAGGTCGCCGAGGGGCCCTCCAGTTGGGCGAGGAACCACAGGCGCTGCTGGGCGTACGACAAGGGGATCACTGGGAGGCTCCCATCCGGCGCATCGGCCGCAGCTTGGGGCGCGCGCTCTCGGCGCGGTCGAGCCGCTCGGCCAGCCTGGCCACGTTCGGGTTCTCGAAGAGGGCGGGGACCGGGAGTTCGGCCCCGAGGACGGTGCGGATCCGGCTGACCAGCCGGGTGGCGAGCAGCGAGTGTCCGCCGAGGCGGAAGAAGTCGTCGTCCACGGAGACGGACGGCAGGCCCAGGACCTCGGCGAACAGGCCGCACAGGACTTCCTCGCGGGGGTTGCGCGGTGCCCGGCCGCCGCTGCCGGCCGAGACCGGGGGCTGGGGCAGCGCGCGCTTGTCGATCTTGCCGTTGGCGGTCAGCGGCAGGGCGTCCAGGGCCATGAAGGCGGCCGGGACCATGTAGTCGGGCAACGCCTCATCGGCGTGGGTGCGCAGGGCGTCGAGGTCGACGGCCTCCCCGACGACGTAGGCGACGAGGCGCTTGTCGCCGGGGCGGTCCTCGCGGACGACCACCGCGGCCTGGGCGACCGACGGGTGGGCGGTGAGGGCCGACTCGATCTCGCCGGGCTCGATGCGGAAGCCGCGGAGTTTGACCTGCTGGTCGGCGCGGCCCAGGTACTCGATCTCGCCGTCCCGGGTCCAGCGGGCCAGGTCTCCGGTGCGGTACATGCGCGCGCCCGGCGGCCCGTACAGGTCGGCCACGAACCGGTCGGCGGTGAGGCCGGGCCGGTCCAGATAGCCCTGGGCGAGTCCGGTGCCGGCGATGTACAGCTCGCCGGGGACGCCGGGGGCGACCAGTTCCAGGTGCTCGTCGAGGACGTAGAGCCGGGTGTTGTCGAGGGGGCGGCCGATGGGCAGGGCGCCCGGGTAGTCGAAGGGGCGGTGCAGGAGGTGGGAGGTGGCGAAGGTGGTGGTCTCGGTGGGGCCGTAGCCGTTGACGACCTGGAGGTCCGGGCAGGCGTCCATGACCCGCCGTACCGCCTCCGGAGGCACCACGTCACCGCCGGTCCACACCTCGCGCAGCCCGGCGAAGGCGGCCGGGTCCTCCTCGGCGACCAGCCGGAACAGACCGACCGTCAGCCACAGCCCGGTGATGGACTCCGCGGTGAGAATACGGGTGAGGGCGGCGGTGTCCAGCAGGCCGGGCAGGGCCACCACCAGGGTTCCGCCGGACAGCAGCGGCACCCACAGCTCATACGTCGTCGCGTCGAAGGCGAGCGGCGAGTGCAGCAGCACCCGGCGGTGGGCGCCGCCGGTGAAGCGGTCGTCGGCGGCCAGCTCGGTGACGTTGCGGTGGGTGACGGCGACGCCCTTCGGCACGCCCGTCGAGCCCGAGGTGAACATGACGTAGGCGAGCTGGTCGGGGTGGACGGTGACCTCGGGGGCCGTGTCCGGGTACGAGCCGGGATCGGTCGCCGGCAGGGCACGGGCGCCCTCCGGGAGGTCGCAGCCGCCCAGTTCGCGGTCGGTGAGGAACACCTCCGCGCCGGACATGCGCACGATGAGGTCGACGCGGTCCTTCGGGTAGCGGGTGTCCAGCGGTACGTACACCGCGCCGGCCTTGACGACGGCGAGGATCGCGACGACCGCCTCCGCAGAGCGCTCCTGGAAGAGCGCCACCCGGGCGCCGGGCCGCACCCCCTCGGCGATCAGCCGGTGGGCGAGCCGGTTCGCGTGCCGGTCCAACTCGGCGTAGGTCAGCTGCTGTTCGCCGTGCGAGAGGGCGATGGCGTCGGGTGTGCGGGCGGCCTGCCCGGCGAACAGCTCCGGCAGCGCGGCGGCGGGGCGGACCCGCCGGGTGCCGTGCCAGGTGTCGAGCAGCCGCTCCCGCTCGTCGTGGGCCAGGACATCGAGGGCTCCGATCCGGGTGTCCGGGGTGTCGGCGGCGGCCTGGAGGAGCCGCACCAGGCGGGCGGTGACGGCGGAGACGGTCGCCGGCTCGTACAGGTCGGTGGCGTACTCGACGGTGATGCCGAGTCCGGCCGGGCCGCCGTCGGGGGCGCGGTGCTCGTGGAAGGTGAAGGTGAGGTCGAACTTGGCGATGTCCAGGGTGGTGAACTCGGACTCGCCGTGCAGGTCCGGCAGTCGGGGCACGGGGTTGGCCGCGTCCGTGACCGACAGCATGACCTGGAACAGCGGGTGCCGGGCGGCGGACCGCTCCGGGTTGAGCGCCTCCACCAGCCGGTCGAACGGCACGTCCTGGTGCGCCCAGGCCGCGAGGTCGGTCGTCCGCACCCGGTCGAGGAGTTCGCGGAAGGTCGGGTCGCCGCTGACGTCGGTGCGCAGCACGAGCGTGTTGACGAAGAACCCGACCAGGTCCTCCAGCGCCTCCTCGCCCCGGCCCGCGACCGGGGAACCGATCGGGATGTCACTGCCGGCGCCGGAGCGTGCCAGCAGGGCCGCCGTGGCCGCCTGCGCGACCATGAACAGGGTGGTGCCGCTCTCCCGGGCCAGCCGGGTGAGCGAGGCGTGCAGTCCGGCGGGGCAGCGCACGGTCAGCGAGGCGCCCCGGTACGAGGCGGTGGCGGGCCGGGCCCGGTCAGCGGGCAGTGTCACCTCCTCCGGCAGCCCTTCCAGCACCCGCCGCCAGTGGTCGAGTTGCCGTTCCTCGTCCGCCGCGAGCAGCGCCTGCTGCCACAGCGCGTAGTCGGCGTACTGCACCGGCAGCGGCTGCCAGCCGGGCGCCGTGCCGTCGACCCGGGCGGTGTAGGCGGCGGCCAGGTCCCGCATCAGCGGGGTGGTGGACCAGCCGTCGGAGGCGATGTGGTGGGCGACGAGGAGCAGCACGTGCTCGTCGTCCTCGACCTGCAACAGGTCCGCGCGCAACGGCAGTTCCCGGGCCAGGTCGAAGGTGGTGGCGGACAAGTCGCGCAGCACCGCCGGAAGCGCCTCCCTGGCCGTCGGGATCAGCGCGAGCGCGGGCCGGGCCTCCTCGGCGGGCAGGACCCGCTGGTACGGGGTGCCCTGCTCGGCCGGGAAGACGGTCCGCAGCGCCTCGTGCCGGGCCACGACGTCGCCCAGGGCGAGGTGCAGCGCGTCGGCGTCGAGCGTGCCGGTCAGCCGTACGGCGAGCGGGATGTTGTAGGTGGCGGAGGGCCCCTCCATCTGGTCCAGGAACCACAGCCGCCGCTGGGCCGCGGACAGCGGCACCCGCTCCGGTCGCTCCCCCGCCACCAGCGCCGGGCGCCGCTCCGTGTCCGTGCCCTCGGCGATGAACGCCGCGAGCCGGGCCGCGGTGGGCTCCCGGAACAGGTCCCGGACGGACACCCGCGCGCCCAGGGTGCGCCGGATGCGGCTGACCAGCCGGGTGGCGAGCAGGGAGTGCCCGCCGAGGCGGAAGAAGTCGTCGTCGATGGAGACGGCGGGCAGCCCCAGCGCGTCCGCGAACAGCCCGCACAGCACCTCTTCGACGGGCGTACGGCCCTGCCGGCCACCGGGCCCGCTGCCGAGCCGGGGTTCGGGCAGCGCACGCCGGTCGAGTTTGCCGTTGGCGGTCAGCGGCAGCAGGTCCAGCTCCACGAAGGCGGCCGGGACCATGTACTCGGGCAGCGCGGCGGCGGCGTGCCGGCGGAGGGCGTCGGTGTCGAGGCGACCGTCCCCGGCGGCCACGACGTAGGCGACGAGGCGCTTGTCGCCGGGGCGGTCCTCACGGACGATCACCGCGGCCTGCGACACCGGCTCGTGCGCGACCAACACGGTCTCGATCTCGCCGAGTTCGATCCGGAAGCCACGCAGCTTCACCTGCTGATCGGCACGGCCCTCGAAGACGACCTCACCGAACTCGTTCCAGCGCGCCAGGTCACCCGTGCGGTACATCCGCTCACCCGCGGGACCGAAGGGGTCCGCGACGAAGCGCTCGGAGGACAGGCCCGGCCGCCCGATGTAGCCCCACGCCAGGTGACTGCCCGCCACGTACAGCTCACCCACCACCCCCGGCACCACCGGACGCAGCCCCTCGTCCAGCACATACATCCGCGTGTTCGCCATCGGCACACCCAGGTGCAGCCGCTCCACCACCCGCTCACCGGACCCGAACACCTGGTAACTACAGAACACCGTCGACTCCGTGGGCCCGTACGCGTGCACCACCGTCGTGTCCGGGCACTCGTCCAACACCCGCTGCAACGCCGGCGCCGACAGCACATCACCACCGGTCCAGATCTCCTCCAGACCGGCCAGCGCCCCCACCGCCTCCGACGCCATCGCGTCGAACAGCGCCGTCGTGAAGTACGCGGCGGTGATGTCGTGCCGGGTCAGGGCGTCTCCGAGTTCGGCCACGTCGACCTGGGTCACCGGCAGGATCACGGCGGTGCCGCCGCTGAGCAGGGGTACCCACAGTTCGTATGTCGAGGAGTCGAACGCCAGCGGCGAGTACGCCAGCACCCGCCGGTGCCGCTCCCCCGCACCCCACCACGGGTCCAACGCCAGCTCCACGACATTGCGGTGCGTGTTGGCCACGCCCTTCGGCGTCCCGCTCGACCCCGAGGTGTACATCACGTACGCCAACTGGTCCGGGTGAACGACGGTTTGGGCGGGCGTGGTGTCGGCCTCGGCTAGCAGGGCCGGGACGTCCGGCGGGGCCAGTAGGGTCAGGCCCTCGGCGGGGGCGTCCCGGTCGGTGACGAGGAGGGTGGCTTTGGTGTCGGCCAGGATGAACGCCAGCCGCTCACGAGGCTGACGGGCGTCCAGCGGTACATAGGCGCCACCCGCCTTGAGAACCCCGAGGACAGCGACCACGTACTCCGGTGACCGGTCCAGGAAGAGGCCCACAGCGGTGCCGGGGAGGACGCCGACGCCGGCCAGACGACGGGCGAAGGCGTCGGAAGCGCGGTCGAGCGCGCGGTACGACAGCTCGCGTTCCTCGCACACCAGCGCCACCGCGTCCGGGGTGCGCGCGGCCTGGGCGGCGAACAGCTCGTGCAGCGCGTCCTCCGGCAGCCGTACGGCGGTGTCGTTGTAGTCGGTGAGCAGGGCCCGGCGCTGGTCGCGGGTGAGCAGCTCGATGTCGGCCACGCGGACGTCGGGGTCGGTGATGACGGCGTCCAGGACCCGGGCCAGCCGGTCGGCGGCGGTCGCGATCGTGGCGGGGTCGTACAGGTCGGTGGCGTACTCCAGGACGATGTCCAGGCCGTTCGGGCGGCCTGTCCGGTCGCGGTGCTCGTAGAAGTTGACGGTGAGGTCGAACTTGGCTGTGCCCATGCCGGGTTGGCCGGTCTCGGCGCGGACGCCGGGCAGTGCGGGGGCGGGTTCGGCGGCCTCGGCCAGGGTGAGCATGACCTGGAAGAGCGGGTGCCGGGCGGCGGAGCGCTCCGGGTTGAGGGCCTCCACGAGCCGGTCGAAGGGGAGGTCCTGGTGCGCCCAGGCGGCGAGGTCGGTCTCCCGTACCCGGTCGAGGAGTTCCCGGAAGGTGGGGTCGCCGCCCGCGTCGGCGCGCAGGACCAGCGTGTTGACGAAGAAGCCGACCAGGTCCTCCAGCGCCTCGTCGGTGCGTCCCGCGACCAGGGAGCCGACCGGGATGTCCGCGCCGGCACCGGAGCGGGCGAGCAGGGCGGTCGTGGCGGCCTGCGCCACCATGAAGAGCGTGGCGCCGGACTCCCGGGCGAGCGCGGTGAGCGCCTGGTGGGTCTCGGCCGGGCAGTGCACGGTGTGCGTGGCGCCCCGGTAGGAGGCGACGGCGGGGCGGGGCCGGTCGGCGGGCAGGGTCGACTCGGCGGGCAGTCCGGCGAGCGCCATGCGCCAGTGGTCGAGCTGCGTCTCCTCGTGCTCGGCGAGCAGGTCCCGCTGCCACAGCGCGTAGTCCGCGTACTGCACCGGCAGTGGCTCCCAGCTCGGTGCCGAGCCCTCGGCGCGGGCCGTGTAGGCGGTGCCGAGGTCCCGCATCAGCGGGGTGGTGGACCAGCCGTCGGAGGCGATGTGGTGCACGACCAGCACGAGGACGCTCCGGGCCGGGGAGACCGTCAACAGGGCCGCGTGCAGAGGCAGTTCGGTCGCGAGGTCGAAGAGGTGCGCTGACTCCTCGCTGATCCGGTCGGGCAGTTCGGTCTCGGTGACGTCGGCTACGGTCAGCGGGGCGGTCACCTCGTCGGGGTGGGTGATGTGCTGCCGGGGCTCGCCGTCGTGCACGGGGTAGCTGGTGCGCAGCACCTCGTGGCGGGCGAGCACGTCACCGAGGGCCTGCCGCAGCAGCTCGGGATCGACGGCGCCGGTGAGGGTGACGGCGAGCGGGATGTTGTAGGTGGCGGAGGGACCCTCCATCTGGTCCAGGAACCACAGCCGCCGTTGCGCGGCGGACAGCGGTAGGTGATCGTCCTGGCGTGCGGCGACGGCGAGCCGGGGGCGCGGGGCCGTGCCGGCGCCGCCGGCGATGTGCTCGGCGAGGCGGGCGACGGTCGGGTACCGGAAGAAGTCCCGCAGGGACAGCTCGGTCGCGAGGGCGCTGCGCACGCGGCCGACCAGCCGGGTGGCGAGCAGGGAGTGGCCGCCGAGGCGGAAGAAGTCGTCGTCGACGGAGACCGCGGGCACGCCGAGGATGTCGGCGAACAGTCCGCACAGCACCTCTTCGGCGGGTGTGCGCGGGGCCCGGCCCGTGGCGCCGGCCGCCTGCGGTGCGGGCAGGGCACGCCGGTCCAGCTTGCCGTTGGCGGTCAGCGGCAGCTCGGGGACGGTGACGAAGGCGGAGGGCACCAGGTACTCGGCGAGGCGGTCCGCGCAGTGTCCGTGCAGGGTGTCGGCGTCGGCCTCCCCGACGACGTAGGCGACGAGGCGCTTGTCGCCGGGGCGGTCCTCGCGGACGATCACCGCGGCCTGCGACACCGACTCGTGCGCCACCAACACGGTCTCGATCTCGCCGAGTTCGATCCGGAAGCCGCGCAGCTTCACCTGCTGATCGGCGCGGCCCTCGAAGACGACCTCACCGAACTCGTTCCAGCGCGCCAGGTCACCCGTGCGGTACATCCGCTCACCGACGGGACCGAAGGGGTCCGCGACGAACCGTTCCGAGGAAAGGCCCGGCCGCCCGATGTAGCCCCACGCCAGGTGACTGCCCGCCACGTACAGCTCACCCACCACACCCGGCACCACCGGACGCAGCCCCTCGTCCAGCACATACATCCGCGTGTTCGCCATCGGCACACCCAGGTGCAGCCGCTCCACCACCCGCTCACCGGACCCGAACACCTGATAACTACAGAACACCGTGGACTCGGTCGGCCCGTACGCGTGCACCACCGTCGTGTCCGGGCACTCGTCCAACACCCGCTGCAACGCCGGCGCCGACAGCACATCACCACCGGTCCAGATCTCCTCCAGACCGGCCAGCGCCCCCACCGCCTCCGACGCCATCGCGTCGAACAGCGCCGTCGTGAAGTACACGGCGGTTGCCCGGTGTTCGGTGATCGCGTCGGCCAGTTCGGCGATGTCCAGCTTCGGGGCGCGCAGCACGATCGCGGTGCCGCCGCTGAGCAGGGGTACCCACAGCTCGTACGTGGAGGAGTCGAACGCCAGCGGCGAGTACGCCAGCACCCGCCGGTGCCGCTCCCCCACACCCCACCACGGGTCCAACGCCAGCTCCACGACATTACGGTGCGTGTTGGCCACACCCTTCGGCGTCCCACTCGACCCGGACGTGTACATCACGTACGCCAACTGGTCCGGATACACGACGACTTGGAGGGGTTCGGCATCGGCCTCGGCAAGCAACGCCGGGACGTCCGGCGGGGCCAGCACGGTCAGGCCCTCGGCGGGGGCGTCCCGGTCGGTGACGAGAAGGGTGGCTTTGGTGTCGGCCAGGATGAACGCCAGCCGCTCACGAGGCTGACGGGCGTCCAGCGGTACATAGGCGCCACCCGCCTTGAGAACCCCGAGGACAGCGACCACATACTCCGGTGACCGGTCCAGGAAGAGGCCCACAGCGGTGCCGGGAAGGACGCCGACGCCGGCCAGACGACGGGCGAAGGCGTCGGAAGCGCGGTCGAGCGCGCGGTACGACAGCTCGCGTTCCCCGCACACCAGCGCCACCGCGTCCGGGGTGCGCGCGGCCTGGGCGGCGAACAGCACGTGCAGCGCGCCCTCCGGCAGCCGTACGGCGGTGTCGTTGTAGGCGTCGAGGTCGACGGGATCGGTGGCCTGGGCGGGGTGCTGGTGAGACATCTTCTCGACACCATTCTCGAAAGTTCGGGGTCTGCACGGGTCTCGCGGCGTGCCGGAAACCGGTGCGGCCACGACTGAGGAAGCGCGTGTGCGGTGTGGAAAAGGCGCGGGCGCCGGTCAGGCGGCGCCGGGTGCCGTCGGCCGGGTGGGCCAGCCGGCAGGGAGGAGCAGGTCCTCGGGGTCGAGGGCGTTGACGTGGTACTTGCCGACCGCGCTGGTGAGCATCCGGGTCTCCAGGGCGAAGGCCTCGGCGAGGCGGCGCAGGCCGGACTCGCGGTCCTCGTCGACGGCGAGCAGTGCGGCGCGGCCGAGGCCGACGGCGCGGGCGCCGAGGGCGAGGGCCTTGACGGCCCGGGTGCCCTCCCACATGCGGCCGCTGGCGAGGAGGCAGCGGTCCGTGCGGCCGACGCGGCGCAGGCAGTCGGCGAGTGGCAGTCCGACGTGGGAGAGGAAGCCGGTGGGCGCCCAGGCGGTGCCGCCCTCGGCTCCGTCGACGGTGACGGCGTCGGCGCCGGCCGCCCAGGCGGTGGCCGCGGCGAGGGCGACGTCCCGGCCCGGGTGCAGTTTCACCCATACCTTCACGCGGGGGAAGTTGTTGCGCATGAGCCGGATCTGCTGGCGCAGGATCTCCTCGGTGAAGGTGCCGGGGCTGCTGACCCGCAGCACCCGGTCGCTGTCGGCGCCGAACACCTCGTCGGTGGCGTACTGTTCGGCGACGCGGCCCGCGGTGTCCCGGCCGAGGACGGTGAGGCCGCCGAGACCGGGCTTGGCGCCCTGGCCGACCTTCAGCTCGAAGGCGAGCCGGCCGGTGGCGAGCAGGGGTTCGCTGACGGGGTCGCTGTAGACGAGGTTCCACACCTCGGCGTCGGCGTCCTCGGTGGACTGCTGGACGGCGACACCGCCGTACTCCTCGTCGGCGGCCTCGGCGTAGGCGGCGATCCGGCCGAGGAGCGGGGTGACCCCGGCGTCGTCGGCGCTGCGGTAGCCGTTGACGGGGACCACGTTCTCGCCGATGACCAGGGGGACGCCGAGCTGGGCTGCCTGCCGGCCGGCGGCCTCGCCGAGGTCGTGGCTGGCGACCTGTGTGGAGCCGAACGCGGAGACGTACAGCGGCAGCCGGCTGGTGAACCCGCCGATGACCGTTTCGAGTTCGACGTCGCTGTAGAGGGGTTCGCGGCCGAGGTCGATGAGTTTCTTCAGGCGCTCGGGCATGAAGACCGGCGGGGCGATCCGGACGCGCTCCAGGTCGTCGTCGGGGTCCGGGGTGTACGGTGCCGGGCCGGCGCCGAGCAGTCCGCTGCCGTAGCCGGACTCGGCGGGGAAGACGGCGGCGGCGCCGTGCCGGGCGCGGGAGCGGACCTGGTCCTCGGGGAAGCCGTGCGCGACGAGTGCGGTGCTCACGCCGACACCACCCCGGGGAGCTTCGGGTAGGCGCTGGCCTGCCAGGCGGCCTGCCGTCCGGTGACGTACCGGGTGAAGCGCTCCAGGCCGATGCCGAAGCCGGAGCTGCCGGGGATGCCGCGGCGGGCCAGGTCCAGGTACCAGCCGTACTTGGCGGGGTTCTCGCCTGTCTCGCGCATCCGGGTGACGAGGGTGGCGTAGTCGTGCTCGCGCTCGCTGCCGCTGGCGAGTTCGCCGTAGCCCTCGGGGGCGATGAGGTCGAAGTTGCGCAGGACGCCGGGCTGTTCGGGGTTCTCCTTGTCGTAGAAGCCGCGCGAGCCCTTGGGGTAGTCGGTGATGAAGAAGGGGCGGTTGGCGCCGGCGGAGACGATCTCCTCGCCCTGCCAGTCGATCTCGGCGGCCGGGTCCTGCGGGTGCCCGGCGGCGATCAGGTCGGCGGTGGCCTGGGCGTGGCCGACGCGGCCGAAGGCGTCGGTGACGGCCTGGCGCAGGGTGTCGGTGTCGCGGCCGAGCACGTCGAGTTCGGCGGGCATCGCGGCGACGACGTCGGTGACGACGTGGGTGACGAGCTGCTCGGCGAGGTGCATCGCGTCCTCGCGCCGTGCGTCGCGTATCTCCACGTCGATCTGGTGGAACTCGGCGAGGTGGCGGTGGGTGACGGCCGTCTCAACGGGCTCCAGGCGGACGTTGGGCGCGATGTAGAAGATCTTGTCGAAGGCGAGCAGCGAAGCCTGCTTGTAGAGGATCGCGCTCGTCATCAGCTTGTACTTGTGGCCGTAGAAGTCGACGTCGACCTGCTTGGAGCCGCGGATGCCGGGATCGGTCACCGGGCCGATGAGCGGCGGCAGCAGTTCCTGGAAGCCGTGCGCGGTCAGGAAGGCGCGGGTGGCGGCGAGCATCCGGCTCTGCACGCGCAGGGTGGCCCGGGTGCGGGGGTCGGTGAGGTGGGCGTCGGGCGAGGCCGGGAACGGTGCCGGTGCCTCGTCCACGGCCTCGGGGGTGGTCACGGTCATGGTCATACCTCCAGGAGGTCGTGGGCGTGCTCGTCGGCGGCGGCGGTGTGCCGCGGGCCGGGAGCTGTGCGGGGGTCGGGGGCCTCGTCGTAGCGGCGCTGAACGTAGGTGAGGGCGTCGTACAGTCCGGCGGCGGTGAGCCGGGCGCCGCGCTGTGCGGTGACCCGGCCGATGGGCAGCGCCCCGATGTCCGACCAGGTGAGCCGGCCGGCCGCGTCGATGTGGCTGCGGGTGCGGCCGGCGTTGTCGGGGTGCAGGCAGAAGGGGACGTCGAGGTAGCCGCGCTCGAACGCCTTGAGCAGCGCGCTGCCGAGGTCGGCGTCCAGGTCGAGTACGGCTTCCACGAGGGCGCGGGCCTCGGCGTAGACGGGGTTGTCGGCGGTGTCGAGGGCGTCCGCGGTGGCCGCTGCCGTGGTGCGGGCGGCGGCGTGGGCGGCGACGCGCAGGGCCTCGACGTTCTCGGTGACGGTCGGGATGCGGTGGGCCTCGGCGGCGGTCTTCACGATGAGCCGGTCGGCGCCGGCGCGGACGGCGAGTTCGGCGGAGCGCTCCAGCAGGGCGCGGGCGCCGTGCGGGGAGCGGGGGTAGACGCCCATGTAGGTGTAGACGACGACGTGCCAGTCGGTGTCGGGGAGGAGTTCGGCCGCGAGGCGGCGCAGCGCGCGCACCGCCTGCCGGTCCTGTGCGGGGCTGGTCTGCTGGGTGTAGCTGAGGGAGATGGAGCGCAGTCCGGCCTGGTGGAAGAAGACGCCTTCGAGGGCGCTGATCGCGACCAGCAGTCCGGGCGGGCAGAGTTGGCCGAGCATGCAGCCGCCGAAGCTCTCCAGGTGCGGTTCGGCACCGTCGGCGCGGAGCGCGGCCAACTGTTCGCAGGCTTCCCGCCAGTTGCGGACCGAGTCGACCAACGGGGTGCGGCCGTAGGGCAGGCAGTAGGAGACCGGGCCGCCCTCGGTGGCGGTCAGGCCGAGCCGGGCGAGCGCGGCGACGATCCGCTGCGGGCTCGCCGAGCCGTGCCGGACCTGGACGGGGAAGGCCGGGCCGGGGATGCCGTCCAGGACCCAGTGGGAGGTGCCCGGGCTGTAGGAGGTGATGGGGTAGCCGTTGAGCGGTACGTCCGCGTCGAGGGCCCGTACGGCGGCCGGTTCGTCGCCGACGCGGGTGTAGCTGTCGATGGTGAGGGTGCCGGCGACCGCGTCCGCCGCGTGCTTGGTGGCGAGCAGCCCGGCCCGCATCCGGGCGGGCTGCGAGAAGCCCATGCGGGGCTGCACCACGAGGGCGCCCCGGCTGCGGGCGGCGGCCACGAACCGTCCGAAGGACGTCATCGTGCCGCTCCTTCCCGGGTCCCGGCCGGCCCGGCCGGGGTCCGGTCCGCCGCCAGCGCGGTGACGAACGCCTCGAAGGGCGCGAGGCCCTGCTCGTCGTGGAACACCGCGTCGAAGCCCGCGGTCAGCAGCAGCCGGCGGTGCCCGTCCTGCCCCTCGGCGCCCCGGACCCCGAGCTTGCCGCCGACGACGGCCGGCAGCCCGGCCAGTTCCCAGCGTGCCCGGAGCGCCCGGACGAGGTGCTCGGCGTCGTGGCACCCGTGGCCGTTCACACTGCTCACCACGAGCAGGTCGGGCTGGTACTTGCAGCACGACTCGACGATCTCGTCCTGCGCGATGCACGGCCCCAGGTTGACGACGTGGTGGCCGAGGTCTTCGAGCAGCAGTTGCATGAACACGAGATTCCAGGTGTGTGCATCGGACGGCAGTCCGGTGACCACGACGTCCAGCGGCCCGGACGGGTCTCGGGGCGCCAATTCCGCAGGCTGCGTCATCACTTCGTCCACATCATGGGAAGTCACTGGGAGTCAAGGAAGGAAGGAGGTCCCGGATGCCGGATGGCTCGGATCCCGGATCGCCGGAGTCCCGGATGGCTCGGAACGTCCTTTCGCCATCGATCGTAGGAAGGCGGTACGCGGCTCACCGGCGCCCGGGGCGGCAGCCGGGCGGCAGTTGCCGCCGCCGGGTCGGTGCGGGGTTCGCGGCCCGACGTACAGTCGCTTTCCGGCGTGATCCGAACCTTGCGAAGGAGTGGACCCATGTCCCAGATCGCCCCTGTCGCCGTCCCGGACGACTTGCTGGCCGCGGCGCTGCGCGAGGCCATGTCCCAGGCCGATCGCCGTGAGCCCGTGGGCGAGGCGAAGTTCGCGGTGCTGGAGGCGGCGGTGCAACTGCTCGACGCCGACCGGCCCGAGCTGGCCGACCAGCCCCAGCTGCGTACGGAGCTGCTACGCGAGGCGCTCGGCTCGGTGCGGGCCGCGGCGGTCGCGGCGGGGGTCGCCGTCACGCGCGCCCGCCAGGTGACGGGCGTGCCGGTCTGACCGGTACGGCGTCCCGGGCCGGCCGCGCTGCCGTCTTGCCGCTCAACTGCCGCCCATGCTGCCCGGTTTCGCGGGGCGGGGCGCCTAGTGTCGAGGCAGCGATGCGGTGGCGACCCCCTGTACCGCACTGTTTTCACGGATCTTCACGGACCGACAGAGGTGACTTCCATGGCAACCAACCCGTTCGACGACACCGACGGCCGTTTCGTCGTCCTGGTCAACGACGAGGGCCAGCACTCGCTGTGGCCCGCCCGCATCCGTCGCCCGGACGGCTGGCAGCAGGCACGCGAGGAGGGCAGCAAGCAGGAGTGCACCGCGTACATCGAGACCAACTGGACCGATCTGCGCCCGCGTTCGGTGGTGGCCGCGATGGGCGGCTGAACCGTCCGGCCCACACCGGGGCGGCGTCGGTACGGCTCTGCGCGAGCCGTACCGACGCCGCCCCGGTGTGCGTGGCCCCGGTGGGCGTGTCCCTTGGGCGCGTCCTCAGTCCCGGAGGCCCACCACGCACCACTCCAGGACCGCCATCGCGGCTGTCATCTTGTGGTGCGCCTGCCGCCACGCGAGGCTGTGCTCGCCGTCCAGGATCTCGTCGGTGACCTCCTGGCCGCGTACGGCCGGCAGGTCGTGCAGGAACACGGTGTGCGGGCCGCCGTGCCGGTCGAAGAAGTCCCGGTCGATGCGGAAACCCTCGAACGCGGCGAGCCAGTCCGGGTCGGCCTTGGGCACGCCCATGGTCTGCCAGCGGCTGGTGTAGATCGCGTCCACCGGGCCCTGGACACCGGCCGGGTCGGTGATCCGGGCGACCTGGTGGTGGCCGCCGCTCAGCTCGTCGACCAGGTCGAGGGTGGTCTTGGGCACCTCGTAGCCTTCGGGGCACAGCAGGGTGACGCGCAGCTCGGGGGTGAGCGCCCCGGCCAGGGCGAGGGCCGCTCCGGAGCTGTTGCCCTCACCGACGACGAGCAGGTGCCGTCCGGCGAGTTCCCCGAAGTGCTCGGTGAGCGTGGTCAGGTCGGCGATGGCCTGGGTGGGGTGCTCGTCCAGGCTCAGCGCGTTGACCACCGCGAGGTCCGGGCTGGTGCCGAGCCGGCGCATCTCCTCGACGTCGCCGTTGGTGCGCACGACGAGCGCGTCCAGGTACTGACCGAGGACGCGGCTGGTGTCCTCGACCGTCTCGCCGGTGGTGAGCTGGAGTTCGTCCGGCCCGAAGGTGATGACGTCGGCACCCAGCCGGGTGGCCCCGCTCCAGAACGACGTACGCGTCCGGGTGGAGGACTTGCGGAAGTAGACGCCCACCTGCCGTCCGGCCAGCGGACGGTCCTGGACGTCCCCGCGGCCGAACTCGACGGCACGGGCGACGATCCGGGCGAGCTGCTCGGGCCGGAGGTCGGCGAGCGAGATCAGGTTGCGCATGGCGGAGTGGCCTTTCGGTGACGGACGGAAGGGTGAGGAGGAGAGGACGGGGAGGGCGGCGGGTGTCCGGCCTCGGTGAGGTTCAGTGGACGAGGGCACCGGAACGCTGGGCGGCTGCCCCCGCGCGGTCCGCCGCGAGGCCCCGGATCAGATTGAGGACGCCGAACCGGCTGGCGCCGCCCTCCTCGGCGGGCAGCCGGCGGACCAGCCCGCGCAGCATCAGCGCGTACACCTCGCGGGCCACCGTCGTGGTGGGGACGGCCAGTACGGCGGAGGCCTGCTCGGCGGTCCAGCCGTCGGCCAGCGCGCCCAGGTCGCCGAGAAGGGTGGCCTGCGGGCCGTCCAGCCGCTCCACGGCCGCGGCCAGCAGCACGCTCAGCCCCTCGTCGTTCACATCGGAGAGGGTCGCGTCGTCCACGAGGTCGAGCGGGCTCGTCCGGGCGATCCGCAGCAGTTCCTCCAGCGAGTGCAGCAGCAGCCAGGACGCGGCGGACTCCATCGCTCTCGGGACTCCGTCCAGGGCCCGGCAGATCCGGGCCACCGTGCGCACGACGGAGTCGGTGGGCAGCAGGTCGGGACGCATGTGGCCGACGTAGGACAGCATCAGCTCCACCGCGGGTTCCCCGGCCGTGAGGGACGCCCCCGGCAGCGGTGAGCCGGCTTCGGCGGACGGCTCCGGGGCGGCCAGCGGCAGCGGGGCGAGCGGCAACAGCCTGTTGCCCGGGGTGCGGTGCGGTTCCCGCGCGGTGATCAGCACCTTGAGGCGCTCGCAGCTGTGCAGCAGCTCCAGCAGGTGCGGGACGAGGCGCGGTACGGCGTCGTGTCCGTCGAGGACCAGCAGCGCGGCGCGGTCCCGGACGACCGAGGCCAGCTCTTCGAGCCCCGGCCCGCCGGCGGCCAGCGAGCGCGCCCAGCCGGTGAGCGCGGCGCGCGGGCTGCGGGCGGCGCCGGGCTCCGGTGCCGCCGTACTCATGTCGGCCCACAGGACGGGCATCCGGTCGCGGGTGTGCAGCAGCAGCGCGGCCTCCTGGGCGAGCCGGGTCTTGCCGACGCCCGCGACACCGACCACGGTCAGCAGCCGCTCGTGCTCGGTGGCGAGCAGCCCGGTCAGGGCCCGCAGTTCCTCGGTCCGGCCGACCAGGCGGCGCAACGGCTCGGGGGGCGGCGCGAGTTCGGCCCCGAACGCCTCACGCATCACGGTGTCGGCGGGCGCGCCCTCGACGGCGAGTTCGAGCGCCGCGCGCCGGGCGTCGCCCAGCCGCATGGCGTCGGCGAGCAGCCGCAGCGTCTCGCGGCGCGGGTGCCGTACCCGCCCCTGCTCCAGGTCACGGATGGCCCGCACGCTGACGGTGGACAGGCCGGCGAGCTGTTCCTGGGTGATTCCCGCCCACCGGCGTGCCGCTCTCAGCTGTCTCGCGAGCCCGTCCGTCGCTGCCTGCTCCGTCATGACCACTCTCCTCGACTTGCGTGTGGGGCCCGTCGGCGAGGGCCTGTCTCCGGTACCGCCTGGTGAACCCCAAGGTGGCGGTGGCGCTTACCGAACGCGTACCGACTCGTTACCGAGGGCCAGGGAACGGGCTATGATCCGGGCGCGGCGGGGATTCGGGACCTGGGGGAGGCTCACCGGCATGAGCGATGCCGAGGCGGGTTCACTGCGCTTCAACGTGCTCGGCCCGCTGGAGGGCTGGGCGGACGGCTCCCGGCTCCGGCTGGGCGGACTCATCCAGGAACGGGTGCTGGGCACCCTGCTGCTGGAGACCGGCCGGGTGCTGCCCATCGGCCGGCTCGTGGAGTCCGCGTGGGCGGAGAACCCGCCCGCCACGGCCTCGCACCAGGTGCGCAAGGCCGTGGCCGACCTGCGGCGGCGCATCCCGGACGGCGGTGCGGTCATCGTCACCGACGGCCCCGGTTACCGCGTGGTGCTCGGTCAGGAGCAGCTCGACCTGACCGAGTTCGGGCTGCTGGTGGCGGCGGCCAGGGACGCGGCGGGGCAGGGCCGGCCGCGCGAGGCGGTCGAGGCGCTGCGCCGGGCGCTCGGGCTGTGGCGCGGCCCGATCCTGTCCGGGGCCGGCGGGCCCGTGATCGAGGCGGCGGCCACCGCGTTCGAGGAGCGCCGGCTCGCCGCCGCCGAGTATCTTTTCGAGCTGCGGCTCGGCTTCGGCGAGAGCGGCGAACTCGTCGTGGACCTACGGGACTTCGTACAGAGCCATCCGCTCCGCGAGACGCTGCGCGCCCAGTTGATGCTGGCGCTGTACCGCGCGGGCCGGCAGGCGGAGGCCCTGGAGGAGTACGGCCGGGTCCGCGAACTGCTCGTGGAGGAACTGGGCGTGGACCCCGGCCCCGGTCTGACCAGGGTGTACGAGGGGATCCTGCGCGAGAGCCCGGAGCTGGCCGCGCCCGCTCCCCCGCCGGCGCCGGTGGCCCCGCCCGCCCCGGTGCCGAGCGCGCCGGCGGACGCCCCCTGCACCCTGCCGTACGACCTGGCGGACTTCACCGGCCGGGAGCGGGAACTGGCCGAGCTGCTGGACTGCGCGGGGCGCGACCACGCGCGCCACTCGCGGATCGTGGCCCTGGACGGCATGGGCGGCAGCGGCAAGACTTCGCTCGCCGTGCACGCGGCGCACAGTCTCGCGTCCGGCTTCCCCGACGGCCAGCTCTACATCGACCTGCGCGGCTACACGCCCGGTGAGGAGCCGGTCACACCGGGCGGGGCGCTGGACAGCCTGCTGCGCGCGCTGGGGGTGCCGGGCGAGCGCATCCCGGAGGACCTCGCGGGCCGTACGGCGCTGTGGCGGGCGACGATCACGGGCCGGCGGCTGCTTCTCCTGCTGGACAACGCCGCCGACGCGGACGGTGTACGGCCGTTGATGCCGACCGCGCCGGGATGCCTGGTGCTGGTCACCAGCCGGGCCCGGCTGGTGGACCTGGACTCCGCGCAGTGGATCTCGGTCGACGTGATGTCGCCGCAGGAGTGCGCCCAGCTGGTCGCGGAGACCCTGGGCGAGCAGCGGTACGCGGCCGAGCCGGAGGCCGCCGCCGAGCTGGCCCGGCTGTGCGGTCATCTGCCGCTGGCGCTGCGCATCGCCACGGCCCGGCTGCGCAACCGCCCCCGCTGGACCCTGCGTTACCTGGCGGACCGGCTGCGGGACGAGGCGCGCCGGCTGGACGAGCTGAGTTCGGGGCAGCGCAGTGTCGCCGCCACCCTGCGCCTGTCGTACCAGGCCCTGGACCAGGAGTGCCGGGCCGCGTTCCGCGTCCTGGCACTGCATCCGCGCGGTGACATCGACGTGCTCGCCGCCGCCGCGCTGCTGGGCACGGACGCGCGCGACGCCGAGGACATCCTCGAAACACTGCTGGACGTGCATCTGCTGCAGCAGCCGGAGATCGGCCTCTACACCTTCCACGACCTGGTGCGCAGCTTCGCGCACAGTCTGCGGTCCGAGGCGACGGAGGGGGACGACGACGCGTCGGTGCACCGGCTCCTCGACTACTACCTGACGGCGACGGAGTCGGCGTGCCAGGTGATGTTCCCGGGCCGCCGCCGGATTCCCACCGGCGGCGACGAAGTGCCGGTGCCGGCACCGCGGTTCGCGGGGCGCGGACAGGCGGAGCACTGGTTCGCGCGCGAACAGGGCGCGTTGCTGGGCATGGTGGGCGTGGCGCGGCGGCTCGGGTGCGACCGGCACACCGTGCTGCTGACCCGCAACCTGGCCTTCCAGCTCAGTGCCCGGGGCCAGTTGGAGGAGTTCCGCTCCATGGGCCTGGAGGCGGTGTCCGCCGCGAGACGGCTGGGCGAGCTGCCGCTTCTCGGGGTCAGCCTGTCCAACCTGGGCGTCGCCTGCTGGAAGCTCGGGCGGTTCACCGAGGCCGTGGAGATCGCCACCGAGGGCCGGGACGTCGCCGAGCAGCTCGGCGACCTCCAGACCCTGGCCCACAGCGAGAGCACGCTGGGGCAGCTCAACAGTCTGCTCGGGCACTTCCCGCAGGCGCTGTCCCACCTGGAGAAGTCGATCAGCCACGAGCGGGAGCTGGGCGCGAGCCGTGCGGAGGCGGAGAGCCTCACCCTGCTCAGCACGCTGTACGAGCAGTGGGGCCGGCACGAGGAGGCCGCGGCGGCGGCCCGGCGGGCGATCACGTTGTGCGACGAACTCGGCCAGCACGAGAACAAGGTGGTCGCGCTCACCGACCTGGCGTTCGCGCAGGCCTGTCTCGGGGACGACGAGGCGGCCGAGGTGAGTCTGAAGCAGGCGCGCGCCCTGTGCGAGGAGAACCGCGACCCCGGCCAGGTGGCGCTGGCCCTCGCCCTGTCGGCGGAGGTCTGCCATCGGCTGGGCCGTACCGAGCAGGCCGTCGAGTACGGGGACCGCGCACTGGGCACCGTCGGCTCAAACGTTTCTCCGCTGCGCCGCGCCAAGGTGGAGAACACGGTCGGCCGCTATCTGTGCCGCCGGGGTGACGCCACGGCCGCCCTGGCCCTGCACGAGCGGGCGCACGAGCTGGCGGGCTCGCTGGACTTCCGGATCGAGATGGCCTACGCGCACTCCGGCATCTCCCGGGCGCAGGCGGCGCTCGGCCGCACCGAGGAGGCGGCCCGGCACGAGCGGTCCGCGGAGGAGCTGTTCACCGCGATGGGGGTGCCGGCGGACCGGCGCCGCTGAACCCGTTCCCTCCGCTCGCCGGCACGACCGCGCCCCGCACCGGGTCCTGGAGGACCGGTTGGTGCGGGGCGCGGTCGTGGTCGTGGGCGTGGTCGCTGCCGGCGGTCTCAGACGGCGATGCTGGTCGGGCCGCGGTCGTCGGCGGGCGTTGCGGTCGGGGAACCGGTACCGATCACGGTGGGGCCGCGGTCATCGGCGGGCGTGGCGGTGGCGGAACCGGTACGGATCACGGTCGGGCCCCGGTCGTCGGCAGGCGTGACGGTCGGGGAACCGGTACCGATCAGCGTGGGGCCCCGGTCGTCGGCAGGCGTGGCAGCGGCGGAACCGGTAGCGATCACGGTCGGGCCGCGGTCGTCGGCGACGACCCGCACACCGGCCGAGTGGCCCTGCGGGTGTCCCGTCTCGATCGTGGCTCCCAGGCCGAGGGCGAGGACAGCGGTGACGATTCCGACGAGACCGGCCGACTTGCGCCCCATGGCGTATCCCCTTTGTGTGGTATCCCCGGTTTTTCCCGGTTCCTCTTCCCGACACCACGAACTCTCCCGGGGCCCGTTCCCGGACCGTTCCCACCCCGATACCGCCTCCCGCGCGGAGCCGGGAAGGCAGGCGGTATCCGCAGGTGGGAGCGGGTATCAGAGGTTCGCCGGACCGCCCACGCCCGCCTCACACCCGGTGCGGAACTTGCCCTCAGTCCCGCCCCGGCACCGGTTCCCGAGCGAAGACCGTCTCGCCGGCGCCGAGCCGACAACTGACCACGCGCGGCCCCCGGTCCGTCAGCACCACGGTGGTCCAGGCGCGCCCGGAACCGACGTCCGCCAGATCGAGCAGTGCCCGCACGGTGGAGCGCAGTGCCGCGCCTTCGTCGTCGCTCGGCCGGTCCCGGCCGTGCCGCACCGAGCCGGGCCGGCGGCGCGGGGTGATGTCCACGACGGTGTGCATGCCGCTGTCGCTCACCGTCTCGACGCTGAACTCGGGCCCGTCCCACGGCTCTTCGTCCGCGTACGGCAGTGGTGGCGCGGCCCGGTCACCCTCGGCCCACCGCTCCACCGCGGACAGGTCCTGAAGGATGCGGCGTAGCCCCGCGGCGACGTCGATCCGGTCCGGGGGATGCTTCATTGGAGACTCCTCCTGCAGAGAACTACTCCAGCACCCTGGGACCTCACGTTCCCGTCCGCGTCCCGCCCCGCTCCCTCCCGCCGGCCGGGAGGGCCGGCGGCTCTCGGTGTCGGCTCAGGCGTCCGGCGCCCCGGCCCCCTGGTCGGGCAGATAGCTCGCCAGGCCCCGCAGGATGATCTCCAGGCCGATGTCGAACCTGTCGTCGGAGGAGTCCATCACCATCAGCCCGGACAGGGCGCGCAGATGGGGGAAGTCCGCCGCGGGCAGGGCGGCGAAGTAGTCCTGCATCTCGCCGGCCATCTCGCGCCAGTCGGGACGGGAGAGGGAGGGGTCGTCGTCACCGGCCTGCCGGGCGGCCCGGTCCTGCCATATGCCCTCTTCCAGCACGAACCCGTCGACGTAGGTGGAGATGAGGTCGCCGGCCTCCGCCGCGATGCGGTCGGGCAACCCGGCGGCGCGGAACAGGGCGAGCAACGACTCGACGTGCGGGAGCAGTTCGGCGGTGAAGGGGACATGCCCCATGGAGATCCTGGCCATGTCCCGGTGGGACAGCAGACGCCGCCGTACGGAGCGGGCGAAGTCCCGCAGCTGCTCCTCCCAGCGTTCCCGGTCGGGTTCCGGGATCGCGAAGTCGTCGAAGAGCCTGGTGTACATCAGCTCCAGCAGGTCGTCCTTGGAACTGACGTGGGCGTAGAGGGCGGAGACCGTGACCCCGAGTTCGCCCGCCACCTGACGCATCGACAGCCCGTCGAGCCCCTGCCGGTCGAGCACGGTGAAGGCCGCCTCGACGACGCGTTCCCGGGTCAGGGGGGCGCGGGCGGTTGAGACGCGGTCGCGTGCGGGCCGCTCCCGCTCCCAGGGGGACGGCGGGACGGGTGCGGTGGTGTCGTCGGCGGCCATGGGAACAGTCTAGGCATCGGATGAACAGCGTTCTCCGCTGGTGAGCGGTGTTCGGCCACCGTTGATCATCCTCCACGGGCAAGACGCGATATATCTTGTGTCGAGAGCGAGGATGCGCTATATCTTGATGAACACCGTTCTGTTGCCGAGCACTGTTCTGCTACGGTGAACACTGTTCATCAGTCACTCCCACCACCCTTCTCCGAGGAGTTCCGATGTCCTCCACCACCGGTGTCGCGTCCGTCGAGGCGACCACCGATCCCCCGGCGCCGTACCGGTGGCGCTGGGCCGCGCTCTTCGTGATCCTCGCGGCCGAGGTGATGGATCTCCTCGACGCCGTGGTCACGAACGTCGCCGGTCCGTCCATGCGGGCCGACCTCGGCGGCGGTGCCTCGACCCTGCAGTGGCTCGCCGCCGCGTACACCCTCTCCATGGCCATCGGACTCGTCACCGGCGGCCGGCTCGGGGACATCTACGGCCGTCGCAGGATGTTCCTGGTGGGCGCGGCCGGCTTCACCGCGGGCTCGCTGCTGTGCGCGGTCTCCACGTCGCCCGAGACGCTGATCGGCGCACGCGTCGTCCAAGGTCTGTTCGGCGCGGTGATGCTGCCGCAGGGCCTCGGCATGATCAAGGAGATGTTCCCGCCGAAGGAGTCGCAGAAGGCCTTCGGCATGTTCGGCCCGGTCATGGGGCTGTCGGCGGTGTGCGGGCCGATCCTGGCCGGCTGGCTGGTCGACGCCGACTACTTCGGCACGGGCTGGCGGATGATCTTCCTGATCAACCTGCCGCTGGGCGCCGCGGCCATCCTCGGCGCCCTGCGCTATCTGCCGAGGGGACGGTCCGCCGACCGGCCGCGCCTCGACATCCCCGGCATGCTGCTGGTCTCGGTGGCCGCTCTGCTGATCATCTTCCCGCTGGTCCAGGGCCGGGAGTACGACTGGCCCGGGTGGACGTTCGCGATGATGGCCGCCTCGGTCGTCGTCTTCGTCGCCTTCGCCGTCTACGAGTCGCGCCGCAGCAGGGCCGGCCGGGACCCGCTGGTCGTCCCGAGCCTGTTCCGCAAGCGCGGCTTCAGCGGCGGCATGGCGCTGGGCCTGGTCTTCTTCTCGACCATGCAGGGCTTCATGCTGGTCTTCAACCTCTACACCCAGATAGGCCTCGGCTACTCGCCCCTGAAGGCCGGCCTGGTGATGGTCCCCTGGTCCGGCGGCATGATCGTCGGCTTCGGCCTCGCCCAGGCGGTGACCCGGTTCGGCCGGGCCGTGCTCCAGGCGGGCGCGCTGGTCATGGCGCTCGGTGTGTTCGGCGTGTGGCTGACCCTCGACAGGGTCGGTTCGGGCGTCGGCCCGTGGCAACTGCTGCCGTCCCTGCTCGTCACCGGCGTCGGGATGGGCCTGCTCATGGCGCCGTTCTTCGACATCGTGCTCGCCAGTGTCGAGCAGCACGAGACGGGCTCCGCGTCCGGCACGATGACCGCGATGCAGCAGCTCGGCGGCGCCTTCGGCGTGGCCCTCCTCGGCACCGTCTTCTTCGGCCTGCTGGGCGGCGGCATCGCCACCGCGGTCGACCACCGCGCGGACGACCTGCGGGGCCGGCTGGCCGCGGCGCACGTCCCGCGTACGACTCAGGACCGCCTCGTGGCGGACCTGCGCACCTGCGCCTCCGACCGTGCCGTGGCCAAGGACTCGGAGGCGACCCCGGCGTCCTGTGCGCGCCTGGAGAAGGACACCCGCTCGGCCGTGACCTCGCCCGAGGCCGGCGTCCGGATATCCGGCGCCCTGCGGTCCACCGCGTCGTCGGCCTTCGAGGGCGGCTTCGGCTCGGTCATGAAGACCGTGCTGTGGATCGTGGACGGCATGCTCGCCCTGACGTTCCTCCTCGCGTTCCTCCTCCCGCGCCACGCCCGCCCCGAGGGAGCCGGCGGCCACTGATCCCGCCGCGGCGAACGGCCCGGCCCGGCACTCCCGAGAAGGAGACCGCCGGGCCGTCCGGCATCTGAAGGAGGAGTCACGAGATCCGCGCCCTCACCGAGCTGTCCGCGCGACAAGGCGCGTGGGTCTCACGCGAAGTCGTACGCGGTGAAGGCGAGACAGACGATCGTCCCGTCCTCCTCCAGAGCTTCGTAGCCGTCCCGTTCCTCTCCCGTGACGGGGAAGAAGAAGGCGTTGCCGGCCCGGTCCGGGTCGGTGACGATCTCGGCGAAGTTGGCCCGGCGGCCCTCCGCGTCCCCCTCCGCGATGATCCGTCCGGCCTCGCGGACATCGGCCTCGGCGTCCCGTCCGGGGATGTTCACCGGGTCGAACGGTTCGCCGCACAGTACGGCGTATCCGTCCAGCGGCGCCGGTTCATAGCCGCCGTACCCGTCGTCCCAGTCGGCCGCGACGATCCGCTCCGGGTCCGCCAGGGGCAGGACGACCACGCCGACCCGGGCCACCGCCGGTCCGTCGCCGGCCCGGTGCCAGTGGAAACCCGCGTACACCGGGGCCTTGCGGAGGCCGGGCGGCAGGTCGTCGTGCACCCAGCGGCCGACGGCCGCCATTCCGTACCACGTGACCTGCTCCGCCAGCTCCAGTTCTCCCACGCGTGCGAACCATTCCGGCCGCGGCCCGCCGTGCCGGTCGACGTGGTCCGCCCAGCGCCACAACAGGGCGTCCATACCGGCCTCTTGGGCGGTCGCAGCGGGCGGCGAACTCTCGGTTGCTGTCATGGGGCACAGCATGGCAGGGCGGTGTGACAGTCACCGTTCGTGCCGGGTGCGCATGGCGTCCTTCTTGGCGCGGTTGCCGCAGGTTCCCATCGAGCACCAGCGGCGCGTGCGGCCACGGCTGGTGTCGAGGAACACCGCGACACAGCCGGTCCCGGCGCAGACCTTGACGGTGCCGGTCCTGACGCCGCCGAGGGTGTCGACGGCATCACCGGCGAGGACCGCCAGCGCGGACCGGGCGGGCGAGGCGCCCGGGAAACACCAGCCGGCACCCGCGTCGTCGAGCACCCGGTACGCGTCGCCGCGGCGGGACCACGCGTTCACGAGGGCGCGGTCCGCCTCGGCGGGTCGCTCCCCGTTCGCGACGGACCGGGCCGCGCGGTAGATCGACTCCCGCAGTTCCCGCGCCTCGCGCAGCAGTTCCTCGTCCACCGCCGGCGCTTCCGGGCCCAGACCGGCCGTGACCAGCCACTCCGCGAGGTCCGAGGGGTGGCACAGGTACTCCTTCGGCGTCGGAAGGGAGCGGCTCCTCAACGTCTTCGTGAAGCGAAGGCACAGGGGCTGCGATTCGACGCCCGTGTGCGTGCCGCCGTCCGTCACCGCGCACCTCCTCCTCGGCCGACACGCTCGACCGCAGAACCAGACTAGCCGGTTCACCGTAGGCCCTGCTACGTTCATGAACCAGCTAAGGCGGTTCCTCGGACAGGAGTGAGTGATGACCCTCGACCCAGCAGTGCCGGTGAGCGGATTCGGCACGGTCACGTCGGTGCCCGACCTGCCGGCCGGCTTCGGTGAACGGTTCCGGAGCCACCGTTACGACCTCGGCGACGTCACGCTGCACGCCGTCACGGGCGGCTCGGGGCCGGCCCTGCTCCTGGTGGGCGGCTGGCCGCAGTTCTGGTGGCAGTGGCGCAAGGTGATGCCGGAGCTGGCGGCGCACTTCTCGCTGACCGTCGTGGACCCGCGCGGGGTCGGACGGTCCGACCTGCCGGAGACGGGCTACGACAGCGTCACCGCGGCGCGGGATCTCGCCCGCCTCATGACGACGTTGGGGCACGAGCGTTTCCTGCTGGCGGGCCACGACGTCGGCATGATGCTGGCCTACGCCCTCGCCGCCGACCATCCCGGCCGGGTCACGCGACTCGTGCTGGCGGAGGCCGCCCTGCCGGGGATCTCCGACGATCCCAGCGCCCTCCCGGCCGCCAACCGCCCGGTCGCGGCCACCTGGCACTTCATGTTCAACCGGCTGTCCGCCGTCAACGAGAAGCTGGTCGAGGGGCGCGAGGACGTCTACTTCGGGGACCAGTTCGCCGTGAAGGGCGCCACGCCCACCGCGATGCCGGCCGACGTCGTTAACGTGTACGTCGACGCGCTTCGCCGGCCCGGCGCCCTGCGCGCCAGCTTCCAGTACTACCGCGCCCTGGACATGACGATCAGCCAGAACGCGGAGCGGGCCCGCACACCCCTGCCCATGCCCGTGCTCGCCGTCGGGGGCGCCGCCTCACGGGGCGCCGGTGTCGCCCGGGACGTAGAGCGCGTCGCGACGGACGTGACCGAGCTCGTGGTCGAGGGATGCGGACACTACGTGCCCGAGGAGACGCCCGCCGCGCTGACCTCGGCGATGCTGTCCTTCTTCACCGCCCCGGCGACGACTGCCCTTTAGACGGCTTAGACGGCTCCCCCTTGGGCGGCCGCCCTGCTCAGACAGCGGCCGTCGGCCTCAGTCCTCGTCCGTCTCCGCCAGCGCGCTGCTGATCAGGCGCGTGGCGAAGTCCGGGTCGCTGGTGACGCGGTTGATGTGTTCCGCCAGCAGGAAGGCGGTGGCCTCCAGGGGGTTCATCTCGTCGTAGGTCCAGCTCCCGTACTGTTCGCGCCACAGGCTGGGGCTCAGGCCGGTGCCCCCGGCGATGGCGAGGCCCGCCATGGTGGGGATGGTCTCGGGAGGGATGCTCTTGGGCATCATGCGCAGCGAGGCGACGAGGGTGGGCACCACGTACTCGATGACGTCCTTGCCCTGATCGTCGTGGACCATCCGGAGCCACTGCATGAACATGTAGATGATCGTGCAGGTGCCGTTCAGCACGTCGTCGACCCCCTCGGGTCCCAGCGACGAGATGAACTGGTCCAGCAGGAGCTGCTGTTCGGGGTCGTTGCCGGTACTGCCGGCCCGGATGGCCTGGAGCCGGGAGTCGACCATCAGGAGTGCCGCTCCCACATCGCCGACGGGGGCGTGTTCGGGACCGCAGGGCGATGACACGGACCTTCCTCCTCTGCCAGTGGCGGCGTGACGTCTGCGCGCGGTAATCGTCCGCGCACAGAGGGACGTCTGCGCACAGTAGCGGGGCCGGCAGGCGGGGATCAGGCGAATTCCGGCAGTGTCCCCGCACGAGGGAGGCCGGGAGCTGCCGGTCGGGGTCGCGTGCACGAGGTGGCGCCGGCCGGGCGGCTTCAGGAGGTGTACGGCCGAGTACCGCGGCAGGGCGGCGGCACAGGCGCCCTCCGCCTCGGCGAGTTCCTTGACCGCGTCGAACACGCGGGCGCCCGACTGTGTATCCGGTACACCCGCGTGGCCACGGCTGTTGCCACGCGGGTGTACCCCCCGGGGCGGGCGGCGCGGGGGCGGTCAGCGGCTGCTGCCGACCGCCGGGCGGGCCCCTTCGCGAGGAGCGTCCTGCGGGGGTGTCGCCCGACGGGCGGGCGCCAGGAGTACGGCCACGGCGACGGCGGCCAGGGCAGCGGCCACCCCGCCACCGAGGAGGGCGACGTGCATGCCGTCGACGAACGCGCCGCGCGCCTGCTCGGCGACCGGGCCGCCGACGGCGTGCGCGGCGGCCGGCGAGGACCGGGCGGCCTCGGCGACCTGGTCCGGCACACCGGCGGGGTGGAGGTGGTCCCGGTACCAGGCGCTCAGCAGGCTGCCGAGGACGGCGATGCCCAGGGCTCCGCCGAGTTCCCGGGCGAGGTCGTTCATCGCCGACCCGACGCTCTGCAGGGAGCGCGGCAGCGCGTCCGTGATGGCCGTGGTGGCCGGGGTCATGGCCAGACCCATGCCGGCACCCAGCGGGACCAGGCCGGCGGCGATCAGCCAGTAGGAGCTGTCCGCGTCGGCCCGGGAGAGCACGCCCATGGCCGCCGCCACGGCCAGCAGGCCAAGCGTCCAGGGCGCGCGGAAGCCGAACCGGGCCACCAGGCGCGGGGTGAGCCGGGAGACCGGCACCATGGCGAGGGCCATCGGGAACATCGACGCGGCCGCCACCAGGGCGCTGTCGCCGCGCACCAGCTGCAAGTACTGCATCATCACGAAGACGAAGCCGAAGAAGACGAAGAACTGGAGCATGATCGACAGTGATCCCGCCGCGAAGTGCCGGTCGCGGAACAGCCGTGGGTCCAGCAGCGGTTGCGGGCGGCGCAGTTCGTAACGGGTGTACCCGGCGAGTACCAGCAGGCCCAGACCGATACCGCCCAGGGTGAGCGGGTCGGCCCAGCCGCGGGTCGGTGCCTCGATGACCGAGTAGACCAGGGCGACCAGTCCGGCGACCGACAGGAGGGCACCGGTGACGTCCAGCCGGGGCCGGTTCGCCTCGGCCGACTCCGGTACGAAGACGAGGGTGCCCACGAGGGCGACGGCGGCCAGGGTCACGTTCAGCCAGAACGCCGAGCGCCACGACCACTGCTCCAGCAGCGCGCCGGTGGCGAAGACGCCGACCAGCGCCGCGGCACCGGCGACGGCCGCCCACACGCTCACCGCGCGCGCTCGCTGGGCGCGCGGGAAGGTGCTGGTGATCGTGGACAGGGTGGCCGGCATGACCAGCGCGGCGCCGGCACCGAGGACGCCGCGCAGGGCGATCAGGGCGGTGGGGCTGGTGGTGAGCACGGCCGCCAGGGAGCCCGCGCCGAAGACCGTGAGCCCGACCAGCAGGGCCCGGCGCCGGCCGAACCGGTCACCGAGGGCGCCGGCCGGCAGCAGCAGCGAGGCGAACACCAGGCTGTAGGCGTCGACGATCCAGGACAGGTCGGTCTGCGTGGCGTGCGTGTCCCGCGCGAGGTCGGGAAGCGCCACGTTCAGGGAGGCCATGGCCGCGACCACGGTGCCCAGGGCGAGGCAGGTGACGATCAGGACCCTGGTGTGGCGTGACGCCGGCGGGGCCGCGGTGGCGGTGAGCGAGGGCATGCGGTGCCTTCCTTCGTCGTAGCCCGGACCTGTCAGTGCGGGCGACCGCGACCAGACTCGCCACGCCTGGCCTCCGACGACCAGCCCGATGAAATTCACCGGGCCGGGCGGCAGCGCCGCTCTCCAGGCCGGGTGCGCTCCGGCGACTGGACGCTGACCTGCTACTTTCCTGCTACGACGACGCCTGCCCGGCCCCCAGGCAGGTCACGGACGTCGACGGATTACGCGGGATTCGCGACCGGTGATGAATTAGCATCTCGGAGGTGACGGACACCGAGCCCAGACGCGGGCGCAGGCCGGGCAGGCCGGACACCCGCCGGGTGATCCTGGACGTCGCCCGGCGGCGCTTCGTCCAGGACGGCTACCGCGCGGTGACCATGCGGTCGATCGCGGCGGAGGCGGATGTCGACCTCGCCCTGCTCAGCTACTACTTCGGCTCCAAGAAGGGCCTCTTCGGAGCCGCCCTCGCGCTGTCCGTCAACCCGGCCGAGGTCCTGGCGCGGTTGCTGGCCGACGACAACGGCCTGGACACCTTCCCCGAACAGGTCCTCCAGCAGGTCCTCGCCGCGTGGGAGGGGCCGCAGTCCGGCGCCGCCCTGGTCGGCATGTTCAAGAACGCCGTCGGCGACGACGCCCTCGGAGCCCTGATCAGGGAGGCCCTGGAGGGAGAGATCGTCGACCGGCTCGCCGACCTCGTCGGCGGACGCGACGCCCGCCGGCACGCCGCCGCCTTCACGACCGTCATGGCCGGGCTGATCACGGCACGCTACGTACTGCGTCTGGAGCCCGTCGGCTCCATGAGCCGGCAGGACGTCATCCGCCTCTTCGCCCCGCAGCTCCGGCTGGCCCTCGGCATGCCACCGCGCCTCCGCCGCCCCACGGGGTCGGCGGCCCAGCTCTGACAGGCGGTGGCATGAGCTGCCGTTCCACGGCACCGTGCCGCGACAACAGGGTCCGGATGACCGAGATACGCCTGTCCCGCATGGAAGGCACACTCCGGAACTCCCCTCCTGATCTGGCCGCGCACTCCTCTTGGTGCCTCGGTACCGGCAAGGCGCCGGCGACGGCGGTCGTCACCGGCGTCCACGCGCCGACCGACAGCTTCGCCCGAGCGCGCTCCGTGCGGATCGGGGAAAGTCCCTGGGGTTCCCGTATCGCTAGGCCCTGTCGTCAAACTCCCGCCTGCTCCGCGACGCCATGCACGCACTCTCGCCGCACCGGGCCCTGACCCAAGTACGTCCAGTACGAGGATCAGGGCCCGGCACTCCCCCAGCCTCCGGCCGGGGGGACCCCCAGAGCACGCACCTGACGCCGCGAAGCCCGCCCTCCGGGCGAACGGCGGGAGTTTGACGACAGGACCTAGCGGGGTGCCGCGCCTTCGTCCACGGGGAGCGGTACCGGCTCGTGCGGTGGGCGGGCGGGGTCGGGCGTGGCGCGTGCGGTGCCGATCGGGCGTGTGTGGCGCAGTCCCAGGAGGAGTGCCGGGGTCAGGACGCAGGTGGCCGCGGCGCTCTGCCACAGCAGCGCGTCCAGGTGGCCCGCCGCCAGGTACGCGCCCGCGGCCACCGCGGCGAGCGCGCAGACACCGCGGTCCACGATGCTCTCCACCGACAGGAGTGTGGCGCGGGGGGCGTCCTTCGGGATGGCGTCGTTGACCAGCTTGCGCTGGACCGGATACACGAACCCGGTGAGCGCGGCGAACCCGCACAGCAGGGCCACCACGGTCCAGGGGGCGGCGACGGCGGTCGCGGCGAGGGCCGCGGCGAGCGCCACGCTCAGCAGCGACACCCAGGCGGCCGGCGACAGCCGGCGGCCCAGCCACTGGGGGCGGGCCGAGGAGACGGCCTCGGCGACCGTCATCGCCGCGAGCACACCCCCGTGCGCGCCCTCCTTGATGCCGTGCTCCAGCAGGATCGGCTGGAACAGGTTGACCTGGCAGATCCGGGACAGCGTGAAGACCGCGACGCCCTGGGCCATGAGCAGCGCCAGCCAGGGTGATGCCCGCAGCGCTCGCAGGGCGGCGCCCGTGTCGCGCAGCAGTGTGCCGCGGCGCCGCCCGGACGTCCCCTGGGGGGCGAGTCGTGGCAGGGCGAGCGCACAGCCGAGGGAGCCGGCCGCGCTCGCCGCGCTGAGCACGTAGGGGGTCTGGGGGGCCAGGGCCATCAGGGGTCCGACCAGCGGCCAGCAGACCACCTTGGCGGCCAGTCCCAGCGCGCGTGCCGTGCCCTCGGCCCGCAGGTAGTGGGTGCCGGCGCCCTCGGCGTGCAACCCGTCGTACAGGTAGGCGCTCGCCGCGCCGGAGGTGAGCGAGCGGCCGGCGGCGATGGCGAGGAAGTGCGCGAGGAAGCCCGGATACGACGGTGACAGCACCGGGAGCAGGTTCGCCGCCGTCATCACCACGGCGCCCGCGCGCAGGCAGTTGCGGGTGCCGATACGGTCGGCGATCACTCCCGTCGGTATCTCGAAGAGGCAGAAGGCGATGTAGTAGATGCTCTGGATGCCGAAGATCTGCACGTCGGAGAGGCCGGCGTCACGCTGGTAGGCGTAGAAGACGGGCATCCACCACAGCAGGTTGAACAGGAGCTGGAAGCCGTTGTTGAGTCGGATGACGCGCCGGGCGGCGGGTGAGGGCGCCGGCCCCGGGGACCGGGTGAGCGGTCCGCGCGGTCGGCCCCTCATCGGGCGTAGGGGCGGATCTGGACGATGTGGAAGTCACCCTCGGCCGTCATCAGCCACTCGATGTCGAGGGCGCCGTCGGGGTCGTCCTCGCTGAAGTGCGACTGCAACAGGCGCCCGACCAGGGCCAGTTCGGCCAGTTTCGCGCGTGTCGCGGCGGGCAGGTCGGTGCCCTCGGAGCCGACGTCGACCGTACGGCCGCCGCCCTCCACGGTGTTGTAGAGGTACTGCTGGGGCAGGACCGTGCCGTCGACCACCCGCTCGGGGGAACCGGGCGTGCAGTTAAGGTACACGTTGCGGAAGTCCTCGCGCCTGGTCGGGTCGCAGGTCACCAGCACCCCGCCGAGGACGGCCGGCGTGTACTCCTGGACGATCACGCCCATGTAGGTGTCGTCCAGCGAGATCCCGGCCTGGTGCCGCAGCCGCACGCTGCGCGGGGACAGCAGGGAGGCCCACACCTGCCGTACGGCGTCCAGGAGTTGGCCGGGGCCGTGCACGGTGGTGACCGAGTCGTACATCCCGGCGGCGGAGAAGCCCGGCAGGTCCTCGGCGTTGGAGGAGGAGCGCACCACGAGCCGGCGGGTGCCGGGCAGGCCGGGCAGCGAGCCGGTGACGGCACGCGCCACCTCGCCGGGCAGGTCGGTGGTGCGCACCAGGTGCTGGAGGCTCAGGCACAGCGGGTCGACCATGTCGTAGGCCTCCAGCTCCAGGGCCATCTTCAGCTTGCCGATGCCCTGTTGGAGGGCGGGCGAGGAGGTCAGGAAGAGGTGGTGCAGCCAGAACGGCAGCGCCACCCCGGCGGGTGCGCGGACGGTGTCGGCCACGCGCCGGGCCGCCGCCGCCCGGAGCCGCTCCCGTGCCGCTCCCGGTTCGCCGAGCCGGGCGGCGAGATGGCCGAGCAGGTCGGGGCGTGGCGGACGGGGGCGGGCGTAGAACGCCGTCAGGTCCGCCGTGCGGCTGTCCAGGACGTGGTGCAGTTCTCCGAGGCCGGCGGCCTTGGTGCCGTAGCTGTCGCGGTCGGTGCGGCGCAGCCGGTGCAGGTCCAGGACCGGTATGTCCGCCAGCAGGGGTGTCCCGATGCGGATGCGCTGCTGGTGCCAGGCGGGCTGTCGCAGGTCGGGGGCGTTGGAGAGCCGCTCCAGGGTGACGGTGTCCTCGCGGACGCGGTAGCGCACCCAGGCGCCGTCCAGGTCGCCTTGCCGTACCAGGTCGTCCAGGTCGCGGACGATCGCGTTGGGGATGCCCCAGCCCGAGGCGAGGACGTTGGTGTGCGACAGGGGTGTGATGGGGGCGGTGTTGACGAAGCCGGCGACCCGGGGCACGTCGTCGGGCAGGCACGGCATCGCGACGATGTCCGCCCAGCCGAGGTCCGCGGCGGCGGCGTCGTACTCCTGCCGGGTGCGGAAGTGGCGCAGCCGTCCCTCGGCCTCGCCGGGGTTGAGGCAGGTGCGGGTGCGGTTGCCGAACAGCTCATGGCTGAGGATGCGCGGCACGCGGGCCTCGTTGACCGAGGCGAGTTCGTGCTCCTGTCCGTGGTTGGCGGGCTTCAGCAGCAGCGGGAGGCGGCCGTCCACCCGGCCGCGCACCGTGCGGTAGAACTCCTCCAGCAGGGCGCCGTGCATGGTGTCCGCCTCGGTGGTCTCCAGTACCAGGAAGGGCCGTTCGGTGCCGTCCGCTTCCCGTTCGGCGTGCAGTGACAACACCCCGAGGAGGAAGCGGCGTTCGGGGTCGGTGTAGACGGAGGCGTTGAACGCGTCCAGCCGGGCGTCGAGTTGCTCCCGGGTCATGCCGAGCACCCGGGTGGCGATGTAGTCGACGTGGAACGGGTGCGCCTGGGTGTCCAGGAGGTGCCAGGTGTCCTCGGCCCGGTCCACCACGACCTTCAGGTAGGGGTGTCCGGCGAGCACTCCGGACAGGGTGCGGAACAGCGGCAGCGACAGGTTGGCGCCGACCACGGTGCGGTCGCCGGCGGCGTCCGGGACGCCCGCCGTCTCGGGTGCGAGCGTCATGCCGGCACCCCCTCGGTGCCGGCCGCGGGCAGGATGCGCGGCAGGGCGTCCACCAGGGCGGCGAAGTCGCGGACCACCGTCTCGGGCCGGTCGGCGGAGAGCAGGCACAGCCCCGCCATGGTGTTGGCGCCGGCCGCCGGGTCGTAGACCGGTACCGGGGTGCCGTCCGGCAGCGAGCTCTCGCCGACGACGGTCAGGGTGCTGCGCGCGCCGACCGGCGCGGAGCGGACGACCGCCGGGGCGTCCCACAGGTGGCGTCGCCGCCAGGGCGCGCCGTCGCCGTCCACGGCGAGCACCACCAGGGATCCGGCCGCGCCCTCGGCGTCGGCGGGTGTCAGCGCGCGTGCCGGCCAGGCGGGCGCCCGGCCCAGCAACTGGTCGGTGAACAGGCCGGCCAGGTCGAGGCCGAAGACCTCCTCGATCTGCGGCACCGTCATCGCGCCGCCGAACCGGGCGGCCGTCTCGATCACCCACATACGGCCGTCCGCGCCCAGCTTGATCTCCGTGTGCGTACCGCAGTTCTCCAGCCCCAGGGCGTCCACCGAGCGCCGGGCCAGCTCCACGATCCGGTGCTGCGCCGCCGTACCGACCGCGGCCGGGGTGATGCCGGCACGTTCGGTGAAGGGCGCGACCGTCGGTATCCGCCCGCTCAGGCACACCGGGTGGAAGACGCCGTCGGCGACCACGCCCTCGACACTGACGTAGTCGCCCCAGCCGGCGCCGTCGAACCACTCCTCGGCACAGCCGCTGACGATCTCCTCGACGATGAAGTCCTCGCCCGCACCCGCGACATGCAGCTCGGCGAAGCCCAGCCGGGCGGATTCCGCCATCACCGCGCGCGAGCGTGCCCAGGCCTGGAGCAGCCGTCCGGGCTCGGTGATGACCTGGTGCGCGGTCGAACCGGCGCTCCAGGCGGCCTTCAGCAGCAGTGGGTACGACAACTCCGCCGCCGCATCCCGCAGTTCGTCGGCGGTGGTGACGGCACGGAACCGCGGCTGGGGGATGCCGTGTCCCGCCCAGGCGGTCCGCATCAGGCGTTTGTCGCGGGCGAGGGCGGCGGCGGGCCCGGCACCGCGCAGCCCGAGCCGCCGGCAGGCCTCGGCGACCGCGACCACCGCGTACTCGGAGAAGGTGAGGACGGCGTCCGCGCCGACGGCCCGGGCGCGTTCGGCGACCAGCTCCGCGAGGTCGGGCCCGTGCCCGTGCCGGGGGGCGACGACCGAGGCGCACAGCCGGTCCGCGTCCGCCGCCACGGCGGGCGGCAGCTCGCTGAGCGCCAGCAGGTGCACGGAGGCCCGCGCGGCCACCCGGGGCAGGGTGTGCCCCACCGGCGGACCACCCTTGGCATGCACGTACAGCACCTTGCTCACGGATCTCAACTCCTCTGACTTCGGGGCTCGTTCCGGCGGACGTCCGCCGGGGGCCCGTTTCCAGCGAAGCAGCCCGGATGCCCGGCGCCCGCCACGGGAAGCACGAACCTCTCAGGCAAATGCCTGAATCGGGCGCATCTCCCGCGTGCCGCCGTGACGCTCCCGGGGTGTCCGGCATGCGGGACGCGCGCACGGGATACGCATGGGGTGTCACTCCACGTCATGTCGTTGCATCCTTGAGGAGTTGGGCCGTGGACGAGGTCGATCTCAAGACGCTGCTCGCGCCCCTGCCCGTGCTCTGGTGGGAGGTCGACGGCACCCGGGAGGAGGTGGTGGCCAGCGGGGGCGGTGCCCTGGCCGACGACCACACCGTCCGCCGTTTCCTCCACGCGCTGCGCGAGGACCGCGAGAGCACTCCGGCACCCGCCGAAGGTTTCGACCGGGTGGGCTTCGAGGGCCGGGCCTTCGACATCAACCGGTGCGGCGACCGAGGCGTGGCCGTCGAGATCGGCGGCGGACCCGACGGCGCCGGACCCTACGCGTCGTTCGCCGAACTGGCCCCCGCCGCCGCGTTCGTACGGGACGCCGGGGGCCGCTATCTGTGGGCCAACCACGCCTACGCCCACCTGTACGGCACGACCCGGGACGCGGTGATCGGCCGGCATCTCACCGAGGTCGACGAGCCCGACGACGTCTCCCGGTTCCTGGCGCTGGACGAGGAGATCCTCTCGGCGGGCGCCTCCGTGCGGCACACCCTCGCCTACCGGCGCGCGGACGGCACCGCAGGGCAGGCGGCGGGCCACCGGTTCCCGGTCCGCTGGGGCGGCCGGCGGTGCGTGGCGGGCATCTACGTCGACGTCACCGACCACGCCCGCGCACTGGACCAACGGCACCGCGTGGAGGAGGACTTACGCGCCCTGCGCGACCACAGCGGGCTGCCCTGCCTGCGGCTGTCCGCCGACGGCCTGGTGGGCGAGGCCAGTTCCACCGTCGCCGAGCTGCTGCGCCTGCGCCCGACCGATCTCGTCGGACTGCCCGTCGACACCCTGCTGGCGCAGACTCCCGAGCGCACCGCCCTGCACCGGATCTGGGGCGACCTCGTCGGCGGGCGGCGCCGCAGCGCCCGCACCTGCGCCGTGCTGGTCGACGGGGAGCACTGGCAGCGCCGGGCCCGGGTGCACCTGAGCACGGTGCGCCGCACGGCCGGGTCGGCGCCGGGCGTGTGGGCCGTCGTCACGCACCTCGGGCTGCGCCACGAGGCGCACCCGCCGCTCACGGCCGCCCAGGTGCGCATCCTCACCCTGCTGGCCGCCGGGCGCAGCAACGCGGACATCGGGAAGGTGCTGCACCTGTCCCGGCAGACGGTGGACTACCACCTGAGCCGGCTGCGCGACCTGCTGGGCGCGGCGACCCGCCCGGCGCTGGTCGCCCGCGCCTACGTGCTCGGCATCCTGTCACCGCAGGCCTGGCCGCCCCGCTCGGCCTCGGCACCGCACCCGCTGAGCCCGGCCTGACCTTCCGTACGCGGCCCACTCCCCTGCTGAAAGGATTCTTCTCCGCCTTCCCGACGGAGTGGCCCGGCGGCGCCGGGCACCGGTCATGCGGGTGTGGCCGCGTGGTTAACTACCGTCTGTGTTGCCCGAATCCACCTTCTGCACCGAGGACCTGCCGGCGAGCGACCGTTTCGAGGCATGGACGCAACGGCTCGGGAACACGCACGCGCCGATGCATCTGAGCAGCGAGCGCACCGCCGACTACCGGGGGCACCAACGGGTGCTGGCGCTCGGCGACGTGACGGTGTGGCCGGCCACCTTCGACCATCTCGTCTTCCACCGCACGCCCCGGCTCGTCCGCCAGTCCGACCCGGAGGTGCTGCACCTGTCCCTGCTGCGACGCGGTGCCGGCGCGGCGAGTTGGGGAAGGCAGCAGGTCGGCTACCGGATCGACGACTTCCACGTCAACTCCTCCTCGCTGCCGTACGAGATCTCCACCGGGCACGACCCGGTCAGCATCATCGGCGTGGAGATCCCGCGCACCGCTCTGGGGCTGCGGGCCGGCCAGGCCGAACAGGTCGTGGGGCGCAGGGTGTCCGGTCGTGAGGGAATGGGCGCGCTGCTGGCCGGCCTCCTGGTCCAACTGACGTCGGACACCTCCTCGTACCGGACGGCCGACGCCGCGAGGCTGGCCACGGTCGTCACGGACCTGGTGACCGCCGTCTTCGCCCATGCCCTGGATGCCGAGGAGTTCCTGGCGCCCGAGACGCACACGCGCACTCTGACCCTGCGCATCAAGTCCTTCGTCCGGCAGCACCTGGGCGATCCGGACCTCACCCCCGCCTCGATCGCCGCCGCCCACCACATCTCCCGCAGCTACCTCTACCGCCTCTTCCAGGCGGAGGGGCAGACGGTCGCCGCGTACATACGCGACCAGCGCCTGGCCGGAGCCCATGCGGAACTCACCGATCCGCGTCTGCACACCCTTCCCGTCCACGCCATCGCCGCCCGCTGGGGCTACACCCGCCCCGGCGACTTCACCCGTGCCTTCCGCACCGCCTACGGCATCACACCCCGGGAGAGCCGGCTGCGGGCCCTCCAGCAGCTGTCTGTGGACGCCGTGCACAGCACAGTGGACACCACGCGCATGACACCCCCCGCCCCGCTCCCGCACCATTGACCACGGCCCCCACACCGGGCCAGTGCCGAAAGACGTGCCAGGGCCACGGGGGTGCCCTGACACCCGGCGCGGCACTCGTGCCGGCGGTACCGGTCGCTCACGGACCGGTTCCGCCGGCGCCGCCCACGGCGTCCCCGTCCTCCCGTCGGCACCGTGTCGCTCCGTGCGGGACACTGGGGGGCAGGACGGGAGGCCGTGATGCTGACGGACGTACGGGAACAACTGGGCAGGGCCCTGTTCCGGCGGGTGGCCGGTCCGGACGGGCCGGGCAACCGGGCTCGGATCCACGGCACGCCCGGACCCCGGTGGTTCGCACCCGACCGCCCCATCCGCACGGTCCACGGCGACGCCTCGATGTTCATCGGCGGGATCAGCGCCCTGCTGCTCCAGTCCCTGCACCCGCTCGCCATGGCGGCCGTCGCCGCCCACTCCGGCTTCCGGGGCGATCCGTGGGGCCGGCTCCAGCGCACCAGTACCTTCCTCGCGGTGACGACGTACGGCACCGCGGTCGACGCCCAGCGGGCCGTCGACCACGTCCGTGCCATCCACGAACGGGTCCGTGGCACGACGGCGGAGGGAGCGGCCTACCACGCGGCCGACCCGCACCTGCTCGGCTGGGTGCACGCCGCCGAGACGGACAGTTTCCTGCGCGCCCATCAACGCTACGGGGCCACGCCCCTCGACACCGCGGGCTGCGACGCCTACGTGGCCGACACCGCGCGGATCGCCCGGGCACTGGGCGTGGCCGACCCGCCCCGTGACCTGAGTGAGCTGAGCGAACGCCTCGCCGGCTACCGGCCCGAACTGCGCGCCACCCCCGAGGCACGCGCCACCGCGCGCTTCCTCCTCCTCCAGCCCCCGTTGCCGCTCATCGCACGGCCGTTCTACGCCGGGCTCGCGGCGAACGCCGTCGCGTCGCTGCCGCCGTGGGCGCGCGGCATGCTCGGGCTGCCGTCCGTCCCCGTCGTCGAGGACATCGCCGTACGCCCCGCCGGCCGACTCCTGACCAGGACCATCCGCTGGGCCATGTCACCTCGGTGACGTCGGACAGCGACGCGCCCTCGCCCCTCAGACCGGTTCGGGCTGCGGTTCCGGCCGGGGGGCTGGCACGGCAGTCGGCTCCCACAGCTTGGTGGTTCTGAGGTAGCCGTAGATCACCGAGATCATCGCCAGGACGAGGAGCGGTCCGAATACCGCGGGATGCCGGGCCATTTCCATGGGCAGATAGCGGTACGACGCGACGAGCGCGGTGAAGACCACGGTGCCGTAGCCGACCAGGTGGATTCCCGCCCGGTCCCAGCCCCGGTCGAGTGCGCGCAGGGCCGCTTCCACGGTGAGCGCGAAGACGACGCCGGCGATGAGGTCCGCGCCGTAGTGGTAGCCGAAGCCCAGGGTCGCGGTGAGCGTGGCGACCAGCCAGAACGTGCCCGCGAAGCGCAGGGCGCGTGGGCCCTTGCGGGTGTGTACGAAGATCGCGGTGGCCCACGCGGTGTGCAGGCTGGGCATGCAGTTGCGGGGTGTGATGTCGTCGTAGAGCACCGGGTGCGGGGCGGTGACCGGCGGCAGGGTGTCCGGCCAGATGTTGGCCACCGCCCAGTGCGGGCCGCCGGTGCCGGAGGCGCCCGGGCCGTAGGCGAAGACCGGTCCGACCACCGGGAAGAGCATGTAGACGGCCGGTCCGAGCAGGCCGATCACCAGGAAGGTGCGCACCAGGTGGTGGCTCGGGAAGCGCCGCTCGGCCGCCACGTTCCGCAGCTGGTACACCGCGACGACGATCGCGGCCACCGCGAGCTGGGCGTAGATCAGCCCCAGGAGATGGGGACCCACCGGATCGGTGGCCCGGACGATCCGGCCCACCAGCCAGGACGGGTTGCCGAGCGCGTGGTCGGCGGTCGCCACGTACGGGTCGAGCACCGTCGGGCGGGTCTTCGACGTGATGAGCAGCCAGGTGTCACCGGTCTTGCGCCCCGCCACCAGCAGCAGGCCGAGACCCACCCCCTTGAGCAGCAGGAGGCGTTCGGTGCCGGTGCGGCGCGTGACGGCGATGACCGCGCAGCCGAGCATCACCCACAGCGCGCCGTTGCCGAAGGAGCGGCCGTCGGTCACCTCGACGCCGGCCGCCCACCGGGCCAGTGCGAAGACCAGGTCGATGCCGATCGCCGCACCGGCCGCGATGAACCGCTGCCGCCAGGTGAGCACTACCATCGTCAGCGCGAGACCGCCGTACAGCGGACCCGGTTTGGGAGGCAGGACGAGTTCTTGCGCCTGGACCGTCAGCGGCCCGGGTACGCCGCAGTAGCGGCGTGCGGCGATCTCCAGCGCGACGAAAAACCCGAGGGCCACCACCCCCGCCATGGCCCAGAGCGCGACGCGCGGCTGCCGCCGCACGGCCGACACGAACTTCCCGCTGAAGCGGGAGGAGCCCCGCGCTGTTCTGGATATCAATGGTCCGGCCGGTTTGCTTGACATGGGTGGGTGAGGGACGAGCGAGGCGAGGGACATCATCGCAAAGCTCGAACATGTTATCGGAGTGGGGTCGCATCACACTACGAAGCGAGGACGGTCGCGGGCAGCGCGGCGGCTCGCAGCGCCGCCTCGACCCGGCGATTGCTGGTCATGGTCGCGGTGACCGCGGTCATGGCGAGGAGGAGGCCGGCGGCGGCGCAGAGCGGGGTGCGTACGTCGTAGGTGGTGGCCAGCCAGCCGCCGAGGAAGGCACCGAACGGGGCGGCGCACATGGCGAGCATGCGGGAGGTGGAAGCGACCCGGCCCATGAGGTGGGCGGGGACGATCGCTTGTCGCAGGGAGGGCCCGAGCACCATCGTGGCACCCATGCCCGCGCCGCACACGGCGAGCGCGAGACCGGCGACGTACGGGTTCGGGGCGGCGGCGAGGCCCAGGATGGCCAGTCCCTCGACTGCAGCCGTGCAGGTGAGCGCGGCGCCGGTGCCGAGTCGTCGGCCGAGGAAGGAGGCGATGCCCGCGCCCAGCAGGCCGCCGGTGGCTTCCGCCGTGAGAAGCAGGCCGAAGCCGAAGGTGCCGATGCCGAGACGATCGTGCGCGAAGAGGGCCAGTACGGTCTCCACGGCGAGGAAGGCGATGTTCCCGACCGCCGGACGCAGCGCGAGTCCGAGCAGCAACTGATCCCGGAACACGTAGGAGGCGCCTGCCCGCGCCTGCCGCAGCAGCGACTCGCGGGCCCGCGGCACGGGCCGGGGTGCGGCCGGCAGTGACCGTACGAGCAGTGCGGAGAGGGCGAACGAGACCGCGTCGGCGAGCAGCGGGACCGCCCGTCCGAGCGTGAGCAGGGCACTGCCCGCGGGCGGCCCGGCGAAGCCGGACGCGGCGGTCTGGGCGCCCCGCAGACGGGAGTTGGCGCGCTGCAGGAGCGCGGGTTCACGGCCGAGCAGATCCGGCAGGTAGGCCGTGGCGGCCGTGTCGAAGAAGAGTCCGCCGAGGCCGAGGAGGAAGGCGACCGCCGCGAGCAGCGGGATGCTCAGCACGTCGAGCGCGGCGGCGACTGCCGGTATCGCGAGCAGCACCGCGCGCAGCACGTCCGTGGCCCACATCGTGCGCCGACGGTCCCAGCGGTCCACCAGCGCACCGCCGATCACCCCGAAGAGCAGCCACGGCAGCGTTCCGGCAGCCGTGACGACGGCGAGCGCCATCGGGTTTCGTGTCAACGTCAGCGCGAGCAACGGCAGTGCGGCATGTGTCACCCCGTCCCCGAGTGAGGACACCGTCTGCGCGGTCCACAGACGCGCGAACCCGGTCGGCAACTTCTCATGGACCGAGGTCACTTGGCCTCCCCCTCGGCCTGCTCGCGCGCTGCCGGGTGGAACAGCGCGAAGACGAGTGAGGCGTCCGGCAAGGACGGATCGGACAGCTCCCGGTACTCGTCCGCCAGTGCCTCAAGCCGGGCTCCCAGCTCCACGAACTGCTCCTGGGTGAGCCGCAGATGCGCCATCCGCACATGCCGCTCGCCCTCCACCGGCGCAGCCTCCAGGTCCGCCACCGCGTGCCGCATCAGTACATCCGGGCCCCCCTCGCCCGGATCAGGCAGCACGATCGCTCGCGCGGCCATCGCGTAGTACCGCTCGGTGACCCCCCGGACCTTGCGGGTTCGTACCACCTTCACCAGGCCGGCCCGCTCCAGCAGCCGTACGTGATAGCTGGAACTTCCCTTCGCCAGGCCCACTCGCTCGGCGATCTGCGTGATCGACGCGGGCTCGAAGCGGAGCACGGCCATGATCCGGTGACGCGTGAGGTTGGAAACGGCGCGCAGCTGCTCGTCAGTGGTGACGTGGAACGTCTCGGGGAGATCGTCGGTAGGCATGACTGCAATGGTCAACACTTCTTGACCATTGCGCAAGGGGTTTTCGGTTTCCGGGGCCGCCCCTGGTGCGGCCAGGGGCGGCGGGCCGCTCGGAGCCGGCCGGTTCAGGCCTTGAGCGGGGAGCCGTCGATGGCCACGCGGCGGCCCTCGCGGGTGAGCGGGAAGTAGTCCCAGACGGCGTGGTGCTGGACGCTGCGGTTGTCCCAGAAGACAAGGGTCCGCTCCTGCCAGCGCACCCGGCAGTGCAGCAGCGGGGTGCGGGCGATGTGGGCGTACAGCATGTCCAGCAGGGCGTCGCTCTCGCCGCGGGAGAGCTGGGTGATGTGCGAGGTGTAGGGGGCGTTGACGAACAGCAGCTTGCGGTCGTTCTCGGGGTGCCGTACGACGACGGGGTGTTCGGTGCGCGGCACGTCGTACTCGGGCGGCGGGGTCAGCCCGGCGGCGGTCCAGGGCAGAGCACCGTCGTGCAGGGCGGTGAGGCTGTCGAGGAAGCCGCGCAGGGCGGGTGAGAGCAGTTCATAGGCGAGGTGCATGTTGGCGAACAGGGTGTCGCCGCCGCTGCCGCCCTCGGGCATGGTGGTGATGTAGAGCATGGAGCCGAGGGAGGGTTCGGGGTCGGCGGTGCCGTCGGCGTGCCAGCCGTTGCCGGCGACGGCCTTCGACTCCTTGTCGGCCTTGATCTCCAGGATGTGCGGGTCGGACCCCTCGCGCGCGAGGGCGACGGGGTGCAGCGCTCCGAAGACCTCCGCGAACCGCTTGTGCCGTTCCGGGGTGAGGTCTTGGTCGCGGAAGACCAGGACGTGGTGGGTGCGGAAGGCGTGCTTGAGTTCCTTCTCCTGCTGGGGCGTCAGCTCGCGGGACAGGTCGAGGCCCGTGACCTCCGCGCCCAGCACGGGGGTGATCGGGGTGACGGTCAGGGTGTCGTACGGCTCGGCGGGGCGGGTGGTGAGCCGTTCGACGGCCTCCAGCGCGTAGTCCTCCATGAGCAGCCTCCGTGGGTTCAGGGGTGGGCGGGGCGGGTCGGTGCTTCGTCGGCGTGGGCCGCGAGGGTGGCGGCGACGGCCCGCACGTGGGGTTCGGCGACGAGTTCGTAGTGCGTGGCGTCGACGTGGTGGAGCGCGTACGGCGCGGGCAGGTGGGCGTCCCACGCGCCCGGGGCGGCCGGCTCGGGGGCGAGGACGCCGTCCTCGACGGGACGGCCGGCGAGCCACACGGTGGCGGGAGTTCTTTCGAGCCGGGGCGGGTGGTGTCCGGCCATGACCGCGAGGTTGGCACGGCAGCAGTCGGCGAGGCGTTCGGCGTAGGCCCGGCCGGAACGGCTCGGCGCGCCGCCCTCGTTGCCCGTCAGCTCGCGCGCGAAGACGGCGTCGACCTGCTGATCGTCGTAGGCGGCGAGCCGGTCGCCCGCGTCCGGCGGCGGCGGGTCCAGCAGGTGCACGGAGTCGGCGGGCCGGCCGTCGGCCTCGGCGAGCGCGGCCATGGACAGGGCGGTCCAGGCGCCGAACGACCAGCCGGCCAGCCGCAGTCGGCGGTCCGGTTCGGGGAAGGCCGCGCGCACGGCCTCCAGGTAGTGGGCGGCGCGGTCGGTGATGGAGTGGGCGGGCAGGGCGGGGTCGCGCAGTCGCGGGTCGGCGATCAGGCAGACCGTCGGCTCGTCGGGGAGGGCGGCGACGAGCGGGCGGTAGGCCTGGATGTCACCGCCGATCGGATGGACGAGGCAGAGCACGTCCCGGCCGGTGCCGTGCTGCCAGACCTCGACGTCCACGCCGGCGGCGGCCGGGGTGCCCGCGCTCAGGTGGCCGAGGATCTCGGCCAGGCTCACTTGGTGGCTGAGCCGGGACAGTTCGATGTCGGTGCCGTAGCGGCGTTTCACCTCGTCGAGCAGTTCGATCAGGGTGAGCGAGTCGGCGCCGAGGTCGTAGAGAGCCGCGCCTGGGTCGAGGGTGTCCACGCCGAGCAGGTCGAGCAGGATCTCGGCGAGGTCGGCGGCGGGGTCGCCGTGCGGGGCGGTGGACGTGGTGCGCGGTGCGGCGGCCGGTTCGTAGAAGTGGTGTGCCTGGTCCAGGGGTGTGGTGCTGACCAGCAGGTGGGGCAGGCGCAGGTGCAGGGCCTGCGCGAAGACCGCCGCGCCGTCGCCGGGGGTGAGCGCCACGGCGAGGTGGTCGCGGTGGCGGGCGTCGGCGGCCTCGGTGTGCTGGGCCATGCCCACCTCGCGCCAGGCGTCCCACGCGATGCTCAGGCGCGCGGTGGTGTCCGGTCCTTCGGCGGGCGCGTGGTGGGCGCAGGCGTCCAGGAAGGCGTTGGCCGCCGCGTAGTCGAACTGTCCGACTCCCCCGTACCGGGCGGCCATCGAGGAGCAGTAGGCGGCGTAGTCGGGGCGGTGTGCGGCGATGAGCCGCTCGGTGAGCAGGGCGCCGCGCAGTTTGGCGGTGGTGGCGCGGCGGGCGGTCGCGGGGTCGCGGCGGGCGAGGAGGCGGCCGTCGGGCGTGCCGACCGCGTGCACGATGCCGGTGAGGTTCCGCAGGTGCGGGGCGAGCCGGTCGGCGAGGGACGGCAGATCCTCGCTGGCGAGGTCCGCCGCTACGTGCGTGACGCGGTCCCGGTGGGTGAGGAGCGCCGACGGGATGCCGGTCCCGCGCGCGACCAGGACGACCCGATTGCCCGGGTCCTCCAGCAGTCGCGCGGCCAGGGTGCCGCCGATGCCGCCGGTGCCGCCGAGGATGAGGTGCGTGCCGGTGGCTACGGCACGGAGGGCGGCCGGGTCCGGTGGGGGGACGGTGACGGGCTGGTCGGTGCGGTGCCACCAGAAGCCGTCGCGCAGGGCGGTGGCCGTCGCGCCGGGCGTCGCGCCGAGCAGCAGGTCGGGCAGGTGGGCCGCCCAGCGGGCCGGGTCCGGCGCGGGCAGGTCGGCCCAGCGGGGTGCCACCCCGAGTTCCTGGCGCGGGACGTCGAGGGCCGCGGCGAGCAGGGCGGCCGTGGGGGTGTCGACGGTGCCGCCGGCCGGCTGGGCCCCGTGGGTCAGCAGCCAGACGCGCGGCCGGTGCGCGTCCGGGCGGTCGGCGAGGACGCGGGCGAGGACCGCGACGGTGTCGAGGCAGGCCCACTGGGCGGTCTCCACGGCTCCCTCGTCCAGGCCGGTGCCGAGGGACAGGGGCAGCGCGTGCAGCCAGTCGATGCCGGCGGCGGCCGTCGGGGCGAGGCGGTCCAGCAGGGCGGCCAGGTGGCCGGGGTCGGCCGGGTCGGCCGTGCAGTGGTCCCCGGTGAGGGCGGTGAGGGCCTGTCCGGCGCGGACGGTCACCACGCGGGCGTAGTGCCGCTCCAGGAACCGCCAGGACGTGGCGTCGTCCTCGGCCGCCACGACCACGACGGCGGTGCGCGGGGAGGCGGCGGCACCGGTGCGGGCGCGGCGCAGCCGGGTCCACACGGGCTGGTGCAGCCACTGGTCGGCGGGCAGCCGGCGCGGGCGCGGGGTGTCGTCGGCCGGTCGCTCGGCCTGCTCGGGGCGGGGTGTGCGGGGTGCGCGGGGGAAGTCGTACTCGGCGGTGTCGAAGGCGGGTGGCGGGAAGTCCCAGGGCGCGGGGGCGGGACCGCCGTCCGGCGGGGGGAGGAGGTGGCCGTCGGTCCAGGCGCGGGCGAGCGCGTGCGGGTCCCTCTCCTGTTCCCGGGCGGGAAGCGGGTCGCGCGGTGTCGTGATGTCGAAGTCGGAGGTCAGCCAGGCGACGGCGGAGGCCGCTTCCGGGCAGACCGCCGCCGCGCGCCGGCTCAACGCCGGTCGGCCCGTCTGGAGATGGCGCAGGACACGCGGGTAGGCCGCCGGGTGCGCTTCGAGGTAGGCGGCGACGCGTCGGGCGTCCTCGCGGACCGCCGCCGTGGAACTGCCGGACAGCACCAGGCAGGGCAGCGGCTCGCCCGGGGAGGTGTCCGTGCCGTCGCCCGGGTGTTCCAGGAGCACATGGGCGTTGGTGCCGCCGATGCCGAAGCTGCTCACCGCGGCCACTCGGGGCACGTCCCGCGGCCAGGGTTCGGCCGTGACGGGGATGCGGAACGGGCCGTCGGCGATCTCGGGGTTGAGCCGGCCGAAGTCGGCCGTGGGCGGGACGGTCCCGTGGTGGACGGCGAGCACCGCGCGGACCAGGCCGACGACTCCCGCCGCCGCGCCCAGGTGGCCGATCTGGCTCTTCACGGAGGACAGGGCCACCCGCGCGTCGTCCGTGAGGCCGTACGCCTGGCGGAGCGCGGTGGCCTCCACCGGGTCCCCGAGCCGGGTGCCGGTGCCATGGGCCTCGACGTATCCCAGGTCGGTGCCCCGGCGTCCGCTGCGGGCGAGCGCCGCCCGGATCGCCTCGCGCTGTCCGGCCAGGGCGGGGGCGCTGTAACCGAGCTTGTCGCCACCGTCGTTGTTGACGCCGGAGCCGGTGACGACGGCGTATACGGTGTCGCCGTCGCGGCGGGCGGCGGAGAGCGGCTTGAGGACGACGGTGGCGGCGCCGCTTCCCCCGACGGTGCCCTGGGCATCCGCGTCGAAGGGCCGGCAGTGTCCGTCGGGCGAGAAGATGTGCTGGGGCCGGTAGGTGTAGCCGTCGGTGAGTTCGGTGTCGATCAGCACCCCGCCGACGAGCATCACGTCGGCGTCGCCCTGCCGCAGCATCCCCGTGGCGACGTGCACGCCGACGAGCGAGCTGGAGCAGGCGGACTGGACCGTGAGCGCGGGCCCGGTGAGGCCGAGGTGGTAGGCGGCCTTGGTGGCGAGGAAGTCCTTCTCGTGGTGCAGGGCCAGCCGGAAGCCGTCGGGCAGCGCGTCGGGGTCGCCCTCGCGCAGCATCCGCTGGAAGTAGGTGTTCTCCCCGCAGGAGGCGACCAGTCCGATCCGCTGCGCCCCCGGGTCGCCGAGCCCGGCGTGCGCGAGGGCTTCCACGCAGTTCATCAGCAGGTGCCGCTGCTGGGGATCCATCAGCCGGGCTTCTTGCGGGCTGATCGTGAAACGGCCGGGGTCGAAGGCGAGCAGCCCCGCCACCTGGCTGCGGGCGCCCACGCGTCCGTCCTCCGCCGCGAAGTGCTCGATGCCGCGCCGCCCGGAGACGACCAGATCCCAGAAGGCGGCGAGGTCGGGGGCGCCGGGCAGCCGGACGGCCATGCCGACGACGGCCACGGGTTCGTCGGCGCGGTGGTACGGCGTGAGCGGCGCCGCCTCTCCGGCATGGTCGGGGCCGTCGAGGAGCCGGGCCAGGGCGCGCGGGGTGACGTGTTCGAACAGGTCGGGCACGGTGAACGGCAGGTCGCCCTCCCCCGCGCATCGCAACTGGAAGCGCATCAGGTCGAGGCTGGTCGCGCCCGCGTCGAAGAACCGCTGGTCCGGGGCGACCGTCCGGCCCGTGACGCTCTCGAACAGCTCGGTGAGCCGCCGTTCCAGCGGGCTGAGGGCCGCCGTCGTACCGGCCGGTCCGCGCAGGTCGTGGCCGGGGGCGGTCAGCGCGGCCCGGCGGTCCGCCTTGCCGCTGGGGGTGCGTGGCAGCTCGGACAGCCGGCGGAAGCGGGCGACCCGGATGTGGGCGGGCAGCAGACGCGCCAGGTGCCCGGCGAGTTCCGCGGGGTCGGGGTCCTCGCTCCGGCACTGGAGCGCCGCCACCAGCCGCCCGTCCGCCACCACCGCGAGGGCGTTGGTCACACCGGGGAACCGCAGCAGGGCGGCCTCCACCTGTCCCAGCTCCAGCCGGTGCCCGCCGAGCTTGACCTGGCCGTCGTCGCGGCCGGCGTAGTGCAGCAGGCCCTCCGCGTCGAAGCGGGCCTGGTCGCCGGTGCGGTAGAAGGTGCCGAGGTCCGGGTCGTCGAGGAACCGGCCCTCGTGGGCGGCGGCGTCGCCCAGGTAGCAGCGTCCGGCCATCGGGCCGCCGACGAGCAGTTCGCCGGTGACGCCGGGCGGCACGGGCAGCCCGTGCTCGTCCACCACGCGGAGCACCGCGTGCGACACGGGCCGGCCGATGGCGGGCCGGGCCGGCCAGTGGGCCGGGTCGCCGTCGAGGCACAGACCGGTGACGACGTGGGTCTCGGTCGGGCCGTAGTGGTTGAACAGACGCGCTCCGGGCAGGCCGGCGAACCAGCGGCGGATCGCGTCGGTGCACACCAACTGCTCGCCCGCCGTGATGACTTCGCGGAGCCTGGAGGGGAAGCGGCCGGTGCGCACGCCGTGTTCGGCGAGCAGTTGCAGGGCCACGTACGGCAGGAAGATCCGCTCCGCTCCCCCGCTCTCCAACTGCTCCAGCAGCGCCGGGACGTCCTGCCGCCAGGCGGGCCGTACGAGCCGCAGCAGGCCACCGGAGCAGAGGGTGGTGAGGATCTCCTGGAAGGAGACGTCGAAGGAGAGCATGGAGAACTGCTGGGTGACGGCGAGCCGTTCGAGTCCGCCCTCGGTGCGCTGCCAGGTGAGCAGGTTGCACAGGGTCGAATCCGGGACCTGGACGCCCTTGGGGGTGCCGGTGGACCCGGAGGTGAAGAGGGTGTACAGGGGTCGCAGGGCGGGGTGTTGGTGAGGTACCGGGGCGGACTGCGGGTCGGCGGCCAGGGTGAGCGGGTGTCTGGGCAGGTCCGGTGGCGCGAGGGCGTCGAGCGCCGCCAGGTCGCCGGGGGCGGCCAGGACGCAGAGGGGGTCGGCCTGGTCGAGTACGTGCCGCAGCAGGGCCGGCGGGTAGGCGGGGTCCAGGGGGACGACGGTGACGTTGAGCCGGGCGGCGGCCAGCAGGGCGACGACGTGTTCGGCGGACGGCTGGAGGTAGAGCGCGATGCTCGCCGGGGCGGCGGGGTCGGAGGGGACGCGGGCGCGCAGGGCGGCGGCCAACTCGTTCGTCTGCGCGTCGAGTTCGGCGTAGGTGAGGCTCACCTCCCCTGCGTGGACGGCCGGTGCGTCGGGGGTGCGGGCCACCTGCCGGGCGAAGCCCTCTGCGACGGTGGTGAAGTCGGGTTCCGGAGTGCTGCCTCGGCCGTGGTCGGGCAGGGAGTTCCGGTAGGGGGCGACGAGTTCGCGCAGGGTGGTGCCCGTGCCGGCGTCCGAGGTCAGCTGGTCGAGGGCGTGCCGGAAGAGCCGTGCCGCCGCCTCGGCGCGCTCGGCGCCGAGGTCGTCGCGGTACTCCCACAGGCAGTCGAAGCCGGCTTCGTGCTCGACCACGGAGAGGGTCAGCGCGCACTTGGCGCCCAGGGGTTCGGGCCACAGCGGCCGGGTCTCGCAGCCGTCGAGGCGGAGCGCGGTGAAGCTGGTGTTCTCCAGGACGAAGAGGTAGTCGAACAGCGGGGTGCGGGCGCGCAGGGCGGGGCCGGTGAGGACGTCGGCGAGCGCGATGTCGTCGGCGGCGAGGACGGCGCGTACGGCGTCGGCGTGGGCGGAGAGGTGCCCGGCGAGGGTGTCGTCCGGTGTGGCGGCCAGGTCGAGGAGCACGGTGTTGGCGAACATGCCGACGGTGTCGGCGAATTCGGGGCGCGGCCGGTTCGCCACCGGTGCGGCGACGAGGGGGCGGTCCTGACCGGTGACGCCGTACACGCTCGCGGTGAACGCGGACACCAGGAGCTGGAATCGGGTGAGGCCGAGCCGAGCTGCCTGCCGGTCCAGCGCGGTGCGGTGGCCGAGGTCGAGGGAGGTGCGCAGCAGTCCGGCCCCTGGCCGGCCGGGTCCTTCGGGCGCGGGCAGGGCGGGCGAGGGCTCCGGTGTGCGGGTGTAGTGGGCGAGCAGTTCCGTGCGGCGCTGCGCGTAGGCGGGGGCGGTGCGCCAGGTGCCCTGCCAGCGGGCGAAGTCGAGGGGGGTGGTGGTGGGTTCGGGTCCGGGGCTCGTGCCTCGGTACAGCTCGCTGAGGTCGTGGAAGAGGAGGTTGAGGGACCAGCCGTCCACGGCCACGTGGTGCAGGTGGAGCAGCAGGAGTCCGCCGTCGCCGCGTCGTATCCAGCCCACCCGCAGCATGCGCGGGTCGGCGAGGTCGAAGCGGTGGGCGAAGAAGCGGTCGGCGGTCTCCTGCCAGGTGGCGTCCGGGTCGGTGTCCGGTGACTGCCAGGGGTCGTAGGGCGCCTCGGTGCGCTGGCGCAGGCCTTCGGGGGTGGGGACGAGCCGGGTGCGCAGCGCCGGGTGCCGTGCGACCAGGGCACGGGCCGCGCGGCGCAGGGCGGCGGGGTCCACGGGGCCTTGGGTGCGGAAGGCGAGCGGTACGTCGTAGGAGCGGTCGGCGGGGTCGCGCTGGTGCAGCAGCCAGAGGCGTTCCTGCTCGCTGGTGGCCGGCGCGTCCGGCTCGCCGCTGCCGGCCGGGACGGGCGGGTAGGTTCCCGCCGCCGCGCCGGGGTCGTGGACGGCGTCGGCCAGGGTGGCGAAGTCGGCGCGCAGCACGAGGTCCTGGGGGAGGTCGGCGCCGAAGCGGCCGAGGATCTCGAAGCGGAACCGGAGTGCTTTCAGGGAGTCGCCGCCGCTCGGTATCCAGCGGTCGCCGGGGCGCAGTCCGGTGACGGCGAGGATGTCCTCGGCGATCTCCAGTACGGGCCGCTGCGCGTCGGTGATGTCCGCCTCGCCCGGGTCGCTGCCGCGCCAGGGGGTGCCGGCGTCCCGCAGCAGGGCGGCCTCGTCGACCTTGCCGTTGGCGGTCAGCGGGAGTTCGTTCACGGGATGGGTGCGGTGCGGGCGCATGTAGGGCGGCAGGGAGGCGGCGAGGTGGTCCTGGTAGGCGGCGAAGGTGAGGTCGTCGCCGAGGACGAGGAAGGCGATCAGTTCGTTCAGGTCCGCCGCGTCGCGCCGGGTGCACACATGGGCCCGCCGGATCGCGGGGTGCGCCAGCAGCCGCCGTTCGACCTCGCCGGGCTCGATGCGGAAGCCGCGCACCTTGACCTGCCGGTCGGCCCGGCCGACGTAGGTCAGCCGGCCCTCGGCGTCCCGGCGGACCAGGTCGCCGGTGCGGTACCAGCGGACCGGGGTCCCGTCACCGTCCGGCAGCCGGACGAAGGCGCGCTCGGTCTGGTCGGGCAGGTTGCGGTAGCCGCGGGCCAGGGCGGGGCCGGACAGCCAGAGTTCGGCCACCTCGCCGGGCTCGGCGGGGCGTCCGTCGCCGGTGCGCGGCAGGACGCCGGTGCCGGGCAGCGCGGTGCCGATGGGGACGTCGTCGCCGGTGAAGTCGCGCGGGATGGGGTGGCACAGGGCGAAGGTCGTGGCCTCCGTCGGCCCGTACGCGTTGTGCAGGACGGTGCGCGCAGTCGGGTTGGCCTCGTACCAGCGGCGGATCAGGGGGGCGTTGAGGCGTTCACCGCCGACGAGCACCCGGGCGGTGTCGGCGAAGCAGCCGGGCACCTTCTCCACGACCGCGTTGAACAGGGCGACGGTGATGAACAGCGTGTCGACGCGGCGGGCGCGCAGGGCGTCGGCGAACCGGTGCGGGCTGTGCACCTCGGTGTCGTCGAGGACGACGCAGGTGCCACCGGTCAGCAGCGGGGTCCAGACCTCGAAACTGAGCGCGTCGAAGGCGGGGTTGGACAGGCAGGCGTACCGGGCGCCCGGCGGCAGGTCGATGTAGCCGGGCTGAGCCAGCCGCAGGACGCCGTCGTCGGTGACCTCGACACCCTTGGGACGGCCGGTGCTGCCGGAGGTGTAGAAGACGAAGGCGGCGGCGTCGGGTGCGGCGCCGTCCGCCAACGGGTGTGCTTCCGGGGCCGGTTCGAGCGGGGTGAGGAGCGCTTCGGCGGACACCTCGTCGGACGCGCTCGTCTCCTCGCGGATCACCGTCACGGCGGCGCTGTCCCGGAGGATGTGGCGCTGCCGGTCGGCCGGGCTGAGCCGGTCCAGCGGTACGACGGTGGCGCCGGCCCGGCGGATGCCGAGCAGGACGCAGACCAGGTGCCAGGAGCGGGGCAGGGCGACGGCGACGGCCTGTCCGGGACGAACGCCCAGCGCGTGCAGCCGTGCGGCCACCCGGCCGCTGAGCAGGTCGAGTTCGGCGTAGTCGAGCAGCCGGGTGCCGTCCTCGACGGCCACGGCGCGGGGTGTGCGGCGGGCCTGGGCGAGGACGGCGCCGGCGAGCGGGCCGGGGTGAGTGTGCTGGTTCATCACGCCTCCCGCGCGGACGTGGCCAGGGCTCGCGCGTCGGCGCGGCCGGTGCCGTGGTGGACCAGTTCGGCGGTGAGCAGTGCGCCGACGCGGATGGCCTGGTCGCCTTCGAGGACTTCCCAGTGGTCGCATTCCAGCGTCTCGACGCGGAACTCGCCCTCGGCCCGCCGCCGCCAGAACTCCCGTACCTCCGCGTGGAAGGGGGTGTCGGCGCCGTCGGGTACGGCCTGGGCGAGGACCAGGCGGGCCGGGGATGCGGCCGGCAGGTGGTCGCGGGCGGTCAGCCGGTTGTGGTTGTAGATCCGGTAGTACCGCTCGACCTGCGCGTCGTCGATGCCGGGGTACATCCCGTTGAACCGGACGAGCTTGTCGCGGAACTCGGCGGGGTCGACGGCCGTGATCTCCGCGCGGGCGGCGGCGTCGTCGGTGGCCTGCGTGTCGAGCAGCACGACGCTCACGTCCCGGCGCCCGGCCCGGCCGAGGAGGCGTCCCATCTCGTGGGCGACGAGGCCGCCGTAGGACAGTCCGGTGAGGACGAGGGGGCCGTCGCCGAGGGGTTCGAGCAGCCGCAGGTAGGCCTCGGCCATCGCCTCGACGGTCGGCAGGACGTCCTCTCCCGGGTTCACCCCGGGTGACTGGATGCCGTAGAGCCCGGCCCGCGGGGGCAGGGAGGCGGCCAGGGGCAGGTAGCAGAAGGCGGTGCCGCCGGCGGGGTGGACGCACACCACCCGGGCGCCGGTGCCGCGGCGGAACTCGATGAGGCTGCCGGGAGCACGGTCGTCGCCGTCCTCGCGCAGCAGCGCGCCGAGCGATTCGATGGTGGGCCGCAGCATGACCTCCGCGACGGGCAGCGGGCGGCCGAACGTCTCGGTGACCCGGTGAGCCATCTTGATGGCCGACAGCGAGGTGCCCCCGATGTCGAAGAAGTTGTCGCCGACGCCGATGCCGGGGTGGACCAGGATGTCCTGCCATATGCGGTACAGGGCGTGTTCGACGTGGTCGCGGGGGGCCGCGGTGTTGACCTGGTCCGAGGTGCGCTCGTGCACGAGCCGCAGCAGCTCCGCACGGTCGGCCTTGCCGCTGCGGTTCAGCGGGAGGGAGTCCAGTTCGAGGACGACGGCGGGGATCATGTAGTCCGGCAGCCGGCGGGCGAGCGCGGTGCGCGGGTCGTCGGCGCCGTGCTCCCGCGGGGCGGCCCGACCGACTCCGGCGACCAGGCGGGGCTGTCCGGCCGCGTCCCGGTCGGCGAGGACCACGGCCTCGCGGACCCCGGGCAGCGCCATGAGGGCGGCCTCGACCTCCGCCGGTTCGATACGGAAGCCGCGCAGCTTGACCTGGTCGTCGGCGCGCCCCGCGTAGTGGGCGTGGCCGTCGTGGTCCCGGCGGGCGAGGTCGCCGGTGCGGTAGAGGCGTTCACCGGGGGTGAAGGGGTCCGGGACGAAGCGTTCGTCGGTGAGGTCGGGGCGGCCGAGGTAGCCGCGGGCCAGGGACGCTCCGCCGAGGTACACCTCCCCCACCACGCCGGGCGGTACCGGGCGCATCCGGCCGTCGAGCAGGTGGAAGCGGGTTCCGGGCAGCGGGCGGCCGATGGGGCACGGCCGCTCCAGCGGGCGCGGGTCGTAGTGGGCGGTGCTGTAGAGGGTCGCCTCGGTGGGGCCGTAGCCGAAGCAGATCCGCAGGCCGGGCAGGTGCCGCGTCATCCGGTGCAGGGCGGCCTCGGTCAGGGACTCGACACCGGTCAGCAGCTTGCGCAGCGACAGGCCGCGCAGGCGTCCGGCGGGGTCCTCGTCGATCCACTTGACGTAGGCGGGCGGCAAGAACGCCTGGACTATCCGGTGCTCGCGCAGCCATGCCATCAGGGCGTCCGGGTCGGCGCGCACGTCCTCGGGGACGATGTGCACGGCCCCGCCCGTGGTCAGGGGCAGCAGCAGTTCGTGGACCGAGGCGTCGAAGCCGATGCTCGACCAGGCCGAACCGGCCTCGCCGGGCGCGGCGCCCATCCGGTCCTGCCAGGTCGCGAACAGGTTGAGGACGCTGCGGTGTTCCACGGCGACGCCCTTGGGCCGGCCCGTGGACCCGGAGGTGAAGATGACGTAGGCCAGGCGGTCCGGAGCGCGCCCGGTGCCGGCGGGCGGGATCTCCGCGGTCGCGCCCTCGGATTCCACGGCGGCGAGGTCCAGCCATTCGTCGGGGCGGTCCCCGGGCGCGTGGTCGCTGAGTACGACGGGGCAGGCCGCGTCGGCGACCATGCCGGTGAGCCGTTCGCGGGGCTGCTGGGGGTCGAGCGGGAGGTAGGCGGCGCCCGCCTTGAGGATGCCGAGGATGCCGACGGCCAGGTCGCGGGTGCGGCGGGCGTGCAGGCCCACGACGTCCCCGGGGCGCACCGCCCGGGCGGCGAGGGCGTGGGCGAGCCGGTTGGCGCGCCGGTCGAGTACGGCGTACCCCAGGGTGCCGTCCCGGTCCACCACGGCGGTCCGGTCGGGGTGCCGGCGGGCCTGGGACTCGAAGAGGGAGGCGATCCCGTCGGCGGTGCGCAGGGCGGCCGACGCGGGGTCGGTGGGGGCGAGGGCCGTGGCGTCGCCCTCGCGGATCAGTCGGAGCCGCTCGTCCGGGCCCATCAGCTCCAGGTCCCTGACGTCGCGTTCGGGGTGCCGGGTCAGGTCGGTGAGCAGATGGCACAGGTGGGAGGCCCAGCGCTGGGCGGTGGTGTGGTCGAGGAGCGCCGAGGCGTAGTCGAGGTGCCCGGTGATCCCGCCCTGTGACTCGGTCGCCGCCAGGGCGAGGTCGAACTTGGCCGGGGCGTCGGCGATGGGGAGCGGTGCGGCCTCGACGCCGGGCAGCCGCAGCAGGTCGTGCCGGTCGGGCACCCAGGCCAGCATGGTCTGGAACACGGGGGTGCGGGAGGCGCTGCGCGGCGGGTTGACCAGTTCGACGACGCGCTCGAAGGGCAGGTCCTGGTGGGCGAGGGCGTCGCGTACGGCGGTGCGGGTGCGGGTCAGTGCCTCGGACGCGGTGGGCGCGCCGGACAGGTCGACGCGCAACGGCAGGGAGTTGACGAGGAAGCCGATGAGCGCGGCGGCGCCGGGTCCGCGACGGCCGGCGACCGGGCTGCCGACAACGATGTCCTCCTGGCCCGACAGCCGGGACAGCAGCACCGACCAGCCGGTCAGCAGGGCCACGAACAGGGTGGCGCCGTGCCGGCGCGCCAGACCGCGCAGGGCGGTGGTGGTGTCGGCGTCGAGGGTGAACTCGACGCGCCCGCCCGTGTAGTCCTGCTCGGCCGGGCGGGGTCTGTCCGTGGGCAGTTCGAGCGCGACGGGCGCGTCCCGCAGGGCCTGCTTCCAGTACTGCTCCTGGGCCGCGAGGCCGCCGCCGAGAACCGCCTCACGCTGGGCGTGTGCGTGGTCGGCGTACTGGGCGGGAAGCGCGGGCAGGGGGTCGGGGGCGCCGGTGAGCGAGGCGGCGTAGAGCTCGCCGGCCTCCCGCATCATCACGTTCATCGACGCGCCGTCGTAGACGCTGTGATGGAACGTCAGGAGGAGTACGTGGCGTTCGGCGCCGAGGATCAGCAGGCTGCCCCGTCCGAGCGGGCCGTGCTCCAGGTCGAACGGCCGGGCGGCCTCTTGCTGTTGGCGTCGCGTCACGGTGGCGTCCGGGTCGGCCTCACCGGTCAGGTCCTCGCAGGCGAGGGCGAATCCGCTGCCCGGCGGGTCGATGTGCTGGACGACTCCGCCGGCCTCGGCCACCAGGCGGGTACGCAGCGTTTCATGGCGTTCCGTCAGTCTGTCGAAGGCCGCTCGCAGGGCGTGCCGGTCGAGTGGGCCGGTGAGCGTGAAGGCGATGGTCTCGTTGTAGGCGACGCTCGCTCCGGGGAGCTGGGCCAGGAACCACAGGCGCTGCTGGGCGAAGGAGGCGGGGCGGACCGTGGGCGCGGGCCGGACGGGACGAGGGACGGGCTGCACCGGCAAGGCCTGACCTTCCTGTCGGGGTGGGACCGGGGAGGAACTGGGCGCACTGAAGGACGGCACCTCGCGCGACTCCGTGAAGGGGGAGGGAATTCCCGGCCGGGATGCTCGGGAGCCGGGGATTTTCGAGAGGTCTTCCGGGAAAGGGACGTCGGTCAGCTGGTCACGACGTCGTGTGGGTCCAGCGAATCATTGGGGGGTTCCGTGACACGCTGTGATCCTCAATTACCGGCGAAGGACAAGTCAACACTTGACTTTCGCGGCCCAGTTCACGTATCCGCCGATGTGGACTGGCGGTTGCCGTCTCCGTCGCGGGTAAGGCCCCGCCTGGCAGCCATACCAGCCCGAATTGACTTATTCAGGCTGAAATGGCTTGCCGATGTCCATTCTTCCGCCACCCGGGATGCTGACGGGCCCTACGTCAGATCACTGCGGCGTGCCGCCCCGAGTGCTCCTTCGGTGTTCAACGATCATGTCGACCAGAGCTTGCGGCGGGTTGTCGCCGAACACCGGCTCCATGAGGACGGCCAGGTCTTCGTCGGCGGCCTCTCTCATGCGCGTGAACATGGCCTGCTCGTAGATGCTCAACGCGGCCTCGGCATCGCCGGGCTGGGCGGCGATGGCGCCGGCCAGTTCGGCGCCGTCGAGCATGGCCAGGTTGGCGCCCTCACCGTTCGGGGCACTCAGGTGTGCGGCGTCGCCGATCAGGGTGATCCCCGGCACCCGGTCCCAGCGGTGGCCGTCCGGGAGGGCGTAGTGCGGGCGCAGCACCGGCGCGGTGTCGGCGTCGGTGATCAGCGCGGTCAGCTCCGGCGCCCAGCCGTCGAACTCCTCCGCTATCCGCTGGACGGCCGCGGGGGCGTCCGTGAAGTCGATGGCGGCGAACCACTCCAGCGGCTTGGTCAGCTGCACGTACGTGTGCAGGGTGTCGCCGCTCTCGCGATGGGCGTGGATCGCGTTGTCCCGGGCGGGGGCGATCATGGACCCGCCGCCGACGGCCTTCGCGGCGGCGGCGTGCCGGGTGTCGGCGTCGAACAGGTAGACCTCCACGAACGCCGTGCCGAGGTACTCGGGGTGCGCGTCGGTGAGCAGCGGCCGGACCCGCGACCACGCGCCGTCCGCCCCGACCAGCAGGTCCGTGACGACCGTGGCCCCGTCGGCGAACGTGACCTCGTGACGGCCCCCGCCGAGGGACCGGACCTCGTGCACCTTGTGACCCCACCGGACGGTGCCGGCCGGCAGGGAGTCGAGCAGCATCTGCCGCAGCTCGCCGCGCTGGGCCTCGGGGCGGCCTCCCGTGCCGTCGTCGCCCTTCTCGAACACCACGGACGCGCTCCGGTCGAGGATCCGCATCGCCTGCCGTCCCGCCAGGACGATGCTCCGGAACTCCTCCAACAATCCGGCTGCTTCCAGGGCGAGTTGGCCGTTGTAGTCGTGGATGTCGAGCATTCCGCCCTGTGCGCGTGCCATCGGGGAGGCCTCCGCCTCGTAGACGGTGGACGCGATGCCGTGGACGTGCAGGACACGGGCCAGGGTGAGGCCGCCGAGTCCGGCACCGATGATCGTGACGGGGGTGGGGCGCATGGTTCCTCCTCGCGGTATGCCGCCGAGCTGGTGCCGGGCGGTACCCCTCGAAGATCCCGGTGCGCACCGACAGTTCACCGACAGAGGCCGACAGGGGGGCGACATGCGGGATGCGCGCGGTGCCGGGGTCTGTCGGAAGCGCGTCGGAGGCGTGTCGGTGGCGTGTCGGTGGCCGTCGGGCGCCGCGGTCCTCGGCAGTCCCCCGCCACCCGGCCATCGGCCCGGCCGGGGCGTCAGCGGCCGTCGCGGCGCCGTTCGTACTCCCCCACCGCGTCCAGGCAGTACTCCTCGGCCGAGTGCGGGCGCCACGGGCCGCCGAGGCGGCGGGCGGCTTCCACGCAGCGTACGTCGTCGTGCCGGGCGAGTCCGTGCACGGCGGACACCCGTACCTCGCGGTCCGGGTCGTCCAGCAGAGCGGCCATGGCTTCGGTCAGCGCGGGGGCGCGGTCCCGGCCCTGGCATGATCGATCCCCTGCGGCGCCGTCGCCGCGACGGGAAGCGCTACGCACGGGTCACCGCACTCACCCGCGCGCACCCGGAGAAGGGAGCCGGTCATGTCGGGTATCCAGGGCAAAGTCATCGCGATCACAGGTGCCAGCAGCGGCATCGGGGAGGCGACCGCAGTCCACCTCGCCGAGAAGGGCGCCCGGCTCGTGCTCGGAGCCCGGCGCGAGGAGCGGCTGAACGCCGTGGTGGACGGCATCACGGCGAAGGGCGGCACCGCCACCGGGGTCGTGGTCGACGTCACGCGCCGCGAAGACCTCCGGCGGCTGACGGACACGGCCCTCGACCGCTACGGCCGGCTCGACGTCCTCGTCTCCAACGCGGGCACGATGGCCGTCTCGCCGTTCGACGACCTGCGTCAGGACGACTGGGACGCCATGGTCGCCACCCACATCACCGGCCTGCTCAACGGCATCGGGGCGGCTCTGCCCGTCTTCCGTCGGCAGCGCTTCGGGCAGTTCGTCAACGTGGGCTCCACCGCGGCCTACGTCGTCAAGTCCCCCCAGGCGGTCTACGCGGCCACCAAGACGGCGGTGAAGGTGCTTACCGAGGGCCTGCGCCAGGAGTCGGGGCCCGACCTGCGCGTCACCCTCGTCTCACCCGGCTTCACCCATACCGAGGGCGTCGGCAAGGGAGCCGGCCCCGACGTCGCGGCCGCGATGATCCGGCAGCGTGACGAGATCGCCATGCCGCCCTCGGCGGTGGCCTCCGCCATCGGCTACGCCATCGAGCAGCCCGACGGCGTCGATGTCAGCGAGATCGTCGTCCGCCCGACCGTGCAGGCCTGATCGCGGCGAGCCAGGTCACTCGACATCGCGGCCACCGGCATCAGGGCAGTGCGCTCGGGGTGATCGCCGAACCGACGGCGGACGGGGCCGTCCGGTGCTCCGCGGGTGTGATGCCGAGAGCTGTCGTCCGGAAGGCCCCGTCCTCATGTCCTGACCGGTCCCGCTCAGTACCAGCTGGTGCAGGTGATCGCGGTGTTGTAGCCCGAGTCACCGCAGGCGCGCATCAGCTTGCCGTTGCTGTCCCGCCACGCCTCGGTCCAGACGCTGCCCCCGCTGCTGATCTCCCGCCAGCCCAGCTGGGGCTCCCAGGTCCGGCCGCCGTCGCTGCTGCGGTCCACCCAGACGTGCATGCCGGGCGCGCCTCCGACGATGCGGCCCCAGGCGCAGGTGCTGTTTCCCGAGCCGTTCGCGCGCAGTTCGATGCCCTGGCCCCTGCCGCCGAACGCGGTGCGCACCGTCCTGCCGTTGTCGTTGTTGCAGCCGTCGGCGGCGCTGGCCGCCGGGGCGCCGACCAGGCTCAGCAGGCCGGACAGCAGCGCCGCGGCCGACAGAGCGGCCGCCGTCTTCTTACTCGTACTCGTACGCATCGTTCGTTTCCCCTCGTTCACGGCCAGCGGCCGTCGTAGTCGGTGATCGAAGTCTGCGGAAGCGGGGGGCCGGCGCCCACCCCGGACAACATAGGTTGACAAGGAGAGCGGCGGTCGGCGGTCGGTTTCGCGGGGGCCGCGGACGGCGCGCATCATGGAGGGCGTGCGCACCCGACCTGTGCTGGTCTACGACGGTGACTGCGGCTTCTGCACGGCCTCGGTGGCCCTCGCGCGGCGGTGGATCAGACCGCGCTGCGACATCGCGGCCCGCCAGTGGGCGGACCTGGAAGACCTGGGTGTCGCACCGGAGCGGGCCGAGTACGAGGCGCTGTGGGTGACGCCCGACGGCAGGGTGTGCGGCGGCGCCCAGGCGGTCGCCGGGTTGTTGTCGAGCGCGCGCGGCGTCTGGCCCGTCGCGGGCGCCGTGCTGCGGCTGCCGCCGGTGCGCTGGGCCGCCCACGGGGTGTACCGGCTCGTCGCCCGCAACCGGCACCGGCTGCCCGGGGGCACGCCGGCCTGTGCGCTTCCGGCCGGCCGTGGACCGGGAGGGCGCTCGCCTTCGAGGACGTAGAAGTACTGCCGAACCGGGGGGCGCCGGAACTCGGCGCCCCCCATGGCAGGGGAGGCAGGCCCCGCCGCTCAGTCCTCGCCTTCGAGGTCGCCCTCCGTCTCCAGGTACACGCGGCGCAGTTCCTCCAGCACCGCCGGGTCCGGCTTGGCCCACATGCCCCGGGACTCCGCCTCCAGCAGCCGCTCGGCGATGCCGTGCAGCGCCCAGGGGTTGGCCTGCTGGAGGAACTCGCGGTTGGCCGGGTCCAGGACGTAGGTCTCGGTGAGCTTGTCGTACATCCAGTCGGCGACCACGCCGGTCGTGGCGTCGTAGCCGAACAGGTAGTCCACCGTCGCGGCCAGTTCGAAGGCGCCCTTGTAGCCGTGGCGGCGCATCGCCTCGATCCACTTGGGGTTGACGACCCGGGCGCGGAAGACGCGGGAGGTCTCCTCGACCAGGGTGCGGGTGCGGACCGTCTCGGGGCGGGTCGAGTCGCCGATGTACGCCTCGGGAGCGGTGCCGCGCAGGGCGCGCACGGTGGCCACCATGCCGCCGTGGTACTGGAAGTAGTCGTCGGAGTCGGCGATGTCGTGTTCGCGGGTGTCGGTGTTCTTGGCCGCGACCGCGATCCGCTTGTACGCGGTCTCCATCTCCTCGCGGGCCGGGCGGCCGTCGAGTTCGCGGCCGTAGGCGTAGCCGCCCCAGACGGTGTAGACCTCGGCGAGGTCGGCGTCGGTGCGCCAGTCCCGGGAGTCGATGAGCTGGAGCAGGCCGGCGCCGTAGGTGCCGGGGCGGGAGCCGAAGATGCGGGTGGTGGCGCGGCGTTCGTCCCCGTGCGCCGCCAACTCCTCGCGCACATGGGCGCGGACGTGGTTGGCCTCGTCCGGTTCGTCCAGGGAGGCGGCGAGGCGTACGGCGTCGTCCAGCAGGCCGATGGTGTGCGGGAAGGCGTCGCGGAAGAAGCCGGAGATGCGCAGGGTGACGTCGATGCGCGGGCGGCCCAACTCCTCCTGGGGGATGGCTTCGAGGCCGGTGACGCGGCGGGAGGCGTCGTCCCAGACGGGGCGGATGCCGAGCAGGGCGAAGGCCTCGGCCACGTCGTCGCCGGCGGTGCGCATGGCGCTGGTGCCCCACAGCGAGAGGCCGACGGAGGTGGGCCACTCGCCGTTGTCGGTGCGGTAGCGCTCCAGCAGGGAGTCGGCGAGGGCCTGGCCGGTCTCCCAGGCGAGCCGGGAGGGGACGGCCTTGGGGTCGACGGAGTAGAAGTTGCGTCCGGTCGGCAGCACGTTGACCAGGCCCCGCAGCGGGGAGCCCGAGGGTCCGGCGGGGACGAAGCCGCCGGCCAGGGCGTGGACCGCGTGGTCGAGTTCGGCGGTGGTGCCGGCGAGCCGGGGGACGACCTCGCGGGCGGCGAACTCCAGGACGGCGGCGACCTGTTCGCCGTGCTCGGTGGGTACGGCGGCCGGGTCCCAGCCGGCGTCCTCCATCGCCTGGACCAGGGCGCGGGCCTGTTCCTCCGCCTGGTCGGCGGTGGTGCGGGTGGCGGCGGACTCGTCCAGGCCGAGGGCCTCGCGCAGCCCGGGCAGGGCCGTGGCGCCGCCCCAGATCTGGCGGGCGCGCAGGATGGCGAGGACGAGGTTGACGCGGTCCGCGCCGGTGGGCGGGTTGCCGAGGACGTGCAGGCCGTCGCGGATCTGGGCGTCCTTGACCTCGCACAGCCAGCCGTCGACGTGGAGGAGGAAGTCGTCGAAGCCGTCGTCGTCGGGCCGGTCCTCCAGGCCGAGGTCGTGGTCGAGGCGGGCGGCCTGGATGAGGGTCCAGATCTGGGCGCGGATGGCCGGGAGCTTGGCCGGGTCCATCGCGGAGATTTGGGCGTATTCGTCGAGGAGTTGCTCCAGGCGCGCGATGTCGCCGTAGGAGTCGGCGCGGGCCATGGGCGGCACGAGGTGGTCGACCAGGGTGGCGTGGACGCGGCGCTTGGCCTGGGTGCCCTCGCCGGGGTCGTTGACGAGGAAGGGGTAGACGAGCGGCAGGTCGCCGAGGGCGGCGTCGGGGCCGCAGGCGGCGGACAGGCCGGCGTTCTTGCCGGGCAGCCATTCGAGGTTGCCGTGCTTGCCCAGGTGGACCATGGCGTCCGCGCCGAAGCCGCCCTCGGAGCGGGGCGCGGCGATCCAGCGGTAGGCGGCCAGGTAGTGGTGGGACGGCGGCAGGTCGGGGTCGTGGTAGATGGCGATGGGGTTCTCGCCGAAACCGCGCGGGGGCTGGATCAGGACGAGCAGGTTGCCGAAGCGCAGGGCCGCGAGGACGATGTCGCCCTCGGGGTTGCGGCTGCGGTCGACGAACATCTCGCCGGGCGCCGGGCCCCAGTGCTCCTCCACCGCGCCGCGCAGCGTCTCGGGGAGGGTGGCGAACCAGCGGCGGTAGTCGGCGGCCGGGATGCGCACCGGGTTGCGGGCGAGCTGCTCCTCGGTGAGCCAGTTCTGGTCGTGCCCGCCGGCCTCGATGAGGGCGCGGATCAGTTCGTCGCCGTCGCCGGAGACCAGGCCCGGGATCTCGGTGTCGCCGAAGTCGTAGCCCTCGGCCGTCAGGCGCCGCAGCAGGGCGACGGCGCTGGCCGGGGTGTCCAGGCCGACGGCGTTGCCGATGCGGGAGTGCTTGGTCGGGTAGGCGGACAGCACGAGCGCGAGGCGCTTGTCGGCGGCCGGGATGTGGCGGAGCCGGGCGTGGCGTACGGCGATGCCGGCGACGCGGGCGGCGCGCTCGGGGTCGGCGACGTAGGCGGGCAGGCCGTCGGCGTCGATCTCCTTGAAGGAGAACGGCACGGTGATCAGGCGGCCGTCGAACTCGGGGACGGCGATCTGGGTGGCCGCGTCCAGCGGGGAGACGCCCTCGTCGTTCTCCTCCCAGGTGGTGCGGGACCCGGTCAGGCACAGGGCCTGGAGGATGGGCACGTCGAGGGCGGTCAGGGCGCCCGCGTCCCAGGACTCGTCGTCGCCGCCGGCGGAGGCCTCGGCGGGCTTGGTGCCGCCGGCGGCCAGCACCGTGGTGACGATCACGTCGGCGGCCCGCAGTTCCTCGACCAGTTCGGGTTCGGGGGTGCGCAGGGAGGCGACGTACAGGGGCAGCGGCCGGCTGCCCGCGTCCTCGACGGCGTCGCACAGGGCGTCCACGAAGCCCGTGTTGCCGCTCATGTGGTGGGCGCGGTAGTAGAGCACGGCGACGGTCGGGCCGTCGGTCCGCGGGGCGGGGCGGTCGAGCGGTCCCCAGGTGGGCGCGGGCGCGGGCGCGTCGAAGCCGTGCCCGGTGAGCAGGACGGTGTCGGAGAGGAACCGGGCGAGCTGGTCCAGGTTGGCGGGGCCGCCGTGGGCGAGGTAGGCGTGCGCCTCGGCGGCGATGCCGACGGGGACGGTGGAGGCGGCCATCAGCTGGGCGTCGGGGGCCTGTTCACCGGTGAGGACGATCACCGGGCGCCCGTCCGCGAGCAGCAGGTCGATGCCGTCCTGCCAGGCGCGCAGGCCGCCGAGGAGGCGTACGACGACCAGGCCGGCGCCGTCGAGCAGGGCCGGCAGCTCGTCCAGGGCGAGCCGGGCGGGGTTGGCGAAGCGCCAGGAGACCGGGCCGCCGGCCGCGCGTGCGCTGAGCAGGTCGGTGTCGGAGGTCGACAGGAGCAGGATCTCGCTGGTGTGCGGGGCTCGCTCCCCGGACGGAGTGGGCATGCGTCGCCTTGCCTTCCTCGGGGTCCGCGCCCCGGGCGGTGTGGGATGGGTCTCCCTCGCGGCCGAAGCCGGTCGCGGGGGAAGGGAGTTCCTGGCTCACCCGGTCCCTGGGGGCCGGGTTCACAGTGGCGGGACCGCGCCGGATTCCTACCGGCTTCCTCCCCTGTCGCCGTGGTGGCGGTTCGTGGACCGGATGATCCACTGGGCAAGCATAGTAAGGGCGGCCTGAGCACGAGCGTGCGGCATACGTCCGGTGTGATGGTAGGTATGCTCACCGCCATGTCCACGGCCGTTCCTCCGCCATCCTCCCAGGCCACGCCCGTCGCCCGGGATCGCGGTGACGCCTGCCCCGGGACGCTGCGCCTGCACGCGGCGGACGACGGGGCGCTGGCCCGCGTCCGGCTCCCCGGCGGGGTGCTGAGCGCCGCTCAGGCGCGGGCGCTCGGGGACGCGGCACGGCGGCTGGGCGACGGTGACGTGCATCTCACCTCGCGCGGCAACGTCCAGGTGCGCGGGCTGCGGGACGGGTGCGGCGCGGAGCTGGCCGAAGCGCTCGGCGCGGCCGGTCTGCTGCCCTCGCGCACCCACGAGCGGGTGCGCAACATCGCCGCGTCTCCGCTGTCCGGTCTGGACGGCGGCGGGGTGCGGGACGTCCGTCCCTGGGTGCCGGCCCTGGACGCGGCGCTGTGCGCGAGCGAGGCCGCCCGGGACCTGTCGGGGCGGTTCCTGTTCGCGCTGGACGACGGGCGCGGTGACATGGCCGGGCTCGGCGCGGACGTCACCGTGCGCGCGCTCGCGGGCGGGGGCGCCTGGCTCGGTCCGGGCTCGGTGCGGGTGGCCGCCGCGGACGCGCCGCGCGCGGCCGTGCTGGCCGCCGAGACGTTCCTCGCGGCGGCGCTGGCACGCGGGGCGAAGGTCTGGCGGGTCGCCGAACTCGGCCTGCCCGCCGAGGAGATGGCCCACCTGGTCCGGGACCGCCTGACGGCCGAGGGGATCGGCCACCAGGAGCGCCCGGAGCCGCCGGTCCGGGCGGCCGGACCGGCGCCCGGGATCGTGGGCGAGGCCCTGTCCGTGCACGTGCCGCTGGGCCGGATCTCCGCCGGTCAGTGGGCGGAGCTGACCGCCACCGTCGTGACCGAGCTGCGGCTGACCCCCTGGCGGGGCGTCGTCGTTCCCCTGCCGGGCGGGGCGGCGGCGGGCGCGGCCGAGGCGCTCGCCCGGCTCGGCGCCGCCGGCCTGGTCACCGACCCCGCCTCGCCCTGGCTCCGGGTCGGCGCCTGCATCGGCCGGCCCGGGTGCGCGCGGGCGCACACCGACGTGCGCGCGGACGCGGCCCGGGCGCTCGTCGCGATCGGCAGTGCCGGACCGCCCCTCTACTGGTCCGGATGCGACCGGCGTTGCGGACACCCCCGGGGCAGCCACCTCGACGTGGTCGCGGAACCGGCGGGTGGGTACCGTCTGTCGGACCCCGCGTCCGGCCGGGAGACGCACACCGACCCGACCCGGATACCCGCCGCGCTGGCGGCGATCACCTCATGAGCCGTACGACGACCGGAAGCAGCGAGAAGACCACCGTGACCAGCCATGTCTACGAGAAGGACGGCGCGGCGATCTATCGCCAGTCCTTCGCCACCATCCGCGCCGAGGCGGACCTCGCGGGCCTGCCCGCCGACGTCAGCCAGGTCGCCGTGCGCATGATCCACGCCTGCGGGATGGTCGACCTCGTGCGGGACCTCGCGTACACGCCCGCGGTGGTGGCCCGGGCCCGCGAAGCGCTGCGGGCCGGCGCCCCGATCCTCTGCGACGTGCAGATGGTGGCCAGCGGTGTCACCCGCAAGCGGCTGCCCGCCGGCAACGACGTGCTGTGCACCCTCTCCGACCCGGCCGTCGCCGGACTCGCCGCGCGGCTGGGCACCACGCGCAGCGCCGCCGCGCTGGAGCTGTGGCGCGACCGGCTGGACGGCGCGGTCGTGGCCGTCGGCAACGCGCCCACCGCGCTGTTCCGGCTGCTGGAGATGATCGAGGAGGGCGCGCCCCGGCCCGCCGCCGTCATCGGTGTCCCGGTGGGCTTCATCGGCGCCGCCGAGTCCAAGGACGCGCTGGCCGCCCATCCGTCCGGCCTGGAGCACCTGGTCGTGCGCGGCCGTCGCGGTGGCAGCGCCATCGCCGCCGCCGCGCTCAACGCCATCGCGAGCGAGGAAGAGTGAGCGGCAAGCTGTACGGGGTGGGCCTCGGCCCCGGAGACCCGTCCCTGATGACCGTACGCGCCGTCGAGGCCATCGCCGAGGCGGACGTGATCGCGTACCACAGCGCCCGGCACGGGCGGTCCATCGCCCGCTCGATCGCGGCCCGGCACCTGCGCGCCGACCATGTCGAGGAACCGCTGGTCTACCCGGTGACGACCGAGACCACCGACCATCCCGGCGGCTACCGGGGCGCCATGGAGGAGTTCTACACCGAGGCGGCGGCCCGGCTGGCGGCGCATCTCGACGCCGGCCGGACGGTGGCGGTGCTCGCCGAGGGCGATCCGCTCTTCTACGGCTCCTACATGCACATGCACAAGCGGCTCGCCGACCGCTACGACACCGAGGTGATCCCCGGTGTCACCTCCGTGTCGGCCGCTGCGGCCCGGCTGGGGGCGCCGCTCGTCGAGGGCGAGGAGGTGCTGACCGTCCTGCCGGGCACCCTGCCCGAGGACGAGCTGACCGCACGGCTCGCCGCGACGGACTCCGCGGTCGTGATGAAGCTCGGCCGCACCTTCCCCAGCGTCCGCCGGGCGCTGGCGCGTGCCGGCCGGCTTGAGGAGGCGCGGTACGTGGAGCGCGCCACGATGGACAAGGAGCGGGTCGCCGACCTCGCGGACGTGGACCCGGAGTCGGTGCCGTACTTCTCGGTGGCCGTGCTGCCGAGCCGGGTGGACGCCGAACGGCCCGCCGTGCCGGGCCGGGGCGAGGTGGTCGTGGTCGGCACGGGTCCCGCCGGTGCGCTGTGGCTGACGCCCGAGACCCGGGGCGTGCTGGCCGCCGCCGACGACCTGGTCGGCTACACGACCTACCTGGACCGGGTGCCCGAGCGGCCGGGCCAGGTCCGGCACGGCTCGGACAACCGGGTGGAGGCGGAGCGCGCCGAGTTCGCGCTCGAACTGGCCCGGCGGGGGCGGCGGGTGGCCGTCGTCTCGGGTGGTGATCCGGGCGTGTTCGCGATGGCCACGGCGGTGCTGGAGGCGGCTTCCCAGCCGGAGTACCTGGACGTGCCGGTGCGGGTGCTGCCGGGGGTGACCGCGGCCAACGCCGCCGCGGCCCGGGCCGGCGCCCCGCTCGGTCACGACTACGCCACCGTGTCCCTCTCCGACCGGCTCAAGCCGTGGGAGGTCATCGCCGGGCGGCTGCGCGCGGCGGCCTCGGCGGACCTGGTGCTGGCGCTGTACAACCCCGGTTCGCGCAGCCGTGGCTGGCAGGTGGGCAAGGCCCGGGAGCTGCTGCTGGAGTTCCGGTCGCCGCAGACGCCGGTGGTGGTCGCGCGGGACGTGGGCGGTGCCGGGGAGAGCGTCCGGATCGTCCGGCTGGGCGAGCTGGAGCCGGCCGAGGTCGACATGCGCACCATCCTGCTGGTCGGCTCCTCGCAGACCCGGGTGGTACGGCGTGGCGACGGCGAGGAGATCGTCTGGACCCCGCGCCGCTATCCGGAGGCGTGAGGGTTCGCGCCGCTGCTTCTCCGGCTCTGGTCAGTGCCCCGTTTCTCTCCGGTCCCGGTCAGTGGCCCGCGAGAGGCGGCCGTCCCAGGTGCTCGCGCACCCACCCGGCCGCGCTGTCGGGGTCGGGGACGACGGGCACGCCCTCGGGAGCCGGTGGCCGGCGAACCACGACCACGGGAAGGCCGGCCTCCCGGGCGGCCGTCAGCTTCGGCGCGGTCGCCGCTCCCCCGCTGTCCTTCGTGACGACGACGTCGACGCGGTGGCGGCGCAGCAGTTCGCGCTCCCCGTCGAGGGTGAAGGGGCCGCGGTCCAGCAGCACCTCCATACGGGCGGGGTGCGGGGGCTCGGGGGCGTCCACGGAACGGACCAGGAACCACAGGTCGTCCAGGTCCGCGAACGCGGCCAGGCCCATACGGCCGGTGGTGAGGAAGACCCGCCGGCCCAGCGCGGGCAGGGCGCGCGCCGCGTCCGCCAGCGAGCGTGCCTCGTGCCAGCGGTCGCCCGGGACGGGGACCCAGCCGGGGCGGCGCAGGGCGAGCAGGGGAACATGGGCGAGGGCAGCGGCCCGCGCCGCGTTGAAGCTGATCGTCCCGGCGAAGGGGTGGGTGGCGTCGACGAGCGCGCCGACCGCGTGCTCCCGCAGCCACGCGGCCAGCCCCTCCGGTCCGCCGAAGCCGCCGACGCGGGTGCGGCCCGGAGGCAGCCGGGGGCTGGCGACGCGTCCGGCGAGGGAGCTGGTCAGGGTCAGCCCGGGGATGCCGTCGAGGAGTTCGGCGAGGCGGCGGGCCTCCGTGGTACCGCCGAGGATCAGCACGTGCATGGGAGTCGGGGGTCTCCGTTCATTCGGGGGCTTCCGCTGATGAGGAACAGGGAGGACCGGGACGTGGGTGGGGCGAGCGATGCCGGCGGGACGCGGGATTCCGGCCAGGCGAAGGGCGGTCGCCGGGCGCAGCTCGAACACACCGGGCTGCGGCACGGCTGGACCACCGGCGCCTGTGCGACGGCGGCCACGACGGCCGCGTACACCGCGCTGCTCACCGGCGAGTTCCCCGACCCGGTGACGATCACGCTGCCCCGGGGGCAGACACCGTCCTTCGCGCTGGCCGCCGAGGAGCTGACCGGCGAGTGCGCCATGGCCGGTGTCGTCAAGGACGCGGGCGACGACCCGGACGTCACGCACGGCGCGCTGATCCGGGCCACGGTACGACGGCTGCCGGCGGGCAGCGGTGTGGTGTTCGCGGCCGGGCCGGGAGTCGGGACGGTCACCCGGCCGGGGCTGCCGCTGCCGGTCGGTGAGGCGGCCGTGAACCCGGTCCCCCGCCGGATGATGCGCGAGCACGTCGCCGAGGTCGCCGCGCGGCACGGCGGCGCCGGTGACGTGGAGATCACCCTCTCCGTCGACCACGGCGCGGAGATCGCCCGCTCCACCTGGAACCCGCGGCTCGGCATCCTCGGCGGGCTGTCCATCCTCGGCACCACGGGCATCGTCGTGCCGTACTCCTGCTCGGCCTGGATCGACTCCATCCGGCGCGGTGTGGACGTGGCCCGCGCGGCCGGGCGGACGCATGTCGCCGGGTGCACCGGTTCGACGTCCGAGAAGACGGTCGTCACCGAGTACGGCCTGCCCGAGGACGCGCTGCTCGACATGGGCGACTTCGCGGGCGCGGTGCTGAAGTACCTCCGCCGGCACCCGGTGGACCGCCTCACGATCTGCGGGGGCTTCGCCAAGCTCTCCAAGCTCGCGGCCGGCCACCTCGACCTGCACTCCGGACGCTCGCAGGTCGACAAGGGCTTCCTCGCGGAGCTGGCCCGCCTCGGCGGTGCGGACGAGGCACTGGCCGCTGCGGTCGCCGACGCCAACACGGGCCTGGCCGCGCTCCAGCTCTGCCAGGCCGCCGGGACACCGCTCGGCGACCTGGTGGCGGCGCGGGCCCGGGACGAGGCGCTGGCCGTGCTGCGGGGTGCGCCGGTGGCCGTCGACGTCATCTGCGTCGACCGGGCCGGCACGGTCGTCGGACGCAGCTCCACGCGGTAGGCGTGTCTGCCGGTGTCCGTGGCGCCGGCTCCGGGCGGCGGTCCGCTCGCCGTCAGCAGACGTGCCGCTCGCGCTCGGGCGAGTACAGGTGGCTGTCGCGGAACTGCTCCGCGCCCAGCGTCCGTCCCACCATGATCACGGCGGTGCGTAGCACACCGGCCTCCCGCACCTTCGGGGCGATCTCGTCCAGGGTGCCCCGGATGACCAGCTCGTCCGGGCGGGAGGCGTAGGCGACGACGGCGGCGGGACAGTCGGCGCCGTAGTGCGGCAGGAGTTCCGCCACCACCCGGTCCACGTAGCCGGCGGCCAGGTGCAGCACGAGCAGGGCGCCGCTGCGGCCGAGGGTGGCCAGGTCCTCGCCCTCGGGCATGGCGGTGGCGCGCTGGGCGACGCGGGTGAGGATGACGGTCTGGCCGACGGTCGGCACGGTCAGCTCCCGCTTGAGGGCGGCGGCCGCGGCGGCGAACGCCGGTACGCCGGGCACCACTTCGTAGGGGATCCCGGCCGCGTCGAGGCGCCGCATCTGCTCGGCGACCGCGCTGAACACGGACGGGTCCCCGGAGTGCAGCCGGGCCACGTCGTGACCCTCCTGGTGGGCGCGGACCAACTCGGCGGTGATCTGGTCCAGATCGAGCTGGGCGGTGTCCACCAGGCGTGCGTCCGGCGGGCATTCGGCGAGCAGGTCGCGCGGGACCAGGCTGCCCGCGTACAGGCAGACCCGGCACGCGGCGAGGGTCCGGGCGCCGCGCACCGTGATCAGGTCGGCGGCGCCGGGGCCGGCACCGATGAAGTACACGGTCATCTGTCTGCTCCTGCGAGGGGGATGTCGGTCTTCTGTACGGCCCACTGGGTGACCGGCATGGCCTGGCGCCAGCCGGTGAAGCCGCCCACGGGTACGGCGTGCGCCACCGCGAGCCGCACCAGCTCGCCGCCGTACCGGCGGTGGGCGGTGGCGAGCACCGCCTCGGATTCCAGCGTGACGGTGTTCGCGACCAGCCGGCCGCCGATGCCGAGCGCCGCCCAGCAGGCGTCGAGGAGGCCCGGCGCGGTGAGCCCGCCGCCGACGAACACGGCGTCGGGGGTGGGGAGTTCGGTGAGAGCGGCGGGTGCGGCACCGGTGACGACGCGGAGGGCGGGCACGCCGAGCCGGTCGGCGTTGCGGGTGATGCGTTCGGCGCGCACCGGGTCGCGTTCGACGGTGATCGCCCGGCAGGAGGGGTGGGTGCGCATCCACTCGACGGCGATCGAGCCGGAGCCGCCGCCGATGTCCCACAGCAGTTCGCCGGGGGCCGGGGCGAGGGCGCCGAGCGTGGCGGCCCGGACGTGCCTCTTGGTGAGCTGTCCGTCGTGCTCGTAGGCCTCGTCGGGCAGTCCGGGCACCGCGCCGAGGCGCAGGGCGCTCGGTGCCCGGCGGCACTCGACGGCGACGATGTTGAGCGGATCGCCGGACGGGCCGGCCTCCGCCCAGTCGTCGGCGGTGGCCTCGGCGCTCACGCGTTCCCGGTGCCCGCCGAGCTGCTCCAGCACGCGCATCCGGCTCGGTCCGAAGCCGCGGTCCCGCAGGAGGGCGGCGACCTCGGCGGGGGTGCCGGCGCCGGCACTGAGGACGAGGAGACGCCGGCCGTCGTGCAGGGCGGCGGCGAGCCGGGCGGCGGGGCGGCCGACGAGCGTGACGACCTCGGTGTCCTCCCGCGGCCAGCCCAGGCGGGCGGTGGCGTGGGAGACCGACGACGGGTGGGGCAGCACCCGCAGCGCGCCCGCCTCCTCGGCGAGGGCGCGTCCGATGCCGTAGAACATCGGGTCGCCGCTGGCCAGGACGACCAGCCGGCGCCCCGCGTGGGCGGCGAGCAGCCCGGCGACGGCGGGGCGCAGCGGGCTGGGCCAGCCGACGCGCTCCCCACCGCACTCGGGCGGCAGCAGGTCCAGCTGGCGCGGACCCCCGAGGAGGACCTCGGCCGCGCGCAGTTCCGCTCGGGAGCCCTCGGGCAGTCCCTGCCAGCCGTCGGCACCGATCCCGACGACGGTGACGGCGGGGGGCGGTGCGGGTCGAGCGGGGGCCACGGTTCGATACCTCAAGGTCAGGGGACGACAGAGGCGCACTCTACTGGGCGATCGTCCGCGCGCCGGAGTCCGGGTTGCTCTCCGGGCCGGCCTTGTCGCGCATGACGATGCGGTGGGCGGAGCACGCGGGCCTCCCTCTGGCCCCGTCCGTCTTCTCGGCTTCCACGGACCGTCCCGGCAGCGGGAAGAAGCACACCCCGCTGCCCCAGGCCGAGTACGAGCGCGCCCGCTGAACCGAGGGACCGCTCCCGCTCAGTGGGCCCCGGACCGCAGCCGGTCCTCGGACGGTGCCCGGGTCGCCTGCGGGGGCGTGCGCACCGAGGACCGCTGGGCGGCCCAGCCGCTGATCTGCGGGTCCGCGAGGGTCTCCACCCACAGGTCGACCAGGGACGCCGTCTCCTCGCCGGGCCAGGGGCCCGCGCCCACCACCCGGAGGCCGGCCCGGACGGCGGCGACGATCCCGCACCGGGTGTCCTCGACGGCCATGGTCTCGCCCGGGTAGGCCCCGCAGGCCTGGGTGGCGGCCAGATAGACGTCCGGGTACGGCTTGGGCCGGACCGCGTCGTCCGGGACCACCACCGTCTGGAAGCGGTGCAGGAGGCCGGCGCTGTCCAGGCTGGACTCCACGACCTCGCGGGGGCAGTTGCTGGCGACGGCGAGGGGCGCGAAGGCGGCCGCGGCCTCGACCAGTTCCGGCGCGCCGGGCATCGTCAGGGGCTTGCTGCGCACCAGGACCCGGAAGCGCCGCAGCAGTTCGCCGGCGAGTTCGGGGCCCAGTTCGGGGCGGCCCGTCTCGTCGGCCATGAGTTGTCCGCACTCGGTGTAGTGCAGGCCCTTGGCCCGCTCGGCGAAGTCGGTCGGGGGTGTGAGTCCGGCCGCGTCGAAGGTCTGCCGACGGGCCTCCACCCAGTGTCGTTCGGTGTCCATCAGGGTGCCGTCGCAGTCGAAGACGACGGCCGCGGGTGTCCAGGACAGGATGCGATGGAGCGTCATGGGCGTGCTTTCGGTTGGAGTGTGCCCGTGAGTACCTGGGTCCGCCGGGTGACGGGCACTGCCGTCCAGAGGCACCGGGCCGTCCGGCCGACGGTGCGCGGTGTCGGGCAGGCGGAATCGGCTGTGCACATGCTCAGGGGACAGCACACGGACCGCGTCCGACCACGGGACATAACGATCGTTACGCTAGGCCCCGTCACTCATCGGAGTCAACGACTTGCGGCTGGTTACACTCGGTGGGGTGACGCGTAGTGCAAAACACCGAAGGCGCAACGCTGCCCCAGCTGTTCGATCCGGAACACGCAGGTGCGGTGGTGGGGGACGCAGACGATCCGGGCGGCCGGGCTGAACTCGGTGAAGTGCGGGGCCGCGAGCCGGCCCCCGGTCGGCCGGAGGAGGGTCCCGCCGCTGGCGAGCGCCGCGGCCTGCCGGGCGGCTTCCAGCAGGACCACGCCGGGGACGTGGTCGGAGGGGTGGTCGAAGAAGAACGGGTGCAACGGGTCGGCCGCGTCCACCACCAGGCTCCGGGGCGGGGCGGGGCGGTGGGGATCCTCCGGGCCGGCCTGCCCCGGTCCGCCGATCAGCCCGACGACCAGGTCCCGGGCGTGGGCCAGGCCGAGCATCGCCGGATCGGGCCGCTGCACGTGTGTCCTGCGGTGCCGGGGCGGGGCCAACGGCCGGCGTACCGCGGCGTACCGTTCGGGTGACAGGAACCGGGCACCGCCGCCCGCCCTGGCGAACGGCACTCCGCCCGCCAGGAAGCGCACGTCGAGCCGGAGCGCCGTGACCGTCCCCTCTCCGTCGGTCCGCACCCCGGTCACCCGCACCCGGCAGGTGACCTCCGTCGCCCCATGACCGACCCGGGGCTGGTCCGCCGGCTCGGACGTGAAGAGGAGATCCGTGATGAGCAGCCGGGCGTCGGCCGGCACGCCGAAGTGGCGGAGCGGGATGAAGATGCCGAGCTGGCGCAACGTCTCGACGACCAGCAGGGGATGGTGGAGGGCGGGGCCGTCGACCGGGAACGTCGGATGAGACCGGGGCCAGCAGGCCGCCGCCGCGAAGTGCTCCTCGTCGACGCGCAGCACGTCGGTGAGCAGCACCTCCGCCACCGAGACCCGGTGCACCAGTTCCCGGGGAACCGTCCGCGACCAGCTCAGGTCCCGCGGTTCTCCGGTGGCGCCACCGTGTCGAGCGTCCATGGCCTCAGCAGACCCCAAGTCGGGGCATCCCGCACACCGACACGGCTTCACGTGCAGCGGCGAGGCGTTAGATTGCATACCAGCGAAACAGGAACTCCATCCTCGAAACGGGTTGTGACGCGTGCAGGCGAAAATCACACGGCAGACCCTCCTGGAAACCGCGGCACACCTGTTCGACGAACGCGGTTATGCCGGGACCAGCATCAGCGATATCAGCGCGCTCTCCGGACGCACCAGCGGCGCCATCTACTTCCACTACGCCAGCAAGGAAAAGCTGGCCCTCGCGGTCATCGAGGAGCACTTCGCCTCGTGGCCGCGCATGATCAGCCGGCACCGGTCCGCCGACCGGCCGGCCCTGGAGAAGCTGGTGGCCCTCAGCTTCACGGTGGCCCGCGCGTTCCGTGACGACGTGGTGGTGCGCGCGGGCTCCCGGCTCTGGATGGAGCACCGGGCCATCCCGGCTCCGCTGCCCGCACCCTTCGTGGACTGGATCGACGTGGTCACCGAACTCCTCACCGAGGCACGGGACAACGGCGAGCTGGGCCCCCGCGTGGTGCCGCCCGCCGCGGCCCACGGCGTCGTCTGCGCCTTCTTCGGGCTGCACACCGTCTCCGACGCCCTGGACGGCCGCGCGCACATCGAGCAGCGGCTGCACGACCTGTGGCTGCTGCTGCTCGACGGCCTCCAGGCGCAGCCGGACCCGGCCGGCCTGCTGCGGCGCGTGTACGCGGACGAGGACGCGCACGCGGACGAGGACCCCCGGGGCGGGATCCCCGGGGGCAATTCGAACGGCTGACAAAAACAGTTAGTCGCGGTTCTGTTAATTTTTGCGTCGCCCGCTGACCTTGTCAGGGACACGCATGCGCCAGGACAGTTCTCCTGCGGATTCGGCCGGCCCCCCCGGACGTAATCCGCACTTCCCCCACGGGCCGCCGTCGGCGGCCGTCCGGAAATGGAGACAAGGTGCTTCGTCTACGCGCAATCCTGGCCTCCGGCGCCGCCACGGCGGCGTTGGTCCTGTCCGCGAGTGCGGTCCCGGCGCAGGGCGCCACCCCGCAGAACTCCGCCGCTTCCAGCGGGCGTTACCAGCAGCAGATGGTGCACGCGCTGGCCGGCTCGCTCGGCGTCAGCGACGCCGCGGCCGTACGGAGATTGGACTCGCAGGCCCGCCAGCAGACGGCGCTGCGCACCTCGGGCGCGGACCCGCGCGGCGCCTTCTTCGACGGCGCGGGCCGGCTGACGGTGAACGTCACCGGTGCCGCCACCGCCCGCCCGGTCGAGGCGGCCGGCCTCAAGGCGCGCATAGCCCCGCACAGCGCCGGTGAACTGGCCTCCGTCAAGGACGCGTTGGACAAGTACGCCGAGATCGTCACGCCCGCCGGCGTATCGGGCTGGGGCGTGGACCCCGCCTCCGACAAGGTCGTCGTCCAGGTCCGCGACACCTCGGCGGCCGGCACCGCGGCGTTCCTGCGGAAGGCCGCCTCCTTCGGCTCGGCGGTCGCCGTGCGGCACGACGGCGGCCGGGCCGTCTCGACGGCCGGCACCGTCTACCCGGGCAGCCGGATGGACTACGGCAACCACTACTGCTCGGTCGGCTTCGGCGCCCGCACCTCCTCCGGACAGCAGGTGCTGGTGACCGCCGGGCACTGCGTCGAGAGCCTTCCCGACCTGTACTACGACGGCAGCCACTTCGCCAAGGGCACCAGGACCCGGTTCCACCACGGGCAGAACAGCGTGGACATGGGGCTCGCCTCGGTCGACTCCGGCACCGCCATCGCCACCCGGATCGGCACCTGGAACAACGGTGCCGACGTCGCCGTCAAGGGCAGCCGGCGGGCCGCGGTGGGCTCCGACGTCTGCAAGTCCGGCGCCACCTCGCACTGGACCTGCGGCTCCGTCAAGTCGTACGACTACTCGGTGACGTACACCGACCCCGGCCAGCCGGCGACGCTCGTGACCAACCTCGGTCTGAGCAACGTCTGCGTCCTCGGCGGTGACAGCGGCGGTGCCTGGGTCTCGGGCGACCAGGGCCAGGGCATGACCTCCGGCGGCCGGACCGACAACCAGTGCGACGGCGTCTACGGACAGGGCACGTCCTACTTCCAGCCCCTCGGCGACACGCTCCAGTACTACGGCCTGACCCTCAACACCGCCTGACCCGTCCCCCCACGGGCCTCGTCGCGGCGGCCTCCCCAGACGCCGCGCCGAGCCGGCGGGAACCGGACCGGTAGCATCCGGCGGTGATCCGCCGGGCGGGACCGCCCCGGGCCACCGTGGCGGTCCCGCCGGCCTCCGCGCCCACCGCTGTCCCGGGAGTGCCCATGGACCAGCCGGATCACCGGCCCTCGGCAGACCACGCCGACGACACCCGGCCGCCGGCCCCCGCCACGTTCGGCGAGGCCTTCCGCGAGGCGCTGAAGGCCAGTGGGCTGTCGCTCCAGCGGCTGCACCACCATCTCGGCGAGCGGGGCGTCGCGGTGAGCCCGGTGACGCTGAGCCACTGGCAGCGCGGGCGCAGCCAGCCCGAGCGGCACGAGTCGCTGCGGGCCGTGGCGGAGCTGGAGACCATCCTGGACGTGCCGCGCGGGGCGCTCCAGTCGCTGCTGGCCCACCGCCGCCCCCGGGGCCGGGCGGTCACCGGCACGAGCGAGATGTCCGAAGCCTGGTCGCGCATCCTGAGTCCCGGCGCACCGCTCGAACGGGCCCTGGGCGCCGACGCCTACCGGTTCAACGAGCACCTGGTCACCCTCTCCGTCCAGGAGACGGTGCGGGTGGACGCGCAGGGGTGCATCGCGCGGTACACGGTCAGCCACGTCGTACGGGCCACCCACGACGGGGTACGGCATCTGACCGCGCACCACAACCTCGACGACCTGGAGACGCCCTCGGTGCAGGTGAACGTCCACTGCGGCCGGCTGGAAACCCTGCGCTTCCGCCAGGAGTTCGGCTCCGCGGTCTTCGACATCGGCTTCGGCCGCGTGCTGCGCCGGGGCGAGACGGCGATCGTCGACTACACCCTCGACGTCGGCCCGCGCTGGAAGCCCTCCACTCACCACGAGAGGACCCTGCCGGTCCCGGTACGGCAGTACCTCCTGCACATCTTCTTCCACCCCCGGCGCCTGCCGTCGGCGGTCTACGGCTACTACCGGGACGCCTCCGGGGCGGAGCGCCAGGACCTGCGCCCGCTCGCCCTCGACGCGTCGCACAGCGTCCACGTCCTCCCCGCCAAGTGCGGCGCCGGAATCCACGGGATCGCGTGGCGGACCGGACACTCCCCGCACTGACCACCGAACACACGGCGGCGGCAGACGACGCACGCCGCCGAGGAGAGAGCATGCCCCGCATCCGCTGGACCTTCGACGCCACACCGGCCGCAGTGCACACCGTACGACGACGGATGCGCGCGGCCGTGCGGTGGTGGGGAGTCGCCCTCGACGACGAGGACGGCGCCAGGCTGGAGCTGACGGCCTCCGAACTGCTGACCAACGGTCTGCTGCACGTGGGGGGCCGGCTCAGCGCGGAACTGATCCTGGACGCCGGGTTCCTGATCGTCGGGGTGACCGACGGCAGCCCGGTTCCGCCTGCCCTCCCGGAGCCTGAGCCCTACGCCGAGCGGGGGCGCGGCCTGGCCCTCCTCGACGCGCTCGGCGTCATGCGGGGGTGCGAGCCCGCCGAGGGCGGGAAGCGCTGCTTCGCCGTACTGCCCCTGGGCGGCTCCCCCGAAGGACCGCCGCGCAGCGCTCCCGGCCCGAGGGCGTGGGAGGACCGCTGGACCGTCACTCCGCACGCCCACCGGCTGCTGGGGCGCCTCTTCCCCTCGACGTCGGCTTCCTGACCGCCGGTGGTCGTCGCCTCAGCGGCGGTTGCCCAGGCGGCTGATGAGTCGCTGTGCCTGTGCGCGGCGGCGCGGGTCGGCCGCCGCCTCCCGCACCTTCTCCATCGCCCGACGCCCCTGCGGGCTGTTCACGAACCGCCTGATCCGTTCCGTCACGGACATGCCGCTCCCTCCCTCACGGTGGGCCCGCCGCGGACCCCTCTGGCCTTGCGGCTACCCGGAGGGCGACGGTCCAGCCCTCCCGTCGGGCCGGACTCCGCTCACTCGGGCGCGAAGGCCCCGACGACGACTTCGGTGCGGAGCGCGCCGGCGTCCAGACGCACCCGGAAGCCGACGAGTTCCGTGCGCTCCAGGCTCGGCGCGGGGGCACCCAGGTCGCCCGGTCGGACGACCTCGGGGCCGTTCACGCGTTCTGGTCCGCCAGCGCGTCCGCGGCCCGGTCCCGGTAGGCGCGGTAGCGGCGCAGGTACGACCGTGCTGCCGGGCCCGGCGGGACGCCCCTGGCGAAGGCGCGCATGTTGCGTTCGCCCGTGTTGTAGCCCAGGGCGAGGAGTTCGTCGCGGGTGTAGCGGCGGGCGTGCCGACGGGGAAGGGCGCCGTCGAGGTCCTTCAGGTGCAGGGCCGCCGCGCGGATGGCGAAGCCGGGGTCGTCGCGCAGGTCCTGCCAGCGGCCCGGCAGCCCGTGGGTCCGCCGTACCCGTTCGAACGCCGCACGGTGCATGTTGGCCACGCCGAAGGACGCCCCCGGCTTCCACCACTGCCACAGCCGCTCCAGCAGGGGGTGGTGCGGCTTGTACGCCTCGTTGTGCAGCACGGTCATCACCAGCAGGGGTGACACTCCGGCTTCGTCGGCGGCGTGCCGCACGGACGCGGCGTAGTCGGCCGGGTCGTAGCCGGCCGGCCGCAAGGGTGGTGTCGCGGCCGTCGCCGGGTCCCGTCGCTCCGACGTCTCCGTGCCTGTGTCGGTCATGTGCGTGCTCGCCTCTCCCCCGCCGTCCGTCGTTCCCCGGAGCGCCTGCCCCGGCGGCCCGGCCGCAATCCCCCGCCGGCCCGGACTCACCCCGCCGAGGCGGTCCGCACCGGCCCGTCGTCCCGCCGCCGGCCGCGCGGGCGCTCCGGGGTCCCGGGCCTCGGGAAGCGGATCAGCCGGTCGGCGTCCCGTTCCTCGGGGCCCGCCGAGCCGACATCCCAGCGGCCGTCGCGCCGGGTGAGGGTGACCGTGGAGAGGGGCGGTGCGGGGAAGTGCCAGAAGCCTCGGGCCGGCAGGGCGAGCGCGTGGATGTGCGCGGCCCGCACCACCGCCGCCTCGGTGAGGGCCAGCACGTGGCCCGTGCCGGGCGGCAGGGCGCCCAGCCAGGCCGACACCCGCCGGCAGAGCTGCCGTACGGACTCGCCTCCGTGCGGGGCGGCGTCCGGGTCGGTGAACCAGGCGGTGAAGCCGTCGGGGTCGGTCGCGGCGATGTCGTCCAGGGTACGGCCGCACCACGCGCCGAGGTCGATGTCCCGCAGCGCGGGCTCCGCCACCGAGGGCAGGCCGAGGGCGTCGGCGGTCCGCTCGCAGCGCGGCGAGGGGGTCCGCAGGGCCAGTTCGTACGACGGCAGCCTCACCGCCCGCGCCTCACGCAGGCCGCGCTCACTGGGGGGCACGTCACCGAGGACGGGGTTGAGGGCGGCATAGTCGCCGGGGGCGCACAGGAACGTCAGACGGATCGCCATGACACCGACCTCCTTCGTCGCCCGGTGCGGCGCCGAGGCGCCGGGCACCGGTGCGGGCAGGGCCGACGGTACGTCGTCACGCCGGAAGCTCCAGAGTCCCCGGCCGGGCCGGGCCGCGACATCCGCCAGGTGGCCGGAACCACCCGGCCGACCGGCCGACGCGACGCACCGGAGGCGATTACCGCTTGTGCCAACATCGACACCCTCAGCGACTCCCAGGTATCCCCGCCCCCGCCATCACACCGCGTAGGCGCACCTCCCTCTCCGTGCCGCCACGTTTGAGGAGGCGGAATGTACGGCACTTGTGTGCCGCACCCTCGGACAGGCGCGGTGTCCGCCGGGCCGTCCGAGGGCTCGGTGAGGATCGCACCGCCCCGGCAGTGGGCGGTGCCCAGCGGAAGGCTCTGCATGACGACCGTCGGCGTGGAAGAGGAATACCTGCTCGTCGACGCGGCCACGGGCCGGCTGAGCCCGAACGCCGAGAAGGTTCGGATCGCCGCCGGTCTGGAGCCGTTCGTCGCGGCCGGCGAGGTCCAGCTGGAGCTGTTGCAGGCCCAGGTGGAGGTGGCCACCCCCGTCTGCGATTCCCTGGAGGAGGTCGGCGGCCACCTGCTGCGGCTGCGGCACGCCGTCGCCGAGGCGGCCCGGACGCACGGCTGCCGGATCATGGCCGTCGGCACCGCGCCCACGACACACGACATCCCCGTGCCGGTCACCGACAAGGCCCGCTACAAGGCCATGCGCAGGCAGGCTCCGCAGCTGGTGGCCGAGCAGCTCGTCAACGGCATGCACGTCCATGTCGCGGTGCCCGACCGGCGGGCCGGCGTGGAAGTGATGAACCGGCTTCGGCCCTGGCTGCCCACGCTGACCGCGATGGGGTCGAACGCTCCGCTGTGGGACGGGCACGACACGGGCTTCGCGAGCTGGCGCACCATCGTCTTCGACCGCTGGCCGGTCAGCGGCATCCCGCCGCACTTCACCGACGACGCCGACTACGACCGCCGGGCGCGGGACCTGGTGTCCGCCGGCGTCATAGCGGACCGGGGTCAGCTGTACTGGCAGGTCCGGCTGTGCGAGCGCTATCCCACCGTCGAGATCCGCTGTCTGGACGTCCAGTTGCGGGCCGACGACGCCGTGATGTTCGCGGGGTTGGTGCGCGGCCTGGTCGAGACGGCGCTGCGGGACGCCGCCGCGGAGCGTGCGGCACCGCGGATGGCTCCCGAACTGCTGAAGGCGGCGATGTGGCAGGCCGCCCGGCACGGCCTCGGCCAGGATCTGATCGGCCCCGACGGCAGCCGCCGTCGCGCCGGGGACGTGGTGTACCGGCTGCTGGAGCACGCCGGTTCCGCGCTCGAACAGGCGGGGGACAGCCGCGAGGTCAGTGCCCTGGTCCACCGCCTGCTGCAACAGGGCACCGGCGCGGACCGGCAGCGTCAGGCGCTGGCCGACGGCGGTCTCGACAGGGTCATCGAGATGGCCACGGAGGCGACGGTGATGCCGTGAGGCGCCTCGCGAGCCCGAAGGCGGCGGCCGGGGATGCCGGACGCCGCCCGTGGCGCGGGCGTGCTCAGGTCACTTGACGCCGACCCCGGTCCAGGCCGCCTCGACCGCCTTGTACTCGGTGCTGGACTCGCCGTACAGGTCGGATGCCGCCTTGAGGGTGCCGGTACGGGCACCCGCGTAGTCGGTCGTCGACGTGAAGTACGTGGTCAGCGCCTTGTACCAGATCTGGAGCGCCTTGTCCCGGCCGATGCCGGTGACGGTGGAGCCGTCCTGGGTGGGCGAGTCGTAGTTCACGCCGTTGATGGTCTTCGCGCCGCTGCCCTCGGACAGCAGGTAGAAGAAGTGGTTGGCGACGCCGGACGAGTAGTGCACGTCCTTGTCGCCGACTCCGGAGGACCAGGAGTCGGCGGAACCGCCGTCCTTGCTGGGCTTGTCCATGTAGCGCAGCGGGGTGCCGTCGCCGTTGATGTCGATCTTCTCGCCGATGAGGTAGTCACCGACGTCCGAGGAGTTGTTCGCAGCGAACTCCACACCGGTGCCGAAGATGTCCGAGGTGGCCTCGTTGAGGCCGCCCGACTCGCCCGAGTACTCCAGGCCGGCGGTGTCGGCGGTGACGCCGTGGCTCATCTCGTGGCCGGCGACGTCCAGCGAGGTGAGCGGGGCGCTGTCGTCGGTGCCGTCGCCGTACGTCATGCAGAAGCAGCTGTCGTCCCAGAACGCGTTCACGTACGCGTTGCCGTAGTGCACCCGGGAGTAGGCGGCCTTGCCGTCGTTCTTGATGCCGCTGCGGCCGAAGGTGTTCTTGTAGAAGTCCCAGGTGGCCTGGGCGCCGTAGGCCGCGTCGGCGGCGGCGGTCGCGGCGTTCGAGGCCTTGCCGTCGCCCCAGGTGTCCTCGGACTGGGAGAACAGGGTGCCGGTGCCGGAGGTGCCGTGGTCGAGGTTGTAGGTCTTGTGACCGCCCCGGGTGCCGTCGGTGAGCGTGTAGGAGGAGCCCGACTGGGTCGTGCTCAGGTCCACCTTCCCGCTGTACTGGGTGTTCCCGACGCCGGTCTCGATGCCCTGGTAGGCGAAGAGCTTCTTGCCGGTGGCCGCGTCGGTGATGACGTGCAGCTGGTTCGGGGTGCCGTCGTCCTGGAGACCGCCGACCACCGTCTCGTACGCCAGCACGGGCTTGCCGGCCGCCGCCCAGATCACCTTGCGGGCACTGTCCGCGGCGGACTTGGCGGAGCCGAGGGTCTTGGCGGCGGACACCGCCTGCTTCCCGGCCTTGGCCGCGGTGATCCGCGGCTTCAGCGAGGCCACCTTGACGGCGGACGTGGTCGCCTTGGTGACACCCTCGGTCCTGCCCGACTTGGCGGTGTGGACCACCAGGTCGCCGCCGAGCACCGGCAGGCCGGCGTAGCTGCGCTCGTAGCGGGTGTGGACGGTGCCGTCGGTGTCTCTGACGACGTCCTTGACGACCAGCTTCTCCTTGGCGCCGAGGCCTATGGACCGGGCGGTGCCGGCCGCGTCGGCCTGGGCCTGGTGGATCAGGGTGGTACGGGCAGCGGCGGACAGCGAGGCCGGGGCCGCGGCCGGGCGGGCGTCACGGTCCGCCGGCTGGGCGGTGGCCGAGGTGGTCAGGGCCGTGCCCAGCAGGGTCGCGGCGACGACGGCGGTGGCCGCGGCCACGGCGGTGCTCTGTCGACGGGTGTGTCGGGAGGTCACACAAGCTCCTCTTCGTGGGGGGAACGTCCGGCCGGTGTGGGGCCGGCCGGACGGCGATGAACGGCTCGCGCTCGGGCGGCGGTCGAGGCCACCCGCGCCACGAATGGCGTGCGCATGACATTCATGTGTTGCCGAGCGTCCACACTCCGCGTGACTCAGGCGTGCATCAAGTCTCCTGTGGAGTGTGGGGGGTTGGTGATGCGGACACGAGACAACCCCAGTCGCGGCAAGATCCGCTACGAGCGTCGAACAGATACGACAACTCCCGCACGCCTCCTTCACCGGCCCGTCACGGCAGGTACGGACCAGGTGGGAGGCCGTACGGCGCCTCTCAGACGCCCGGATCCTCCTGCACGGGGCCGGGACGGCGGCCGCGCGCGGCCTCCAGTTGCGCGGCGAAGGCGAGCCCGAGGAAGAGGGCGATGGAGGTCAGGTAGGCCCACAGCAGCAGGGACATGAAGGCGCTCAGCGGGCCGTACACAGTGTCGAACGAGCCGCTGAGGTTCAGGTAGAGACTCAGCAGCCAGGTGAGGGTCGACCACAGCACCAGGTAGACGGCAGCGCCGAACGCCAGCCAGGTGTAGCCGGGTTGCCTGCGGCGCGGTGAGCGGCGGAAGACGGCACTCGCGGAGATGAGGGCGAGGAGCAGCCCGAACGGCCAGCGCAGGACGTCCCAGGCGGCCTGGGCGCCATTGTCGAGGTGGTAGACGGTCACCGCCGCCGCGGCCAGGTCGTCGCCGGCCACCATGACGACGAACCCGAGGCCGAGCGGGAACCCGGCGCCGACGGACATCAGCAGCCCGCGCAGGTACTTCAGGTGGAAGGGACGGTCGCGTTCGTTGCCGTAGATCCGGTTGGCTCCCCGCTCGATCTGGCACATCGCGGTGGTGACGTTGACCAGGGAGAAGACGGCACCGAACCAGAGGGCGACCACGGCACCGTCACCCGCCGTGCACCGGCTGCGTTCGAGCGCGTCGTCGACGACCTCGGCACTGGGCCCCCGGGCGATCCGGTGGATGGTGAGTTCGGCCAGTTTCCCGATGTCCTCGGTGTGCAGCGCGGTCGACAGGCCGACGAACGCGATGGCCAGCGGCACCACCGCGAGGACCGTCTGGAGGGCCAGTGCCCGCGAGTGGCTGAAACCGTCGGCGTACCGGAAGCGGACGAAGGCGTCCCGCAGCAGGGACCAGCCGCCGTAGCGGCGCAGCGCCGCCCATGCCTCGTCGCCGGACAGTTCCGCTCCGCTCATGTCCCGCGTCTCGGGGACCTTCGTGGCGGTGCCCACGTCACTTCCCCCGCTCCGGCAGCAGCATGGTCAGGGCGGCCGGCCTGACGGTCACGCTCAGACGGCGGCCCGGGGACACCGGATCGCCGTCCAGCTCACGCGGCTGCGGGGTGTCGAAGGTGAACTCCGCGTGCCGGAAGGTGAAGTGCTCCACGGGTGCCGGCCGGCGCGACGCGGACCGTGCGGCTCCCGCCGCCGCTCCGGGACGCAGCAGCGCCCACAGCGCCCGCAGCCAGTCGCCGGGGCCTCGGGGGTCCAGGAGCAGCAGGTCCAGCCGTCCGTCGTCGGGCCGCGCGGCCGGGAGCAGCGTGACACCGCCCTGTACGGTGCCGATGTTGCCGACCAGCACCATGCGGGCCGTGCGGCGCAGTGCGGGGGCGCCGTCGAGCCGGATGCTGACGCCGGTGCGCGGGGTGCGCAGTTCGCGGAGGACGGCGAGCGCGTAGACGGGCCAGCCGAGCCGGGACTTCAGCCGGTCGTGCGCGTTGGCCCACCGCACCATCGCGGCGTCGAGGCCGGCCCCGGACATGGCGGCGAAGTGCCGGGAGCCGAGGCCGTCACCCTCGACGTGCCCCAGGTCGACGCGGTGGACGGTGCCGCCCAGCGCGGCGTCGAGGGCGTCGGCCGGCCCGAGCGGCAGACCGAGGTTGCGGGCCAGGAGGTTGCCGGTCCCGCAGGGCACCAGGGCCAGCGGGACGCCGGTGCCCGCCAGGGCGTCGGCGGCGGCGCGGAGCGTGCCGTCGCCGCCGCACACCACCACGAGTGCGGCGCCGTCACGGACCGCACCGGCCGCCTGTCCGCCGCCGGGATCGGCGGCGGTCGTCGCGACGAACACCGGTGCCCGGTGGCCGTGTCGCTCCAGCACCCGGCGCAGTGCTTCCCGGTCGGCCCGGTTCGTCACCGTGGGGTTGAGGACGACGACGGTACGGCCGGGCTGGTGCCACGCGAGGCCGGCCGCCGGCCGCGGTGCCGGGCGACCGGTGGCCGGTGCGTCGACGCGCCGCCGTCGGCGCGCCCTGGAGAAGGCGGTGGCCGAGCCGCTCGCGGACCCGTCGAGGCGGTGCGTGTGCGGGAGTTGCCGGCCGACCGTGAGGGCTGCCCGGCAGATGGTCACAGCATCGTGTCGGTCACCCAGGACTCCGGCGGATTCCTCGGGTACGGCAGTCGACATGGACACCCTTTCGTCACACGCTCGATGACGGCCCGCACCAGAGCTTGTGCCGTCGGCTCCCCGCCGTATGCCCGCTCGGGCCGGTACGATTCGACGCGGTTGCTCCGGGCGGAAATTCGTCACCGATCCTGGTCGTAGTCGTACGTCGGAGAGGTGCTGCACCGGAACGGCGCCGGGCGGGACGAAATGGGGGGGGCGGGCATGACACACGTCGATGCGGTCGCGGAACGAGGACGGCGAGGACGTCGCGCGGGCGGCTGGGGCTGGTTCCTGGGATGGCTGGCCGTGGGCGCGTGCGGCGCGACAGGGCTGGCCACCGTGGTGTCGGCCGGGCTGGCCTTGGCCCTCGTCGCGGCGGGGGCGGCGGGTCTCCTGGTGTGGCGGGGCCCGAGGAACGCGATCGCCGGGCTGGCGACCGGCCTCGCGGTGCCCCTCCTGTACCTCGCGTATCTGAACCGGGGCGGCCCCGGCACCGTCTGCCATGCCGTGCCCGGCGGACAGACCTGCACCGACGAGTACACCCCGGTCCCCTTCCTGGCGATCGGCTGTGTCCTCTTCTGCGCCGGGTTCCTGCTCTTCGCGACACTCGGCCGCCGCGCCGACACCGCCGCCTGACCAGGGTCTCGCGCCACCACCGGGGACCGGGCGGCGGCGGGTGGGTGACGCCGCACGGCGCCGAGGGCTACGAGTTCCGCGTGACGCGCGGTGCGCGGGAGACCGCCGTCGGCCGAGGCGTGGCGCCCGGCTCCGATCGGGGGAAAGAGGGGCTCCGCGCGGGACCCCGCGACGCGTAAGGGCAGGCATAGCGGCATGGCTATTACCGTTCAAGTGGACACGGCGCGCCCGGTGGCCACGCTCATCAACGTCTTCACCGTGTCCCCGGACCGTCAGGACGAGCTGGTCGCACTGCTCGCCCGTGCGACGGAGGAGACGATGAAGCACCAGCCGGGCTTCGTCCACGCCAACTTCCACGCGTCCCTGGACGGCGAGCGCGTGATCAACTACGCGCAGTGGGAGACGGAGGAGCACTACCAGGCGATGCTCGCCAGCCCCGAGGCGCGCGTCCACATGGACCAGGCGGCGAAGATCGCGACGGAGGTGCAGCCGCGGCTCTTCCGCGTCCGCTCCAGCCACTCCCCCGGGATGCCGGCGGCCGGGGGCGTCTGAGCCGGCGGCCGGGGGGTGGGGTACGGCACGGGCGGCCGTGCCTGGCGGCCGCCGTCACCCGTAACGGATCGCGTGCCGTTTCGTACCCTGGCGGCATGCGCATGCGCCCCACTCTCAGCTGGACCCCCGCCGCGGAGCACCTGCTGCCGGCGACCACCGATCTCGAACCGGTCGTCGGCGCGCTGGGCGCGGGCGGTGTGCTGGTGCTCAGCGGAGCGGGGATCTCGACGGAGTCGGGCATCCCCGACTACCGGGGGGAGCACGGGAGCCTCAGCAGGCACACACCGATGACCTACCAGGACTTCACCGCCGATGCCGGGGCCCGGCGCCGGTACTGGGCGCGGAGCCATCTCGGCTGGCGCACCTTCGGGCGGGCCCGCCCCAATGCCGGGCACCGGGCGGTGACGGCGTTCGGGCGGCACGGGCTGCTCTCCGGCGTGATCACGCAGAACGTCGACGGACTGCACCAGGCGGCCGGCAGCGAGGGCGTGGTCGAGCTGCACGGCAGTCTGGCGCGTGTGGTCTGCCTGTCCTGCGGCGCCTTCAGCCCGCGCCGTGAACTCGCCCGGCGGCTGGAGGAGGTCAACCGGGGCTTCGAGCCGGTGGCCGCGGGGATCAACCCGGACGGTGACGCGGACCTCACGGACGAGCAGGTCGTGGACTTCCAGGTGGTGCCCTGCGCCGTCTGCGGCGGCGTCCTGAAGCCGGACGTGGTCTTCTTCGGCGAGAACGTGCCGCCCCGGCGCGTCGAGCACTGCCGCGAGCTGGTCCGGGAATCGGCCGCCCTGCTGGTCCTCGGCTCATCGCTGACCGTGATGTCCGGTCTGCGGTTCGTCCGCCAGGCCGCCCAGGCCGGGAAGCCGGTGATCATCGTCAACCGGGACCCCACCCGGGGCGACCGGCACGCCCTCGCCCGGGTCGCGCTGCCCCTGGGGCCGGCCCTCACCACCGTGGCCGGACGTCTGGGGATTCCCCTCGGTGACGGCACCGGGGCCGACGACCACTGATCGCCGCTTCCCGGGGTAGGCGGACGTGGTCGCAGCGGACCAGGAAGGGCATGCAGTGGACGGATCTTCACTCCGGGCAGTGGGCTGGGCTCGCTCTCTGCCGTTGAACACCGAAATCAAGGCGGCGCGGGACTGGGCACGTGAGCACCTGAACTCCCTGGGGTGGGCCGAGCGTTCCCCGGAGACCGTCGACGCCGTCCTGCTGACCGTGTCGGAGTTGGTGACCAACGCCCACACGCACGCTCACAGCAACGCGCAGCTCATTCTCACCTGGGACCAGAGCTGTCTGCACGTCGCCGTCCACGACGCCTCGGACGAACTGCCGACACCCCGGGCCCCCAGCGCCGAGCGCCTGGGCGGTCGGGGGATGTTCCTCGTCGATGCCCTGGCGGACGAGTGGGAGGCCAGGCCGTGCCCGCGCGGCAAGACCGTCGTCGCCTGCTTCCGGCCGCCGCAGTGAGAGTCCCTGTGGTGGCCTCGGGCCGGGCGGCGGCAGGCGCCGCCCGGCCCGTCCAGCGATCCGCTCCCCGCGGGACGTCCTCGGCGAGAGCGGCGCGCAGGGACCGCAGCCGACGGAGCTGCGCCGTCCCCTGATACGCCGCCGGCCGCGCGCTTCTCTCTTGGCCTGCTCTATGCGGGCGTTCACGTTCCGAGGGCCCGGCCATGGTGCGGCCAGGCCCTCGGGGAAGAGTGGTGCTGGGGGGTGTCAGGTCACCAGCGGTACCAACGGCCGCGCGTGCCGCCGGCGTTGGTGGAGCGCATGCCGAAGCCGAGCAGCCACAGCACCAGGACGGCCACCGCGACCCACCACAGGACGTTGACGGCGAAACCGGCGCCGAAAAGGATCAGGATCAGCAGAAGAACAAGCAGCAGGGGAACCATGGGCATCGACCTCCTGCCGGTCCGTATTCCCTGCGCAGTTTCGCGCATTCGTCGGCCGCACCTTGTTTGTGAGGGGAAAGGCGGGGCACGAGGCGGTTACCGCAACAGTGGAGAAGAGACTTCCAGGAGGCGCATTCCATGACTGCCGGCGAGAAGGCCAAGGCGAAGACCGAGCAGGCCAAGGGCACGACCAAGGAATCCCTGGGCCGCGCTCTCGGAAACGACCGCATGGCCGCCGAGGGCCAGGCGGAGAAGAGCAAGGGCGACGCCCGGGAGGCCAAGGAGAAGGCCAAGGACGTCTTCAAGCACTGACATCGCCTTCCCCTTCGGCCGATGTCGGCCCCCGGAAAAGAGCCTCGCGCGGAGCGGGGCTCTTTTCCTTTGCCCGGCCGTCGGACCCGGCGAGGTCCGCAGGCTCAGTTGCGCAGTCCAGACTGCGCAAGTTAGCCTGACCGCATGACCGAAACCTCCGGCGCGTCCGAGTCGGCCGCGGCCGCCGCCCACGAGATCCGCGTGGTGTTCAGCCGGCTCAGGCGCCGTATGCGCGAGTCGTACGACCGCGGTGACCTCACCCCCTCGCAGACGTCCGTCCTCAGCCGGCTGGACAAGGACGGTGAGGCGTCGGTCGGTGACCTGGCCGTCGCCGAGCGGGTGCGGCACCAGTCGGTGGCCACCGTCGTCGGTGTGCTGGTGGAGCGCGGTCTGGTCGGCCGGCGTCCCGATCCGGCGGACGGGCGGCGGCAGCTGGTCTTCGTCACGGACAGCGGCCGCTCCTTCCTGGAGGAGCGCCGCCGGGCCGGTGAGGGCTGGCTCGCCCGCGCCATGGAGGACGAGTGCACGGAGGCCGAGCGCCGCACGCTGCTGGCGGCGGCGGCCCTGCTGGACCGGATAGCGCGCTCGTGACCCGGGGTCTGGACCGCCTGCCGCGCCGCCCGCGTCCCGAGACGGGCAAGGCGGCCGACGGGGGCTTCGACCGGCGTCTGATGGCGCCGATGATGCTGGGAGCGGCCCTCAACCCGGTCAACTCCTCCATCATCTCGGTGTCGTTGGTGCCCATCGGCGCCGCCTTCGGCGCACCGCCCTCCCGTACGGCGTGGCTCATCTCCGCCCTCTACCTCGCCACCGCGATCGGGCAGCCCGTCGTGGGGCGGCTGATCGACCTCTTCGGGCCACGCCGGCTGTTCCTGGCCGGCACGGCGCTGACCGGGGTGGCCGGCGTCGTCGGCATGCTGGCCCCGAACCTCGGTGTCCTCATCGCCGCCCGGGTGCTGCTCGGGTTCGGAACCTGTTCCGGCTATCCGGCGGCGATGTACCTGGTGCGCAGCGAGGCCCGGCGCACCGGCCGGGAGAGCCCCGCGGGCGTCCTCACCGCCCTCGCCGTGACCACGCAGACCATCGCCGTCGTCGGTCCGAGCCTCGGCGGCCTGCTGATCGGTGTCGGCGGCTGGCGTGCGACGCTGGCCGTCAACATCCCCCTCGCGATAGCCGGCCTCTTCCTGGGCGCCCGGCGCATCCCCGCCACCCCCGCTCCCCCGCGTGTCGACGGGCGCCGCCGCCTGGCCGACCTGGACCTGCCGGGCATGGGCCTCTTCGCGGTCGGGCTCGTCTGCCTGCTGCTGTTCCTCATGAACCCGGGCGAGGGCGACTGGTACCTGCTCGCCCTGGTCGTCGTCGCGGGCGCCGGTTTCACCTGGCGCGAGCTGCGGGCGCGGCAGCCCTTCATCGACGTCCGCGTCCTCGGGGGCAACCGGCCGCTCCTCACCACCTACGTCAGAGCACTGCTCTGCTACGTCGTCACCTACGCGTTCCTCTACGGCTACACGCAGTGGACGGAGGAAGGACGCGGGCTCACCGCCTCGCAGGCGGGGCTGGCACAGGTTCCCCTGTTCGCCACCGCGATCGTCGTGTCCGCCGTCTCCGGCCGGCACGCGGCGGTCCGCGGCAAGCTGCTGGTCGGTGCCGTCGGCCAGATCACCGCCTGCGCGCTGCTGCTCCTGCTGCACTCCGACAGCCCGCTGTGGATGCTGCTGGGCATCGTGGTCGTCCTCGGGGTGCCGCAGGGTCTGAACAGCCTCGCCCTGCAGAACTCCGTCTACCACCAGGCCGACGCCGAGCGGATGGGCTCCTCGGCCGGGCTGCTGCGGACCTTCGGCTACCTCGGTGCCATCGTCGCCTCCGCCGCCAACGGCGCCTTCTTCGGCCGCCGCGCCGACACCGGGGGCCTGCACCACCTCGCCGTCTTCATGCTCGCCGTCAGCGTCCTCTTCCTCCTGGTGACCCTCTTCGACCGCTCCCTTCGACACGTCGGCGAACAGCGTGACGCGGACGCCGGCCAGACCGAAGCCCGGTGATCTAAGGCCGGTGACCGAAGGCCGGTGACCTCTCGTGTTCCCCCCGACCCCCAGGAATCGCCGTGAACATCTCCGCCCTGCTCGTGATGGATCTTCAGCGGGCCATCGTCGACCGCGTCTCGGACCTGGACCCCGGCTACACGCGCCGGCTGGCCCGTGCGGTCGCCGCTGCCCGGGAAGCAGGCGTGCCCGTGGTGTACGTGGTCGTCGGTTTCCGCGTCGGCCGCCCGGAGGCCAGGTCCAGCGCGATGTTCGGCGCGCTGCCCGAGGGAGCCTTCGCCGACGGCGACCCGGGGGCCGTCATCCACGCCGACGTGGCACCGCGGCCCGGCGAGGCCGTCGTGACCAAAAAGCGTGTCAGCGCCTTCGCCGGCAGCGACCTCAGCCTCGTACTGCGCGGTGGCGGTATCGGCCACCTGGTGCTGGCGGGCCTCGCCACCAGCGGTGTCGTGCTGTCCACGCTGCGCCAGGCCGCCGACCTGGACTACCGTCTGACGGTCCTGGCCGACGGCTGCGCCGACACCGACCCCGAGGTCCACCGCGTGCTGACGGAGAAGGTGTTCCCGCGCCAGGCCGGGGTGACGACCGTGGACGCCTGGATCGCGAGCCTCTCCTGAGGCACCCCGCCGTCAGCCGCCCAGGTGCCGCTGGAGCCAGTCGGCGGCGGCCCGGCGGAACAGCCGGCGGTTGGCGGCGCGCAGGAAGTCGTGTCCCTCGTCGCGGAGCGTGAGCAGTTGCGCGGTGAGTCCGCGCTCGCGTGCCGCCCGCACGAACTGCTCCGACTCCCCCGGCGGCACGTTGGTGTCGTGTTCCCCGTGGACCGCCAGTACCGGCACCCGCAGCGCGTCGACGTACGTCATCGGGGACAGCGAGCGCAGCAGGTCCCGGTCGCGTTCCGGATGGCCGTACTTGTGTGCCGCGGACTGCGCGATCCACGGTTCGGTGCCCTCGAAGAAGGTGGCGAAGTCGGACATGCCGCAGACCGCCACCCCGGTGCGGAACAGGTCGGGATGCCGTACGAGGGAGGCGAAGGTGAGGTACCCGCCGTAGGAGCGGCCCATCACGGCGAGGCGGGACGGGTCCGCGGGACCGGCCAGCACCGCGTGGGCGGCGCAGTCGGCCACGTCGTCCAGGGCGGCGAACCGGCCGCCGCCCAGGTCGGCGTCGACGAAGGACCGGCCGTGCCCGGACGATCCGCGCACGTCGGGCGCGAAGATGTCGATCCCCCGCCCGAGGATCTCGTGGTACAGCGGGTTCAGGACGGGGCGTTCCTGTTCCTCGGGCCCGCCGTGGAGGTGGATCACGCAGGGGGCGGGTTCGCCCGGTCCGCGTCCCGGTGCGCGGTAGTACCAGCCGTGCAGCCGCAGCCCGTCCCGCGCGGTCGGGCGCAGCGGCACGGGCCGTACCGGAGGGCGCCCCGGCGGGACGGCGTCCTCGTCCCGTGACGACCAGGGGGTGCGCGCCGGGTGCTCCCCCTCGCGCAGCCACCAGACGCCGGGCCGGCGCTGCGATCCGGACAGGGCGAGGACCGGGTGCCCGTCGCCGGTGTCGACGATCCGCGTCACGACCTCATGGGGCAGGGCGACGGGCCGGACCGGCAGCGGCCCGGTGCCACCGGGGGCCAGCGTGTCGACGATCTCCACCTCGCCGGCGCCCCCGGCGTTCCAGGCCAGTACGGCGCCGCGGCCCCCGGGGTCGCCCGCGAGCAGTTCCAGGTCGCTGCCCGCCCGCTCCGCCACCACGGACGAGCCCCTGGGGCGTCCATCGGGGTCCAGTCGGACGGCGACGAGGGCCGCGAACTCGCGGTCGGCGTCGCTGCGCAGCCACAGGGTGTCCGCCTGCGGCGAGAACCTGCCGATCCAGGGATCGCCGTCGGCCACCCGGAAGACGCAGGTCGGCGCCAGGTCGGCGGTGCGCAGCACGACGGCTTCGCGGCGTCCGCGGGGGCCCCGGCGCAGCAGGGCCAGTGCGCCGTCGTGGCTGAGGTCGCACACCCGCAGGGTCGCCGCGTCCTCCTCGGCGGCGAGGAGGACCGGGGCGGCGACACCGTCGGGGTTGATCAGGTAGGCGGACAGCCCGTCGCCATGACCGGCCGCCGGGGCGAGCTCGGACGGGGTCCGCGCGCGGCCGGGGCCGGTGTGCAGGGCGGTGGTGGCGTCCGGTCGGGTCGGGGTGAGCGGGCCGGCTCCGAGGTGTACGGCGCCCCCGTCCCGGCCCGACCAGCCGGCCGGCAGCCGGGCGACGGAACCGTCCGGCTCGGCCGGTGCCTCGGTCCCTTCCGTGACCGGGCCCGGCGGGGACGGGACGGCGACGGTGACCGCGACGGCCGATCCGTCGTGCGCCCAGCACCCGAGGTAGGCCGAGGTGCCCGGCTCGGCGCCGGCCAGGATGTGCCGGTCCCTGCCGTCGGGGCGTACGCACAGCACCCGGGAGTGCTCGCCGCCCCCGGGCACCGTGGTGTAGGCGATCCAGCGGCCGTCGGGCGACCAGGACACCTCCCGGACGGGGTCCGGTCCGGCGTCGAGCAGCCGTACGTCGTCGCCGTCGAGGGAGCCCGCCCACAGCTGGGGTACGCCCGCGCGGTCGCAGATGAAGGCGACCTGGGTTCCGGCCGGGTCGGCGGACGGGTACCAGCAGCCGTGGGCGATCAGCCGTGTGACGGCGTCACGCGGACCGGAGGCGTCGGGCAGGGGCACCCGGGCGGGCGCGGCCCGGGCCCGCGCGCGGCCGTCCGTGTCCACCGGGGACGCCAGGGACGTGGTGGTCGCCGCGCTCGCGTCCGGCCGTGGCGTCCCGGTCGGCGGCGGCGCGGGCCGCTGGTCCGTCGTGACGCCCGCGCCCTCGGCGCGGGTCGCGCCGTCGGCGCCGAGCGTGTCGTGTCCGTCCGTCATACGCCGTGCGTCTGCAGCCATATCTCCAGCAGGGCCACCTGCCACAGGGTGTTCGCCCCGCGCCTGGTGCGGTGTTCGTCGGGGGCCGCGAGCAGTTCGGCGAGGCAGGACTCCCGGAAGAGCCCGCGCCGCTTGGCCTCCGGGGCGCCCAGTGCCTCGCGGACCCGCTCCAGGACGGGCCCGGCCATGTGGGTGATCGCCGGCACGGGGAAGTAGCCCTTGGGCCGGTCCACCACACCGTGGGGCAGCAGTTTCCTGCCCGCCTCCTTCAGCACGCCTTTGCCGCCGTCGGCCAGCTTGAGCTCCGGCGGGCAGGCGGCCGCCAGCTCCACCAGTTCGTGGTCGAGGAAGGGCACGCGCGCTTCCAGGCCCCAGTCCATCGTCATGTTGTCGACCCGCTTCACCGGGTCGTCCACCAGCATGACGTGCGTGTCGAGCCGCAGGGCCGCGTCGAGGGAGGTCTCGGCGCCGGGCACCGCCATGTGCTCCCGCACGAAGCGGCCGGAGACGTCGTCCGGGGGCAGCAGGTCAGGGGCGAGCATGGCGGCGAGGTCGTCGTGTCCGCGGTCGAAGTAGGTCCGCGCGTACTGGTCGGCCGCGTCCGCGCGGGGGGCCGCGGCGAGTTCCGGGTACCAGTGGTATCCGGCGAACACCTCGTCGGCGCCCTGGCCGCTCTGGACGACCTTCACCTCCTTGGCCACCTGCTCGGACAGCAGGTGGAAGGCGACCGTGTCATGGCTGATCATCGGCTCGCTCATCGCCGCGATCGCTGCGTCCAGGGCCGCCGAGACCCGCGCGGAGGGCACCATGAGCCGGTGGTGGTCGGTGTCGAACTCCTTGGCGATCAGGTCCGAGTACGCGAACTCGTCGCCCTCGACGCCGCCCTCGGACTCGAAGCCCACGCTGAACGTCGCCAGGTCCCGCTGCCCCTCGTCGGCCAGCAGTGCCACGATCAGGCTGGAGTCCAGGCCGCCGGAGAGCAGCACGCCCACGGGCACGTCGGCGACCATGCGGCGGCGGACGGCGGTGCGCAGCGCCTCCAGGACCGCGTCCCGCCACTCGCTCGGGCCCATGCCGGCGTGTTCGGGGCGGCGGGTGTACGACGGCTGCCAGTAGCGGTGGTCCTGGTGGCGGCCGTCCGGCTCGACTACGCGCACGGTGGCCGGCGGGAGCTTGCGGACGCCGGTCAGGATGGTGCGCGGCGCCGCCACGGTGGCGTGCCAGCTGAGGTACTGGTGCAGGGCCACCGGGTCCAGCGAGGTGTCCACGTCGCCGGCCGCCAGGAGGGCCGGGAGCGAGGAGGCGAACCGCAGTCGTCCGGGCGTCTCGGCCAGGTACAGCGGCTTGACGCCGAGCCGGTCACGGCCCAGGATCAGCCGGCCGGTGCGGTGCTCCACCAGGGCGAAGGCGAACATGCCGTACAGGTGGTCGACGCAGGCGGTCCCCCACTGCCGGTACGCCCGCAGCACGACCTCGGTGTCGGAGGTGGAGACGAAGCGGTGCCCCAGGCCGCGCAGCTCGCGGCGCAGCTCCTGGTAGTTGTAGATGCAGCCGTTGAAGACGCCGGTGACCTCGTCCTCCGCGTCCGTCATCGGCTGGGCTCCGAGGTCCGACAGGTCGATGATCTTCAGCCTGCGGTGGGCCAGCGCGGCCGGGCCGCGCGACCAGGCTCCCGCACCGTCGGGGCCCCGGGGGGCGAGCCGGTCGCTCATGCGCCGGACCGCGTCCGGGTCGGGGCGCGCGCCGTCGAAGCGTATTTCTCCGGCAAGGCCGCACATCACGCACCACCTTCCCGGGCTGCGTCGGCGTGGCGCGTGGAAGCGGGCGCTGCTGCGGTCGCGGGGGCGTGGGCGGTCGACATGGTGCTGCTTCTCCTCACGGACAGTAAAGAGCGGGCGTGGTCCCCGGCGTCTCACCGCCGTGGACGGCTGCCCGATCCCGAGTGCCCAGGTGAGCGGCGGCTAAGCGTGCGCCGCGGTCACGGGACGGCGTGTGCGCCGGCCGTCACCGGACGCGTGCATGACGCACCGCTTGCGCGGTACTCCGTACTCCGAGACGTGCCGGGTGCCACTCGAAAGGACGAGAACCGTGATGATGTCCCATTCCCTCCAGCAGGATGTCCTCGTCATCACGGTCCATGAAGACCCCGGCGTCGACGGACGGGCCGGCCTGCTGACCGACATCGGCGATCTGGTCCGGGTGCGCAGGCCGGCGTTCGCCGTGATCGTGCTCGACGATGACGCCGCGACGGAGGCCGTGGTCAGTGTCGTGCTGCGCGCGCACCGTCTGTGCAGCGACCTCGGCGTGGTGCTGTCGGTGGCCGCCTGCGGTGCCCCGGTACGACGGCTGCTGGAGGCCGGTGCCGACACGCGCGGAATCCGGCTGGTCATCCACGCCCGCGCGGAGACGGCGATAGCCACGGCGACCGCCCTCACCGCGGCGGCGTGAACGCCACGCGGGGGGCGGTCCGCGACTCCGGGCCGCCGCGGGGAGGCGGCGTCAGTTCACCACGGGCGGCGCCGCGTCCGTCCCGGTCCCCCAAGAGGACGGCGTCGAGCCGACCCGGAAGGACAGGTCGCGCAGGCCGCGGAGCCGGCCTGTGGTGAGGTACGTCCTGCCGTAGTCGGCCCCGTCGGCGCGGGCGGACTGGATGTACCGCTGCGAGTCCGAGGTGCCCGGTGCCCGGACGGTCAGCCGGCCCTCGGGGTAGTAGCGGCGGTCGAGGGTGAGGTCGACGCGGGCGAAGACGGGGGTGGACAGGCCCCAGGTGTCGGTGCCGGGCTGGACCGGGAAGAGGCCGATGGACGACAGCACGTTCCAGGCGGACATGGTGCCGAGGTCGTCGTTGCCGGTCATGCCGGTCGGGGCGTCGGTGAAGAGGGTCAGCGCGGCGTGCACCACGTCGGTGGTCTTCCAGGGCTGCCCGGTCGAGAGGTAGGTGTACGGGGCTATCAGGTCGGGCTCGTTCTGCGGGTTGTACTTGTCGGCGTTGTAGTAGTCGTACGGCCCGTTGACCCACACCTCGCGGGCGGTCTTCGCCGGGTCGGCCACCAGCCGGTCGTAGGCGAAGAAGGAGTCGAGCCGGCCGTTGGCCGCGTTCTTCCCGCCGATCAGGCCGATCATGCCGGGCAGGTCCTGCGGCACCAGCCACTGGTACTGCCACGACGTCCCCTCGTGGAAGCCCTCGCTCCGCGCCGGGTCGGCCGGTCCGGTGAAGGCGCCCGAGGCGTCCCGCGCGCGGAAGAACCCGGTCGACTCGTCGAAGATCTTCCGGTAGTTCCGCGACCGTTCCGCGTACCGCCGGGCGTCCGCGCGGTGCCCCAGGTCCTTGGCCATCCGGCCGAGCATGGCGTCGGAGAGGGCGTACTCCAGGGTGGCCGAGGCGCCGTGGTCGTAGTCGGAGTCGCCGGGCTTGGCGTGCGGCCGGTCCTTGACGTAGGGGGCGAACCCCTCGGCGATGTACTCCTCGTTGGCCTCGCGGCCGACGGCGGCGGAGTCGGCGGGCGGGACGCCGTCGGCGTTCTTCTTCAGCGCCCGGTAGGCCTCCTCCTCGTGTCCCCTCAGCAGGCCCTGCTGGTAGGCGTTGGTGAGGAAGGGAGTGACGGGGTCGCCGGTCATGATGTTGGTCTCGACCGTGCCGTACCCCCATTTGGGCAGCCAGCCGCTGTCCTTCTCGACACGGAGCACGGACAGCGCCATGTCACGCGCCTCGCGGGGCGCCAGCAGCGACAGCAACTGGGTCTGGGTGCGATAGGTGTCCCACAGCGACCAGTTCTGGTAGTAGGTGAAGCCCTTGGCGCGGTGGACGCGCTGGTCCCAGCCGGTGTAGCGCCCGTCGGCGTCGCTGCCGATGTTGGGGGCGAGGAAGGAGCGGTACAGCGAGGAGTAGAAGGTCCGCCGCAGGGTCGTACCGCCGCCCTGGGCGCGGACGTCGTCGAGCCGGTCCTCCCAGGCGTCGCGTGCGGCCCGGTGCGCCCGGTCCAAGGAACGGCCGCCCTCGGCGCGGAGGTTGCGCGCCGCGCCCTTCGCGTCGACGTACGACAGGGCGGTGGTCGCCTCGACGGTGCGGTCCTTGGTGGTGTCGAAGCGCACGAAGGCGCCGTTGCGTTCGCCGTCCGCGCGTGAACTCTTCGCGCCCTCGGTGACGTCGGCGCCCTTCCAGGTGCCGGACGCGGTGAACGGGCGGTCGAAGCGCGTGATCGTGTAGACCGTGTAGGGCTTGGTGTCCTGGCAGAAGCCGCTGCCCGTGATGGCCGTCCGCACGGTCCGGTTGTCGAGGATCTCGACGTCGGTGTGCAGTGTCCTGTGCAGTGACTGCCCGGCGTTGAGCAGCACGTTGGCCTTGCCGGTGGCCGGGAAGGTGTAGCGCTGCACGGCGGTGCGCGCGGTCGCGGTCAGTTCGGCCTCGACGCCGCTGTCCAGGCCGACCTTGTAGTAGCCGGGCGAGGCGCTCTCGTCGTCGTGGCTGAAGCGGGCGGCGTACGTGGCGTTGTCCGTGCTGGTGAGGTCGCCGGTCGTGGGCAGTACGGGGAGGTCGCCGCCCAGTCCGCAGCCGACGCCGGAGAGGTGGACCAGGGAGAAGCCGCGGATGTGGTCCTGCGAGTAGTCGTAGCCGGTGTTGTGCCCGGTGTCCGGGGAGAACTGGACCATTCCGAACGGCACGGCCGCGCCGGGGTAGGTGTTCCCCTCGTTCTCCGTGCCGATGAACGGGTTGACCAGGTCGGTCAGCCGGTCCGCGCGTTCCGGGGCGCCCGCCGTGGCGTGCGCGGCGGGCGCCGCCAGTGCCGTGCCGAGCAGTGCGGCCACCGCCAACACGCCCAGGGCGCGCGGGCGGTGACGGCTGGTGCGTCGTTTCATCATGCGCCTTTCGACAACGTTGTCAGGGCTGCCGGTCATTCTTCGTGGGCGCCGGTGGGGCGTCAAGGTGTGAGGCACCAGGGGAGTTGGCGAAGCCGTGGGTAACCGTGCGGAGAGCGGGACGAGTTGGCACGATGGTGAACCCAGGGGCCGCAGCGGGCACCAGCCGGACGGGAGACCTCATCCATGCGCCAGGATCAGCACGTCGCCACGGGGGCGGACGCACGGGAACTCGACAGGATCACCGCCGCCCACGCGGCACACGGCGGGGGCCGGTACCGGCTGTGGCTGGACGAGCGGGCGGGGATGCTCCTGGTGGAGCCACCGGGCACCGGTGACGGCACCGGCGGGACGGCGGAGCCGCAGCGGATACCGTTGCGCTCCGCCTCCTGCCCGCGCCTCCTGACCGAGCTGACCTCCGCGACGCTGGCCCGGCTGGCCGCGCCGGCCGACGCCTACCGGACCCGCCCGGAAGCGGACCGCGACATCGGGGCGCTCGTCCAGCTCTTCCGCGTCCAGCTGGCGCGCATGCGGACCGAGCACCCGGACCCGGCGGGACTGGTGCGGGCCGTCCACGCACAGCTCGGGCGCGCGGGTGACGAGCAACAGGCGGCCCGCCGCTCGGCGTTCCTCGGCTGGTACCTGACGGAGACCTACGGCGACGACGCGCCGGGCCGGGACCGGGCCGAGCGGGATCTCGGGCTGGACACGGAGGACGGCATGGAGCTGGACCCGGACGGCGACCTCGTCCGGGGTGCCGTCCGAGGCTGGGCGCGGTACCGGGAAGAGGTGCGCGGCCGGGTTCCCGGCCCCCTGCTGACGTCGGTGCCGTGGGACTGGAAGAGCCGGGCCACGCACTGGTACTACGAGTTCCGGGCACTCGACCGCCCGCTCACCGAACGGCAGAGGCTGGAGCTGCGCGCGGAGCTGCCCGGGGCCGAGGTCACGTCTGACTCCGTCGTCCTTGACCGGTGGTCCGGGTACGACGAGCGGCCGTCCTCCAAAGTGGTGGAAGACGTCGTCCGCCGGTATGTCGACGCGGGGCTCCACTTCGACCAGTGCGGAACGCGCACGCTGTGGCTCCGGCTGCCGGCGGCGTCCGGTGCCCTGGTGGCCGCGTACGAGGGCGGGTTCGGCGTGACCGGCACGGTCGACGGTGACGATCTCGTGCTCCGCCTGCACCGCGAGGAGTCGGACGGTGAGCTTTCCTACGTCTACCACGATCCCGGGCCGTGGCTGGAGGAACTGCTGCCGCTGCGGGCCGAGTTGGCCCGGGGTGACGTCCGCGCCCTGGCCATCGCCTGGCGGGCCGCCAACGAGACCTCACGGTTCCGCAGGGCCCCGCAGCCGCCCCCGATGCCGGACGGGCTGGACGAGGACGAGCTGAGCCCTCACCTGCACGCGCTCATCCGGCTGCTGGAAGAGGTTCCCTGAGCACCGGCCCGGTGCCGCGGGCCGGACCGAGTGAGCGGAGGCGGCCGGTTCAGGGCGCCGTCCCGGTGCCGAGGAAGGCGCGGACGGCCGGTGCGAGGGCGGCGGCCAGATCCTCGGCGGTGCGTAGCCGGGCGTCGATCGCGGCCGAGGCAAGCCGGCCGCCGGGCAGGGTGGCGGCCACCTCCCGCGCGAGTGCGGTCGGGTGCCGTGGGTCGGCGCCCGGGAACACCAGCGTCGGCACGGTGACGGCGGCGAGGTCGGCGACGCCCCGGAAGGCCCGGTCGTGCCCGATGGACGCGGCCGCCGCGATGCTGGCGGGGTCGGAACGGGGTACGGCGTCCCGCACCATCTCTCCGACGACCGGCGGGAGTTGGTCGAGCACGGGTGCCCAGGCAGCCTGCAGTCCCTCGGCGGCGACCCGGGCGGCGAACGCGTCGAGGTAGCGGATCTCGGCCTGCTCGGCGGCGTCGTCCTCCTCGATGTCCTCGACCCCGATCAGTACGGCGGCCCGCACCCGGTCCGGGTGGGCGGCGGCCGTCCTGAGCGTGATGGTGGAGCCGAGGCCCGCCCCGCCGAGCGCGGCACGCGCGACGCCCAGGTGGTCCAGGAGCCGGATCACGTCGGCCGTGTAGCGGGCCCAGGTGTAGCGGGCCGGGTCGGTGCACACCGAGCGGCCGTAACCGCGCAGGTCCGGCAGGACGACCTGATGGCGGTCCGCGAGCCGTTCGGCCAGCGGGAGCATGCTCCGGTGGTCCGGGCCGCCGGCGTGCAGGAGGACCAGGGTGGGCCCGGCTCCGACGACGGCGGCGTGCAGCAGGCAGGAGTCGTCCGCCCGGTGGCTGATCCATGGCATGGGGCCCACCCTCCTCCCGTCAGGCGGCGAGCGCCACGGGCCGGTCCGCCGACCGATGTCGCGTTTCCGCCGCCGGGCGGGAGCAGGGTGTGCTCCGAGGGTGACCGGGGTCGCGGAGCGGCCCCCGTCCGGCGTGGCCGGTTCGCCGCCCCGCAGGACGGGCCGGCGCCCCCCTCACCGGTGCCGGAACTCCGGTGGCCGCTTGTCGATGAAGGCGGCCATGCCCTCCTTCTGGTCGGCGGTGGCGAACGCCGCGTGGAACAGGCGGCGTTCGAAGCGGACGCCTTCCGCGAGCGTGGTCTCGAAGGCCCTGCCGACCGCCTCCTTCACCATCATCGCCACCGGGAGTGACATCGCGGCGATCGTGTCGGCCACGGCCAGCGCCTCGCCGAGCAGGTCGTCGGCGGGGACGACCCGGGAGACCAGGCCGGCGCGTTCGGCCTCGGCCGCGTCCATGGTGCGGCCGGTCAGGCACAGCTCCATGGCCTTGGCCTTGCCGACCGCGCGGGTCAGCCGCTGGGAGCCGCCGATGCCGGGGAGCACCCCGAGTTTGATCTCGGGCTGCCCGAAGACGGCCGTGTCCGCCGCGAGCAGCACGTCGCAGAGCATCGCCAGTTCGCAGCCGCCGCCGAGCGCGTATCCGGCGACCGCCGCCACGGTGGGGGTGCGCAGGTGCCCGAGCCGGTCCCAGGCGGCGAACCAGTCGGCGAGGTACATGTCCAGGTACCCCTGGGGCCGCATCTCCTTGATGTCGGCGCCGGCCGCGAACGCCCTGGCCGAGCCGGTGATGACGAGGCAGCCGCAGTCGGGGTCGCGGTCGAGGGCCTCGGCGGCGGCCACGACCTCCGCCATCACCTGGAGGTTCAGGGCGTTGAGCGCCTTGGGCCGGTTGAGGGTCAGCAGGGCGACGCGCCCCTTGCGCTCGACCAGGATCGTCTCGTACCCGGTGTCCGGGGTGGTGGTCACGTCTGGTCTCCGCTCCGGTCCCGGATGGTGCGTACGATGCCGGAGAAGTCCTCTCCGGTGCCGACGCGTTCGGCGTACGTCGCGTACAAGTCGGCTGCCCGAAACCCGAGTTCCGCGCGTACACCGCCCGCGCGGGCCGCGTCGGCCGCGAGGCCCAGGTCCTTGGCCATGAGGGCGGCGGCGAAGCCGGGGCGGTAGTCGCGGTTGGCGGGGCTGGCCGGTACGGGGCCGGGGACGGGGCAGTTGGCGGTGAGGGCCCAGCACTGTCCGGACGCGGTGGACGCCACGTCGTACAGCGCCTGGTGGGAGAGGCCGAGGCTCTCGCCCAGGACGAAGGCCTCGCTCACGGCGATCATGGAGACGCCGAGGATCATGTTGTTGCAGATCTTGGCGGCCTGTCCGGCGCCCGGGCCGCCGCAGTGCACCACCTTGCGGCCCATGGCCTCCAGCAGCGGCCGGGCCTCGGCGAACTCCGCTTCCGGGCCGCCGGCCATGAAGGTGAGCGTGGCGGCCTCGGCGCCGGCCACACCACCGGAGACGGGCGCGTCCAGGGCGCGCATACCGGCGGCGACGGCGCGTTCGTGGGCGGTGCGGGCGTCGGCGACGTCGATGGTGGAGCAGTCCACGAAGAGGGTGCCGGGCCGGGCGGCGGCCAGGACGGTGTCGTAGAGGCCGAGGACGTGACCGCCCGTGGGCAGCATGGTGACGACCGTCTCGGCGTCCGCCACCGCCTCGGCGGCGGAGGCGGCGGGCTCGACGCCCGCCCGGGCGGCGCCGTCCAGCGCCTCGGGCACCAGGTCGTGGCCGCGCACCCGGTGTCCGGCCTTGACCAGGCTGGCCGCCATGGGGGCGCCCATGTGCCCGAGGCCGATGACCGCGACGGTACGGCTCACCAGGCCACCTCCGGAGTGCCGCCGGGTCCGGCGAGGCCGAGTTCGCGGTCGCCGAGCGGGGCGAAGAAGCGCTCCACGTCGGCGTCGGTGACCTCGGCGAGGGTCTCGGGCGACCAGCGCGGCCGGCGGTCCTTGTCGACGACCTGGGCGCGGATGCCCTCCACCAGGTCGGGGGTACTCAGGGTGGCGCAGGAGACGCGGTACTCCTGGTCGAGGACCGCCTCCAGGGAGCCGAGCCGACGGGCCCGGCGCAGGGCGGCGAGGGTGACCTTGAGGGAGGTCGGCGACCTGGTGAGCAGGGTCTCGGCGGCCTCCTTGGCGGCGGGGTCGCCGTGGTCGAGCAGCCGGGTCACGATGTCCTCGACCGTGCCGGCCGGGTAGCAGGCGTCGATCCACTCGCGCCGCCGGTCCAGGTCGCCGTCCGGCGGGGGCTGGACGTGGCGGGCGAGGGCGTCCCTTACGGGCAGGCCGGCCAGGTCGGCGAGGAAGGCGTCGAGGGACGCGGCCGGCATGTAGTGGTCGGCCAGTCCGCACAGCAGGGCGTCGCCGGCACCGATGTGCGCGCCGGTGAGCGCGAGATGGGTGCCCAGCTCGCCGGGTGCCAGGCCGAGGAGGTGGGTGCCGCCGACGTCGGGGACGAAGCCGATGCCGGTCTCGGGCATGGCGATCCGGGAGCGTTCGGTGACGACGCGGACGGCGCCGTGCGCGGAGACGCCGACGCCGCCGCCCATGACGATGCCGTCCATGAGCGCGACGTACGGCTTCGGGTAGCGGGCGACGCGGGCGTTGAGGTGGTACTCGTCGCGCCAGAACGCGGCCGAGGCGCTGCCGTCGCCGTCCCGGGCGTCGTCGTGGACGGCGCGGATGTCGCCGCCGGCGCACAGCCCGCGCTCCCCCGCGCCGGTGATGACGACGGTCTCGACGGCCGGGTCGTGTTCCCAGGCGGTGAGCTGCTCGCCGATGCGGCGCACCATCTCGTGGTTGAGGGCGTTGAGGGCCTTCGGCCGGTTGAGCGTGATGCGGGCGGTCCGGCCGGCGGTGTGGAAGAGGACGGGTGCCTCGGTGCCGGTCATCCGAACGCCTCCGTCAGGCCACGGGCCACGATGACGCGCATGATCTCGTTGGTTCCTTCCAGGATCTGGTGGACGCGCAGGTCACGGACGATCTTCTCGATGCCGTACTCGCTGAGGTAGCCGTAGCCGCCGTGCAGCTGGAGCGCGCGGTCGGCGACCGAGTACCCGGTGTCGGTCGCGAACCGCTTCGCCATCGCGCACAGGTACGGCGCCTGCCGGTCCCCGGCGTCGAGGGCGCCGGCGGCCTGCCGCACCAGGGCGCGGGCGGCGGTCAGCTCGGTGGCCATGTCGGCGAGGCGGAAGCGCAGCGCCTGGGCGTCGAGGAGGCGGGCGCCGAACGCCTCCCGGTCGGCGAGGTGGGCGAGGCTGCGGTCGAGGGCGCTGCGGGCGCCGCCGAGGGAGCAGGCGGCGATGCCGAGGCGTCCGCCGTTCAGGCCGCTCATGGCGATGCGGAAGCCGTCGCCCGCACGGCCGAGGAGCCGGTCGGCGGGCAGCCGGACGGCGTCCAGGATCACCTGCCGGGTGGGCTGGGCGTTCCAGCCCATCTTGCGTTCGTTCGGGCCGAAGCCGAGGCCGGGGTCGTCGCGGTGGACGACGAACGCCGAGACGCCGTCCGGGCCGGTGCCGCCGGTGCGGGCCATCACCACGTAGACCTGGGCGGCGCCCGCGCCGGAGACGAACTGTTTGACGCCGCTCAGCACATAGTGGTCGCCGTCCCGGACGGCCCGGGTGGCCAGGGCGGCGGCGTCGGAGCCGGCGCCGGGTTCGGTCAGGCAGTACGCGGCGAGGTCGTCCATCGCGCACAGGCGGGGCAGCAGGCGTTCGCGCTGGGCGTCGTCGCCGTAGCGGTCGATCATCCAGGCGACCATGTTGTGGATGGACAGGTAGCCGGCGATGGAGGCGCAGCCGGTGGCGAGGGTCTCGAAGACGAGGACGCCGTCGGCGCGGGTGAGTCCCGAGCCGCCGGACGCCTCGCGGACGTAGACGCCGCCGAGCCCGAGCCCGGCCGCCTTGCGCAGGACGTCCACGGGGAAGTGCTTGTCGCGGTCCCAGTCCAGCGCGTGCGGTGCCAGGTGGTCCTGGGCGAAGTCGAGGGTGGTCTCGACGAGGGCCTGCTGGTCCTCGGTGAGCAGGGTGGAGGTCATACGGCGCTCAGCCCATCGTGGGGATCGTGAAACCGGCGCCCTCGCGCAGACCGGCGGCCGGCCAGCGGGAGGTGACGGTCTTGGTGCGGGTGTGGAAGCGGATCGCGTCCGGCCCGTGCTGGCCCAGGTCTCCGAACCCGGAGCGCTTCCAGCCGCCGAAGGTGTGGTAGGCGACGGGCACCGGGATGGGCACGTTGACGCCGACCATGCCGGTGTGCACGCGCCGGGTGAAGTCGCGGGCGGTGTCGCCGTCCCGGGTGAAGATCGCGACGCCGTTGCCGTAGGTGTGCTCGCTGGGCAGGCGCAGGGCCTCCTCGTAGTCGGCGGCGCGTACGACGCACAGCACCGGGCCGAAGATCTCTTCCTGGTAGACGCGCATCGCGGGGGTGACCCGGTCGAAGAGGGAGGCGCCGGCGAAGAAGCCGTTCTCGTGCCCGGGGAGTACGAAGTCACGGCCGTCCACGACGAGTTCCGCGCCCTCCTCGACGCCGAGGCCGATGTAGGAGCGGACGCGGTCCACGGCGTCGCGGCCGATGAGGGGTCCGAAGTCGGCCTCGGGGTCGTCGCTGCGGCCGATGCGCAGGGTGCGAATGCGTTCGGCGAGGCGGGCGACGAGGGCGTTCGCGGTGTCCTCGCCGACGGGCACGGCCACCGAGACGGCCATGCAGCGCTCGCCCGCCGAGCCGTATCCGGCGCCGATCAGCGCGTCCACGGCCTGGTCGAGGTCGGCGTCGGGCATCACGATCAGGTGATTCTTGGCGCCGCCGAAGCACTGGGCGCGTTTGCCGTGCGCGGCGGCGGTGGCGTAGACGTGCGCGGCGACGGGGGTGGAGCCGACGAAGCCGAGGGCGGCGACGCGCGGGTCCGCCAGCAGGGTGTCGACGGTGTCGCGGGCGCCGTTGACGACGTTGAGGACGCCGGGCGGCAGGCCCGCCTCCAGGAAGAGTTCGGCGAGCCGCAGCGGGACGGACGGGTCGCGTTCGGAGGGCTTGAGGATGAAGGCGTTGCCGCAGGCCAGCGCGGGCGCCGCCTTCCAGAGCGGGATCATCGCGGGGAAGTTGAACGGGGTGATCCCGGCGACGACGCCGAGGGGCGCGCGCAGGGAGTGGACGTCGATGCCGGTGCCCGCGTTGTCGGTGAACTCGCCCTTGAGCAGGTGCGGGATACCGGCTGCGAACTCCACGACCTCCAGGCCGCGTTGGAGGTCGCCGTGGGCGTCGGCGACCGTCTTGCCGTGCTCGGACGACAGCAGCCGGGCCAGTGAGTCCTTCTCCTGCTCGGCCAGGCGCAGGAACCGCAGCAGCACGCGGGCGCGGCGCTGCGGGTTCCACTCTCCCCACGCGCGCTGCGCCTCGACGGCGACGCCGATCGCGGCCTCGGTCTCGGCGCGGTCGGCGAGCGGGACGCGGGCCCGCACCTCGCCGGTGTTCGGGTCGTGGACGTCGGCGTGCGAGCCCGAGGTTCCCGGGAGGTGCTTGCCGCCGACGAAGTGGGTCAACTCGCGTACGGAGGTGAGGTGGTGCGGGCGGATCATGGGTGCCTGCTCTCGTCAGGTGGGGGTGATCCGGGAGGGTGGGGATGATCCGGGAGGGCGCGCGGGGCCGGCACGCGGACGTGGTGACGTACGACGCGTGCGGTGCGCGCGGACGCTGCCGGCGGGGTCCGTCAGGCCGGGGCCACGGCGGCGGGAGTGCCGGGCGGGCCGTACCGACGGTCGCGCGGGCCGGGATCGTGAAGACGCACCGGTGCCATGCGTGTCAGCTCCATCCTCGTGGACAACACGGAACATCCCGCGGCCGGTATCCTGACTCCCGGATCAGCGCGCGCCGTCCGCCTTCCCGACATCCTGCTCGTCAGTGGCGTCCTGCTCGACGGCGTACTCCCCGGTCACAGTGGCGGGACCGTGCCGGAGTCGCACCGGCTTCCCTGCACCGCGGGCCTTCGACGCGACTATATAGATGGACGTCCTAGTAAATCCAGGGCCGTGATCCGGCCATCCGCGCGTGGCGTGCCGACCGGGTTCCGGCGAGTGAACCGTCCCAGGACGTGCGGGGGGTCAGGGGTTCGGGGAGCGGCGGGGCGGGGTCATGCCGTAGAGGCCGAGGATCTCGGGGAGGGGGGCCACGCCGGGGCCGCCGGCCCGTACCCAGGCGACGATGTCCTCGGTGGCGTCCATGTCGTTGACCAGACCGAGCCAGACCGGCCGGGCGCCGACGGCGCGGCCCTCGGTGGAGGGCTGGACCACGACGACGTTGGCGTGTTCGCACACGTCGAGGCAGCCCGAGACGCGCACCGGCACCTCGGACCGCAGCCGCGCGGTCTGCTGGGCGTGGTCGATGCCGGGCACTTTCGGCGTGCCGCAGCAGCAGTCCCGGCACACGACGACCCGGCAGGGGACGGCGGCTCGCCCGGTCCCGGCCGCTCGCCCCTTCGCGGCCATTGGCCCGGTCGCGGCCGCTCGCCCGGTCGCGGCCGTTGGCCCGGTTTCGGCCGTTGGCCCGGTTTCGGCTGTTCGCGCGCTCGCGGCGGCTCGCCCGGTCGCCGCGTCGCCGGGCGTCTCGTCCATCGGTTCCTCGGGCATGCCGTCCCGCTCCCCTCCCGGGGAGATCCGCCCCGGTGTCGTCGAAGGAGGCGACCGCGTGAGTCTCCTGGCTCCCGGACGCTCCCCCTTCCCGCCACCCTCATGGGACGGGATGGACTGCCCCCGGTCACAGTGGCGGGACCGCGCCGGATTTCCACCGGCTTCCTCGGACCGCCGTCGCCTTGTGTCGCCGATCATCATCCCATCACCGGTGCCGGCGCCGACCGGGCGGGCCGGAACCGGTGGTTGGAGGGGAAAGCGAACACAGTTATGGTTAGGCTCACCTAAGTCCCTGGGGCGTGGTGTCGAACCGACGGCCACGTCCGTCGTTCGCTCCCCGGAGGCCCCGCGGCCATGTCGCCCCGCAGTCAGGCACGTTCCGTCCACCGTCGCGGCGTCACCCGGCCGAGGGCGGTGGCCGCATGAGCGCGGGACCGGAGCTGGCCGGGCGGCTCGCCCTGGTGACGGGGGCCGCCCGGGGTATCGGCGCCGCCGTGGCCGAGGCGCTCGCCGGACAGGGGGCGCGGGTGCTCGCCACCGACGTGCACGCCGAGGGCGTGGCGGAGCTGGCCGCGCGGCACGAGGGCCGGGTCACCTCCCGCGCGCTGGACGTGACCGACGCGGACGCGGTGGAGGAACTGGTCGCCGAGGCCGAGGAGTCCCTCGGTCCCCTGGACATCGCGGTCAACGTGGCGGGCGTCCTGCGCGGTGCGGCCGTCGTGGACCTGGACGACGCCGACTGGGCGGCCGTGTTCGCCGTCAACACCAACGGCGTCCTGCACGTCTCGCGGGCCGCCGCCCGCCGGATGACCGTCCGGGGCCGGGGCAGCATCGTGACCGTCGCCTCCAACGCGGCCGGTGTCCCGCGCGCCGGCATGGCCGCCTACGCCGCCTCCAAGGCCGCCGCGGTGATGTTCACCAAGTGCCTCGGGCTGGAGGTCGCGCCGTACGGGGTGCGCTGCAACACCGTCTCCCCCGGCTCCACCGCGACCGACATGCAGGTCGCCCTGTGGGAGCGGTCGCCGGACGGTGCCGAGAGCGGCCGACGGGCCGTGATCGAGGGGGACCTGGCCTCGTACCGCACCGGAATCCCGCTGGGCCGGATCGCCGAGCCGTCCGACATCGCGGACGCCGTCGCCTTCCTGGTCTCCGACCGCGCCCGGCACATCACCCTGCACGACCTGTACGTGGACGGCGGCGCCACGCTGCGCGCCTGACCTCCCTCTCTTCTCTTGCACCCTGATCCCGGTGGGAGCCTGGCTGTGACCAACGAACCGACGCTTCGGACGCCCTCGGCGCTGACCCCCGGCGTGGACGCGCCGACCTGGCCCGATGAGTTCGCCGAGCGCTACCGCCGTGCCGGCCACTGGCGGGGGGAGACCTTCGGCGGGATGCTCCGGGAGCGAGCCGTCGCCCATCCCGACCGGATCGCCCTGGTCGACCCGGAGCCCGAGCGCCGTACCTGGACCTACCGGGAACTGGACGAGGCGGCCGGCCGGCTCGCGGCCGGGTTCGCGGCGCGTGGCATCGGCCGCGGGGACCGGGTGGTCGTCCAGCTGCCCAACGTCGGCGAGTTCGCCGAGGTGGTGTTCGCGCTGTTCCGGATCGGCGCGCTGCCCGTGTTCGCGCTGCCGGCCCACCGCGAGACCGAGATCACGCACTTCTGCTCCTTCTCGGAGGCCGTCGCCTATGTGATCCCGGACGTGCACGCCGGTTTCGACCACCGCGACCTCGCCACCCGTGTCCGGCGCCACTCCCCCGCCCTGCGGGAGGTGTTCGTGGCCGGCGAGCCGGGCCCGCACACGGCACTGTCCGAGGTGCCCCGCGACCCGGCGGGGCCGCTGCCCGGCCCGCAACCGCACGAGCTGGCCTTCCTCCAGCTGTCGGGCGGGACGACCGGGGTGTCCAAACTGATCCCGCGCACCCACGACGACTACCTCTACTCGCTGCGCGGCTCCAACGAGATCTGCGGTGTCGACGCGGACACCCGCTTCCTCGTCGTCCTGCCGGCCGCCCACAACTTCCCCATGAGCAGCCCCGGTTGGCTGGGCACTCTGTACGCCGGGGGTACGGTCGTGCTGTGCCCGAAGCCCGATCCGACGACCGCGTTCGCGCTGATCGAGCGGGAGCGGGCGACCATGACCGGACTGGTGCCGCCGCTCGCCCTGCTGTGGACGGACAGCGCCGCGCGCGGCGAACGCGACCTGAGCAGCCTGGAGTTGGTCCTGGTCGGCGGGGCGAAGTACAGCGAGCAGGCGGCCCGGCGGCTGGAGCCCGCGCTCGGCTGCAAGCTGATGCAGGTCTTCGGCATGGCGGAGGGGCTGGTCAACTACACCCGGCTGGACGACGATCCGGAGACCGTCGTCACCACGCAGGGCCTGCCGATCTCCCCCGACGACGAGGTCAGGATCGTGGACGACTCCGACCGGGACGTGGCCGAGGGCGAGTTCGGTCATCTGCTCACCCGGGGCCCGTACACCATCCGGGGCTACTGGCGGGCGCCCGAGCACAACAAGTCGGCGTTCACCGAGGACGGGTTCTACCGCACCGGTGACATCGTGCGCCGTACGCCGAGCGGGCATCTGGTGGTGGAGGGCCGGGCCAAGGACCAGATCAACCGGGGTGGGGAGAAGGTCGCCCCGGAGGAGATCGAGAACATCATCCTGGCCCACCCGTCGGTGCACGACGTCTCGCTGGTCGCCGTGCCCGACGAGTACCTCGGCGAGCGCACCCTCGCCCATGTGATCCTGCGCGCGGACGCCGAGCCGCCGACGGCCGCACAGATCAAGGCGTTCGTACGCGAGCGCGGTGTCGCCGCCTACAAGATCCCCGACCTCGTCCGCTTCGTCGACGCCTTCCCGCACACCGGTGTCGGCAAGGTCAGCAAGAAGGGGCTGCGCTCGGTCGCGGCCTTCCCCGAGCAGCCCTGAAAGGCCGGTGTCCGCATGGCACTTCCGACCATCACCGCCTACCCGCTCCCGGACGCCGGCCGGCTGCCGGTCAACCGGGTGTCCTGGACCGTGGACCCGGCACGCGCGGTGCTGCTCGTGCACGACCTCCAGCAGCACTTCCTGTCGGCCTTCCCGGCGGGCGGGCAGCCGCTGACCGGCCTGCTCGCCAACACGGCCCGGCTGCTGGCGGAGAGCCGCCGGGCCGGGATACCGGTCGTCTACTCGGTGCAGCGCGGCGGCCAGACGCCCGAGGAGCGCGGGCTCCAGCTCGACTTCTGGGGCCCGGGGGTCGCCGACGACCCGGCGGCCCTCGCGATTCCGGAGTCCGTGGCGCCCGCGGCCGGGGACACGCTGCTCACCAAGTGGAAGTACAGCGCGTTCGTCCGTACCGACCTCGCCGAGCGGATGCGGGCCGCGGGCCGCGACCAGTTGGTGATCGTCGGGGTGTACGCGCACATCGGCGTGATGATGACGGCCTGCGACGCGTGGATGCGGGACCTCCAGGCCTTCGTGGTCGCCGACGCCGTGGCCGACTTCTCCCCCGAGGACCACGAGACGGCCCTGCGCTGGGCGGCGGGCCGCTGCGCGGTGGTGACCACGACCGACGAGGTGCTCAAGTCCGTCTGACCGTCCGGGTGTCCGGGCGCTCGTGGAGGTGAGGGACGACATGTCCGTGCGTGGCTGGGACGCGGAAGCCGCCGTGATCGGCCTGGGCGCCTGGGGTTCGGCGGCGCTGTGGCAGCTCGCGGTGCGGGGCGTGGACGTGATCGGCGTAGACCGGTATCCGCCGGGGCACGCGTGGGGCGGCTCGCACGGCGGTTCGCGGATGTTCCGGATCACCTGCCTGGAACACCCGGACCTGGTGCCGCTCGCCCGCCGGTCGGCCCGCCTGTGGGGCGAACTGGAGCGGGCCTCGGGCGCGGAGCTGTCCGTCCCCTCCGGCGGACTGCTCATCGGCCCGCCGGACGGCCCGGTCACCGGCGGGACGCTGCGCGCCGCCGCGGCGCACGGCATCGAGGTGCGGACGCTGTCCGCCGCCGAGCTGGAGGAACGCTTCCCCGGGCACACGGCGGTCCCGAAGGGCCACATCGGGGTGTGGGAGCCCGGCGCGGGCATCGTGCGTCCGGAGGCGACCATCCGGGCGGCCGTGGACCTGGCACGGGCGGCGGGCGCCCGGGTGCTGACCGGAAGCCGGGTCACCGGCCTGTGTCCGGTGGCCGGGGGCGTCGAGGTGACGACCCCGACCGGCTCGCTGCGGGTGCGCCGGGCCGTGGTCGCGGCCGGGGCCTGGCTGCCGACCCTGGTTCCCGCTGTCCGAGGTTGCCGCCGCGGGTGGGCTGGGTCCAACTGCATCTGTCCCCGGAGTGGCGGGGCACGCCGGAGACCCGCCGGCTGCTGGTCGCGCGGCTGACCGAGGCCGTGGCGGAGGTGCTCGGGGAGGAGGTCAGGGAACAGAAATGGGTCGTGCGGTAAAGAACTTGCGGATGGCACCGGGCGATCGTTGCCGGGGGCTCGCCTTCGCGGGCGGGCGGAGTCCGGCGCCCGAGGCGGCGGTGAGGTTCTGGGGGTGTCCGGTCGTCGGCGTGGCGCGGTTCGAGGAGGCCGTGGCCTGGGCACGGGAGAGCCTGGACGGAGGGTGAGGCGGGGCCCGGTCGAGCCGTGCGGCGCGACCGGGCCGTACTCCCGTGTCGCCGGGGTCAGCCGTCCGCTCGGCCGGCGACCCACAGCCGGTGGTCCCAGCCGATGTCCCGGCAGGCCCGCACCGTCAGGCCGGCCCGCTCGGCGAGGGCGGCGATGTGCTCGGCGTCCCGGACGCCGGAGCCGAAGACGCATTTGAGGCGCAGGTGGTGCAGGACGGCGTCGATGTCGTCGGCGTCGGCCGGCGTCACCTGTTCGACGAGGACCAGCGTGCCGCCGGCCGCGAGCCCGGCGCCGGCCTCCGCGAGGACCTGTACGGCGTCGTCGTCGGCCAGCCATTCCAGCTGACGGCACATCAGCAGCGTGTGCGCGCCCTCGGGTACCCCGGAGGCGCGCGGTACCAGCTCGACGCGCGGCAGCACGTCGGTGTCGAGCAGTTCCTCGCGCAGCACCCGCAGGGCGGAGGGCATCGCCGCGATCCGGGCGCGCAGTGCGGGGAAGGACTTGGCCAGGGCGTTGACGACGGTGGCCGAGCCGTGTCCGGTCGCGGTCAGCGTGGACACGGCGGACCAGTCGTGGGCGCCGGCCACGCCGGGGGCGATCCAGCGGGCGTGGTCCTCGACGGCCGCCCGCGCGGTGCCGGCCAGGCGCGGGTCGTCGGCCATGGCGCCGGCCAGGGTGTCGCCGCCGTGGGTGCGGTAGCCGGCCTCGCCGGTGCGCAGGGTGTGCAGGAGTCCGCTGAAGGAGGCGTCGAGCGCGGCTTGGGCGCCGCCCAGGTGGTACTCGTACGCGGAGTGGTCGTCGTCGACGAGTTCCTCGCCGACCGCGGCGAGCCGGTAGCCGCCGTCCCCGTCGTCGGCGAGCACGTCGAGGGAGGCGAGGTAGGCGAGCAGGGGGGTGAGGGTGGCGGGGTCGGCGGCGGTGCGGGCGGCCAGTTCGCGCGGGTCGCGGACGCCGGCGGCGACGAGTTCGAAGACGCCGAGGGTGACGGCGGCACGGATGGCGTAGCCGGGGGCGAGGTCGGTCAGCTCGTGCAGCCGCTCGTGGGCGTCGTCCTCCGCGTCCTCCTCGACCGCCGGGGTGCCGGGTGCGGCGGGTTCGGTGCGCCGCCAGTAGCCGGTGATGTCCAGGTGCTCGCGCGGCACCTGACGTTCCGTCACCAGATGGCGGCGAATGCCCTTGAGGGTGACGGCCTCGCCGGCCACCCAGGCGAAGACGGTGCCGGGCAGCCACTCGGTGTCCCGGACGGCCCGCTCCAGCAGGTCGGTGGTGCCGGCGGGGGCGCCGGCGCGGGAGAGCCAGACGATGTCGGCGTCGGCGCGGGTGGGCAGGTCCTGGCGGTGGCTGTCCTCGCCGACCTCGATGAAGACCTTGGCACGGGTGCCCTCGGGCATCTCCGCGAGCCAGCGGCCGATGGCGGGCAGCGCGGTCTCGTCGCCGACGATCAGCAGCCAGTCGGCGCCCTCCGGGTGGCTGTGGGACATCTTGGGGCCGGCGATCCAGGCGCTCTCGCCGGGCTTGACGTGTTCGGCCCAGCCGGAGGCGATGCCGCCCTCGTGCCGGACGAAGTCGAAGTCGATCTCGCCGGCCTCGGGGTCGAAGCGGACCGGGGTGTAGTCCTTGGAGACCGGCCGGCCGTCGGCGGGCCAGTCCAGGCTGCTGACGTTCTGCCGGGGCAGGACGAGGCGCCCGTCCTCGTCGGTGAAGAAGAACTTCACATGGTCGTCGAAGCCCTCGGTGCGCAGCCCGGGCAGGTCGAGTCCGTCCCGCCGGAAGGCGCGGAGCTGTTCCCCGCCGAGGGTGAGGCGGCGCATCCCCGGGGTGATGTTCTCGGCGCGCAGCACGGTCAGTTCCCTGAGCACGATGGGGAACGTGGCGACCGAACGGGGGCTGCGGGTGGGCATGCGGGGCTCCTTCTCACTACGGGCGTCCCCGCTGGTGCGGGGCGCGGGTGCGGCCGGTGGGCACGGCACCGCCCGGCGGCCGGGCCCCGGGAGGGGGCCCGGCCGCCGGTTCGGGTGTCCACCGGCGGGTGGCGCGGGTGCTACTTGCCGGCGACGGCGTCGGCGAGGATCGGCGTCAGCTTCTTCGCGACCCAGGGCGAGCTGAGCGCGTCCGGGTAGGCGACGGCGGAGGCGAGGGTGTTCTCGGACGGCACGACGGCGTAGTGCTTGCCCTTGACCACCTTGAGGGACTTGAAGAGCTTGTTCTTCCCCAGTTCGGAGGCGGACACCAGGCCGTTGTCGCCGAACGGGTAGGTGACCAGCAGGACGTCGGCCTCCAGTTGGTCGAGGTTCTCCAGGCTGACGGCGTTCTTGCTCGCGCTGTACTTCTTGGCGTTGGGGGCCTTGGTGAGGCCGAGTCCCTCGAAGACGCCCGGGTCCTGGTCGGCGTAGGAGGCGTAGGTGATCTGCTCGGGGTGGACGACCGCGTAGGTGTACGTCTTGCCCTTGAACTCCGGGTGCGCCTTGGCCGCGTCGCCGAACGCCTTCTCGTTGGCGGCGATGATCTGCTCGGCCTTGCCGGTCATGCCGAGCGCCTTGGCGGCGGTCTTCAGGCGGTCCTGCCAGGTGAGGGTGTCGGCGTCCTTCTTGTCGGCGTAGGTGACGACGGGGGCGATGGGCTTGAGCTTGGCGTAGTCGGTGTTCATCGACCAGGTGTTGACGCCGAGGATGACGTCCGGGGCGGCTTCGGCGATGGCCTCGTAGTCGGTGCCGTCGGTGTCGTCGTACGTCTTGAGCTCGGTCTTCCCGAGCTTCTCGATGGCCTGCTGCTTGTACTCGGGGACGGGGCCGCCGTCCTCGGCGTCCGGGGTGATGACCGGGACGATGCCGAGGGCGAGGGCGATGTCGGTGTCACCGTCGGAGACGGTGGCGACCCGGACCGGCTTCTTGGCGACCTCGGTGGTGCCCCAGGCGTTGCCGAGCTTGACGGGGAAGGCCGCGGAACCGGCGTCGGCGGCGCCGGACTTGGACTCGGGCTTGTCGTCCCCGGACCCCGAGCAGCCACTGGCGAGGGCCAGGGCCGCGGCGACGGCGAGGAGGGTGCGTACGGCGCCGCGGCGGCCGGCTGGTCTGGGAAGGCGGTTCACGTTCTGTTCTCCTGGATGAGGTGGCGGCTGCCCAGCGGGAAGATCTGGGGCCGGTCGGTGCGGGGGTGGGGCACGACGACGCAGTCCAGGCCGAAGACCTCGGCCACGGTGCGTTCGTCGAGCACATCTGCCGGCGGGCCCTGGCGCACGATCCGGCCGTCGCGCATGGCGACGATCGTGTGCGCGTACAGGGCGGCCTGGTTGAGGTCGTGGGAGACGAGGACGATGGTCTTGCCGGTGCGTTCGTTGAGGTCGGCCAGCAGGTCCAGCACCTCGATCTGGTGCGCGATGTCCAGATAGGTGGTGGGCTCGTCGAGGAGCAGGGTCGGGGTGTCCTGGGCCAGGGCGAGCGCGATCCACACCCGCTGGCGCTGGCCGCCGGACAGGGCGTCGACCGGGCGGTCGGTCAGCTCGGCGGTGCCGGTGGCCGCGAGGGCCTCGGCGATCAGCAGGTCGTCGGCCTCGGTACGGCGCTGCCCGAACCGGCGGTGCGGGTGGCGGCCCCGCCACACCAGGTCGCCGACGGTGATGGACTCGGGCGCGATCGGGGACTGCGGCAGGATGCCGAGCCGGCGGGCCACGTCCCGGGTGCGCAGGGAGTGGATGTCCGCTCCGTCGAGCAGCACCGAGCCGGCGGCGACGGGCAGCAGCCGGGCGATGGACTTCAGCAGCGTGGACTTGCCGCAGGCGTTCGGGCCGACGAGTGCGGTGACCCGCCCGGTCTCGACGGTCAGCGACAGTTCCTCGATGACGGGGGTGTCGCCGTATCCGGCGGTGATGCCGCGCGCCTCCAGCGCGTGCGGGCCGGTGGTGACGGTCTGTTCGTTCACGAGACGGCTCCCTGCCTGCGCCGAAGGATCAGCCAGACGAAGTAGGGCGCGCCGAGCAGCGCGGTGAGGACCCCGGTGGGCACCGGGCTGATCAGGGGGGCGTTCTGGGCGAGGACGTCGGCGCCGATGACGATCACCGCGCCGACCAGCGGGGCGAGGGCGATGGCGCGTTCGCCGCCGACCAGCCAGCCGGCGATGGGGCCGCTGATCAGCGAGACGAAGCCGATCGGTCCGACGACGCTGGTGGCGAGGGCCGCCGCGGCGGCGCCGACCAGCAGGGCGGCGGCGCGGGCCGGCCGGACCCGGGTGCCGAGGCCGGTGGCGAGCTGGTCGCCGAGGGCCATGCCGGACAGCGGCCGGTGCAGCAGCGCGGTGCAGGCCAGGCATCCGGCGAGGCCGAGGGCGAGGGTGCGCACACCCGGCCAGTCGGCGCCGTTGGTGCTGCCGATCAGCCAGCGCATCACCACGGCGAGGTCGTCCTGGTCGGCGATGGTGAAGAGGTAGTTGGTGTAGGCGGTGCACACGGCGCTCAGCCCGATGCCGACCAGGACCAGCCGGTAGGTGTCGACACCGCCCCGGTAGCTGAGCGCGTACACGGCGCCGAGCAGGGTGAAGGCGCCGGCGAGCGCGGCCAGCGGCGGGCCGGAGGCGAAGGCGGCGGGGGCGAGCAGCAGCACGGTGGCGGCACCCGCGCCGGCGCCGGCCGAGATGCCGACGATGTCCGGGGTGGCCAGCGGGTTGCGGACGAGCCGCTGGTAGAGGGCGCCGGCGAGGCCGAACAGGGCGCCGGACAGCAGCGCGGCGAGGGCGCGGGGCATGCGGAGTTGGAAGATGAGGTAGTCGGCGAGCCCGGTGCGCAGGCCGAGGGCGGCGGGCAGCACGTCGGCGGCGTCGATGTGGGCGACTCCGCCGAGCAGCACCGAGGCGGCGGTGAGGCCGAGCAGCAGTACCAGGAGTACGGCGGTGACGGCGGCCGTCCTCAGGTTGTGCGCGCGGCGCCGGGCGCGCAGCCGGGCGGCGGTGGCCTGGGGGGAGACGGTGGGCGCGGGCGGGGTCTTGCGGATCGCGGTCGCCATCACACCCGTACCAGGTCGCGGCGGCGGGCCAGCCACACGAAGAAGGGGGTGCCGACGGCCGCGGTCATGACGCCGACCTGGATCTCGCCGTGGTCGATGATCAGGCGGCCGGCGGTGTCGGCGCCGGTGAGCAGGACGGCGCCGAGCGCCATGGACAGCGGCAGCGACCAGCGGTGGTCGGGTCCGGCCAGCATGCGGGCGCAGTGCGGGGCGACGAGTCCGACGAAGGCGACGGGTCCGGTGGCGGCGGTGGCGGCGGCGCACAGCAGGACGGCGACGGCCGCGGCGGCGAGGCGCGCGCGTTCGACGGGGACGCCGAGTCCGCGGGCGGTCTCGTCGCCGAGGCTGAGGATGTTGAGGGTGCGGCCCAGCGGCAGCGCGAGCAGCAGTCCGACGGCGGCGAACGGCAGCACGTCGTCCAGGACCGCGGCGCGGCCGGTGAGTTGGCCGACCGACCAGAACCGCAGATGGGCGAAGGCGGCGTCGTCGCGCACGACCATCAGCGTGATCAGTGAGGACATCACGGCGGCCAGCGCGACCCCGGCCAGGATCAGGCCGATGGTGGAACTGCCGGTGTTGGTACGGGTGCCGATGAGATAGACCAGGACGGCGCTGAGCGCGGCGCCGATCAGCGCCATCCAGAAGTAGCCCTGGAGGTCGGTGACTCCGAGGTAGAGGATGCCGACGACGACCGCCATGGCCGCGCCCTGCTCGATGCCGAGGAGGCCGGGCTCGGACAGCGGGTTCATGGTCAGCGCCTGCATGATCATTCCGGCGGCGCCCAGCGCCGCGCCGACGAGGAGCCCGAGGAAGGTCCGCGGGATGCGCTCGGACCACAGCACATGGGAGTTGTACGCGTCGCCGTTCGGGTGGAGCAGGATGTGCACGATGTCGAGCGGGGAGATGTGGCGTGAGCCCAGGCCGACGCTCGCGATCAGGGTCGCCGCCACCGCGACCGCCGCCAGCAGCAGGCAGGCGGCGCCCCGGGAGAAGCGGGTCCTGGCCGGCGGGGGCGACGTCGCCACCGGCGGGGACGTGGATGTCATGGTTTCTTCTGCTCCTCACGAGTTGTACGGCAGGTTAGGTTACCCTTACCTTGCCTGGCGTCAATACAACGCAGAGGCACAGGCCTCGAATTCAGGGGTCGGTCTTCCGGCCCCGCAGACCTGGGGGATCTCGTGACACAGAGTGCGGTTCGGACGAAGCAGACGGAGCACGCGGACCCGGAGGAGCCGGGACACAGACGGGCGGAACGAGCGGACGACGCGGGCGTCACGACCGAGGGCCACCCCACACACGTGCACGACTTCCACCAGTTCCTGTATGTCCCGCTGGGCCGGATCGTGGTGACGGCACGGGAGACGGACCACGTGCTGTCACCGGCGGTGGGCCTGTGGCTGCCGGCGGGCGTGCCGCACAGCGCGCGCTTCGAGCCGGACTCACTGGTGGTCAGCGAGACCTTCGACGCGGAGCGGTACCCGCTGCCGTACACGCGGGCGACGGTCGTGCACGTCGGCGAGGTCAGGCGCCGCCTGCTGCTGACCCGGATGCGCAGTTCGGGAGCCGTGCCCGAGGACGCCGCGGTCTTCACCGAACTGGCCGGTGACGAGCAGCGGCTGCCGCTGCCCCGGCCCGCGAGCACGGCGGCCCGCGCGGTGGCCGTGGCGCTGCTGCGCGACCCGGGCGACCCGCGGACGGCGACCGAGTGGGCCGAGGCGCTGTACACCAGCTCCACCAGCCTGCGCAGGGCGTTCCGGGTGGAGACCGGCCTGTCCTTCTCGGAGTGGCGCACCCGGGCGCGGCTCAACCACTCCCTGGCCCTGCTGGCCGAGGGACACCAGGTCGGAGCCGTGGCGGCGCGGGTCGGCTTCGTCAGTGCGAACGGCTTCATCCTGGCCTTCCGGCGGCACTTCGACCGGACCCCGGGCGCGTACGTCCGGGAGCGGACCGAGCGCGCCGTCGGGTAACGTCCGCGGCGGCGACGGACAACGACCCCGCCCAGGGGCCGCGTTGCGGTGGCGGGCGGCACGAGCGGCACAGCCGCGTGCGCCCCGCCGCCCCCTTCGGTCATCGCGGCCCACGCGCCCCCACCAGGCTTGACACCTACCCGACTTTGGGCAATTTTAGGCAAGCCTTACCTAAGTGAATGTCCGGTGTGCGGCGGTGCGAGACCCTCCCCCGCACACCCGCACGCATCCGCACGCGCACCCACCACCCCCACGAGGAGATCACCCATGCCCGCGACCAACCCCTTCGAGGACGACGACGCCCGCTACCTGGTCCTCGTCAACGACGAGGACCAGCACTCACTGTGGCCCGCGTTCGCCGAGGTGCCCGCGGGCTGGACCGCCGCGCACGGCGAGGACTCCCGGCAGGGCTGCCTCGCCTACGTGGACGAGCACTGGACCGACATGCGTCCGGCCGGCCTGGCCGCACGGTCCCGAACTTGACCCGACCGAGGAATGATTGTTAGGTAAGGCTTACCTAACTCACCACGAAAAAACATCGATCAGGAGAGGAAGACCCATGACCGACGTATCCAGACCGCAGCCCTTCACCCTCGACCGCCTGCGCGACGACCTCGCCGGACTGCTCTACGTCCAGGCCGAGGAGGTGGCCGTCGACGAGAACGTGTTCGACCAGGGACTGGACTCCGTCCGGATGATGACGCTCGTGGAGGGGTGGCGGGCCGACGGCGCGGAGGTCGGCTTCGCCGAACTCGCCGAGCGCCCGACCCTGACCGACTGGGCCACGCTCCTCGATCCCGCCGGAGCGCCCCGTGCGGGCGCGTGACCTGCTGGTCGACATCGAACCCCTGCGCACCAGCAGGGACTTCAGGGCCATCTTCGTCGCCCGCGTGGTGTCCCTGTTCGGCCTCGGCATGGCGACCGTCGCCCTGTCCGCGCAGGTGTACGACCTGACCGAGTCGACCTTCAGCGTCGCCGTCGCCAGCATGATCATGAGCGTGACGGTGCTGCTCGGCTCGCTGTGGGGCGGCTGGATGGCCGACCGCACGGACCGCAGACGGCTCATCGTGCGAGCACGGGCGTCCGCCGCGGTGGCCTTCGCGGGACTCGCGGTCAACGCGTTCCTGGCCGACCCCAGCCTGTGGGGGATCTACGGCTGTGTCGCCCTGGACGGACTCGCCACCGGCGTGAGCGTCACGGCCCTGATGGCGGTGGCGCCCACCCTGGTACGCCCCGACCAGCTCCCGGCGGCCGGCGCGCTGATCTCCCTCACCGGTGAGATCGGCTCCATCTCCGCCCCGCTGCTCGGCGGTGTGCTGCTCGCCGCGGGCGGCCCCGGCCCGGTGTTCACCTTCACCGCCGTCACCACCGCCGTGACCACGCTGCTCATCCTGCGGGTACGGCCGCTGCCGCCGGTCGCGGACGCGGACGACGACGCGGACGAGAGCGGCGAGGACGGCGGCTCCCCGCTCGTGGCCTTCAAGTTCGCGCTGCGCAACCGCGTGGTGGGGGCACTGCTCGGCCTCGGCGGGATCACCGTCCTGTTCAACCTGCCGGTGGTGCTCTTCCCGGAACTGGTCGCCACCCGCTTCGGCGGCGGCGACGTGATCCTCGGCCTGCTCTACACCGCCCCGGCCGTGGGCGCCGTGCTCGTCTCCGCCACCAGTGGCTGGGTCGTCCGGCACCGGCGGCCCGGCCGGCTGCTGCTCACCGCCGCGCTCACCGGCGGCCTGGCCACCATCGGCTTCGGCTTGAGCCACAGCGTCTGGATCGCCGTACTGATGCTGGCCGTCGGCGGCGCCGCCGGCACGGTCTACGAGATCCTCGAATACGCCCTGGTCCAGCACAACACCCCGGACCGGCTGCGCGGACGCGTGGTCAGCGTCGTCACCGCGCAGGGCACCACCGGCAACGTCCTCGGCGACGCCGAAGTGGCCCTGGTGGCCCGCTGGTTCAACCCGGCCGGCGCGGCCGTCGTCAACGGCGCGGTGTGCGCCGTCGCCGCGGTGCTGGCCGCCGTCCTGGTGCCGGGCCTGCGCCGGGCCACCCTCCCGGGCGACGAGGACGAGACCGGGACCGGTCCCGATACCGACGCCGGTCCCCTTGCCGGCGCCGGGGCCGGTGAGGCCGCTGTCGAGGGCCCGTCCGGGACCGGTCCCGAGCGGGACGTCCCGGCCACCGCCGGCTAGGTCCTCCGGCCCGTCCCCGCCGGAGGACCGGTCGAGGGCCCGTCCTGCCGGGACCGGCCGAGGCTCCGACCCATCGGGGCCGGCCGGGACCTCCCCGCCGCCAAGTCCCCTGCCGACAAAGGGCTTCCCTCGGGCGGCCGCCCCGGTTCCCACCCGCCCACCGCGCCGTACGGACCCCGCGGCGCCGCGCACTCCTGCCCCTCCCCTGCGGACGATGCCCCATCGCGCCGCGCCCCACCCTGGAGCGAGACCCATGACCGAGCGTGCCCAGCGGCGACTCCCCCTCACGGGAGCCCAGACCGGAGTCTGGTACGGCCAGCGGCTGGCCCCCGACTCCCCGGTCTACAACGTCGGGCAGTACGTGGAGATCAACGGTCCGGTCGAGGTCGCCGCCTTCGAGGAGGCCGTGTGCCGCACGGTCCGGGAGTGCGAGGCGCTCACGGTGCGGTTCGAGGAGGACGAGGCGGGCGAGCCCTGGCAACTCCTGGCACCGCACGGCGAGGTGCCCGGGGGCCCGGTGCTGCGGGTGGTGGACCACCGGGACGCCGGTGACCCCGACGCGGCGGCGCTGGAGCTGATGCGCGCCGACATGAGCCGTCCCCTCGACCCGGCCACCGAACCGCTGTTCGCGTACGCGCTGCACCTGGTCGGCCCGGACCGCGCCCTGTGGTACCAGCGCGCCCACCACATCGCGCTCGACGCCTACGCCTTCTCCCTGGTCGCCCGGCGCGTCGCCCAGGTGTACACGGCCCTGGTCCGGGGCGCGGAGCCGGAGCCCACGCCGTTCCGTCCGCTGGCCGACGTGGTCGCCGAGGAGCGGGACTACCGGGATTCCGGAAAGGTCGCCGAGGACCGGGAGTTCTGGTCGTCCCGGCTCGCCGACCGGCCCGAGCCCGAACTGCTGGCCGGTGCCGCGCACCCCGCCTCGCAGACCTTCCTGCGCGACGGCGTCGTGCTGACCCCCGAGGCGACGGCCGGTCTGCACGCCATCGGCCGGGCGGCGCGGGCGAGTTGGGCGGACGTGGTGACGGCGGCGTTCGCCGCGTTCCTGCACCGCTCGACCGGCTCCCGGGACGTCCTGCTGTCCATGCCGGCCATGTCCCGGCTGGGTTCGGCGGCGCTGTGGGTGCCGGCGATGGTGGTGAACGTACTGCCGCTGCGGGTCCCGGTCCGGCCCGGTGCCGGCATCGGCGAGCTGACGGCCGAGGTCGCGGGCCTGGTCCGCGACCTGCGCGCCCACCAGCGCTACCGGGCCGAGGACATCCGGCGCGACCTCGGACTCGTCGGCCGGGAGCAGGGCGTGCTCGGCCCGATGGTGAACATCAAGGCCTTCGACTACGCCCTGGACTTCGCGGGCGCGCCCGGCACCGCGCGCAACATCGCCGCCGGGCCCGTACACGACCTCACCCTCGGCCTGTACCACGACGCGGCGCACGGACACATCCGCTTCGAGCTGGACGCCAACCCGCTCGCCTACGACGCGGACCAACTCGCCGCGCGCTGTGCCGAGTTCCACCGCTTCCTGACCGAACTCGCCGCCGCCGGACCCGGCACCCCGGTGGGCGGCCCCGAGCTGGTGGACGACCGGACCCGGCGCGCCCTGGACGACGCGGCCGCCGCCACCGCCCGCGAGGTGCCGCCGGGGACGGTCGTGGACGCGGTCGCCGAACAGGCCGCCGCCCAGCCCGCCGCGACCGCCGTCATCGCGGGCGGCTGTCAACTGGCCTACGCGGAGCTGGACGAGCGCGCGAACCGGATCGCCCGGCTGCTGATCGCGCGCGGCGTCGGCCCCGAGTCCTACGTCGGCATCGCGCTGCCCCGCACCGAGGACCTGCTGGTCGCGCTGCTGGCGGTCCTGAAGGCGGGCGGCGCCTATCTGCCGCTGGACCTCGACTACCCGGCCGACCGGCTGGACCACATGGTGCGCGACGCCCGCCCAGTGTGCGTGCTGACCACCCTGGCCGCCGCGCCGAGCGCGCCGGACGTGCCGGGCACCGAGACCCTCGTACTCGACGCGCCCGACACCCTGGCCGCCCTCGCCGCGCTGCCCGCCAGCCCGGTCGCCGACGCCGAGCGGCTCGCGCCGCTGGACGGCGGGCACCCGGCGTACGTGATCCACACCTCCGGCTCCACCGGCCGCCCCAAGGGCGTGGTGGTGCCGCACGCGGCGCTCGCCAACTTCCTGCGGATGCAGGCGCACGAGCTGGCCCTGTCCCCCGGTGACACCCTGGTCGCGGTCACCACGATCTCCTTCGACATCGCGGCGCTGGAGCTGTGGACGCCGCTGATCAGCGGCGCCACCGTGGTCCTCGCGGACCGGGACACCGTACGCGACCCGGCGGCGCTCGCCGCGCTGGTGGACGCCCACCGGCCGGCGGTGATGCAGGCGACGCCGTCGCTGTGGCACGCGCTGCTCGCCGACGGCACCCCGGCGGCGCTGGTCGGGACGTCCGTCCTGGTCGGCGGCGAGGCGGTCCCGGCGGACCTGGCCGAGCGGCTGGCCCGCACCGCCCGCCGGGTCACCAACGTCTACGGTCCGACCGAGGCCACCGTCTGGGCCACCTCCAGCGACCTCGCGCCCGACCACACGGGCACGCCCGACATCGGCACCCCGTTCTGGAACACCCGCGCCCACGTCCTCGACGGCGCCCTGCGGCACACCCCGGCAGGCCGGGCCGGCGAGCTGTACCTGGCCGGCGCCCAGCTCGCGCGCGGCTACCTGGGCCGGTACGCCCTGACCGCCGAGCGGTTCGTGGCCGACCCCTACGGGCCGCCCGGCACCCGGATGTACCGCACCGGCGACCTGGTGCGGCGCCGCCCGGACGGGCGGATCGAGTATCTCGGCCGGGCCGACGACCAGGTCAAGCTGCGCGGCTTCCGCATCGAACTCGGCGAGATCGAGAGCGTGCTGGGCGCGGCGGAGACCGTGGGCCGCGCGGTGGCCGTCGTCCGCGAGGACGTGCCCGGCAGCCGGCACCTCGTCGGCTACGTCGTCCCGGCGGGCGACGGCCAGGCGCCGGACCCGGTCACGCTGCGGGAACGGGCGGCCGAACGGCTGCCGGAGTACATGGTCCCGTCGGCCGTGGTGGTCCTCGACGCCTTCCCGCTGACCGCCAACGGCAAGGTGGACCGGCGCGCGCTGCCCGCCCCCGACCTGTCCGGGCTGACCACGGCCGGGGCCCGCGCCCCGCGCGGTGCCCGGGAGGAGATCCTGACCGGCATCCTCGCCGACGTGCTCGGGCTGCCGTCGGTCGGCCCCGACGACGACTTCTTCACCCTCGGCGGCCACTCGCTGCTCGCCGCGCGGGTGATCGCCCGGGTGCGCGGCACGCTGGGCGCCGAGTGCGGCATCCGTGACGTGTTCGAGGCGCGTACGGCCGCCGGGCTGGCCGAGCGGCTGGCCGGCCGGGACAGCGTGGGTCGTCCGCCGCTGACGGCCGGCGTCCGCCCGGAGCTGCTGCCGCTGTCGCACGCCCAGCGGCGGCTGTGGTTCCTGCACCAGATGCAGGGCCCGAGCGCGGCCTACAACATCCCCTTCACGGCCCGCTTCACCGAGCCCCTGGACCCAGGCGCCCTGGACGCGGCGCTGGGTGACGTCGTGGCCCGGCACGAGACGCTGCGCACGGTGTTCGCCGAGACGGGCGGGGAGCCGTACCAGCGGGTGCTCGCGCCCGAGCGGGCGGACGTACGGCTGCGGGTCGTGGTGATGGCCGAGGAGCGCTTCGACGCCGAGAGCGAGCGGGCGCTCGGCCATCTCTTCGACCTGGCGGCCGAACCGCCGGTCCGGGTCACGCTGTTGTGCGATCCGGCGACCGGGGCGCAGGCGCTGGTGGTGCTGCTGCACCACATCGCGAGCGACGAGTGGTCCATGGGCCCGTTCCTGCGCGACCTGGAGACGGCCTACGCTGCGAGGATCTCGGGCACCGCCCCGGAGTTCCCCGAACTGCCCGTCCAGTACGCGGACTTCGCCCTCTGGCAGCGCGCCCTCCTCGACGGCACCGGGGACTCGCCGGCCGCCCGTGAGGCGGACCACTGGCGCAAGGCGCTGGCGGGGCTGCCCGAGGAGCTGACGCTGCCCGCCGACCGGCCGCGTCCGGCCGAACCGAGCCACGCGGGCGGCATGGTGCACCGCGAACTCCCCTCTGAACTGGCCATCGAAATACGGCGGTTGGCGCGGGAGAGCGGCACCAGTGTGTTCATGGTGGTGCACGCGGCGGTCGCCGCCCTGCTGCACCGGCTCGGCGCCGGGGACGACATCCCCCTCGGCACCCCGGTCGCCGGACGCACCGACACCGCGCTGGACGACCTCGTCGGCTTCTTCGTCAACACCCTGGTCCTGCGCGCCGATCTGAGCGGCGACCCCACCTTCGCCGAACTCCTCCAGCGGGTGCGGGCCACGGACCTCACCGCCCTGGACCACGCCGACCTGCCCTTCGACACGGTGGTCGAGGCCGTCAACCCGCACCGCGGCCTGGCCCGGCACCCCCTCTTCCAGACGATGGTGTCGCACAGCACGGTCACCCAGGACGTGCGCCGGCTGTTCGGCCGGGACACCCGGGTGGACCGGATCGACCCCGGCACCACGAAGTTCGACCTCGACTTCACGTTCTCCGACACGGCCCACGCCGACGATCTCGACCTGGAGGTGTTCTTCGCCGCCGACCTCTTCGACCGGCCCACGGTCGAGCGGCTGACGGACCGCCTCCTGCGTCTGCTCGCGCAGGCCGTGACCGACCCCGCGCTGCCCCTCTCCGGGTACGCGCTGCTCGATGACACGGAGCGCGAGCGGCTCGCGGAGTGGAACGCCACCGCCCGCCCGGTGCCGGTGGGGACCGTGGCGGAACTGCTTACCCAGCGCGCCGCGCACACGCCGGGGGCGACGGCCGTGGTCTGCGGTGCGCAGCGGCTGAGCTTCACCGGCCTGGACGACCGGGTGGAGCGGCTGGCGCGGGTGCTGGCCGCCGAGGGCGTCGGCCCGGACACGGTGGTGGCGCTGGCCCTGCCGCGCTCGGCCGACTCGGTGGTGGCCGCGTTCGCCGTCCTGCGCGCGGGCGGCGCCTACCTCCCGCTGGACCTGGACCACCCGGCGCACCGGCTGGAGTTCATGCTCCGGGACGCGGCACCGGTGTGCGTGCTGACGGCGGGCGCGGTCATCGACTCGGTGCCCGAACTGCCGGGCGTGGCACGGCTGCCGCTGGACGAGCCGGCGTTCACGGCCCGCCTCGCCACGGCCCTGGACCTGCCCGTCCCCCGTACGGCGGGCCCCGGCCACCTCGCCTACGTCATCTACACCTCGGGCTCGACCGGCCGCCCCAAGGGGGTCGGCCTGCACCACACCGGGCTGACGAACCTGTACCGGGACCACGAGCGCGCCCTGTACCGGCCGGTCGCCGAGCGGCTGGGCCGCCGGGTACGGGCGCTGCACACGGCGTCGTTCGCGTTCGACTCCTCCTGGGAGCAGTTGCTGTGGCTGGTCGCCGGGCACGAACTGCACGTCCTGGACGAGTTCGGCCGCCGGGACGCGGACGCGGTGGTCGCCTATGTGCGTGAGCACCGTATCGACACGCTGGACGTCACCCCGTCCTACGCCCGCCAGCTGCTCGACGCCGGTCTGCTGGCCGGCACCTGGCGCCCGCCGCTGTTCCTGCTCGGCGGCGAGGCGGTACCGCCCGCGCTGTGGACGGAACTGGCCGCCGTGCCCGGCGTGGAGACGGTCAACTACTACGGTCCGACCGAGTTCACGGTGGACGCGCTCATGGCCCGGGTCACCGACAGCGCCACCCCGGTCGTCGGCCGCCCCCTGGACAACACCCGCGCCCACGTCCTGGACGCGCGGCTGCGTCCGGTGCCGCCCGGGGTGCCCGGCGAGCTGTACCTGTCGGGTGCGCAGGGCGCGCGCGGCTATCTGGGCCGGTACGCCCTGACCGCGGAGCGGTTCACCGCCGACCCCTACGGGCCGCCCGGCACCCGCATGTACCGCACCGGCGACCTGGCCCGGTGGCGTCCGGACGGCCTGCTGGAGTTCCTCGGACGCGCCGACGACCAGGTCAAGCTGCGCGGCTTCCGCATCGAACTCGGCGAGATCGAGGAGGCGTTGACGGCACGGCCCGGGGTCACCTCGGCCGCGGCCGTGGTCCGCGAGGACGCCCCCGGCGCACCCCGTCTGGTCGCGTACGTCACCGGTACGGCGGACCCGGCCGCCCTGCGCCGCGACCTGGCGGCCGACCTGCCCGACTACATGGTCCCGGCGGCCGTCGTACCGCTGGACGTGCTGCCGACGAACGTCAACGGCAAGCTGGACCGGGCCGCGCTCCCCGCCCCGGTGCTCGCGGCGCGGGAGACCTCCCGGCCCCCGCGCGGCGCGGTCGAGGAGCGGCTGGCCGACGTGTTCGCCGAGGTGCTGGGCGTGTCCGGCGTCGGCGCCGACGACGACTTCTTCGCGCTGGGCGGGCACTCACTGCTCGCCACCCGGCTCGCCGCCCTGGTCCGCGACGGGGGCACCGCCTGCTCGGTGCGGGACGTCTTCGAGACCCGGACGATCGCCGCGCTCGCCGCCCGGCTGGCCGAGCGCGCGGCGTCCGCCCGCCCGGAGCCGTCCCGGGTCACCGAGCGTCCCGTGCCGCTGCCGGTGTCCTACGCCCAGCGGCGACTGTGGTTCCTGCATCAGGTGGAGGGGCCGAGCGACACCTACACCCTCCCGGTCGCGCTGCGGCTGCGCGGCACGGTGGACGCGCGGGCCCTGGATGCGGCCTTCGGCGACGTGGTGGCCCGGCACGAGGTGCTGCGCACGGTGTTCACCGAGGTGGACGGGGAGCCGTACCAGCGGGTTCTGGCCCCTGAGGAGTGCCGGGTGCCGTTCGCGGTGCGCGCGGTCGCGGCGCCGGACCTGGAGCGGGAGGTGACGGCCGCCGCCGGCGGCACCTTCGACCTGACCGCCGAGCCGCCGCTACGGGTCACGCTGCTCGACGTGGCGGAGGACGACCACGTA
>NZ_JANUGP010000013.1 GCF_024753135.1 Streptomyces pyxinicus | reverse complement strand
GGCTCCGCGGTGGCCGGGTCCTCGGGCCAGGGGTGCTTGGGATACCGCCCGCGCAGTTCCGCACGCACGCCGCGGTAGCCGTCCCGCCAGAAGGAGGCGAGGTCGGCCGTGACGGCGGCGGGCCGCCCGGCGGGGGAGAGCAGGTGCACGAGCACCGGCACCCCGGCCACGGCGGGCGTGTCCGCCAGCCCGAACATCTCCTGCAACTTGACGGCCAGCACGGGCCGTTCCGGATCCCGGTAGTCGACCCGGATCCGGGACCCGCTCGGCACGGTGATCCGCTCCGGCGCCAGTTCGTCCAGCCGCCCGGCCGCCCCGCTCGCCCAGGGCAGCAGCCGCGCGAGCGCCTGGCCGGCGTCGATCCGGGCGAGGTCCGCCCGCCGCCGGGCCCGGCTCAGCTCGGGTTCCAGCCATTCGTCCACGCGCGCGTACAGCGCCTCGTCCGACACATCCGGCCACGGCTCCCCTAGGTGCGCGCGCAGGAACGCCAGCCGTTGCCGCAGCACCTCCGCATCGGCCGACCAGCGCAGCAGCCCGGGCCCCTCGTGCCGGAGTCCGTCGAGCAGCGCGGCACGGACGAGCGCCGGGTCGGCGTCCTGGAGCGGCCGTACGGCCAGCTCCACGGCCCCGAGCCGCTCGACCCGCCGGGCGACGACATCCCCCTCGCCCCAGCGCACCTCGGTCTCCTCGGCGAGCAGCGCCCCCGCGACGTCCCGCGCGACGTCCTCGGTCACGGCGGCGCCGAGCCGCACGCGCGCGTGCCCCTTGTCGGCGGGCCGGTCGGCGACGGCCACCACGATCCACGGCGCGCCGCGCAGCCCGGAGCCCTCGCCCAGCTCCGCCCGCGTCCCGGACGCCATGAGGTACGACCCCCCGTCGAGCCTGGCCACCCGCTCGGGAAACGCCGTCCCGGCGACGACCCCTGCCAGCCGGTCCTCCACACCACCGCCGGCCCCGGACGCGGCCTCCCCCCGCGTCGGCCGGCCGAGGTCGGCGGAGAGGGACCGCAGGCGCCGTACCTCGCCGCGCCAGCGCGTCCCGTACGCGTCGCCCCCGTGCCGGGCCCGGCGCAGCGCGGCGGCGAGATCGTCCCCGTACTCCCGAGGCACCTCCTCGGACAGCAGCGCGACGACCTCCGCACCGGCGTCCGAGCCGCTCAGCAGCGCCCGCCCCAGCCGCGGGTGCACGCCCAGCCGCGCCAGCCGCACACCGACCGGCGTCGCCCGCCCGGCGGCGTCCACCGCTCCGACCGCCGACAGCGCCGAGCGCGCCGCCGCCATCGCCCCACCCGGCGGCGGGTCCAGCAACGCCAGCCCCGAGGCGTCCGGATCGCCCCAGCAGGCCGCCTGGAGGGCGAACGCCGTCAGGTCGGCCACCTTGATCTCCGGCGCCGGGAACGCCGGCAGCCGCCCGTCCTCGGCCTGCGACCAGCACCGGTACACCGCGCCCGGCGCCTCCCGCCCGGCCCGCCCCGCCCGCTGCCGCCCGGCGGCCCGCGACGCGCGTACCGTCGTCAGCCCGCTCAGCCCCCGCGTGTGATCCACCCGCGGCTCCCGCGCCAGCCCCGAGTCCACCACCGACCGCACTCCGGGCACCGTCAACGACGACTCCGCCACCGACGTCGCCAGCACCACCCGGCGCCGCTCCCCGGACGTCAGCACCGCGTCCTGCACGGCGGCCGGTGCCCGCCCGTGCACCTGGAGCACGTCGATGTCACCCAGATCCCCGAGCAGGCCAGCCACCCGCGCGATCTCGCCCACCCCGGGCAGGAAACACAGCACGTCCCCCGACCGCTCGGCCAGCGCCCGCCGCACCACCGACGCCACGTGCCCGAGCAGCGCCGGATCGACCCGCATCCCGTGCGGCGGCCGTACCGGACGCGTCGGCGGCGCCCACACCACCTCCACCGGATGGCCGACACCCTCCGCCGTCACCACCGGGGCCCCGCCCAGCAGCCGGGCCCAGCCCTGCGCGTCCGTCGTCGCCGACGCGGCCACAAGGCGCAGCTCCGGCCGCAGCGCCTGCCGTACGTCCCACAGGAAGGCGGCCACCGTGTCGGCGTCCAGATGCCGCTCGTGGCACTCGTCCAGGACGACGGCGTCGACGCCGGCCAGCTCCTGGTCGCGCTGGAGCCGCTGGAGCAGCACACCGGTCGTGACGACCTCCACGCGCGTGTGCCGCCCCACCGCCCGCTCGCCGCGCACCGTGAAACCCACGCTCTCGCCCGGCCGCTCGCCCAGCAGCCACGCCATCCGCCGGGCCGCCGCCCGCGCCGCGATCCGCCGCGGCTCGGCCACCACGACACGCCGCGCCGGACCGTCCCCGACGAGCCCCGCCAGCACCAGCGGTACGAGCGTCGTCTTGCCGGTACCGGGCGGCGCCACCAGCACGGCGGTGCCGGCACTCTCCAGGGCCTCGGTCAGGGCGGGCAGGGCGGAGCGCACGGGCAGCGCGTCCAGGGCGTCGTAACGGATCACGCCCCCAGTGTCGTACGCCCCGGAAAACGCCCCTCACGCGCGCGTACGGACAAACGGCCCTCACACGCGCGCGTGTAGGTACATGTGAGTACACGTACGGGAGCGAGAATCAGTCCCGCTCGCACACGAAGATCGCCGTGCCCGGGATCAGGTGGCCGCGCAGCGGGGACCAGCCGCCCCATTCCGCGGTGTTCCAGGCCGGCCACTCCGGCTCGACCAGGTCCACCAGCCGCAGACCCGAGGCCGCGATGTCCCGGACCCGGTCGCCGAGCGTCCGGTGGTGCTCCACGTAGATCGCGCGGCCCTCCTCGTCCTGCTCGACGTAAGGCGTGCGGTCGAAGTAGGAGGCGGACACGGACAGGCCCTCGGGGCCCGGCTTGTCCGGGAAGGCCCAGCGGATCGGGTGCGTCACCGAGAACACGAACCGGCCGCCCGGCCGCAGGACGCGCCGCACCTCGCGCAGCACCAGCTGCGGGTCCGCCACGAACGGCAGCGCCCCGTACGCGGAGCACGCCAGGTCGAAGGAGCCGTCGGCGAAGGGCAGCGCCCCGGCGTCGGCGCAGACGAGGGGGAAGGAGCCGCCGATCCTCAGGGCGTGCTGCAGCTGGCGGTGCGAGAGGTCAAGCGCCACCGGGCGGGCGCCCTGGGCAGCCAGCCAGCGCGAGCACTGCGCCGCGCCCGCGCCGATCTCCAGCACGTCCCGGCCCTTCAGCTCCTCCGGCGCCCCCAGCAGCTCGGCCTCCACCTCGTCCAGGCCCTCCGGGCCCCACATGAAGCGGTCGTCGCCGAGGAACGTGCCGTGCTCGACCTGGTACTCGTCCGCGTTGCGGTCCCACCAGCCCCGGTTGGCGCGGGCGCTCTCCGCGACCCCCGCGTCGCGCCGGGTGGCCTCCGGCTCGGGCTCCGCGGGTCGGTTCGTCTCGGGCTCTTGGATGATCGGCTCCCTCGTCGTACTCTTCCGTCCAACCCGCCGGGGAGCGGTCGCGGAAGCGGTCCCACGGGCCCTCGTGGCCTCCTGGGAAGAAACTTGTGCCGGGAATGCGGCGATCCGCCCCGGGTGTGCGCCTTCGCGCATTGACCCTGTCCGGCTGCCCCCGTATGCTACAAGTTGCGCTGCGGGCCTGCGCACCTCAGACGTAGCAGGCTGCGCTCGCATCTGTTGTATGTCCCCTCGGTTGTCGAGGCGCCACCAGTGGTTTTGTGTGGCGCTTCCTAGGCTGTCCGGCTTCTGCAGAGCGAAACGGGCTCCCGGCGTAAGCAGTACCTACGACTTCAATGTCCGTACCGGAGCCCTTTCCCACATGACGAGCAGCACCGAGACCACCGCCACCACCCCGCAGGTAGCGGTCAACGACATCGGTAACGAGGAAGCCTTCCTCGCCGCGATCGACGAGACGATCAAGTACTTCAACGACGGCGACATCGTCGACGGCGTCATCGTGAAGGTCGACCGGGACGAGGTCCTGCTCGACATCGGTTACAAGACCGAAGGTGTCATCCCGAGCCGCGAGCTCTCGATCAAGCACGACGTCGACCCGAACGAGGTCGTCGCCGTCGGTGACGAGATCGAGGCCCTGGTCCTCCAGAAGGAGGACAAGGAAGGCCGCCTGATCCTCTCGAAGAAGCGCGCCCAGTACGAGCGTGCCTGGGGCACCATCGAGAAGATCAAGGAAGAGGACGGCATCGTCACCGGTACCGTCATCGAGGTCGTCAAGGGTGGTCTCATCCTCGACATCGGCCTCCGCGGCTTCCTCCCGGCCTCCCTGGTCGAGATGCGCCGTGTCCGCGACCTCCAGCCCTACGTGGGCAAGGAGCTCGAGGCGAAGATCATCGAGCTGGACAAGAACCGCAACAACGTGGTCCTGTCCCGCCGTGCCTGGCTGGAGCAGACCCAGTCCGAGGTCCGCCAGACGTTCCTCACGACCCTCCAGAAGGGTCAGGTCCGTTCCGGTGTGGTCTCCTCGATCGTCAACTTCGGTGCCTTCGTGGACCTGGGTGGCGTCGACGGTCTGGTCCACGTCTCCGAGCTGTCCTGGAAGCACATCGACCACCCCTCCGAGGTTGTCGAGGTCGGCCAGGAGGTCACCGTCGAGGTTCTCGACGTGGACATGGACCGCGAGCGCGTCTCCCTGTCGCTGAAGGCGACCCAGGAAGACCCGTGGCAGCAGTTCGCCCGCACCCACCAGATCGGCCAGGTCGTGCCCGGCAAGGTCACGAAGCTGGTTCCGTTCGGTGCGTTCGTCCGCGTGGACGAGGGCATCGAGGGTCTGGTCCACATCTCCGAGCTGGCCGAGCGCCACGTGGAGATCCCGGAGCAGGTCGTCCAGGTCAACGACGAGATCTTCGTCAAGGTCATCGACATCGACCTCGAGCGCCGCCGCATCAGCCTCTCGCTGAAGCAGGCCAATGAGGCCTTCGGTGCCGACCCGGCCTCGGTCGAGTTCGACCCGACCCTGTACGGCATGGCCGCGTCCTACGACGACCAGGGCAACTACATCTACCCTGAGGGCTTCGACCCCGAGACCAACGACTGGCTCGAGGGCTACGAGACCCAGCGCGAGGCGTGGGAGCACCAGTACGCCGAGGCGCAGACCCGCTTCGAGCAGCACCAGCAGCAGGTCATCAAGTCCCGCGAGGCCGACGCCGCCGCTGCCGCCGAGGGTGGCGAGGCTGCCGCTCCGGCCGCCTCGGGTGGCGGTTCGTACTCCTCCGAGGGTGCGGACACCTCCGGTGCCCTCGCCTCGGACGAGGCGCTTGCCGCGCTGCGCGAGAAGCTGGCCGGCGGCCAGAGCTGATCGCTGCCGCTGAGGCATAGCCGATAGGCGACTGAGGGGCCGTACCTTTCGAGGTACGGCCCCTCAGGGTTTTCCGGGTCCGGCGGCTCGCGTTCCCTGCACGTACGGACCCGCTGACGGGACGTCAAGGTGGGCCGCCCAAGCTGCCTGATCAGCGGGCCGACCGGGAATGCCCGCGCTCCGGGGCGTGTTGTGCAGGAGGAACACGAGGAGGAGCGGTCACAGTGCTTGATCCGCAGGGTTTGTACGCATGGGAGCCGAAGGGCCTCGCCGTTGTCGACATGGCGCTCGCCCAGGAGTCGGCCGGCCTTGTCATGCTCTACCACTTCGACGGATACATCGACGCGGGGGAGACCGGCGACCAGATCGTCGACCGGCTGCTCGCCTCACTGCCCCACCAGCTCGTGGCGCGTTTCGACCACGACCGGCTCGTCGACTACCGGGCCCGCAGACCCCTGTTGACCTTCAAACGGGACCACTGGGACGGCTATGAGGTGCCGGCCCTTGAGGTCCGTCTGGTCCAGGACGCCACCGGAGCGCCCTTCCTGCTGCTGTCCGGGCCGGAGCCCGACGTGGAGTGGGAGCGCTTCGCCGCCGCCGTCCGCCAGATCGTGGAGCGGCTGGGCGTGCGCCTGTCCGTGAACTTCCACGGCATCCCCATGGGCGTCCCGCACACCCGTCCCGTGGGCCTGACCCCGCACGGCAACCGGACCGACCTCGTCCCCGGCCACCGCAGCCCCTTCGAGGAGGCCCAGGTGCCCGGCAGCGCCGAGTCCCTGGTCGAGTACCGCCTCGCGGAGTCCGGTCACGACGTCCTCGGCGTGGCCGCGCACGTCCCGCACTACATCGCCCGCTCGGCATACCCGGACGCCGCGCTGACCGTCCTGGAGGCCGTCACCGCCGCCACCGGCCTGGTCCTGCCCGGTGTCGCCCACTCCCTGCGCACCGAGGCGCACCGCACGCAGACCGAGATCGACCGCCAGATCCAGGAGGGCGACGAGGAGCTGACCGCCCTGATCCAAGGCCTGGAGCACCAGTACGACGCGGCCTCGGGCGCCGAGACCCGGGGCAACATGCTCGCCGAGCCGGTGGACATCCCCTCGGCCGACGAGATCGGGCGCGAGTTCGAGCGGTTCCTGGCGGAGCGGGAAGGCGACAACTGAGGGCGCGGCGCGCGTGCTGCCCGGTGCCGGGGAGGGCAGGAGGAGTCCGGGCCGCCCGGTGCCGGAGGGGGCGCTGTCGGTGGCAGGGCCTAAGCTTCCGCTCATGCTGAAAGTGGGCCTGACCGGTGGCATCGGCGCCGGCAAGAGCGAGGTGTCCCGGCTGCTGGTGGAGCACGGGGCCGTGCTGATCGACTCGGACCGCGTCGCGCGCGAGGTCGTGGCGCCCGGCACCCCCGGCCTCGCCGCCGTGGTCGAGGCGTTCGGCGAGGAGATCCTCGCCGCGGACGGCGGCCTGGACCGGCCCCGGCTCGGCGCGCTGGTCTTCGCGGACCCCGAGAGACTGGCCGTCCTCAACTCGATCGTGCATCCGCTGGTCGGCGCCCGCTCCCGTGAGCTGGAATCCCATGCGGCCGACGACGCCGTGGTCGTCCATGACGTCCCGCTCCTCACCGAGAACGGCCTGGCCCCGCTCTACGACCTCGTGATCGTGGTGGACGCGAGCCCCGAGACCCAGCTCGACCGTCTCGTCCGGCTGCGCGGGATGACCGAGGAGGACGCACGGGCGCGCATGGCGGCGCAGGCCACCCGTGAACAGCGCGCGGAGATCGCGGACATCCTGATCGACAACGACGTCCCGCTGGACGCGCTGAGGAAGCGGGTCGCCGAAGTGTGGGACGGCCTGACGCGACGGGCAGGCGAGAGGGACGGCGCGGAATAGCGAGGGCCACCGGGGGCGTTGAAGTGGTTCAGCGTGGGAAGGACTTTGCCGTGCCCGAGACCAGCGGTTCCACCGGACGTACTCCGGAGACGCATGTCATCGACTTCCGTGCCGCCGAGCAGCTGCTCAACGCACGGGACCCGCGGGGCGCGGTGAAGCTGCTCGACGGAGTCATCGCCGCGTACCCGGAGAACACCGCCGCCCGGCTGCTGCGCGCGCGTGCCTTCTTCGCCGCCGCGCAACTGCGACCGGCCGAGCTGGAGTTCACCATCGTGCTGGAGCGCGAGCCGGACAACGCGTTCGCCCACTTCGCGCTCGGCCGGACCTATGAGCGCCAGGGCCGACCCGACCAGGCCAAACGCCACTTCCGACTGGCGGCGGCGCTCGACCCGAACCCGGAGTACCTGAAGGCGGCCCGCTTCGAGGACTGAGCCGGGCACCCTTCTCACGGGTGCCGGTGCCGACGGGGCCCCGGGTAGGGAGGCGGGCCGTCGGGCGGGGGATACGGCGGCACGTCACGGCCCGGCTGGTAGTGCGGGCCCTGCCGCAGGTGCCGCAGGACCACGGCCATGTCCACGGTGACGACCAGCCACAGCACCCCGCAGGCGGCTGCCCAGCCGGGACGCCCGGCGAGCGCGAACGCCGCCGTGCCGAAGACCGCCCAGAGCAGCCCCCACACGCTCAGCCAGAACCGGGCCCGTAGCGCACTGCGCGCGGTCGCCGGTTCACTGCCCGTACGCATCGGATCATCACTTCCTCCTTGCAACGTACTCCTCGACGATGACGCCCACCAGCATGCGCCGGCGCGCAGAGTGCCCGAACAGCGTGCCTGACTCGAACGGGTGAACCGTGGTCGAACGGGAACGTGGCTGCCTCGGCGGGCCGTTCTCCGGGCATGACGGTCGAGATGCGTGAGGGATACGAGGGCACGGGACCCGGTGCGATCACCCCGGACGGCTGCGCGGTGGAGTTGTACGAGCGGCTGCCGGTGGGTGACGAGCCGGACATCATCGCCGCGGCGGTACCGGCCGGGGCGAGCATCCTGGAGCTGGGCTGCGGAGTGGGCCGGGTGACCCGGCACCTGCTGGAGCGCGGCTTCGGCGTGACGGCGGTGGACGAGTCCGCGGACATGCTGGCCCGGGTCCAGGGGGCGCGCACGATATGCGCTCCCATCGAGGACCTGCGCCTGCCCGAGAGGTTCGACGTGGTGATGCTCGCGTCGTTCCTCGTGCACGCCGGGGACCCGGAGGTCCGCAGAGGCCTGCTGCGCACGTGTGCCGCGCACGTCGCGGACGGCGGCTGTGTGCTCATCCAGCGGGAGGGCGCGGACTACCACACGAACATCCCCAGGGAGCGGAGGGACCCGAGCGGCTTCACCGTGCGCATGGCGTCGGCGGAGCCCGTGGGGGACGGGGTGAACTCAGTCACGGCGGAGTACCTGTTCCCGGACGCGGTCTGGACGCAGACGTTCCTGTCCCGCCCGCTGACGACGGAGCAGTTCGAGTCGGCCCTGGCAGAGGCGGGACTGGAGGTGGACAGGTATCTCACACCGGACGGCATCTGGGCGAGAGCCCGACCGGCCGCCTGAAGCCTGCAGAACGGAGGACGCGCACGGGAGGTCTCTCTTGGCCGGCCGATGAGTTCACGCCGCGGGCCGGGTCTACCCGGGTGAAACCGACCTGGACCACGTCACACGTCCCCACGTCACCGCTTCACCAGGAGACCCCGATGTCCGAGACGACCACCCGCATCAGCTCCACGGCACCCGAGACACCGACGGCCATGACCACCGGGAGAGGAGTGCGGTGGGCAAGGATCGCGCTGCGCTCCCTGCAGATCCTGCTCGCCCTGTTCTACGGCGTCGCCAGTGCCCTTCCCAAGCTCATCGCCCACCCGTCGGCGGTCGAGTCCTTCGACCACATCGGCTGGGGGACGGGGGCCATGTACACCATCGGCGCGCTCGAACTGGCCGGTGCGGTGGGGCTGTTGATCCCGGTGCTCCAGTCGGTCGCGGCGACCGCGCTCGGGATGCTCATGGTGGGGGCGTTCATCGTCCAGCTCACGGTGTTCGACGGTCAGAACGCGGCGACCCCGCTGATCCTGATCGTGCCGCTGACCGTCATAGCCTGGGCCCGCCGAGGGCACAACAGAGAGCTGCGGCGACTGCTCCGGCGCGGCTGAGTGTCGCCTGCCGGGACCGCCCCTGTGGAGCCGTCCCGGTGAGTAACCGGTCCGCGATCAGCGACCCCGCCCTCGCCCCCGGGACCGGCCACCGGTGTCACGGGAGCCACCGGGCTCACCAGAACCCTGAGACCCACTGGCGCCACCGGACCCACCCGCTCCGCTGCCTCCCGCCCCACCCGCCCCGGCGAAGCCGGTGAATCCGGGGAAGCCGGAGACCGCTCCGGGGCTCGGTGGGCCGCCGAGGCTGCGGAGGCGTTCGAGTTCGCGACGGTCCCGCTTGGTGGGGCGCCCGGCGCCCCGGTCGCGCAGACCGGCGGGGGCGACGGCCTCGCGGGGCGGGGGCGGAGGGGAGTTGTCGATGTAGCACTGCACGGCCACGGGCGCGCCGACCCGTTTGCGGATCAGCCGTCTGACGATCACGACCCGTTCCCGGCCCTCGTGCCGTAGCCGTACCTCGTCGCCCACGCGCACCGAGTAGGCCGGCTTCGCCCGCTCGCCGTTCACGTGGACGTGCCCGCCGCGGCAGGCGGTGGCACCCAGGGACCGCGTCTTGATCAGACGCACGGCCCAGATCCAGCTGTCGATCCGGACGGTCTCGCCGCTTCCCGGCCCGGCGGCCTCGGCGGCGGCCACGGCGGCGGCGATCCCCGGATCGAGCGGCTGCTCGGCTGAGGAACCGGAGCCTGCGATACCCGGGCCGGACCGCGTGCCACCCGGCCCACCGGTCTCACCAACTCCACCGGTCCCGCCGCTCAGATTCTCGTCCGCATCCTCGGAAGCCATGTTCCCGACCCTAACGCGCCGGACCACGACGGCCGGCCCCAATTTCCCACCACTCGCAGCCCGCACGCTGTGTGCCCTGTGACCCGCATGACCCCGACCGGAGGGGGCATACCGTGACCCTATGGACGACAGCACCGCTCTCGCCCGGCTCGACCAGCGCGTCTCGGGCTGCCGGGCCTGCCCCCGGCTGGTCGACTGGCGTGAGGAGGTGGCCCGGACCAAACGGCCCGCGTTCGCCGACTGGACCTACTGGGGGCGGCCGGTGCCCGGTTACGGACCGGCCGACGCCCGGCTGGTGATCGTGGGGCTGGCCCCGGCGGCGCACGGGGGCAACCGCACCGGGCGGATGTTCACCGGCGACCGCTCCGGGGACGTGCTCTTCCAGGCGCTCTACGACGTGGGGCTCGCCTCGCAGCCCACCTCGGTCAGCGCGGACGACGGTCTGGAGCTGTACGGCGTCCGTGTCACCTCGCCCGTGCACTGCGCCCCGCCCGCCAACAAGCCGACCCCCGGTGAGCGCGACACCTGCCGCCCCTGGCTGGTGCAGGAGCTGAAGCTGCTCCGCCCGACGATGAAGGCGGTGATCGTCCTCGGTGCCTTCGGCTGGCAGGCGGCGCTGCCCGCGTTCGCCGAGGCCGGCTGGACCGTGCCGCGCCCCCGCCCGGCCTTCGCCCACGGCACCCGGGTCGCACTGGACGGCCTGGACCTGTTCGGCTGCTTCCACGTCAGCCAGCGCAACACCTTCACCGGCCGGCTCACCGGCGAGATGCTGCGCGAGGTGCTCCGCACGGCGGCGGACGCGGCGGGGCTGCCGTAGCGGAGGGAAGCCCCCCGGCCCTGGGCAGGACGGGGACGCACCCTCACTCGCCGCGTTCCGCCTCCCCGCTGTATGCGGGCCGGTGCGCGGGCGCGGTCCGGATCTCCGGAGGCGATCGCCTCCGGCGCAGGCGGCCGTCAACCGGTTCCATGACCGAGATCAGCGGGCTGTCACCGGCCAGGGCGAGGATGCGGTCGTGGAGGTGGGGGCCCGGGACGGACTGAGCCGGAGTCGACGGGCGCGGAGCCCTCACGGCCGCCACTCGTACCGTACGTCCGGCTCCCCCTCCTCGTTGCGGCTGCCGTCGGTGAACTCGGCGGCGGTGAAGCCGTGGCGCTCGTAGAAACGGTGGGCGGCCTTGTTGACCTGGAAGGTCCACAGGTCAAGGCCGCCCGGGACGCGCTCCTTGGCCAGCGCGACGAACCGGTCCCCGATTCCGCGCCCCCGCCACTCGGGGTCCAGGTACAACTGCGACAGCGACGCGCCGTCGAGCACCATGAGCCCGACGATCCCGGTGCCGGCCGCGTCCGCCACCCACGTCTCGCGTGCGGGCACCACGACGTCCCGGATGTAGTCACGCACCTCGTCGTCGCTGCGGGGCCGGACGACGCTGGGCAGCGCGGCGGCGAACGACCGCAGGTACACGTCGGCGGCGGCCCGGGCGTCGCCGCCGTCGGCCCGCCGCAACTCGACCGCGTGTGCGTGGGTGGGCGGTCCGGTCATGGCGGCTCCTCGGGGGAGTTGGACGGGATGACCACCAGATGATGGTGGCCACGGAAAGACATCGCATCCCGTTTTCCGCCCGCACCCGGACATGATCGATCCGGTGCGGTCAGCCGCTGCCGACGTGTGTCCCGAGCCCGCTCACGCCGTCCGCAGGGCGGGCCGAGCGCCGCTCTTCCGCCACTCAGCCGTCACGGTGCCTCTGACCTGCGGGGGGGGGGTGTCACTGTTCGCCCTCGGCGCGCGGGGAGCGGGGAGGTCGATGAGGTCGCCGACGCCGGCCACGGCCTGCAGGGTGCGGGCCAGCGAGGTCAGGGAACGGCGGACCGCCGTGATCTCGGCCCGCAGCGCCTCGGCGTGCTCCCACTCCCGCTCCCACAGCACGGGATCGTGATCACTCGGGCGCCCGGACTCGTAGGCGGTGAGCCGTGGGTGCCAGGACGCCAGCAGCGGACGCAGGACGCGGTTGAGCACGGTGACCGCGAGGACACCGAAGCTGACGTGCCCGGGGGCCAGCGGCGGTGCGACGCCGGGGCCGTAGCGGCGGAGGATCTCGCGGGTCGTGGTGAAGAAGGTGTACAGGGAGGACAGCGCCTCGCGCAGCAGTCCCTCCTCGCGTGCCAGCTCCTCCACCGAGACGCGGGTCACGAGTTCGAGGTACAGCTCCCAGGCCGCACTGCGTTCCGCGTCCGCCGGTTCCCAGGTGCCGGAGATCTCGCCGACGAACGGAATCGTGAGCTTGGCCGTGATCTGCGAGGGACCGCTCGGTCGCCGCCGCCTGCGCTGCCTGTGTGCCATGATCGCCCTCCCCGGTACCCACAGTAGGGTAAGTCGTCGTGTGGGACGTCTTCCTCAGCTACAGCCGCGGTGATGTGGAGCGGGTCCGTCCGCTCGTCCGCGCGTTGCGCGACAGTGGACTGACGGTGTTCACCGACGAGTCCGGCGTCGCCTCCTTCGCCGGGATCAGTGACACCATCCGCCGCGAACTGGGCCGCTCCAAAGCGCTCCTGGCCTACTACTCGGCCGCGTACCCCGAACGCGAGGCCTGCCAGTGGGAGCTGACGACCGCCTACCTCGCCGGGCTCGGCGAGGGCGACCCCAGGCGCCGCGTCATGGTCGTCAACCCGGAACCGGCCACCGGCCACATCCACCCCGTGGAACTCCGCGACGCCCGGCACGCCTCCGCCGACGACCTCGGCGCCCTCGTGGTGGACGTACGCGACCACCTCGCCCGGCTGGCGGGCCCCATGCCCCTCGCGGTGCGCGGTCCCGGACGCGCCCGGCACGGGGCGCCCGCGTCACCCCCCGGCTTCCTGGGCCGGCTGTCCGAACTGTGGCGGGTGCACTCGGCCCTGCACGCGCACGCCGCACCGCTCACCGTGGGACGCTCGGCCGGCCGCGCCGTGCAGATCCGCGGCATGGCGGGCATCGGCAAGACCTGGCTCGCCCGGGACTACGCGGCGCGCTTCGAGGCGGCTTACCCGGGCGGCGTGTTCTGGCTCGACGGCGCCGCCTTCGACGAGTCGCTGCGCGCCCTCGGCCTGGGCGGCCCGCGCGATCTCTTCGGCTTCTTCGAGCATCAGGGCGAGCCGTTCCTCTGGATCGTCGACGCCGTCGCGCCGGACCCGGCGCCGCCGCACTCCCTCGCCGGGATGGCCGCGCCGCACCCCCTCGGCTACACGGTCTTCACCCTGCGCAGCCGCGCCCACGACCTCCTGGGCACCCCCGTGGACCTGGGCCCGCTGGACGACACCCACGCCAGGGCCCTCGTCGGCGGCGACGAGCCGCTGGCCGAGGCGGTCGGCGGCCACCCGCTGGCCCTGTCCCTGCTCGGCCGCGCACTGCGCTCGGGGCACCGGGCCCACGATCTGTACGACCGGCTGCACGCCCGCGGCAGATCCCTGCTGGACACCCTCGCGAACGAGCACGTCACGGCGGCCGTCGTCCGCGACGTGGACACCGCCGACGCGGCCGACGTACTGCGCTGCGCGGCCGCCCTGCACCCGCTGCCGGTGACGGCCGACGACGCCGCGCGCGTGCTGGCCGCCCTGGACCGGGACCCCGAGGTGGTCGCGGCGCGCCGGGCCGGCAACGGCATCGCGGAACTGCGCACCCGCAGCCTGCTGACCCCCGCCGCCTCGTCCGGTCTCCCGGCGGACGACGAGCGCTGGACCCTCCACCCGGTGACCCTGCACGCCTGGCACCACCACGACCCGGCGCCGGCCCGCACCGAGGCCCTGCGGCACGCCGCCCTGCGGATCCTGTGCGGCCGCCGCGAGACCGTTACGCTGGTCCTGCCCGGAAGCCGGAGGGAGGCCCCCGTGTCAGCAGCGCCCAGCGAGTCGGAGCGGATGGCCGCCTTCGACATCCAGGTCGAGATGGTCACCCGCATCGGCGTGCAGGAACTGGCCCCCGGCGCGGGCAGCCTGCGCGAGGCCCTCACCTCCCTGAAGTCGCTCATCGACCTCTCGCGCGCCACGCTGCACACCTACAGCGTCCGCCTGGAACAGGGCGCGCCGACCGGCGCCGCCACCGTGCAGAGCCTGGTGTACGCGCTGATCAACGACACGCTTCGGCCCTTCACGACGACGTGGCACCCCAGGCTCGCCGCCCACGAGTCGCGCCGCCCCGCCGACGTCGCCCCCTTCGACCACGAGCTGGCGTGGGCGGACGCGGAGGAGATGCGCACCCAGCTCGCCGCTCTGCGCGTCCCCCTGCGACGCATCGCGGAGGGACTGGCCGGCATCTCGGGCGCCGACTTCGGAGTGGCCGCGACGGGCTGAAACGCCTGCCGTCCGGCTCCCGCTCCGGGCCGCCCTCACCGTCCCCGCCCCCTCTTCACGTCCCTCACCTCCTTCACCTCCCCGCAACGTGACCGCCCCGGCCTGATGGGGTACACGCCGTACCGTTGTAAGTGTCCGGCGCACCTTCGCGGTGCCCGGTGGGAACGCAAGCCGACCGGCCACCGTCGTCCGAAGGCCCGCCCCGCCCTCGTACGAACAGGAGCCCCGTGACCCGGCCCGTCGCACCCCCCTGGCTCGCCCACGCCTTCCGTGCCCAGCGCGGGCCCGTGCCCTGGAACGCGATGGCCCGGGGCGCGCTCGCCGCCGGGCCGCTGCTGCTCGCCGGGGTGCTCAGCGGCTGGACGGCCGCCGGGGTGCTCGCGGCCATTGGTGCCATGCTCGCCGGGATCAACGACCGGCCGGGCAGCCGCCGCACCTCCGTCAAGCGGCTCGGGGTGCCCGCGCTGGCCGGAGCCCTGGGGCTGCTCGTCGGTACGTACGCCGGACAGGGGCTGTCCGCCGTACCGCTGACCCTGGCCCTCACCGGGCTCGGACTGGTCGGCGGCGGAGTCAGCGTGATCGGGCCCGTGGCTTCGGCCGCGGGCATCCAACTGCTCGTCGCCGCCTCCGTCGGAGCGGGCATGCCCGCGACCGAGAGCGGCTGGCAGCGGGCCCTGGCCTTCCTCGCCGGCGCCGGCTGGCTGCTCCTGCTGCGGCTCGCCCTGCCCACCCCCGGCTCGCTCGCCGGGGACTTCCGGTTCGACGGGGAGCGCAGGGCGGTCGCCGAGGTCTACGACGCCGTGGCCGCCCTCCTCGACGCGACCGGCGGTCCGCACGCCACCGCCCGGCGGGCCGCGCTGACCGCGGCCCTCGATCACGCCCAGGACGCCCTGGCCGGGCCCCGGCTGCGCCGGTACGCCAGCTCGGCCGCCGAGCGCCGGCTGCACGCCCAGTACGCCGCCGCGCTTCCGCTCGCCGAGGCCGCCACCGCCCTGTTCTGGGTGGGGGAGCCGGTCGAGGAACGGGCCGCGGAAGGGCCCCGCCGGCTCGCCGCCGCCGTCCGCGGCAACACCGTCTCCGGGCCCCTGCCCGCACCCCACCTGCCGCGCGACGGCGGCGGCGCGCCCGTCGTCCCCGCCCTGCGCGCGCTGGACGACGCGCTGCTGCGGGCCGCCGTGGCCTTCGACCGCGCCGACGGCGCCCACCACCGGCTGCTCGCCCGGCGCCGCGGGGCGCTCGACGCCGTGCGCGCCGCCTTCGGGACGGGCGGACGCGAGTACGCCCTGCGCGTCGCCCTCTGCTTCGGCGGCAGCGTCGCCATCGCGCAGGCCCTGCACCGCACCGGCTGGTACGGCCCGCACCAGCACTGGTACTGGCTGCCCGCCACCACCGTCTTCCTGGTCAAGCCCGACCTCGGACCGCTCGCCTCCCGGGTGCTGTGCCGGGCCGCCGGCACCGTGCTCGGCGCGCTGGTCTTCGCCGGACTCGCCGCGGCGCTGCCCCGGCCGGCGGGGCTGATCGTCCTGGTGGCGGTGTGCGGGGCGCTCGTCCCCCTCTCCACCCGGCACTTCGCGGCCGTGACCGCCGTCGCCACGGTGCTCGTGCTCGCCCTGGTCATGGTCGGCGGGGACCCCGGGGCCTCCCTCAGCAGGATCGGGGAGACGCTCCTGGCCTGCGCGCTGGTGCTGGTCGTGGGACACCTGCCGATGCCGGGGCAGCGCGGCGGCGGGGTCCGGGCCCGGATCGCCGTGGCCACGGACGCCGCGGACGCCTATCTCCGGCACGTCCTCGGCGGGTCCGGCGACCGCGCCGAGCGCTGGGCGCTGCGCCGGGAGGCCTATCGCACCCTCGCCGAGGCGCGTACCGCCATCGCCCTCGCCGCCGCCGAACTGCCCCCGCTCGCCCGGCACGCCGAGGGCGCGGACGTCGTCGCCGACGCGCTGGAACGGCTCGTGGACACCACCACGGCCTGTGCCGTGCACCTCGACGACACCGGCGAGCTGACCCCCCGGCACCTCGAACAACTCCGGGACGCGACACGGAAGCTGAAGGTGCCGCTGCCCGCCGGCGGCGATCCTGCCGCCCAGCGCCCCGCGGCACGGAGACTGTCCTGAAAAATCCCGCGCGCACGCCGATGAGTTCCGTATCCGACGACGGTCACCACCCCGGACCGGCCGTCGGACAGGAGGACTCATGTCGCTTCCGGAGATCGTCTCGCGCGAGCAGTGGCGGGTGGCGCGCGAGGAGTTACGGCACAAGGAGGAGGCGGTCCGGCAGGCGCGTGCCGCCCTCGGCGCCGAGCGGCGCCGGCTGCCCGTGGTGGAGGTCGATCCCGCGTACGTGTTCGAAGGCGGGGACGGCAAGGCCACCCTCCTCGACCTGTTCGAGGGATGCGCCCAACTCGTCGTCCACCACTTCATGTTCGCCCCGGAGTGGGCGACCGGCTGCCCCTGCTGCGCGGCCTTCCTCGACCAGGTCGGCCAGCTCGCCCACCTGCGCGCCCGGGGCACCTCCTTCGCGGCCGTCTCCCGGGCGCCGTTCACCCGCATCCTGCCCTTCAAGGCCCGGATGGGCTGGGCGGTGCCGTGGTACTCCGCCGCCCACAGCGACTTCAACCTCGACTTCGAGGCCACCGTCGTGCGCGACGGCCGACCGGTCGAGCGGCCCGGCCTGAGCTGCTTCCTGCGCGACCACGACCGGGTCTTCCACACCTACTCCGTCCACGACGACGCGCTCGACGGCCTCGGCACCCTCACCGGGCTCCTGGACCTGACCGTGCTCGGCCCCGCTCCCGCCGACGGTGCCGGACCGCGCCTGCATGACGAGTACGACTGTTGACGCGCATGGTCATCGAGCGATCACGGAAGGTCCGATTCGTGTCACGACGTGCACGGATTCTCACCGTCCGCGCCGAGCGGGTGCCGACAATGTCTCAGTCGGGTCACTGAGCGAGCCGTTTCCCCTCCCCAGGGCGTTTACTCCTTCAAGTACGACGCTTCTGGAGGTGCGAGATGGTGAACGGGCGAACAGTGCTCGAACGCTTTCCCGCCGGTGGTCCGCGGGGATCCTGGCCCGCGGAGGAGTTCGCGCACGCGCGGCGCCAGGAAGGCATGCCCGCCGAGGTGGTCATGGACCTCGCGACGGACACGTTCCTCGTCATCGTGCGCGGGGGCGGCGCGGTCGAGTGAGCCGGCGCGGCCGGTAACTCGGTGGGGCCCGTGGGTCGGTGAGCCGGAGGGGCCGAGTGAGCCGGTGCGTTCCGCTGGCCGCCTCAGGCCGGTTTCGGCGCCGGGATCCGTGCCGTGAACTGCTCGGCCTGGAGCGCGTACAGCTCGGCGTAGACACCGCCGCTCGCCAGCAGCTCCGCCGGGGTGCCGGACTCCACCAGCCGCCCGTGCTCCAGCACATGGACCAGGTCGGCGTGGCGTACCGAGGCCAGCCGGTGGGTGATCAGCACGACCGTCTGCCCGTTGCCGGCCAGTGCCCGGATCTTCTCGAACACCTCCAGCTCGGCCCGCGCGTCCAGTGCCGCCGTCGGCTCGTCCACGATCAGGATGTGGCCGCGCCGGTATGCTGCCCGCGCGATGCCGAGCCGCTGCCACTGCCCGCCGGACAGCTCGTGGCCGCCGCTGAAGTGCCGGGCCAGCAGCGTGTCCAGACCGTGCGGCAGATCCGCGACCACCTCCTCGGCCCCCGCGTCCGCGATCGACGCCGCCAGCCGCTCCTCGGTCATCGGCACACCGGACCGGCCGACCGCCACGTTCACCCGCGCGGTGAACGGCCACCGCTTGAAGTCCTGCGCCACCATCGCGACCCGCTCCGCGAGCAGCCGCCGGTCCGCCCGCCCGGCGTCCACCCCGTCCCAGAGGATCCGGCCCCGGTCCGGGGTGTACAGCCCCGCCAGCAGCTTGACCAGCGTGGTCTTGCCGGAACCGTTCTCGCCGACCAGCGCGATGATCCGCCCGAGCGGCAGCGCGAGGGTGACGTCGTCGAGGGCGGGCCTGGTCGCCTCGCCCGGATAGCTGAAGGTGACGTTCTCGAATTGGATCTCCTTCGGGTCCTCCGGAAGCGCCGCACCGCCGGCCGGGATCGCACGCTCGGCCGCCTCCTCGTACAGCCGCTCCAGATCGCCCACGAACAGGGCTTCCTCGTGCAGCTGGTTGATCTGGAGGACCAGCGTGTCCAGGCTCGACGCGCCCGTGCGGATCGCGAGCACCGCCGTACCGGCCACGGACAGGGCCATCGCGCCGCCCAGCAGCAGCGCGCCCAGCGTCGCGTACGTCGCGAGGGTGGCGAGGCCCGTCCAGCCCGCCGCGATCAGCCCGGTCCGGGCGGCCAGCCGGGACAGCCGCGCCTGCTCCGCCTCCGCTGTCTCCGACATGGCCCGGAAGTGCCGCAGCAGGAACGGGCCCATGCCGTGCACCCGGATCTCCGGCGCCGCCTGGGGCTCGGTGAGCAGCCCGCTCAGCAGATGGCCGGCCCGGGCGTGCTGCACCCAGGTGTGGTACGACTCGTAGCGGCGCCGGGCGTTGGTCAGGGCGCTCCAGGAACTGGGCAGCGTCATGGTGGCCAGCAGCGGCAGCAGCGCCGGATGCAGCACGGTCAGCACGCCGGCCGCCGCGATCAGCGAGATCAGCGCGTTGACCACCTGGGTGCCGTATCCGATCATGTGCCGCGTGGACCGCGCGCCGTACTGGGCGGTGTCCAGCAGCTTGTGGAAGGCGTGGTCCTCGATGGCCTCCAGCTCGACGCCGGCCGCGCACTCCAGATACAGCTCGGTGGCCACCCGCTCCACCTTGGGCTCTAGCAGACCGGTGGCGTAGACGGAGGCGGCCCGCAGCAGCGTGCCCACCAGCATCACGGCGGCGACGACGACCAGGGCGGGCGCGGCGGCGCGCAGCCGCTCCGGGATGTCCGTGCCGCCGAGCAGTCTGCCGAGCGCGCTGTTCACCGCGAGCAGGCTCACCGCCCCGACCACGCCCCGGCCCAGTTCGGCGGTCAGCACGATCCAGGTGGCCCGCGGGTCGGCCCGCCGGGCCAGCCGGAGGCTGGACACCAGCATGCCGGGCAGCCGTACCAGCATCGCCCGGAAGCTCAGTTGCAGGAACGCGTCCGCGTGCTTGCTCCAGCCCGTGTCGTAGCGCAGCGGTCCGCCGAACAGCAGCCGTTCCGACCCCGACAGCGCGGGCTCGGGCTTCCCCCGTCTCTTCCTCACCCTGACCTCCCGGACCACGACGGAACGGCCACTATCGCGGCACCGCGCGGTGCGTCGGCAGGGCGCGCGGGGGAGCGACGGGGGGCGTGGAAGGAGTGCCGGGGGCGGCTACGGCGCGGCCGCTTACGCCGACATGGCTCTCGACCAGTCGGGGCTGGTGCCCGTCACCCGGCACAGGGCCAGGTAGAGCGGGATCGGCGGGGTGTACGGCGCCGTGCCCTCGGGGCGGTGGATCAGCCGGGCGGTACCGGTGGCCATGGCGTCGGACGCGTACTGGGCCGGGGCCGGCCAGCGCAGGGCGTAGTCGGAGTCCGCCGGAACGATCCACCACCAGTGCGTGCCGTCGGCGTACACACAGCCCAGCCGGGGCAGCCGCGGCACGACCAGGGGGCCGAGGCGGTCGGACACGGCCACGGCGTCGTAGCCGAGCGGTGCCGTCATGCCGTCGGGCAGCGGCAGCGGCCGACGCGCGCCCGGACCGCCCACGGGCGGCCGCCGGCGCTGCAGCCGTATCAGCGTGTCCAGCCCGATCGGTCCCTCGGCGCCGGTTCCCTCGGCGCGGATCCCCTCGGGGCGGTCGGAGGCGACGCTGCCGTACGGGCCGGGTCCGGTCCCGCCGAACCGGTCGAAGCCATTGGTGCCGGTCACTGCCACTCTCCAGCGTGCTGATGTCCGGGGCTTCCGTGTTCCGGCTGCCCGAGGCTCCCGTGTTCCCGCTGCTCGGGCGCCCGTTGCGGCGGCACGGCCGTGGTGCGGTGCCGGTGCGGTTCGGGCGCCATAGGCCGGTGCCGGCCGGTCACGGGCTTGGACACGGGCTGGTGGTACTGGTCCCGGCCGGCCGCTCCGTCGTGCTCGCGCCGGCCTACGGCCCGGTCGTGGACCTCGTGTTCCGGCTCGTCGGCGGCCCGATCGAGGACCGTGGTCCGGTCGTGCACCGTGGTCGGATCGTGGACCGTGGTCGGGTCGTAGACCTCGGCCCGGTCGTAGGCCGCCTCGGCCCGGTCGTCGCCCGGTTCCTCGGCCCGGCCGGGCTTGGGGCGGGCGCCCCAGCCCAGGTCGTTCCGCGGCTCGGCGGCTGGGTCGGCCGCGTCGCCCTGCCTTGCCAACTCGGCCCAGACCAGTAGTCCAGGGCCGTGCTCCTGCGCACCCCAGGCCCGGCACAACGCGTCGACGAGAAGCAATCCCCTCCCGTGCTCCTCGTCAGGACGCTGCGGGGACGGGTGGGGTTCGCCGGGAGCACGGCCCTCGTCGCGCACGGCTATGCGCACCGTGCCGTCGTGGTCGTGCAGTTCGCACACCACACGATTGCTCATGGTGTGCACGATCGCGTTGGTGACCAGCTCGGATATGACCAGGGCCGCGCTGTCACAAGTGTCCGCGCACACCGCCCAGCCGGTCAGCCGGGCGTGCGCCAGGCGTCTGGCCTGGGCGACGGAACCCGGATGTGCGGCCAGTTCGAAGCGGAACCGGCGCTGGGACATGTCCCCCGAAGGGGTGGTTCCCGGCGCGGCGCCGAGACCGGAACGGTCGGCGGCGGCGTCTGTTCCTAAGGGCGCGGACGGAATCACGCTTGCCACTATCTCCCCGCCGCGAACACTTGGCAAGTGTCACTATGAAAATTGCAGAGTGCAGTATGACTCGGCCGGAGGCCGTGGCACACTGCTCGCAACAGCATGTCGCGCGGCGCCAATTGGGGTCATCGAGGAACCGAACGGATCTTCGAATGAGCCTTCGAATGGCGCCGCAGGGCTGTCGGGAACTTTCGGTGAGGCGTTCGGTGGAGGTGGGAGCGTGAGCGAACCGCGGTCCGCGCCGACCGTGGGTCAGGTGGTCCTCGGCCGACGCCTGCTGGATCTGCGGGAACGCGCCGGACTCAAGCGCGAGGAGGCCGCCCGGGTCCTCCATGTCGCCCCCGCCACCATCCGCCGTATGGAGACGGCCGAGGTCGCCCTCAAGATCCCGTACCTGCAATTGCTGCTGAGGGCCTACGGCGTGCCCGAAGAGGAGGCCGACCTCTTCGTCCGGCTCGCCGAGGAGGCCAACCGGCCCGGCTGGTGGCAGCGCTTCCACGACATCCTGCCCGGCTGGTTCTCCATGTACGTCAGCCTGGAGGGCGCGGCCGCCCTCATCCGCTCCTACGAGCCCCACTTCGTCCCGGGCCTCCTGCAGACCGAGGACTACGCGCGCGGGGTGCTGAAATCCGGGGCCGTCGGCCAGACCAGCCCGGAGGACATCGAGCGCCATGTCGCCCTGCGCATGCAGCGCCAGGAACTGCTCACCCGCCCCGACGCCCCCCGTTTCTGGGCGGTGATGGACGAGACCGCGCTACGCCGCCCGGTCGGCGACCCGGAGGTGATGCGCGCGCAGATCGACAAGTTGCTGGAGGCCACGAAGCTGCCCCATGTGACGCTCCAGGTCGCCCCGTTCGCCAACGGGCCGCACCCGGGGACGTACGGGCCCTTCGTGCTGTTCCGATTTGCCATGTCAGAACTGCCGGACATGGTCTACAGCGAGTACCTGACCGGCGCCGTCTACCTGGACGCGCGCGCCGAGGTGGCGACCCATCTCGAGGTCATGGACCGCATGGCGGCGCAGGCCGCTACGGCACAACGCACGAAGGAGATCCTCCGGGATCTCCGCAAGGAGCTGTGAATGGATCGCATCAAGCCGCGCGGGCACGTCTACAACGGCATGCCCGCGCGGGAGCTGGGCAGTGAGGGGTGGCACAAGCCCTGGAGCGGCGGCAACGGAGGCAACTGCCTGGAAGCGATGAAACTGGCCGACGGCCGGATCGCCGTCCGCCAGTCGACCGACCCGGACGGGCCGGCACTGATCTACACCACGGACGAGATGACCGCGTTCATAGAGGGCGCCAAGGCGGGGGAGGCCGACTTCCTGCTCGCCTGAACAGGCCGCGGGCGCGCACGCTCCCGGCCGACGCTTTTTGCACCTTGACCGACCTCGTGTCGCGAGCCGGCCCACCTCGTGTCGTGAGCCGGCCCACCTCGTGTCGCGAGTTGGCCGGCCTCGTGTCGCGGGGTCCTGGAACGGACCGGCGGCATCGCCGGTACCTCGCTCAGATCCGCATCGGCCGGTCCCTCGGGGACACCGGTGCCGGAAGCCGCGACTCGCCCATGAGGTAGCGGTCGACGGCCGCGGCCACCGCCCGCCCCTCCGCGATCGCCCACACGATCAGCGACTGCCCGCGCGCCGCGTCCCCGGCCGCGAACACCCCGGGGACGTTGGTCGCGTAGCCGTCGTCCCGGGCGATCGTGCCGCGCGGTTCGAGCGCCAGCCCCAACTGATCGACCAGCCCGTCCTCCCGGTCGGGTCCGGAGAAGCCCAACGCCAGCAGCACCAGGTCGGCCGGGAGCGAGCGCTCGGTCCCAGCCAGGGGCATCCGCTGCTCGTCCACCCCCACGAGCCGCAGCGCGCGCACCTGCCCGTCCGCGTCACCGGTGAAGCGGAGCGTGGACGCCGCGAACAGCCGCGCGTCCGCGTCCGCCGCCGGCGCGGTCCGCAGGTCCCGCGCCTCCTCGTGCGCGGCCGACATGCGGTAGACCTTCGGATACGTCGGCCACGGCTCGGTGTCCTCGTCCCGCTCGGCACCCGGCTGCGCGTAGATGTCCAGCTGGGTGACGGACGCGGCCCCCTCCCGCACCGCCGTGCCCAGACAGTCCGCCCCGGTGTCTCCACCGCCCACGACCACGACATGCCGGCCGGCGGCGGACAGCGGCGAGACCGGCAGATCCCCCTCTCCCACCCGGTTGGCCAGCGGCAGATACTCCATCGCCTGGTGTATCCCTTTCAACTCCCGGCCCACCACCGGAAGTTCCCGCCACGCCGTGGCACCCGTCGCGATCACCACCGCGTCGTACCGCGTCCGCAACTCGTCCGCCGGCACGTCCCGCCCGACCGCTGTCGACGGACGGAACTTCGTCCCCTCCGCCCGCATCTGCTCGATCCGCCGCTCCAGATGCCGCTTCTCCATCTTGAACGCGGGGATGCCGTACCTCATCAGCCCGCCGAGCCGGTCGTCCTTCTCGAACACGGCGACCGTGTGCCCGGCCCGGGTCAGCTGCTGCGCCGCCGCCAGCCCGGTGGGCCCGGAGCCGATCACGGCGACCGTCCGGCCCGACAGCCGCTCGGGAGGGCGTGGCGGGGTGAAGCCCTCCTCCCACGCCCGGTCCGCGATCGCACATTCGACGTTCTTGATCGTGACCGCCGGCTGGTTGATCGCCAGCACACATCCCGCCTCGCACGGCGCCGGGCACAGCCGGCCGGTGAACTCCGGGAAGTTGTTCGTGGCGTGCAGCCGGTCGCTCGCCGCCCGCCAGTCCGCCCGCGCGACCAGGTCGTTCCACTCGGGGATGAGATTGCCCAGCGGACACGCCTCGTGGCAGAACGGCACCCCGCAGTCCATGCAGCGGTCGGCCTGCTTGCTGATGATCGGCAGCAGCGCGCCCGGGACATACACCTCGTCCCAGTCCCGCGCCCGCTCCTCCACGGGCCGCCGCGGCCACTCCTGGCGCGGCGTGCTCATGAACCCCTTGGGATCGGCCATGGTCGTCTTCCTCGCGTACGGGCGCCGAAGGCGCCGGACGGACGACGGGGCCGTGCGTCGTCGGGCGGCACTCCTGCGGCCCACGATACGTCCGCACCGACCACCTCGCAGGACGTCCCACAGCGCTTTCCGCAAGGTGGTGCCACGGTCTGAGCAGCCGGCCGGGGCCGCCGGCGCCAGACGGACGCCGGCCCGTACGGTGGCCGCCTCCGGAACACCCGCGGCCGACCGGGCCGGCCTGTCGCCGCACGGCACATCCGTCACCAGAGTGCGCCCGCCCGACCCGACCGAACCCCCCACGCTGCCCACCACCGGCCCCGCCCCGACAGAACATCCCGGCCACCGGCCCGGTCCCGTGGATTCCCAGGCCGACCAGGCCGACGAAGTCGACCGCGCCGATCAGGCCGACGAAGCCGATCAGGCCGAAGTGCAGCCTGCTGATCATCTCCCCCATCTCCATCTCGATCTCCCCGCTCCCCTCCTCCCGATCCTCACGACCGCCATTCCCTCCCGCCCCCTCGCCTCAGCCCACGCCCTCTCCTGCCTCCCGCCACGCCAGCAACACGCTTTCCACCGCCGGGGCGATCCGCCGCCGCGCCTCCCAACGCGGCACCCCGCTCATCAGCAACCGGTCGTACGGTGTGTCCGCGTGCCGTACCCCCGCCACGACCGCCGAGGTCACCGCGCCTTCGGACAACGCCCGCCCGGCCGCACTACGCCCCACCCGCCCGCTGCCCCGCACAGACGCGTGCCCGGCGATCGCCAGGGCCCGGCCGTCCGGACAGCCCGGGAACAGCCGGCGGATCTCCGCGGCGAACGCCGCCTTGAACCGCTCGTCCTCCACCAACCGGCGCCGCGCGTCCCGAGCCCGCCGCCGGCGCCTGGCCTCGGCGTCCGCCAGACAGCGCTGCTCGGCCCGGACCAGAGCCGCCTCCTCCACGAGCACGCCCTGCCGTTCGTACCGGCTGCCGCGCCGGTTGAACCGCACGACCACCACCGACAGCCCGCTCTCCTCTCGTGACCTGCGAGTGAGTGCCGTGTCGCCACGCGGCAGGAACACCAGGTGCCCGAGGTCGGCACAGTCCAGACAACGCGGCGCCCCGTCCTCCAGCACCAGCAGCGACAACGGACCGCGCCGGCAAGCCGCACACCGTTTGCGCCTCATGGGCTGTACGGCCACGAGCCGACCGGGGGAGCGAGGAGCCGAGGGAAGCGCCATACCCGGTACCTTCCCCGTCACCACCCCCGCCTCCCACGCTCGGGCTTCGCAAATCCCCTCCTCTCACCGCAAGTTGAACACCGACACCCGCGTGCGAAGCCGCACCGGAGCCTCGCTCTCGTCCACCGCCGCCACCGCGAGATCGGCATACGACAACCGCACCTCACCGATACCGGCCCAGCCCTGCCGGTGGCCGGGACACCATCCCCGGATCGGTCGTCCGCCGGTACCGGGCCACTCCCGCCGGTCACCGCCGCGCCGCCGGCGCCGCCCACCGGCCGGTCGCCACTTCGATCGGCACCCGAGTCCGGCCACCCCCTCCGCCGCTCAAGGTGGGATAGCCCCCGCTCCCGTCCGGCACCCGCTCACCGCCGACGCGGTACCGTCCCGTGCGGCGGCCGCCGTGCTCCAGGTATCCGGCGGGGGTGAGCATCACCCGGTCGACCGGGCCGTCCCCGCGCTCCCGCAGCCGCCGCAGCCCGGCCGTGTGCGCCAGCGCGAAGGGCCGGATCTCCGCCGGGAACGCAACCGGTCGTCCATCACCAATCGTCCATCACGGGCCGGCCGTTCGTGCCGCGGCGGTTCGCTCCCAGCCCACCACGACCAGCCGGTGCCCCCGGTCGCCGCCAGCCCGCCGGGCAGTGCGTCGGCCGCCTTCACGAAGAACGCGGGGTCGAGCGTGTCGAATCCCTGCTCCGGCCCGCTGAACGGCGAGACGGCATGCACTGTCTCACCTCTCTTGGTCGCACCCCGATCCCCCTCCTTACCGCCACCCGCGCCTGGAGCGACATGCATCTGCGCGCCCTGCTCTCGCCCCGCCGGTCGGTCGACTGCCCCGCCTGACCGTCAGCCCCGCGCCACGGCGGCCGCCCGCACCGGCCACTCGGGCCACCCGGCATCATGGTCCCTGTGCGACTCGAAGCGATCACCTGGGACCGGCTCGCCGAACTCCTCGCCGACCGTCTGACCGGCCTGGAGCCGGCCGACGGGGGTTCTTGGCCGCGCGTCGCCTTCGACGGGGCACCGGCCGGCCGCCCCGGAGACCTCGCCGAGTTGGTCGGGGAGGCGCTGCGGGTGCGCGGCCGTCCCTCGCTCGTCGTCGGTGCCGAGGGTTTCCTGCGTCCCAACTCGCTGCGCCTGGAACACGGGCGGCGGGACGCGGAGTCGTACTACGGCGGATGGTTCGACACCGGCGCCCTGTGGCGCGAGGTCTTCGCCCCGCTCGACCCCGGAGGCAGCGGGCGCATCCTGCCCGACCTGTGGGACCCGGCCACCGACCGGGCGACCCGCAGCTCCTACGTCACACTCCCGCCCGGCGGCATCCTGCTGCTCCACGGCCCCCTCCTGCTCCGCCACTGGTTCCCCTTCGATCTGACCGTCCACGTCCTCCTTTCTCCGGGCGCCTTGCGCCGCCGTACTCCCGAGGCCGAGCACTGGACGCTCCCCGCCTTCGAACGCTACGAGTCCGAGACGGACCCGGCCGCGGCGGCGGACGTGCTGGTCCGAGCCGACGACCCGCGCCACCCCGCCTGGGTCGGCTGAGAGACCGCCGGCGAAGCGGTGCTCCGCCGACCACCGTCAGACGCCGACACGTCGGCGAGAACGGCGCTCCGTCAGAGCCACCCGTTGCGCCGGAAGCCCCGGTACAGGGCCACGCAGATCCCTGCCATCAGGGTCATGATCAGCGGGTAGCCGAACCGCCAGCGCAGCTCCGGCATGTGGTCGAAGTTCATGCCGTAGACCCCGCACACCATGGTCGGCACGGCGATCACCGCCGCCCAGGCCGTGATCTTCCGCATGTCCTCGTTCTGCGCGACGGTCACCTGCGCGAGATGCGCCTGCAGGATCGAGTTGAGCAGTTCGTCGAACGCGGCGATCTGCTCCTTCGCCCGAATCAGATGGTCGAGCACATCCCGGAAGTAGGCCTGTATCTCCGGGTCCACGACCCGGATGGGCCGGGTCGCCAGATCCTCCACCGGACGGCCGAGCGGCACCACCGCCCGCTTCAGCTCCAGCAGCTCACGCTTCATCTGGTAGATGCGGCCCGGATCGAGCCGTGCGCCGTTCTCCGAGAACACCTCCGTCTCGACCTGGTCGATGTCGGCCTGCACGGCGTCCGTGACGCTCAGGTACTCGTCCACGACATGGTCGGCGATCGCGTGCAGCACCGCCGCCGGCCCCTTGGCGAGCTGCCGCGGATCAGACTCCAGCTCCTCGCGCAGCGGCCCCAGCGAGCCATGCCGCCCGTGGCGCACCGTGATCACGAAGTCCTCACCGACGAACACCATGATCTCGCCGGTGTCCACCACCTCGCTGGTCGCCGTCAGTTGTTCGTGCTCGACGTAGCAGACCGTCTTGAACACCGCGAAGAGCGTGTTCCCGTAGTGCTCCAGCTTCGGACGCTGATGCGCCTCGACCGCGTTCTCCACCGCCAGCGGATGCAGGTCGAACAGCTCCGCGATGTCCGCGAACTCGGCGTCCGTCGGCTCGTGCAGACCGAGCCAGACGAACCCGTCGCCGCGCTTGCGCACCAGTCGCACGGCATCCACCAGGTCGGCGCACTCCGGTACGCGCTCCCCGTCCTGGTACATCACGCAGTTCACCACCGACGAGCCCAGCGGCGACCTGGCGGGATGGCTCAGGTCCACGCGCGGCCGACGCCGTGCCAGCCGTGCCACCCTGCGCAGGCCGCCTACCCTGCTCAACCCCGTGACCTTCCGCAGGTTTCCTGCCATGGACATCTGGATCTCCTCGCGTGGATCTCCCCGCTCACCGCTTCCGCGCCTTGCCCCGCAAGCATGCCAGCCGAGCGGCCGACGCGGAAAAGCCTGTGGGAACAGCGCGTTCCGCTTTGTTCCCGCCTGTGGACGGAGCATGCCGAGGGGGCGAGACCGGCGATGACTGGGATGATCACGCACATGACGCCGTCCGACGGGTATCTCCTCGACAACCAGCAGAGCGAGGCGGGCAGGCGCTTCGACGCCTTCGCCACCCTCTTCGATCCCACGACCTTCCGGCACATCGAGGGGCTCGGCATCGAACCCGGATGGCGCTGCTGGGAGGTGGGGGCGGGCGGCACCTCCGTGGTGTCGTGGCTCGCGACGCGGGTCGGCCCGGCCGGGCGGATCGTCGCCACCGACATCGACACCTCGCGGCTCACCCCCGCGGCGCGCCCACCGGTGGACGTCCGCGTCCACGACGTGGGCGTCGAGGAGCCACCGGGGGAGGGCTTCGACCTGGTCCACGCCCGGCTCGTTCTGGTCCATGTCCCGGACCGGGAGCGCGCCTTGCGGTCCATGATCCAGGCGCTGCGGCCCGGCGGACGGCTGCTGATCGAGGACGCCGACCCCGCCCTGCAGCCGCTGATCTGCCCCGACGAACACGGCCCCGAGCAGCGGCTCGCCAACCGGCTGCGTCAGGGCTTCCGTTCCCTGCTCGCCGAGCGCGGCGCCGATCTGGCGTACGGCCGCAAGCTGCCGCGGCTGCTCCGTGACGCCGGTCTGCGGGACGTGCGGGCCGATGCCTACTTCCCGGTGACCTCACCCGCCTGCACCGCCCTGGAGGCCGCCACGGTCCGTCAGATCCGCGAGCGGCTGGTCACCGCGGGGCTTGCCACCGACGAGGAGATCGACCAGCACCTCGCCAACGTCGAGGGCGGTGGGATGGACCTGGCCACCGCACCGATGATCTCCGCATGGGGCAGGAGGGAGTAGCCGGCACTCGGGCAGGGACCCGACGCGGCAGGAGCCGGTGTCGGTCACCGTCCCCGTCAGCCCGCCTCGCCCCCGTGCGCGCCGCGACCGGTGACGGCACGTCAGGCATACGCGTCCGTACGCGGCCCCCGGTCTCAGCCACCACCGTCTTCCCTGGGCGGTCTCCCGCCCTCTCGCCGCACCGCATCGGCCCCCGCCCGGCACCCCTGTGCCGCCGCCTCCCGCGGCTCCGCGCCTGCGACCAGGGCCGCGAGGAACGCGCCGGTGAAGGCGTCACCGGCGCCGGTGGTGTCCCGCGGCGCCGCCAGCGGGGCCGGCACCCGGGCGTCCACGGCACCGCGGCGCGCCACCAGTGCCCCGTCCGCCCCCGCCTTGGCGACCACCAGCGGCACGAGACGGCTCAGCTTCGCCGCCGCGTCCGCCGGATCCGGCAGTCCCGTGAGCAGACACGCCTCGTCCCGGCTGGGCACGAGCACGTCGAGTCCCTCCGCGAACGCGAGAAAGCGGTCCACGCCCCACTCCGCCAGGAAGCCCGCCGACGCGGGGTCGAGGCTGACCGGCACAGCCCGCGCGCGGGCCGCCGCGAGCGCCGTCTCGGCGAGTGCGCGGCTCGACTCGGAGAACAGCAGATAGCCCGACAAATGCAACCGGGCCACGCCGTCCAGCAACCCGTCCGACCAGTCGCCGGGCTCCAGCCGTAACGACGCCCCGCTGTCCGACAGGAACGTCCGCTCGGCCGCCGCGCCCGTGTCCACCAGGCAGACCACCGTCCCGGTCGCCGCCTCGGGGTCGACGATCAGCCGGGGCCGCACCCCGGCCGCCACCAGCTCGCGCTCGTGCCACGCGGCCGAGTCCGCGCCGACCCGGCCCAGCAGCCGTACGTCCGCGCACCCGGTGTACGCCGCCCAGCACGCCACGTTGGCGCCTGCGCCGCCCGGCAGCGTCCGGATCACGGCGGCCGTGTCGGTGCCGGCCGCGAGCGGCCCCCGGTGCCGGGCGACCACATCCGTGACCACGTCCCCGACGACCAGCAGCGCACCGCCGTGCCGCCCGGCGGTCACTCCTCGGTCCACGCGGCGGCGATCCGCGCCGCCAGCCGTACGTTGCCCCGCACGGCCGCCAGGTTGGCGCTCAGGGACGCGCCGTCCGTGTGCCGGACCAGATGGTCCAGCAGGAACGGCGTGACCGCCTGCCCGGTGACGCCCTGCTCCGCGCAGGCGGCGACCGCGTCGGCGAGCACGCGCGCGTGCAGTTCGGGATCGAGCTGTTCCGCCTCCGGCACGGGGTTGGCCACGATCAGCGCCGACTCCGGCGCGCCCAGCGCGTCCTGGGCCCGCATGACCTCGGCGACCTGCTCCGGTGTGCTCAGTGTCCAGTCGACCGGGTGACCCGAGTCGGCCAGGTAGAACCCGGGGAAGCGGTCCGTGCCGTACCCGGCGACGGTCACGCCCAGCGTCTCCAGGCGTTGCAGTGTCGCGGGGACGTCCAGGATCGACTTCACGCCCGCGCACACCACCGTGATCCGCGTGTGCGCCAGCAGCCCCAGGTCGGCCGACTCGTCCTGTGTGACCGTCCACTCCCGGTGGACGCCGCCCAGCCCGCCGGTCGCGAACACCCGCACGCCGGCCAGCGCGGCCAGCTGCGCTGTCGCGGACACCGTCGTCGCTCCGCTGGCCCCCGTCGCCACGGCCGGCGGCAGATCACGGTGGCCCAGCTTGCGGATGCCCTCGTCATTCGCGATCCGCTCCAGCTGTGCCTTGTCCAGGCCGACCCGGGGACGTCCGTCCAGAACGGCCACGGTCGCCGGGACCGCGCCTTCCCGCCGCACGGTCTCCTCCAGCTCCGACGCCACCCGCAGATTGCGCGGGCGGGGCAGGCCGTGCGCGATGATCGTGGACTCCAGGGCCACCACCGGCCGCCGCGCGTCGATCGCCTCCCGGACTTCTTCCGACACCACCAGCACCACGCAGGCCTCCCGTCCGACGGTCCTTCCTCATCTCTGGCGGGTGCGGGGCGCCGCTAAACGCTTGCGGCCTGTGCGGCCCGCCACCAGCCTGGAGCCATGACGAGCACACGCCTCGACCACGTCGTCCTGTGGGTGGCCGATCCCGTCGCCGCCGCCGGTTTCTACGCGGAGGCCGTCGGTCTCGAACCTCTACGGGTCGCCGAGTTCGCCGCGGGCAAGGTGAGCTTCCCGTCCGTCCGGGTCAACGAGGAGACGATCCTGGACCTCGCCCCGCACGACTTCGCCGGCCACATGCGGATGGTCCCCGGCTCGGCCGACAGCGCGGGCCATCCCGTCAACCACGTGTGCCTCGCCCTGCCCGCCGATGCCTTCGACGCCCTGCGCGCGAGGCTGGCGGAGCACGGTGTCCCGCTGAGCGACATCGGACACGACTCGTTCGGCGCCCGCGGCGAGGCCGTCCGCAACTTCTACTTCCGGGACCCCGACGGCAACGTCTTCGAGGCCCGGCACTACGACACCTAGACGCCCCTGAAGGTCAGAACAGCGGCTCGGGAAGCACGCCCTCCAGCGCGAGCAGTTTGCGTTTGGTCTCCAGGCCGCCGCCGAACCCTCCGATCCCGCCGTCGCTCTCGACCACCCGGTGGCAGGGCACCACGAGCGGCAGCGGGTTGGCACCCATCGCCGCGCCCACAGCCTGCGCCCCGCCGGGCTGCCCGACCCGGCCGGCCAGCTCGCCGTACCCCACGACGTTTCCGTACGGCACCCCGGTGGCCAGTTCGCGCAGCACCTGCCGGTTGAATCCGGAGATCAGCGACCAGTCCAGCGGCAGATCGAAGTCGCTGCGCTCGCCGGCGAAGTAGGCCCGGAGCTGCCGTATCGCCTCGGCCAGCAGCGGCGCACCCGGGTCCTCCAGCGGGGCACCGCCCAGCCGGGCCGTCAGCCGCTCCAGGGCGCGGTCGCGCACCGCGTCCGTGGCGTGGAAGACCACGTTGACCAGGCCGTCGCGTGTCGCCGCCAGCATCAGCGGGCCGATGTCGCTGTCCACGACGGCCCACACGACCCGCTGCTCATCCTGCCCGAGGCTGTCCATGCGCCCACGGTACGGCCCGGCACTGACAACGCCGCCGGCTCAGCCCGAGCCCAGCGCCGCCCGCACCACGTCGGGCTTGTTGGTGATGACCCCGTCGACCTTGTAACCGTCGACCTTGCGAGCGGTGGCCGCGTCGTTCACCGTCCACGCGAAGACCCCGAGCGGCCTGCCGTGCGGCCCGTCGACGGCGTGCACCGCCGCGACGTAGCGCAGGGAGATCGTGTCGTAGGAGGGGTTCACGAGGTCGATGAAGCGAGCGTAGTCGTGCAACTGCGACAGGGAGGGCGTACCGAGGTAGGCGGTGGTGAGCGCGGGTTTCAGTTCGTGCACCGTCCGCACGCTGTCGGCGCTGAAGCTCTGCACGACGAGCCTGCCGAGGTGGCCGCGGCCCAGCCAGCCCTCGTTGCCCAGCAGCTTGAGGATCTGCTGTTCGATGCCCGGGTACAGCTCCGGGTTCTTGATCTCCAGGACGAGGCTCTCGTGATTGTGTTCGACTCGGCGCATGTACTGCTCCAGTGTCGGCACGCGCGTGCCCGCGTAAACGGGTGCGAACCAGCTGCCCGCGTCCAGGCGGGCGATCTCGGCCGCGGTGAAGTCCTTCACCTTCCACGGCGCCCGGCCGGGGAAGACGTCCTCCACGTTCGTCGTGCGCTCCAGACTGTCGTCGTGGATGACGACCAGCTCGCCGTCCTTGGTGCGCTGGACGTCGTTCTCCACCCAGGTGAAGCCCAGCCGGGCCGCCTTGTCGATCGAGGCGAGCGTGTTCTCGGGAGCGTAGGCGGAGGCACCCCGGTGGGCGACCACGGTGGGGGTGCGGATCTCGCCGGCCCGGGCGCCGGAGGTCGGGCTCAGCAGCGTCAGCGCCGCCCCCAGGACCGCCGCGGCCGTGGCGGCCATCACGCGCGCGTGCATGCAGACTCCTCACGTCGAGCGAATACCGACAGCACCAGACTGACAGCACCGGGTCATCGGCACCCGGCGCGCGACGGGCACAGGATGCGTGCGGTCACCCAACTCCGCTCACCAATGCCCCACAACTGCGGCAAGGCCGTGTTTCTTTGCCGGAAAGTCGTTCGACCATTCCGGTGGAGGTCATACTTTCTGCCACAACCCTGACCGCCGCGCGGTCCTGGGACGGGGCGAACGGCAGGGATTCCGGGACGCGAAGAGCGGAAGGGCGGCCGCGAATGCGGGGCACGGTCGACGGATTCGGCTACGGGGCCGCCACCCCGTTGGTGGCCTGTGTGATGGCCTGCCTGGGAAGCGCCCTGGGACTGCGCTGCATCGCCCGCTCCCGACTGGCCGGACCCGCCCGCAGGCCGGTGTGGCTGGCCCTCGGCGCCGCCGCGATCGGCTCCTGCACATGGACGACGCACTTCGTCGCGATGACGGGCTTCGGGATCCAGGAAACCCGGATCGACTACGACGGGCCGATGACCGGTGCGAGCCTCGCCGTCGCCGTCGTCATGGCCGGCGTCGGGGTCTTCATCGTGGGCTACCGGGGCGCCACCGGCACCGCCCTGGTCACCGGCGGCACGGTCACCGGGCTCGGCATCGCCTCGATGCACTACCTCGGCATGGCCGGCATGCACTTCCACGGCCGGTTCGCGTACAACACACTCGTCGTCACCGCGTCCGTCGCCATAGCGGTCGTGGCGGCCACCGCCGCCCTGTGGGCCGCCGCACGCGCGCGGGGCTTCCGGGGAAACCTCGGGGCGAGCCTGGTCATGGCCCTCGCGGTCAGCGGCATGCACTACACCGGCATGGCCGCCCTCAGCGTCCGGCTCGACGGCCCCGCCCACGCCGCCGGCGGCCCGGAGGCGTCCGTACTCGCACCGATGCTGATCGGCCCGCTCGCCTTCCTGCTCCTGCTGGCCGTGGCCGTGATCTTCGATCCGCTGATGATCACCGGCCGTCCGGCCGCAGCACCGGCCCGGCCCGAAGCCGGCGTCCCGGCCGTCGCGCCGTCCACCGGCCGCCGTCCTGTCCCCCGCCGGCGCCGCGCCCCGGCCGGGCGGCCCGAGCGCCACAGCTCCCGGACCTGGTAGAACCGCTGGTCCGGGCCCGTTGTCAGTGCGGGGTCGTACGGTTGATGTCATGCGGCCCGTTTCCCACATCGAACGCACGGTGGCGCCCTTCGAGGTCGTCAGCCCCTACCAGCCCAGCGGCGACCAGCCGACGGCCATCCTCGACCTGGCCAAACGCATCGAGGCCGGTGAGGAAGACGTCGTCCTGCTGGGCGCGACCGGCACCGGAAAGTCCGCCACCACCGCGTGGATGATCGAGAAACTCCAGCGCCCCACCCTGGTGATGGCGCCGAACAAGACACTGGCCGCCCAGCTGGCCAACGAGTTCCGGGAACTGCTCCCGAACAACGCGGTCGAGTACTTCGTCTCGTACTACGACTACTACCAGCCCGAGGCCTACGTCCCGCAGTCGGACACCTACATCGAGAAGGACTCCTCGATCAACGAGGAGGTCGAGCGCCTGCGCCACTCCGCGACGAACTCGCTGCTCACCCGCCGTGACGTGGTCGTGGTGGCCTCGGTGTCCTGCATCTACGGCCTTGGTACGCCGCAGGAGTACGTGGACCGCATGGTCCCCCTGCGCGTCGGCGACGAGATCGACCGGGACGAGATGCTGCGCCGCTTCGTCGACATCCAGTACACGCGCAACGACATGGCGTTCACTCGCGGCACCTTCCGGGTGCGCGGCGACACCATCGAGATCTTCCCGGTCTACGAGGAGCTGGCCGTCCGCATCGAGATGTTCGGCGACGAGATCGAAGCGCTCTCCACCCTGCACCCGGTCACCGGCGAGATCATCAGCGACGACGAACATCTGTACGTCTTCCCCGCCTCCCACTACGTCGCCGGTCCCGAACGCATGGAGCGGGCCGTCAACGACATCGAGAAGGAACTGGGGGAGCGCCTGGCCGAGCTGGAGAAGCAGGGCAAACTCCTGGAGGCGCAGCGCCTGCGGATGCGCACCACGTACGACATCGAGATGCTCCGCCAGATCGGCACCTGCTCGGGCGTGGAGAACTACTCGATGCACTTCGACGGCCGTCTGCCCGGCTCCCCGCCCAACACCCTGCTGGACTACTTCCCGGACGACTTCCTCCTCGTCATCGACGAGTCGCACGTCACCGTCCCCCAGATCGGTGCCATGTACGAGGGCGACGCCTCCCGCAAGCGCACCCTCGTGGACCACGGGTTCCGGCTGCCCTCAGCACTGGACAACCGTCCGCTGAAGTGGGAGGAGTTCCAGGAGCGCATCGGGCAGACCGTCTACCTCTCGGCCACCCCGGGCGCGTACGAGCTGTCGCGCTCCGACGGTGTCGTGGAGCAGATCATCCGCCCGACCGGCCTGGTCGACCCCGAGGTCGTGGTCAAGCCCACCGAGGGCCAGATCGACGACCTGGTGCACGAGATCCGGCAGCGCACCGAGAAGGACGAGCGTGTCCTGGTCACGACGCTGACCAAGAAGATGGCCGAAGACCTCACGGACTACTTCCTGGAGCTGGGCATCCAGGTGCGCTATCTGCACAGCGACGTCGACACCCTGCGCCGTATCGAGCTGCTGCGCGAACTGCGTGCCGGTGAATACGACGTCCTGGTCGGCATCAACCTCCTGCGGGAGGGCCTCGACCTGCCCGAGGTGTCCCTCGTGGCGATCCTGGACGCGGACAAGGAGGGCTTCCTGCGCTCCGGCACCTCGCTGATCCAGACCATCGGCCGCGCGGCGCGCAACGTCTCCGGCCAGGTCCACATGTACGCCGACAAGATCACCCCGGCGATGGAGAAGGCGATCGACGAGACCAACCGCCGCCGGGAGAAGCAGATCGCCTACAACACCGCCAACGGCATCGACCCGCAGCCGCTGCGTAAGAAGATCAACGACATCGTCGCGCAGATCGCCCGCGAGGAGGTCGACACCGAACAACTCCTCGGCTCCGGGTATCGCAAGACGAAGGACGGCAAGGGCGCCAAGGCCCCCGTTCCCGCCCTCGGTGACAAGGCGGCCAAGGGTGCGAAGGCCGGCAAGGCCGCCAAGGACAAGGCGGTGCCGACGGACCGTCCGGCGGCTGAACTCGCGGAGCAGATCGAGCAGATGACCGAGCGCATGCGCGCTGCCGCGGCGGAGCTGCAGTTCGAGGTCGCCGCCCGGCTGCGCGACGAGGTCTCGGAGATGAAGAAGGAACTGCGCCAGATGCGCGAGGCGGGCATCGCCTGACCCGCCCGTCACCACGCCGAATCCCGGTGCAGCCGCCGAGTGTTGCAACACCGACACAAAGCGCGGACCGGGGTTCGGCATGGTCGGCGCGCCTGCGTAGGGTTCTTGGCAACCGCGCGACGCGCGGCAACAGGGGATGTCGAGAGGGGAACCAGCCGTGTCCGTGAACTTGACCAAGGGTCAGGCCATCAGCCTGGAGAAGAAGGACGGGGGCACCCTGACCGCGGTCCGCATGGGGCTCGGCTGGCAGGCGGCCAAGCGGCGCGGCCTGTTCGGCTCCCGTACGCGTGAGATCGACCTGGACGCCTCGGCCGTCCTGTTCGCCGAGAAGCAGCCGGTCGACGTGGTCTTCTTCCGTCACCTGGTGAGCGACGACGGCTCCGTGCGCCACACCGGCGACAACCTCGTGGGCGGCGTCGGCCAGGGCGGCGACGACGAGGCGATCCTGGTGGACCTGCAGCGCGTGCCGGTCCACATCGACCAGATCGTCTTCACCGTCAACTCCTTCACCGGCCAGACCTTCCAGGAGGTGGAGAACGCCTTCTGCCGTCTCGTGGACGAGACCAACGGCCAGGAGCTGGCCCGCTACACACTGGCCGGCGGCGGCGCCTACACCGCCCAGATCATGGCCAAGGTGCACCGCGTGGGCTCCAGCTGGACCATGACCGCCCTCGGTACCCCGTCCAACGGCCGTACCTTCCAGGACCTGATGCCGACGATCCTGCCGCACCTGTAGGACCGGAACCCCGGGACGCGTCCTCCAGCGAAGGGCGGGCCCATGACAACACGACACAGGGGGCGACGGCGATGACGGCCGAGCTGGTGCGGGGGCAGAACCATCCGCTGTCCCGGACCCGGCTGACGATCCGGATCTCGGCCGGAGTCCCGGTCCTGGCCGGAGCCACGCTCGGCGACGAGAACGGCACCGTCCACGGCACCCGTTGGGTGGCTCGTCCCGGCGCCCCCGTGCCGCCCGGCGTCGAGGTGTCCCAGGAGGCCGCCCCCGAACACCGGCTCGCCGTCGACCTGGCCGCCGTACCCGAGTCCGTACACCGCGTCGACGTGTTCCTCGCCCTGCCCACCGGCACCGCGGGGCCGTCACGGTTCGGCGCCGCGCCCGCCCCGCACACCGCGGTCGAGGACCGCGACGGCACCGAACTGGTCGGCTACACCCTGACCGGTCTGGACGGCGAGTCTGCCGTGATCGCCCTGGAGCTGTACCGGCGGCAGGGAGCGTGGAAGGTACGCGCGATGGGCCAGGGCTACTCGGGCGGCCTCCCGGCGCTCTTCGCCGACCAGGGACTGACGGAGGCGGCCGAACTGGCGGCGTCCCTCCAGCAGACGGCGGCCCCGACCCCGACCCGCGCCATGCCCGCGCCCTCCTCCGCGGCGGCACCCCAGGACGCCTCCGCACCCGGCACGGCCGAGCAGACGCCCTCGTACGACCCGCAGCGCCTCGCCTCCGACCGGGGCACACAGTCCCCGGTGCCCGACCATGGTGCGCAGTCCCCTACACCCGACCACGGAGCCCGGAACCCCTACGACGGGCCGGCACCCGCAGCCGAGCCCGCTCCGCGGGGACTCGGCGGCCCGATCGACTACGCCCACCCCCGCCGGCACAGTGCCCCGCCCCCACCGCCCTCCGCCGCACCGGTGGACGACGGGCAGCCCGCCCTGCCCGTCGCGGGCGACGCCGTGGGCTGGTCGATGGACGAGCGGCTGTACAACCAGGTGTGGGGCATGTTCGAGGACCTGGCCCGGACCACGGCCGCGTACCGCAGCGCCGTCGACTTCGCCGACTCCCGCCTGGAGAAGGAGGTCGACCAGGCGCTCGCCGACCCCCGGGCGCGGCTCGGCACCTCGGGAGACATCGCTCGGGATGCCGCGTACGCCCGCCGTACCGAGCTGGTCGATCAGGCGCGCGCCGTCCTCGACCGCGACCTGGCCCAGCTGACCGCCGAGGCGGAGGTGGTCGAACCGGCGCTTCCGCCCGCGTACGCCGGCTGGGAAAGCCCTGTCTGGCACGGCTACCGGGTGCCCGCCGAGCAGCCGCTCGCCGTGCGCCTCGGGGTTCTCCATCTGCCCGAGAGCGGGCTCCTGCGCATTCCGTTGCTGGTGAGGCTGCCGCTGGAGCGTGGCCTGTGGATCGACAGCGGCGTCACGGAGGCGCCGGACGACACCGTCCGGGACTCCGCCGAGCTGCGTCGTCTGGCCGTGGAGACGGCCGTCACGATCGCCGCCCGGCTGCTGGCCGTACACCCGCCGGGAGAGTTCGCCGTGCACGTCGTCGACCCGGCCGGCGCCGGGGCGGGCGCGCTCACGCCGTTGACGGGGGCGGGGATGCTCGCCGCCGCGCCGGCGACCGGCGCGGCGGGCGTGACGGACCTGCTGGAGCGGCTCACCCGCCGGGTGGACCTGGTGCAGATGGCGGTACGCGGCGGCGCCGAGGCGTCGCTGCCGGCGGACGTCGACACGGCGCGGCAGCTGCTGATCGTGAACGACTTCCCGCACGGATTCGACGAGCGCGCGGTGACCCGGCTGCGCTATCTCGCCGACGAGGGTCCGGCGGTCGGCGTGCATCTGCTGCTGGTCGCGGACCGGCAGGACGCCGCCGCCTACGGTCCCCTGCTGGACCCGCTGTGGCGTTCGCTGATGCGACTCACCCCGGTGCCCGACGACCACATCGCCGATCCCTGGGTGGGGCATGCGTGGACATACGAGCCGTCGCCGGTGCCGCCCGGGAGCCAGATCGTCCGGCAGGTGCTGGCCGAGGTGGCGAGAGCACGGCCCAAGGACAGGTAAAAGCCCTCTGAACTGGCACTTTGGTCTTTACTTTACTTTTCTCTTTACCTTCCCTTGGGGATTGGGGTACTCTCGTTCACACGGAGGGGAGTACTCCCTGACTGCGGCGCACCCGTCAGTACGGACCGGTCAGGTCCCGGGTCGTCGGCCCCGCGCGGGTGGAAGAGACCTCCGGCAGCGACAACGCTGATTGTGTTTGCCGTCAATAAATGCCGGAGGACGTGGTGGACGTTTCCATGGGCCTGTGGGTCCTGACCATTCTGGGCCTCGCCGCCCTGATCGCCGTCGACTTCTTCATCGGGCGCAAGCCCCATGAGGTGTCGATCAAGGAAGCCGGTATCTGGACCGCGGTCTGGATCGCCCTGGCGGGCCTGTTCGGCCTGGGGCTCCTCGTCTTCGGGGGCGGGCAGCCGGCGGGCGAGTTCTTCGCCGGGTTCATCACCGAGAAGTCGCTCAGCGTCGACAATCTGTTCGTCTTCGTCCTGATCATGGCGAAGTTCGCGGTGCCGGCCCAGTACCAGCAGCGCGTGCTGCTGGTCGGCGTGCTCATAGCCCTGGTCCTGCGGGCCGTCTTCATCGCCGCGGGAGCCGCGATCATCGCCAGCTTCTCCTGGGTGTTCTTCCTGTTCGGCGCCTTCCTCATCTGGACCGCCTGGAAGCTGATCAAGGAAGCCCGCGCGGACCAGGAGGACGAGGAGTACGAGGAGAACAAGCTGCTCAAGGCCGCCGAGCGCAGGTTCGGTGTCGCCGACCGGTACCACGGCACCAAGCTGTGGATCCAGCAGAACGGCAAGCGGGTCATGACCCCGATGCTGGTGGTGATGCTCGCCATCGGCACCACGGACGTCCTGTTCGCCCTGGACTCCATCCCCGCGATCTTCGGCCTGACCCAGGACCCCTACATCGTCTTCACCGCCAACGCCTTCGCCCTGATGGGCCTGCGACAGCTGTACTTCCTCATCGGTGGCCTGCTCAAGAAGCTGGTCCACCTCTCCTACGGCCTGTCGATCATCCTCGGCTTCATCGGCGTCAAGCTGGTCCTGCACGCGCTGCACGAGACCGGTGTCCACGTCCCCGAGATCAGCATCCCCGTCTCACTCGGCGTGATCTGCGCCGTCCTGGTCGTCACCACGATCACCAGCCTCATCGCCACCAGGAAGCAGGCCGCCGCCGAGGCGGCGCGCACCGACGGCGCGAGGACCTCCAAAGACGGCATCGATGTCTGACCGCGCCGCAACGGACGACGTCCGATAGGCGTACCCCCCACCTGGGCGCGCGCGTCCGCACTCGTCAGGGGAAGCGGTGGTCCGGCCCGCCGGGGCCGGGCCACCGCACCGGAAAGGATGAGAGGCAATCCGGAAAGAACGGAATGCGAACCCTGAACGTCTCTGCGAGCATCGCGGCATGGTCACTCGGCTGCGGTCGCTCACTGCGCAATGGACGATCATCGTGCCGGTGCTCGCGGTCGTCCTGCTGGTCCTCACCTGGGGCCGTGACCTGCCCGGCGCGATCGTCGCCCTGGTGACCCTGGTGCTCGCCGGATCCGTCCTGGCAGCTGTGCACCACGCCGAGGTGGTGGCCCACCGGGCCGGTGAGCCCTTCGGATCCCTGGTGCTCGCCATCGCCGTCACGATCATCGAGGTGGCCCTGATCGTCACCCTGATGGTCGACGGCGGCGACAAGAGCGCCAGCCTGGCCCGGGACACCGTCTTCGCCGCCGTGATGATCACCTGCAACGGCATCGTCGGCATCTGCCTGCTGGTCGCGTCCCTGCGGCACGGCATCGCGGTCTTCAACGCCGAGGGCACCGGCGCCGCCCTCGCGACCGTGGCCACACTCGCCACGCTCAGCCTGGTCCTGCCGACCTTCACCACGAGCAAGCCCGGGCCCGAGTTCTCCACCGTGCAACTGACGTTCGCGGCACTGTCCTCGCTCATCCTCTACGGCTTGTTCGTCGCCACCCAGACCGTGCGTCACCGGGACTACTTCCTGCCGATCACCCGGCAGGGCGAGGTCATCTCCGGCGACGACCACGCCGCGCCCCCGTCGGCCCGCACCGCCGGCATCAGCCTCGGCCTGCTCGGTCTGGCCCTCATCGGTGTGGTCGGTCTGGCCAAGGGAGTGTCGCCCACCATCGAGTCGGGAGTCGCGGCGGCGGGCCTGCACCAGGCCGTAGTCGGTGTCGTCATCGCGTTGCTCGTCCTGCTCCCCGAGACGATCGCCGCGCTGCGCGCCGCCCGCCGCGACCGCGTGCAGACCAGTCTCAACCTGGCGCTCGGCTCCGCGATGGCCAGCATCGGCCTGACCATCCCGGCGGTGGCGCTCGCCTCCGTGTGGCTCTCCGGGCCGCTCGTCCTCGGCCTCGGTCCGACCCACATGCTGCTGCTCGCGCTCACCGTCGTCGTCGCCTCCCTGACGGTGGTACCGGGCCGTGCCACACCCTTGCAGGGCGGCGTCCACCTGGTGCTGTTCGCCGCCTACCTGGAACTGGCGATCAATCCCTAGCCCGGCGCGGAGCGACCGGTCGGCAGAAGCTCCGCGGGCCCGGTCATCCCGTGGCCGGTTCCGCGGCCGGCGCGGTGAGCGGCCGCGTCTCCGGCAGCAGTGCGAAGCAGCCCAGGCTGAGCAGCGAGATGCCCGTCAGGTACACGCCCACGCCCCAGGGCACGCGCCCGCTGTGTTCCGCGAGGGCCGTCGCCACGATCGGGGTCAGGGCGCCGCCTAGGACGCCCCCGAGGTTGTAGCCGACCGCGGCGCCGGTGCAGCGCACCCGGGCGTCGTACAGCTCCGGCAGGTAGGCGGCGATCACCGCGAACATGGTGATGAAGCCGAGCAGCGCGCCCAGGACACCGACGAACATCAGCAGCGGCTCGCCGGTGGCCAGCAGCGCGACCATCGGCAGCATCCACAGGGCACAGGCAGTGCAGCCGGCCAGACACATGGTCCGGCGCCCGAAGCGGTCGCCGCCCAGCGCCATGAGGGGCGTGAGCGCGCCCTTCACCACGACGGCGGCCATGACGCAGGTGAGCATGACCGTCCGGCTCACACCGAGCTGCTCCGTCGCGTACGCCAGCGACCAGGTCGTCACCGCGTAGAACACCGCGTACCCCGCTGCCAGCGCCCCGGCGGTCAGCAGCACCAGCCGTCCGTGATGGCGTACGACCTCCACGAGCGGCACGCGCGCGTGGTCGTCGATCTCCAGGAACCGCGGGCTCTCCGCGAGCGACGAGCGCAGCCACAGCCCGGCCAGGGCCAGCACCCCGGCCGCCCAGAACGGCACCCGCCACCCCCACCGGACGAACTCCGCGTCGGACAGCGTCGCGGACAGCGCCAGCACCGTGCCGTTGGCGAGCACGAAGCCGACCGCGGGACCCACCTGGGGAAAGGACGACCACAGCGCCCGCCGGTGCGCGGGCGCGTGCTCGGCGGTCAGCAGCACCGCCCCGCCCCACTCGCCACCGAGCCCAAGACCCTGCAGGAAGCGCAGGACGAGCAGCAGCACGGGCGCCGCCGTCCCCAGCGTCGCGTACGACGGCACGCAGCCGACCGCCACGGTCGAGGCGCCGGTCAGCAGCAGCGAGAGCATGAGCACCGGCCGCCGCCCGCGCCGGTCGCCGAGATGCCCGAACAGCACCGAACCCAGCGGGCGGGCCACGAACCCCACCCCGAACGTCGCGAACGCCGCCAGCACACCGGCGACCGGCGAGAACGTCGGGAAGAACAGCGGCCCGAGGACCAGGGCCGCCGCTGTGCCGTAGACGAAGAAGTCGTAGAACTCGATGGCCGTTCCGACGAGGGAGGCGGCAGCGAGGCGTGGCATGGACGGAGCGCTCACGGTGCGTAGAGCCTGCATGCCATGTCAACTACCGTCAGTGACTCACCGTTACGGGCGTGCGGGAGCGATCGTTCACGGGGGCGCGTGCGCCCGTGCAGCGGGGGTGCGCGGCCCCTCGGCCGCTCCGGACGGCGTGATAGACCGGGGCCAGCGGCGGTGGTCGAAGCACCGCCCCGAACGGACCGGAGGAACCGTGCCCCGCACCCTGGCCAACGCCCCGATCATGATCCTTAACGGGCCGAACCTGAACCTGCTCGGCCAGCGGCAGCCCGAGATCTACGGCAAGGACACGCTGGCCGACGTCGAGGCGCTGTGCGCCAAGGCGGCGGCGGCGCACGGCGGCACGGTGGACTTCCGGCAGTCCAACCAGGAGGGCGAACTCGTCGACTGGATCCACGAGGCCCGCCTGAACCACTGCGGCATCGTCATCAACCCCGGCGCCTACTCGCACACGTCGGTCGCGATCCTGGACGCGCTCAACACCTGTGACGGCATGCCCGTGCTGGAGGTGCACATCTCCAACATCCACCAGCGCGAGTCGTTCCGGCACCACTCCTACGTCTCCCTGCGCGCCGACGGCGTGATCGCGGGCTGCGGGGTACAGGGCTATGCGTTCGGCGTGGAGCGGGTCGCGGCCCTGGCCGGGGCGGCGCAGGCCGACGCGTAGCGCGCGGGCGCCCTCACAGGCGCCCGGCGTCCACGACGCGCCGCAGGAACCGCCGCGTGCGCTCCCGCCGCGGGTCGGCGAAGACCTGCTCGGCGGTGCCGCGTTCCAGCACGACTCCGCCGTCCAGGAAGCAGACCTGATCGGCGACGTCCCGGGCGAAACCCATCTCGTGCGTGGCCAGCACCATGGTCATGCCCTCGTCCTTGAGTCCCCGCACCACGTCGAGCACCTCGCCGACCAGTTCGGGGTCGAGCGCGGCCGTGATCTCGTCCAGGAGCAGCAGCCGCGGCCGTACGGCGAGGGCCCGTACGATCGCGGCACGCTGCTGCTGGCCGCCGCTGAGCCGGTCCGGGTAGGCGTCCGCCTTCTCGGCCAGTCCGAGGCGCTCCAGCAGCTCCCGGGCCCGTTCCTCGGCCTCCGCGCGGGGGACGCCGTGCACCCGGCGCGGAGCGAGCGTGACGTTGTCCAGCACGGTCATGTGCGGGAAGAGGTTGTACGCCTGGAAGACCACGCCGATCCGGCGCCGCACCGCGTCCTGGTCGGCATCCGGATCGGTGATCTCCTCGCCGTCGAGCCAGATCGCGCCGTCGTCGATCTCCTCCAGCAGGTTGGCGCAGCGCAGCAGCGTGGACTTGCCCGAGCCGGAGGCGCCGATCAGCGCGGTCACCGTGTGCGGGGCGACCTCCAGATCGACGTCGCGCAGCACGACCGAGCCGCCGAAGGTCTTGCGCACGGACTCCAGACGCAGGACGGATACGTCGCTCATAGGGCTCCTCCCTGGGCCCGCCGCCGGTCCATCCGGGCCGTCACCCAGTCCGTGAAGCGGGTCATCGGGATGGTCAGCGCCACGAACACCAGCCCCGCGACGATGTACGGCGTGTAGTTCAGACTGCGGCCCACGATGATGTCGGCCGCGCGTACGGCGTCCACCGCGCCGCCGATCGACACCAGACCCGTGTCCTTCTGCAACGACACCAGGTCGTTCAGGAGGGGCGGCACCTGCCGGCGCACCGCCTGCGGCAGCACGACGTAGCGCAGCGCCTGCCGGTTGGTCAGGCCCAGCGAACGCGCCGCCGCGCGCTGGGACGGGTGGACGGACTCGATGCCGGCCCGGAACACCTCCGCCACGTAGGCCGAGTACGTCAGCGTCAGCGCCGTGCCGCCGAGCAGCACCGGATCGACCGTGACCCCTTGCAGCCGCAGCGCGGGCACACCCAGCACCACGATCATCAGATTGATGATGAGTGGCAGTCCGCGGAAGAAGTCGGTGTACGCCGCCGCCAGCACCCGGAGCGGGAAGAACACCGGACCGCGCAGGGTGCGGGCGATGGCGATCAGCATGCCGAGGACCAGGACGGCGGCACCGCAGACCAGCAGCAGCCGGAGGTTCAGCCACAGCCCTTCGAAAACCTTCGGCAGCGTCTCGCGCGCGTACGCGGCACTGAAGAACGTCTCCTTGGTTCGCGGCCAGCCCGGCGCGCTGACGACGACCAGATACAGCACGACGGCCGTGACCAGGGTCGAGAGCGCCGCGACGGCCGTGGCGCGACGGGCACGCGCGCGTGTACGGCGTTCGCGCTCCAGACGGCGCTCGGAAGGGACGTAGCCGTCGTCGTCCGCACCGGCGCCGTCGGGCATGTCGCCCTCGTCGTCCGCCCCCTCCGGGGCCGCCTCTCCCTTGGTGACCGTCACTTGAGCACCGGCGCGTCGACCGCGTCGGAGAGCCACTGCTTCTCCAGCTTCGCCAGGGTGCCGTCCTTGCGCAGGGCGTCGACGGCTCCGCTCACGCACGAGGTGAGCGCGCTGCCCTTGTCGAGCACGAGCCCGAACTGCTCCGGCGTACCGCCCTGGTTCTCGAACTGACCCACGATCTTCGCGTTCGTCACCTCGGCCGCGGTGATGTAGAACGCGGTCGGCAGGTCGGTGACGATGGCGTCCACCTGGCCGTTCCTGAGGGCGGACTTGGCCTGGTCGTTCTTGGCGTAGACGGCGGCCTGCCGCTTCGGCTGCACCACGTCGTCGATGTAGTCGAGGCTTGTCGTGCCCACCTGCGCGCCCAGCTTGAGGTTCTTCAGGTCCGTGAGGCTGGTCGCCTTCGCGGCCGTGCTGCCCTTGAGCGCGACGACCGCCTGGCGCACGTCGTAGTAGCCCGAGGAGAAGTCCACGGCCTTCCTGCGCTCGTCGCTGATCGACACCTGGTTGATGTCGAAGTCGAAGTCCTTCACGCCCGGCGCGAACGCCTTGTTGAACGGCACGCTCTGCCATACGACCGCGCTCTTGTCGTACCCGAGCCGCTTCGCCACGGCGTACGCGACCGCCGACTCGAAGCCCTGCCCGTTGGCCGGCTTGTCGTCCTTGAACCACGGCTCGTAGGCGGGCTCGTCCGTGGCGACCGTCAGCTTGCCGGACGCCTTGGTGGCCAGTTCGCCCCGCGCACAGCTCTTCGCGGCCGACCCGGACGGGGAGGCCGACGCCTTCTCCTCGGGCTGCGGAGCGCAGCCGACGGCGGTGGCGAGCAGGGCTGTGACGACGGCGACTACCGCGCGGCGCGCGGCGCGAGGAGCAGGGTGCATGGCGGGAGATTGACAGCGAACTCGGTGTTTGTCGAGGTCACGATCACATCTGTCCGCATAGTGGGAACGGGTGTTGCGGGCGTGTGAACACCGGCCGTGCCCAGGTGTTCCTGCCTGGGCCGCCGGCCGAGGGCGGGGTTGGCAGACCGGCGGCCCATACCGCCCAGGAGCCGTCATCCGGGGCGGGGCTGCCACCAGTTGACCGCGTATCGTCCCGGCGCGGGAGCGCGCACGGAAGCCCGGCCCGCGCGAAGTCTTCACATGGGGCGCGTGGCGGAGCGTGCGCCGGGCGCACGGTCAGGTTGCGCGCCCGGCGCACTCGCCAGAGGCGGGGTGCGCCGGTCCGCGCGGCTGTCGGACCGTCGCCGCCGTCACCACCCGCGCGCGTGCCACTCCGGCAGATGCGGCCGTTCCGCGCCGAGCGAGGTGTCGTTGCCATGCCCCGGGTACACCCAGGTCTCGTCCGGCAGCACGTCGAAGATCTTCGTCTCCACGTCGTGGATCAGGCTGGCGAACGCCTGCGCGTCCTTGCGCGTGTTGCCGACACCGCCCGGGAAGAGGCAGTCGCCGGTGAAGACGTGGGGGTGTCCGTGCGGGTCGTCGTAGACCAGCGCGATCGACCCCGGCGTGTGCCCGACCAGATGGCGCGCGGTGAGTTCCACGTGCCCCACCCTGATGACGTCGCCGTCGTCGACGGGGACGTCGGTCGGCACCGGGATGCCGGACGCGTCCTCCCGGCCGGCGTACGTGCGCGCGCCCGTGGCGGCGACCACCGCGGCCAGCGCCTGCCAGTGGTCACCGTGCTGGTGCGTGGTGACGACGGAGGCGATGCCGTCGTCACCGATCATGCCGAGGAGCGTCTCCGCCTCGTTGGCGGCGTCGATCAGAAGCTGCTCGTCGGTGGCCCGGCAGCGCAGCAGATAGGCGTTGTTGTCCATCGAGCCGACCGCGATCTTGGTGATCATCAGGTCTTTCAGCTCGTGCACGTCAGCCGGTCCGCCGACCCTGACCTCTCCGGTGTACGTCATGACGATCAGCCTATAGCGGGGCGGCGCCAGCGGACTGCCGTCGCCCTGTCGGGGAGAGGGTTCCGGGACGGCCCACGGAGGCGGGCCGGGCGATGCGAGCGGCCACGGCACCTCAGAACGTCGGCACCTCGGGGCGCCGGCACCTCGGAGCGCCGGCACCTCAGAGGGGCGGCAGCTTCGGGAGCGTTCCGTCCCGTACGTCCAGCGCGGCTCCGTCGCGGCGGCCGGCGAGCCAGCCGACCAGGTCCGCCGGCCGGCCGCTGACCGTGATCGCGGGCTCGTCCGCGGTCCGTCCGGTGCTCCACGCACGCGTGCCGTCCGTCACACGGGTCGCCGGTACCTCGGGATGCCCGGCGAACCGCCGCGTGAGGAAGCCGATCTCCCGTTCGGTGAACTCGGGCGGAAGATCCTCCAGCTCGTAGCCGATCCCCAGGTCCACGTGGTGCAGATCCACTTCGACCCACCGCCGGAACGGCACTCCGGACGCGGAGTCGGTGACGCCGTTGCGCAGCTCCACCGTGCGCGCCCAGTCCGCGGACACGTCCCCCAGGGCCTGGAAGCGGGCGTCGCTCTCGCGCAGGTCGGCGAGCTGGACGTCGAGCGCGCGCGTCGCGTCGCGCGCGATGTCGGCGTCCCGCGCGTCGGCGCTCTCGTACATGGGGCGGCCCTCGAGAACATTCACGAGCGCGTCGGCGTTACGGGCGAGATGGGCGAGGACGTGTCCGCGGCTCCAGCCGGGAAGCCGTGACGGCTCGGCGAGCGAGGCGTTGTCCAATTGGGCGACAGCGTTGAGGAGCCGCTCGGTCGCGTCACGTACACATGCCAGGTCATGAGCGTGATCAATCATGGTGCTGACCCTAGCCGTGCCACACCTTCGGGTGAAGGTGGTGAACCTCGCCCGCAAATCGAATGCGCGTGCTATATCGTCGAAGGCGGCGTCGGGCATGCTGGAAGGCCGGGGGTTGTTATGCAACCGGGCAATCCGACCGGCGTTGTCAGTGGCTCCCCCTAGTCTGAAGAAGCACGGGGGCCTCGCCCCTGTCACTTCTCTCAAGAAAGGTGCGGACCGGCGTGGCCGACCGTCTCATCGTCCGTGGCGCGCGCGAGCACAACCTGAAGAATGTCTCGCTCGACCTGCCTCGTGACTCGCTCATCGTCTTCACGGGCCTGTCCGGGTCGGGCAAGTCCTCCCTGGCCTTCGACACGATCTTCGCCGAGGGCCAGCGGCGCTATGTGGAATCGCTCTCCTCGTACGCCCGGCAGTTCCTGGGCCAGATGGACAAGCCCGACGTCGACTTCATCGAGGGTCTGTCCCCGGCGGTCTCCATCGACCAGAAGTCGACCTCGCGCAACCCGCGCTCCACGGTCGGCACCATCACCGAGGTCTACGACTACCTGCGTCTGCTCTTCGCGCGCATCGGCAAGCCGCACTGCCCCGAGTGCGGACGCCCGATCTCGCGCCAGTCACCGCAGGCCATCGTGGACCGGGTCCTGGAGCTGCCGGAGGGGAGCCGCTTCCAGGTGCTGTCGCCGCTGGTGCGCGAGCGCAAGGGCGAGTTCGTCGACCTCTTCGCCGACCTCCAGACCAAGGGCTACTCCCGCGCGCGGGTGGACGGCACGACCATCCAGCTCGCCGAGCCGCCGACGCTGAAGAAGCAGGAGAAGCACACCATCGAGGTGGTCGTGGACCGCCTCACGGTGAAGGACTCCGCCAAGCGCCGCCTCACCGACTCCGTGGAGACCGCCCTCGGCCTGTCCGGCGGCATGGTCGTGCTCGACTTCGTGGACCTCCCCGAGGACGATCCCGAGCGCGAGCGCATGTACTCGGAGCACCTGTACTGCGCGTACGACGACCTGTCCTTCGAGGAGCTGGAGCCCCGCTCCTTCTCCTTCAACTCGCCCTTCGGCGCCTGCCCCGAGTGCACGGGCATCGGCACGCGCATGGAGGTCGACCCCGACCTCATCGTCCTGGACCCCGACAAGTCCCTGGACGAAGGGGCCATTCACCCCTGGTCGCACGGGCACACCAAGGACTACTTCGGCCGCCTGATCGGCGCACTCGCCGACGCCCTCGGCTTCCGGACCGACATCCCCTTCGCGGGCCTGCCCCAGCGCGCCAAGAAGGCCCTGCTGTACGGCCACAAGACCCAGATCGAGGTCCGCTACCGCAACCGGTACGGCCGCGAGCGGGTGTACACCACCCCCTTCGAGGGCGCGGTGCCCTTCGTCAAGCGCCGCCACAGCGAGGCCGAGAGCGACACCAGCCGCGAGCGCTTCGAGGGCTACATGCGCGAGGTGCCCTGCCCCACCTGCGAGGGCACCCGCCTGAAGCCGATCGTCCTCGCGGTCACGATCATGGAGAAGTCGATCGCCGAGGTCTCCGCCATGTCGATCAGCGACTGCGCGGACTTCCTGGGCCGGCTGAAGCTGAACGCCCGAGACAAGAAGATCGCCGAGCGGGTGCTCAAGGAGGTCAACGAGCGGCTGCGCTTCCTCGTCGACGTCGGCCTGGACTACCTGTCGCTGAACCGCGCGGCCGGCACCCTGTCCGGTGGCGAGGCCCAGCGGATCCGGCTGGCCACGCAGATCGGCTCCGGTCTCGTCGGTGTGCTGTACGTCCTGGACGAGCCGTCCATCGGCCTGCACCAGCGGGACAACCACCGGCTGATCGAGACGCTGGTCCGGCTGCGCGACATGGGCAACACGCTCATCGTGGTGGAGCACGACGAGGACACCATCAAGGTCGCCGACTGGGTCGTGGACATCGGCCCCGGCGCCGGTGAGCACGGCGGTAAGGTCGTGCACAGCGGCTCCCTGAAGGAACTGCTCGCCAACACCGAGTCGCAGACCGGCGCCTACCTCTCGGGCCGCAAGGCCATCCCGCTCCCGGACGTACGCCGGCCGCTCGACCCGTCCCGGCAGCTCACCGTGCGCGGCGCCCGCGAGAACAACCTCCAGGACATCGACGTGTCCTTCCCGCTGGGCGTGTTCACGGCCATCACGGGCGTCTCCGGCTCCGGCAAGTCCACGCTGGTCAACGACATCCTCTACACGCACCTGGCCCGCGAGCTGAACGGCGCGCGCAACGTCCCCGGGCGCCACACGCGCGTGGACGGCGACGACCTGGTCGACAAGGTCGTCCACGTCGACCAGTCGCCCATCGGCCGCACCCCGCGGTCCAACCCGGCGACGTACACGGGTGTCTTCGACCACATCCGCAAGCTGTTCGCCGAGACCACCGAGGCGAAGGTCCGGGGCTACCTGCCGGGCCGCTTCTCCTTCAACGTCAAGGGCGGCCGCTGCGAGAACTGCGCGGGCGACGGCACCATCAAGATCGAGATGAACTTCCTCCCGGACGTCTACGTCCCGTGCGAGGTCTGCCACGGCGCCCGGTACAACCGGGAGACCCTGGAGGTCCACTACAAGGGCAAGTCCATCACCGACGTGCTGAACATGCCGATCGAGGAGGCCACCGACTTCTTCGAGGCAGTCCCGGCCATCTCCCGGCACCTGCGCACCCTGAAGGACGTCGGCCTGGGCTACGTCCGCCTCGGCCAGTCCGCGACCACCCTCTCCGGCGGTGAGGCCCAGCGGGTCAAGCTCGCCAGCGAACTGCAGAAGCGGTCCACCGGACGCACGGTCTACGTACTGGACGAGCCGACGACCGGTCTGCACTTCGAGGACATCAGCAAGCTGCTGACGGTCCTCGGCGGCCTGGTCGACAAGGGCAACACGGTCATCGTCATCGAGCACAACCTCGACGTGATCAAGACCGCCGACTGGATCGTGGACATGGGTCCCGAGGGTGGCGCCGGCGGTGGCCTGGTGGTCGCCGAGGGCACGCCCGAGCAGGTCGCCGGGGTCCCGGCGAGCCACACCGGCAAGTTCCTGCGCGAGATCCTGGACGCCGACCGGATCAGCGACGCGGAGTCCGTGAAGGCACCGCGCCGCACGACCAGGAAGACGGCTTCCGCCCGATCGGCGCCGAAGAAGACGGTGACGGCCAAGGCCGACGCCGCGGCGACGAAGAAGGCCGCCACGACCAAGAAGGCGGCGCCCGCGAAGAAGACGACGCGGGCCCGCAAGGCCTGACCGCGCTGTCCGGACACGGTCCTGACATCTCATCAAAACGAGTGGTGCCCCGCGGGAACTCCCCGCGGGGCACCGCTCGTTCCACCATCAGACAGCCCGACCGGCCGTTCGGCAGGTTCCCCGGCCGCCGGTCCGGGAGCACCTTGACAAGAGCACAGAGTGACGCAGACGGCTCACCACACGCCCAACTCGGCCGCATACGGCGGCTCGGCCCCCGCCCGCGAGCAGGTGATCGCCGCCGCACGTGCCGCGAGGCGCAGCAGCCGCGCCCAGCCCTCCGTCCCGAGGGCCGCCAGTGCCTGCGGAGACAGCGCGTCCTGAGCCGACAAACCATGCAGCAGGGCCGCGTTCACCGTGTCACCGGCGCCGATCGTGTCCACGACGTCGACCTCCTCGCCCGGCACGGAAACCTCCCCGCCGGCCCGGGTGAACACGGTCAGCCCGTCACCGCCCCGGGTGACCACGACGGCCGACGGTCCCGCGGCCAGCCACTCGCGCGGGGTGCCGCCCAGCCAGGCGGCATCCTCGGCGGACAGCTTCAGCAGCGTCACCGAGGGCAGCCAGCTCTTGAAACGCGCTCGGTAGGCGTCCGCGTCCGGGATCAGCCCCGCCCGGACATTGGGGTCCAACGCCGTGAACAGGCCCTGTCCGGCCGCTGCCCGCATCAGCTCCTCATAGGCGCTCGCCCCGGGTTCCAGGACGAGCGAGCAGGTGCCGAAGGACACCGCGCGCGTGTCCTCGGGCAGCGTGACCGGAGTGGTGAAGAGACGGTCGGCGGTGCCGTCGACGTAGAAGGAGTAGGCCGCCGAGCCCCCGGCATCGAGGAGGGCCACCGCCAGGGTCGTCGGCTCGGGCCCGCGCTGCACCCCGGACACGTCGACTCCGGCCTGCCGCAACCCATCGAGCAGGGCCGCGCCGAAGGCGTCCGTGGAGGTCCGCGAGCAGAAGGCGGTGCGGGCGCCGAGCCGGCCGAGGGCCACGGCGGTGTTGTAGGGCCCGCCGCCGGGTGCCGGCTGCAAACCCGCGAGGGCGCCAGGGCCCTGCGGCACCAGGTCGATCAGTGCCTCTCCGGCGACGACGATCACGAGACGGTTCCCTTCTCGGACAGCGTGGATGAAGCGGCCGTCGCGGACTCCACGGTCCCGGACGGCTCCTCGGGGCACCCGCATGAGGTGCGGTGGACGAACGCGCAGGGCAGCCGCACCGTCCGGGCCGCCCGGTCCGGTTCGGCCAGTCGGTCCAGGAGGACCCGTACGGCCGTGGCGCCCAGTTCCCTGCTCGGCTGGGCGACGGCGGTGAGGCGGGGGGAGAACAGGTCGGCCCAGGCGAAGTCGTCGAAACAGCACAGGGCCAGGTCGCCCGGCACGGACCGGCCGTGCCGGCGCAGGGCACTCAGGGCGCCGATGGTCATCGCGTTGTTGGCGGTGACCAGCGCCGTGGGCGGATCGGACAGGCCGAGCAGCACGGCCGTGGCCTGTTCGGCACCGGAGGACTCGGAGTGGCCGGACACGATGAGCCGCTCGTCGTGAGCGAGCCCGGCGGCGGTCAGACCGTCCCGGTAGCCGGCGATGCGCTCACTGGTCGTACTGAGCCCGGGCAGACCCGCGACCAGACCGATCCGGCGGTGACCCAGCCCGGCGAGATGGGTGACGAGCCGGGCCGTCGGCTCGGCGCTTGCGGCGCAGACCTGGTCGAAGCGGGGCGTCCCCGCGCCGAAGCCGGTACCGGCCTCCTCCGTGCCGCCAGCCGCCTTGCTCGCCACCGCACGGTCGACCGCCGTGTCCTCCAGTACGCGCGGGTCGATCACCCGGTCGAGGAACACCGTGGGTACGGAGTGCCGGCGCAGATAGCGGACGAGGTCGTGCGGCTCTGCGGAGGGCGCGACGATCATGCCGTCCACCCGGCGCTCGTGGAGCAACTGGACGACCGTGCGCTCGTGCCGGGGATCGTCGTGCGGATCGGCGATCAGCAGGCTGTATCCCGCCTCCAGGGCGGCGGCCTCGACACCCTGGAGGATCTCCGTGAAGTAGGGGTTGCTGATGGCCGACACCGCGAGGCCGATGGAGCGGGTGCGGGCGGTGACCAGGGAGCGCGCGAGGGTGTTGGGCGTGTAGCCGAGGGTGTCGACGGCGTCGAGCACCGCCTGCCGTGTGTGCGGCAGCACCGGGCGCGTGCCGTTGAGCACGTGGGAGACGGTCGCCACGGACACCCCGGCGCACCGGGCGACATCCGTCATCGTGGCCATCGCTGCCTCCCTCTCCAGACCCGTCGAACGCGTCCCCGCGCTGACCGGGCGATGCATCGACCCCCACGCGGGGCGGCTTCCAGGCCGGGAAGGTACCCCATCGAGTACATATGCGTAAACGCTTACGCAAGCGTTTACGTCGTTTCAGCCCGGGGCCTCTGTCTCTTGGCCGCTGACCCGGCTCGCCTGCGATGTGTCTCCTGGCCGGGCTTGCCTGGGATGCCGCCCGCCACCGGACCACCGCCCACCCTCACCCGCCCCGGCCCCGCCCCCGGCCCGGCGGATCTGCCCGAGTATCGTCGCCCTCCACGCCCCTTGACCCGTGGAGTCCCAGATGCCCTCCCGCCCGTCCACCAGCCGCCGCACTGTTCTCCGAGGGGCCGCCACGGTCCCGGTCGCCGGGCTCGGCCTCGCCGCGTGCGCATCCCCGGGCGGCACTCCCGCGGCGATCCCCACGGCGCCGGTGGAGCTGGGAGCTGAGAGCGAGGTCGCCAAGGGCGGCGCCAAGCTGTACCGGGAGCAGAACGTGGTCGTCAGCCGGGGCGAGGACGGCGCCCTGAAGGCGTACGGCACGATCTGCACGCACGCGGGGTGCGCGATCAACAAGCTGGAGGACACGACACTGATCTGCCCCTGCCACGGCAGCCGGTTCGACGCGATGACCGGCAAGGTGGTCCAGTCCCCGGCCACCGCGCCCCTGCCCGCACTGTCGGTGAAGACGGACAAGGGCAGGATCGTCGCCGGTCCCGCCGACTGACGTGTGGGAGGAAGTGGGCCCGGCATGGTGACCCGCTCACTCCCAGTCCCAGGAGATGCCCACGATGCCGGGGCGTATCCGGGGTTCGACCACGTGAACGCAGTGGTGGGGCCCGGTGACGGACAGCTTCTGCCGGCCGCTGCGCGGGGCCGCCGGGGAGTGCTGGGCGAAGCGGTGGCAGCGCGTCGGGAGCGCGGCGGCGTCGAAGCGCACCTGCAGGGCGTACTGCCCGCCGGGGGTGCCGAAGCGGTGCAGGTACTCGCGGGAGGCCCCGGCCGTGCCGTCGTCGATGCCGTACCGGAACAGGAAGGTGTCGCCGCTGCGCAACCGGGTGCCGAAGAGCAGCTCGGCGACGAGGACACCGGAGTCCTGATCGAAGTGGACGCGGCCCGCGCGGCAGTTCTCCAGGGCCCGGACCCGCATGTCGCGCGGACTGCTGCCGGGGTCGCCGTGATGGACGGCGACGAAGCGGTCGACGCCGTCACGATGGGCCCGCACGATGTGGTGGGCCTCGCGCCCCGCCAGCTCGCGCCCGGGTCCGACGCGGACGCGTTCATGGTGGCCCAGGGTGTGCAGGCCGCCGTCGAGTGGCCAGTCCAGGTCGGCCCGGAGCCGGTCCAGGACGTCCGAGGCCTCGACCAGGGAGCGATAGGAGCGGCCGGCCGGGCGGCCGGGCGGCAAGGACTGGTCGGACTCGGCGAGCAGGCGGATCAGGGACTCGTCCGGGAGGTGGAGGATCTCCTCCAGCGCCCGGACGGCCCGCAGCGACTCGGGGCGCTGTGGCCGGCGGGCACCCTGCTGCCAGTAACTGAGGCTGGTGACGCCGACCTTGACCCCGTGCCGCGACAGATGGTGCTGGACACGCTGGAGCGGCAGTCCGCGTGCGGCGATGGCGGCGCGCAGCGCGACATGGAAGGGGCCGCCCCGCAGGGCCGTGTCCAGTTCCGCGAGGGGGACGTCCGCGTGTTCTGTGGCATGCGGCATGCCGACGGGCCTTTCTGTGAGATGTCACTACGGCTGGTCGGACCGTCTGCGCGGGTGTGCGGGGCCACCCCCGTGGGCGCCGGGGATGCCCGGGACGCCCGTGACTGTGCGCACCGCGCCCGTCCGCTGTGTGCACGGCCCCGAGTTCCCGTGCATTGAAGCGTGTTGACCAGACCCCGACAACACTTCCGGCTCGGCGGGCGCGCACTCCTGGCCGGACCCCGCCGTCCCATGGCCGGACCGTGTCCTCGGGACCGGGCGCCGCCGGAACGTGCCGATCAGACCCGCAACCGTGGTCAGACCGCAGACGGACCAGACGGGACCCCAGACAGACCCCCGGGCAGACCCAAGACGAGTCCGTCACCGGAACCACAGCCCGGACGGGACAGGGAGACCGCACGAAGCTGGGCGTTATCCACAGGCACGACGCGGTGTCGGTGCTCGCCAGTAGGGTGTGAGACATGGCCGATCCCTCCAGCTACCGCCCCAGGCCGGGTGAGATCCCGGACTCTCCCGGGGTGTACAGGTTCCGTGACGAGCACCGCCGGGTGATCTACGTCGGAAAGGCGAAAAGCCTGCGCCAGCGCCTGGCGAACTACTTCCAGGACCTGGCGAACCTGCACCCGCGCACCCGGACGATGGTGACCACCGCCGCGTCCGTGGAGTGGACCGTGGTGTCCACGGAGGTCGAGGCACTGCAGCTGGAGTACTCCTGGATCAAGGAGTACGACCCCCGGTTCAACGTCAAGTACCGCGACGACAAGAGCTACCCGTACCTCGCGGTGACGATGAACGAGGAGTTCCCGCGTGTGCAGGTGATGCGTGGTCACAAGAAGAAGGGCGTGCGGTACTTCGGGCCGTACGGACACGCCTGGGCCATCCGGGACACCGTCGACCTGCTGCTGCGCGTCTTCCCGGTGCGCACCTGCTCGGCCGGCGTCTTCAGGAACGCCGCCCGCACCGGCCGGCCCTGCCTGCTCGGCTACATCGGCAAATGCAGCGCCCCCTGTGTCGGCCGGATCACCCCGGAGGACCACTGGGATCTGGCCGACGAGTTCTGCGACTTCATGGCCGGCCGTACCGGCACCTACCTCCGCCGTCTGGAGCGGCAGATGACGGAGGCGGCCGAGGAGATGGAGTACGAGCGGGCCGCCCGCCTGCGCGACGACATCGGGGCCCTGAAGAAGGCCATGGAGAAGAGCGCGGTCGTGCTGGCGGACGCGACCGACGCCGACCTGATCGCCGTCGCGGAGGACGAGCTGGAGGCGGCCGTGCAGATCTTCCACGTGCGCGGTGGCCGGGTGCGCGGACAGCGCGGCTGGGTGACCGACAAGGTCGAGGAGGTCACCACCGGCGCCCTGGTCGAGCACGCCCTGCAACAGCTCTACGGCGAGGAGACCGGGGACGCGGTGCCCAAGGAGGTCCTGGTGCCGGCCCTGCCCGAGCCGGTGGAGCCGGTGCAGGAGTGGCTGACCGGCCGCCGCGGGGCGAACGTGTCGCTGCGCATCCCGCAGCGCGGCGACAAGAAGGCGCTCATGGAGACCGTGCAGCGCAACGCCCTCCAGGCGCTGGCCCTGCACAAGACCAAGCGCGCCTCCGACCTGACCACGCGCTCGCGCGCGCTGGAGGAGATCGCCGACGCCCTGGACCTGGACAGCGCCCCGCTGCGCATCGAGTGCTACGACATCTCGCACCTCCAGGGTGACGACGTCGTCGCCTCCATGGTCGTCTTCGAGGACGGGCTGCAGCGCAAGAGCGAGTACCGGCGCTTCCAGATCAAGGGCTTCGCCGGGCAGGACGACGTCCGGTCCATGCACGAGGTGATCACCCGCCGCTTCCGGCGGTACCTCGCGGAGAAGGAGCGGACGGGGGAGTGGGCCGACGGCGAGGAGACCCCCGCAGAGGGCGAAGCCGTGCTCACCGGCCCGGACGCGGTCACCAGCACCGGCAGCGAGGGCATCGGCGACATCGGCCCGGACGGCTCCGACGACGGCGCGGTGCTCACCGCCGCCGGTGTCCCGCTCGCCGCTGCCGACGCGATCGACGGCGCCCTCAAGGACGACGACGGCCGCCCGAAGAAGTTCGCCTATCCGCCCCAGCTCGTCGTGGTCGACGGCGGTCAGCCGCAGGTCGCGGCGGCCCGGCGAGCGCTGGACGAGCTGGGCATCGACGACATCGCGGTCTGCGGCCTCGCCAAGCGCCTGGAGGAGGTCTGGGTGCCAGGCGAGGACGATCCGGTGGTCCTGCCGCGCACCAGCGAGGGCCTCTACCTGCTCCAGCGGGTCCGGGACGAGGCGCACCGCTTCGCGATCACCTACCAGCGCGCCAAACGCGCCAAGCGTTTCCGGTCCGGCCCGCTGGATGAAGTCCCCGGCCTCGGTGATACCCGCAAACAGGCGCTCATCAAGCATTTCGGCTCGGTGAAGAAGCTTCGGTCCGCCACAATCGAACAGATCCAGGAAGTGCCCGGGATAGGCCGGAAGACGGCCGAGACCATCGCCGCGGCCCTCGCCCGGGCGGCCCCGGCCGCACCCGCCGTGAACACGGCGACCGGAGAGATCATTGAGGACGAGGAACCCGACACGACGGGGGGTTCCTCACAGGAGCCCGTGACCGCGGGCGTCCCGGACGACCGACGGGGGCAGGAGACATGACCGAGCGAGACGCACAGCCCACAGAGCGACGAGATCAGGCGCACGGCGGGACCGGCGACCAGGCCGCCCGGCACGACACCGGCCAGGACACGGGCCAGGACAACGGAGCACAGGTGAGTACGGGCAGCGACACGGCCGCGATCCCCGAGGCGGCCATCCCGGAGCTGGTGATCATCTCCGGGATGTCCGGAGCGGGGCGGTCGACGGCGGCGAAGTGCCTGGAGGACCTCGGCTGGTTCGTCGTGGACAACCTCCCGCCCGCGCTGATCCCCACCATGGTCGAGCTGGGCGCCCGCTCCCAGGGCAACGTGGCGCGGATCGCGGTCGTCGTGGACGTGCGCGGCCGGCGCTTCTTCGACAACCTGCGCGAGTCCCTCGCCGACCTGGCGACGAAGCACGTCACCCGCAGGATCGTCTTCCTGGAGTCCTCCGACGAGGCCCTGGTGCGCCGCTTCGAGTCGGTGCGCCGGCCGCATCCCCTGCAGGGCGACGGCCGCATCGTGGACGGCATCGCCGCCGAGCGCGAGCTGCTGCGCGAGCTGCGCGGGGACGCCGACCTGGTGATCGACACCTCCAGCCTCAACGTGCACGAGCTGCGGGCCAAGATGGACGCCCAGTTCGCCGGCGAGGAGGAGCCCGAGCTGCGGGCCACGGTGATGTCGTTCGGCTTCAAGTACGGCCTGCCGGTCGACGCCGACCTCGTGGCGGACATGCGGTTCCTGCCCAACCCGCACTGGGTCCCGGAGCTGCGCCCGTTCACCGGTCTGAACGACGAGGTCGCCGGCTACGTCTTCAACCAGCCGGGTGCCAAGGAATTCCTCGACCGGTACGCCGAGCTGCTGCGTCTGATCGCGGCCGGCTACCGGCGCGAGGGCAAGCGCTACGTGACCATCGCCATCGGCTGTACCGGCGGCAAGCACCGCTCGGTCGCGATGTCGGAGAAGCTCGCCGCGCGCCTCGCGGCCGAGGGTGTGGAGACGGTGGTCGTGCACCGGGACATGGGACGGGAATGACGGAACGTACACCGCGGCTGAGCAGGCTGCGCCGGGTGGTGCCGGAGGGGCGCGCGAGCCGTGCCACGGCCGAGGCCCGGGCGGCCCGGCCCGCCGAAGGGCGCGGTGGCAAGCCCCGCCGCCGGGGCGCTCAGCCCAAGGTCGTCGCACTGGGCGGCGGGATGGGGCTGTCGGCCTCGCTCGCCGCGCTGCGCCGGATCACGGGTGACCTGACGGCCGTCGTCACCGTGGCCGACGACGGCGGCTCCAGCGGGCGGCTGCGCGACGAGCTGGGCGTGCTGCCGCCCGGCGACCTGCGCAAGGCACTGGCCGCGCTGTGCGGTGACGACGACTGGGGCCAGACCTGGTCCCGTGTCATCCAGCACCGCTTCCAGTCCCAGGGCGACCTGCACGACCACGCGGTGGGGAACCTGCTGATCGTCGCCCTGTGGGAGCAGCTCGGCGATCACGTGCAGGCGCTGGACCTGGTCGGCAAGCTGCTCGGCGCGCACGGGCGGGTGCTGCCCATGTCCGCCGTGCCGCTGGAGCTCCAGGCGCTGGTGAAGGGGCACGATCCGGAGCGGCCGGAGGCCGTGGACACCGTGCGCGGGCAGGCCACCGTGGCGCTGACGCCGGGCGAGGTGCAGTCGGTGCACCTGGTGCCGCACGACCCGCCGGCCGTCCCGGAGGCCGTGGCGGCGGTGCTGGACGCGGACTGGGTGGTGCTCGGCCCGGGCTCCTGGTTCTCGTCGGTGATCCCGCATCTGCTCGTCCCCGATCTGCTGGACGCGCTCACCGACACCAAGGCCCGCAAGATCCTGCCGCTCAACCTCGCGCCGCAGCCGGGAGAAACCGAGGGCTTCTCCCCGCAGCGTCATTTGGAGGTTTTGGGGCGACACGCCCCTAAACTCGCCCTGGACGTGGTGCTGGCCGACGAGGCCGCCGTGCCCGACCGCGATTCGCTCACCGAGGCCGCCAAGCGGCTGGGAGCCGCGGTCGAGCTGGCGCCGGTCGCCCGGACCGACGGAAGCCCCCGGCATGACCCGGAGCTGTTGGCCGCCGCGTACGACCGTATTTTTCGGATGCATGGAAGGATCGGCCCATGGCGATGACGGCAGCGGTGAAGGACGAGATCTCCCGGCTCCCCGTCACCCGGACCTGCTGCAGGAAGGCGGAGGTATCCGCCATTCTGCGGTTCGCCGGCGGCCTTCATCTGGTGAGCGGGCGCATCGTGATCGAGGCGGAGCTGGACACGGCGATGGCGGCCCGCCGGCTCAAGCGGGACATCCTGGAGATCTTCGGCCACAGCTCCGAGCTGATCGTGATGGCACCCGGCGGCCTGCGCCGGGGTTCGCGGTACGTGGTGCGGGTCGTGGCCGGCGGCGACCAGCTGGCCCGGCAGACCGGTCTGGTGGACGGCCGGGGCCGGCCGATCCGCGGGCTGCCCCCGCAGGTGGTCTCGGGGGCCACCTGCGACGCGGAGGCGGCCTGGCGTGGGGCCTTCCTGGCGCACGGCTCGCTGACCGAGCCCGGCCGTTCGTCCTCCCTGGAGGTGACCTGCCCGGGTCCGGAGGCCGCGCTCGCGCTGGTCGGGGCCGCCCGCCGGCTGTCGATCGCCGCCAAGGCGCGCGAGGTGCGCACCGTCGACCGGGTGGTCGTACGGGACGGGGACGCGATCGGGGCGCTGCTGACCCGGCTCGGTGCCCATGAGTCGGTGCTGGCCTGGGAGGAGCGGCGGATGCGCCGCGAGGTGCGGGCCACGGCCAACCGGCTCGCCAACTTCGATGACGCCAACCTGCGCCGTTCGGCCCGCGCGGCGGTGGCCGCCGGGGCCCGGGTGCAGCGCGCGCTGGAGATCCTGGGCGAGGAGGTGCCCGAGCACCTCGCCGCCGCCGGCCGGCTGCGCATGGAGCACAAGCAGGCCTCCCTGGAGGAGCTGGGCGCGCTCGCGGACCCGCCGCTCACCAAGGACGCGGTCGCGGGCCGGATCCGCAGGCTGCTGGCGATGGCCGACAAGCGCGCCTCCGACCTGGGCATCCCGAGCACGGAGGCCAACCTCAGCGAGGACCTGGCGGACAACCTGGCCGGCTGACCGGCCTCCCAACACCCGAGGTGCCGACGGCTGTTCGAGCCGTCGGCACCCGTGCCCTCCGCCCTGGCCGACCGGTTTGCGTGGCCATGAAGCGCTCTTGACTCGATCAAGAAGTGACATGAGCCTGGCAACCTGTTCGCCGCTGTGGCGGACCACCGCTAGGGGGGTTCATGAGACACAGAGCGAGATCGATCCTCGCCCTCGGCGCGCTTCTCGTCGGCGGAGCGAGCCTCGCACCCATCGCCCAGGCACAGAGCGGAAACCCGGCGAAGCCCGACCCGGGCGAGGTCAAGGTCTTCCGCGCGGACGTCACACAGCAGCAACTGCCCCTGCTCCTCAAGGCCGGGCAGGACGGCCAGGAACTCGGCGAGCAGTTGGAGCCGGGCAAGAGGAAAGAGGTCGAGGTCTACCTCACCGACCGGCAGGCCGCGAACCTCCGCGAGCAGGGCGTCGACCTCACCGAGCACACCCTGACGGCCAAGGCCGAGGCGCACGTCGAGATCGCGGCGCAGGGCGTGTTCCGGCCCTACAGCGGAAGCGGCGGACTGCGGGAGGAGATCCTGCGCACCGCCCAGGCCAATCCCGGCCTCACCAAAGTCGAGTCCATCGGCAAGACGCTCAAGGGCCAGGACATCCTCGCGGTCAAACTGACCAGGAACGCGAAGAAGTCCAAGGACGGCTCCAAGCCCGCGGTGCTGTACGTCTCCAACCAGCACGCGCGGGAGTGGATCACGCCGGAGATGACCCGGCGACTGCTCCACTACTACCTGGACAACTACACGTCGGACCGGCGGGTCAAGAAGATCGTCGACTCGACCGAGCTGTGGTTCGTGCTCTCGGCCAACCCCGACGGCTACGACTACACCTTCCAGGACTCCGACGCCCGCCTCTGGCGCAAGAACCTGCGGGACGTCAACGGCGACGGCGCCATCGGCACCGGTGACGGTGTCGACCTCAACCGCAACTTCGCCTACAAGTGGGGCTACGACGACGAGGGTTCGTCCCCCAACCCGACCAGCGAGACCTACCGCGGCGCGGCCCCCGCCTCCGAGCCCGAGACCCGGGCGCTGGACGGCCTGGAGAAGCGCGTCGGCTTCACCTACGGCATCAACTACCACTCCGCCGCCGAACTCCTCCTCTACGGCGTCGGCTGGCAGGTGGCCACTCCGACTCCGGACGACGTCCTGTACAAGGCGCTGGCCGGCACGCCCGACAACCCGGCCATCCCGGGCTACCGTTCGCAGGTCTCCTCGGAGCTGTACACCACCAACGGCGAGGCGGACGGCCACGCGTCCAACGTCAACGGGATGGCGATGTTCACCCCAGAGATGTCGACCTGTGAGACCGCGTCGAACGTCGACCCGGACGACGCCTGGAAACCGCAGGACTGCCGGTCGGTCTTCAACTTCCCCGACGACGAGAAGCTGATCCAGCAGGAGTTCGCGAAGAACGTCCCCTTCGCGCTCTCCGTCGCCGAGACCGCGGCACACCCCGACCGGCCGTCCTCCTCGGTGGGCCTGAAGGCCGCCGACTTCACCCCGGCCGCGTTCACCACGTCGTACTCCCGGGGCGCGGACCAGGAGGTCTCCGTCGTCGTCCGCAGGGCGGTCCGGGACAAGGAGCTGAAGTACCGCGTCAACGGCGGCCGTACCCGTGACCAGGCGCTGCGGCACTGGAAGGGCGGCGAGACCTACGGCGGTGAGGACGACCTCTACTTCGACGAGTACCGGGCGAAGGTCCAGGACGGCGCGCCGGGCGACAAGGTCGAGGTGTGGTTCACCGGCGAGACGGCGAACGGCCGGAAGGTCTCCGGCCCGCACTTCACCTACACCGTCGCGGAGCGGCCGAAGGCGGACACCCTCGTGGTCGCCGAGGAGGGCACGGACGCCACGCAGGCGCGGACCTACGTGGACGCGCTCAAGGCGGCCGGGCACCGGGCGATCGTGTGGGACGTGGCCGCCCGCGGCGTGCCGGACGCGCTGGGCGTGCTGAGCCACTTCAGGACGGTCGTGCACTACTCCGGCGCCAAGGGCCCGGGCAACCCGACCCAGCTCCAGCTGCGCGCCTACCTCAACGAGGGCGGCAGGCTGATCGAGGCCGGTGAACTGGCCGGTGGCAGCGTGGACCTCGGTGACGGCACCCTCTCCAACGACTTCAGCCAGTACTACCTGGGCGCGTACAGCCGTACGTCGACCAAGGGCGCCACCGGCTTCACCGGCACCGGCGCCCTCGCCGGCTTCACCGGTCCCCTCGCCGACGCGCCCGGCAACCCGCTGGACAAGGCGGGCACCTACGGCGTCACCTCCGAGGAACTCCCGGCCGCCGGCTACCCGCAGTTCGCCAGCGCGGGCGCGGGACGGTTCGCCGGGACGGTCAATCCGTACGGGCCGTACAGCGGCACGGGGATGGCCGCCGCCGTGCACACCGACGACTCCTACAAGCGGCTGACCCGCACCGTCGACCTGACCGGGGTCCCGGCCGCCGACAAGCCCGCGTTGCGCACCCGGCTGCTGTGGGACACCGAGCCGGGCTACGACCACGCGATCGTCGAGGCGCACACGGTGGGCGCCGACGACTGGACGACCCTGCCCGAGACCGGCGGCGCCACCAGCGACGCCGTACCCAGCGAGTGCGGGGCCGGGTTCCTGATCGCCGAGCACCCCTGGCTGAAGCACTATCTGACGCTCCAGGACAACGCGTGCGCCGCGACCGGCACCACGGGCTCCTGGCACAGCCTCACCGGCAGCTCCGGCGGCTGGCAGCAGGTCGGCTTCGACCTGAGCGCGTACGCGGGCAAGAGCGTCGAGGTGTCCCTCACCTACGTCACCGACCCCGGCACTGGCGGGCACGGCGTCCTCGCCGACGACACCTCGCTGGTCGTCGGCGGCACCCAGAAGGAGACCGAGGGCTTCGAGTCCTCGCTCGGCGCCTGGAAGGTGCCCGGACCGCCCGCCGGCAGCCCGGCGGCGCTGAAGGACTGGGCGCGCACCGGGACCCTGTTCCAGACGTACGGAGCGGTCACCACCGACGACACGGTGCTGCTCGGCTTCGGCCTCGAACAGGTGCCGTCGGCCGCCGACCGGGCCGCCCTGCTGAGGAAGGCGTACGCCGCCCTCGACGACTGAGACGACCCCTGTGCGACAGGTGAGCGGAGACCCCTCTCAACGGTGCGCGAAGCGGGTGGTCGACAGGTGAGCCGACCCGCTCACGAACGAGTGACAACGGCGTCAACAAGGGGCCGCAATAGGTCATAAATACGGGTGAAACCGCAGGCGATCCCTGGCGGTCCGTACCCCTACTGGCGGGTACGGACCGCCTGCCCTCTATGCGGCATCTCAATGTCACCCCCGGGGCCTCGGAGAGGTAGGGTCGGGGGTGGTCGGGGACATCCCAAATACAGCTCGCCGGCACCGCATGGCCGGCGTACCAACGAGGAGATCGGTTCGTGACGATCCGCGTAGGCATCAACGGCTTCGGCCGCATCGGCCGTAACTACTTCCGCGCGCTGCTGGAGCAGGGTGCGGACATCGAGGTTGTGGCTGTCAACGACCTGGGTGACACCGCCACCACGGCGCACCTGCTCAAGTACGACACGATCCTGGGCCGCCTCAAGCAGGAGGTCACCCACACCGCCGACACGATCACCGTCGACGGCCACACCATCAAGGTGCTGTCCGAGCGCAACCCGGCCGACATTCCGTGGGGTGAGCTGGGCGTCGACATCGTCATCGAGTCGACCGGCATCTTCACCAAGAAGGACGACGCCGCGAAGCACATCGCGGGCGGCGCCAAGAAGGTCCTCATCTCGGCTCCGGCCAAGGACGAGGACATCACCATCGTGATGGGTGTCAACCAGGACAAGTACGACGCGGCGCAGCACCACGTCATCTCCAACGCCTCCTGCACCACCAACTGTGTGGCCCCGATGGCGAAGGTCCTCGACGAGAACTTCGGCATCGTCAAGGGTCTGATGACCACGGTGCACGCGTACACCAACGACCAGCGCATCCTGGACTTCCCGCACAAGGACCTGCGTCGCGCGCGTGCCGCCGCCGAGAACATCATCCCGACCACCACGGGTGCCGCGAAGGCCACCGCGCTGGTCCTGCCGCAGCTCAAGGGCAAGCTGGACGGCATCGCGATGCGCGTGCCGGTTCCCACCGGCTCGGCCACCGACCTCGTCGTGCAGCTTCAGCGCGAGGTCACCAAGGACGAGGTCAACGCCGCGTTCAAGAAGGCCTCCGAGGACGGCGACCTGAAGGGCTTCCTGGCCTACACCGAGGACGAGATCGTCTCCTCGGACATCGTCGGCGACCCGGCCTCCTGCACCTTCGACTCCTCCCTGACCATGGTCCAGGAGGGCAACTCGGTGAAGATCCTCGGCTGGTACGACAACGAGTGGGGCTACTCCAACCGCCTCGTCGACCTCACGGTCTTCGTCGGCGGCCAGCTCTGATCGACCGGAGCACCCAGAAGTGAGAGCAGGGCCCGGACAGCGCGACGGTGCGCTGTCCGGGCCCTGCTCTCACGTACGGACACCGCCCTTTTACGATCAGGTGCACCACGAGCCCTCCTCAGGAGTCCACTCAATGAAGACGATCGACGAACTTCTCGCCGACGGCGTGAGCGGCAAGCGGGTCTTCGTCCGCGCCGACCTCAACGTGCCGCTGGCCGACGGGACGATCACCGACGACGGCCGGATCCGCGCCGTCCTGCCCACCGTCAAGGCCCTCGCCGACGCGGGCGCCAAGGTGATCGTCGCCTCGCACCTGGGCCGCCCCAAGGGTGCCCCGGACCCCGCCTTCTCGCTGCTGCCCGCCGCCGAGCGCCTCGGTGAACTGCTCGGCGCCCCGGTCGCCTTCGCCCAGGACACCGTCGGCCCGGCCGCCCACGACGCCGTCGACGGCCTCCAGCCCGGCCAGGTCGCGGTCATCGAGAACCTGCGCTTCAACCCCGGCGAGACCGCCAAGGACGACACCGAGCGCGGCGAGTTCGCCGACCGGCTCGCCGCCCTCGCCGACGTGTACGTGGGTGACGGCTTCGGCGCCGTGCACCGCAAGCACGCCTCCGTCTACGACCTTCCGGCCCGCCTGCCGCACTACGCCGGCTACCTCATCGCCACCGAGGTCGGCGTCCTGAAGAAGCTCACCGAGGACGTCCAGCGGCCCTACGTCGTCGCGCTCGGCGGCGCCAAGGTCTCCGACAAGCTCGCCGTCATCGACCAGCTGCTCGACAAGGCCGACCGCCTCCTGATCGGCGGCGGCATGGCCTACACCTTCCTCAAGGCCAAGGGCTACGAGGTCGGCATCTCCCTCCTCCAGGAGGACCAGGTGCCGGTCGTCACCGAGTACCTGGAGCGCGCCGAGAAGCAGGGCGTGGAACTGCTGCTCCCCGTCGACGTCGTGGTCTCCCGGGAGTTCCCGGACCTGAAGACCAAGGCGCCGACCGAGAACACCACGGTCGACGCGGACAAGATCCCCGCCGACCAGGAGGGCCTGGACATCGGCCCGAAGACCCGAGAGCTGTACGCCTCGAAGCTCGCCGACGCCCGGACCGTCTTCTGGAACGGTCCGATGGGCGTCTTCGAGCACCCCGACTACGCCGAGGGCACCAAGGCGGTCGCCCAGGCACTCGTCGACTCGGACGGCTTCACCGTCGTCGGCGGCGGAGACTCCGCCGCGGCCGTGCGTACGCTCGGTTTCGACGAGAACGCATTCGGCCACATCTCGACCGGTGGCGGCGCCTCCCTCGAATACCTTGAGGGCAAGACGCTCCCCGGCCTCGCCGCACTGGAGGACTGACCTCAATGAGCACGCGCACGCCGCTGATGGCGGGCAACTGGAAGATGAACCTCAACCACCTGGAGGCCATCGCCCACGTCCAGAAGCTCGCCTTCGCCCTGGCCGACAAGGACTACGAGGCCGTCGAGGTCGCCGTCCTGCCGCCGTTCACCGACCTGCGCTCCGTGCAGACCCTGGTCGACGGCGACAAGCTCAAGATCAGGTACGGCGCCCAGGACGTCTCGCGGCACGACTCCGGCGCCTACACCGGTGAGATCTCCGGCCCGATGCTGGCCAAGCTGAAGTGCACGTACGTGGTCATCGGCCACTCCGAGCGCCGCCAGTACCACGACGAGACCGACGAGATCGTCAACGCCAAGGTCAAGGCCGCCTACAAGCACGGCCTGACCCCGATCCTGTGCGTCGGCGAGGAGCTGGACGTCCGCCAGGCCGGCAACCACGTCGGCCACACCCTCGCCCAGCTGGAGGGCGGCCTGAAGGACGTCCCGGCCGAGCAGGCCGAGACGATCGTCGTCGCCTACGAGCCGGTGTGGGCCATCGGCACCGGCCAGGTCTGCGGCGCCGACGACGCCCAGGAGGTCTGCGCCGCGATCCGTGCCAAGATCGCCGAGCTGTACTCGGGGGAGGTGGCCGACAAGGTCCGCGTGCAGTACGGCGGCTCGGTGAAGTCGGGCAACGTCGCCGAGATCATGGCCAAGGCCGACATCGACGGTGCCCTGGTCGGCGGTGCCTCGCTGGACGCCGACGAGTTCGTCAAGATCGTGCGCTTCCGCGATCAGTGAGCAGGTCCGTGAGTAGGCGGTAGCGGCGATACGTCGTACTCTTGCGGGGGCACAGCCACGGTGCTGTGCCCCCGTCGTCCATCCGTATCCGAGGAAGTTGGTCCAGCCGTGGTTTTGGGGTTCTCGATCGCCCTGATCGTCTTCAGCCTGCTGCTGATGCTGCTGGTGCTGATGCACAAGGGGAAGGGCGGCGGCCTCTCCGACATGTTCGGTGGCGGCATGCAGTCCTCCGTCGGCGGCTCCTCGGTGGCCGAGCGCAACCTGGACCGGATCACCGTCGTGATCGGCCTGCTCTGGTTCGCGTGCGTCGTCGTCCTCGGCATCGTGATGAAGTCGAACAACTGACGCCTGAACAGCACGCACATCACGCACAATCCGTACGTAGGGCCCCATGTTCGGTACGCGCCCCGGAGCGCGGCCTATCATGGGGCTTGCGTCTACGTGTGGGGGCTGTAACTCCAGTCACTGGACGCGCGTTGGGCCTTACGTAGACTGAGGCGCTCGCAGCGAAGCGGAACGCCGTCTCGCTTCGCGGCACCATCACGCAGGGAGTTACGACCGTGGCAAGTGGCAACGCGATCCGTGGAAGCCGGGTCGGAGCGGGGCCGATGGGCGAGGCCGAGCGCGGCGAGTCCGCGCCGCGTCTGCGCATCTCCTTCTGGTGCTCCAACGGGCACGAGACCCAGCCGAGCTTCGCCAGCGACGCTCAGGTCCCCGACACCTGGGACTGCCCGCGCTGCGGCTTCCCGGCCGGCCAGGACCAGGACAACCCGCCGGACCCCCCGCGCACCGAGCCGTACAAGACGCACCTCGCGTATGTACGGGAGCGGCGCAGCGACGCCGACGGCGAGGCGATCCTCGCCGAGGCACTCGCCAAACTGCGCGGCGAGATCTAGGAACTTCATCACCGGCCGGGAGCCCGCGGGCGCCTGGCCGGAGCCGTATCCGCCGTCCGGCGCCGACCGATTGTCAGTGGTGCCCTCTACGGTTCTCTTGAAGGCGAGAACCGCGAGGGGGAGTTGTGGCGATCGAGACGGGGGAGGGGCGCGCGCCCGCCTGGCGCGGAGGCTTCGGGCTGCTGTGGAGTGCCGCCGTGCTGTCCAGCTTCGGCGACGCGCTGCGTACGGCCGCGCTGCCGCTGCTCGCCGCCTCGCTGACCGACCGGCCGCTGCTCATCTCCGCCGTGACCGCTTGCGGCTATCTGCCCTGGATCCTGTTCGGCCTGCTCGGCGGGGCCGTCGCCGACCGTGTCGACCAGCGGCGCGCGATGTGGACGGTGGACGGGGTGCGCGCCCTGCTCGTCGCCGCCTTCGCGGCCGCCGTGGCCCTCGGACACGCCTCCCTCGCCCTGCTCGTCGCACTGGCCTTCACCCTGACCACGTTGCAGACGCTGTTCGACAACGCCGCCACGGCCCTGCTGCCCGCCCTCGTGGACCCCGGCGCCCTCGGAGCCGCCAACACCCGGCTGATGACCGGACAGCGGATCGCCGGCGGCCTGTTGGGCGCCCCCGTCGTACCGCTGCTGCTCGCCACGGGTGCCGCCGTGCCCTTCGCCGCCGACGCCGCCACCTTCCTGCTGGCCGCCGCCCTGGTCGCCGCCCTGCGTGCGGCGCCGCCCCAGCGGCCCGGCAGAGCCGCGGGCAGCACCCTGCGCCGGGAGATCGGCGAAGGACTGCGCACCCTGTGGCGGGACCGGGCCCTGCGCGGCCTGTGCACCGCGACCGCCCTGTGCAACATCGGCATGGGCGCCCTGATCGCCACCCTGGTCGTCCTCGTCACCGACGGGCTCGGCGCCGGCGCGGGCGGCTACGCGGCGGCGACCACCGCGTACACCGTCGGCGGTCTTGCCGGGGGAGCGGTGAACCGGGCGGTCACCGCGCGGCTCGGCCCGCTGCAAGCTGTGCTGCTGGCCGGCGTGGCGCAGACCGGCGCGCTGGTCGTCATGGGGACCGCGGGAACCCTGGCCGTCCTGGTGGCCGCGCTCGCCGTCTTCGGGTTCATGGGCATGCTGTGGAACGTCAACACGACCACCCTGATGCAGCAGCGTGCCCCGGCCGGGGCCCTCGGCCGGGTCGCCTCGGCCTTCCGCACCCTCGCCGTCGCCGGGGCCCCGCTGGGCGCCCTGCTCGGCGGGGGCGCCGCCACCGCCTGGGGCCCCGGCGCACCGGCCCTGCTCACGGCCGCCTTCTTCGTCCTGTCCGTCACCGCGCTGATACCGGCCCGCACGGCGGACGTACCCCAGGACGCACCGGAGGGCGATGTCATGACGGCTCGCGTCCCGGAGTGATCAATTAGGTTGGAACAGCTGGGACAGGGACGAAAGAAGGCTGAAGTCGGAAATGAACGCAGACGGCCGCACCAGGCTCCACCAGACGCCCGCATGGTCCGCCCTCGCCAAGCACCGGGAGGAGCTGGCCGGCACCCACCTCAGGGACCTGTTCGCCGCCGACCCGCGGCGCGGCGACGGATACACGCTCCAGGTCGGTGACCTCCACATCGACTACTCCAAACACCTGGTCACCGACGAGACGCTGCGGCTGCTGCGCGAGCTGGCCGCCGCGACCGGCGTGTCCGGCCTGCGGGACGCCATGTTCCGCGGTGAGCGGATCAACGTCACCGAGGACCGGGCGGTGCTGCACACCGCGCTGCGTGCCCCGCGGGACGCGGTGATCGAGGTGGACGGTGAGAACGTCGTCCCGAAGGTGCACGCCGTGCTCGACAAGATGGCGGCCTTCGCCGAGCGGGTGCGCTCGGGTGAGTGGACCGGCCACACCGGCAAGCGGATCAGGAACGTCGTCAACATCGGCATCGGCGGCTCCGACCTCGGGCCCGCGATGGCCCACGAGGTGCTGCGCAGCTTCGGCGACCGCGACCTGACGGCCCGTTTCGTCTCCAACGTGGACGGCGCCGACCTGCACGAGGCCACCCGCGACCTGGACCCCGCCGAGACGCTGTTCATCGTCGCGTCCAAGACCTTCACCACGATCGAGACGATCACCAACGCCACGTCCGCGCGGCAGTGGCTGCTGGACGCGCTCGGTGACGACTCGGCCGTGGCCAGGCACTTCGTCGCCCTGTCGACCAACGCGGAGAAGGTCGCCGCGTTCGGCATCGACACGGCCAACATGTTCGAGTTCTGGGACTGGGTCGGCGGCCGGTACTCCTACGACTCCGCGATCGGCCTCTCCCTGATGATCGCGATCGGCCCCGACCGGTTCCGGGAGATGCTCGACGGCTTCCACCTGGTCGACGAGCACTTCCGCACCGCCCCCGCCGAGGCCAACGCCCCGCTGCTGATGGGCCTGCTGGGCATCTGGTACGGCAACTTCCACGACGCCCAGTCGCACGCGGTGCTGCCCTACAGCCACTACCTGTCCAAGTTCACCGCCTACCTCCAGCAGCTCGACATGGAGTCCAACGGCAAGCACGTGACGCGCGACGGCGAGCAGGTCGACTGGCAGACCGGTCCGGTGGTGTGGGGCACGCCCGGCACCAACGGGCAGCACGCCTACTACCAGTTGATCCACCAGGGCACCAAGCTGATCCCGGCGGACTTCATCGGCTTCGCCGAGCCGGTCGCCGAGCTGAGTGGTGAACTCAGGGCGCAGCACGACCTGTTGATGGCCAACTTCTTCGCCCAGACCCAGGCCCTCGCCTTCGGCAGGACCGCCGACGAGGTCCGCGCGGAGGGGGTGCCCGAGGAGCTGGTCCCGCACAAGACCTTCGAGGGCAACCGGCCGACGACGACCGTCCTCGCCAGGGAACTGACCCCGTCGGTGCTCGGCCAGCTCATCGCGCTCTACGAGCACAAGGTGTTCACGCAGGGCGCGGTGTGGAACATCGACTCCTTCGACCAGTGGGGCGTGGAGCTGGGCAAGGTCCTCGCCAAGCGCGTCGAGCCGGCGCTGACCGAGGGCGCCGAGGTCCCGGGCCTGGACCCGTCGACCAGGGCACTGGTCGCCAAGTACCGGGAGCTGCGCGGCCGTAGCTGATCCGCGGCGCGGTACCGCCGCTCTCGTTTATGTGTTTCCGCTGTGCATCGCCTAAGGTTTCCGCTGGTCAAGGGGAGGAAAAGGCATGATGCGCAGGGGGTGCGCCGCGGCGGTCACCGTCGCCGTGGTGGGTGTGGCGGCGGCGGGCTGCGGCAGCGGCGAGCGGTCGGCACCAGCCGGGGACGGCAAGCCCGCGGCAGCGGTGACGGCCCGGCCGGCCTACTCCGGGCTGTCCGAGGTCCCGGAGCGGCTGGGCGCCGACGGCACGACCATCGTGGTCGGCGACCAGGCCGCCCCGGTGGCCGTGCGCCTGTACGAGGACCCGCGCTGCCCGGTGTGCGAGGAGTTCGAGACCACGGGCGGCGCGCCCGAGCTGCGCAAGGCGGTCATCCGGCGGGAGGCGAGGACCGAGTACACCCTCGCCTCCTTCCTGGACGACGGGCTCGGCGGCTCCGGGTCCAAGAAGGCGGTCAACGCGCTGCGGGCCGCGCTGGAGGCCGGGAAGTTCGCCGAGTACCACGACGTGCTCTACGCCCACCAGCCGGAGGAGAGCGTCGACGGGTTCACCGACGCCAACCTCCTCAAGCTGGCGGAGCGGGTGCCGGGGCTGCGCGGGGCGGACTTCGACTCCGCCGTGAAGACCATGAAGTACCGCACGTTCGTCACGAACGCCGAGAAGGCGTTCGATCGTTCCGGCGTGCGGGGGACGCCGGCTGTCGAGATCAACGAGATGCTGATCCCCTCCGAGTACAGCGGGCTGCTGTTCGACGGCAAGGCGTTCGCCGGCCTGCTGTCCCGGGCGGGCTCGGCCGGGTGACCGAGCCCGCCCGTGCTCAGGCGTACGACCAGCGCCAGGCGCTCGCGCTGTAGGAGCACCGGATCCGCGCACCGCTCGCGGTGGTGGTCAGCGACCCGTGGTCGCTGTTGCGGCAGAACTGGCCCGCCCGGTAGCAGTTGCCCGAGCTGGAGACGATGGAGCAGGTGCCCGTCGCGCTGCCGGTGCCTGTCCCGGAGCTGCGGACGGTGCCGGACGCGGCCTTGGTGACGGTGACCGTCGGTCCGGGCTTCTTGACGGTCCTGGTCTTCGTGACCGTCGGGGCCGGCTCCGGAGAGGCGGTCTCGGTGGCCGTCGCCGTGGCCGTCGCGGTGACGGTCGTGGTGACGGCCGGCCGGGGTGCCGGTGCCGCGGACGCCTGGTCCTCGGCGGACTGCGTGCCGCCGATGGCACCGGCGGCGAACAGGGCGACGGCCGCGGCCCACACCCGCTTGCGGCGGCGCAGCGGCCTGGTGTCGGGCGGGCGGGGCGGCGGGCTGGTGTACGGGTTCACGGTCACCCTCCTGGGACGGCGCGCGGTGGATCAGCCGTGGAAGGTGATGTAGCCGTTGCCGTCGCGGTCGTTCTTCGCCTTGGTGTAGGCGTGGGTGTCCGCGTGGGCGCCGGAGGGCTTGTACAGGTAGATGGTGTCCTTGTCGTTGTTCCAGATGAAGTTGCAGTTCTGGCGGTAGGCGACGTTCTTGGCGTCGGAGTCGGTGCCGTGGCCGCCGCGCAGCGTCACGTAGTCGCCGGGCTCCAGGTAGTGGTTCGACGGGAAGACGAACCGGTTGCCGGTGGCGTCCTTGACGACGTAGCCCTTGAGGTTGACCTTCGAGGTGCGCGAGTAGTTCTTGATGGTCAGGTACTCGCTCTTGGTGTTGCCCGTGGAGCAGCTGTTGGAGTCCCGCCCCGGGGCGTCGTACTGGACGCCCTTGATCTTCAGGGCGGAGGAGTACTCGGTGGCCTGGGCCGGAGCCGCGACGACGACGGCGAGCGTGCCGGCCGTGACGGTGGCGGCCAGGGCGAAGCGGATGCGCATGTGAGGTCCCCCCTCAGTGGTGCGTATGAAGCTCCTGGAGCCTACACAAAGGTTGACCGTTGTATGACCAACTTGTGCGGGAAAGGTGAAGAACCTTGAGGGGGCGTCAGAAGACGTCAGAAGACGTCAGAAAACGGCGAGGGCGGTACGGGAGCCGACTCCCGTACCGCCCTCGGCCACTGTGCTCAGAACCTCACGGCGACGCCGGCGGATACAGCGACCGCGGCAGCTGCGAAGCCGCCGCCGAGTCCAGCAGCCACAGGGTGCGCGAGCGGCCGTACGCCCCCGCCGCCGGTGCCTGGATCTCGCCCGCGCCGGACAGCGCGATGGCCACGGCCTCCGCCTTGTCCTCGCCGGCCGCGAGCAGCCAGACCTCACGGGCCGAGCGGATCGCGGGCAGCGTCAGGGAGACCCGGGTGGGCGGCGGCTTCGGCGCGCCGTGCACGCCGACCACCGTGCGCTCGGTCTCCCGCACGGCCGGCAACTCCGGGAAGAGCGAGGCCACATGGGTGTCCGGGCCGACGCCCAGCATCAGCACGTCGAACGCCGGCACCGCGCCGTGGTTCTCCGGTCCGGCGGCCTTAGCCAGCTCCGCCGCGTACGCCTCGGCCGCCGCCTCGACGTCCGTGCCGTACGGCCCGTCGGAGGCGGGCATGGCGTGCACGCGCTCCGGGTCCAGCGGGACCGCGTCCAGCAGCGCCTCCCGGGCCTGGGTGACGTTGCGCTCGGCATCGCCCTCGGGCAGATAGCGCTCGTCGCCCCACCACAGGTCGAGGCGGGCCCAGTCGACGGCGTCCCGGGCCGGGGCCGCCGCCAGCGCGGCCAGCAGCCCGTTGCCGTTGCGGCCGCCGGTGAGGACCACGGACGCGGTGCCCCGGGAGGCCTGCGCGTCCACGATCTTCGTGATCAGCCGGGCCGCGGCGGCCTGCGCCATCAGCTCCTTGTCGTGGTGGACGACCAGCTGCGGGGTGCTCACTTCGCCGTCGCCTTCCTCGCGGGTGCCTTCTTCGCGGGTGCCTTCTTCGCGGTCCGGGCGGCGGCCTTCTTGGCGGGAGCCTTGGCCGCCTCCGCCTCTGCCTCCGCCTGCTCCGCCTCGGCCGCCTCCGAAGAGTTTCGCTCCGTGGACCCCTGTTCCGAGGCCTCCTGCTCCGGGACCGTGTGCAGCCGCTCCACGCCGAAGCGCAGCGCCGACGCGTAGGTGTCGTCCGGGTCGAGCCGGCGCAGCTCCTCCGCGATCAGCTCGGCGGTGTCCCGCCGCTTCAGCGCCACCGCGCGGGCCGGCTGGCCCTCGATGGCCAGCGTGGCCAGCGAACCGTCCGCCCGGTCCAGGGTGATCGGGCCGCAGCTGGTGTCCATCCGGACGGCCGTGAGTCCCGGTCCCGAGGACGGCGAGCGCCGCACCGGCACGTCCAGCCGGTCCGCGAGCCACATCGCCAGCAGCTCGCAGCTCGGGTTGAACTCCTCGCCCTCCACCTCGACGGCCTTCACGTCACAGGTGACCTGGTCGAGGGCCGCCGCCAGCATCGAGCGCCACGGCGTGATCCGGGTCCAGGACAGGTCGGTGTCGCCGGGCGTGTAGGCGGAGGCACGGGCGGACAGCTCCCGTACCGGCTGCTCGGCGGTGTAGGTGTCGGTGACCCGGCGCTGGGCCAGCGCGCCCAGCGGGTCCTTGGCCGGGTCCAGCGGCGCGTTCACCGGCCACCACACGACGACCGGCGCGTCCGGCAGCAGCAGCGGCAGGACGACCGAGTCGGCGTGCCCGACGACCTCGCCGTACAACCGCAGCACGACCGTCTCGCCGGTGCCCGCCTCCACACCCACCCGCACCTCGGCGTCGAGGCGCGAGGTGGTGCGGTCGCGGGGGCTCCGCGAGACCCGCTTGACGACCACCAGCGTGCGCGAGGGGTGCTCGCGCGAGGCGTCGTTGGCGGCCTTCAGGGCGTCGTAGGCGTTCTCCTCGTCGGTGACGATGACGAGGGTGAGGACCATGCCGACGGCGGGGGTGCCGATGGCCCGGCGGCCGCGCACGAGCGCCTTGTTGATCTCGCCGGCGGTGGTGTCGGTCAGGTCGATCTTCATGGCCTGCGCCAGCTCCGTCCGTCTCGTGCGAGCATCTCGTCCGCCTCGGTGGGACCCCAGGTGCCCGACGCGTACTGCGCGGGCCTGCCGTGCTTGTCCCAGTAGTGCTCGATCGGGTCGAGGATCTTCCAGGACAGCTCGACCTCCTCCGTGCGCGGGAAGAGGTTGGCGTCGCCCAGCAGCACGTCCAGGATCAGCCGCTCGTACGCCTCGGGGCTGGACTCCGTGAAGGACTCGCCGTAGGCGAAGTCCATGGACACGTCCCGGATCTCCATCGAGGTGCCCGGCACCTTCGAGCCGAAGCGGACCGTGATGCCCTCGTCCGGCTGGACGCGGATCACGATCGCGTTCTGCCCCAGTTCCTCCGTCGCCGTGTGGTCGAAGGGGGAGTGCGGGGCCCGCTGGAAGACGACCGCGATCTCGGTGACCCGGCGGCCGAGACGCTTGCCGGTACGCAGATAGAAGGGGACGCCCGCCCAGCGGCGGTTGTCGATCTCCAGCTTCACGGCCGCGTAGGTGTCGGTCTTCGACTTGGAGTCGATGCCCTCCTCCTCCAGGTAGCCGACGACCTTCTCGCCGCCCTGCCACCCGGCCGCGTACTGCCCGCGCACGGTGTGCCGGCCCAGGTCGCGCGGCAGCCGGACGGCGCCGAGGACCTTCTCCTTCTCGGCGGCCAGCGCGTCCGCGCCGAAGGAGGCGGGCTCCTCCATGGCGGTCAGCGCCATCAACTGGAGCAGGTGGTTCTGGATGACGTCACGCGCGGCGCCGATGCCGTCGTAGTAGCCGGCCCGGCCGCCGATGCCGATGTCCTCGGCCATGGTGATCTGCACGTGGTCCACGAAGGACCGGTTCCAGATCGGCTCGAACATCGTGTTGGCGAAGCGCAGCGCCAGTATGTTCTGGACGGTCTCCTTGCCGAGGTAGTGGTCGATCCGGAACACCTGGTCCGGCTCGAACACCTCGTGCACGACCTTGTTCAGCTCCTCGGCCGACTTCAGGTCGTGGCCGAAGGGCTTCTCGATGACCGCGCGCCGCCAGGAACCGCGCGACTGGTCGGCCAGCCCGTGCTTCTTCAGCTGCTGGATGACCACCGGGAACGAGCGGGGCGGCACCGACAGGTAGAAGGCGAAGTTGCCGCCCGTGCCCTGTGCCTTGTCCAGCTCGTCGATGGTGGCGCGCAGCCGCTCGAAGGCGTCGTCGTCGTCGAAGGTGCCCTGGACGAAGCGCATGCCCTGGATGAGCTGCTGCCAGACCTCCTCGCGGAAGGGGGTGCGCGAGTGCTCCTTGACCGCGTCGTGCACGACCTGCGCGAAGTCCTCGTGCTCCCAGTCGCGGCGGGCGAAGCCCACCAGCGAGAAGCCCGGCGGCAGCAGACCCCGGTTGGCGAGGTCGTACACCGCGGGCATCAGCTTCTTGCGGGACAGGTCGCCCGTGACACCGAAGATGACCAGACCCGACGGCCCCGCGATACGCGGGAGCCGTCGGTCGGCCGGGTCACGGAGCGGGTTCGCCCCGGAGCCGGATAGAGGGGACAACTCAGCCCTCCGAGGGGGCGAGGCGCTGCAGCTCCGCCTCGGTCGACTTCAGGAGGTCGGTCCAGGACCCCTCGAACTTCTCGACGCCCTCCTCCTCCAGCACCCGCACGACGTCGTCGTACGAGATCCCGAGCTTCTCCAGCGCGTCGAGGTCGGCGCGGGCCTGCTCGTAGGTGCCCGAGACGGTGTCGCCGGTGACCTCGCCGTGGTCCTCGGTGGCCTCCAGCGTGGCCTCCGGCATGGTGTTCACGGTGTTCGGCGCGACCAGCTCGGTGACGTACAGGGTGTCCGAGTACGCCGGGTCTTTCACGCCGGTCGACGCCCACAGCGGGCGCTGCTTGTTGGCGCCCGCGTTCTCCAGCGCGTTCCAGCGGTCGGAGGAGAAGACCTCCTCGTACGCCTGGTAGGCCAGGCGCGCGTTGGCGACGGCGGCCTTGCCGCGCAGCGCCTTGGCCTCGTCGGTGCCGATCTCGCCGAGGCGCTTGTCGATCTCGGTGTCCACGCGGGACACGAAGAAGGACGCCACGGAGTGGATCTTCGACAGGTCCAGGCCGCGCTCCTTGGCCTTCTCCAGGCCGGAGAGGTAGGCGTCCATGACGACGCGGTACCGCTCCAGGGAGAAGATCAGGGTCACGTTGACGCTGATGCCGAGCCCGATGACGCTGGTGATCGCCGGGATGCCCGCCATGGTGGCCGGGATCTTGATGAGGGTGTTCGGGCGGTCCACCAGCCAGGCCAGCTGCTTGGCCTCGGCGACGGTCGCCTTCTCGTTGTGGGCGAGGCGGGGGTCGACCTCGATGGAGACCCGGCCGTCCTGGCCGCCGGTGGCGTCGAAGACCGGACGCAGCACGTCGGCGGCGTCGCGGACGTCCGCCGTCGTGATCATGCGGACGGCCTCCTCGACGGTGACCCTGCGGGCGGCGAGGTCGGAGAGCTGCAGGTCGTAGCCGTCGCCCTGGGAGATCGCCTTCTGGAAGATCGTCGGGTTGGTGGTGACGCCCACGACGTGCTGCTGGTCGATCAGCTCGGCGAGGTTGCCGGACGTGATCCGCTTGCGCGACAGGTCGTCCAGCCAGATCGCGACGCCCTCCTCGGAGAGGCGCTTGAGTGCGTCTGTCATGGAATTACATCTCCTACGTGTCGTATGTGAGCGTCAGCGCTGGGCGGCGGTGAGGGATTCCCGGGCCTTGGCGGCCACGTTCTCGGCAGTGAAGCCGAACTCCTCGAAGAGCACCTTGCCGTCGGCGGACGCACCGAAGTGCTCCAGGGAAACGATGCGGCCGGCGTCTCCGACGTACTTGTGCCACGTCAGGCCGATGCCCGCCTCCACGGCGACACGGGCCTTGACCGACGGCGGCAGCACGCTCTCCCGGTACCCCTGGTCCTGCTGCTCGAACCACTCGACGCACGGCATCGAGACGACCCGGGTCGGCACACCCTCGGCCTGGAGCCGCTCCCGCGCCTCGACGGCCACATGCACCTCGGAACCGGTGGCCATCAGGATCACCTGCGGCTCGCCGCCCTCGGCCTCGAACAGCACGTAGCCGCCCTTGACCGTGTCCTCGTTCGGCTCGTAGACCGGCACGCCCTGGCGGGTGAGCGCCAGCCCGTGCGGCTGGCCCTTGCCGAACTCCTTGGTGTAGCGCCCGAGGATCTCGCGCCAGGCGATGGCGGTCTCGTTGGCGTCGGCCGGACGGACCACGTTCAGGCCCGGGATGGCGCGCAGCGAGGCCAGGTGCTCGACCGGCTGGTGGGTCGGGCCGTCCTCGCCGAGGCCGATGGAGTCGTGCGTCCACACGAACGTCACCGGCAGGTGCATCAGGGCCGACAGCCGCACCGCGTTGCGCATGTAGTCGGAGAACACCAGGAAGGTGCCGCCGTACACGCGGGTGTTGCCGTGCAGCGTGATGCCGTTCAGCTCCGCGCCCATCGAGTGCTCGCGGATGCCGAAGTGGATCGTGCGCCCGTACGGGTCGGCCTCGGGCAGCGGGTTGCCTGCGGGCAGGAACGAGCTGTCCTTGTCGATCGTGGTGTTGTTCGAGCCGGCCAGGTCGGCGGAGCCGCCCCACAGCTCGGGGATCACCGCGCCGAGCGCCTGGAGCACCTTGCCGGAGGCGGCACGCGTCGCGACACCCTTGCCGGGCTCGAAGACCGGGATCTTCTCCTCCCAGCCGGTGGGCAGCTCGCCCCGGGCGATCCGGTCGAAGTCGGCGGCCCGCTCGGGGTTGCCGTCCCGCCACACCTGGAAGGTCTTCTCCCACTCGGCCTTCGCCTCGGAGCCGCGCTCCAGCGCCTTGCGGGTGTGCGCGATCACCTCGTCCTCGACCACGAAGGACCGCTCCGGGTCGAAGCCGAGCACCCGCTTGGTGGCCGCGACCTCGTCCGCGCCGAGCGCCGAGCCGTGCGCCGCCTCGGTGTTCTGGGCGTTCGGGGCCGGCCAGGCGATGATCGAGCGCATCGCGATGAAGGAGGGGCGGTCGGTGACGCGCTTGGCCTCCTGGATCGCGGCGAAGATCGCCCGCGGGTCCAGGTCGCCGTTCTCCTGCGCCGCCACGCGCTGCACGTGCCAGCCGTAGGCTTCGTAGCGCTTGACGGTGTCCTCGGAGACGGCGGTCTCGGTGTCGCCCTCGATCGAGATGTGGTTGTCGTCCCACAGCAGGACCAGGTTGCCGAGCTTCTGGTGACCGGCCAGCGAGGACGCCTCGGCGGAGATGCCCTCCTGGAGGCAGCCGTCACCGGCGACGCAGAAGACGAAGTGGTCGAAGGGGGACTCGCCCTGCGGGGCCTCCGGGTCGAACAGACCGCGCTCGTAGCGGGCGGCCATGGCCATGCCCACGGCGTTGGCGACACCCTGGCCCAACGGGCCGGTGGTGGTCTCGACGCCCCTGGTGTGCCCGTACTCCGGGTGGCCGGGGGTCTTCGAACCCCAGGTCCGGAAGGACTCCAGGTCCGTCAGCTCCAGGCCGAAGCCGGCCAGGTAGAGCTGGGTGTAGAGGGTCAGGGACGAGTGGCCGGCGGACAGTACGAAGCGGTCGCGGCCCACCCACTCGGGGTCGGCCGGGTCGTGCCGCATCACCTTCTGGAAGAGGGTGTAGGCGGCCGGGGCCAGGCTCATCGCCGTACCGGGATGGCCGTTGCCGACCTTCTGTACGGCGTCGGCGGCCAGGACTCGGGCGGTGTCCACGGCCCGCTGGTCCAGGTCGGTCCACTCAAGGTCTGTGGTGGTCGGCTTGGTGCTCACCCTGGGTCAGGGCTCCTCTCCACATGTCGGTCGCCGGTCTTCGGGGCATGCGCCCACCCGGCCGCCGGCGGGCTGCTGCCCACCGGCCGCTGTCGAGCCTACCCCCGTATAGACGTGCGTTTTTTCGAGTGTTTCCAGACTGCCGGGACTCGGTGCGATCCGCCTCCCGACTGGCCGAGAGGGCATTCGGCAGCTGAATACGGAGGCGGTCATCTGAGCGCTCAATCGAGAGGTGGGGGACCTCTTATGGGGGGTGCTCCGGAACCTCTCCGAGGCGGGCGCCAACACGACCCCACCCCCGCGAGGGCCGGGGTATGGGCAACGTCTAAAGTGGCGTGGTACGCGCGAGCCTGCACCGGGACTTCACAGGGGGAGGCTTGCTGGGAGTCTCTGTCAGGGGTGTGCGTGACGGCCGTCGAATCCCGTCCAGCGGGGGTGCTCGGTGCGAGCCAGAGCCCGGTTCACCGGCCGTTCGGGGCCCGTGTCAAGGCGTTCGTGGCGCTGACCAAGCCGCGGATCATCGAGCTGCTGCTCATCACCACCGTTCCGGTGATGTTCCTGGCCCAGCAGGGCGTGCCCGACCTCGGTCTGGTGCTGCTCACCTGTCTCGGCGGCTACCTCTCCGCGGGCGGCGCCAACGCGCTGAACATGTACATCGACCGGGACATCGACGCCCTGATGGACCGCACCGCGCAGCGGCCGCTGGTGACCGGCATGGTGAGCCCGCGCGAGTGCCTCGCCTTCGGCGTCACCCTGGCGGTCGTCTCGACGCTGCTGTTCGGGTTCACCGTCAACTGGCTGAGCGCCTGGCTGTCACTCGGAGCGCTGCTTTTCTACGTCGTCGTCTACACGATGATCCTCAAGCGCCGTACCTCGCAGAACATCGTGTGGGGCGGCATCGCCGGCTGCCTGCCGGTGCTGATCGGCTGGTCCTCGGTCACGAACTCGATGTCCTGGGCGCCGGTCGTCCTCTTCCTCGTCATGTTCTTCTGGACCCCGCCGCACTACTGGCCGCTGTCCATGAAGGTCCGCGAGGACTACGCGCGCGTGGGCGTGCCGATGCTGCCGGTCATCGCCTCCAACAAGGTGGTCGCCCGGCAGATCGTGATCTACAGCTGGGTGATGGTCGCCGTGTCCCTGCTGCTGACCCCGCTCGGGTACACCGGCTGGTTCTACACGGTGGTCGCGCTCGCGGCCGGCGGCTTCTGGCTGTGGGAGGCGCACGGTCTCCAGAACCGGGCGAAGGCCGAGGTCACGGGCGGGAAGCTGAAGGAGATGCGGCTGTTCCACTGGTCCATCACCTACGTCTCGATCCTCTTCGTCGCCGTCGCGGTGGACCCGTTCCTGCGCTGACCGACGCACCGGTCCATGTCACACCGCCCTGCCCTCGCCAGCCGATCTACCGGTGAGTAGCATCCTGCTCATGGCAGACACGCAGCAGGTTGACCCGAAGGCCGAGGCCGCCGCCGAGACCGCGGCCGGGGCCGAGACCAAGGCCGCCGCGAAGGCCGGGCGTACGGCCGCGAAGCTCGCCCGGCGGATCGACGCCTTCGCCAAGGCGCACGGCGGCGCGGAGGGCCAGGTCGCCTACATCGGCGAGCGCGGCGCCCGGATCGTCCTCGTCGGCGCCGACGGCGGCTGGGGCGACCTGGTGGCCCCCACCTACGCCGTCGCCGAGCAGGCGGTGGCGAAGGCCGGCATCACCGTGCACGAGACCTTCGACGGCGAGTTCGCGGCCAAGGTGAAGACGGGCCCGTACGAGTGGAAGCGGATGGCCGGCATGCAGATCGGCGGCTGAGGCCGCCGCTCTTTCGGGGCGCGGGTCGCCACCTGAGCCCGATTCACCCGTTAGGACGTGTGAGGCAGCGAGACACGCGTCCTGACGGGGAGCCGGAATGATCGAAACGCCGTCCCTCGTGGACCAGTACTGCCACGGTGTGCTCCGGACCGAGCTGGGGCTCGGCACCTTCGAGGCGCAGCTCGCCCGGACCGAGGGCCCGCCCGCGCCCGGCACCACGCTGTTCGACACGCAGACCGGGTTCGCCGTACGGCGCTGGTGCCCGCCGCTGCTCGGCCTGGAGCCCCACTGCCCGCCCGCCCTGTACCTGGCCCGGCGCCGGGAACTGGGCGTCCTGGAGGCGGGGCGCCGGCTGCTGCGGGGCAGCGGCATCACCACCTACCTCGTCGACACCGGCCTGCCCGGCGACCTCACCGGCCCCGCCGACATGGCCCGCGACGGCGACGCCGAGGCCCGTGAGGTGGTCGGCCTGGAACTTCTGGCCGAGCAGGTCGCCGACACCTCGGGGACGGTCGAGTGCTTCCTCGCCAACCTGGCCGAGTCGGTGCACGGCGCCGCCGCGGACGCGGTCGCCTTCGCCTCCGTCGCCGGCGTCGGACACGGTCTCGCGCTCGCGTCCGAGCCGCCCGGTCCCGGTGAGGTGCGCGGCGCGGCGGGCCGCTGGCTGGCCGGCCGCCGGGTCGGCGGACCGCTGACCGACCCCGTGCTGCTGAGGCACCTGCTGTGGATCGCGGTCGCCTCGGGGCTGCCGCTCCAGCTGCACGCGGGCCTCGGCGGACCGGGCTCCCGGATCGACCACACCTACCCGGCGCTGCTCACCGACTTCGCCCGGGCCACCGCCGGCCTCGGCACGGACCTGGTCCTGCTGCACGGCTACCCGTACCACCGCCACGCCGCCCATCTGGCCGGCGTCTTCCCGCACGTCTACGCCGACTCCGGGGCCGCCCTGGTGCGCACCGGCGCCCGCGCGGCCACCGTCCTCGCGGAGATCCTGGAGCTGGCGCCCTTCGGCAAGATCCTCTTCTCCACCGGCGCCCACGGCCTGCCCGAGCTGCACGTGGTCGGCGCCTGCCTGTTCCGCGAGGCCCTGGACCGGGTCCTCGGCACCTGGGTCGCCGACGGCGCCTGGTCACCGGAGGACGCCCAGCGGGTGGCCCGGATGGTCGCGGCGGACAACGCGCGGCGGGTGTACGGGCTGGGGTGAGGGAGGAGCCGGCCGGGAAGTGGGCGGGGCCGGTGCGGCTCGGGTCTGTACGGGGCCGGTTCCCGCCGCCCAGACTGGGCGGATGCCGACCGAAGCCCTGCTCGAAGCCTTCCTGGACGCTCTCGCTCGCTTACGGCCCCTGGCCGTCTGGGCGCACGGGTCGCTCGCCGGCGGTGACTACCAGGAGGGGCGCAGCGACCTGGACCTCATCGCCGTGCTGCCCGGCCCGCTCGGCCCCGGCACGGTCTGGCGGGCGGCGACCCTGCACCACGGGCTGCGCGCCGACCCGCTCGCGGCGAAGCTCCACTGCTCCTACCCGACCCCCGGCACCCTGGACGACCCCGAGCGGCGGCACCTCACCTGGGCGCACGGCAGGCTGGCGCGCCGGCCCGTCACCCCGGTCACCCGGCGCGAGCTGCTCGGTTTCGGGCGCGTGCTGCGCGGCGAGCCGCCGGCCGCGCTGCTCCCGCCGGTGCCGGACGGACAGCTCGCCGCCTTCGTCGTGCGCGACCAACGTGCGTTCTGGCGCCCGGCGGTGGACGACGCCCGGCTGTGGCGGCAGGACGTCTGGGTCGACCTCGGCCTGCTGACCTTCGCCCGGGCCACCGTGACCCTGCGCGAGGGTCGGCTGATCTCCAAGCGGGAGGCACTGGCCGAGCTGCCGGCACTGGGCGCCCCCGCCGAGGTCGTCGAGGACGTCCGGCGGCGCCGCTACGGCCCGCCCGGTCCCGCCCCCCTCGACAACGGCCGCCGGGCTCGGCTGACCCGTGCCTACCTGGGACCGGCGATCGACCGGCTGACCGGCGCGTACGGCTGAGGCGCCGCCCGCTCAGGCGCGGGTGCCGACCGTGACCTCGGCCGCGGGGCCGGGCAGGTCGAGGGCGGCCTCGGGGCGTTCGCGCAGGGACAGCAGGACGCGCAGGGTGGCGATCCAGATCAGGCACGAGCCGAGCATGTGCAGGCCGACCAGGACCTCCGGCAGGTGCGTGAAGTACTGCACGTACCCGATCACGCCCTGGGCGAGCAGCACGACGAACAGCTCCCGGGTGCGGGCCAGCGGCCCCCGGGGCGCGTCCACGGCCTTCAGCACGAACCACAGCGCGAAGGTCAGCGTGACCACGATCCACGCGAGCACCGCGTGCAGCTTGGCGACGGTCTCCCAGTCGACCGGGATCCGGTCCACCTCGCTGGAGTCGCCCGCGTGCGGTCCGGCGCCGGTCACCACCGTGCCGACCGCGATGAGCAGCACGCACGCGACGACGAGGAACCACACGAGCTGCCGTACCGCCTGCCCGACCAGCGGACGCGGCTCGGCGTCACCCTCGCGGGTGCGCTGCCACATCAGCGTGGCGACGGTGATGAGGGCGGTGGAGAGCAGGAAGTGCGCGGCCACCGTGTACGGGTTGAGGCCGACCAGCACCACGATGCCGCCGAGCACCGCGTTGCCCATGACGACCCAGAACTGCGCCCAGCCCAGCCGGGTCAGCGCCCGCCGCCAGGGCTTCGCGGAGCGGGCGGCGATGATCGCCCAGCCGACGGCGGCGCACAGCACGTAGGTCAGCATGCGGTTGCCGAACTCGATGACCCCGTGGAGGCCCATGGCCCGGGTGGTGGTCAGCGAGTCGTCGGTGCAGGTCGGCCAGGTCGGGCAGCCGAGGCCCGAACCGGTCAGCCGGACGGCGCCGCCGGTGACGACGATGACCACCGACATCACGAGCGCGGCGAGGGCCGCCCGCCGCACGGTCCGGGGATCCGGGGTCCAGCGGTCGGCGATGAAGGCGAGCGGGTTGCGCAGGGCCGCCTGGACGTCGGCAGGGTTCAGCTTGGGCACGCGCACCATGGTAGGCCGCCGCTTGTGCACGCGTTCACGAGGGTCCCGTCACAGGGGCGTACCGGAGCGTGGCGCGCGCCGTCCTCACTCCCAGCGGAAGAACCGGCCCGCGGCGGCCAGCCCCAGCACCGCCCACACCGCGAGGATCCCCAGGTCGCCCCAGGGCATCCCGGCACCGTGCTGGAGCACGTCCCGCAGGCCGTTCGAGAGCGCCGAGATCGGCAGCAGGCCGAGCACGTGCTGTCCGGCTCCGCCGAACTTCTCCAGCGGCACGATGACCCCGCCGCCGACCAGCAGCAGCAGGAAGACCAGGTTGGCGGCGGCCAGGGTGGCCTCGGCCTTCAGGGTGCCCGCCATCAGCAGGCCGAGCCCGGAGAACGCGGCCGTGCCGAGGACCAGCAGCAACAGGACGGCGGCCGGGTTGCCGTGCGGGGACCAGCCCAGCGCGAACGCGATCACCGCCAGCAGGATCACCTGGAGGACCTCGGTGACCAGCACGGAGACGGTCTTGGCGGTCATCAGGCCCCAGCGGGGCAGCGGGGAGGCGGCGAGCCGCTTGAGCACGCCGTAGCGGCGCTCGAAGCCGGTCGCGATGGCCTGCCCGGTGAACGCCGTCGACATCACGGCCAGCGCCAGGATGCCGGGGGTGAGGAAGTCGACCGCCTCGCCCTTGCCGGTGTCCACGACGTCGACCGAGCTGAACAGCACCAGCAGCAGGGTCGGGATGACCACCGTCAGCAGCAGCTGTTCGCCGTTGCGCAGCAGCATCTTCGTCTCCAGCGCCGCCTGCGCCGCGATCATGCGGGGGAGCGGCGCCGCACCCGGCCGGGGCGTGTAGGTACCGGACGCGGTGGTCATGAGCGCAGCTCCTTGCCGGTCAGCTCCAGGAAGACGTCCTCCAGCGTGTGCCGTTCCACCGAGATCCGGTCCGGCATCACGCCGTGCTGGGCGCACCACGAGGTCACCGTGGCGAGCAGCTGGGGATCGACCTTGCCGACGACCCGGTAGGAGCCCGGCGTCAGCTCGGCGGCCGTGCAGTCGGCCGGCAGTGCCTTGAGCAGGGAGCCCACGTCGAGGCCGGGGCGGCCGGTGAAGCGCAGGGTGTTCTCGGCGCCGCCCTTGCACAGTTCCTCGGGAGTGCCCTGGGCGACGACCCGGCCGCCGTCGATGATCGCCACGTCGTCGGCGAGCTGCTCGGCCTCGTCCATGTGGTGCGTGGTGAGGATCACCGAGACGCCGTCGGCGCGCAGGTCCCGCACCAGGTCCCAGGTGGCCCGCCGGGCCTGCGGGTCGAGGCCGGCCGTCGGCTCGTCCAGGAACACCAGCTCCGGGCGCCCGACGACGGCCAGGGCGAGCGCGAGCCGCTGCTGCTGGCCGCCGGACAGCCGCCGGTAGGAGGTCCGGCCGCAGGAGCCGAGGCCGAGGCGCTCGATCAGCGCGGCCACGTCCAGCGGGTGCGCGTGCAGCCTGGCCACATGGCGCAGCATCTCGTCGGCGCGGGCGCCCGAGTAGACGCCGCCGGACTGGAGCATCACCCCGATACGCGGCCGCAGCGCGGCGGAGTCCCGGACCGGGTCGAGGCCCAGGACGCGCACCGTGCCGGAGTCCGGCCTCCGGTACCCCTCGCAGGTCTCGACCGTGGTCGTCTTCCCGGCGCCGTTGGGGCCGAGTACGGCGGTCACGCCGGCCCCCGCCACCAGGTCGAGGCCGTCCACCGCGGTCTTCGGGCCGTACCGCTTCACCAAGGCCCGGACCTGGACCACCGGCTCACTTCGCATGGCTCCAGAGTCTAGGGAGACGGCTCGCCGTCCGGACCGGCGGGTGCGGAACTCCCGCTCACAGGGTGTCCGGGTGCGACAGCTCGTGCTCGCGGGAGCGGTGCAGCGGCAGCCACCGCTCGGCATAGGCCACCGCGTCCGCCACCGGGAACAGCCGGACGTCGGCCGCGCCCACCGTGCCGCGCGTCACCGGCCGGTCCCGCTCGAAGTCATGGCCCAGCTCGTCGAAGCGGTCGGAGGTGATCGACACCTCGGTCACCGTCTCCCAGCCGCCTCCGGGCGCCGGCCGGCCGACCCGTACCAGCGGGGCGGGTATGCGGTACTCGGCCAGGTGGAAGCTGGTGCAGGTGTCGTAGCCGGTGCCGAGCAGCAGCGCCCGGGCGCCGAGCTTCTCCAGCCGGGCCAGCGGGCTGTGCTCGCCGAGCCGGCAGTCGGGCGCGTGGCCCTCGGTGATCTCCCACGCCCGCGCGCCGAGGGCGGCGAACGAGGTCTGCGGGTGCGCGCTGCGCAGGGCGCCGGGCCAGGTCCGCACGGTCTCCGCGATCACGCCGACCCCGAGCGAGGGGGTGAGCCGGGGGTCGTACGGCGGCATGGTGGCCCGGATCCGCTCCCACCACCGCGCGGGCACCGGCGGGTTCTGCCACAGCGCCGGGTCGGAGAGGTCGCCGGTCTGCGTGGGGACCACCAGCGTGCCGGCCGGCCCGAGCGCGTCGAGGACGCCCTGCACCACCGCGACGGCGCCCCCGTTCACCCAGCCGAGGGAACTCAGGGACGTGTGTGCCAGGAGGGTCTCGCCGCTGTCCACTCCGAGCAGGCGGAGCTGGGTGGCGATGTGGTCCCGGGTGACGAGAGGGCCGGTCGGAAGGGGTGCGGGCATGGTTCCGGAGTCTCCCCGACGGGTCGCCCGGAACGCCAGCGAATTGCCTGGCCAGAGCCATGAAATGATCGATCAGAAGATCGTTTCCGCAGGTCAGATTAGGTATGCCTAAGTGACGCAGGGCACCGCGCGGTGATCGGGACGCGGCTTGTCAGGCTCTCCGGAATTACGCAACAATGGCGTTGTGAAAAACGTCGGCGAGGCTCGGGAGACCCCCAGGGGGACCCCGCAGGAGGAACTCGCGACCGGTGAGCGCTCGACGCGCAACCGGGTCGCGCGGTCGATCCTGGACCACGGCCCGTCGACCGTCGCCGAACTCGCCGGCCGGCTGGGACTGACCCAGGCGGCCGTACGGCGTCACCTGGACGCGCTCGTCGCCGACGACGTCGTGGAGGCCCGCGAGCAGCGCGTGTACGGCACGCGCACGCGCGGCCGTCCCGCGAAGGTCTTCGCGCTCACCGACTGCGGCCGGGACGCCTTCGACCAGTCGTACGACAAGCTGGCCGTGGACGCCCTGCGCTGGATCGCGGAGCGCGAGGGCGGCCCCAAGGCGGTCGCCGCCTTCGCCCGCGCCCGGCTCGTCGCCCAGGCGCGCGCCTACCGCGAGGCGATCGAGGGCGTGAGTCCCGACAAACGCGCCGAAGCGCTGGCCAAGGCCCTGACCGCCGACGGGTACGCTGCTGCGGCGCGCAGCGCACCGGTCGGCGAGCAGCTCTGCCAGCACCACTGCCCGGTCGCCCACGTCGCGGAACAGTTCCCGCAACTCTGCGAGGCGGAGACGGAGATCTTCGCCGAGCTGCTGGGTACTCACGTCCAGCGACTGGCGACCATCGCGCACGGCGACGGCGTCTGCACGACGTACATCCCCAAGACCACCACTGACGCACCTGCAAGCACGGCCGGGAGGAACCCCGCATGACTCTCCCCACGGAGACTGCCCACCCTGAGCTCGAGGGCCTGGGCAAGTACGAATACGGCTGGGCCGACTCCGACGTGGCCGGTGCCTCTGCCAGGCGTGGCCTGAACGAGGACGTCGTCCGCGACATCTCCGGCAAGAAGTCCGAGCCGGAGTGGATGACCAAGCTGCGCCTCAAGGGTCTGAAGCTCTTCGAGAAGAAGCCCATGCCGAACTGGGGCTCGGACCTGTCGGGCATCGACTTCGACAACATCAAGTACTTCGTGCGCTCCACGGAGAAGCAGGCGGAGTCCTGGGAGGACCTGCCCGAGGACATCAAGAACACCTACGACAAGCTGGGCATCCCGGAGGCCGAGAAGCAGCGCCTGGTCGCCGGTGTCGCCGCGCAGTACGAGTCGGAGGTCGTCTACCACCAGATCCGCGAGGACCTGGAGGAGCAGGGCGTCATCTTCCTCGACACCGACACCGCGCTGAAGGAGCACCCGGAGCTCTTCAAGGAGTACTTCGGCACCGTCATCCCGGCCGGCGACAACAAGTTCGCCGCGCTGAACACCGCGGTGTGGTCCGGCGGCTCCTTCATCTACGTGCCGAAGGGCGTGCACGTCGAGATCCCGCTCCAGGCCTACTTCCGCATCAACACGGAGAACATGGGCCAGTTCGAGCGGACCCTGATCATCGTCGACGAGGGTGCCTACGTGCACTACGTCGAGGGCTGCACCGCCCCGATCTACAAGTCGGACTCGCTGCACTCCGCGGTCGTCGAGATCATCGTCAAGAAGAACGCCCGCTGCCGCTACACGACCATCCAGAACTGGTCGAACAACGTCTACAACCTGGTCACCAAGCGCGCCGTCGCCTACGAGGGCGCGACCATGGAGTGGGTGGACGGCAACATCGGCTCCAAGGTGACCATGAAGTACCCGGCCGTCTACCTGATGGGCGAGCACGCCAAGGGCGAGACTCTCTCCATCGCCTTCGCGGGCGAGGGCCAGCACCAGGACGCCGGCGCCAAGATGGTCCACATGGCGCCGAACACCTCGTCCAACATCGTCTCCAAGTCGGTGGCGCGCGGCGGCGGCCGTACCTCCTACCGCGGTCTGATCGAGATCGGCGAGGGCGCCCCGGGCGCCAAGTCGAACGTGCTGTGCGACGCGCTGCTGGTCGACACCATCTCCCGCTCGGACACCTACCCCTACGTCGACGTCCGCGAGGACGACGTGTCCATGGGCCACGAGGCCACGGTCTCCAAGGTCTCCGACGACCAGCTCTTCTACCTCATGAGCCGCGGCCTGTCCGAGTTCGAGGCCATGGCGATGATCGTGCGCGGCTTCGTCGAGCCGATCGCCAAGGAGCTGCCCATGGAGTACGCGCTGGAGCTGAACCGGCTGATCGAGCTGCAGATGGAGGGCGCGGTCGGCTGACGACCGCCCCCCGACAGCAGACGTCTTACTCAGGAAAGAGAGCACTACGACAGCCATGGCCGAGGCCCAGAACATCCCCGTGGGAAGCACGACCGCGGGCTCGATCGCGGTCGCCGCGGAGTCGACCGTCGCCACGCGCATGAGCGCGCCCCCCTCCTTCGACGTGGCGGACTTCCCCGTCCCGCACGGCCGGGAGGAGGAGTGGCGGTTCACCCCGCTGGAGCGCCTGCGCGGCCTGCACGACGGCACCGCCGTCGCGACCGGCGACGGCGTCAAGGTCGACGTGCAGGCCCCCCAGGGCGTCACCGTCGAGGCCGTCGGCCGCGACGACGCGCGCCTCGGGCGGGCGGGCACCCCCGTGGACCGTGTCGCCGCGCAGGCCTACTCCGCCTTCGAGCAGGCCTCGGTCGTGACCGTTCCCAAGGACACCGTCCTCACCGAGCCCATCCGCGTCACCGTGCACGGCCAGGGCGGCACCGCCTTCGGCCACCAGGTGATCGAGCTGGGCGCCTTCGCCGAGGCCGTCGTCGTCATCGACCACACCGGTGACGCGGTGCTCGCCGCCAACGTCGACTACCTGCTCGGCGACGGCGCCAAGCTCACCGTCGTCTCCGTCCAGGACTGGGACGACAAGGCCGTCCACGTGGCCCAGCACAACGCCCTGGTCGGCCGGGACGCGTCCTTCAAGTCGGTCGTCGTCACCTTCGGCGGCGACGTCGTCCGCCTGCACCCGCGCGTCGCCTACGCCGGCACCGGCGGCGAGGCCGAGCTGTACGGCCTGTACTTCACCGACTCCGGCCAGCACCAGGAGCACCGCCTCCTGGTCGACCACAACACCCCGCACTGCAAGTCCAACGTCGCCTACAAGGGCGCGCTCCAGGGCGAGTCGGCGCACGCGGTGTGGATCGGTGACGTGCTCATCGAGGCCGCGGCCGAGGGCACCGACACCTACGAGATGAACCGCAACCTGGTCCTTACCGACGGCGCCCGCGTCGACTCGGTGCCGAACCTGGAGATCGAGACCGGCGAGATCGTCGGCGCCGGCCACGCCTCCGCCACCGGCCGCTTCGACGACGAGCAGCTCTTCTACCTGATGGCCCGCGGCATCCCGGAGTACGAGGCCCGCCGGCTGGTGGTCCGCGGCTTCTTCGCCGAGCTGGTCCAGCAGATCGGCGTCGCCGACATCGAGGAGCGCCTGCTCGCCAAGATCGAGGAGGAGCTGGAGGCCTCGGTCGCATGACCTTCCAACGCGCCTGCGGGCTGAGCGAGCTGGCCGACGACACCCCCAAACGGGTGGAACTCGACGGCACGCCGGTCTCGGTCGTGAGGACCGAGGGCGAGGTGTTCGCCATCCACGACATCTGCTCCCACGCGAACGTCTCGCTCTCCGAGGGCGAGGTGGAGGACTGCCAGATCGAGTGCTGGCTGCACGGCTCCGCCTTCGACCTCCGCACCGGCAAGCCGTCCGGCCTCCCCGCGACGCGCCCCGTCCCCGTATACCCCGTAAAGATCGAAGGGGACGACGTTCTCGTCTCCGTCACCCAGGAGTCCTGAGGCACCCATGGCAACGCTTGAAATCCGAGACCTGCACGTCACCGTCGAGGCCGACAACGCCACGAAGGAGATCCTCAAGGGCGTCGACCTCACCGTGAAGCAGGGCGAGACGCACGCCATCATGGGCCCCAACGGCTCCGGCAAGTCGACCCTCGCCTACTCCCTCGCGGGTCACCCGAAGTACACGATCACCGGCGGCACCGTCACCCTCGACGGCGAGGACGTCCTGGAGATGTCCGTGGACGAGCGGGCCCGCGCCGGCCTGTTCCTCGCCATGCAGTACCCGGTCGAGGTCCCCGGCGTCTCGGTCTCCAACTTCCTGCGCACCTCCGCCACCGCCATCCGCGGCGAGGCCCCCAAGCTGCGCACCTGGGTCAAGGAGGTCAAGGAGGCCATGGAGCGCCTGCACATGGACCCCTCCTTCGCCGAGCGCAACGTCAACGAGGGCTTCTCCGGCGGTGAGAAGAAGCGCCACGAGATCCTCCAGCTCGAACTGCTCAAGCCGAAGATCGCGATCCTGGACGAGACGGACTCCGGTCTCGACGTGGACGCGCTCCGCATCGTCTCCGAGGGCGTCAACCGCGTCCGCGAGACCGGCGAGGTCGGCACCCTGCTGATCACGCACTACACGCGCATCCTGCGCTACATCAAGCCCGACCACGTCCACGTGTTCGCGGACGGCCGTATCGCCGAGTCCGGCGGCGCCGAGCTGGCGGACAAGCTGGAGAACGAGGGCTACGAGGCATACGTGAAGGGTGGCGCATCCGCGTGACACAGCTGCCGGGCCTCCTCGACACCGAGGCGATCCGCAAGGACTTCCCCGTCCTGGACCGGCTGGTCCACGACGACCGGAAGCTCGTCTACCTGGACAACGCGGCGACCTCGCAGAAGCCGCGCCAGGTGCTGGACGCCCTGAGCGAGTACTACGAGCGCTACAACGCCAACGTCCACCGCGGTGTGCATGTGCTCGCCGAGGAGGCCACGGCGCTGTACGAGGGCGCGCGCGACAAGGTCGCGGAGTTCATCAACGCGCCCAGCCGCGACGAGGTGATCTTCACCAAGAACGCCTCCGAGTCGCTGAACCTCGTGGCCAACATGCTCGGCTGGGCCGACGAGCCCTACCGGGTGGACCACGAGACCGAGATCGTCATCACGGAGATGGAGCACCACTCCAACATCGTGCCGTGGCAGCTGCTCGCGCAGCGCACCGGCGCGAAGCTGAAGTGGTTCGGCCTCACCGACGACGGCCGTCTCGACCTCTCGAACATCGACGAGATCATCACCGAGAAGACGAAGATCGTCTCCTTCGTGCTGGTCTCCAACATCCTCGGCACCGTCAACCCGGTCGACGCGATAGTGCGCCGCGCCCAGGAGGTCGGCGCCCTGGTGTGCGTCGACGCCTCGCAGGCCGCCCCGCACATGCCCCTCGACGTGCAGGCCCTGCAGGCCGACTTCGTGGCCTTCACCGGCCACAAGATGTGCGGCCCGACCGGCATCGGCGTGCTGTGGGGCCGCCAGGAGCTGCTGGAGGACCTGCCCCCGTTCCTGGGCGGCGGCGAGATGATCGAGACCGTCTCGATGCACTCCTCCACCTACGCCCCGGCACCGCACAAGTTCGAGGCGGGCACCCCGCCGATCGCCCAGGCGGTCGGTCTGGGCGCGGCGATCGACTACCTCAACTCGATCGGCATGGACAAGATCCTCGCCCACGAGCACGCGCTGACGGAGTACGCCGTCCGGCGCCTGTCCGAGGTCCCCGACCTGCGGCTCATCGGCCCGACCACGGCCGAGGACCGGGGCGCGGCGATCTCCTTCACGCTCGGCGACATCCACCCGCACGACGTGGGCCAGGTCCTGGACGAGCAGGGCATCGCGGTCCGGGTGGGACACCACTGCGCGCGCCCGGTCTGCCTGCGCTACGGAATTCCCGCGACCACGCGAGCGTCGTTCTATCTGTACTCCACGCCGGCCGAGATCGACGCTCTGGTCGACGGTCTGGAGCACGTACGGAACTTCTTCGGCTGAGAGGCGTGAGCTGAGACCGTGAAGCTGGACTCCATGTACCAGGAAGTCATCCTGGACCACTACAAGAACCCGCACGGGCGTGGTCTCCGGGACGGCGACGCCGAGGTGCACCATGTGAACCCGACCTGCGGCGACGAGATCACCCTCCGTGTGAAGTACGACGGCACGACGATCGAGGACATCAGCTACGAGGGCCAGGGCTGCTCCATCAGCCAGGCCTCCGCCTCCGTCCTCAACGACCTGCTGGTCGGCAAGGACCTGACCGAGGCGCAGAAGATCCAGGAGACCTTCCTGGAGCTGATGCAGTCCAAGGGCCGGATCGAGCCCGACGACGCGATGGAGGAGGTGCTGGAGGACGCGGTCGCGTTCGCCGGTGTCTCCAAGTACCCCGCGCGGGTGAAGTGCGCCCTCCTGAGCTGGATGGCGTGGAAGGACGCGACGGCCCAGGCGCTGGGTGGCGCCGACGCCGAAAGGAATACCGCATGAGCGACACCGTCGAGATGAAGCCGGCCTCCGAGGAGGAACTCCGCGAGGCCCTGATGGACGTCGTCGACCCCGAGCTGGGCATCGACGTCGTCAACCTCGGCCTGATCTACGGCATCCACGTCGACGAGGCCAACATCGCCACCGTCGACATGACCCTGACCTCGGCGGCCTGCCCGCTGACCGACGTCATCGAGGACCAGGCCAGGTCCGCGACCGACGGCATCGTCAACGAGCTGCGCATCAACTGGGTCTGGATGCCCCCGTGGGGCCCGGACAAGATCACCGACGACGGCCGCGAGCAGCTGCGGGCGCTCGGGTTCAACGTCTGAGCACTCGTCGTCCACGCGAAGCGGCGGCACCCGTCCCGGGTGCCGCCGCTCCGTCGTTGTGTACGCCCGTACGCAGCCGTTGTGTACGCTCGTACACATGGGATATCTGACGCTCGCCGGTGCCATAGCCGCTGAGGTCGCCGCCACGACGGCGCTCAAGTACAGCGAGGGGTTCAGCAGGCTCTGGCCCTCGCTGTTGACGGCACTGGGATACCTGGTCTCGTTCGTGCTGCTCGCGCAGACGCTGAAGTCGGTGCAGATCGGCACCGCGTACGCGATCTGGTCCGGCGTGGGCACCGCCGCCGTCGCCGTGCTCGGCCTGCTGCTGTTCGGGGAGGGCCTCAGCGTGCCGAAGATCGCCGGCATCCTGCTGATCATCGGGGGAGTGGCGGTCCTCAACCTCGGCGGAGCGACCCACTGATGGCCCGCCGCTACGACCCCGACCGGCGCCGGCGCATCATCGACGCCGCGATCCGCGTGGCCGCGCGGGACGGCCTCGCCGGGCTGAGCCACCGCACGGTCGCCGCCGAGGCCGACGTGCCGCTCGGCTCCACCACGTACCACTTCGCCACCCTGGACGACCTGCTGGTGGCCGCCCTCCGTCAGGCCAGCGAGGGCTTCGCCGGCGTCCTGGCCGCCAGCGGGGTCCTGGCCGACGCGGACGGCGACCTCGCGGCCGGACTCGCCCGGGTCCTCGGCCAGTGGCTGGTCGGCGACCGGCCGGGCACCGAGCTGGAGTACGAGCTGTATCTGGCCGCGCTGCGCCGCCCGGCGCTGCGACCCGTGGCCGCCGAGTGGGCCGAGCAGACGGCGGCACTGCTCGCCGCCCGCACGGACCCGGTCACCGCGCGGGCCCTGCTCGCGCTGATGGACGGCATCTGCCTGCAGGTCCTGCTGACCGGAGGTGCGTACGACGAGGAGTACGCCCGCGAGGCACTGTCCCGGGTGATCCCCCGGGTGCCGCCCGGCACGTGAGACACGGTTCGCTCCCGCACCCCGCCCCACGTTAGGTTTTCCCCATGACCGACACTGCTTCCCGCACCACCGGCGCCGTGGCCGCCGGCCTCGCCACGATCGCCTCCGACGGCACCGTCCTCGACACCTGGTTCCCCGCTCCCGAGCTGGTCGCCGAGCCGGGTCCGGCCGGCACCGAGCGGCTGACCGCCGAGCGCGCGGCGGAGCTGCTGGGCGGCGGCGCCACCGCGGCGACCGGCCCGGACGCCCGCCGGGGCGTCGAGGTGGTCGCGGTCCGCACGGTCATCGCCTCGCTGGACGACAAGCCGCTCGACGCGCACGACGTCTACCTGCGCCTGCACCTGCTCTCGCACCGCCTGGTCAAGCCGCACGGCCAGAGCCTGGACGGCGTCTTCGGCCACCTCGCCAACGTCGCCTGGACCTCGCTCGGCCCGGTCGCCGTGGACGACATCGAGAAGGTGCGGCTCAACGCCCGCGCCGAGGGCCTGCACCTCCAGGTCACCTCGATCGACAAGTTCCCGCGGATGACGGACTACGTGGCGCCGAAGGGCGTGCGCATCGCCGACGCCGACCGGGTCCGCCTCGGCGCGCACCTCGCCGAGGGCACCACGGTCATGCACGAGGGCTTCGTCAACTTCAACGCCGGCACGCTCGGCACCTCCATGGTCGAGGGCCGGATCTCCGCCGGTGTCGTGGTGGGCAACGGCTCGGACATCGGCGGCGGCGCCTCCACCATGGGCACCCTGTCCGGCGGCGGCAACGTGATCATCTCCATCGGCGAGCGCTGCCTGGTCGGCGCCGAGGCGGGCGTCGGCATCGCCCTCGGCGACGAGTGCGTGGTCGAGGCCGGCCTCTACATCACCGCGGGCACCCTGGTCACCATGCCCGACGGCCAGATCGTCAAGGCCCGCGAACTCAACGGCGCCTCCCACATCCTCTTCCGCCGCAACTCGGTCACCGGCAAGGTCGAGGCCCGCCCGAACAACGCGGTGTGGGGCGGCCTGAACGACATCCTGCACAGCCACAACTGATCACCGGTCGGCGTCGAGCGCCCTCCCAGGCCCCCCGGCGGCCTGGGAGGGCGCTCATGCGTGGGGGAGTCGGGGCCGATAGCCGGCGATGACGATGCCCGTGGCCGTGGGGGTCGCGTCGGTGAGATGGAACGCGGTGGACGCGAAGCCCTCGGCGAACAGGCGTCGTCCGGTGCCCAGCACGACGGGGTGGACGCAGAGCACGAACTCGTCGATGAGACCGAGCGGCGTGAGCGACCGGATCAACGCGCCGCTGCCCATGATGTGCAGGTCGCCGCCCGGGGTGTTCCTCAGCTCGGCGACCGCCGAGGGGACGTCGCCGCCGAGCAGGGTGGAGTGGGGCCACGGCAGGGGCTCGGTCAGGGTGCTGGACGCGACGTACTTCGGCGCGTTGTCGAGCGCGTCGCGGAACGGGCTGTCCTGCGTGTTCCAGTACGCCAGGACGTCCTGATAGGTGCGGCGGCCCAGGAGATACCCGCTGCCGGCGGACAGCCGCCGGCCCCATTCCCGGGTGACGGCCTCGTCCCCGGCCCGCTCAGCGGCCCAGCCGCCGTGGGCGAACCCGTCCCGGGTGTCCTCGTCGGAGCGGCCGGGTCCCTGCATGACACCGTCCAGGGTGACGTGGTTGATGACAACGATCCTCATGGCACTCCCGTCTGTCGGGAGGACAGGTACCCCGCGGGAGCGTGTGCGTCAGGACCGGGCCGTCACCCGTGCGTACAGGTTTTCGTACAGGTTCAGGAGGCGGTCGGAGGTCTCGCGGTCCGCCGGGAGCAGAGGGGCGCGGACCGGGCCGGCGGGCAGGGTGAGGCGGGTCAGCAGGGCCTTGGTGGTGACCGTGCCGGGCAGGGACGTGCCGGTCAGCGCCTCGATGAGGGGGATCGTGTCCAGGTGGAGCCGCCGGGCCCGGTCGGTGTCGCCCGCGTCGAAGGCGTCCAGGATCGCCGCGAAGCGGTCGGGTACCGCGTTGGCGGCCGTGCTCACGCAGCCGGCCGCGCCGATCGCGTACAGGGCGAGGACCTGCTCGTCGCAGCCCGCGTAGTACGCCAGGTCGGTGCGGGCCAGCACCCGCTGGGTGCCCAGGAGGTCGTAGGAACAGTCCTTGACGGCCGTGATCCGGGGGTGTTCCGCCAGCCGGAGCATGGTGTCGGGGGCGATCCGGGTGCCGGTGCGGCCGGGGATGTCGTAGAGCATCACCGGCAGTCCGCTCGCCCCGGCCACCGCGAGGAAGTGGGCGGCGACCGCCTCCTGCGGGGGCCGGCTGTAGTACGGCGTGACCACCAGGACCCCGTCGGCACCCGCCTTCTCCGCCGCGCGGGCCAGCTCGGCCGTGTGCCGGGTGTCGGCGCTGCCGACGCCCGCGACGAGGGGGACGCCGTCGCCGACCGCCTCGCGGAGGGCCACGACCAACTCCGTCTTCTCCGTGTCCGTGGTCGTCGGCGACTCGCCCGTGGTGCCGTTCAGGACCAGGCCGTCGCAGCCCCGGGCCACCAGCCGGCCGGCGAGCCGTGCCGCTCCGTCGAGGTCGAGGGCGCCCTCGGGGGTGAACGGCGTGATCATCGCGCAGAGGGTGCGGCCGAAGGGCGGAGCGGGTTTCCGGGTGCTCGTCATGGCAGCAGTGTCCCGTCGCCGGTAAGGCAAGCACTACTTAAATTTACTGCGCCCCATGGGTAAGCATCGCTGATCAGTCGTGTGGGCGTCGGCCACCGGGGTCGCCGAGGAGCGGCCTGTAGTCGTACCCGAGGCGTCGACGGAAGAGGACGTCGTCCGGGACGCGCCGGCCGAGCCGGTTCGCGAAGAGGTTCCGGGCGCCGATGAGAGTGCGGCTCCCGGCGGAACGTCCGAGGACGGCACCCGGGCCGGGTTCACCGGTGTCTTCCTGGGCGGCGCGCTGCCGTACGGCGTGCTCGACGACGCCTCCCGCGTCTACGGCCGCCGGCACCGTCCGCCCGCCCGCCGGTGCGACTGCGGCTTTCACCGCGTGCACGACCGCCCGGCCGCGGAAGCCCTGCTGTGCACCGCCGAGCACCGCACCGCGGCCCTGCTGCGCGCCAGCGGGTCCGTACCGCGACTGTGGGGCCCTGCGGCTGCGGTGCCACGGCCGTCGCCCTCGGCGACGCCGGCTGGGGGCGGCCCGGCCGGCGGATCCTCGCGCCCGGCTGCGCCGGGTGCGTGTGCGGGCGTACGGCCGTCTCGCTCGCGGGGTTCGCCCGGCTCGCGGGGGAAGGGCTGCGAGTGGTCGCGGGCGCCGGTACGGCCGGAGCGCCACCGACCGGCGAGGGACTCGGCGTGCCCGAACTCGTCGCGGAGGCGGCACTGTCGCAGGCGCGCCTCGACTGGTTCCAGAGCCAGCTCGCCCGCCTCGGCGAACCCGGCACCGGCGGAGCGGGCCAGGTCTGAGGGCCGGCGGGACGGGTACCCGGGGACTCCGCACTGGAAGGAGGCGGACCACCGTGACCGTGACCTCACACGTACGGCCCGCGGCCGACGGGCACCCCTCCACGGGTGAACTCGTCGGCCGGGCCACCGAACAGCTCTCCCGGCTCCTGCGGCAGGAGGTCGCCCTCGCCAAGGAGGAACTGGCCGAGAAGGGGCGCCGGGCCGGACGGGGCGGCGGGCTGCTCGGCGCCGCCGGCGCCGTCGGCTACGTCGGCCTGATCGTCCTGGCCGGCGCCGCCACGGCCGCCCTCGCCCTGGTACTGCCCGTGTGGGCGGCGGCACTGATCGTGGGCGCGGTGTTCCTGGCGGTCGCCGGGGTGCTCGCCGCGACCGGACGCGCCCAGCTGCGCCGTGCCGCGCCCGCCGCTCCCGCGCAGACTCTCGACAGCGTCCGGGCGGACGTCGACGCCATCAGGGAAAGGGCACACCGATGACGCACAAACCCCCGCACGGCTCGGGCGCCAAGGGTCCCGACGAGCTGCGGCAGCAGATCGAGCAGACCCGGCACCAGCTCGGCGACACCGTCTCCCAGCTGGTGGACCGGGTCGACGTGAAGGGCCGGGCCCGCGCCCGCGCCGCCGATCTGAAGGACAAGGCCGGCGCCATGACCGTCCAACTGCGCACGAGCGCCGCGCACGCCGGCCACACCGTCCAGCACCGGGCGATTCCGCGCCGGGGCGGGAGCACCGCGCCGGTCGCCGTGCCCCAGGTCGTGCGCGGCGATGCGCGGCGCCGGCCGAGTCCCGCGCTCCTCGTGGGCGTGCTGGGCGCCGCCGCGCTGTCGGCCGGCATCGTCTGGCTGCGGCAGCACCGTCACTGATCGGGGAAAGGGAAAGCGCCCGGGGTCGTTGCAGGCCCTGGGCGCCGTCCCCCGGAGCTACGGGCGGAACCGCAGCACCTGCGGGTCGTGGTCGCTGATCTGGTCGTGGAACTCCGAGTTGATGTGCACGCTGTCGTACGCGAAGTCACCGCCGCGCCGGATCGCCGGGCTGACCAGGATCTGGTCCAGGACCTGCTGGTTGCCCTGGTAGTCGTAGGTGTAACGCTCGCTCTTGGGCAGCGACTTGATCGCCGACCACAGCGCGCCGTCGCCCTCCAGGATCTTGGCGGTGTCCGAGAAGTCGAAGTCGTTCATGTCGCCCAGCGCGATGACGTTCGCGTTCTTCTGCGCCGACAGGATGTCCTTGACGAACGCGTTCACCAGGGCGGCCTGGGCGTGCCGCTGCACCTCGGAGCTGCGCGTCGGGGGCTGGTACTGCGCGGTCAGGCCCTGGTCGCCGCCCTTGGAGTTGAGGTGGTTGGCGATCACGAACACGGTCCTGCCGCGGAAGACGAACTCGCCGGCCAGCGGCTTGCGGCTGTTCGCCCAGGCGGTGTCGCCGGGGGCGACCCGGCCCGGGGAGGCCGTCAGCTGGGCCTTGCCGTGCACCTTGGTGACGCCGACCGCCGTGGTGGAGTCGCCGCCCGCGCGGTCCGTGAAGGACACCCGCTCGGGGTTGAACAGGAACACCTGGCGGATGTTGCCGCCGGGCTCGCCGCCGTCCTGGTCGTTGACCGGGTTGATCGAGCGCCACTCGTACGTCGGACCGCCCGCCGCGACGATCGCGTCGATCAGTTTGTTCACGGTCTTGCCCGCGTCGACCGTGCCGTCGTCCGTGGCGCCGTTGTCGTCCTGGATCTCCTCCAGGGACACGATGTCGGGCGAGCTGAGGTTGTGCACGATCGCGGCGGCGTGCTGGTCGAAGGTGGCGTCCGACGGGTCGAGGTTCTCGACGTTGTACGTCGCCACCGCCAGCTCGCGGCTCGACTGCTTGCGCGTGGTCTCGCGCTGCAGGCCGCCGCTCTTCAGCGTGCCCAGCTCGCTCGCGACCAGCGTGTAGCCGCCGAACTGGTTGTAGTCCATCGGGCCCGTGGTGCTGCCCTTGAGGGTGTCGCCGACGTTCGCCTGCGGGAAGTCGGCGGTCGCGCCCAGCGACTGGATCTGGAGCCGGCCGGTGTTCTGGGAGGTGTAGGAGCCGTAGAGCGTGCCGCCCCGGGCGGTGCGGTGCTCGTGCGGCTTCACCGTGACCCACAGCTCGGTGTACGGGTCGGTGCCGGTGATCACGCGGGCATCGGAGACCTGGACGTTCATGCCCTCCAGGGACTCGTAGTAGTCCAGGGCGTAACGGCGCGGCCGCAGGGTGAGGCCGTTGACCGAGCCGGCCGCCGCGGTGTCGCCGGCCGGGGTGTAACGGCTCGGCACCGAGCGGGCGTTGATCCGGACCGGGGCCGGGACCGCGTTGCCCGTGGAGAGCGTGGTGACGGTCGGCTTGGTGATCTCGGTGACCGACTGGTTGCCGGTGGCGGCGCCGCCCGGGACGTACTCGGAGACCGTGCCGGTCACCGTGACGGAGTCGCCGACCGCGACCTTCGGGGCGGAGCTGGTGAAGACGAACACGCCCTCGCTGGTGGCCGGGTCGTCGTCCGGCGTCGGGTCCTGGAGCCAGAAGCCCTTGGAGGAGCCGTAGCCGCGCAGGCCGGTGACGATACCGGGTACGTCCGTCACCTTCTGGCCGGCCAGCGGCGATATACGGGTCGTGCCCTGGATGTCGTGGACGCGCACCGAGTCGGCGTGCGCGGGCGAGGTGAGGACGACGGTGGACGCCGCGCCGCAGACGGCGGCGACGGTGAGCGCGGCGAGGCGCGCGGAAGACCTGCTCGGCAAGGGATTCCCTCCGGGGACGTGCGTGAGCGCCGGGACGAGGGTGGAACACGAGCGTGTGGGGGCGGTAGCCCTCTGTGACACGCGTAGAGCCGAGTGAACAGTTGTCCCCCCAACTTCTACGCGCGTCAATCTCCTGCCTGACGCGGGGAGTTGTCAAGGTTTCGGCCAGGTACGGCAGGTGGCCGGGAGATGAACCGGGCGGCATGGGTGGAAATCCGTCTAGGCTGAGCGGCTGAGCCCGTTTCACGGTCCGAGGAGAACCAGCCGATGTCAGACAGCTCCCCCCTGCCGCCCGTACGGCTGCGTCCCGAAGCGGAGCTGGCGCGCGCCGCGCTGTCCACGCCGTTGCTCTCCCGTGCCGCCCGGCTGGCTCGCTGGGCCGGCCCCGAGACCCGCGTCGACGCCGGGGGCGGCCTGCTGGAGGAGCAGCTGCCCGCCGCCGCCGAGCTGCTCGGACTGACCGGTGACGACGCCGCCGCGCACGCCAGTGAGGCCTGGCGGGTCGCCGTGGACGCCGGACTGGTCGAGGTGGTGGACGAGGAGACCGGCACCGTGGCGGCCGGCGAGGATCTGGCGCTGCTCACCGGTGGCTCCCCGGGCGATGTGCTGGCCGTCTGGCTCGCCGCGCTGGAGACCGTGCTCGCGGACGCGAGCGTGCCCGACCTGGACGGCCTGGTCGACGCCATGGAGGACGGCGGCGAGATCGATTTCTCGTCACTCGACTGGGACCCGGAGGCCGAGGCGCAGTTCCTCGACGGCGTCCTCGGCAACCTCTACCTGCTGACGGTCAGTGAGGACAACCCCGGCGAGGGCCCGGTCCCGCTGCCCGCCCTCGCCGCGTCGATGATCGTGCCGGACGACATGGGCGAGCCCAGCAACGACGTCCTCGAACAGGTCTCCGACGCCATGATGCGGCTGGACGACCAGTTCCGGGTGCTGGAGCCGATCGGCCTGGTGGAGTACCAGCCGGTGGACGAGGCGCTGATGGCCGACGCCGACGAGGAACCGGCCGCCCCCGTGGACGACACCGACGTCACCCGCTACGGCCTGGTCCGGCTCACCCCGCTCGGCGCCTACGGGCTGCGGGCCCGGCTGCTGGAGGCCGGCTTCGCGGTGCCGGCCGTCGGCGACCTGGTCGACAAGGACGCGGACGCACTCCTCGACGGCACGGCCGCCTTCGGCGCGTCCGCCGCCCAGGCCGAGACCGAGCAGTGGCTGGCCCGCCGCGACTCCCTCGCCGCGGCGCGGGAACTGCTCGCCGCCGCGCGGGGCGCCGACCCGGGCGCCCCGCTGCGCAGGCTCCGCTGCCAGCAGGCTCTTTCGCTGGTCGGCACCGAGGCCGAACCGGCCCTGCGCGAGGTGCTGGACGACCCCGAACTCGGCGGCCTCGCCCGGGTCTGGCTCAGCGAGCGCGGCGCCGCCGACGTCCCGCCGCCCTCCCAGGACCTGGTGTTCTGGCTGACCGTCGACACGGTCGCCGCCCAGCTCCAGGCCGAGGGCAACTCCGAGGAACTCCAGGCGCTGGTGGAGGGGCTCGCCGAGCAGCACAGCGGGTTCTTCGCTGCGGCCTGGCGGGTCGACCACCCGGCGACGGCCGACGTGCTGGAGGCGATGGGCCGGCTGCACCCGGACAAGAAGGTGGCGAAGGAGGCCCGCAAGGCGGCCTTCAAGGCCCGCTCCCAGCAAGGGAACTGACGGGGTCTCCGGTGTGACGCACGCGCCGGGGCTTGGGGTGTTCATGGTGCGGGGTATACGGATTCTTGAACAAGGGTCTCGCCGGTAGCCCTCCGTTCAACTCCCGTTCAGCGATGGGCGGGAGCGTGTGCGCCGAAACGAGGCCCGCCACCCTCCACGGCACGCCCACCGTCACAGGAGACACCATGTCGCTCACCCGCAGGGACTTCGCCAGAACCTCCGCGATCACCGGTGCCGGGGTCGCCCTGGCGGGCAGCGTCGGCGCCCTCGCCACCGCGCCCAACGCCCTCGCGTCCACGGAGACCGGCGCCGAGCACGCGGACGGCGCCTCGGCGCACGGGCACGGCCACGGTCATCACGGTGTCGGCTACGGCCCGCTGCTCCCCGACCCGAAGGGCCTCCTCGCCCTGCCCGCCGGCTTCAGCTACACGGTCATCACGTACAGCGGCCGGACCCGCCTGGAATCCGGCGAGTTCACCCCGTCCAACCACGACGGCACCGCCACCTTCGACGGCCCCCGCGGCACCACCCTCCTCGTCAACAACCACGAGCTGGCCGGCGCCCGCGCCGACTGGCCGCACCCGGTGCCGCTCACCGAGGGGCTCGTCTACGACCCGGGCGCGGCCGGCGGCTGCACCGTCGTGGAGGTCCGCCGCGGCGGCCAGGTCGCCGAATGGGTGGGCATCGCCGGCACCGCCACCAACTGCGCCGGCGGCAGCACCCCCTGGGGCACCTGGCTGACCTGCGAGGAGACCGAGGACAAGGCCGGCAAGTACGGCTTCACCAAGGACCACGGCTATGTCTTCGAGGTCGACCCCGAGGACCACCGGGCCAATCGGAACCCCAAGCCGGTCAAGGCGCTCGGCCGCTACGCCCACGAGGCGGTCGTGGTCGACCCCCGGCGCGGCCACCTCTACCTCACCGAGGACGCCTCCAACCCCAACGGCCTGCTCTACCGCTGGACTCCGCCACACGGCTTCCACCACGGCCGCGGCCGGCTGCGCACCCTCGCCGACGACGCGGGCGTCCTCCAGGCCTTCAAGTGCTTCGACTCCGGCGGCCAGTTCGTCGACGACCTCTCCCGCGCCAAGAAGACCGGCACCGTCTACGGCGTCGACTGGGTGGACGTCCCGGACCGCGACGCGCGGACCGTCTCCACCCGCAAGCAGTTCACCGCCGGCCAGATCACCCGCGCCCGCAAGCTGGAGGGCATGTGGTGGGGCGACGGCGGTGTCTACATCGTCTCCTCCTACGCCCGCGAGGAGAGCCCGGCCCAGCACGACGGCCAGGTCTGGTTCTACGACCCCAAGCGCCGCACGCTGACCCTGAAGGTCCTCCTCGGCGTGAACCCCGACCCGTCCGAGGACGGCAGCTTCGACGGCCCGGACAACATCACCGTCTCCCCGTACGGCGGCCTGGTCATCGCCGAGGACGGCGCGGGCGTCCAGCACCTGTTCGGCGCCACCGACAGCGGCCGCACCTACCCGATCGCCCGCAACGAACTGAACATCGGCACCGGACAGGAGCCGGAGTACAGCGAGTTCACCGGCGTCACCTTCTCGCCCGACGGCCGCACCCTGTACGCCAACATCCAGACCCCGGGCATCATGCTCGCCATCACCGGGCCCTGGAAGCGGCAGAAGCGGTAACCGGTCCGGTACCGCCCTGACCGCCCGCCGGCCGTGGCACGCCACGGCCGGCGGACGCCGGTGCCTGGTCAGAGCGCCGCCGCGGCCGGCTTGACCATGTTGCGGACCGTGCGGGCCTTCACGAAGTCGCCCATCGCCGTCATGTCCCACTCGCCGGAGAACTGGCGGATCAGCTTGGCCATCAGGACGCCGGTCTGCGGCTCGGCGCCGGTCAGGTCGAAGCGGACGAGTTCCTCGCCGGTGGCCGTGTCGACCAGGCGGCAGTACGCCTTGGCGACGTCCGTGAACTTCTGCCCGGAGAACGAGTTCACCGTGAAGACCAGGCCGGTGACCTCCTGCGGGAGCCGGCCGAGGTCCACCACGATCACCTCGTCGTCACCGCCGCCCTCGCCGGTGAGATTGTCGCCGGAGTGCTTGACCGCGCCGTTCAGGATCGTCAGCTTGCCGAAGTAGCAGCTGTCGATGTGGTTCCGCTGCGGGCCGTAGGCGATGACCGAGGCGTCCAGGTCGATGTCCCGGCCGCCGAACGCCGGCTCCCAGCCGAGGCCCATCTGCACCCGGGAGAGCAGCGGACGGCCGCCCTTGACCAGGGACACCGTCTGGTTCTTCTGGAGGCTGACCCGGCCCTTGTCCAGGTTGATCTTCCCGGCGCCCGGCGCGGGGGGCGCGGGCGCGGCCGGGGGAGCGGCGGGCATCGGGGGCGCGGTCACCGCCGCCGGGGCGGGCGGCTGCTGCGGGGCGGCGGCGGCCGGGGCGGGCTCCTCCACCGTCACGCCGAAGTCCGTGGCGATGCCGGCCAGCCCGTCGGCGTACCCCTGGCCGACGGCGCGGGCCTTCCACTGGCCGTTCCGGCGGTAGACCTCCACGATCACCAGGGCCGTCTCGGTGCCGAGCCGGGGCGGGGTGAAGGTGGCGAGGACGCTCTGGTCGTCGGCGTTCCTGATCGTCGCGGTCGGCTCGATGCCCTGGAAGGTCTGGCCGGCCGCGTCCGGGCTGGCCGTGACCACGATCTTCTCGATGTCCGGGGGCACGGCGCCGGTGTCCACCGTGATCGCGTCGGGTGTGCTCCCGCCGCCGGACCGGTAGGTCACGCCCGGTCCGGCCGGCTGGTTGTAGAAGATGAAGTCGTCGTCGGAACGCACCTTGCCGTCGCCCGTGAGCAGCAGGCCCGATACGTCGAGCCGCACCGGAGCGGCGACGTCCACCGTCACGCGCGCGGTGGGGAGAGGGATGTTCGAGCCGGGGGTCATAGCTGTCATGCCGGGTGAACGAACGACACCGCTTTACCGTTCCCTTACCCGCGCACCGACCCCCGATCGGCTCAGGACCGGCTCACGACCCGTTCACGACCGGCTCACGGCACGACGACGATCTTGCGGCCCACGCCCGCCGCGAACTGCTCCAGCGCCTCGGGGTAGCGCGCCAGCGGGATGCGGTCGCTGATGAACACCTCCGGGTCCAGGACGCCGTTCGCGAACAGCTCCGCCGCCCGCTCGTAGCTGTGCAGCACCGCCATGGAGCCGGTGATGGTGATCTCCTGGTTGTAGACGCGGTACGGGTCGATCGTCACCCGGGTCGCGTAGTCGGCCACGCCGAACTGGAGGAACGTGCCCGCCTTGGCCACCCGGCCGAGCCCGTCCTGGATCGCCGCCGCGTTGCCGGTGGCGTCCACGACCACGTCCCAGCCCTGCGGCCGGTCCAGCTCGTCGGCGTTCGCCGCCGACCCCGAGACGCCGAGCCGCCGGGCGGTCTCCAGCCGGGCCGGGTTCAGGTCCACCACGTCCACGCTCGCCGCGCCGGTCCGCTTGGCCAGCTCCAGCATCATCAGGCCCATCGTCCCGGAGCCGTAGATCAGCACATGGGCGCCGAGCCGGGCCTGGAGGACGTCGTAGCCGCGCACCGCGCAGGACAGCGGCTCCACCAGGGCCGCGTCCTGGGTGCGGACGTGCTCGGGCAGCTTCACGCAGTTCGCCACCGGCGCCACCGCGTACTGCGCCGCGCCGCCCGCCGTCGTCACCCCGATCGCCGCCCACCGCTCGCACAGGTTGTTGTGCCCGGTACGGCAGTAACGGCACTCGTAGCAGTACAGCGAGGGGTCGACGGCCACCCGGTCGCCCTCCGCGACCTCGGTGACCTGGGTGCCGACGCCGACCACCACGCCCGCGAACTCGTGTCCCGGCACGATCGGCAGCTTGGGCGCGAACTCGCCCTGCAGGATGTGCAGATCGGTGCCGCACAGACCGCACGCGGCGACCTCCACGACCACCTCGCGGGGACCGGGCGTCGGGTCCGGGACCTCGGTGACGACGGCGCGGCCCACGGACTCGATGACGGCGGCCTTCATTTCACGGCTCCCAACGACAGGCCCTGGACCAGTTTGTCCTGGGCGGCGAACCCCGCGGCGAGCACCGGCAGGGAGATGACGAGCGACGCGGCGCACACCTTGGCCAGGAACAGGCCCTGGCTGGTGATGAAGGTGGTCAGGAAGACGGGGGCGGTCTCGGCGACCACGCCCGTCAGGACCCGGGCGAACAGCAGCTCGTTCCAGCTGAAGATGAAGCAGATCAGCGCGGTCGCGGCGATGCCGGGCAGGGCGATCGGGGCCACCACGCGGGCCAGGATCACCGGCAGCCGCGCCCCGTCCACCCGGGCCGCCTCGATGACGGCGACCGGCACCTCGGCGAGGAAGGACTGCATCATCCACACCGCGATCGGCAGGTTCATGGACGTGTAGAGGACGACCAGGAGCCAGATGTTGTCCAGCATCCCGGTGTTCTTGGCGAACAGGTAGATCGGCAGCAGGCCCGCCACGGCCGGCAGCATCTTGGTGGACAGGAAGAAGAACAGCACGTCCGTCCACTTCCGCACCGGCCGGATCGACAGGGCGTAGGCCGCCGGCAGGGCCAGCAGCAGCACGCACACGGTCGAGACCACCGACGCCACCGTGGAGTTGGCCAGCGCCGGCCAGGGGCTGGGCCCGCCGCCGCTGCCGAAGAACTCGCGGTAGCCGTCCAGGGTGAGGGAGGCGGCGAAGGACGGCGGGTTGGTCGCCGCGTCCACCTCGGAGTGGAAGGACGTCAGGGCCATCCACGCGATCGGCAGGAAGAACACGATCCCGGCGAGCCAGGCCAGCAGGCCGAGACCGCCACGCCGCAGGACGTTCATGCGCGGGACACCTCCTCGCGGAACAGGGACGACACCACGCGCAGGGCGAAGGTCGCGATGACGATCGAGCCGATGACCACCAGGACGCCCGCGGCCGAGGCGAGGCCGTTCTCGTGGGCCTGGTAGAAGCTCTGGTAGACGGTGTAGGGCAGGTTGGCGGTGCCGAGGCCGCCGGAGGTGATGGTGAAGACGGCGTCGAAGTTCTGCACGATGTAGATCGAGCCGAGCAGCGCGCCCAGTTCCAGATAGCGGCGCAGGTGCGGCAGCGTGAGGTGGACGAAGATCTGCCAGTCGCCGGCGCCGTCCACCCGGGCCGCCTCGATCTGCTGCTGGTCCCGGCTCTGCAGCCCGGCCAGCAGGATCAGCATCATGAACGGCGTCCACTGCCACACCAGCGAGGCCTCGACCGCGAGCAGCGGGGTGTTCGAGACCCAGTCGGGCTGGGGGCCGCCCACATAGTGCAGCAGCCCGTTGAACAGGCCGTACTCGGGGTTGTAGAGCACGTGCTTCCACAGCAGCGCGGCGGCCACCGGCACCACCAGGAACGGTGCGATGAGCAGGGTGCGCACGATGCCCCGGCCCCGGAACCGGCGGTCCAGCAGCAGTGCCAGCAGCAGTCCCAGCACCAGGCTGGCCAGTACCACCGCCACCGTGAGCAGCACGGTCGTCCACACCGAGTGGCGCAGGTCCGCGTCGGTCAGCACCTGGCGGTAGTTGTCGATCCCGGTGAAGTGCCGGGCCTTCGGGTAGAGGGCGTTCCAGTCGAAGAAGGAGATCACCAGCGTGGCCACGAAGGGCAGCTGGGTCACCGCGATCATGAAGATCAGGGCGGGCAGCAGCGGGGCGCGGGTGGCCCAGGCGCGCAGCCGGGGCGAGGGCCCGCGCGCGCTGCGGGTGGTGCCGGCCGTGAGCGGGGCCGTCGTCGTCGCGGTCATCGTCCCTCGTACTCCTTGGAGATCTTCTCGGCGAGCTGCTGGGACTTCTTCAGGGCCGAGTCGACGGACTGGCGTCCGGCGATCGCCGCGCTGATCTCCTGGGAGACCTTGGTGCCGAGGTCGGTGAACTCCGGGATGCCGACGAACTGGATGCCGGGCGCGGGGCGGGGCTGCACCCCGGGGTCGTCGGGCCGGGCGCTCTCGATGGCCTCCTTGGTCATCTCCTGGAACGCGGCGGCGGACTTGCGGTAGTCAGGGTTGGCGTAGGTGGAGGCCCGTTTGCCGGCCGGCACGTTCGGCCAGCCGCTGGTGGCGCCGACCAGTTCCTCGTAGCCCTTGCCGGACGCCCAGGAGATGAACTTCCAGGCCTTGTCCGGGTTGCGGGAGGCGTCCTGGATGCCCCAGGCCCAGGTGTAGAGCCAGCCGGAGGCCTCGGTCTTCTCCACCGGGGCGGCGGCGTAGCCGAGCTTGCCCTTGACCGGGGAGTCGGCCGCCTCCAGCAGGCCGGCCGCGCTGGTGGCGTCGTACCACATGGCGACCTTGCCCTGCGTCATGTTGTTCAGACACTCGGCGAAGCCGGACTGGGCGGCGCCGGACTCGCCGTGCTCGCGGACCAGGCCGACATAGAACCTGGTGGCCTTCGCGAACTCGGGGGAGTCCAGGCGGGCCTTCCAGTTCTTGTCGAACCAGGTGCCGCCGAAGGTGTTCACGACCGTGGTCAGCGGTGCCATGGACTCGCCCCAGCCGGGCAGCCCGCGCAGGCAGATGCCCTTCATGCCGGGCCGCGCCCCGTCCACCTTCGCGGCGATGTCGGCCACCTGCTGCCAGGTGGGGTGGGCGGGCATGGTCAGGCCCTTGGCCGCCAGCACGTCCTTGCGGTACATGAGGAAGGAGGACTCGCCGTAGAAGGGCTGCCCGTAGAGCTTGCCGTCGTCGCCGGTCAGCGACTGGCGCATGGGCTTCAGGACGTCCTGCTCGTCGTAGCCCGGGTCCTTGGCGACATAGCCGTCCATGGCGTGCAGCCAGCCGTTGCGGGCGTAGATCGGTATCTCGTAGTTGGACAGGGTGGCCACGTCGTACTGGCCGGCCTGGTTGGCGAAGTCCTGGCTGATCTTGTCGCGGACGTCGTTCTCGGGCAGGACGGTGAAGTTGACCTTGATGCCGGTCTCTTTGGTGAAGTGCTGGGCGGTCAGCTTCTGCAACTCGGTCATCTGCGGGTTGTTCACCATCAGCACGTTGATGGAGTCGCCGCCGGAACCGGTCCCGCCCGCACCGGCCCAGCAGCCGGAGAGCAGCGGGGCGAGCAGCGTCCCTGCGGCGGCCAGGGCGAGCGTGGCTCGCGGCGGCCTCCGTCGGCTCGGGGTGCGCATGGATCGCTCCTGGAGGTATGGGGATGCGAGGTAGGGGGGTGCGAGGTGTGCGAGGTAAGGGGGGTGCGGAGGGCGCGCGGGAAGCGGAGTGCCCTCGGGGACGGACTTGCCGACGTGCGGTTTTCTCAGACCCGGATGACCTGCGGGCCCAGCAGGGAGTAGCGGTGGGCCTCGGCGGCCGGGAGCAGGGTGCTCGTCACGATCGCCTCCAGCGCGCCGACCTCGGCGAACCGGCAGAAGCTGACCGCCCCGAACTTGGTGTGCGTACCGGCGAACACCACGCGCCGCGCGGCCCGGATCGCCTGTGCCTTGACCTCGCTGACCGCCGGGTCGGGCGTGGTCAGACCGTGTTCGCGGGTGATGCCGTTGGCCCCGATGAAGGCGAGGTCCACGACGAACCCGGCCAGCATCTTCGTCGTCCAGTGGTCGACGGTGGCCAGCGTGCCCGAGCGGACCCGGCCGCCGAGCAGCAGCACCGAGAACTGCTCGGCCTCCGCGAGGGCGCCCGCGACCGGCAGGGACGCGGTGACCACGGTCAGCGGCCGGTCCCTGGGCAGTGCCTCGGCGATGAGCTGCGGGGTGAAGCCCTCGTCGACGAAGACGGTCTCCGCGTCCCCCAGCAACTCGGCGGCGGCGGCCGCGATCCGCCGCTTCTCCGGCACATGGCTGGTGGCCCGGAAGGCGAGCGTCGTCTCGAAGCCGGCGCTCTCCACCGGGTAGGCGCCGCCGTGGGTACGGCGGACCAGCCCGTGGTCCTCCAGCGCGCGCAGGTCGCGCCGGATGGTCTCCTTGGCCACGCCCAGCTCCGTGGCGAGCGCGGTGACGTCCACCGAGCCGGTGGCACGGGCGGCCCGCACGATCTCGCGCTGGCGCTCTTCCGCCGTCCTGATGGTCATGCCGTCACTCACTTCGCCGTGGAGCTGCCCGTTCGGACCCATGGGGGAAGTTCTACAGTGGGCGCGCGACGCTGACCAGGCCTGTTGCGGGCCCGATAGTGCCCGGGTGTGCCCGTTTGTCGGGTGCTGTGCCCGGCACGGACCTGCGGGGGCGCGGGTCGCGAAGTGGAAGCGGGCGGCTCCGGTGCCCGAATGGGGCGGCGGGCGGGCCCGTTCGGTGCCCGCCCGCGCGCGGGGACGTCCGTTTTCGGCCCTCCGGGCCCCGCGTCGCCGTGGAGTGCCGCGGTCTCAGTACGGCCAGATCGGCGGGTCGGTGACGAAGTGCCCGCCCAGGTGGCCCTGGGCCGGGTCGGCCGGGTCCAACTCGCCCTGCTCGGCGATCAGCTTCCCGGCGTACGGCTCCGAGTCGTCCCGGGGCGCGTAGCCGAGGGCTCGGGCGCTCGTCAGGTCCCACCACAGACGGGTGTTGGCGGAGGAGCCGTAGACCACGGTGTGGCCGACGCCCTCGGCGGTCAGGGCCGCGTGGAAGAGCCGGGCGCCGTCGGCGGGGCTCAGCCACATCGAGAGCATGCGGACGCTGGTCGGCTCCGGGAAGCAGGAGCCGATGCGCACCGAGACGGTCTCCAGGCCGTGCTTGTCCCAGTAGAGCTGGGCCAGGTCCTCGCCGAAGGACTTCGACAGGCCGTAGAAGGTGTCCGGACGGCGCGGGGTGCCGACCGGGATCAGCGGGTCGCCCGCGCGCGGGGCCGGCGTGAAGCCGACGGCGTGGTTGGAGGAGGCGAGGACGACGCGCGGCACGCCTGCCAGCCGGGCGGCCTCGTACAGCCGGTAGGTGCCCTCGATGTTCGAGTGGAGGATCTTCTCGAAGGGCGCCTCCAGGGAGATGCCGGCGAGGTGGATGATCGCGTCCACCCCTCGCACCGCCTCGCGCAAGGCCTCGGTGTCGCACAGGTCGGCGGTGATCGCGTCCGGCTCGCCCTCGACGGGGCGCAGGTCGAACAGGCGCAGGGAGTAGCCGTACTCCGGCAGCAGGGACCGCATCAGGGTGCCGACCCCGCCGCCGGCGCCGGTGAGCAGAACGGTGCGGGGAGCGGGCATCCTCGGTCTCCTTGACGACAGCGGCCGTGTGCGTGGACATGATTCACATGCGTGGACAAGGTAGGGAGCGGCGGCAAATCCCGTCAAGTGTGCCGTCGGCGGGGCGTGCGCGGCTCTTGCCTGTGCTGCCGCCGCTTGACCGGCTCCGAAGGGGGCCCGTAGCGTGAAGTCGTTCAGGGATATGGACGACGATCAGAGGCATGCACCTCTCCGGGGCATGCGCCGACAGGGAGCGCCCGTGACGCCTGCCCCGCTCACCGCCCGGCTCCACGATCCCGGCGGGCCGCTCTTCTTCCCGGTCACGGCCTTCGGCCCCGACGGTTCGGTCGACCTCGACGTCTACCGCACCCATGTGCGCCGGGGCGTCGCGGCCGGCGCCGCCGCCGTGTTCGCCTGCTGCGGCACCGGGGAGTTCCACGCGCTGCTGCCGGAGGAGTTCGAGGCCTGCGTCCGGGTGGCCGTCGAGGCCGCCGGGGGCCGGGTACCGGTCGTCGCGGGCACCGGCTACGGCACCGCGCTCGCCGTCCGCCACGCCCGCCTGGCCGAGGGCGCGGGCGCCGACGGCCTGCTCGCGATGCCGCCCTACCTGGTGCTCGCCGAACAGCGCGGGCTGCTGCGGCACTACCGGGACATCGCGGCGGCGACCGCGCTGCCGGTCGTCGTCTACCAGCGCGACAACGCCGTCCTCACCCCCGAGACGGTGGTCGCGCTCGCCCGCACCGAGGGCGTCGTCGGTCTCAAGGACGGCATCGGCGACCTGGACCTCATGCAGCGCACCGTCAGCGCCGTCCGCACCGAGACCCCCGGCGACTTCCTGTACTTCAACGGCCTGCCCACCGCCGAACTGACCCAGCCCGCCTACCAGGCCCTCGGCATCACCCTCTACTCCTCCGCCGTCTTCTGCTTCGCCCCCGAGATCGCCCTCGCCTTCCACCGGGCCCTCAGGACGGGCGACACGGCCACCGCGCACCGCCTCCTCGACGGCTTCTACCGGCCCTTCGCCGAGCTGCGCGCCCAAGGCCGTGGCTACGCCGTCTCCCTGGTCAAGGCGGGCGTACGGCTGCGCGGAACGGACGTCGGCGAGGTGCGGCCGCCGCTTTGGGAACCCGGCGAGGACCACGTCAAGCAGCTCTCCCGGCTGATCGAGCACGGGTACGGCCTGCTGCGGGAGGACGCGTGAAGGCGTCGGCGTTCGTCTACCCCTGGGACGTCAACGGCGACCCCGAGGCGCCCGACCGGATCGCCGGACTCGGCGTGGCACAGGTGACGCTCGCCGCCGCCTACCACTCCACCCGCGCCCTGACCCCCCGCCACCCGGCCCACCGCGTCGTCACCGCCGAGTACGCCGCCGTCCTCTACCCGCCGGGCGATCGCTGGGCGGGCCGGGGCCTGCGCCCGTACCCCGCCGGCCGCTGGGCCCCGGGCAACGCCTGCGGCCGGGCCGCCGAGGCGCTCGCCGGCGCCGGTCTGGAGGTGCACACCTGGGTCGTCCTCGCCCACAACTCCCGCATGGGCGCCGAGCATCCGGACACCTCGGTGGTCAACGCCTACGGCGACCGCTACCCCTGGGCGCCCTGCATCGCCCAGCCCGGCACCCGGGCCTACCTGGTCGACCTGGCCGCCGAGGCCGCCGTACGCCCCGGCGCGCGGGGCACCGAGCTGGAGTCCTGCGGCTGGTACGGCCTCCAGCACCTGCACGCCCACGACAAGACCGGCGGGGTGCGCCTCGGGGACGCCGGGCAGTATCTGATGTCCCTGTGCTTCTGCCCGTCCTGCCGCACCGGCTACGGCGAACACGGCCTGGGCGCCGACGCGTTGGCCGCCGCCGTACGCACCGCGCTGGAGCCGCTGTGGCGGGGCACGGCCGCCGACGAGGGACCGCCCACCGTCGGGAAACTGCTCGGCGAGGACACGGCCGCCGCCGTGCTCGCCTGGCGGGAGCGGGCCGCCCGCACCCTCCAGGAGGACGCCGTCGCCGCCGTACGGGCCGCCGCCCCCGCCGGCTTCCAGGTCCTGCTGCACGCCGACCCGGCCTCCCACCACTGCGGAGCCAACGTTGGCGTCGACCCCGCCCACATCCTCTCCGTCGCCGACGGCGTGGTGGTGCCCTGCACGGGGGGTACGGCCCCGCTGGCGCCCTTCGCCGCACAGGGCACCGACCGCACGGTGCTCGCCGCCAACCTCACCGTCGTGGCCGGCCTGGGCGGCGCCCCCGGCACGCTCGCGGCGGACGCGGCACGGGCCCGGTCCGAGGGCGCGAACGAACTGCGGCTCTACCACGCCGGGCTGGCCTCGGACGCCGACCTCGCGGCGGTACGGGAGGCACTGTCGTCACCGGCCCGGCACCGATGAGTTCCGGGGCCGCCGCCGGTCTGCCTTCCGTACGGGTACCGCGACCCCGAAGGAGCAGGACATGACCATGGTGGACCTCGGCCCGCAGACCGAGATCGTGGCACGGCTCGCCGCGGCGGTGACCGACGAGCGGCTGACGGACGCCACCCCCTGCCCGGACCTCGCGGTGAGCGACCTGCTGGGCCACCTCCACATGCTGTCCGTCGCCTTCCGCGACGCCGCCCGCAAGAACCTCGGCGCCACGACCGACACCAGCCCGGACAGCAACCCTGCCGGCCTCGCCCCCGGCTGGCGCGCCGAGCTGCCCGAGGCGCTCGCCGAGCTGGCCGAGGCCTGGCGCGACCCGGCCGCCTGGACCGGCGACACCCGGGCCGGCGGGGTGGACCTGCCCGGCGCGGTCGCCGGCACCGTCGTCGCCGACGAACTGGTGATCCACGGCTGGGACCTGGCCCGCGCCACCGGCCAGGACTACACCCCCGACCCCGCCGCCCTCGCCCTCACCCACACCTTCCTCCGCACCGCGGCCGACCTCCCCGACGCCGGCGACGGCCTCTTCGGCCCACCCGTCCCGGTCCCGCCGACGGCATCCCCGCTGGACCGCGCGGTGGGCCTCAGCGGGCGCGACCCGGGGTGGAGGCGGTAGCCGGAAGGCAATGTTCCGGATTCTTCCCGGAGTTGGAGTCCATATCGATCGGATAACAGCTCTCGCCTTGGCGTTGTGATGCGCGTAGACAGTCTCCGACCTGGTACATCCCCTACTCCACCAGATCCGGAGAACCCATGCGGAAGTCCCTCAGAGCAGCCGCCCTCGGTGCCGCCTGCCTCGTCGCCGGCGTGTCCCTGTACGGCGCGGGCGCGGCCGGCGCGGGACAGTCGACGGCCAATTCCACGCACGAGCCGTACAACATCGGCCTGTTGACGAAGGACATCGACACCTACTACGGCACCACGGTCGACGCAGGCGGCGTCTACCAGGCGTCCCCGACCAGCCCGTACGCCAAGGACCTCGCGCGGATCGACTCCGCCGCCAAGCGGTACATCGACCGGGCCGCCCGCAAGGCGCACCACCGCCACGAGCGGCCGGCCGTCGTCTTCGACATCGACGACACCGTGCTGCTCAGCCTCGACTACGAGAAGCGCAACAACTACGGCTACAACTCGGCCACCTGGAACGAGTACGTCAACCGCGCCGACCGCCCCGCCGTCTTCGGCACCCCGGAGCTGATCCGGTACGCCGAGGCCAAGGGCGTAGAGGTCTTCTACAACTCCGGCCTCAGCGAGGCCCAGCGCGCCGGCGCCGTCACCAACCTGAAGAGGGTCGGCGCCGACGTGAACCTCGACTCCGCGCACATGTTCCTCAAGGACGCGGCCAACCCGCCCGCCTACCTGGCCGACTGCGCCACCCCGGGCGCCTGGAAGTGCACCACCGTCCAGTACAAGTCGGGCACCCGCGCGCACATCGAGGACGATCTCGGCTACGAGGTCATCGCCAACTTCGGCGACCAGTACTCGGACCTGGACGGCGGCCACGCCGACCGCACCTACAAGCTGCCCAACCCGACGTACTTCGTCTCCTGACGGCATGGGCCCCCACCAGAACCCAGCAGACCGGGTGGGGGCCCGCGTCTGCCCCGTCCGAAGCCCTCACGCGCTGCCGTAACCCGATCAGTGACTCGGATTCCGTAACACGGCGAAAACCTGAACCGGCCCCGGCACGGGAACAATCCAGCCAGCATCCGCGCACCGAGCACCCGGCACGAGGAGTTGGCCCATGACCGAGACGCAGCGGGCGGAACCGCGCCCCGGCGCCGCATCCCCTGCCCCGAACGGCGTCGACCGGTACTTCAGGATCTCCGAGCGGGGTTCCACGCTCGGCCGTGAGATACGCGGCGGTTTCGCCACGTTCTTCACGATGGCCTACATCCTCGTCCTGAACCCGATCATCCTGGGCAGCGCCGAGGACAAGTACGGCCACACCCTCGACACCGGCCAACTCGCCACCGCCACCGCCCTGGTCGCCTGTGTGATGACGGTCGTGATGGGTGTCGGCGGCAACCTCCCGCTCGCCATCGCCGCCGGCCTCGGCCTCAACGCCGTCGTCGCCTTCCAGCTCGCCCCGCTGATGAGCTGGTCCGACGCGATGGGCCTGGTGGTGCTGGAGGGCATCGTCATCTGCGTCCTGGTCCTCACCGGCCTGCGCAAGGCGATCATGGACGCGATCCCGCAGCAGCTGAAGCAGGCGATCGGCGTCGGCATCGGCCTGTTCATCGCGTTCATCGGCTTCGTGGACGCCGGCTTCGTCAGCCGCGTCCCCGACGCCGCGCACAGCACCGTGCCCGTGCAGCTCGGTGCCGTCGGCCGCCTCACCGGCTGGCCCGTGCTGGTGTTCTGTCTCGGCGTGCTGCTCACCGTCGCCCTGCTCGCCCGGCGGGTGAAGGGCGCGATCCTCATCAGCATCGTGGTCATGACCGTCGTCGCGATCGTCGTCGACGCGGTCGCCGGCGTCAAGAGCTGGGGCCTGACCACGCCCAAGGTGCCGGACGAGATCGTCGCCGCCCCGGACTTCGGCCTGGTCGGTCACTTCAGCCTGTTCGGCGGCTTCGCCGAGGCCGGGGTGCTCACCGCCGTCCTGCTGGTCTTCACCCTGATCCTGTCGGACTTCTTCGACGCCATGGGCACCATCGTCGGCATCACCGCCGAGGCCGGGCTGCTGGACGAGCGCGGCCAGGTGCCCGGCATCGGCCGGGTGCTGTTCATCGACGGCGCCGCCGCCCTCGCCGGCGGTGTCGGCTCCGCCTCCTCCAACACCGCCTACATCGAGTCCGCGGCCGGCGTCGGCGAGGGCGCCCGCACCGGCTTCGCCAACCTGGTCACCGGCGCCCTCTTCGGCCTCGCCCTCTTCCTGACCCCACTGCTCACCATCGTCCCGCTGCAGGCGGCGGCACCCGCGTTGATCGCGGTCGGCTTCCTGATGATGACCCACGTCAAACACATCGACTGGGACCGCTACGAGATCGCCGTACCGGCGTTCCTCACCATCGCCGCGATGCCGTTCACGTACTCCATCACGGACGGCATCGGCGCGGGCTTCGTCTCCTACGTCGTCCTCAAGACGGTGCTGGGCAAGGCCCGGGAGGTCAGCCCGCTGCTGTGGGCGGTCTCGGCGCTGTTCCTGGTGTACTTCGCCATCGACCCCGTGGAACAGCTCCTCGGCGTGAAGTAGGGCCCCCGCGCGGGCGGCGCTACTTCAGCGCCGCCTGCATCATCGCCTTCGCCACCGGTGCCGCGAGGCCGTTGCCGCTGACCTCCGAGCGCGCCGCGTTCGACTGCTCGACCATCACCGCCACGGCGACCTCCTTGCCGCTGCCCGACTTGGCGAAGGAGGTGAACCAGGCGTACGGCGTCTTGCTGTTGTTCTCGCCGTGCTGGGCGGTGCCGGTCTTGCCGCCGACGGTGGCGCCGGGTATCCGCGCGTTGGTGCCGGTGCCCTGCTCGACCACCGTCCGCATCGCCGACCGCAACTGCTCGGCGGTCTCCGAGCTGACGATCCGCCGGGTGTCCGCGTCGTCGTCGTAGTCCTTCAGCACCTCGCCGTCGCCGTCGGTGATCTGCGACACCATGTGCGGCGAGGCCAGCTCGCCGTCGTTGGCTATGGCGGCGGACACCATGGCCATCTGGAGCGGGGTCGCGGTGACGTCGAACTGACCGATGCCGGACAGCGCGGTCTGCGCCTTGTCCATGCCGGAGGGGTAGAGGCTCGGGTAGGCGCGCACCGGCACGTCCTGCGCGTCGTCGTTGAAGCCGAACTTCTCGGCCATCGCCCGCACCTTGTCCTGGCCGAGCTGGACGGCCATGTGACCGAAGACGTTGTTGCAGGAGTAGCGCAGGGCCTGCCGGATCGGGGCGTTCTCGCAGGGCGCCGACTTGTTCTCGTTCTCCAGCGGGCGCACCGTGCCCGGCAGGATGTAGGGATCGGGGCTGTCGGTGGGGACGTCCACGTTCTCGTACAGCCCGTCCTCCAGCGCGGCCGCCGCCACGACCAGCTTGAAGGTGGAGCCCGGCGGCAGCGGCTGGCGCAGCGCGCGGTTGGTCAGCGGCTTGTCCTTGTCCGCGTTCAGCGACTTCCAGGCCGACCCGGCGGTGTTCGCGTCGGTCAGCGAGGACGGGTCGTACGACGGCGTCGAGACCGCGCCGAGGATCTTGCCGGTCTTCGGGTCGATCGCGACCGCCGCGCCCTTGGTGTCACCGAGCGCCCGGTACCCCGCCTTCTGCACGGCCGGGTCGATCGTCGTCAGCACGTCGCCCGGGTCGGCGCGCCGGCCCGTGACGGTGTCCATGATGGTCTTCAGCCGGGTGTCGGTGCCGTTGAGCAGGTCCTGGTAGATGCCCTCCAGCTGGGTGGGCGCGTAGGCCTGCGAGGCGTAGCCCGTCACCGCCGCGTACAGCTTGCCGTCCTGGTAGGAGCGCTTGTACGCGAGGTCGCCGCCCTTGGTGCGCGTGGAGCCGGTGATCGCGTTCCCGGCCACGATGATGTTCCCGAGCGGGCGCGAGTACGTCGCGATCACGTTCCGCCGGTTCTTGTTGTCTTCCGCGAGGGCCTTGCCGTCGTAGAACTGCACCCACGTCGCCCTGACCAGCAGGGTGAGCACGAGCAGCAGCGCGAAGACGGACGCCCGCCTGATCGTCTTGTTCATCCCGCTCCGAAGACGAGCGGAAGGGGTGCTTTCGTTCCCGCGCGCCCCGTTTTCTCATCGGCCGTTCAGGACCAGCACGACCTCCTCGACCTCCCGGCCGCGTCCGTTGGCGTATCCGCGGGCCCGGGCGGCCTCGCGGAAGCCGCACTTCTCCAGCACCCGCAGCGAGCCGGTGTTGTCGGCCGCGGCCCGCGCGTACAGCGGCCGGTCGGGGACCTCGGCGAGCAGGGCGCGCAGCGCCGCGGTGGCCACGCCCCGGCCCCAGCAGGCGCGGTCGATCCAGTACGTCACCTCGCGTCCGCCCGGCTCGCCGTAGACGGCGGTGCTGCCCACCACCCGGCCGTCGGCCAGCACCGTGCGCGGCACGGCGTCGGTGGCCAGGAGCCGGCGCCACCAGTCGGCGAAGGCATCCGGGTCGCGGTCCTCCTCGGGGCCGAACGCGGCCATCCGGACGGCCACCGGGTCGGTCATCTGCCGGAAGAACTCCGGCAGGTCCGATTCCTCGACGGCCCGCAGCGCGATCTCCATGCGCCCGAGCCTACGACGGCACGCGCGCCGGGCCGCCGACCCGCGCTCAGAGCCTGCGCGTCGCCAGCGTCAGCCGGTCCCGGGCGTCGAACAGCGCGTCCTTGATGAGCTGCTCGTGCGCGGGCGTCAGCCGGGCCACCGGCACCGAGCAGCTGACGGCGTCCCGGGCCGGGGTGCGGTAGGGGATCGCCACGCCGAAGCAGCGCAGGCCCAGGGTGTTCTCCTCGCGGTCGACCGCGAAGCCCCGCTCGCGCACCTGGCGCAGCTCCTCGATGAGCTTCTCCCGGTCGGTGAGGGTGTGCTCGGTGAGCGCGGGCAGCGTCTGTGGCAGCAGCTTGCGCACCTGCTCGTCGGTGTAGGTGGCGAGGATCGCCTTGCCGAGCGAGGTGGAGTGGGCCGGCAGCCGGCGCCCGACCCGGGTGAAGGGGCGCAGGTAGTGCTGGGACTGGCGGGTGGCCAGGTAGACGACGTTGGTGCCGTCGAGCCGGGCCAGGTGGATGGTCTCGGTGGTGTCGTCGGAGAGCCGGTCCAGGGTGGGGCGGGCGGCGGCCACCACCTCGTCGCCGTCGATGTACGAGGTGCCCACCAGCAGGGCCCGCACCCCGATGCCGTACCGGGTGCCGGTCGCGTCGGTCTCCACCCAGCCCAGCTCCACGAGTGTGCGCAGCAGCATGTACAGGCTGGACTTGGGGTAGCCCACGGCCTCCTGGACGGCCGCCAGCGCGTGCATGCCGGGCCGGCCGGCGAAGTACTCCAGCAGCTCCACCGTCCGTACCGCGGACTTGACCTGCGCCCCGCCGCCTGCCTCGCCTGCCGTCATCGCCCTGCCCCTTCGTTCCCCCGAGGACCTGTGCCACGGGACCTGGATTCGCGCGGACCCGGATAGGTAGTCTCCGAGCAGCGTATTCATCACCAGAGACGGCGTTCAGTATATCGAACACCGTCCAGGGGTGGCCGGGAACAGCGGCCTTACTGGGAGGGACCCGTGGTGGCAGCAGCACCAGTCTGGAGTGTCGACCCGCGTACCGGGAAGCGGCGGGAGCAGGTTGCGGTGGAAGCCACAGCCGAAGAGGTGGACACGGCGGTCCGCGCGGCCCACGCGGTCCGCGGCGCCCTGGCCGACCGCGCGGTGCGCTCCGCGTTCCTGCGCTCGGCCGCGGCCGGCCTGGACGCGGCCCGGGACGGCCTGGTCGAGACGGCCGACGCGGAGACCGCGCTCGGCCCGGTCCGCCTCACCGGCGAACTCGCCCGGACCTGCTATCAGTTGCGGGCCTTCGCCGACATCGTGGACGAGGGCGCCTTCCTCGACGTCGTGATCGACCACCCCGACGCCGGCGCCACCCCGCCGGTCCCGGACCTGCGCCGCCACAAGGTGCCGCTCGGGGTCGTCGCCGTCTACTCCGCCTCCAACTTCCCCTTCGCCTTCTCCGTCGCCGGCGGCGACACCGCGAGCGCGCTCGCCGCCGGCTGCCCGGTCGTCGTCAAGGCCCACCCCGACCACCCGGCGCTGTCCGAGCTGGTCGCGAAGGTGCTGCGCCGGGCCGCCGCCGCGCACGTCATCCCCGCGGACGTGGTCGGACTGGTGCACGGCTTCGAGGCCGGCGTCGAGCTGATCGGGCACCCCTTGGTGGCCGCCGCGGGGTTCACCGGCTCGGTCCGGGGCGGGCGCGCCCTCTTCGACGCCGCCGCCGCGCGCCCGGTGCCGATCCCGTTCCACGGCGAACTCGGCTCGCTCAACCCCGTCCTGGTCACCGAGGCGGCGGCGGCCGAGCGGGCCGAGGAGATCGGCGCGGGGCTCGCCGGCTCGATGACCCTCGGCGTCGGCCAGTTCTGCGTGAAGCCGGGGCTGGTTCTGGTGCCGTCCGGCGCGGGCGGCGACCGGCTCCTGAAGTCCCTCACCGACGCGGTCAGCGACACCGACGCCGGGGTGCTGCTCGACCACCGGATGCGGGACGACTTCCTCGCCGGGGTGCGCGAGCGCGCCGCCCTGGCGGACGTGGAGTCCCCGGTGACACCGGGCGCGGGCGGCGAGCACACGGTCAGCGCCGGGTTCTTCACGGTGCCGGCGGACCGGCTGACCGAGGAGGGGGCGTACGGCGTCCTGCTGGAGGAGTGCTTCGGGCCGGTCACCGTCGTGGCCCGCTACACCGACGAGGAGCAGGCCACCGCCGTCCTGTCCCGGCTGCCGGGCAACCTCACCGCCTCCGTACAGCTGTCCTCGCGGGAGGCGGCCGGCCAGGGCCGGGGCGCCGACCTCCTCGCCGCACTCACCCCGCTGGCCGGCCGGGTGGTCGTGAACGCCTGGCCCACCGGAGTCGCGGTCGCCCCCGCCCAGCACCATGGCGGCCCCTACCCCGCCACCACGTCCACCTCGACCTCCGTGGGCGGCACGGCCATCGAGCGCTGGCTCCGCCCCGTCACCTACCAGAACACCCCGACCGCCCTCCTGCCCCGCGAACTCCTGGACGACAATCCCCTGGGGCTGCCACGCCGGTTCAACGGGGTTCTGGAGCGGTAGCGCCGACGCGGCCCGGCGGCGGGGCGCGCGGTAGCGCCTGCGTCCGGCGCCCCCCCCGGGGGTGGAGTAAGCGTGGCCTCGGCCCGCCCGCAGTAGTGCCTCGCGCCCCCGGAGTGCGCAGCGGTGGTTCCGGCCCCCGCGCCCGGGACGGTCGCCGTCGCCCCTGGTGCACGCGCGAGCGGTGTGTTTCCGGGACGCCCCCTCATGGCGCCCGGCGTCATGGGGAGACCAGACAGCGGGGCGCCACCGGCTCCCCCGTAGTGGCGGCCCTCCCGGGCGCCGACCGTGGTGACGCGAATCGTCACCCTGGGCCGCGCGCGGTAGTGCCTCGCGTCCCCGGGGTGCGCAGTGGTGGTTCCGGCCCCCGCGCCCGGGACGGCCGTCGTCGCCCCTGGTGCACGCGCGAGCGGTGTGTTTCCGGGACGACCCCCATGGCGCCCTGCGGCATGGGGAGACCAGGCAGCGGGGAGAGGCCGGCTCCCCCGTAGTGGCGGTCCCTCCCGGGCGCCGACCCGTGGTGACGGAATCGTCGCCCTGGGCCGCGTGGTAGCGCCTGCCCGCGGCCTCTGGGACAGCCGGTGGCGCCCCGCATCCCCAGGCGCCCCGGCCACCGGGACCGCCCCCGTCCCCCTGTCATCATGGCCCGATGGACTTCGAGATACCCGAACTGCCCTTCCCGTTGCGCACCTACGGGCCCGACGGGAACTGGTCCTACGAGGACGGGGTGCTGACCGGGTGGGCGGGGGCCCGGCAGGACCGGTTCGTCACGCCTGTCGGGGAGTCGGTCGAGCCCGTCTCCGACGCGCCCCGGCTGCTCGGGGCGCCCGAGGGGGACTTCCAGCTCATCGCCCGGGTCACCGTGGGGTTCCGGGCCGCGTTCGACGCCGGGGTGCTCTACGCGCACGTCGGCGACCGGGCCTGGGCCAAGCTGTGCCTGGAGAACTCCCCGGACGTGCCCACCGTCTGTACCGTGGTCACCCGGGGGCACTCCGACGACGCCAACTCCTTCACCGTGGAGGGCCGTACGGTGTGGCTGCGGGTCAGCCGGACCGGCCGGGCCCTCGCCTTCCACGCCTCCCGGGACGGCGAGCGCTGGACCTTCGTCCGCCTCTTCACGCTGGGGGACGAGCAGGAGACCGGCGCCGCTCTGGTCGGGTTCATGACCCAGTCGCCGCTCGGGGAGGGCTGCGTGGTCACCTACGACCACCTGGAGTTCCGCTCCTCCTGGCCGGGCGACCTGCGCGACGGCAGCTGAGCCGGCGGCCCCCGCAACCGCGCGCGGGGGCCGGCGCGTCCTTCCCGGCATGATCAGCGACCGCGTCACCGGCGCCCTCGTCATCCGCACCGCCCTGCCCACGGAGGCCGGGACCATCGCGGAACTGCACCTGAAGGCCCGCTCGACCTACTACCCGGACGGCGTCCCGCAGGCCGGCCTCGACTGGGCCGAGGCCTGGCGCGGCTCCATCGAGCGCCCCGACTGCCAGGTGCTGTGCGCCATCGGGCAGGGGAGGATCGTCGGTATCGCCTCCTTCCGCACCCCGGACGGCGTCGGCCCCGACACGGTCGAGCTGTTCCAGTTCCACGTCGACCCGAGCCACTGGCGCGTCGGCATCGGCACCGCGCTGCACGCGGCCTGCGTGGAGCAGTGGCGTGCCGACGGCCGGCGCGCGGCGGTGCTCGACGTGCACACCGGCAACCTGCGGGCCCAGGCCTTCTACGCCCGCCACGACTGGGTTCCGGACCCCGAGAACCCGTTCACCGAGGGCGACCACCACCGCTACCTGCGCCGTGCCGTCCGGACCGGGGAATGAACCCCGCTGCTTGAAGGTTCACGTACCGGGCGGAGAGGGTCTCCGCGCCGTACGACCGAAGAGAGCCGAAGAATGCGCGTCGAGATCTGGAGCGACATCGCCTGCCCGTGGTGCTACGTGGGCAAGGCCCGCTTCGAGAAGGCGCTGGCTGCCTTTCCGCACCGCGAGCAGGTCGAGGTGGTGCACCGCTCCTTCGAGCTGGACCCGGGCCACCCCAAGGGCGATGTCCAGCCGGTGATCACCATGCTGACCGCCAAGTACGGCATGAGCGAGGCGCAGGCCCAGGCCGGCGAGGACAACCTCGGCGCCCAGGCCGCCGCCGAGGGCCTCGACTACCGCACCCGGGACCGCGACCACGGCAACACCTTCGACATGCACCGCCTGCTGCACCTCGCCAAGGAGCACGGCCGGCAGGACGCCCTGACGCAGATCCTGTACCGCGCCAACTTCGCCGAGGAGCGGTCCGTCTTCAGCGAGGGCGACGAGCGGCTCGTCGAGCTGGCCGTCGAGGCCGGGCTCGACGCCGACCGGGTCCGCGCGGTCCTCGCCGACCCGGACGCCTACGCCGACGAGGTCCGCGCCGACGAGCGCGAGGCCGCCCGGCTCGGCGCGAACGGCGTGCCCTTCTTCGTCCTCGACCGCGCCTACGGCGTCTCCGGCGCCCAGCCCGCCGAGGTGTTCACGAACGCGCTGACCCAGGCCTGGGGCGAGCGCTCCCCGCTGACCCTGGTCGACCAGGGTGACGCTCAGGCCTGCGGCCCGGACGGCTGCGCGGTGCCGCAGCGGGGCTGAAAACCGCAGGTCGGCGGGGACGTATAAGAAGGTCTGATCGGAGCCACGCAGAAATCGGCGATGGACGTGGACCGTCGCGGGCCGCAGAGTGGGTCCATGGACACCACGGAGACGTTCGCCCAGCGCGTCCGCGCCGAGTTCACCCCCAAGGGCGCCTTCCTCAACACCGCGAGCAACGGCCTGCTGCCCGCCCGGGGCGTCGCCGCCCTGCACGAGGCGGCACTGCTGCGCGCGGAGGGCCGGCCCCTGCTCCCGCTCTTCGAGGACGTGGAGAGCTGCCGGGCCGGCTACGCCCGGCTGGCCGGCGTGCCCGCGCACCGGGTCGCGGCCGGCGCCTCGGTCGCCGCCCACACCGGCGTGATCGCCGCCTCCCTGCCGGCCGGCGCCGAAGTCCTCACCGCCGAGGACGACTTCACCTCCGTACTCAACCCGTTCCACGTCCGCGGCGACCTCAAGGTGCGGGCGGTCCCGCTGGAGCGGATCGCCGAGTCGGTCCGCCCGGACACCGCGCTCGTCGCGGTCAGCGCCGTCCAGTCCGCCGACGGCCGCCTCGCCGACCTGCGCGCCCTGCGCGAGGCGGCCCGCGCCCACGGCGCCCGCACCTACGTCGACTTCTCCCAGGCCGCGGGCTGGCTGCCGGTGGACGCCGACGCGTACGACTTCACCGCCACCGTCTCCTTCAAGTGGCTGCTCGGCCCGCACGGCGCGGCCTTCCTCACCGTCCCCGAGGACTTCGGCGGACTCGTGCCGGTGCTGGCCGGCTGGGTCGCGGGCGAGGCGCCCTGGGACAGCTGCTACGGCCCGGTCGCCGAACTCGCCCACTCCGCCCGGCGGTTCGACCTCACCCACGCCCTGTTCACCTACACCGCGCTGCGCCGCTCCCTGGAACTGATCGAGGAACTGGGGATCGACGCCGTCCACGCGCACGCCCTCACCCTCGCCGACCGGTTCCGGACGGGCCTCGCCGGCCTCGGCCACGAGCCGCTGGCCGCCCCCGGCTCGGCGATCGTCTCGGTGCCCGGACTCGGCACCCGCCAGCCGGAGTTGAGCGAGGCCGGCATCGAGGTCTCCAACCGGTCCGGCAACCTGCGCGCCGCCTTCCACCTCTACAACACCGACGCGGACGTCGACCGGCTGCTGGAAGCACTGAGGGGCTGAGCACACGACCGGGCCGGAGCCTCCCGTCCCACACAGGAGGCCCCGGCCCGGGGTCGGTCACGCGCGGCTACCGCACCGGCGTGAAGTCCCGCGCGCCGATGTAGTCCGGCCGGTGCACCGGCGCCGCGAACGGCTCCACCGCCGTGTTCTCCACGCTGTTGAACACGATGAAGACGTTGCTGCGCGGGTACGGCGTGATGTTGTCGCCCGAGCCGTGCATGCAGTTGCAGTCGAACCAGGTCGCCGAGCCCGCCCGGCCGGTGAACAGCCGGATCCCGTGCTCGCCCGCCAGCGTGGTCAGCGCCTCGTCGGAGGGCGTGCCCGCGTCCTGCATCTGGAGGGACTTCTTGTAGTTGTCCCGGGGGGTCTCCCCGGCACAGCCCAGGAACGTCCGGTGCGAGCCCGGCATGATCATGAGCCCGCCGTTGGTGTCGAGGTTCTCGGTCAGCGCGATCGAGACGGACACCGTGCGCATGTTCGGCAGCCCGTCCTCGGCGTGCCAGGTCTCGAAGTCCGAGTGCCAGTAGAAGCCGCTCGCGCCGAAGCCCGGCTTCACGTTGATCCGGGACTGGTGGACGTACACGTCCGAGCCGAGGATCTGCCGGGCCCGGCCGACCACCCGCTCGTCGCGCACCAGCTTCGCGAACACCTCGCTGATCCGGTGCACCTCGAAGACCGAGCGGATCTCCTTGGACTGCGGCTCCACGATGGAGCGCTCGTCGGCGCGGACCGCCGGGTCGGTGACCAGCCGGTCCAGCTCCCGGCGGTACACCTCGACCTCGTCCGGCGTGATCAGCTGGTCGACGGCGAGGAAGCCGTCGCGCTCGAACGCCTGGAGGTCGGCCGTGGCGATCGGGCCCGGGGCGTCGGGGGAGCCCCAGACGACCGGGTCCTGGCGGGGTGCGGTCACCTCGGTGGTGCCGCGGGTCGGGTAGAGATCCTTCACGGTGGCAGTGGCCATGGGTTTCTCACACCTCCTCGGGCTCGGTGAGCAGCGGGTAGACGCCGTTCTCGTCGTGGTCCTCCCGTCCGGTCACGGGCGGGTTGAACACGCAGAGGCAGTGGAAGTCCTCCTTGACGCGCAGCGTGTGCCGCTCGTGCCCGTCGAGGAGGTACATGGTGCCGGGGGTGATGGTGTGCGTCTTCCCGGTCTCGTGGTCGGTCAGCTCGGCCTCGCCCTTGGTGCAGACGACGGCCTCGATGTGGTTGGCGTACCACATCGACGTCTCGGTCCCGGCGTAGAGGATCGTCTCGTGCAGGGAGAAGCCGACCCGCTCCTTGGCGAGGACGATCCGCTTGCTCTCCCAGGTGCCGGACTTCGCCTTGACGTGCCGGTCGGTGCCTTCGATTTCCTTGAACGATCGGACGATCACGGTGCTGCTCTTCCTCCTGGTCGGCGGTTTCGGTCGGTCGGCCGTCGGCTCCGGACGGCCGGGTCCTCGGTGTCAGACGGTCTCGCGGACGGCGCGGGCGAGGATGCTCAGGCCCTCGTCCAGCTCGTCCGGGGTGATGGTGAGGGCGGGCAGCAGCTTGACGACCTCGCTCTCCGGGCCGGACGTCTCGATGAGCAGCCCGAGTTCGAAGGCGCGCCGGGCGACCCGGTTGGCCCGCTCCTTGTCGCGGAACTCCAGGCCCCACACCAGCCCGCGCCCGCGGTACTCCTTGATGTCGGCGAGGTTCTCCTCGGTGATGGAGATCAGCGCCTGCTCGACCTGCTCACCGCGGGTGCGGGTCTGCTTCTCCATGGCGGAGCCGTCGGTCCAGTACGTCTCCAGGGCCGCGGTGGCCGTGACGAACGCCGGGTTGTTGCCGCGGAAGGTGCCGTTGTGCTCGCCCGGCTCCCAGACGTCCAGCTCGGGGCGGAACAGGCACAGCGACATCGGCAGCCCGTAGCCGCTGATCGACTTCGACACCGTGACGATGTCGGGGGTGATCCCGGCCTCCTCGAAGGAGAAGAAGGCGCCGGTACGGCCGCAGCCCATCTGGATGTCGTCGACGATCAGCAGCATGTCCTGCCGCTCGCACAGCTCCTTGAGCGCGCGCAGCCACTCGGGCCGGGCGACGTTGATGCCGCCCTCGCCCTGCACGGTCTCCACGATCACGGCCGCCGGCTTGTTCAGCCCGGAGCCCTGGTCCTCCAGCAGCCGCTCGAACCACAGGAAGTCCGGGACCTGGCCGTCGAAGTAGTTGTCGAAGGGCATCGGGGTGCCGTGCACCAGCGGTATGCCGGCGCCGGCCCGCTTGAAGGCGTTGCCGGTCACCGCGAGCGAGCCCAGGGACATGCCGTGGAAGGCGTTGGTGAACGACACGATCGCCTCGCGCCCCTTCACCTTCCGGGCGAGCTTCAGCGCCGACTCCACGGCGTTGGTGCCCGTCGGACCCGGGAACATCACCTTGTACGGCAGGTCGCGCGGGCGCAGCACCAGGTCCTGGAAGGTCTGCAGGAAGCTCCGCTTGGCCGTGGTCGACATGTCCAGGCCGTGGGTGACGCCGTCCCGGGACAGATAGTCGATCAGCGCCCGTTTCAGCACCGGGTTGTTGTGCCCGTAGTTGAGTGAGCCGGCACCGGCGAAGAAGTCGAGGTACGCGTGGCCGTCCTCGTCGTACATCCGGCTGCCCTGTGCGCGGTCGAAGACGGCGGGCCAGCCGCGGCAGTAGCTGCGCACCTCGGACTCAAGGGTCTCGAAGACGCTGAGGTCGGGCTGGGTGATGGTCACGTGAATCGCTCCTCGGTGGGCGGTGAAAGCGGTCAGCGGGCGGTGAGGTCGGTCAGCGGGCCGATGCGGTACAGCACCTCGGGATCGTGCGGGCCGTCCGGGAAGTGTTCGGCGCCGAACAGCACCTCGCGCTCGACGCGCGCCCCGTGCCGGGTGGCGAAGGAGGTGAACAGCCGTTCGGAGGCGGTGTTGCCCGGGGTGATGGTGGTCTCCACCTCGGTGACACCGCGCTCGGCGGCCAGCCGTGCGGTCAGCGCGTCCAGCAGCTTGGCGGCGATGCCTAGGCCGCGGTGGGCGCCGTCCACGGCGACCTGCCACACGAGCAGGGTGTCCGGGCGGTCCGGCCGCATGTATCCGGTGACGAATCCGACCGGCTCCCCGTCCGCACCGCGCGCCACCGCAGAGGTGCCGGCGAAGTCCCGGCACCACAGCAGATAGCTGTACGAGGAGTTCAGGTCGAGCTTTTCGGAGTCCTTGGCGAGACGCCAGAGCGCGGCTCCGTCGTCCACCGCCGGTCGGTCGATGAGCAGGTCTGCGGGTGCGGCAGTCATGCGGCACGAATTTAGCGAGGCGAATGAGGAAATGCACGACGGTGATCACCGCGCGGCGGGACGCCCTGAGTGAAATGTCGGAATTACCCCACGGCAAAACGGGACAAAAATGCCGCGCTGTGGACTGTGTCACAGCCCGGAAACCTGCCGAAATCTCCCGGAAAACTTCCCTGTTTAGCTCTGCAAAAAGCGGGAAGAAGAAGTCGGGAGGCTATCGATCAGTGAATTGACGGGAATTGTGAACCCCTTTTGAATTCAGGCGCCGGTGGTTCCGTCGATGCGTTCCCGGAGAATGTCGGCATGTCCGTTGTGCCGGGCGTATTCCTCGATGAGGTGGATCAGCACCCAGCGCACACTGACCTCCGCGCCGGCCATGGGCCCGTCGGCGATCCGCCCGGTGCGCTCCGGCGGCAGCCCGGCGCACAGCTCGCGTCCGCGCGCGATCTCCCGTCGCCAGGCGCCCAGCGCCTCCGCGAGCCCGCGCCCCGGATCGAGGACGTACCCCGTCTCCTCCGCGAACACCGGCGGCAGACTGAGGCCGCCCAGCACCCGCTGAAACCAGGTGCGCTCCACCTCGGCGAGATGCTGGACGAGCCCCAGCAGGGTCAGCCCCGACGGCTGCGCCGCGGCGAGCCGCACCTGCCCGTCGTCCAGCCCCCGGCACTTCAGCTCCAGCGTGGCCCGGTGGAAGTCCAGCCAGCTCTCCAGCATCTCCCGCTCGGGGCCGGTCATCAGCGGCACGGGACGTCCGTCGGGCAGGGTGCGAGGCGCGTCGATGGTCATGCGGGGAGCATGGCACGGGCCACTGACAGCGGGGCCTCGCGGGCGCGGGCCGGGCGGTCCGGAGGCTCAGGCCCAGGCCGCGTCCACCGCTCGGCCGGCGCTCGCCACGTCCACGCTCAGCCCCGACTCCGCCAGCGCGGCGCCCAGCGCCGCCAGCGAGCCCCGTACCGCCCCCGGTGCCGCGTCCGCCCCGTAGTGGTTGACCCGGATCATCTCCCGGGACAGGGTGCCCCCGCCCGCGGCCAGCGGCAGCGCCGGGTCGCTGCGCAGGGCCCGTGCCACCACCTCCGACGCCACCACGTCCGACGGCACCCGCAGCGTCGTGGCGACCGGCGCGGCGTCCGCGGCCTCGTGGACGTACGGCTCCAGGCCGCCGCCGAGCGCCACCGCACCCGCCCGGGTGGCCAGCGCGGCGCTCCGGTGCCGGGCCATCACCGTCTCCAGGCCCACCGACTCGATGCGCTCCAGGCACGCCTCAAGGGCCAGCATCTCCAGCTGCGCCGGGGCGTGCGGCAGCGCCCGGCGCCCGGCGTCGGTCCAGCGCTCCTTCCAGTCCAGCAGGGACAGGTAGGAGCGGCGCGGCGCCCCCGGGTTCGCCCGCATCCGGGCCCACGCCCGCTCGCTCACCGAGATCGCCGACACCCCCGCCGGACCGCCCATCGCCTTCTGCGCCCCGATCACGCACAGGTCCACGCCCCACGCGTCCGGCAGCACCGGCTCGGCACCCACCGAGGCGACCGCGTCCAGATAGAACAGGGCGCCCCGCTCCCGTACCACCTCGCCGATCTCCGCGACCGGGTTGGTGTTGCCGGTCGCCGCCTCCGCGTGCACCAGCGACACGAAGTCGATCTCCGGGTGCGCGGCGAACGCCTCCCGGACCTGTCCGGCGGTCACCGCCGTGTGGAAGGGCACCGCGATGTCGTGCACGGTCGCCCCGCAGTCCCGGAGCCAGTCCCCGAAGGTCTGCCCGTAGGGGCCGGTGATCACGTTCAGGGCCACCGTGCCCGGACCGGCCGCCGCGCGGATCGCGCCCTCCAGCGGCAGCAGCGCCTCGCCCTGCGTGATCAGCACGTCCTGCCGGGTGCCCAGCAACCGCGCCACCCGGTCCTCGATGGCGGCGAAGCGCTCGGCGGTCAGCGGGGGCAGATCGAGGAAGGGGTGGGTCACGGTGCTGCTCTCTTCGCTCACGAGGGTCCACGGGGCCGACCGGGCGTCGACGCAGACGAGCGTAACCCTCGCCACACCACCGCTCCCGACCGGCGACTTCGCAGGCCGGGCGGCTCGGATACCATCGGTTTGATTTGAGACACCCAAACATCTCCTTATAATCGGAACCCGCTCACCCCCCACTGGAGACCTCCATGACCACCCTCCCCGGGCGCCGGACCCGCCTTCTGGCCGCCACCACCGCGACCGCCGCACTCGTGCTCGTCGTGGCCGGCTGCTCCTCCAGCGATTCGGGGAGCGGCAAGACCACCGTCAAGGGCGTCCACCTCGCCAAGGGCGGACAGCTCACCACCTGCACCCACCTGCCGTACCCGCCGTTCCAGTCGGACATCGACGGCAAGGTGCAGGGCTTCGACGTCTCCCTGATCGACCTGGTCGCCAAGGACCTCGGCGTCAAGCAGCAGATCCAGGACACCCCCTTCGAGAACTTCAAGACCGGCGCCTTCCTGAACTCCGGGCAGTGCGACCTGGCCGCCGCCGGTATGACCATCACCGCCGAGCGCAAGAAGAACGTCGACTTCTCCGACCCCTACTTCGAGGCCACCCAGGCCGTCCTGGTCGACAGGAGCAGCGGGATCGGCTCGCTGGCCGACGTCAAGGCCAAGGGCAAGAAGCTCGGCGCCCAGGCGCAGACCACCGGCGAGGACTACGTCAAGGGCAAGGGCTACGACCCGGTCTCCTTCGAGTCCTCCGACGCCGTCCTCAACGGCCTGCGCACCGGCCAGGTCCAGGCCGTCGTCATCGACTACCCGGTGGTCCAGGGCTGGCTCAAGGACAAGGCCAACGCGGACAAGTTCAAGGTCGTCGGCAACCTCAAGACCGGCGAGCAGTACGGCTTCACCGTCAAGAAGGGCAACAAGGCCCTGCTGAACGCCATCAACAAGGCGCTCAAGGACGCCAAGGCCGACGGCACCTACAAGAAGATCTACGAGAAGTGGATCGGCCCGTACAACGCCTCCGTCGCCTCGCCCGCCGCCTCATGACGGACACGGAAACGGACACGAGCCTTCAGCCGAAGAAGAAGGGCCTGACCCGGCGCCGGAAGCGCGCCCTCTCGCGCGGCGCGCAGTACGCCGTCTTCGTCGCCGCCGTGATCGCCTTCGCGGTCTCGGCGGACTGGGGCCGGCTCAAGAACCAGTTCGCCCAGGCGGACATCGCCCAGCAGATGTTCCCGGACGTCATCACGCTGGCGCTGAAGAACACCGTGCTCTACACGCTGTCCGGCTTCGTCGTCGGCCTGGTGCTCGGCATGGTCATCGCGCTGATGCGGCTGTCCTCCGTGGGCCCCTACCGCTGGCTGGCCGGCGTCTACATCGAGATCTTCCGGGGCCTGCCCGCCCTGCTGATCTTCATCTTCGTCGGCGTCGCCGTCCCGCTCGCCTTCCCCGGCACCGAGATCCCCGGCGGCACCTACGGCAAGGTCGCCATCGCCCTCGGCCTGGTCTCGGCCGCCTACATGGCCGAAACCATCCGCGCCGGCATCCAGGCCGTGCCCAAGGGGCAGCTGGAGGCGGCCCGTTCGCTCGGCTTCTCGCCCGCGCGGGCCATGGTCTCGATCATCGTCCCGCAGGCCTTCCGGATCATCCTGCCGCCGCTGACCAACGAACTCGTCCTGCTCTTCAAGGACTCCTCGCTGGTGCTGTTCCTCGGCGTCACCCTGGAGGAGCGGGAACTGTCCAAGTTCGGCCGCGACCTGGCGAGCACGACCGCCAATTCCACGCCGATCCTGGTGGCCGGCCTGTGCTACCTGCTGGTCACCGTCCCGCTCAGCTTCGTCGTCCGCCGTATGGAGTCCAAGGCACAGGAGGCGATCCGGTGAGCCGCCCCGAGATCGAGGTACGGGCACTGCACAAGTCCTTCGGCGACAACGAGGTGCTGCGCGGCATCGACCTGGAGATCGGCCGGGGCGAGGTCGTCTGCGTCATCGGCCCCTCCGGTTCCGGCAAGTCCACCCTGCTGCGCTGCGTGAACCTGCTGGAGGAGCCGAGCAAGGGGCAGGTCTTCGTCGGCGGCACCGAGGTCACCGACCCGGACGTCGACATCGACGCCGTACGCCGCCGGATCGGCATGGTCTTCCAGCAGTTCAACCTCTTCCCGCACCTCAGCGTCACCGAGAACCTCACGCTGCCGCAGCGCCGGGTCCTTGGCCGGGACAAGGCGGAGGCCGCCCGCGTGGCCGCCGAGAACCTCGCCCGGGTCGGCCTGTCCGAGAAGGCGGACGCCTACCCGGCCAGCCTCTCCGGCGGGCAGCAGCAGCGCGTGGCCATCGCCCGCGCGCTCGCCATGGGCCCGCGGGTGATGCTCTTCGACGAGCCGACCTCCGCGCTCGACCCCGAACTCGTCGGTGACGTCCTCGCGGTGATGCGCGGGCTCGCCGAGGACGGCATGACGATGATGGTCGTCACCCACGAGATGACCTTCGCCCGCGAGGTCGCCGACCGGGTCGTCTTCATGGACGGCGGCGTGATCGTCGAGGACGGCAGCCCCGGGCAGGTCATCGGCTCCCCGCGCCACGAGCGCACCCGGCACTTCCTGTCCCGCCTGCTCGACCCGGCGATGGCCGAGGTCGAGGAGGGCACCTCCGGGCAGGGGGGCGGGGAGACACCGTAGGTCGTTAGGGTGCGGTGCATGAGCGATGGCGCCGTACTCCACGTGAAGGGCAGGGTCCTGGCCGGACCCGAGGACGTCCGCGACGAGTTGTGGGTGGTCGGGGGGCGGGTCTCCTACGACCGCCCCGCCGGCGCCCGCGACATCACCACCGTCGCGGGCTGGGCACTGCCCGGCCTGGTCGACGCGCACTGCCACGTCGGCCTCGGCGCGCACGGCCCGGTCGACGCCGACACCGCCGAGAAGCAGGCGCTCACCGACCGGGGGACCGGCACCCTGCTGCTGCGCGACGCCGGCTCGCCCTCCGACACCCGCTGGATCGACGACCGCGCGGACCTGCCGAAGATCATCCGCGCGGGCCGGCACATCGCCCGCACCCGCCGCTACATCCGGAACTACGCCTGGGAGATCGAGCCCGAAGACCTGGTCGGCTACGTCGCCCAGGAGGCCCGGCGCGGCGACGGCTGGGTCAAGCTGGTCGGCGACTGGATCGACCGCGACCTCGGTGACCTCTCCCCGTGCTGGCCCCGCGAGCCCGTCGAGGCCGCCATCGCCGAGGCCCACCGGCTCGGCGCCCGGGTCACCGCGCACTGCTTCGCCGAGAACTCGCTGCGCGACCTGGTCGAGGCGGGCATCGACTGCGTCGAGCACGCCACCGGCCTCACCGAGGACCTGATCCCGCTGTTCGCCGAGCGGGGCGTCGCGATCGTGCCGACCCTCGTCAACATCGCGACCTTCCCGCGCCTCGCGGACGGCGGCGACTCCAAGTACCCGCGCTGGTCGGCCCACATGCGCCGGCTGCACGAGCGCCGCTACGACACCGTGCGCGCCGCCCGCGACGCCGGCATCCCCGTCTACGTCGGCACCGACGCGGGCGGCTCGCTGGCGCACGGCCTGGTCGCCGACGAGGTCGCGGAACTGGTCACCGCCGGCATCCCCCCGGTCGAGGCGCTCTCCGCGACCACGTGGGGCGCCCGCGCCTGGCTCGGCCGGCCAGGGCTCGACGAGGGCGCGCCGGCCGACCTGGTGGTCTACGAGGCCGATCCGCGGGCGGACGTACGGGTGCTGGCGGCGCCGCGGCGGGTGGTGCTGAACGGGGCCGTGGTGGAGTAGCGAACGCGCGTGCGCGGTGTGTCGAAGGCGTGTGCGGAAACTTCTCGATCGAGTGAAGTGACCCTGGATAGCTGTCCGTTCACCCACAGTGGGGACAAGGTTGACGTGTCCCAAGCAGGTTCCTTCTGGGGGTCCCACCGCCTTGAACAGCCATACCTTCCGCATGTCCGCACGCCGTCTCGCCGCTCTGGCGACGGTCACCGCCCTCACCGCGGCGCCCGCGGTCCTGGGCGCGGGCGCCGCGCACGCGACCGGTGACCACGGTCGCGCCTCCGCCGTCGTCCTGCGCACCGGGCTCGACGTGTCCCTGCTCAACAAGACCATCGACGTCCCGCTCGCCGTCTCCCTCAACGAGGTCCAGGCACCGCGCAGCGCCGACCGGACCGCGCTGTCCGCCCGGCTCGACGGGGTCGCGGGCGGCAAGCCGTTCACCGTGCTCGGCGCCGACGTGGCCCAGTCCCGGGCCACGGCGACCGCCGAGCGCGCCGAGGGCTCCGTCCGCCTCGTCCACGCCAGGCTGCACGTCCCCGGCCTGCCCCTGCTGTCCCTGATCCAGGCCGACACGGTCACCGCCAAGGCCACCTGCGAGGCCGGCCGGAAGCCGGTCGCCGCCGCGAACGTGCTCGGCGCCGTCACCGTCCTCGGCAAGCGGGTCACGCTCACCGCCGGCGCTCCCGTCGAGGTGAAGGTGCCCGGCGTCGGCGAGGTCCGCCTCGGCCTCTCCGAGACGACCACCACGTCCCGTACGGCGGCCGCGACCGCCCTCGAACTCAAGGTCTCCGTCAACCCGCTGAAGCTCAACGTGGCCGACGTCGAGGGCACGGTCACCCTGGCCAAGGCCACCTGCGAGGCCCCGTCGGCCCCGCCCACGAAGCGCCCCGCGCCGAGCCACACCCCGGCCACCGGCACCCACCCCCAGGGCGGCACCTCCGAGGCCGACCTCGCCGAGACCGGCGGCAGTCCGGCCACCCCGTACATCGCCGGCGGCGCCGTCGCGCTGCTGCTGGCGGGAGGCGGCGCGGCGACGCTGGCCCGGCGCCGCAGGGGCTGACGGCGGGGGAGGGGTGCCCGGTGCGCCGGGCACCCCTCCGTGTACGGCCTCGGTTCCGCGAGGCGGCCGGGTGGCTCAAAGCAGGGCAGCCGACAGGGCCTTCAGGAAGACGTCCGCTGTGTGCCGGTCGCGGACCGCGAGCCGGATCCAGTTCTCGTCCAGGCCCGGGAACGTGTCCCCGCGGCGCACGGCGTAGCCGAGGGCGCGCAAGCGGTGCCGTACCTCGGCCGCCCCCGGCATCCGGACCAGCACGAAGGGGCCCTCCGCCGGGCCGGCCACCCGTACGCCACGGTCGGCGAAGCGGGCCAGCCCGGCGACCAGGTGGGCCCGGTCCGCGGCGACCCGGTGCGCCGCGTGCCCCGCCTCCGCCAGCGCGCGCGGTGACACGCACGCCTCGGCCGCCGTCAGCGCCGGCGTCGACACCGGCCACAGCGGCTGGGCCCGCTCCAGCTCGGCGACGATCCCCGGCTCGGCCAGCACGTACCCGATGCGCAGGCCCGCCAGGCCCCAGGTCTTGGTCAGGCTGCGCAGCACCACCAGACCGGGCACGTCGGTGCGGCCGGCCAGCGCCTCCCGCTCGCCCGGCACCGCGTCCATGAACGCCTCGTCCACCACCAGCACCCGCCCCGGCCGGGCCAGCCCGGCGACGGCGGCGGCCGGATGCAGCACGGACGTCGGGTTCGTCGGGTTCCCGATCACCACCAGGTCCGCCGACTCCGGCACCGCCGCCGGATCCAGCCGGAACCCGTCCGCCGCCCGCAGCACCACCCGGTCCACCGTGTGCCCGGCATCCCGCAGCGCCGCCTCCGGTTCTGTGAACTGCGGGTGCACGACCACCGGCCGCCGTACCTTCAGGGCGCGGGCGAGCAGCACGAACGCCTCCGCCGCACCCGCCGTCAGCAGCACCCGCTCCACCGGCAGCCCGTGCCGCGCCGCCACCGCCGCCCGCGCGGCCCGCCCGTCCGGGTAGGCGGCGAGGCCGGCCAGCGACCCGGCGATCTCCTCGCGCAGCCACGGCGGCGGGGTGTCCGCGCGGACGTTGACCGCGAGGTCGACCAGCGCGGCCCCGTCGTCCCGCACCTCCGCGTCCCCGTGGTGCCGCAGATCGTGCCCGCCGCCCCCGCCGCCCTCAGTACGCATGACCCCGCCCGTGGCCGCGCACGGCCTCCTCGTACCGCTCCAGCACCACGTCCACCAGCTCCGGTTCCGGTCCGATCACGTCCGCCGAGCGCACCTCGGCGTCCGGGTGCGCCGCCGCCCAGCCGTCGGTCTGCTGCCGCACCCGGTCCGGCAGGACGCCGGGGAACAGGAAGTACGGCAGCACCACGATCCGCCGGGCGCCCAGCCGCAGGCACCGGTCAAGACCGCTCGGCACGTCCGGCGCCGCCTGCGACACGAACGCCGTCTCCACGCCGGCGTACCCGCGGCCCTCCCGGAGCAGCCGGGCCGCCCGATGCACTTCGGCGTCGGCGTCCGGGTCCCGCACACCCCGCCCGACCAGCAGCACGGTGACGTCCGACCGGTCCCCGGGACCCCGCCCGGCCGTGCCGCCCAGCGCCTCCTCGACCCGCCGCTCCAGCACGCCCAGCAGACCCGGGTGCGGGCCGAGCGGACGGCCGTAGGCGTACGAGACGCCCGGGTGCCGTGCCGGCTCCCGGGCCGGCGCCGCCGGGATGTCGTCCTTGGCGTGCCCGGCGGACACCAGCGGCAGCGGTACCGCCGCGAACCGGCGCACCCCCCGCTCCACCAGCGCGGTGACCGCCTCGCCCAGCGGCGGCGAGGACAGTTCCAGGAAGCCGCCCGCGACGGGCAGGCCGGGCCGGCGGCGCCCCAGTTCCCGCACGACGGCACGGAACGCCTCGGCTCCGGCCTCGTCACGGGTGCCGTGTCCGGCGATGAGCAGGGCGGGCGGGGTGGTCACGGTGTCTCCCAGGATGAGGTGGGGCGGTACTGCGGGGTCACCGTCCGGCCGGCGACGGCACGGGTCGCGGCGGTGCCCGCGGTGACCCCCGTCATCATGTCGAGCGTCGCCGGGTCCGACGCGGGCAGGGGGGTCCCCGGCGCGTGGTCGCGTCCGACCACCGCGTGCCGCCCACCCCCCGGGCGCCGGGCGACCGCACAGGTCGCCCTCGCCGGCCGGCCCGTCGACTTCCGCTTGGGCACGAGGAGTTCCCCGCCGCCGAGCAGCGCGGCGGCCTCCGCGACGGACGGGGTGCCGACGGCCGCGAGGGGCCCGGTGGAGGGGTTCGGCACCGCGACGGCCGCCAGCTCCCCGGCGGAGTACGCCACCAGAGGCACGCCGAGGCGTTCGGCGGCGGCCACGATGCCGGGCTCCGCCGCCTTGGTGTCCACGGTGGCCAGCCGCGCCACCGACCGCGCCGGGAGGCCCGCCTCGCGCAGCACCTCCTCGACCAGCCCGAGCACCTCACCGGCGGTGACGCCCTTCGACGCGCCGATCCCGACGACCAGCGTGGGGGCGTCGGCGGCCACGGGATCAGTCCTCTCGTACGGGTGCATGCGGTTCGGGATGGGTGAAATATCAGGGTGCGGCCGGGTATGGGAACCGCCCGATGTGCGCTGAGGTGCCAACATCGGATAGCAAGTGCCTATGGCGGTCTTCGTCGCGCTCGGCGCGTTCCTGATGACGCTGGCCGGCGGCTGGACGGCACAGCGGGTGACCGACCGCAGGCATCTCGTCCTCGGACTGGCCGGCGGTCTCATGCTCGGCGTGGTCGGCCTCGACCTGCTGCCGGAGGCGCTGCACGCGGCGGACCGCGAGGTCTTCGGCGTGCCCGCGGCCCTGCTGCTGTTCGTGGCCGGGTTCCTGGTGGCCCATCTGGTGGAGCGCACGCTGGCCGCCCGGCAGGCCGCGCACGGCGGAGCCGAGGGCCACGACCACCGGGCGCCCGAGGTGGGCCTGACGGCGGCGGCCGCGATGGTCGGGCACAGCGCGATGGACGGCGTGGCGATCGGCGCGGCCTTCCAGGTGGGCGGCGGCATGGGCGCCTCCGTCGCGCTCGCCGTGATCGCGCACGACTTCGCCGACGGCTTCAACACCTTCACCATCACCAGCCTGTACGGCAACGCGCGCCGCCGGGCGATCGGCATGCTGCTGGCCGACGCCTGCGCGCCCCTGCTGGGCGCGCTGTCGACCGTTTTCTTCCACATCCCGGAGCCGGTGCTCGGCGGCTATCTCGGGCTCTTCGGCGGTGTGCTGCTCTATCTCGCCGCCGCCGAGATCCTCCCCGAGGCCCACCACGAGCACCCGGCCCGCTCCACCCTGCTGTGCACGATCGCGGGCGCGGCGTTCATCTGGCTGGTCGTCGGCGTCTCGGGCGGCTGACCGCCCCTTCCCGGCCACCGGCGCCGGGCGGCCGCTCATGACGTCCGGCACCTCTCCACGAACCGGCGGGCGACCCCGGGCTCGGACGCCCAGTGCGTGTGCAGATAGCTCGCGTGCACACCCCGCCGCACGAACCCCTCGACCCGTGCAGCGGGCGTCCGCACGCCCCAGGCGGGGTCGGGGCCGGCACCGGGTTCCACGACGGTGCGGTGGAACTCGTGCCCGCGCATCCGCGTCCCGGCCGGCGCGAGCACGCTGTCGCCGAGGGCCACGGCGTCCCGGTAGCCCAGGGTCAGCCGCTCGGTCATCCGCGCGCCCGCGTCCAGCACCCCGCACATGGGCCGCCCGTCCAGCTCCCGGCACAGATACAGCAGCCCCGCGCACTCGGCGGCCACCGGGGCCCCGCTCAGCGCCAGCTCGGCCACGGCCTTGCGGAGCGGCTCGTTCGCGGACAGCTCGGCGGCGTACACCTCCGGGAACCCGCCCCCGATGACCAACCCGGCGGTGCCTTCGGGCAGGTCCTCGTCCCTGAGCGGGTCGAAGCCGACGACCTCGGCCCCGGCGGCGGCCAGCAGCTCGGTGTGCTCGGTGTACGAGAACGTGAACGCGGGACCGCCCGCGACGGCGACCACGGGCCGCCCCGCACGGAACTCCCGTCCCACCGGGCCGAGCCCACCGCCCAACGGCCCGGCTGCCGGGCCCGGCGCCGCCGGCCCCTCGGCCGACGCGGTCCGTTCGTGGTCCGACCCTCCAGCCGACCGAGTCGGGTGGTGGGTGGGAGAAGGTTCGGGGGTCCAGGGGGCCGAGCCTCCGGGGAGGGGCCCCGCCGAGCGGGCCAGTGCCTCCAGGGCGGCCAGGTCGCAGCCCTGGGCCACCCGCTCGGCCATGGCCGCGACGGCGTCCACCGCCGCCGCGCCGCGTTCGGCGACCGGCACCAGGCCCAGGTGGCGCGACGGCGTCTGTACGGGTGCCGCCCGGCGCACCACGCCCAGCACCGGCACCCCCACCGACTCCAGCGCCTCCCGCAGCAGCTCCTCGTGCCGGTCCGAGGCGACCTTGTTGAGGATCACGCCCTCGATCCGCACCTCCGGGTCCCAGGTCACGAACCCGTGCACCAGCGCCGCCACCGACCGCGACTGCGACGACGCGTCGACCACCAGGACCACCGGCGCCCCCAGCAGCTTCGCCACGTGCGCGGTGGACGCCAGCTCGCCCTGCCCGGCGGCCCCGTCGTACAGCCCCATCACGCCCTCGACGACCGCGAGGTCACAGCCCCGCGCCCCGTGCAGGAACAACGGGGCGACCAGCTCGGGTCCGCACAGGTACGCGTCCAGGTTCCGTCCCGCGCGTCCGGTGGCGAGCGCGTGGTACCCGGGGTCGATGTAGTCGGGACCGACCTTGTGCGGGGACACGGCGAGCCCCCGCGCGGCGAACGCGGCCATCAGCCCCGTGGCCACGGTGGTCTTGCCGCTCCCCGACGAGGGCGCGGCCACGACCAGCCGGGGCACCGGCACACTCACCACTCGATGCCCTTCTGGCCCTTCTGGCCGGCGTCCATCGGATGCTTGACCTTGGACATGTCGGTGACGAGGTCCGCGAACTCCAGCAGCTTCTCCGGCGCGTTCCGCCCGGTGATCACCACGTGCTGGGTGCCCGGCCGGTTCCGCAGCACCTCCACGACCTCGTCCGTGTCGATCCAGCCCCAGTGCAGCGGGTAGGCGAACTCGTCCAGCACGTACAGCCGGTACGACTCGGCCGCGAGGTCCCGCTTGACCTGCTCCCAGCCCTCCCGCGCCTTCTCCTCGTTGTCGAGCTGCGCGTCCCGCTGCACCCAGGACCAGCCCTCGCCCATCTTGTGCCAGTCGACGGTCCCGCCCTGCCCGGAGGCGCCCAGCACCCGCAGCGCGTTCTCCTCGCCGACCTTCCACTTCGCCGACTTGACGAACTGGAACACCCCGATCGGCCATCCCTGGTTCCAGGCCCGCAGCGCGAGCCCGAACGCGGCGGTGGACTTGCCCTTGCCGACCCCGGTGTGCACCAGCACCAGCGGCCGGTTCCGGCGCTGCCGGGTCGTCAGTCCGTCGTCCGGCACCACACTCGGCTGTCCCTGCGGCATTACGCGGCCCTCCTCGAAGTCCCCTGCGTTCCCTGCACATCCCTGACCAGACCGGCGATCGAGTCCGCCCGCAGCTCGTCCAGCGTGACCGCCGTACCGCCCAGCTCGCCCGCGAGCCGCCCGGCGAGCCCCAGCCGCACCATCCCCGACTCACAGTCCACGACCACCGAGGCGGTGCCCTCGGCCGCGAACAGCCGCGCCGCCCGCCCGGCCAGCGCCACCGGGTCCGGGCCGCCCGTGGCCCGCCCGTCGGTCACCACGACCAGCAGCGGCCGGCGCGCGGGATCGCGCAGCCGCTCCACCCGCAGCACCTCGTGCGCCGTCAGCAGCCCCGCCGACAGCGGTGTACGGCCGCCCGTCGGCAGCGACTCCAGCCGGACGGCCGCCGCGTCCACGGACGAGGTCGGCGGCAGCGCGACCTCGGCCGCGGACCCCCGGAACGTCACCAGGCCCACCTTGTCCCGCCGCTGGTAGGCGTCCAGCAGCAGCGACAGCACGGCGCCCTTCACGGCGCTCATCCGCTGCCGGGCCGCCATCGACCCGGAGGCGTCCACCACGAACAGCACGAGGTTGCCCTCGCGGCCCTCCCGGGTCGCCTGCCGCAGATCGTCCCGGCGGACCACCAGACCGCGCCCGGACCGGCCGCGGGTGCGCTGGTGCGGGGCCGCGGCCCGCACGGTCGCCGCCAGGTGCAGCTTGGTCAGCGTGCCCCGCGGCCGGCGGGCCCCGGTCGTCCGGCCGTGTTCGGTGCGCGCCCGTGAGCGCCGCCCGGCGGCACCCTCCCCGATCCCGGGCACGCTCAGCACCTTGGTGCGGAACGGCTCGGCGGCCCGGGCGGCCGGCTGCTCCCCGGCACCGGGCGCCCCCGGCGCGCCGCTCTCTCCCGTCTCCGGCCGCTCGGCGCCGTCCCCGCCGCCGCCTTCCCGCGGCCCCGAGTCGGGCCGGGGCTGCCCGCCGCCACCGGGACCGTCCGGATCCGGCTCGGGATCGTCGTCCCGGCCCCCGTCGCCCTCGTCGTCCCCGGCGAACTGCTCCAGGGTGTCGTCGAGCTTGTCCTCGTCCAGGCCGGGCGCGTCGAAGGGGTTGCGGCGCCTGCGGTGCGGCAGCGCGAGCAGCGCCGCCTGCCGGACGTCCTCGGCGAGCACGTCGGTCCGCCCGGCCCACGCGGCCAGCGCGGTCGCCGTACGGGCCATCACGATGTCGGCCCGCATGCCGTCCACCTCGAAGGCCGCGCAGGTCGCCGCGATCTGCCGCAACGCCCCGTCGCCCAGCCGCACCTGCCCCAGCAACTCGCGCGCCGCGACGATCCGCTGCCGTACGGCGGTCTCCTCGCCCGCCCAGCGGGTGGCGAAGCCCTCGGGGTCGTCGTCGTAGGCCAGCCGGCGCCGGACGACCTCCACCCGCTGGTCCGGCTCCCGGGAGGCGGCGACCTCCACGGTCAGCCCGAACCGGTCGAGCAACTGCGGCCGCAGCTCGCCCTCTTCCGGGTTCATGGTGCCGACCAGCAGGAACTTCGAGGCGTGCCGCACGGAGACGCCCTCGCGCTCCACGTACGAGGCGCCCATCGCCGCCGCGTCCAGCAGCAGGTCCACCAGATGGTCGTGGAGCAGGTTGACCTCGTCCACGTACAGGATGCCCCGGTGCGCGTCGGCCAGCAGGCCCGGCTCGAAGGCCTTCACGCCCTCGGACAGGGCCCGTTCGATGTCCAGGGCGCCCACCAGCCGGTCCTCGGAGGCGCCGACCGGCAGCTCGACCATCCGGGACGGCCGCGCGGTGCCGGGTCCCGGCTCGTGCGGCCCGTCCGGGCACGCGGGGTCCGGTGCCGCCGGGTCGCAGGAGAACCGGCAGCCGGGTACGACGGCCACCTCGGGCAGCAGCGCCGAAAGGGCGCGTACGGCGGTGGACTTGGCGGTGCCCTTCTCGCCGCGCACCAGCACGCCGCCGACCGCCGGCGAGACCGCGTTCAGCAGCAGCGCCAGCCGCAGGTCGTCCTGGCCGACGACGGCCGTGAAGGGGAAGGGGGTGGTCACTGGTGGTCCTCCAAGTAGCCTTCCGGCACAGAACAGTTGGCGCGCGACGGCTCCGGCGGCCGCACGCTGGGTTCGACCCGCGGGCCGCGGTCCGCACGAAGGCACCCGTGCCGCCGTACCGCCACGCCCGCGCCGGGCCGCTCGCCGCCCGGCAGCCGCACGAGGACCGGGTTCGCGCCCCCGGCCGGCACCGACAGCACCCCGCTCACGCAGGCGCTCCCGGGGGAATGAAGGGCAGGCCCGCCGGCGCGCCCGACTCGATGAGCCGCCACAGCGCGTCCGTGTCCGCGTGCTGTTCGATCAGGTCGCCGAGCCGGTCGAGCTGCTCCTCGCGCAGCGCGGCGAAGGAGGTGTCCGGGGCCGGCACGAAACGCCGGCCGGACGCCGCGGCCACCTCCCGCAGGAACGCCCGCCGGAAGCCGTCCGACTCCAGCGAGCCGTGCCAGTGGGTGCCCCAGGTCTGGCCCACCCGGCAGCCGTCCAGGAAGGGTTCGCCGCCCTCGACGGTGGCGACCCCGTGGTGGATCTCGTAGCCCTCGACCGGCTCGCCGAGAGCCGCGCCGGACGGCCGGGTCAGGGTCTTCTCGCGGGCGAACCGCACCCGCACGGGCAGCAGTCCGAGTCCGGGCACGGCACCGGCGCGGGACTCGACCTCGTCCTCGATGTGCTCCCCGAGGATCTGGAAGCCGCCGCAGACGCCGAGCACCGGCCGGTCTTCGGCGGCCCGGCGCACCAGGGCGTCGGCGAGTCCGCGCTCGCGCAGCCACTCCAGGGCGCGGACCGTGCCCCGGGTGCCCGGGACCACCACCAGGTCCGCGTCCGCCAGTTCCTCCGGCCGGTCCACGAACCGCACCACGACGCCCGGTTCGGCCGCGAGCGCGTCCACGTCGGTGAAGTTGGACATCAGCGGGAGGGCGCACACGGCGACCCGCAGCACGTCAGCGCCGACCGGCGGCGCCACGCTGGACTCCCGCACGGTGCCGCGCAGCGACACCCGCAGCCCGTCCTCCTCGTCGATGCCGAGCCCGTGCCGGAACGGCAGCACGCCGTACGACGGCCGTCCGGTGAGGTCCCTCAGCATGTCGAGGCCCGGTTCCAGCAGGCTGACGTCACCGCGGAACTTGTTCACCAGGAACCCGGCGACCAGTTCCTGGTCCTCGGGCGAGAGCAGGGCGACCGTGCCGAAGAAGGAGGCGAAGACCCCGCCCCGGTCGATGTCGCCGACGACGAGCACGGGCAGCCGCGCGCGCCGCGCGATCCCCATGTTCACGATGTCGGTCCGCCGCAGGTTGATCTCCGCAGGCGATCCGGCCCCCTCGCAGATCACCGCGTCATACGTGCCCCGCAACTCGGCCAGGCACTCCAGCACCGTGCCCAGCAGCCGCTGTTGCCGTCCGCCGTGGTAGCCGCGCGCGCTCATCTCGCCCACCGGCCTGCCCAGCAGCACCACCTGGCTGCTCTGCTCGCCGCCCGGCTTGAGCAGCACCGGGTTCATCAGCGCGGCCGGCTCGACCCGGCACGCCTGCGCCTGCATGGCCTGCGCCCGGCCGATCTCCGCGCCCTCCCGGGTCACGAAGGAGTTCAGCGACATGTTCTGCGCCTTGAACGGCGCCACCTTCACGCCCTGGCGCACCAGCCACCGGCAGATCCCGGCCGTCACGACGCTCTTGCCGGCGTCGGAGGTGGTGCCGGCGACGAGCAGACCACCGCTCACTTCGCACGTCCCTTCACGAGTCGGCGCGCGGCGACCGTCACGCCGAGCGCGAGCAGGCTTACGCGCCGGGACAGCCGTACCGCCCGGTCGACGTCGGCGACCCGGACGGCGCGCCCGGTGCCGTTGAGCACGGGGCGGTGCTCGACCCGGCCGCCGTAGGAGAGGGTGCCGCCCAGGCGCACCCCGAGGGCGCCCGCGAACGAGGCTTCCACGGGGCCCGCGTTGGGGCTCGGGTGCTTACCCGCGTCGGCCCGCCAGGCGCGGACGGCACCGCGCGGGTCGGGGCCGCCGAGCGCGGCGAGTACGGCGGTGAGGCGGGCGCCGGGCCAGCCGGCGACGTCGTCGAGGCGGGCGGCGGCCCAGCCGTAGCGGCGCAGCCGGGGCGACTTGTGCCCGACCATGGCGTCCAGCGTGTTGACCGCCCGGAACCCGAGCAGCCCCGGCACCCCGGCCACCGCGCCCCACACCAGGGCGCCCACCACGGCGTCGGAGGTGTTCTCGGCGACCGACTCGACCACGGCCCGGGCGATCCCGTCGGCGTCCAGTGCCTGCGGGTCCCGGCCGCACAGGTGCGGCAGCCGGGCCCGGGCCGCCTCGACGTCCCCGGCCTCCAGGGCGCGCCCGATCGCGCGGGCCTCCCGGGCCAGCGAGGTGCCGCCGACGACGGCCCAGGTGGCGACGGCGGTCAGCGCGGCCGAGGCGGCGGGGGAGGGGCGTACGGCGCGTGCCGTGAGCGCCCCGAGCGCGACGGCGCCACCGGCGCATACGGCGGTGTGCAGGGCGCCCCAGCCGCGGTGGTCGTGCCACAGCGCGCGTTCGACGGCTCCGGCGGCCCGCCCGAACGCGGCGACCGGGTGCCCCCGGCGCGGGTCGCCGAGGAGCAGGTCGCCGAGAAGGCCGGCGGCGGCGCCGTACGCGTAGCAGCGATCGGCACCCATCGGCTCAGCCGGCCGTGGGCGCGGGAGCGGTCCTGGTACGGGTCCTTCGGCAGCCGGGCATGGCGATTCGGGTCCTCACTCAGGGTGTCCGCGCCCTGGTACGACGAGAGCCGGCGGGGAGAGTTCCTGGCTCCCGGGGACTCCTCCCCGGTGACAGTGGCGGGACCGCGCCGGATTCGCACCGGCTTCCTCTCCTGCCGCCGTACATGGCCCGGGCAGTCCACCACGCGCCCGGAACGGCCGTCAACTTGCTGTTGACCTGCGGGAGGAGAGTGTGCCGATCCCCACACCGGGGCGCGGCGGGCATGCCGGAGGCTCCCGACCGGCGCTGCCGGAGGGGAGCCTCAGGGGGATGGGGTCAGGGCTTGGCCACGATCAGGTAGATGCCGTACGCCACCGCCGCCGCGCAGGCCGCGAAGCAGACGTAGGCGCCGGTGACGGCGAGGCCGGCGGTGCCGCCCTGGGCCGCTGCCTTCTCGCGCCGGGCCAGGCCGTTGACGCCGAGGGTGAACAGGGCCACCAGGCCCACCGCGAACGCGAGGCTGACGCCGAAGACGGAGCCGATGGCCGCCCAGTCGATCTTCATGGGGACGCTTCCTTGGTTTCCGGGGGAGGGACCGGGGTCAGACGGTGGCGGCCGGCGGGGTCGCCGGGCTCGCGGTGGCGGCCGGGGCGGTCGCCTGCTGCGGGAAGGCCGGGACCGGGTCCGCGGCGGGCGCCGGGATGGTGGCCGTCAGGGGCTCGCCGACCGTGCCCGCCGGGGGCGGGGTGACGGCGGCGATGGCGGTGGTCACCACACCGGCCGGCTCGCCGGTCTCGGCGACGACGTTGGTGTGGTCGACGACCTCGCGCCGGGAGAGCCTCCAGATCGCGCCGCTCGCGGCGACCAGGAAGACGGCGACGGCCGCGGTGCCCCAGTCGCCGAGGTCCGTGACGGACTCGGCGCCCGCGCCGACCAGCGCGGCGGCCGGCAGCGTGAGCAGCCAGGCGACGACCATGCGGGTGGCGGTGGACCAGCGGACCACACCGCCCTTGCGGCCCAGGCCCGCGCCCATCACCGAGCCGGAGACGACATGGGTGGTGGACAGCGAGAAGCCGAGGTGCGAGGAGGCCAGGATGGCGGTCGCGGCGCTGGTCTGGGCGGCGAAGCCCTGCCGCGGCTCCAGGTCCGTCAGACCGGTGCCCATGGTGCGGATGATGCGCCAGCCGCCGATGTAGGTGCCGAGCGCGATCGCCAGACCGGCGGAGAGGATCACCCAGGTGGGAGGGTTGGAGCCGGGGGCGATGGCACCGCCCGTGATCAGCGCCAGGGTGATGATGCCCATCGTCTTCTGGGCGTCGTTGGTGCCGTGGGCGAGGGAGACCAGGCCGGCGGAGGCGATCTGGCCGGTGCGGTAGCCCTTGCGGGTGGCTTCGCCCTCGGCCTTGCCGCCGATGCCGTAGGAGAAGCGGGTGGCCAGCAGCGAGGCGATGCCCGCCACCAGCGGCGCGGCCACGGCGGGCAGCAGCACCTTGGTGACCAGCACGTCGCCGTGCACGGCGCCGAAGCCGGCGGAGGCGACGGTGGCACCGATCAGACCGCCCATCAGGGCGTGCGAGGAACTGGAGGGCAGGCCCACCAGCCAGGTCACCAGGTTCCAGAGGATCGCGCCGACCAGGGCGGCGAAGATGACCTCGGGACGGATGCCGCTCTCGTCGACGAGCCCCTTGGAGATCGTGTTGGCGACCTCCACGGAGAGGAAGGCACCCACCAGGTTGAGCGCGGCGGACATGGTCACCGCGATCTTGGGCTTCAAGGCGCCGGTGGAGATGGTGGTGGCCATCGCGTTGGCGGTGTCGTGGAAACCGTTCGTGAAATCGAACGCGAGCGCGGTGATCACCACGATCGCGAGGATCAGCGAGAAGCTTTCCATTTACCCAGGCAATCGTTCGAAGTCATTGGCGCGATGAACGTAGGCAACCTGGGTGAACGGAAGATGAACTGGGCCGGGCGCAAGGGTGACCACAACACGGGGGAGTGGTTCCGTTTCCTCGCGCCCGGTCAGGCGCCACTTGGGGTCTCAGCCGCGCGCGAGTGCCTTCAGGCGGCTCGAAGAGCCGTTGAAGAGATCCTGGTCACCCGGCAGGGTTCCCTTGTTGGCGTACTGCCAGAACGTCCAGTACTTCCAGCCACCGGGCAGCGCCCCCGGCGTCGAGGTGCCGTGCCGGGCGATCCACAGCGGGTGGGAGGCGGAGAAGGCGCGGCTGTTGCCGGTGCAGAGCTTCCACCAGATGGTGTTCGTGTAGATCACCGGGCGGCGGCCGGTCTGCTTCCTGACCTCGTCGCTGAAGGCCCGGATCCAGGAGACCATCCGGGTCTTGCTCAGCCCGTAGCACTTGTGCTTGCTGTCGTACGGGTTGTACTCGATGTCCAGCGCGGGCGGCAGGGTCCAGCCGTCGGCCGTCCAGCCGCCGCCGTGCCGCAGGAAGTACTGCGCCTGCTTGGTGCCGGAGGCTCTGTTCGGCAGGGCGAAGTGGTAGGCGCCCCGGATCAGGCCGGCCTCGCGGGCTCCGTCGTACTGGCCCGCGAAGTAGGGGTTGCGGTAGGTCGTGGACTCGGTCGCCTTCACGTAGACGAACCGCGCGCCCCTGGCGCGGGCGGTCGACCAGTTGACCGCCCGCTGGTGCGACGACACGTCGTGCCCCCGGGGCAGCGACGTGGCCGTGGCCAGCCCCGCCGTCCAGGGGCCGGTCTCCTGGGTGCCGGGTGCCGCGATCGCGGGGCCGGCGAGGGCGAGGGTGGCGGTGGCCGCCGCGAGGGCACAGGCGCGGCGGCGGGGCAGGGTGCGGTCACGGGCCATGTGTCGTCTCCCCGGGGTGGCGGGCGGAAGGGTCGCCGGACGGGCTGGGGGTGGCGGGCGAGGGATCGCCGGGTGGGCAAGAGCGATCAGTCAAGGCCGGGCGCTCGGGGATTCGGCGCCCATTTGCGGCGATTCGTCCTCATGTCCACTCGTTCGGAGTCGCGCCCTTCCCCTGCCACCGGTTCAGCGGCCCCGCCCCGGCTGGCAGGATCGCGGCATGGGCGAGCGGCGACGCGACCAACCGGAGGGCGCCATGAGCGGTACGGCACAGGACACGGCGGCGGTCTGGGAGGCACTGGTCGCCACGGCCCGGCGCACCGTCGCCGACGGACTGGTGGTCGGCACCTCGGGCAACGTCTCCGCACGCGTCGGTGACCTGGTCCTGGTCACCCCCTCCGGCGTGCCCTACGACCGGCTCACCCCGGACGACGTCACCGGCGTCGACCTCACCGGACACCAGGTGCTCGGCACCCTGGTACCGACCAGCGAACTGCCCCTGCACCTCGCCGTGTACCGCACCACCGAGGCCCGCGCGGTCGTCCACACCCACGCCGTGCACGCCACCGCGGTCTCCACGCTGGTGCCGGAACTGCCGCCCGTCCACTACATGGCCGGCGCCCTCGGCGGCACCGTCCGGGTCGCGCCGTACGCCCTGTACGGCAGCGACGAACTGGCCGCGAACATGCTGCGCGCCCTCGACGGCCGCGCCGGCTGCCTGCTGCGGAACCACGGCACCGTCACCTACGGCGCCACCCTCGACCAGGCGTACGACCGCACCGCCCAGCTGGAGTGGATGTGCCGCCTGTGGCTGACCGCGTCCTCGGTGCCCGGTCTGACGCCGTCCTTGCTCACGGAGGCACAACTGGCCGAAGCCGGGGCACGTTTGAAGGGATACGGCCAACGGAGGTGACCCCTTGCCGCACCGCAGCCCCCTGCTCCGGTCCCTGGACGCGGTACGCCGCACCCTGCTCAGCCGGCCCACGCCGGCGCCGCACCCCGCCGCTCCGCTGGCCCGGGGCGCCCGCCGCCCCGACACTGGAGCCGTGCGCCCCGTGAGAGCGACCGCCACCGCGGTCACCGCCGTCCTCGCCGCCGGCATGGCGTCCGTGGCCGCGGGCCGGCTCGCCAGCGACGCCGCCCTGAAGGCACCCCCGGGCCGCCCGCTGCCCACCGAGCCGAAACTCACCGTGCACGGCACCGGCCCCGGCCGCGTCACCCTCACCCGCGACCTGGCCTCGCTGCGCCCCGGCACCTACGGCCTCGCCGGCGACGGCGCCCACGCGATCGTCGGCCCCGTCCTGGAGACGGCCGGCCACACCGCCGACAGCGTCGTCCGCCGCCTGACCCGCGTCACCCACGGCACCTTCGCCCCCGGCGACCCGGCATGGCTCACCCCCAACCTCTACGTCGGCGACCCCGGCAGCGCCCTCGGCCTCGACCACGCCGACATCGACGTGCCCGGCGAGCTGGGCCCGCTGCCCGCCTGGTTCGTGCCCGGCCACCGCGACACCTGGGTGATCGCCGTGCACGGGCTCGGCACCACCCGCGAACACGCCATGAACGTCATGGGCTTCCTGCACCGCCGCCACCTGCCGGTCCTCGCCCTCGCCTACCGCGGCGACCTCGGCGCCCCGCGCCGCCCCGACGGCCTGAACCACCTCGGCGAGACCGAGTGGCGGGACGTGGACGCCGCCATCCGCTACGCCGTCCGCCACGGCGCCCGCAAGGTCGTCCTGCTCGGCTGGTCCACCGGCGCCACCATGGCCCTGCGCACCGCCGAGCGCTCCGCCGTGCGCGACCGTGTCTCCGGGCTCGTCCTGGACTCGCCGGTCCTCGACTGGGAGGCCACGCTGCGCGCCCTCGCGAGCGCCCGGCACACCCCGCGCCCGCTGCTGCCGCTCGCCGTGCGCGCCGCCCAGGGCCGGGCCGGACTGCACGCCGACGGCGCCGTCGAGATCGCCGACCCGGTCCGGCTCGCCGTACCCACGCTGATCGTCCACGGCCCCGGCGACCGCGTCGCCCCCTGGGAGTACTCCCGCCGGCTCGCCCGGCGCCGCCCCGACCTGGTCTCCCTGCACACCGTCCCGGACGCCCCGCACGCCGCGATGTGGAACGCCGACCCCGAGGCCTACGAGGAGCGCCTGCGCCGCTTCCTGACCCCGCTGATGTGAGCGCGGGCCGGGAGCGGTGCCGGCCATTCCGTTTAAGGCTGTACGGCTGGCCGGAACACGCCCCCGGGACCCCGGCCGGACCCCGTGCCTTGGCCAGCCCCGTCGCCCGCCGTGACATTCCGTTTGGGTTTTCTGACCGTCAACCGGAAGACTGCACCCGTGACGTCCCGTATCCCGCGCGACTCCAGGCTTCGACTCGTCCGACCGCGACCCCTGGCCGCCGCCCCCACAGCTGTGAACCAGCGGCGCCCACGGCGCCCCGCCCCCCGGCCGCCCGAGGGCACCCCCGCCCCCGCCGAACTGGCCAGAACGGCACGCACCCGCCTGACCGGACCCGTCCGCGTCGCCCGCTGGGCCGACGGCGCCCTCGGCCCCGGCAAGGACGCCGCCACCGCCGACGGCAAGGCCACCCTCTCCGACGCGACCGCCGCCCGGGCCGGCGCCGACCTCGGCCTGAGCCCCGACCAGATCCGCGCCGACTGGGACACCGCCCGCCTCGCCGGACTCGTCGAGGTGCACGGCGACAGCGCCCGCCCCGGCTGGCGGCTGCGCGCCTGGGACCGCGACGACAGCGCCGTGCTGCGCGGCTGGGTCGCCCTCTTCGACGCCTGGTCGCTCGCCCACCCCGAACCCCGGGGACACGAGCCGGCCGCCGTCGCCGAGGTCGTCTCGGCCATGCCCCAGGTCCTCTCCTTCCTCCAGCTGTCCGCCGGGCCCGTCCCGGTCGACCAGCTCCTCGACCTGCTCCGGCAGCGCGTCACCGAACTGCGCACCGAACGCTGCGAGCTCACCTACGAGCCCGGCGCCGCACGCCCCACCGGCACCCCGCCCGACCCCGCGCCCGCCGACCCCGCACCGCTGGAGCCGCTGCTCGACTGGGCGCTGGGCGCCCTCGCCTCGGTCGGCGCCCTCACCTACGGCGGCGGCCAGGCCACCCTCACCCCGCTGGGCAGCTGGGCGGTCTGGGTCAAGCTGGAGCAGATCTGCGTGGCCGCGCAGAGCCCCGCCGGCAACATCGAGCGGCCCGCCGAGGACATGCTCCGCGGCTGCGCCCAGCTGCGCCCCAACGCCGCCCGCGCCGAGTACCGCGCCTGGCTCGCCGCCCGGCCCGTCGGCAGCGCCGTCACCGAGCTGATCGGCGCCGCCCGCGGTGAGGACGCCCTGCTGCGGGGCCTGGCCTTCGAGGCGCTGCGGGTCGTCGGCGCGCCCGCCGAACCCGACGTACGGGCCGTCCTGGACGAGCCGGCGCTGAGACCGTACGCGCTGCTGTGGCTCGCCGAGCACGACGGCGTCGACCCGGAGGACGCCCACGAGGCCCTCACCCGCGAGGAGGCCACCTGGCTGTGGGTCGACACGGCCGCCGCCGTCGCCGACCACGGCGAGGCGCCGATGCTGGTCCGGCACCTGGAGGCGGCGGTCCAGCCCACCGTCCCCCAGCTGCTCGACGAGGTCCGCGCCGTCGGGCACCCGCGCACCGTGCAGGTCCTGGTCGCCCTCGCCGCCGCACACCCCGACCCGGCCCTGGCCAAGGCGGTGCGCCGGGCCGCGTTCCAGGTGCACACGGGGGGCTGAGCGGCGCGGGGGCCGCTCAGCCGCCGATCTCCGGCGCGTACGTCCCGAAGCTCCAGATGTTGCCTTCGGCGTCCCGGGCCAGGTAGTCCCGGGCGCCGTAGTCCTGGTCCGCCGGGGGCGCCAGGATCTCCACGCCGTGCGCCAGGGCCCGCTCGTGGTGGGCGTCCACGTCGTCCACCACGACGTACACCCCGGCCGGGCCGGCCTCGCGCATCGCCGTGTCGAAGACGCCGCCGCGGCCCCGGGAACCGACCATCACCGCGCCGTTGCCCTGCGTCAGCTCGGCGTGCAGCACCGTGCCGTCCTCGGTCTCGTACACCGACAGCTCGGTGAAGCCCAGGGCCTCGGTGAGCTGCCGGATCGCCGCTCTCGCGTCCGCGTACAGCAGCGTGGGGAAGACGCCCGGCCGTACCGCGCCCATGCCTGTCATGCCGATCACTCCTCACGTGTCCCGCGCCCGCGAACGGCTCAGCGGAACGTGTCGCACCGGCTCATGTCGCCGGTGCGGTAACCCTGCTGGAACCACTGCTGCCGCTGCCGCGCCGACCCGTGCGTCCAGGTCTCCGGCGTCACCCGGCCCTGGAACCGCTCCTGGATCCGGTCGTCGCCCACAGCCGCCGCCGCGTCCAGGCCGTCGCTGATGTCGGCGGCCGTCAGGCTGGTGACCAGCGGCCGCCCGGTCGACTCGTCCGGCGTGCTCGTCGCGTGCCGCGCCCACACACCGGCGTAGCAGTCGGCCTGCAGCTCGGTGCGGACCGAGGCGCTGTTCTCGCCGGTCAGCCCGTCCCGCGACCTGCCGAGCACCCCGGTCAGGTCCTGCACGTGGTGGCCGTACTCGTGCGCGACGACGTACGCCTGCGCGAAGGGTCCGCCGGCGGCGCCGAACTTCTCGCGCAGCTCGTCGAAGAAGCCGAGGTCCAGATAGACCTTCCGGTCGCCCGGGCAGTAGAACGGCCCGACCGCCGCACTCGCCGCCCCGCACGCCGTGCCGATCCGGCCGCTGAACAGCACCGTGGAGGAGCCGGTGTACCGGGTGCCGCGCCGCTGGAGCTCCCGCGTCCAGTAGTCCTGCACGCTGTTGACGACCGCCACGATCCGGCAGTCGTCCCGGGTGTTCGCGTCCCGCCCGGTACGGCAGCTCTGCTGCACCTGCCGGAGCGAGGAGGCCGTCGGCCGCGCCTGGTCACCGGAGGACAGCCCCAGCTCGTCGGGGCCCACCCCGAAGAAGAGCCCGAGCAGCAGGGCGACCAGCCCGGCGATCCCGCCGCCGATCGTGGCCCGGCCGCCCGGGATCCGGCTGCCCCGCACGTCCCGCACCTCGGAGGTGTCCAGGTCCGCGTCGTCGTCGAACTGCACGCGCCACCGCCTCTGCCCGCGCCGTCGCGCGCCAAGTCCCGAGCCTGGCGCATCCCTACCCGCCCCGCCGCCCCCCTTCCGGAGTGACACCCGAACGGGCGACTACCGCCCCCGGTACCCCAGGTCACCGGGCGGACACCCCCGGCTCACCGGGGTCCGGACGCATCGGAGGAAAACCGCTTGCACCGCCCCGTTAGACTTGGCCCATGGCCATTCTCCTCGCGCATTAGACGGCGGGAACGCCTTCAGCCGCCCACCCGTCAATCCCTGTACGCCCTGGAGTCTGTCCGTGATCTCCGCCTCCGGTATCGAGCTGCGCGCCGGTGCGCGCGTCCTCATCGAGAACGCCACCTTCCGCGTCGCCAAGGGCGACCGCATCGGCCTCGTCGGCCGCAACGGCGCGGGCAAGACCACGCTCACCAAGTGCCTGGCCGGCGAGGGCATCCCGGCCGGCGGCACCATCACCCGCTCCGGCGAGGTCGGCTATCTGCCCCAGGACCCCCGCACCGGCGACCTGGACGTCCTCGCCCGCGACCGCGTCCTGTCCGCCCGCGGCCTCGACGTGCTGATCCGCAAGATGCGCGAGAACGAGCAGCGGATCGCCAACGGCACGGGCGGCACCCGAGAGAAGGCCCTCAAGCAGTACGAGCGCCAGGAGACCGAGTTCCTCACCAAGGGCGGGTACGCCGCGGAGGCCGAGGCCGCCACCATCGCCGCCGCGCTCAACCTGCCCGACCGGGTGCTCGGCCAGCCCCTGCACACCCTCTCCGGCGGCCAGCGGCGCCGTATCGAGCTGGCCCGCATCCTCTTCTCCGACGCGGACACCCTGCTGCTGGACGAGCCGACCAACCACCTCGACGCGGACTCGATCGTCTGGCTGCGGGACTACCTGAAGTCCTACCGCGGCGGGTTCATCGTGATCTCCCACGACGTCGACCTGGTCGAGACGGTCGTCAACAAGGTCTTCTACCTGGACGCCAACCGCTCCGCGATCGACATCTACAACATGGGCTGGAAGCTCTACCAGCAGCAGCGCGAGGCCGACGAGAAGCGCCGCAAGCGCGAGCGCGCCAACGCCGAGAAGAAGGCCGCGGCCCTCAACGCGCAGGCCGACAAGATGCGCGCCAAGGCCACCAAGACCGTCGCCGCGCAGAACATGGCCCGCCGCGCCGAGAAGCTGCTCTCCGGCCTCGACGACATCCGGATGTCGGACAAGGTCGCCAAGCTGCGCTTCCCGGAGCCCGCGCCCTGTGGCCGCACCCCGCTGACGGCCGAGGGCCTGTCGAAGTCCTACGGCTCGCTGGAGATCTTCACCGACGTCGACCTCGCGATCGACAAGGGCTCCCGGGTCGTCATCCTCGGCCTCAACGGCGCGGGCAAGACCACCCTGCTGCGGCTGCTGGGGGGCGTGGAGACGCCGGACACCGGCCAGGTGGTCCCCGGCCACGGCCTCAAGCTCGGCTACTACGCGCAGGAGCACGAGACCCTGGACCCGGGCCGCACCGTCCTGGAGAACATGCGCTCGGCCGCCCCGGACATGGACCTGGTCGAGGTCCGCAAGGTGCTCGGCTCGTTCCTGTTCTCCGGCGACGACGTCGACAAGCCGGCCGGTGTCCTCTCTGGCGGCGAGAAGACCCGGCTCGCCCTGGCCACCCTGGTGGTCTCCTCGGCGAACGTGCTGCTGCTGGACGAGCCCACCAACAACCTCGACCCGGCCAGCCGCGAGGAGATCCTCGGCGCCCTGCGCACCTACAAGGGCGCGGTCGTGCTGGTCACCCACGACGAGGGCGCGGTGGAGGCGCTCCAGCCGGAGCGGATCATCCTGCTGCCGGACGGCGTGGAGGACCTGTGGGGTGCCGACTACGCGGACCTCGTCGCCCTGGCCTGACCCCGGTCCGGCCGGCACCCTGATCGGAGGCCTGATCCACGGCGTATGGATCATTCGGCCGATCGGTGATCCACCATCTGTGTGAGATCTCCTCGTATCGCGGTGTGTCCTCCACGGATTTCGCGGCCGATCCCTCGTTCCCCAAGGGATCGGCCGTCGCGCGTCTCTGACCTGCCACTTCACGCGTCCACTCGTTCGGCCCCGGCGGCTCGACCGGCTGGAATCCGCCGTTCCGCTTGTGGGGACGGGCTCCTGTCGTCACAACGATGTCTCACGGACCTTGCCGAATGGGTGGCCATCGCGCCCCGGAGGGGTGATCATGAGGAGACCAGAGCGCACTTCCCATGAGGAGGCACGGGTGGCCGAGACTCTGAAGAAGGGCAGCCGGGTGACCGGCGCCGCGCGCGACAAGCTCGCGGCAGACCTGAAGAAGAAGTACGACTCCGGTGCGAGCATCCGGGCGCTGGCCGAAGAGACCGGCCGCTCGTATGGCTTCGTACACCGGATGCTCAGCGAGTCGGGCGTCACGCTGCGTGGGCGTGGCGGAGCGACCCGGGGCAAGAAGGCCGCGACGTCCTGACGCCGGGCGGCCCCTCGCTTTCGATGGTGGCCACCCGGTCGGCACCTCGCTCGACCGGGTGGTTACTGTGCAGTCACTTAGCTCTGCTCTGCTGACCGCACTCATCGGAGGCGCCCCATGGCTACGCCCGACCAGGACCTCGCTCCTGCACTCGACAAGGACGGCGTTCGGCTCACCGTCGACGACGCGCTCGCCACGGTGACGCTGACCAACCCGGCCAAGCGCAACGCGCAGAGCCCCGCCCTGTGGCGGGCGCTCACCGAGGCCGGGCGGCTGCTGACGGGCTCCGTGCGGGTCGTGGTGCTGCGCGGCGAGGGCAAGTCCTTCTCCGCCGGGCTGGACCGACAGATGTTCACCCCGGAGGGGATTCCGGGCGAGCCGTCCTTCGTCGATCTCGCGCGCCGTGACGACGCCGGGCTCGACGCGACCATCGCCGAATTCCAGGAGGCGTTCACCTGGTGGCGGCGCAACGACATCGTGTCCATCGCCGCCGTCCAAGGACATGCCATCGGGGCCGGGTTCCAGCTCGCCCTCGGCTGCGATCTGCGGGTCGTCGCCGACGACGTGCAGTTCGCCATGCGCGAGACCAGCCTGGGCCTCGTCCCCGACCTGACCGGCACGCACCCGCTGGTCGGTCTCGTCGGGTACGCCCGCGCGCTCGAAATCTGCGCGACCGGTCGTTTCGTGGGCGCCGAGGAGGCGGTCAGCACCGGCCTGGCCAACCTCGCCGTCCCCACCGCCGACCTGGACGCCGCCGCCCAGGACCTGGCGACGGCCCTGCTCGTGGCCCCGCGCGACGCGGTCGTGGAGACCAAGGCCCTGCTGCGCGGCGCCGCCGACCGCACCTACGAGGACCAGCGCGCGGCCGAACGCGCCGCCCAGGCCCGCCGCCTGCGCGACCTGGCGGGCATCGCCGACTGACCCGAATTCACCCGTTCAGCCCACCGCCGTCACCACCACCGCCACCGTCGGGCGGTCCTCCAGGACCGTGTGGACGGCGGTGCGGACGGCGTGGGTGACGTCGAGGGTGCGGTGATCGGCGCTCGCCGCCAGCTCCACACGGACGTGCCGGTGCGGGAGAGCGGCCTCCGTCGTGAGCTGCTCCAGGTGGACCGCCCCGCCGAGGAGACCGCCCGCCGAGCCGGTCAGCGAGGTGACCCCGGGAACGGCCAGCACGGCGGCGGCCACCCGCGCCTCGTCCGGGTCCGAGGGCGCCCGGGCCGGCGTGGGCCGCGACGCGCGCTCCGCCGGGGTGTCCGTCGTACCGGCGTCCAGCAGATCCGTCACCCGCAGGTCCACCTCCGACACCGTCAGCCCGAGCCGTCCCGTCGCGGCCGTGGCCAGCGCGCCCCGCAGCAGGGCGGCGACCGCCGGCAGCGGTTCGGCGGCCGTCGCCGCGAAGTCCGCCGTCACCCGCAGCGCACCGGGGGGCAGAGCGCCCGGCGGTCTCGGTACGGCCGGCTCCGGCGCCGCCTCCGGGTCGGCCAGGCCGATCCGCAGCGCGCCCAGCCGCACCTGCGGCACCCCGGCCGCCACCGCACGCGCCAATACGGCCGCCGCGGCGGCCTCCGCGATCCACGCGCCGTCGCGCGGGCCGCCCAGCGGCAGCAGCCGCCCCATCCGGACCTGTTCCCGTACCGCCTGTGCCCATTGATCCGCCGTCATTCCTCCACCCTGCCGTATCCCTGGCGCGCGGTCGCGCAACCGCGCATACGGTGGTCCAAGGACGACGACCGAAGGGACGTACGGCGATGACCGACATGACGACGACCCCAGAAGGCGGCCCCGAGTCGGGGGTGTCGACCCGCAGGACCACCCGGCGCGGCGGCGGCGACCCGGGAAGCCGGGGCCGGACCACCATCGCCGACGGCGTCGTGGAGAAGATCGCCGGGCTCGCCGCCCGGGATGTCGTCGGTGTCCACGCCATGGGCAGCGGTCTCTCCCGCACCTTCGGCGCCGTACGCGACCGCGTCCCCGGCGGCGGCAAGTCCGTCACCCGGGGTGTGAAGGCCGAGGTCGGCGAGGTGCAGACCGCGCTCGACCTGGAGATCGTCGTGGACTACGGCGTCTCGATCAGCGATGTCGCCCGCGCGGTGCGGGAGAACGTGGTCGCCTCCGTGGAACGCATGACCGGACTGGAAGTGGTCGAGGTCAACATCGCGGTCAGCGACGTCAAGCTGCCCGACGAGGAGGACGAGGAGCCGGAGCCCAGGCTCCAGTGAGCCCCGGCCCGAGGTCCGCCCGCCCGTACGATCTGAGGAGTGCTGCATGAGCATGGCCGTGGCCGGCATGATCGCCGGACTTGCGCTGGGTTTCGCCGGCTACTTCGGTGGTTTCGGCGCCTTCCTGCTGGTGGCGGCGCTGGGGGCGGTCGGTTTCGTCGTCGGCCGGTTCGCCGAGGGGGATCTGGATCCGGGCGCGTTCTTCCGCTCCCGTGACGAGCGGCGGGACCGCCGGCTGTGACCCAGGCGAGCACCGGAACCTCCACGCCCCGCGCCCACCCGCCCCGGGTGCCGCCCGGCGAGCGCGGCGCGACCCGGATCGCCGACCGGGTCGTGGCGAAGATCGCCGCGCAGGCCGCGCGCGAGGCTGCGCCACCGCCGCCCGAGGCCGCCGCCCCGCACGCGACCGTCGCCGTCCGCCACGACACCGCCCGCGTCCGGATCCACCTCGACCTCGGCTACCCCTGCGACATCGGGGCGAGCTGCGCCGCCGTCCGCGACCGGGTCACCGAGCGGGTCCGGACCCTGACGGCCATGGCGGTCCCCGAGGTCGCCGTCCAGGTCGAGCACCTGCACGTGGGGAAGAGGACGGGATGAGCCAGCCGCAGGAGATGAGCGGGCCGCACGCCACCCCACCGGTCCTCGACAAGGACCCCGGGGCCACGGCCGCCCCGCCCCCGGAGCGCAGCCGCCGCTTCTGGTCGCCGCGCCGGGTCCCGGCCGCGATCGTCGCCGTACTGGTGCTCGCCGGCACCGGCCTGCTGCTCTACGACATCGCCGCGGTCCGCGCCGGACGCCCCGCCATGTACTGGCGCCGGGCGCTGGCCCACCAGTTGGCCGTGCGGCACCTGGACGACCCGTGGGTGCTGGCCGGCGCGGGCGTCGTCGCCGCCCTCGGCCTGTGGCTGATCGTGCTCGCGCTCACGCCCGGCCTGCGCGCCCTGCTGCCGATGCTCCGCCCGCACCACGACGTCCGCGCGGCCCTGCGCCGTGACGCGGCGGCCCTGCTGCTGCGCGACCGCGCCATGGACGTGTCCGGCGTGCGCGCGGCCCGGGTGCGGATGCGCCGCAGGAAGGCCGACGTCCGCGCCGTCGCCCACTTCCGCGACCTGGACGAGGTGCGGGCCGACCTCGACACCACGCTGACCGACGCGCTCCGGGGCCTCGGCCTGAGCCGGCCGCCCGCCCTGGCGCTGCGGGTCGCCCGGCCCGGACGGAAGGGATGAGGAGATGCGCAGCGGAGGCCTCAACCGCGTCCTGCTCGCCTTGGTGGGCCTGATCCTGCTCGCCCTCGGCGGCGCCGTGCTGGCCGTCGGCCTGGGCGCGCCGCCGCCCTCCTGGTGGCTGCACACCGGCCCGCACGACGTGCTGCTGACCAGGGCCGAGCGCACCCGCCGGCGGGGCGCCGACTGGTGGTGGCCGGCGGTCATCGCCTTCCTGGCCGTCGTGTTCCTGCTCGCCCTGTGGTGGCTGGTCGCGGTCCTGCGCCGGCACCGGCTGGCCGAGATCCTGGTCGACACCCGCGACGGCGAGGCGGCCGGCCTGCGCGGCCGGGCCCTGGAATCGGCCTTGGCCGAGGACACCGCCCAGCAGCGGGGCGTGGCCCGCTCCCGGGTCGTCCTGCGGGGCCGCCGTACGGCACCCACGGCGCGCGCCTGGCTCCAACTGGAGCCGGACATCGACCCGTCCACGGCCCTGACCGACTTCGCGTCCGGCCCCCTGACCCGCGCCCGTGACTCGGCCGGTCTCGCGGCCGTCCCGGCGGAGGTCCGTCTGGGCGAGGTCAGGCACCGCGCGGAGCGGGTCACCTGACAGCCGGCGCGGACGGTTTCAGCGGCTGTGGCGCGTGTCGCCGTCGGTGGGTGGGATGACCGGCATCGTGCGGAGCGGGTCAGCTGACGCCCTTTTTGGTGGTCGGTCTCAGAAGCCGTGCCGCATGCCGCCGTCGACGGGGAGCATGATGCCCGTCAGGTAGGAGGCGGCGGGGGACAGCAGGAAGGCGGCCACCCGGCCGAACTCCTCGGGCGTCCCGTACCTGCGCAGCGGGATCCGCGACTCGTTGGCCGCCCGGGTGGCCTCGGGGTCGGCCGACAGCCCGTCCAACTCGCGGACGCGGTCGGTGTCGATGCGCGAGGGCAGCAGCCCCAGCACCCGGATGCCGCGCGGCCCCAGCTCGTCCGAGAGCGACTTGGCGAACCCGGCGAGTCCTGGCCGCAGCCCGTTGGAGATGGTCAGCGCCGGGATCGGCTCGTGCACGGAGCCCGAGAGCACGAAGCCGATGACACCGCCCTCCTCCAGTTCGGCCGCCGCCGCGCGGGCGAGCCGTACCGCGCCGAGGAACACCGACTCGAAGGCGTCCCGCCACTGCTCGTCGGTGTTGTCGGCGACGAAGCCGGGCGGCGGCCCGCCCACGCTGATCAGCACCCCGTCGAAGCCGCCGAAGCGCTCACGGGCGGTGGCGATCAGCCGCTCCGGCGTCCGCGCGTCCGCGTTGTCGACCGCCACGCCCACCGCGTTCGGGCCCAGAGCGGCCGCCGCCTCGGCGACCCGCTGCTCGTCCCGGCCCGTGACGACCACCTTCGCACCGTCCGCGACCAGTTCCCGCGCGGCGGCGTTGCCCAGCCCGCGGGTCGCTCCGGTGACGACGTACACCCGGTCCTTCAGTCCAAGATCCATGGCCCCTATCCTGCCTCCTCGCCCCCGAACAGCGTGAGGGCGGTGTTCACCAGGGCGATGTGGCTGAACGCCTGCGGGTAGTTGCCCAACTGGCACCCCAGGTCCGGGTCGTACTCCTCCGCGAGCAGGCCCACGTCGTTGGCCAGGCCCGCCAGCCGCTCGAACAGCTGTCGGGCCTCGTCGGCGCGGCCGATGCGGTGCAGGGCCTGCGCGAGCCAGAACGAGCAGGCCAGGAAGGCGCCCTCGCCGCCGGGCATGCCGTCGACACCGACCGCGTCCGTGTCGTAGCGGCGCACGAAACCGCCGTGGTCCAGGTCCGCGCGGATCGCGTCGATGGTGCCGACCACGCGCGGGTCGTCCGCCGGCAGGAAGCCGACCTGCGGGATCAGCAGCAGGGCGGCGTCCAGCTCGCGCGAGCCGTAGTACTGGGTGAAGGTGTTGCGCTTGGTGTCGAAGCCCTTCGCGCACACCTCCTCGTGCACCTCGTCCCGCATCCGCCGCCAGGCGTCCAGGTCGCCCTGGAGCTCCGGGTACGTCTCCAGGGTGCGGACGGCACGGTCGGCCGCCGCCCACACCATCACCTTCGAGTGCACGAAGTGGCGCCGGCCGCCGCGCACCTCCCACAGCCCCTCGTCGGGCTGCCGCCAGGCCGACTCCAGGAACTTCATCAGCGCGACCTGGAGCGACCACATGTGCGGCCGGGTGCTCAGACCCGTCTCGCGGGCCAGGAACAGCGAGTCCATCACCTCCCCGTACACGTCCAGCTGGAGCTGGTCGACGGCGCCGTTGCCGACCCGCACCGGAGCGGAGTCGCCGAAGCCGGGCAGCCAGGGCAGCTCCCACTCCGGCAGCCGGCGCTCACCGCCCAGGCCGTACATGATCTGGAGGTCCGCCGGATCGCCCGCGACCGCGCGCAGCAGCCAGTCGCGCCAGGCCTCGGCCTCCGCGTGGTAGCCGGCGGCCAGCAGCGCGCCCAGGGTGAGGGTGGAGTCGCGCAGCCAGCAGTAGCGGTAGTCCCAGTTGCGCACCCCGCCCAGCTCCTCGGGCAGCGAGGTGGTGGCAGCGGCGACGATCCCGCCGGTCGGGGCGAAGGTGAGCGCCTTGAGGGTGATCAGCGAGCGGACGACCAGGTCCCGGTACGGCCCCCGGTAGCGGCAGCGGGCCGCCCAGCGCCGCCAGTCCCGGACGCTGCCGCTCAGGGCGCGGAAGGGGTCGACGAGCTTCGGGCGCGGCTCGTGCGAGGGATGCCAGGTGAGCACGAACGCGACCCGTTCGCCCTCGGCGACGGTGAACTCGGAGTGGGTGCCGAAGTCCTCGCCCCAGGTCCGCACGGCCGGCTCGGTGCGCAGCCACACCGCGTCCGGACCGGCGACGGCCACCCGGTGCCCGTCCGAGCGGCGCATCCACGGCATGACCGACCCGTAGTCGAAGCGCAGCCGCAGTGTGCTGCGCACGGTGACCCGTCCGCTGACCCCCTCCACGATGCGTACGACGTCGGGGGCGTGCTCGCGCTGCGGCATCAGGTCGGTGACCCGCACCGTGCCCTCGGGGGTGTCCCACTCGGTGTCCAGGACCAGGGTGTCGGACCGGTAGCCGCGGCGGGTGCAGGTGCCGGCGCCCCGGGGGGCGATCCGCCAGTGGCCGTGGTCCTCGTCGCCGAGCAGCCGGGCGAAGCAGGCGCCGGAGTCGAAGCGGGGCAGGCACAGCCAGTCGATCGAGCCGTCGGTGCCGACCAGGGCGGCGGTCTGCTCGTCGCCGATGACGGCGTAGTCCTCGATGCGCGCGTTCACGGGATGCGGTTTCCCCGGCGGGCCTGAGGGCCAATCAGGTGGTGCGCCGGGGGAGTGACGGCGAAGCGGCCGTCGGCCCGGTCACACGGCGGCCGGTTCGCTCTCCTCGGGCTGCTCGGGCTGCCGCTCCGCCGCCGCCTCCGCGCGGTCGCGCAGCTCGCGCCGGACCAGGAACCACCAGCCGACCGGGACCGCGGCGGCGAACAGCCACCACTGGAGCATGTACGCGTAGTTCAGCGGCGCGTCCTCGCTGCCCGGGTCGGAGATCTGCTCCGGGGAGCCGCCCTTGGCCGCAGGCGCCGTCTGCTCCATGTAGCCGCCGAGCACCCGCGCGTCGAGCCGCCGGGCCTCCTCCGTGCTGTTGATCAGCATGATCTGCCGGTCCGGCAGGCCCTTGACGTTCTTGATGCCGCTCGCCGAGGTCGTCTCGTCGGCCATGAGCCGCCCGGTGACGGTGGTCCGCCCGGCCGGCGGGGCGGGGACCTTCGGGAAGGTGGTCTGGACGCCGTCCGCCGGGATCCAGCCCCGGTTGACCAGGACCACCTTGCCGTCGGTGAGGACGAGCGGGGTGAGGACGTGGAAGCCGACCTCGCCGTCCGCATTGGTCCGGCGCCGGACCACGACCTGCCGGGCGGTGTCGAAGGTGCCGGTCGCGGTGACCGTGCGGTACTTCTCGGTGCGGGACAGCTGGTGCCCGGGAGACGCCAGCTTCTCGACCGGGACCGGCTTGGCGTGCAGTGCGGCGGAGACCAGGTTGTTGCGCGCGGTCCGCTCCTGGTACCGGTGGTGCTGCCAGAAACCCAGCTTGATCATCGTCGGGATCAGCGCGATCGTGACGATGGTGAGGATCACCCACTGGCGCGACAGCAGGAAACGGTAGCGGTGCACCCCACGACGGTACATCCGGGTCGTGGGGCGCGATCGGGCGGGTACCGGGTCAGACCCGGTCCACCACCCCCGTCCTGCCCTCCGCGCGGGCGCAGTGGGCACCGCAGTACCAGTGGCCCTCCACCTCGACGCCCTGCCCGATGATCTGCACCCGGCAGTGCTCGCAGAGGGGCGCCATCCGGTGGATCGCACAGGAGAAGCAGTCGAACACGTGCACCGCGCCCTGCGCGTGGACCTCGAAGGTCATCCCGTAGTCGTTGCCGCAGACTTCGCATGTCGCCATGGGCCACAGGGTGGGGCGTTCGCGGCGGGCGGGCGAGCGGCCGCCGGGAGAGTCGTCCGTCAATCACCCGTTCGTACGATTACCTGCCGGTTGCCCTGTGATGCCCCGGCCGTCCGGTCATCCCTCCGCCGGTTCCACGTCCGCGAGCAGCTGGCCGAAGGCCGCCTCGTCCACGACCGGCGTGCCGAACTGCCGCGCCTTGACCGTCTTCGACGTCCCGGAGTCGGGGTCGTTCGTCACCAGCAGACTGGTCAGCCGGGAGATGCTGGACGCCACGTGCAGCCCGGCCTCGGTCGCCCGGTCCTCCAGCAGCTCCCGCTCGGTGGAGGTGTCACCGGAGAACGCCACCCGCATGCCCTGCTTGAGCCGTTTGCCCTCTTCGTACCGGCCCGGGTTGGGATGGGGGCAGGCCGGCCGCTTCCGGCTGGGCCGCCAACTTCCGGGCCGGTAGTTGCCGTAGCCGCCGGAGGACTGCCGGGGCACCGGCCGGTCCGACCACTCCGTCAGCGGCAGGCACTCCAGCAGCGGCAGCCGTACGCCCCCCGCCGCCGCGGCGCGCAGACTGGGCCGGAACGCCTCCGCGAGCACCCGCGCGTCGTCCAGCGCGTGGTGCGCCCGCTGCTGCACCACCCCGAAGTGCGCGGCCAGCGACTCCAGTTTGAAGTTGGGCAGCGGCAGGCCCAGCTCCTTCGACAGCGCGATGGTGCACAGCCGCTGGCGCACCGGCGCCGCGCCGCGCACGCGCGCGTACTCCCGCGCGATCATCTGCCAGTCGAAGACGGCGTTGTGCGCGACGAGCACGCGGTCGGCCAGCCGGGCGGCGAACTCCTCGGCCACCTCCGCGAACAGCGGCGCCCCCGCCAGCACCTCGCTCGTCAGACCGTGTATCCACACCGGGCCCGGATCGCGCTCCGGGTTGACCAGCGTGTACCAGTGGTCCTCGACCTCACCGCGCGCGTCCAGCCGGTAGACGGCGGCCGAGATGATCCGGTCGTCCCGGGCCAGGCCGGTGGTCTCCACGTCAACGACCGCGTATCCACGGGGATAAGCGGCCGGCCACTGGGTGGGGGAGGACACTGCGGTCGCACGGTCTTCGAGCATGGTCACTGAGGATACGGGCCACGACTGACAGCGCGGTCCCGCAGGCCCCCGCCGGCCCGCCCGGCCGCTCGATCACCGCACACGCGTGCGCGCGGGCCCCGGCTCCTGTGGCCCCGTCACATGTGACGCCCCGCCAGGGCGGCGTGCGCCGCTACCGCGCGAACCGACGGGGATGCCGGAGGCCGCCCGGGATGCCGGTGGCCGGGGCCTGTCCCGTGCGGCGGCCCGCGCGACCGTCGGACACCCGCCGCAGGTCACCGCCCCCGTCACCATCCCGGTCACCTGGTACCTCGCCGTGCGCCCCGCGGAGCCCCCGGCGTACGGTGAAGTGCGCTCGACCACCCCCCGGGCGCATCGCACGACACCCCGCACGAGAAGGACCCTCGCCATGCGCGCCACCACCATCCACGCCCCGTACGACATGCGCGTGGAGGACGTTCCCGAGCCCGTGGTGCAGTTGCCCACCGACGCCGTGGTGCGGGTGCTGCGCGCCTGTATCTGCGGCAGCGACCTGTGGGCCTACCGGGGTGAGGCGGCCCGGCAGCCGGGCCAGCGCATCGGACACGAGTTCCTCGGTGTCGTCGAGGAGACCGGCTCCGAGGTGGGCGCCGTCCGCCGAGGTGACCTGGTGGTCGCGCCCTTCATGTGGTCCGACGGCGTCTGCGACTACTGCCGCGACGGCCTGACCACCTCCTGCGAGCACGGCGGCTTCTGGGGCTCGGTCGGCTACGACGGCGGCCAGGGCGAGGCCGTGCGCGTGCCCTTCGCCGACGGCACCCTGGTCCCGCTGCCCAAGGAGGCCGCCTCCGACGACCACCTGCTGTCCGCCCTGCTGACCCTCTCCGACGTCCTCGGCACCGGCCACCACGCCGCCCTCGGCGCCGGTGCCCGCCCGGGTGCCACGGTCGCCGTGGTCGGTGACGGCGCGGTCGGCCTGTGCGCCGTGCTCGCCGCCAAGCGGCTCGGTGCCGAGCGGATCATCGCGCTCGGCCGGCACGAGGTCCGCACCGACATCGCGCGCCGCTTCGGCGCCACCGACGTCGTCGCGGCGCGCGGCGAGGCGGCCGTCGAGGCCGTCCGTGAACTCACCCGCGGCCAGGGCGCGCACGCCGTCGTGGAGGCGGTCGGCACCGAGCAGTCCATGCGTACGGCCGTCAACATCACCCGGGACGGCGGCGCCATCGGCTTGGTCGGCGTGCCCCACGGCAGCGGCACCGGACTGGACCTCAGCGTCATGTTCGACCGCAACATCGCCCTGCGCGGCGGCGTCGCCCCGGTCCGCGCCTACATCCCCGACCTGCTGCCCGACGTCCTGGACGGCACGATCGACCCCTCGCCGGTCTTCGACATGACCGTCGGCGTCGAGGGCGTCCCGGACGGCTACAAGGCGATGGACGAGCGCACCGCGCTGAAGGTGCTCGTCACCAACGACCACTGACCGGCGACCTCACCACCAGCGCGCCGGATCCGCGCCCCACGGCACCGGAGGCCGTGACCAGTCGGCGGGACCGCCCGTGAAGGACACGGGCGGCAGGGCGTACCGGAGCCGGCCGAGGGTGCTGTCCGCCTCGCCCACCCGGGCGTCCGGGCCCGGGTACGGCGCCCCCGCGTCCGGCGCCGGCCGGATGCCCTCGGTCAGCCAGTGGGCGGTCCGGGCGAGCGCCAGCCGGACGCACCGGCCCCGCCCGTCGTACGACCGCTCGGTCAGCGCCCGCAGCACGGCCGCCGCCAGCAGATAGCCGGTGCCGTGGTCCAGGGCCTGCGCGGGCAGCGCCCCCGGCTCACCGTCCGCGCCCTCGGTCACCGCGATGCCGGTGGCGACCTGCACCAGGCTGTCGAAGCCGCGCCGCCCGCCCCAGGGGCCGTACCCGCCCCATGCCGAGACCTGCGCCACCACCAGGCCCGGCCGGCGCGCGAGCAGGGCCTTGGGGGAGAGCCCCAACCGGTCCAGGGCGCCCGGCCGGTAGCCGGTGACCACGACGTCCGCCGCACCGAGCAGCTCCTCGAACCGGTCCGGCGCGACGGTGAGGTCGAGGGTCGCCGAGCGCTTCCCGAACCCCGTGTCGGCGTGCTGGTCCGGCAGTTCGGGCAGCCAAGGCGCGTCCAGCCGCAGCACGTCCGCGCCGAGCAGGGCGAGGGTGCGCGTGGCGACCGGGCCCGCCAGCACCCGGGTCAGGTCCAGGACGCGTACTCCGGCGGCGGGCAGCAGGGAAGCGGCGGCGGGGTCCAGAGGCGGCAGCACGCGCGCGCGGGCCGGCTCCGAGTGCTCCGAGCGCTCGTGCTCGACCAGGGGCCGGGCGGCCACCTCGGCGGCCTGCGGGTGCGCGTGCCACTCCTCGCGGGTGCGCAGGGCCACCGCGAGGCCGCCGGCGCCGTACACCCTCTCCTCGGCCGCCACGGCGGGCAGTTCGGCGAACCGGGCGGCCACCTCCGCCGCCGGGGCGTCCTCGCCGAGGCCCAGCGCGGCGAGCAGCCGGGCCCGGTGGTGCGGGTAGTTGGCGTGGGTGCGCACCCAGCCGTCGGTCGCGCGCCAGAACCGTGACAGAGGCGCGAAGGCGACCGGTGCCCGTCCGTCGATCCGCAGCAGCCGTTCACTGTGGAAGGCGGCGGCCACCGCCGCGTCGTCCACGAGGGCGCCGGGCGGCTCGTCGAGCCCGCTCCGGCGGGCCGCCAGCTCGGCCGCTGCCAGCGCGCACACGCCGACGCACGCCCGCGCGAGCTGCTGTACGGGAAGGCGCGCCGGCAGTGCTCCCGCCCGCTCCACGGTGGTGAGGTGCTCCAGGCCGGCGGGGTCTCCGCCCAGGGCGGACCACGCGAACTCGATATCCGTCATGACTGCACTATGCAGTATTGACTCAATCAATGTGTGGCGTGATCCGCCCCTGTCGGTCAAGCCGGCGGCTGTTCGGTCAGACCGCCGCTCGCGCCTACTTCGTCACCGCGGCCAGCGCGTCCGCGGTTCCCCAGCCGTAGAAGCCGTTGCGGTTCTTCGTGCCCTCGCACACCGCGTCGACCTTGCCGTCACCGTTGATGTCGTACGGGTCGGTGCACGGCGTCGCCGTCGCCTCCGCGTACAGCAGCGCCTTCACCCGGGCCGCCGACGCGTGCGGATGTGTTGACTTGATCAATGCGGCCACACCGGCGACGTGCGGCGTCGCCATCGACGTACCGGCCATGTAGCCCCACGTACCGCCGGGCAGCGGGCCCAGGATGAGACCGCTGGTCGCCGGGGGAGCGGGCGTCTGGTAGGCGGTCGAGTCGCCGCCGGGCGCGGCGATGTCGATCACGCCGAGACCGTAGTTGGAGAAGGAGGACTTCACGCCCTTCGCGCCGGTCGCGGAGACCGTCACGACACCCGGCAGCTGGGTCGGTATGTCGAAGCACTCGCGCGGGTTGATCACCCGGTCCGACGGGGTGCCGTCGTTCGGGGAGACGGGGTCGGTGATCGAGTCGGCCGCGAGGTCGTAGCTCTCGTTGCCGGCCGCCGCGACGTTGACCGTGCCCTTGCGCTCCGCGTACCGCGAGGCCCGCGTGACGGCGTCCACGAGCGCCCGCTGATCGGGGTCGGTGACGCAGTTGAAGTACCACGGGTCGGTGTAGTAGCTGTTGTTGGTCACGTCCACGTGGTGCTCGGCCGCCCACACGAAGCCGCAGACCACGGCCTCGGTGTAGAAGAAGCCGTCGGGGTTGCCGACCTTGATGCCGGCCACCTTCACACCCGGCGCCACACCGGTGACGCCCACGCCGTTCTTCGCGGCCGCGATCTCGCCGGCCACGTGCGTGCCGTGCGGGCTCTCCGCCGCGCTCGGCCGCCAGGCGCCGTCCGTGGTGTCCGGCTTGCCCGACACACAGTTGGCGGAGGCCGAGCGGTCGAAGTTCGGGGCGATGTCCGGGTGGGTGTCGTCCACGCCCGTGTCGATGACGGCGACCGTGACCTTGCGGCTGCCGAGCGTCTTCTCGTGGGCCTTGTCCGCCTTGATGGCCGGCAGGTCCCACTGGAGCGGCTCCAGCGGGTCCTGCCCGGCGGCGGCCTCGGCCTTCGCCTTGGCGATGTCCGCCGCGCCGAGCACCTTGGGCGTGCCCTCGTCGGTGGTGGACTGCGTGGGCAGCGGCGCGTTGCGGGTGGCGCCGGCCGACTGCACACCGCGCACGGCGCGGATCCGCTGCGCGAAGCCGGGGTCGGCGGAGTGGGCGACGATCACGCCGATCCGGTCGTACGCGATCACCACCGAGCCGCCCGCCCGGGTGATCGCCTTCCCGACCCGCGCCGAGACGGCGTGCCCCGGCGTGACGTTGACGACGTAGCTGAGCGCGGGGCCGTCGGCGGTGGCGGCCGCCGGGGCGCTGTCGGCGGCGGAGGCGGTGACGTTCGGCAGGAAGGCGAGGGCCGTGGCCAGGGCCATCCCGGCGGGGACGGCGAGGGCGCGGCGGTAGCGCGGCATGGGCGCTGTCATCGTTCGGTTCTCCAGTTCGTTCGTGGTACGGGCGTGCCGTGCGGGAAGTCCGTGAGGTCCGGGACTCCGTCAGTTCCGGGAATCCGTGCGGTCCGGGAAGGGTGGGTGTGCTGTCGTCAGCCTGGCGGGCTACCGCACCGCGCGCAGCGCGTTGACGACGCCGTAGCCGTAGAAACCGTTGACGCGCTTGCCGCCTACGCAGGTCGCGTCCACGACGCCGTCGCCGTCCCCGTCGTACGGCCCGGCCGGGCAGCCCGGGTTGTCCGCCTGGGCCTTGAGCAGCGCCTGCAACCGGGCGGGCGTGGCGTGCGGATGGGCCGACTTCAGCAGCGCGGCCACCGCGGCCACGTGCGGGGACGCCATCGAGGTGCCCTGGAGGAACCCGTACTGGTCGTTCGGCAGCGTCGACAGGATGCGGCCGTTGGCCGAGGGGGTGTCCGGGATCTGGAACTTGTCGCCGCCCGGCGCCGCCACGTCCACGACACCCTTGCCGTAGCTGGAGTAGTACGCCTTGGCGCCCTTCACGCCGACCGAACTCACGGTGACCACACCGGGCAGCTGGGTCGGGACGTCGTAGCACTCGTGCGGGTCGACGGTCCGGGTGGCGGGCGTGGAGTCGTCGGGGCTGGACTCGTCCACCAGCGCGTCGGCGTCCAGGTCGTCGTTGGAGTTGCCCGCCGAGGCCACGTTGAGCGTGCCCTTGCGCTGGGCGTACACCTGGGCCCTGTTGACCGCGTCCACGATGGCACGTTGATCGGGGTCGTCCATGCAGTTGTACAGCCACGGATCAACGTAGTAGCTGTTGTTGGTGATCTCGATGCCGTGATCGGCCGCGAACACGAAGGCGCAGACCACGCTCTCCGGGTAGAACAGCGAGGTCGCGTCCGGCTGCGCCACCGTGATGCTCGCGACCTTCACGCCCGGCGCGACACCGGCCACGCCGACGCCGTTGCGGGCCGCGGCTATCTCGCCGGCCACATGGGTGCCGTGGTAGTGGTCGGCGTCCACCGGCCGCCACGCCCCGTACGTCGTGTCCGCCTTGCCGCTCACACAGTTCGCCGACTGCGAGGTGGAGAAGTTCGGGGCGATGTCCGGATGGGTGTCGTCCACCCCTGTGTCGATCACGCCGACGGTCACGCTCCTGCTGCCCGGGTCGATCCGCGCCGCCTTGTCGGCGCCGATCGCGCGCAGATCCCACTGGTCGGCCTCCAGCGGCTCCTGGCCCGGCGCCGCGCCCTTGGCCGCCTTCGCGGCCTGCGCGGCGGACAGGACCTGGACCGCGCCCTCGTCCGTGGTCCCCGCCGCGCTCAGTGGCGCGGTGCGGGTGGCGCCCGCCGACCGCACGCCGCGTACCGCGCGGAGCCTCGGCGCGAAGTCGGGGTTCGCGGAATGCGCGACGATCACGCCTATTCGGTCGTAACTCGCCACGATCGTGCCGCCGTTGCGCCCGATCTCGCGGCGCACGGACTCGATGGTGCGATGGTCCGTGCGGGTGTTGACCACGTACGCGAGGGCCGGGCCGTCCGCCGCCCGCGCCGTCGTGGACCCGGCGGGCGCGGCCGAGGCCGCCGCCGGCAGGAAGCCGAGCGAGGCGGTCAGCGACAGCACCACCGGCACGGCGGGCGCGAGCCGGCGTCTGGAACGCAGATGAGCCATGGGATCTCCACATCATCCGAATACGAAGCCGCCCGAGACACGAGGTGGTGCTCGGGCAGGTACATGACGAGTGGTGCAGGCCGAAGCTATCTTCCGCGCCCGATCTCCGAAAGGGCCCCCTGGGCGTGAACCGCTCGACACGCGGCGCCGTGACCGTGGACAGGGGCGCCCCGGCAGCATCCTGGGCGCCCCGGGAAGCACCCGCATGCCCGTCACCCGAGGAGACTCCGTGGCCACCGAGACACCGCCCCCCGCCTCACCCGGGGCCCCACTTCCCTCCACCGAGGAGTTCATCGAGGTGCAACAGAGCGCGGACTTCGGAGAACTGCGCCGCTCCTACCGCTCCTTCGCCTTCCCGCTGACCGTCGGCTTCATCGCCTGGTACCTGCTGTACGTCCTGCTGTCCAACTACGCGGGCGGCTTCATGGGCACCAAGGTGGCCGGCAACGTCAACGTGGCCCTCGTCCTGGGCCTCGCCCAGTTCCTCACCACCTTCCTCATCGCCTGGTGGTACGCCCGGCACGCCGCCGCCGAGCTCGACCCCAAGGCGGCCGCCATCAAGTCCCGGATGGAGGACGGCGCATGAGCCCCGCGACGCACACCCTGCTGGCCGCCGGCGAGGCGAGCGAACACCGGACGCTGATCATCACCCTGTTCGCCGTCTTCGTCGCCGCGACCCTCGTCATCACCGTCTGGGCCGGCCGCCAGACCAAGGACGCCGCCGACTTCTACGCCGGCGGACGCCAGTTCACCGGCTTCCAGAACGGCCTCGCCGTCTCCGGCGACTACATGTCCGCCGCGTCCTTCCTCGGCATCGCCGGCGCCATCGCCCTCTTCGGCTACGACGGCTTCCTCTACTCCATCGGCTTCCTGGTCGCCTGGCTGGTGGCCCTGCTCCTGGTCGCCGAGCCGCTGCGCAACTCCGGCCGCTACACCATGGGCGACGTGCTGGCCTACCGGATGCGCCAGCGGCCCGTGCGCACCGCCGCCGGCGCCTCCACGATCGTCGTCTCGATCTTCTACCTGCTGGCCCAGATGGCCGGCGCGGGCGTCCTGGTCTCCCTGCTGCTCGGCATCACCAGCGACGCCGGCAAGATCGGCATCGTCGCCCTGGTCGGCGTCCTGATGATCGTCTACGTCACCATCGGCGGCATGAAGGGCACCACCTGGGTCCAGATGGTCAAGGCCGTGCTGCTGATGCTCGGCGCCCTGCTGCTGACCTTTTTGGTCCTGCTCAAATTCGACTTCAACGTCTCCGACCTGCTCGGCAGCGCCGCCCACACCAGCGGCAAGGGCTCGGCGTTCCTGGAGCCCGGCCTGAAGTACGGCGCCACCGGCACCACCAAGCTGGACTTCCTCTCCCTCGGCATCGCCCTGGTGCTGGGCACCGCCGGACTGCCGCACATCCTGATCCGCTTCTACACCGTGCCGACCGCCAAGGCCGCCCGGAAGTCGGTGATCTGGGCGATCGGCCTGATCGGCGCCTTCTACCTGATGACCCTCGCCCTCGGCTTCGGCGCCGCCGCGCTGATCAAGCCGGACGAGATCATCGCCTCCAACAAGGCCGGCAACACCGCCGCCCCCCTGCTCGCCCTGCACCTCGGCGGCGTGGACTCCAACTGGGGCGCCGTCCTGCTCGCCACCATCTCCGCGGTCGCCTTCGCCACCATCCTCGCCGTCGTCGCCGGCCTCACGCTGGCCTCGTCGTCGTCCTTCGCGCACGACATCTACGCCAACGTGATCAAGAAGGGGGAGGCCACCGAGAAGCAGGAGCTGCGCGCGGCCCGCTGGGCCACCGTCGGCATCGGCGCCGTCTCCATCGTCCTCGGCGCCCTCGCCCGCGACCTGAACGTGGCCGGCCTGGTCGCCCTGGCCTTCGCGGTCGCCGCCTCCGCCAATCTGCCGACCCTCCTCTACAGCCTGTTCTGGAAGCGGTTCACCACCTCGGGCGCCCTGTGGTCCATCTACGGCGGCCTGGTCACCGCGGTCGGCCTGGTGCTGTTCTCCCCGGTCGTCTCCGGCAAGCCCACCTCGATGTTCCCCGACGCCGACTTCCACTGGTTCCCGCTGGAGAACCCGGGCATCATCTCGATCCCGGTCGGCTTCCTGCTCGGCGTCGTGGGCACCCTGCTGTCGAAGGAGACCCCGGACACCGGCAAGTACGCGGAGCTGGAGGTGCGCTCCCTGACCGGCACCGGGGCCCACTGACGCTTCCCACGGCCGGCCGCGTCGCGGGGGACTGTGCGGTCCTACGACGCGGCCGGTCCGCAACTCGTCGGATCGGGCCGGTGTCGTTGTCAGTGGTGTCACGTAGGCTCGCAGATGACGAAGGACAGGACCGAGGACGAGGGGAGGGGGCCCGGATGCTCATCGACACGTTCGGCCGGGTGGCCACCGACCTGCGGGTCTCGCTGACCGACCGGTGCAATCTGCGCTGCACGTACTGCATGCCCGAGGAGGGTCTGCAGTGGCTGGCCAAGCCCGACCTGCTGACCGACGACGAGATCGTCCGCCTCGTCGGCATCGCGGTCCGCGTCCTCGGCATCGAGGAGGTCCGCTTCACCGGCGGCGAGCCCCTGCTGCGGCCCGGCCTCGTCGGCATCGTCGAGCGGGTCAAGGCCCTCACCCCGTCCCCGCAGACGTCCCTGACGACCAACGGCATCGGCCTCAAGCGCACCGCCGCCGCCCTGAAGTCCGCCGGCCTCGACCGGGTCAACGTCTCCCTGGACACCCTGCGTCCCGACGTCTTCAAGACCCTCACCCGCCGCGACCGGCACAAGGACGTCCTGGAGGGCCTGGAAGCCGCCCGCGAGGCCGGCCTCACCCCGGTCAAGGTCAACACCGTCCTGATGCCGGGACTCAACCAGGACGAGGCCCCCGACCTGCTCGCCTGGGCCGTGGCGCACGACTACGAACTGCGGTTCATCGAGCAGATGCCCCTGGACGCCCAGCACGGCTGGAAGCGCGAGGGCATGGTCACCGCCGCCGACATCCTCGCCTCCCTGCGCACCCGCTTCGACCTGGCCCCGGAGGGCGCCGGCGCGCGCGGCTCCGCCCCGGCCGAGCGCTGGCTGGTCGACGGCGGCCCGCACCGGGTCGGCGTGATCGCCTCGGTCACCCGCCCGTTCTGCGCGGCCTGCGACCGCACCCGCCTGACCGCAGACGGCCAGATACGGACCTGCCTGTTCGCCACCGAGGAGACCGACCTGCGTGCCGCGCTGCGCTCCGGCGCGCCGGACGAGGAGATCGCCCGGATCTGGCGGCTGGCGATGTGGGGCAAGAAGGCGGGCGCGGGCCTGGACGACCCGTCTTTCGTGCAGCCCGACCGGCCGATGTCCGCCATCGGCGGCTAGCCTTCCCGCCGCTCCCACTCGGTCAGCGCGACGACGTCCTTCAGGAACCCCCTGACCCCGAGGAACTGCGAGAGATGCTCCCGGTGTTCCTCGCAGGCGAGCCACGTCTTGCGCCGCTCCGGCGGGTGGATCTTCGGGTTGTTCCACGCCAGCACCCACACGGCGGCGACACGGCAGCCCTTGGCGGAGCAGATCGGGGTCTCGTCACTCACGGCTTCGGTCTCGGGTTCGTCTGGAGAAGCTTCGTCCGGGGAAACAAGGCGACGCCGGGCAGCCACGGGGGGAGCTGCCCGGCGTCGGTCTGTCGCTCCGACGGGGGATGCGGAGCGCGTACGCAGTATGTCACGGGTCACCCGTCGCCCGGCACCACAACGGCAGGATTGATCTGAGCTTTTCTTGAGGTTGGCGGGTGGGTCATGTTCCGCTTCCGGCGCGTTCGGAGGGGGCTCAGGGACCCGCCGGCTTCCCCGGCGCCTCGTCCGCGCGGGACCCGCCCGGCGGGTCCTCGGCCCGGGGCGGCGTGATCACCGGCCGGGTCGGCGCCACGACGAACGTCGAGGGCAGGGACGGCGGCCGCTCCCGCCCGGCGTTCGCGACGACCACGGCGATGTAGGGCAGCAGCGCTCCCGCCACCAACGCCACGATCGCCACGGGCCGTTCGACGTTCCACAGGGTGGCCGCGAGGATCACCGACAGGGTCCGGATCGACATCGAGATGACGTACCGCCGCTGCCGGCCCCGCACGTCCTCGGCGAGTCCCGTCCGGGCGCCGGTGATGCGGAAGACCTGGCCGCCGCCGTGCTGTTTACGACTCACCACTCACCATCCGCCCGCATCGGACCCGTCCCCGGCCCGCACCGTCTCCGCACCCGGCGGGGAACCGGCCCGGGTCATCTCCACGGTACGCCGCGCCCCGGCCCGCGACGAGACCGGGGCGCCCATGGCCTGCGGCGACGCGCCGGGCCCTGCCGCGCATGGGGGATCACGACGTGCGCCGTACGGCTGACCGGCCCACACTTGCCGTAATGCTCACGTCGAGGCGTACGAGGAGGCAGCCATGGGCTGGTTGTGGGCGATCATCGTGGGATTCGTGCTGGGCCTGATCGCCAAGGCGATCATCCCGGGCAAGCAGCACAGCCCGCTGTGGCTTACCACCCTCTGCGGCATCCTCGGCGCCATCGTCGGCAACGCCGTCGCCCGGGCCGTCGGCGTCGAGGCGACCCGCGGCATCGACTGGAGCCGCCACATCTTCCAGCTCGTGGCCGCGATCATCATCGTCGCGGCGGTCGACGCCCTCTACATGGCGACCCTGGGCAAGCGGAAGCGGGAGCGGGTCTGAGAACGCCCAAGAAGCGGGCGGAGCCCCGCCCTACGGCCGGCTCCACCCGCTTCCCGGCGTTCTAGGCGGGGACGACCTCCACCGCGGCGAGGTTCTTCTTCCCCCGCCGCAGCACCAGCCACCGCCCGTCCAGCAGGTCCTCCGTGCCCGGCACGGCGTCCTCCGCGGTGACCTTGACGTTGTTCACGTAGGCCCCGCCCTCCTTCACCGTCCGCCGCGCGGCGGACTTGCTGGCGACCAGCCCGACCTCGGCGAACAGGTCGACCACCGGGGCCGGCTCGGTGACCCGGATGTGCGGGACCTCCGACAGCGCCGCCGCCAGCGTGGGACCGTCCAGCTCCGTCAGCTCGCCCTGGCCGAACAGCGCGCGGGACGCGGCGATCACCGCGGCCGTCTGGTCCGCGCCGTGCACCAGCGTCGTCAGCTCCTCGGCGAGCGCGCGCTGCGCCACCCGGGCCTGCGGACGCTCCTCGGTCTGCCGCTCCAGCTCCTCCAGCTCCGCACGGGACCGGAAGGACAGGATCCGCAGGTAGGTGGAGATGTCCCGGTCGTCCACGTTCAGCCAGAACTGGTAGAACGCGTACGGCGTCGTCATCTCCGGGTCGAGCCAGACGGCGCCGCCCTCGGTCTTGCCGAACTTGGTGCCGTCCGCCTTGGTCATCAGCGGCGTCGCCAGCGCGTGCGCCTCGGCGCCGGGCTCCAGCCGGTGGATCAGGTCCAGGCCGGCCGTGAGGTTGCCCCACTGGTCGCTGCCGCCCTGCTGGAGGGTGCAGCCGTAGCGCCGGTAGAGCTGGAGGAAGTCCATGCCCTGGAGGATCTGGTAGCTGAACTCGGTGTAGCTGATGCCCTGGTCCGACTCCAGGCGGCGGGCCACGGAGTCCTTCGTCAGCATCTTGTTGACGCGGAAGTGCTTGCCGATGTCCCGCAGGAACTCGATCGCGGACAGGTTCGCCGTCCAGTCGAGGTTGTTGACCATGACGGCCGCGTTCTCACCCTCGAAGGACAGGAACGGCTCGATCTGCCCGCGCAGCTTGCCGACCCACCCGGCGACCGTCTCCGGGTCGTTCAGCGTGCGCTCGGCGGTCGGGCGGGGGTCGCCGATCAGACCCGTCGCCCCACCGACCAGCGCCAGCGGCCGGTGCCCGGCCTGCTGGAGCCGGCGCACGGTGAGCACCTGCACCAGATGCCCCACGTGCAGGGACGGCGCGGTCGGGTCGAAACCGCAATAGAACGTGACGGGACCGTCCGCGAGCGCCTTGCGCAAAGCGTCCTCGTCGGTGGACAGGGCGAACAGCCCACGCCACTTCAGCTCGTCGACGATGTCCGTCACGGTTCTCGTGTCTCCTCGATGGTCCTCGGGCGGTCGGGTGACAGCCGCCTACGAGGTTATACGCCCTGGCTGACAGAGCTCATATTGAAATCGGGGATGCGCAGCGCGGGCATCGCGGCCCGGGTGAACCAGTCGCTCCACTCGCGCGGCAGCGTCTTCTCGGTGCGCCCCGCCTCCGCGGCCCGGCCCAGCAGGTCCACCGGCGACTCGTTGAACCGGAAGTTGTTGACCTGCCCGGTCACCTCGCCGTTCTCCACCAGGTAGACCCCGTCCCGGGTGAGCCCGGTCAGCAGCAGCGTCGCCGGATCCACCTCGCGGATGTACCAGAGGCAGGTCAGCAGCAGCCCCCGTTCGGTGTCCGCGACCATCTCCGCCAGGGAGCGGTCGTGTCCGCCGTCCAGGATCAGGTTGCCGGGCGCCGGGGCGGCCGGCAGCCCGGTCAGGGCGGCGCTGTGCCGGGTCGTCGTCAGGTGCTTCAGCACGCCCTCGCCGACCCACTCGGTGGGCTGCGCGGGCAGTCCGTTGTCGAACACCGACTGGTCGCCGCCGGAGGAGTGCGCCACGACGAACGGCGCGCACTCCAGACCCGGCTCGTGCGGATCGCTGCGCAGCGTCAGCGGCAGCTCCGCGAGCCGGTCGCCGACCCGGGTGCCGCCGCCCGGCTTGGAGAACACCGTGCGCCCCTCGGCCGCGTCCCGGCCGGACGCCGACCACAGCTGGTAGATCAGCAGATCCGCCACCGCGGTGGGCGGCAGCAGCGTCTCGTACCGGCCCGCCGGCAGCTCCACCCGCCGCTCCGCCCAGCCGAGGCGTACGGCCAGCTCGGCGTCGAGCGCCCCCGGGTCGACGTCCTTGAAGTCCCGCGTGGACCGGCCGGCCCACGCCGAGCGCGTACGGTCCGGGGACTTCGCGTTCAGCTCCAGCGTGCCGGTCGGCTGGTCGTGGCGCAGCCGCAGCCCGGTGGACGTGCCCAGATACGTCGAGACCAGCTCGTGGTTGGCGAAGCCGTACAGCTCCCGGTCGCCGCCCCGCGCGCGGGCGAACGCCTCGCCCAGCGCCGGCGCGAAGTCCGCGAACACCGCCGAGGAGGTCTCGGCGGGCGCGTCCGCGAAGTCCGGGGACTCCGGTACGCCGCTCACCAGCGGGCCCGCGTCCTCGGCGGGGCCGGCTCCACGCGCGGCGGCCTCGGCGGCCCGCACCAGCGGCTCCAGCTCCTCCGTCGTGACCGCCGAGCGGGACACCACGCCGGAGGCGGTGCCCTCCTTGCCGTCGACCGTCGCGATCACGGTGAGGGTACGGCCGCGCGTCACGCCGTTCGTGGTGAGCGCGTTGCCGGCCCAGCGCAGGTTCGCGGTGGAGTGCTCGTCCGCGATGACGACACAGCCGTCGGCCCGGGACAGCGCGAGGGCCTGCTCGACGACCTCGTGCGGCTTGTTGGTGCGGGCGCTCATCGACCGGCCTCCTGCGTGGTGTTGAGGATGTTGACGCCCTTGAACAGGGCGGAGGGGCACCCGTGGGACACGGCGGCGACCTGGCCCGGCTGGGCCTTGCCGCAGTTGAAGGCGCCGCCCAGGACATAGGTCCCCGGGCCGCCGACGGCCGCCATGGAACCCCAGAAGTCGGTGGTCGTCGCCTGGTACGCGACGTCCTTGAGCTGGCCGGTGATCCGCCCGTTCTCGATCCGGAAGAAGCGCTGCCCGGTGAACTGGAAGTTGTAGCGCTGCATGTCGATCGACCAGGACCGGTCGCCGACCACGTAGATGCCCCGGTCGACCCCGCCGATCAGGTCCTCCGTGGACAGCCCCGCCGGGTCCGGCTGCAGCGAGACGTTGGCCATCCGCTGCACCGGCACATGCCCGGGGGAGTCGGCGTAGGCACAGCCGTTGGACCGCTCGAACCCGGTGAGCCGGGCGATGCGCCGGTCCAGCTGGTAGCCGACCAGCGTGCCGTCCTTCACCAGGTCCCAGGACTGCGCCGCGACCCCCTCGTCGTCGTAGCCGACGGTCGCCAGGCCGTGCTCGGCGGTGCGGTCACCGGTGACGTTCATCAGCTCCGAGCCGTACCGCAGCTTGCCCAGCTGGTCGAAGGTGGCGAAGGAGGTGCCGGCGTAGGCGGCCTCGTAGCCGAGCGCGCGGTCCAGCTCGGTGGCGTGCCCGATGGACTCGTGGATGGTCAGCCACAGGTTGGAGGGGTCCACCACCAGGTCGTACGGCCCCGGCTCCACACTCGGCGCCCGCATCTTCTCGGCCAGCAGCTCCGGGATGCGCGCCAGCTCCCCGTCCCAGTCCCAGCCGGTCCCGGTCAGGTACTCCCAGCCCCGCCCGGCCGGCGGCGCGAGGGTGCGCATGGAGCCGAACTCCCCGCTGGAGTCGTCCACCGACACCGCCGTCAGCTGCGGATGCAACCGCACCCGCTGCTGGGTCGTCACCGTCCCGGCGGTGTCCGCGTAGAACTTGTTCTCGTGCACCGTGAGCAGCGAGGCGTCCACGTGGTCGACACCGCTCGCGCCCAGCAGCCGCCCGCTCCACTCCGCCAGCAGCGCGGCCTTCTCCTCGTCGGGCACCGAGAACGGGTCGATCTCGTACGACGAGACCCACGTCCGGTCGGCGTGCACCGGCTCCCCGGCCAGCTCCACCCGCTCGTCGGAGCCGGCCGCCCTGATCACCTGCGCGGACAGCTTCGCCATGGCCACCGCCTGCGAGGCCACCCTGGCCGCGGCGTCCAGGGTCAGGTCCACCCCGGACGCGAACCCCCACGTACCGCCGTGCACGACCCGCACCGCGTACCCGAGGTCGGTGGTGTCCGACGAACCCGCCGGCCGGGCGTCCCGCAGCCGCCAGGAAGCGCTGCGCACCCGCTCGAACCGGAAGTCCGCGTGCTCGGCCCCGAGCGCACGCGCGCGGGCGAGCGCGGCGTCGGCGAGGGGCCGTAGCGGAAGCGCCGTGAAGGCTTCGTCGATGGAATGAGGCACCGAGGTCTCCCTGCTGTCGTGGCCTGTCGGTCCGATCATGTCGCGCGACCGCCCCGCCGGACCACACCGTTTCGGCCCCTGGCGCGCTTCCTTCTGTAGAGACCCGACAGTGACACCCCCGAGCCACTGTCGGTGCCCGAATGCCCGCCGCACCGGCGCTACCGATAGGTTTTCGAGGAAGCCGCCTGTCATCCACGTGTCCGGGCGGGTTGTACGACTGCATCAGACCGTTATCGAAAGGGTGATCCGTTGAGCCGCTCGGTTCTCGTCACCGGAGGAAACCGGGGCATCGGCCTCGCCATCGCCCGCGCGTTCGCCGACGCCGGCGACAAGGTCGCGATCACGTACCGCTCGGGTGAGCCGCCGGCCGGCTTCCTCGCCCTCAAGTGCGACATCACCGACCCGGAGCAGGTGGAGCAGGCCTACAAGGAGATCGAGGCCCAGCACGGCACGGTCGAGGTCCTCGTCGCCAACGCCGGCGTCACCAAGGACCAGCTGCTGATGCGGATGACCGAGGAGGACTTCACCTCGGTCATCGACACCAACCTCACCGGCACCTTCCGCGTCGTCAAGCGCGCCAACCGCGGGATGCTGCGCGCCAAGAAGGGCCGCGTCGTCCTGATCTCCTCCGTCGTCGGCCTGCTCGGCTCGGCGGGCCAGGCGAACTACGCCGCGTCCAAGGCCGCCCTGGTCGGCTTCGCGCGCTCGCTCGCGCGTGAGCTGGGCTCGCGCAACCTCACCTTCAACGTCGTCGCGCCCGGTTTCGTCGACACCGACATGACGAAGGCGCTCACCGACGAGCAGCGCCAGAACATCGTCTCCCAGGTGCCGCTCGGCCGTTACGCACAGCCGGAGGAGATCGCCGCGACGGTGCGGTTCCTCGCCTCGGACGACGCCTCGTACATCACTGGAGCCGTCATTCCCGTTGACGGCGGACTGGGAATGGGTCACTGATCACCATGAGCGGAATCCTCGACGGCAAGCGCATCCTGGTCACGGGTGTGCTGATGGAGTCCTCCATCGCCTTCCACGTCGCCAAGCTCGCCCAGGAGCAGGGCGCCGAGATCATCCTGACCGCGTTCCCGCGGCCCACGCTGACCGAGCGCATCGCCAAGAAGCTGCCGAAGCCCGCCAAGGTCATCGAGCTGGACGTGACCAACGACGAGCACCTCGCCCGGCTGGCCGACGTGGTCGGCGAGGAGCTGGGCGGCCTCGACGGCGTCGTCCACTCCATCGGCTTCGCCCCGCAGGACGCGCTCGGCGGCAACTTCCTCAACACGCCGTTCGAGTCGGTCGCCACCGCCATGCACGTCTCGGCGTTCTCCCTGAAGTCGCTGACCATGGCCTGCCTGCCGCTGATGCAGAACGGCGGCTCGGTCGTCGGCCTCACCTTCGACGCCCAGTACGCCTGGCCGCAGTACGACTGGATGGGCCCCGCCAAGGCCGCCCTGGAGGCCACCAGCCGCTACATGGCGCGTGACCTGGGCAAGCAGAACATCCGCTGCAACCTCATCTCGGCCGGCCCGATCGGCTCCATGGCCGCCAAGTCCATCCCGGGCTTCGGCGACCTGGCCTCCGTGTGGGACAGCCGCTCCCCGCTGGAGTGGGACCTCAAGGACCCGGAGCCGGCCGGCAAGGGCGTCGTCGCCCTGCTGAGCGACTGGTTCCCGAAGACCACCGGCGAGATCATCCACGTCGACGGCGGTCTGCACGCCATCGGCGCCTGACCACCGGCACGCCCACCGAGGCCCCGCCCCCCGTGATACGCCAACGGGGGCGGGGCCTCGGCCGTTCCCCGGCCGCCGCCACATCACCCGTTCGGCTCACCGGCCGGGCCCCGGCCGCACCGGCGGCGGATCCTGGACACGCGTCCACCTCACGACGTCCCTCCGCAGCCCGGCCGAGGAGGTCCCCTGGTGCGCCTGTTCCGCAGCCTGGCCCCGGTGACCGCGGCCGTCGCCCTGGTGCTCTGCCTGCCGTACGACGCGATGTCCCACCCGCGCGCGGGGGACGGGAAACCGCCCGCGCGGAACCTGTTCGGCGCCGCCTGCCGGACCTCCGTCCAGGACTCGCACGTGGTCGCCTACTGCCACAACCCCTACGTCGACACCGACCGCGTGCGCCTGCACATCGAGTGCGCCCGCTGGTGGGACCTCGACACCGACACCGCCCCGCAGGACGCCGTGGCGGCCATGACCGTACGGCTCACCGGACGCTGCTGGCAGGACGTCGCCTCGGTCTGGGTCAGCCACCAGAAGGTGCGCTGAACCGGCCCGGCCGGCACAGGAACGGATAGCTCGCCGCCTCCGCCGCCGCCCGCTCGGCGTCCCCCGCGCGGATCGCGTCCACCAGACGCGTGTGGTCCATGTGCGTCTCCGGCGTCAGCTCCTCACCCACGTCGGCGCGCAGCCAGTCCCGCAGCACCTCGCCCAGGTCGGCGGAGAGCGCCGTCATCACGTCGTTGTGGGAGGCCGCCACCACGGCCAGGTGGAAGGTCGCGTCGGCCGACACGAAGGCCTCCGCCTCGCCCGCCTCCCAGGCCCGCTCCCGCCGCACCAGCAGCGCGTCCAGCTGCTTGAGGTCCTTCTCGGTGCGCCGCTCGGCCGCCAGCCGCGCAGCCGCCGACTCCAGCGTGGACCGCAGCTCCGCGATGTGCCGCGGGTCGGCGGTCGCGAACCGGCGCTGCATCACACCCGCCAGCTCGCTCGTCGCGACCACGTAGGTGCCCGAACCCTGGCGAATGTCCAGCAGACCGTTGTGCGCCAGCGCCCGGACCGCCTCACGGACCGTGTTACGGGCCACACCCAGCTGCTCCACCAGCTCCGGCTCGGTCGGGATGCGGGAGCCGACCGGCCACTCGCCGGAAGCGATCTGACTGCGCAGCTCGGCGATGACCTGCTCGGACAGCGCCGAACGGCGCGGGTGGCTCAGAGGCATGGCACACCTTCGCACGACGGGCCCGGACCCGGGCGATCCGGGGGACAGCTCATCGGACAAGTCGCTGGACAGCTCATTGGACAACCAATCATCCCATGATTCTATGATGGGTCTCATGGCTAGTGAGGAAACCCGGACAGTGGACACCCGTCAGGCGACGACACCGACCCGACGCGGTACGGCCGCCGAGGCGAGCCCACCCGAGACGACCCCCCGCGCGAGCGGCCCGCGCGCGTGGGCGACCCGGCTCGTCGTCCTCGGCATCGTGCTGTCCGCGATGAACCTCCGCCCCGCCATCACCAGCCTCGGCGCCCTCCTGGAGGAGGTCCGCGACGGCCTCGGCATGAGCGGCAGCGTGGCCGGCCTGCTCACCTCCGTACCCCCGCTGTGCTTCGCGGTCTTCGGTGTCACAGCGCCCCGCCTGGCCCGCCGGTTCGGAGCCCCCGCCGTGGTCTGCGCCGGCATGGCCGCCATCACCGCCGGCCTGGTCATACGCCCCTACCTCGGCGGCACCGCCGGCTTCCTCGCCGCCAGCGCGCTCGCCCTCATGGGCATCGCCGTCAGCAACGTCCTGATGCCCGTCATCGTCAAGCGCTGGTTCCCCGACCGGGTCGGCTCCATGACCGGTCTCTACTCCATGGCCCTCGCCCTCGGCACCTCCCTCGCCGCCGCGGTCACCGTCCCGCTCACCGACGCCCTCGGCGGCGACTGGCGCTCCGGCCTCGCCGTCTGGGCGATCATCGCGGCGGCCGCCGTCCTGCCCTGGCTGCCCCTGCTCCGCGACCGCGGCACCGCACCGGGAGCCGAGCCGGAGCGGCCGGTGACGGCCGTGGCCGCCCCGCCCCAGGCACCGCTGCGCATGGCCCGCAGCCGTACCGCCTGGGCGCTCGCCGTCTTCTTCGGCCTCCAGGCCACCGCCGCCTACATCACCATGGGCTGGATGCCGCAGATCTTCCGGGACGCCGGCGTCCCCGCAGGCACCGCGGGCGTACTGCTCGCCGTCACCATGGTGATGGGCGTGCCCTTGGCCTTCGTCATCCCGCGAGTCGCCACCCGGCTGCCCCAGCAGGGGCCGATCGTGCTCGTCCTCGGCATGTGCGGCCTCGCCGGCTACACCGGTCTGTACCTCGCGCCCGCCGGCGGCGCCTGGGCCTGGGCCCTGCTGCTCGGCGTCTCCAACTGCGCCTTTCCGCTCGCGCTGACGATGGTCGGCATGCGCGCCCGCAGCGGCCTGGGTGTCGCCCAGCTCTCCGCCTTCGCGCAGAGCACCGGCTACCTCATCTCCATCCCCGGCCCGCTGCTGGTCGGCGTGCTCTACCAGCGCAGCGGCGGCTGGGGACTGCCGCTCGCCCTGATGGCGGCCCTGATGATCCCGCAGATGGCCGTGGGCTTCCTGGCCGGCCGCGACCGCACCGTGGAGGACGAGGCGATGGCCCGCTGACCCGCCCGGCCGCCCCGCCACCGACCCCGGCGGAGCGGCCCGGCCCGGGGATGGGACACTGGACGCATGCAGCCTGTGCTCGACCCGAACCCGCAGAACGGCCAGAAGAAGCTGCTCCTCGTCTTCGGCGCGTTCTTCGCCATCTTCGCCGTCATCGCGATCATCGCCATCATCGCGTCACCGTGACGGCCGCCCCCGGCTGACGGCCCGCCCATGGTGGTGCTGACCCCCCATCCCCTAGGGGGCCAGGGTCAGGGTCAACTGGGTGGGATACCGGATGGGTTGAGGGCCCCCGCATCCGTACCTTCGAGAGGTGACCGCGGCACGCGGACACCGACCCGCTCGAAGCACCCACGGAGGCGACCATGCCCGCCCGCACCCTTTCCCGGCCCCACCCGGCGACCCCGGGCGGCGTCGACATCCGGCTGCCCTGGTGGGCCCTCGCCCTCCCCGCCCTCGCCTTCCTCGTGCTGCTCGGACTGATACTCAACCCCTCCGACGCCCACGCGGCGAGCGGTGACCCGGCGGTCGCCCGCGTCGTGGAGCACGCCCAGCATCTCCTCGCGCGCTGACGTGGTGCCCTCCCCGAGGGTGAAAGCGCATGTCAACTCCCTGCGCCGCATGGCCTGTTTCGTGCGAAGCTGGGACTCATGAGCGCCGCTGAACCCCGCAGGATCGTCCTCTTCCGGCATGCGAAAGCCGACTGGCCCCCGGTGTCCGACCACGAGCGCCCACTCGCCGAGCGGGGCCGGATGGACGCCGCCGTCGCCGGGCGCAAGCTGGCCGACACCGGCATCACCTTCGACCTGGCCCTGTGCTCCACCGCGGTCCGGACCCGCGAGACCTGGAAGCTCGCCGTCCACGAGCTGGCGCACCGGCCGCGCACCACCTACGAGGAGCGGGTCTACGAGGCCTCGCCCGGCGAGCTGATCGCCCTGCTCAACGAGACCCCGGACGACGTGCGCACCGTCATCCTCATCGGCCACAACCCGGGCGTGCACGGCCTGGCCGAGATCCTGGCCGGCGCGGCCGAGGGCGACGCCCGGGACCGCATGAACCGCCGCGGCTTCCCCGCCGCCGGCTTCGCCCTGCTGACCTACGAGGGCCCCTGGAAGAGCCTGGAACCGGGCACGGCCACGCTCTCGGAGTACTGGGCACCCTCGGAGTAAGAGAGAGACGGCCAAGCGACCAGGCGGGAGGGGAGGGGGGCCACCCTCAGGCACCGTCCCGCCCGGTCCTCCCAGGCCTCTCCCTCTCAGTCCCCCGGTGCCCCGGCCCCCGCCGGCCACCGTCAGTCCTCGTCGTGCGTCTCCGCCGCCTCGACCTCTTCGCGGGTGACGCCGAGGAGGTAGAGCACCGTGTCGAGGAAGGGGACGTTCACGGCGGTGTGCGCGGCCTCGCGGACCACCGGTTTGGCGTTGAAGGCGACACCCAGACCGGCCGCGTTCAGCATGTCCAGATCGTTGGCGCCGTCACCGATCGCCACCGTCTGTGACAGGGGCACTCCGGCCTCGGCGGCGAACCTGCGCAGCAGCCGGGCCTTGCCCGCCCGGTCCACGATCTCGCCGGTGACCCGGCCGGTCAGCTTGCCGTCGACGATCTCCAGCGTGTTGGCCTGCGCGAAGTCGAGACCCAGCCGCTCCTTCAGATCGTCGGTGACCTGGGTGAAGCCACCCGAGACGACGCCCACCTGGTAGCCGAGCCGCTTCAGGGTGCGGATCAGGGTGCGCGCGCCCGGGGTCAGCCGGACCTCGGCGCGGACCTTCTCCACCACCGAGGCGTCCAGCCCCTTCAGCAGGGCCACCCTGGCGTGCAACGACTGCTCGAAGTCCAGTTCCCCCCGCATCGCCGCCGCCGTCACCTCGGCGACCTGGTCCTCGCACCCGGCGTGCGCGGCGAACAGCTCGATGACCTCGTCCTGGATGAGGGTCGAGTCGACGTCCATGACCACCAGCCGCTGGGCGCGCCGGTGCAGGCCCGCCGCGACGACGGCGATGTCGACACCCAGTGCCGCCGCGTCGGAGGCCAGGGCCGTGCGCAGCGCCTCGGTCTCCACCCCGGACACGGCGAACTCCACGGCGGTCACCGGGTACTTGGCGAGCCGGAAGATACGGTCGATGTTGCCGCCGGCCTTCGCGATCCGCGCGGCGATGGCGGCCGTCGACTCGGCGGTGAGCGGATGCCCCAGCACGGTCACGAGGGACCGGCCGAGGCCGCGCGGGCGGTTGTCCCCGTGCCCGGAGATGATCTCCGCCTGTATCTTCATGGACTCGGCCCAGCTGTGCACGGTGGCCCTGAGGTCACCCTCAAGCCCGGCCGGCGGCGGCGTCACCAGCGCGCACAGCACCAGCCGGCCCCGGGTGACGACCTGCTCGATGTCGACCACGTCGACCATGTAGGCGGCAAGGGTGTCGAAGAGGCCGGCCGTGATGCCCGGCCGGTCCTTGCCGAAGATCTTGACGAGGACAGTGGGGACCTCGGGGGTCTCCCCAGCGGCGGTCTGCGAAGCGCTCATGGTTCCACCACCGTATCCGGCACCCGGTGCCTCCCGCCCCCGAGGTCCGCCTGACGGACACGGAACGGCACGCCACCCGGCGGCCCGTGCCGGGTCCCTTTCGACTGTGCCAGGAAACGGCCAGGTGGGCGCGTTCTCCCCGTTCCCGGTCTTCGTCACCGGCGCGCTGTCCGCCACGAGGCCTGCCCGGAGGCGGAGGGGGAGAGGGCGGCCACTCGGGGTCGTCCAAGGGCCGGGCGAGGGTCGGGGCGCCGTAGACGTCGTACCCGGGGGCGGGCGGTGGCGCGTCCCGTACGTCCTCCTGCGCCTGGAAGCACAGCTTGCTGCCGGTGGCGTCCTTGGAGAGGCTCGTCAGCCAGGCGAGCGGCGGCAGGGCCGGCGTGGTCGCGAGCCCCGGCCGCAGAGCGCACCGGGCGGCCACCCTGTCAACAGGGCGGACCGAAGCGCGTATCGGCTTCCTTCGCAAGGCCCGGGTTTCGGTCAGAGCGCCGAGCCTGGAATAGTTCCCCACGATGTTCGACATCCCTAGACTCCCTGTGTCGGGGGTAATTCGGGGGACAACTCAGTGGGGCTTGCGGTGCCGGAACTCGTACTGGAATCAAACGGACGGACCTGGACGCTCGACGCGTCCAGGCCCTACACCCTGGGACGTGATCCGCAGGGTGACATCGTCTTCGACGACGCCAGGGTCTCATGGCGGCACGCCACGGTCAGCTTCGACGGCCGCAGTTGGGTCGTGGAGGACCACGGCAGCACCAACGGCACGTACGCGCGGGGACAGCGGATCCAGCACCTGGAGATCGGCCCGGGCTCGTCGCTGCACCTCGGCAACGCGACCGACGGACCGCGGCTGGATCTGACCGCCGCCACCGCGCCGGTCGGCGCCCCGGGACAGCAGCCGCAGGCGGCGGCGCCGTACGCGGCCCAGGGCGCCGGCGCACCCGGCTGGGCCCAGCAGCAGGCGGCACCGCAGCAGCCGCAGCCTGCCCAGCAGCCGCAGCCGAACTGGCAGCAGCAGAACCAGCAGGCGCCCGCGTTCCCGCACCAGACCGGCCCCGGCGAGCAGTTCCCGCACCAGACCGGCCCCAGCGAGCAGCCGGTGCAGAAGGCGCCCGGCGGCGCCGCGGGGGAGCCGCCGGTCCACGGCGACCGCAGCCCGACCACGTTCCACCAGTTCGCGCTCGGCCGTGTGATGCGCATCGGCCGTGCCCTGGAGAACGAGCTGGTCGTCTCCGACCTCCAGGTCTCCCGGAATCACGCTGAGTTCCACGCCACTCCCGACGGCCGCTTCGAGATCCGCGACCTCGGTTCGCACAACGGCACGTACGTCAACGGCCAGCCGATCCCCAAGGGCGGCTCGGCGGTGCTCGGCCCGAGCGACATCGTCGGCGTCGGCCACTCCACGTTCCGGATCGTCGGCGATCGCCTGGAGGAGTTCGTCGACACCGGCGAGGTCTCCTTCTCCGCGCGGCATCTGACCGTCACGGTCGACGGCGGCAAGCAGATCCTCAAGGACGTTTCCTTCGGTGTCCCGGAGAAGTCGCTGATCGCGGTCATCGGCCCGTCCGGTTCCGGAAAGTCGACCCTGCTCAAGGCGCTCACCGGCTACCGGCCCGCCAACCAGGGCGAGGTGCTGTACGACAACCGCAACCTGTACAAGCAGTTCGCCGAGCTGCGCCAGCGCATCGGTCTGGTCCCGCAGGACGACATCCTGCACAAGGAGCTGACCGTCAAGAAGGCCCTGAAGTACGCGGCCAAGCTGCGTTTCCCGGCCGACACCACCGGGCAGGAGCGCGACGCCCGTATCGACGAGGTGCTGCGCGAGCTGAAGCTGGACATCCACAAGGACAAGAAGGTCACGTCCCTGTCCGGCGGCCAGCGCAAGCGGGTCTCGGTCGCCCTGGAGCTGCTGACCAAGCCGTCGCTGATCTTCCTGGACGAGCCGACCTCCGGTCTGGACCCGGGCATGGACCGCGACGTCATGCAGCTGCTGCGCGGCCTCGCCGACGACGGCCGTACGGTCCTCGTCGTCACCCACTCGGTGGCGGAGCTGGCGCTGTGCGACAAGCTGCTGGTGATGGCGCCGGGCGGTGCGGTCGCCTACTTCGGCCCGCCGGAGGAGGCGCTGAACTTCTTCGGCTACGACAGCTGGGCCGACGTCTTCTCCGCCTTCGAGAACTACCGTGACTACGACTGGGCGGGCCGCTGGAAGGGTTCGCAGCACTATCAGCTGTACGCCGCGGACATCGACGCGGTGGCCCCGCAGGCCGTACCGATGCCGCCACCGCAGGCGATGAAGCCGCCCAAGCCGCAGAGCTGGGGTTCGCAGCTGGTCACCCTGGTCCGGCGCTATGTGTCGGTGATCGTCTCGGACAAGGGCTTCCTGGCGCTGACGGTGATCCTGCCCGCCGTGCTCGGCGCGGTCAGCCTGCTGATCGACCACGAGCGCGGCCTGCTGGTCAACGAGGCGGTCAATCCGAGGACCGGCGCCCATGTGCCGAACGGCACCGCCACCACCGTCCTGCTGATCCTCGCCGTCGGCGCGTGCTTCGCCGGTGCCGCGAACTCGGTGCGCGAGCTGATCAAGGAACGGGTGATCTACGAGCGGGAGCGCGCGACCGGTCTGTCCCGCTCGGCGTACCTGATGTCGAAGGTGGTCGTGCTCGGCGCGGTCACGGTGCTCCAAGGCCTGATGGTGGGCCTGATCGGCTTCTCCAGCCGGGAGATCCCGGACGAGGGGCTGGTGCTCGGCGGTTCGACGCTGTTCGAGCTGTGCCTGCCGGTCATGGCGCTCGGCTTCACCTCGATGATGGTGGGCCTGGTGATCTCCTCGCTGGTGAAGACCGCGGAGAAGACCATGCCGCTGCTGGTGATGTTCGCGATCATCCAGGTCGTGTTCACCGGCTGCCTGTTCACGCTGCACGGCACGCTCGGCGTGAACGAGTTCTCCTACCTGATGCCGTCGCGCTGGGCGGTGGCCGCGGCGGGCGCCACGCTGGACTTCAACGACATCGCCCCGAACACCGACGACCCGGGCAGCACCGACCCGCTGTGGGACCACACGGCGGCGGCCTGGGGCCTGGACATGGTGGCGCTGATCGCGCTCGGTGTGGCCTGCGGTTTCCTGGTGGCGCGTTTCCTGCGCCGCCACGAGCCGGAGGTCATGCGCAAGTAGCGCGGGCGGTCCCGCGGTCTCGCGGTTGCGCGAAGGGCGGCATCCCCCCGAGGGGTGCCGCCCTTCCGCGTCACGTCGTTACGTCAGAGGTCCGCGCCGACCTCAGTACGCGCTGTTGACGTTGTCGATCGTGCCGTAGCGGTCGGCCGCGTAGTTGGCGGCGGCGGTGATGTTGGCGACCGGGTCGTAGATGTTCCACGAGGTGCCGGCGACGTGGTACGCCTTGAAGGTGGGCGGGATCACCTGGAGCAGGCCCTTGGACGGGATGCCGTTGATGGCGTTGACGTCCCAGTTGTTGATGGCCATCGGGTTGCCCGAGGACTCCCGCATGATGTTCTTGTGCAGGCCGTGGTAGCTGCCCGGGATGCCCTTGGACTTCATGATGTCCAGGGACTGGCGGATCCAGCCGTCGAGGTTGTTCGCGTAGGTCTTGGCGGCGACGGGCTGCATGTCGACGCGCTGCGCGGAGCGGTTGGCGGCGGCCTGGACGGCGCGCTGCCGGTCAGCCTTCTTGGCGGCCTCGGCGGTGGCCTTCTGCTTCGCGGCGGCGTCGGCGGCCTTCTTCTGCGCGGCGTAGGTGTCGAGCTTGACCGTCTGGCCGGCGAGCTGGTCGGTGACCGTGCCCTTGACGTTCTTCAGGGCGGTGCTGGAGGCGACCTGGGCGCTGGCGGCGGGGGCGCCGGTGGTGACGGTGTGGTCGTTGCCCGGGACGGTGGTGAAGGCCAGGGCGGCGGTGCCGAGGGCGGCGACGCCGGCGATGGCGATCTTGTGCTGCTTGGTCAGGGTACGACTATAAGCTCGGGTGAGGATGTTCTTGGGCATGGCTGATGGACCTCTTCTGTAGCGCGGAGGTCGCTCTCCTGCGTCCGCCGGGGGATCGGTTCCTCCCGCACGAACGCTGCGGGCCGGAAACCCACAGCGCTGAGCGACGAGAGCAATTCTTAGCTGGCGCAAAATGCCCAGGCAAAGGTGTGACGTACGATCCCCTTTAGTGGATCAGGGAAGGGCAAAACGGGACAGAACGTGGCGTCTGCCCCGTTAGGGAGGGGGTGTGTTGTCTCCTATGTCCTTTCGTACGTGATGTGGGCCCTATGTGCGGCCTCACATCGGGGACGGCCTGTTCTCACCCTGAGTTGCCCTTGCAATCCCCTGCGTGAGGGGTCTCCTCCGGGAGGATGAGGTGCATGTCGCCGAACTCGTGCCACAGGTAGAGCCCGCGCAGCGCCTCCTCGTAGGCATGGCCGACGGCGGCCCGCCCGGCGACCGCCTCCAGCATCAGCAGATGCGAGGCCTGCGGCTCGTGCAGCCCGGTCAGCAGCCCGTCCACCACCCGCACCCCGCGCTCCGGCGTCACCACCAGGTCCGTCCACCCCCCGGCCGCCCGCACCAGCCCGTCGGGCCCCGTCGCCGACTCCACGGCCCGCACCGCCGTCGTCCCCACGGCGATCACCCGCCCGCCCTCGGCCACCACGGCGTTCACCGCCCGCGCCGACGCCGCCGGCACCACGAACCGCTCCGGGTACGGCGGCTCGTGCGCCTCGGCCGACGCCACCCCCGTGTGCAGCGTGACCGGCGCGAACCGCACCCCCCGGCTCACCAGCTCCGCCACCAGGGCCGCCGTGAAGGGCCGCCCCGCACTCGGCATCTCCGCGCTCCCGGCCCCGTCCGGCGCGGGCAGCGCGAACACCGACTGGTACGCCGACAGCGGCTGGTCCCGCTCGGTGTAGGCGTACCGGATGGGCCGCCCGTGCGCCCGCAGCACCTCCGGTACGACCGCCCCCTCGGCCCGCGCCCACCACAGCCGCTCCCCGCCCGCGCCCAGTGGCCTCTCCGGCACCAGTGGCCCCTCCAGCACCAGCCGTCCGCCACCCGGCAGGACCACTTCCCTCCCCGCGCGTACACCCGCACGCGCGCGCGTAGTGGTGCCCCGCCCGTCCGGCGCCCGTAGCTCCACCGCCCAGCGGCCGTCGTCCCCGCGCGTGGAGAAGTGCACCACCACGCGCGCGTGCCCGAGTCGCCCGTCCACGGCGGCCGCCAGCGTCGGCGAGGTGTTGACCACGAGCAGGTCACCGGCCCGCAGCAGCACCGGCAGCTCCCCGAACGCGTGGTGCGCCACCTGTGTGCCGCGCGACACCAGCAGCCGTACCGCGTCCCGGCCGAGCCCCGGCCCGCGCTGCTCCGCCGGCACCCGCGCGGACAGCTCCGCCGGTATCCGCAGGGCCGTCCTCATCGCCCCGCCACCAGAGTCGGCACCGCGTACCGCCCGCTCGCCGGCCGCTCGTCCAGCAGCCGCAGGAAACCCGGCGCCACCTCCGCCGGGTCCGGACGCGGCCCGTCGTCGTCCGGTACGGCCGCCGCGTACAGGTCGGTCGCCATGTCCCCGGGGTCCACCGCCCACACCCGCAGCTCCGGCTCCTCCACGCCCAGCACCGCCATCAGCTGGTCCAGGGCCGCCTTCGAGGCGCCGTAACCGCCCCAGGTGCCGTACGCCTTAGCCGCCGCGTCCGAGCTGACCGCGATCACCGTGCCTGCCCGCGCCACCCGCAGCAGGGGCAGCGCCTCCTGCACCAGGCCCAGCGCGGCCGTCACGTTCACCTCCAGCGCCCGCCGCAGGCCCTCCAGCGGCAGCTCCGCCAGCCGGGGCAGCGGCTCGGCACCCAGCGCGCTCGCGTTGCTCACCAGCAGCTCGACGCCGCCCAGGTCCCACGCGGCGGCCACCAGCGCCCTGCGGTGCCCGGCGTCCACGACGTCCCCCGGCAGCGCCACCACGCGCGTCCCGTGCCCGGCCAGCGACCGCGCCGCCTCCTCCAGTGCCGCCGCGCCCCGGGCGTCCAGCCAGATCCCAGCCCCGCGCGGCCAGCGCACCGGCCAGCGCCCGCCCCAGCCCCTTCGACGCGCCCGTGATGATCGCTACCGGCATGACATCCGTCCCCTCGTCGCCTCACCGCGCCCGTCCGGGGCGGTGATCACACCGTAGGAACGGACCCCACCGGGCCACCTCAGGCGCGAGCCGCAGCACACGGGGTCCCTTCGGCGTAGACCCGGACCCCGGGTCCGCCGGCCTACTCCGCGCGACCTAGGCCCAGCGGCCCAGGTCACGCCGTCACCGGTCCGATCCGCGCTGTCACACCCCGCCGGTACCGTGAGGACATGAGTCAAGGCCCCCGGTCCGGCCTCGTCGCGGTCAGCGCCGCGCTGCTGGCCATGAGCAGGCACCTGGAGGTGCGCGACGTCCTCAAGACGATCGTCGCCTCCGCCCGCGAACTGCTCGACGCGCGCTACGCCGCCCTCGGTGTGCCGGACGATCACGGCGGCTTCGCCCAGTTCGTCGTGGACGGCGTCAGCGACGACGAGTGGAAGGCCATCGGCCCGCTGCCCCGCCAGCACGGCATCCTCGCCGCGATGCTCCACGACGCGAAGCCCGAGCGCCTCGCCGACGTGCGCGAGGACCCCCGCTTCGAGGGCTGGCCGGCCGCCCACCCCGACCTCGCCGACTTCCTCGGCCTGCCCATCCGCGACGGCGACGACATCATCGGCGCGCTGTTCCTCGCCAACAAGCAGCGCCCCCGCGCGGACCACCCGGCAGACGCCGAGGGCGAGCGGAGCTGCGGCTTCACCGAGGAGGACGAGGAACTGCTCGCCCTCCTCGCCCAGCACGCCGCCATCGCCCTGACCAACGCCCGCCTCTACGAACGCAGCCGCGAGCTGACCATCGCCGAGGAACGCTCCCGCCTCGCCCACGAACTGCACGACGCCGTCAGCCAGAAGCTCTTCTCCCTGCGCCTGACCGCCCAGGCCGCCACCGCCCTCGTCGACCGCGACCCCGCCCGCGCCAAGGACGAACTCCACCAGGTGACCGCCCTCGCCGCCGAGGCCGCCGACGAACTGCGCGCCGCTGTCGTGGAGTTGCGGCCCGCCGCCCTGGACGAGGACGGCCTCCTCGCCACCCTGCGCACCCATGCCCAGGTCCTCGACCGCGCCCACAGCGCGTGCGTGACCTTCACCGGCGGCGCCTTCCGCGCCCTGCCCGCCGCCCAGGAAGAGGCCGTGCTGCGGGTCGCCCAGGAGGCCCTGCACAACGCCCTGCGCCACTCCGGCGCCGCACACGTCGACGTGAGCGTGGAGCGCCGCGGCCCCGGCGCCGTCCTGCGCGTCACCGACGACGGCGGCGGCTTCGACCCGGGGCGCGTGCGCAGCGCCGGCCGCCATCTCGGCCTGGTCTCCATGCGGGACCGGGCGAGCGGTGTCGGCGGCACACTGACCGTGGCGTCGGCGCCCGGCGAGGGCACCACGATCGAGATGGAGGTTCCCGGTGGCTGAGGCGATCAGGGTGCTGCTGGTCGACGACCACCAGGTCGTCCGCCGGGGACTGCGCACCTTCCTGGAGGTCCAGGACGACATAGAGGTGGTCGGCGAGGCCGCCGACGGCACCGAGGGGGTCGCCCGCGCCGAGGAACTGCGGCCGGACGTCGTCCTCATGGACATCAAGATGCCGGGCACGGACGGCATCGACGCCCTGCGCAGACTCCGCGAACTGGACAACTCCGCGCGCGTGCTGATCGTCACCAGCTTCACCGAACAGCGCACGGTCGTGCCCGCCCTGCGCGCCGGCGCCGCCGGGTACGTCTACAAGGACGTGGACCCCGACGCCCTGGCCGGTGCCATCCGCTCCGTGCACGCCGGACACGTCCTGCTCCAGCCGGAGGTCGCCGGCGCCCTGCTCGCCCAGGAGGAGGCCGGCGGCGGCCAGGGCAGGGGCGGCTCGCTCACCGAACGCGAACGCGAGGTGCTCGGTCTGATCGCCGACGGACGCTCCAACCGCGAGATCGCCCGCGCGCTGGTGCTGTCCGAGAAGACCGTCAAGACGCACGTCTCCAACATCCTGATGAAGCTCGACCTCGCCGACCGCACCCAGGCCGCGCTGTGGGCCGTACGCCACGGCATGACCAGGTGAAGCGCTCTCCATACGAAAGTACTCACGACCATATGAAAGGTTGCGGCCCGGACCGAGATTCATACCGTCGTGGGAATGTCACCCGGATGGCGCACCCTCCGGTGATCTCCGCCGTTCTCCAGTGCGTGCCGCGGCGAACCGCCGTGGCGAACGTCCAGGAGGGGCTGAAAGTGAAGAACCTGAAGAAGGCAGCGGCCGTGACCATGGTGGCCGGCGGCCTGCTCGCCGCCGGTACCGGAATGGCCTCCGCCGCCGACGGCGCCCACGCCGCGGGCACCGCCGTCGGCTCCCCGGGTGTCGTCTCCGGCAACGCCGTCCAGGCCCCGGTGGACGTCCCGGTGAACGTGGTCGGCAACAGCGTCGACGTCATCGGCGTGCTGAACCCGGCCTTCGGCAACCTCGGCCTCAACCACTGAGACCGGCCGCAGCCGCCCCAGGCCCCCCGGGTGTCACCGGGGGGCCTGCCCGGTCTCCGGACCCCGCCTCCCGGTCGGCTTGTCATCCGACTGCCCCGAACGGAGCGCGTCCCCCCAGCCGCCGTACCCCCGCGCACGCCTCCCGCGTTGACCAGCGCACGACCCACGGCCGGGTCGGACCAGCCGAGCAGGAGGAACCCGTTCCATGAACATCGCCAAGAAGGCCGCCGTCGCCGTCACCGTCGCCGGTATCGCCGCGGGCGCGTCCGCCGGTGCCGCCTTCGCCGACGCGGACGCCCAGGGCGCGGCCGTCAAGTCCCCGGGCGTCGCCTCCGGCAACGTCGCCCAGATCCCGCTCGACGTCCCGGTCAACGCCAGCGGCCTGACCATCGACGTGATCGGACTTCTGAACCCCGCCTTCGGCAACACCTCCGTCAACCACTGACGCGACGGAACCGAGGCAGGACTCCCGGGGCGACACGGCTCCGGGAGCCACCGGTCAGCGCACCCCGCGCTCCCGCTCCTCCACCACCGAGTTGTACGCCGCCACCTGCGCCCGCCGCGCCGTCCGCTCCACCGGCCGCAGCGCCGCACCGCGCGCCGCCATCTCCGCCGCGCTCACCGCGCCCCCGTGCCCGCCGTCGTACGCCAGCGACACCAGCAGCCCCACCCGCTGCGCCAGCTCCAACACCCGCACCGCCCGCGGCGGATACCCCGGCGCCAGCACCTCCCGGCCCCGCTCGGCCCGCGCCCGGTACGCGTCGATCGCCGCCTCCGCCACCGGACCCGACCCGGCGACATCCAGCTTCGAGAGCACCTCGGTCGCCTCCCGCAGCGCCTCCGCCAGCTCCCGCTCGGCCTCACCCAGCGACGGCACGTCGGCCGGCGGCGCCTCCCGCACCGGCAGCACCCGCCACACCACCTCGGCGTGCACATCACCCGCGGGACCGGCCTCCGACACCTCCGGCACCAGCCCGAACGCGGCACCGAAACAGACCACCGCCTCCTCGGCCTCCAGCGCCCGCGCGTTGAACTCCGGCGGACCGCTCAGCCCCAGCGGATGACCCGGCGCCGGCAGCGCGAGCCGCAGCCCGGTCGCCCCCAGCGCCCGCAGCCGCCCCAGCGCGAGCGTGAGCCCCACCTGACCCGGGTCCCCGGGCAGCCCCGCCACCCGGTGCACGGCGTCCTCGCCCACGATGGCGAGCGCGGCGTCGTCCGGCGAGACAAGTCCGGCCAAAAGGGCGTTTCCCCAAGCGGCGAGGCGTCCTGAACGCGATTCCGAGAGCATGCCCCCACCCTAAGGACAGGACCGATGGAATGGAGCGGGGCACTCGTGGCGTAGATTTCATAGGGGCCCGCCCACCGGCGCGGCGGACCGAGCCACAGGCGTACGCGACAGCCGAGACCGGCCACACTGCAAGGGGAGACAACGCGCTCATGAGCGATGTTCTGGAGCTTCAGGACGTATCCGTGGTCCGTGAGGACCGGGCTCTGGTGGACCAGGTCTCCTGGTCGGTGAAGGAGGGCGAGCGCTGGGTCATCCTCGGCCCGAACGGCGCCGGCAAGACCACCCTCCTCAACGTCGCCTCCAGCTACCTCTACCCCAGCAAGGGCACCGCCACCATCCTCGGCGAGACCCTCGGCAGGCCCGGCACCGACGTCTTCGAACTGCGCCCCCGCATCGGCGTGGCCGGCATCGCCCTCGCCGACAAGCTCCCCAAGCGCCAGACCGTGCTCCAGACGGTCCTCACCGCCGCCTACGGCATGACCGCCGGCTGGCAGGAGGAGTACGAGGACGTCGACGAACAGCGCGCCCGCGCCTTCCTCGACCGCCTCGGCATGAGCGACTACCTCGACCGGAAGTTCGGCACCCTCTCCGAGGGCGAGCGCAAGCGCACCCTCATCGCCCGCGCCCTGATGACCGACCCCGAGCTGCTCCTCCTCGACGAGCCCGCCGCCGGCCTCGACCTCGGCGGCCGCGAGGACCTGGTCCGTCGCCTCGGCCGGCTCGCCCGCGACCCCATCGCCCCCTCGATGATCATGGTCACGCACCACGTCGAGGAGATCGCCCCCGGCTTCACCCACGTCCTCATGATCCGCCAGGGCAAGGTCCTCACCGCCGGCCCCATCGAGCTGGAGCTGACCTCCCGCAACCTCTCCCGCTGCTTCGGCCTCCCGCTCGTCGTGGAGCAGGTCGGCGACCGCTGGACCGCGCACGGCCTGCCCCTGTCCTGACCCGGCACCCCGGCCCGCCCCCTGGGCGCCCTGTCCGCCATCCCACCGCGGCCCTACCATGACCATGTGAACGCCATAGACGCATGGGTGTGGTGGCTCGTCGGCGCGGCGGCGCTCGGTATCCCGCTCGTGGTCACCGCGATGCCGGAGTTCGGCATGCTCGCGGTCGGCGCCGTCGCCGCCGCGGTCGCCGCGGGCCTCGGCTTCGACGCCGTCCTCCAGGTGCTCGTGTTCGTCCTCGTCTCCGTCGCCCTCATCGCGGTCGTCCGGCCCATCGCGGCCCGCCACAGCCGACAGCGCCCCCAACTCGCCACCGGCGTCGACGCGTTGAGAGGCAAACAGGCCGTGGTCCTGGAACGCGTCGACAGCGCCGGCGGCCGCGTCAAGCTCGCCGGGGAGATCTGGTCGGCCCGTGCCCTCGACACCGGCCGCGCCTACGAAGTGGGCCAGGAGGTGGACGTCGTGGACATCGAAGGAGCCACCGCGATCGTCATCTGACGCGTCGCACGCGCGAGTTGGGCATCCGGCCCACGGGACGGACGACGGTCTGTCAGACTCGACCAGCAAGATCTTCTACAACGGATCTGCCACACCGGATCTGCCACAACGACGAGATCTGCCGAGGGCGCCACGGCGGAGAGGGGTACGGGGAACACGATGGAACCGGTCATCATCGTCCTGATCATTCTGGTGGTGTTGGTCTTCATCGCCCTGATCAAGACCATCCAGGTCATCCCACAGGCCAGCGCCGCCATCGTCGAGCGCTTCGGCCGCTACACACGCACCCTGAACGCGGGCCTCAACATCGTGGTCCCGTTCATAGACACCATCCGCAACCGCATCGACCTGCGCGAACAGGTCGTACCGTTCCCGCCCCAGCCGGTGATCACCCAGGACAACCTGGTCGTGAACATCGACACCGTCATCTACTACCAGGTGACCGACGCCCGGGCCGCCACCTACGAGGTCGCCAGCTACATCCAGGCGATCGAGCAGCTCACCGTCACCACGCTGCGCAACATCATCGGCGGCATGGACCTGGAACGCACCCTGACCTCCCGCGAGGAGATCAACGCGGCCCTGCGCGGCGTCCTCGACGAGGCCACCGGCAAGTGGGGCATCCGCGTCAACCGCGTGGAACTCAAGGCCATCGAACCGCCCACCTCCATCCAGGACTCGATGGAGAAGCAGATGCGCGCCGACCGTGACAAGCGCGCCGCGATCCTCACCGCCGAGGGCACGCGCCAGGCCGCCATCCTCACCGCCGAGGGCGAGAAGCAGTCCCAGATCCTGCGCGCCGAGGGTGAGGCCAAGGCAGCCGCCCTGCGCGCCGAGGGCGAGGCCCAGGCCGTCCGCACGGTCTTCGAGGCCATCCACGCCGGCGACCCGGACCAGAAGCTGCTGTCCTACCAGTACCTCCAGATGCTCCCGAAGATCGCCGAGGGCGACGCCAACAAGCTCTGGATCGTCCCCAGCGAGATCGGCGACGCCCTCAAGGGCCTCTCCGGAGCGATGGGCAACTTCGGCCCCCTGGGCGGCGGAGGCAACGGCGGCGGAGCGTCCGTCCCGCCACAGACCGGCACCTCCGGCACGGAACGCCGCGAGAAGCCCCGCATCGACTAGCGGCCACGCAGTTCCACCCGCGCCCTGCCAGGGGCGCGGGTGGAACTACGCGAACAACCGACGACACCCGCAGCCGCCGCCGGACAAAGCCCCCCGGATGCCTAGGCGGCTTCCCGAGCCAGCCACTCAGGCAGCGCCTCGAACTCCTCGGCCCCCAGCGCGAGCAGCATCGCGTCGGCCGGAGTGGGCTCGAAAGGCTCCGCCAGCAGAGCCATCCCCGCCTCCACCGGAGTCCGGTTCGCCTTGCGGTGATTGTCCTCCGCGCACGCGGCGACCGTGTTCAGCCAGGTGTCCTGCCCACCCTGCGCCCGCGGCACCACGTGGTCCACGGTCGTCGCCCGCCGCCCGCAGTACGCGCACCGGTGCCGGTCCCGGACCAGCACCCCCCGCCGCGACCACGGGGCTTGTCTTCGGAACGGCACCCGTACGTACCGGCAGAGCCTGATCACCCGTGGCGCCGGTATCTCCACCTCGGCACCGCGCATGCGCAGTTCCGGGTGGGCCTGCTCGACGACGGCCTTGTCCTGGAGCACCAGGACGACGGCGCGGTTCAGGGTCACCGTCGACAGCGGCTCGAAGCTCGCGTTCAGCACCAGCGTGTCCCGCATCCAGCCCACCTCCCGTGCGCACCTGCCCACCCCCCGGCGGGCTCGGCTCAACTCTGTACGGGCGCGCCAGGATGGACAACGCAATAAAAATGCCCGCCTCCGATCACTTCCAAGACCGGAGACGGGCAAACGTTCCATGAACGGTCAGCCCTGAGCGGGAACCTCGTACTCACCGATGAGCTGGGCCCGCGCGAGGGTGTGGAACCGCAGGTTGAAGCCGACGACGGCGGGGGAGGCGTCCGCGTCCGGACCCAGCTTCTCCTGGTCCACCGCGTACACCGTGAAGACGTACCGGTGCGGGCCGTCCCCGGGCGGCGGAGCGGCACCCCCGAACTCCTTCGACCCGTAGTCGTTCCGCGCGTGCACGGCGCCCTCGGGCAGTCCCTCGAACGTGCCGCCGCCCGCACCGGCCGGCAACTCCGTCACCGAGGCCGGGATGTCGAACAGCACCCAGTGCCAGAACCCGCTGCCGGTCGGCGCGTCCGGGTCGTAGCAGGTCACGGCGAAGCTCTTGGTCTCCGGCGGGAAGCCCTCCCACCGCAGCTGCGGCGACGTGTCGCCCTCCGCCTGAACCTGGGCACTCCCCAGCGTCTCGCCGTCCCGGACGTCCGCGCTCGTCACCGTGAACGACGGCACGGGGGGATGGAAGTCATGGGGGAGCGGCCGCCGCTTGAGCTCGGTCACCTCGGTACCTCCTGATCGATGATCTGGAACCACTGGTTCCCGAGCCTAGAACCAGTTACGCCTGCTGCCGACCTCGGACAGCCACTGGTTGAGGTAGGCCGCCCAGTCGGTCCCCTGCCAGTCGTCCAGACCGACCTGGAACGAGCGGAAGGTGTCCGAGCCCTCGCTGAACAGGCCCGGCTTCTTGTCCATCTCCAGCACGACGTCCATCGCGTGCTCGTCGGCGACGAAGCTCAGCTCGACCTGGTGCAGACCGCGGTACTGCGACGGCGGGAAGAACTCGATCTCCTGGTAGAACGGCAGCCGCTGCCGGGTGCCCCGGATGTGACCGCGCTCCATGTCCGCGCTCTTGAAGCGGAAACCGAGCTGGATGAAGGCGTCCAGGATCGCCTGCTGCGCCGGCAGCGGGTGCACGTTGATCGGGTCCAGGTCACCCGAGTCGACGGCCCGCGCGATCGCCAGCTCGGTGGTCACACCGATGTTCATCCCGCGCAGCGACTGTCCGTCGATCATCGTGACCGGGGTCTCCCACGGGATCTCCAGACCGAACGGCACCGCGTGCACGGCACCGGCCCGCAGCTCGAAGGCGCCGCCGAGCCGCACCTTCGTGAACTCGATGTTCTGCTTGTACTCCTCGTCGCCGCTCTCCACCTCGACCTTGGCCTGGAGACCCACCGACAGACCCTCGATGTCCTGGTTCACGGACCCGCCCTGGATCCGCACCTCACCCTGGACCACACCGCCGGGTACGACGTTGACCTCCGTCAGCACCGTCTCGACCGAGGCGCCACCGGCCCCGAGGCTCGCGAGCAGCTTCTTGAACGCCATGACTCTCCCTTTACGAATGGACCCTCGCCCGGTACAAACGCGCTGCGCCCCCGGCCGGTTCCGCCGGAACGGTGACCCGTCTGGGCTACCCTCGGACGGCATGATCGCGCCCCCGGACCGTACGCCACTGCCTCGTGACTTCTTCAACCGCCCGATCCTGGAGGTCGCCCCCGACCTGATCGGGCGGATCCTGGTCCGGACGACCCCCGACGGCCCCATCGCCCTCCGCCTCACCGAGGTCGAGGCCTACGACGGCCCCAACGACCCCGGTTCGCACGCCTACCGGGGCCGCACGCCCCGCAACGCGGTGATGTTCGGACCCCCCGGACACGTGTACGTCTACTTCACCTACGGCATGTGGCACTGCATGAACCTGGTCTGCGGCCCCGAGGGCGAGGCGAGCGCCGTGCTGCTCCGCGCCGGAGAGGTGATCGAGGGCGTGGAACTCGCCCGGAAGCGCCGGCCCTCGGCCCGCAACGACAGGGAACTGGCCAAGGGCCCGGCCCGCCTCGCCACGGCCCTGGAGGTCGACCGAGCCCTGGACGGCACGGACGCGTGCACCACCGGCGAGACCCCCCTGAGGATGCTGACCGGCACCCCCGTCCCCTCCCACCAGGTACGCACCGGCCCGCGCACCGGCGTCGCCGGCGAGGGCGGAAGCGGCGACCTGCACCCCTGGCGCTACTGGCTCGCCGACGATCCGACCGTCAGCCCCTACCGGGCCCATGTGCCCCGGCGCAGGCGAAGTTGACGGAGTCCTCGAAGGTGCGTAATGTATCCCAAGCCGCTGAACCGGGTACGGCGATCGCCTGCAGCCGGAGCGGCCAACCCACTACCTAGTCATCACCCCTCGCAGGGGTCGATTTCGGCGCGCTCGCGTGCCCGAATTCGAACTCGGAAGACTCGATTATGAGTCGCGGCGGAGATCGGCTAACGTAGTGAATGTCGAAAGGCCGACGGGCGAAAGCCCAAAAGCCCCAGACAATCCCGCCGACCGGGAATCGGACGCCGAAAG